>CAWFCJ010000036.1:0-208967 GCA_963814265.1 Sedimentisphaerales bacterium | reverse complement strand
CATCGAGCCCTGTCACGCTGACCCTGCCAACGCGCGTAAATAATTTTTGAGTCGTGGCGACCAGTCCGCCCGTGCGCCATTGGAATTGATGACCCAAAATGGTTTCGACTTCGCCTTTGGATTTGGTGAAGTATTCGCTGATCTCCACCTCGGGGCGCTTCGCGGCTGGACTTTTGGTCTGGATCTCGATCAACAAGCGGACTCCAGTCTCGAACTCCGCCTTCGGGCGCATGTTGCCATCGCCCTTTTTCTTGGCGATGACTTTGCCCGTTGAGACCAGTCCTGTTTCGCGGTCACGATAGGAATAAAAACTTTGGTTCGCATTCCAGCTTGCGATGAGAGATGTTTTGAGTATTTCGGCTTGCGCCTGTACCAGCATGGTTTCTTCATCAGGCTTGCCGAGTTGTTTTGCGATCTTCACAATGGACTTTGCTTCGCGATACAGCATGGCTTCCAACGATGGGCTGTGTACCAGTGAAATATCCAAGCCTTGCGACCATGGATTCCAGACATCGAAAATGGGGTTGTCGTCGAAACCTGTTTGCAGGATGTGATCCCACTCGGGCGCGCCGTCGCGGTTGCGGTCATGCGCGGAGGAGAACCATGACCAGAAAAATTTAATTAGTTTTGGATATACCTCTGCGAGAAAGGCTTCGTCCTGTGTGGCTTGATAATATTTCCACGCCAGGCTGGCAAGCAGGGGAGCGGCGATTAATTTTCTGCGCTGTGCGGCGAGACCGGGTTTGCCATCCACTTCGCCATCTTCATTCTGCGTGGAGAGGAAATTGAGGATGAGATTCTTTGTCACCTGCGGCGCGCCGTGCAAAATGCTGGAGATGTAGTAAGCCTCCAATGGAGATTGTCCATTCCATGAGGGCGGATAATCTGCGCCATCGCCTTTGCGTGAGAAACCATTGTCGATGTGACGCGCATTTACAAAAGATGGATTGGGCAATTGTTCGCTGCCGCTGAAGAATAATCCGTGTGCGGCTGTTTGGCTGAATGCAAGCGCGGCATCCCAATCAGGGTCGCCGGTGCGGATGTCTAAAGTTTGTGAGGCGTCCAGCATTTCAATGCGGGTGCGTTCCGCTTCCCAGGGACGTGCGGCACTGCGGCGCGCCAGTTCAAAGGATGTGGCAACGGTATCCAGCGCGGCTTCGGCGAAGGTGATCTGTCTCGTTGCGCCGGGACCAAGTTCCAGGTCCAGCAGGAGCGAGGGTTGAGGTCCAGGTCCATGTTTGGGTCCGCCAGTCATAAAGACGACAGGCGCGATTCCGCTGGTTTGTCCCGCTAAAATATTCACCAATTGTTGTTGGGTGGGGATGATGGATTGACCATCGAGAGGGGAGAGCGCGGCGCACACTTCCAGTTTGATCTGGCGCACGGCGTTGCTTTTGTTGGTGAGGATGACACGTCCCGCAACGGCATGGGATTTGGGAACCCAGAATTCGGTTGTGACTTGCAGGTTTTCGAGGGGAACAAAATCGAGGGTTAGGAAGTTTGGATAGAAGCGGCGCAGTGACGGTTTGACGATAAAGGTGTTAGGGTCTGTGACGGAGACGTTGTTTTCTGTGAAGCGCAAGTACAGCCGCATGGAGCGCGCGCGCAGACCAAATGTGGTGTACAGTGAAACAAAGGCGCGTTCGGGTCCGCCGCGCCGAGTTCCACTTCCCAGATGTGGTCGTTGAGGTAGTCGGGCTGGCACAGGCGGGCATCCGCTGCCAGAGAGAGGTAAAGCGGGTCGCCGAGATGTAAAGACCAATCGCGCATGGCGCTTATTGTACGGGCGAAATGGCGGGAGGTCAAACGGGTATAATTTAGATTGGTAGTTCGATAGTCTGGTTGGATCAGGCAATGCAGTCAATTGCAAGTGACTGCAGACTACCAGTGACTAGATGACTAAAAAAACGAGGAGAGAAACAATGGCTGGACTTTATTTTGAGGAATTTTCTGTTGGGCAAAAGATTGTCACAGTTGGGCGGACGGTGAGCGAAGGTGGATATTTTCAATTTTGCAGGGCTGACGGGTGACTTCAATCAGATCCATACCGATGCGGCGTTTGCCAGCAAGACCCAGTTCGGTCAACGCATCGCGCATGGACTTTTGGGATTGTCCATTGCCACAGGCTTGATCATGCAGACGGACGATGAAGCGCAAAAGACAACTGAATGGGACTTACGGGCGAAGAAAAAACGATAGCCGAATTCTTAGCCCGACTGCAATCCGACGATAAACCTCCGTTAGCCGAGATAAAATCCGCTGCCGCGGTGGATGCGCCGGTCATCCACGGCGACGACAAATTCACAATCAGGCCGAGCGATTCGCAGGGAACCGCCCTATCCCAGGTGACGGCTGACATTGCCGCCTGCCGAGATTGCCTGGCTGAGATGGCAGATAAAAATGACTTTCGCTACGGTTATCCGTTCATAAACTGCACCAACTGCGGGCCGAGATATTCAATAGTCAAAAACATTCCTTATGACCGGCCCAACACCACGATGTCAGTATTCAAGATGTGCCCGAAGTGTGCCGCACAATACAGCGATGTTACCGACCGGCGTTTTCACGCCCAGCCGGTCGCCTGCCCTGCCTGTGGGCCAAAAATCTGGCTGACAGATAGCAAGGGCCGGACAATTGTAGCAAAAACCGATAGTAGCATCGCTGAAACTGCGGGATTACTTCGAGCCGGGAAAATCGTGGCAATCAAGGGCATCGGCGGATTCCACCTTGCGGTCGATGCCCTGGCTGAGCAAGCAGTGCAAAGATTACGGCAGCGCAAAAGACGAGACCACAAGCCTTTCGCTATGATGGCTGGCTCGATTGAAACGATGAAGAAATATGCCATCGTCGACGAACTTGCCGGGCAGGTTCTTGAAAAGTCCGCAGAGTCCCGCTGTTTTACTGCCGAAAAGGAAAGGCTCGGCAATCGCTCCATCCGTTGCCAGCGGCGTTGACACCTTCGGCTTTATGCTCTGCTACGCCCCGCTGCATTATCTGCTCTTTGCGCAGGGCATAAAAGTCCTGGTGATGACAAGCGGCAATATCGCCGATGAGCCTTTGATTTGCAGGAACGAAACGGCGATTGAAAAATTAGGGCAGGTCGCCGATGCCTTTCTGATGCACGACAGAGATATTTATCGGCAGGTTGACGACTCTGTTATTCATTTCATAGACGGCCAGCCGGTGCCGTTGCGAAGAGCCAGAGGATATGTCCCGACCCCGATTTTTATGGAAGGAAATTGCCGGGACGACATATTCGCAGCAGGGTCAGACCTCAAAAACACTTTTTGCTTTGCCAAACAAAATCAGCTTATCTGCAGCGAACACATCGGCGACCTTGAAGACGCCGCAGTCTACCACCACTACGTCGACTCAATCGAACATCTGCGGAGGTTATTTGAGGTTGAGCCGAAGGTTGTAGTCTGTGACTTTCACCCAGCGTATCTATCAACGCAATACGCCCGGTCGCTATCCGGCGTTAAAATTGTTGCGGTTCAGCATCATTGGGCGCACATTGCATCGGTTTTGGTTGAACATGGCATCGAAGGGCCGGTCATCGGCCTTGTGTGCGACGGCACTGGCTACGGGACTGACGGTGCGATTTGGGGCTGTGAATGTATGATAGCATCTCTGGAGAAATTTGAGCGTTTTGGACACTTAGCCTACTACGACCTGCCCGGCGCCGATAAGGCGAGCAAAGAGGCCGTCAGGCCACTACTTGGATTATTAAAGAAAGCCTACGGAGATCAATCATCATGTCATTGCGAGCGGAGCGAAGCAATCTCAATAAAGAAATTTGGCTGGCTACTTGACCGAATTGCAGACGAGCCGAATAACAAATCTAAAATTGAAAATCTAAAATTGAAAATTATACTGGGGCAGCTTGAGAAGGGCGTTAATTGTGTCCAAACTTCCAGCCTGGGCAGGGTTTTCGATGCGGTTGCAGCTATGCTCGGCCTGGGCAGTTACAACCATTTTGATGCCCAACTGCCGATGGCCCTGGAGGCAATTGCCGAATATAGCATCGAGGATTGTTATGTTTTTGAATTTATCCGCGAAGCCGGCAAGCCCGTGCAGCTCGACTTGCATAAAATGATAAAAGGGATAATTCAAGACATTCAGGAGGGATTAGCTACAGGTATTATCTCGGCAAAGTTTCATAACACACTTTCCATCGCCCTACTGGCGATGGCTAAACAGGCTAGAGAAAGTACGAAACTCGACACGGTTGCGTTAAGTGGCGGCGTATTCTGTAATCGGTATTTGACAAACCGTTTAATAAAGCAGTTGATAGAGAACGGTTTTTCCGTATTATTTAACCGCGAAGCCCCCGCCAACGATGGCGGACTTTCGCTCGGCCAAGCAGCAATTGCGGCCACTGTAATGAATCGCGAGTCTTGAGAAAAGATACGAGCGATGTGTTTGGCAATACCAGCAAGAATAGTAGAGTTGGATAAAGACAAGGCAGTTGTTGATGCGATGGGCAACCGCTTCAAGGCGAAAACTACGCTGCTGCCGGAAGCTAAGCTCGGCGATTTAGTGCTGGTACACGCCGGCTTTGCCATATCGCTTGTGGATGAAGAAGAGGCGAAAAAAACCTGGGAGCTTTTTGCGGAAATTAACAGGTTCACGGAGACGCCAAACAAAGTTTCGGGATGAAAAGCGTGGATGAGTAAATGCGTAAATGTGTAGATGAGCACAAATGGAAAAAACAATGCATTTACTCATTAACGCATTTACTCATATACTCTGATAAGAATGCTTGATAGAATCAATAAAGCACAACATACTATCGATGCCGCTTGCGAACGGTTGGGTCGGCAAATCAACATAATGGAGGTTTGCGGCACGCACACGGTTTCCATTTTCCGCAACGGCATAAAGTCGATTTTGCCCAAAAAGCTGAAACTTCTATCCGGCCCTGGCTGTCCGGTCTGTGTCACCGACCAAAGCTATATCGATATTGTCTTACAATTGGCAGACCGTGACGATTGTTTAATTGCAACATATGGTGACATGGTTCGTGTCCCCGGCAAAGACGGCTCGCTCGAAACAAAACGCCTACGAACAGCGAATGTCAAGGTTGTTCTGAGCAGTGAAGATGCGCTGCAATTAGCGAAAGATAATCCCGATAAAAACGTGGTGTTCGTTGCGGTCGGCTTTGAAACCACTGCGCCGGCTACGGCTGTGGCAGTTAAAGAAGCAGCCGAGCAAATATCAACAATTTTTGTGTCCTGAGCGGGCATAAATTAGTTGTGCCTGCGATGCGGGCATTATTGGCCAAAAAAACCATAATATAGACGGCTTTCTTTGCCCGGGACACGTCAGCGTGATAATCGGCTACGGTGCTTTTGCCGAGATAGTCGAAGATTTCGGTCGCCCGTGCGTTGTGGCCGGCTTTGAGCCGCTGCAAATAATTGAGGGACTTGGCTGAAATCTGCCGGCAGCTTTCGATGCAGGCAAGCCGAACTAAAATCAATATATACCGCAGTCGTTACCGAGAAGGGTAACACCGCCGCGCAAAAAATGATTGCGGATTTTTCGAGCCGGCGGATGGCTACTGGCGAGGCCTGGGAAAGATTAAAAAAAGCACGCTTAAACTAAAAGATAAATACAGCCGGTTCGACGCCTTTAAGCGATTTGGCATAACCGAAACGCCGGGCGGTGACAGCAACGGCTGTCGATGCGGTGAGGTGCTTGTGCGGACTGATTGAGCCGCCGGAATGTGCGATTTTTCGAAAAGAGCTGCACGCCCGCAGATGCCGGTTGGGCCGTGCATGGTAAGCTCCGAGGGCGCCTGTGCGGCCTGGTTCAAGATACAGCCAGGAGGTAGGGTATGCTATGCATACCGCAAGACGTTCAGAGTTAGGTATGAAAAAACTGCATACCTACGAAACACGACAGAATTTTACTTGCGCACGGCGGCGGCGGGCAATTGACAGATGAATTAATCCGGCAGTCACATTCTGCCGAAATTCAAAAACGATATCCTCGCCGAGCTTGGCTGACTCTGCAAAATTAAATCTTGCTTCAAGCTCGATCTGCTTCACCACCGATAGTTATGTTGTCAAGCCTTTGTTTTTCAACGGCGGTGATATTGGCAAACTTGCTGTTTGCGGCACGATAAATGACCTGGCTGTCGCCGGCTCAAGGCCGGTCGCGTTGGCTCTGTCGCTGATCATCGAAGAGGGCTTTGAATTTGAGTTGCTTGAGAAGATTTTAGCCAGCATCGGCCGAGCACGACCCGCCAAAACAATGTCGATATTGTTACCGGTGATATCAAAACCGTCGAAGCCGGGGCAGCCGACAAAATTTTTATAAACACGGCAGGAATCGGGCTGAGATTACCGGGCGTAGATTTGGGATTCGACAAGATCGCGGTCGGCGACAAGATAATTATCAACGGCACTATCGGCGACCATGGAATGACTATTATCTGCCAGCGCGAGGACATAAAATTCCAATCCAGGATGCAAAGTGACTGTGCCGGCCTTGCCAACCTGACGTGTCAACTGCTGCAAGATACAAGCGGCATAAAATTTATGCGCGACCCAACTCGCGGCGGGTTGGCTGCGACGCTTAATGAAATCGTAAAGGCAACAGGATTGAGTATCGAAATTTGCGAAGCGGATATTCCGGTCACGCCGGCAGTGCAGGCGGCTGCCGATATGCTTGGTTTTGACGTGCTCAATATCGCAAATGAAGGTAAATTCGTGGCGATTGTTTCGCCGGAGTCTGCCGATAAGTGTTTGAATGTCTGCAAAAACCATCAACTGGGCGAAAGGGCAGAGATAATCGGCCAGGTCTGCCAGAGCCGTGATGTACCCACGGTGGAGATAATAACCAAGATCGGCGGCAGGCGAATTGTGCAGATGCCATACGGGCGTGAGCTTCCGAGGATATGCTGATGCACGAAACGATGATAGCAGAAAATCTGCTTGCGGCGATATCCGAAGAAGTCAAGAAACACAACTCGAAACCTGTCAGCGCCAAAATTAGCTGTGGCATGTTAAGTGCGGTCAACGATGAAATCCTTTGCTTTGCCTTTGACGCTGCCGCCAAAGGTACGCCCTGCGAAGGCATGAGATTGGAAATAGAACATAAGGCAAAACCAGATGCACCGCTGCTGCTGGAAGAGATAGAATTCCAAACCGATTAGGTATGCAGAAGAAGACCATCCGTAAAAAGATACTCAGTGCCAACGAAGAGTATGCCCTTAAAAACAGCCGGTTCTTGGCCGGGCAGAAGAAATTATGCCTTAATATGATATCGTCGCCCGGCTCAGGTAAGACGACGATTCTCGCCAGGACGATAAGCGACCTAAAAGGCAAAATCAAGATCGGCGTGATCGAAGGTGACATCCAAACCGACCTTGATACCCAGAAAATCAGGGCGACCGGTGCGCCCGCGGTTCAAATAAATACCGCTGGGGCATGTCACCTGTCAGCGGCTCAGATAAGCGATGCACTACAAAATCTGCCGGTTAAAGATATGGACGTAATTTTTATAGAAAATGTCGGTAATTTGGTTTGTCCATCGGCTTTTGAGTTGGGCGAAAACGCCAAAGTAGTTGTGCTTTCGGTCGCGGAGGGTGATGACAAGCCAGCGAAATATCCCACAATTTTTGCCAAGGCAAAAGTGCTGCTCATAAATAAAATTGATCTGCTGCGGGCAGGTGATTTGGTGGATTTCGACATCGAACGGGTGAAAGCCGACGCCCGCAAGCTAAATGAAGGCATAGAAATTTTCCCGATATCAGCCAAGACCGCCGAAGGCATGACCGAATGGTACGACTGGCTGCTGAAAGCGATAGACCTGCCACTGTAACAGTGGTATAATTGCCCGACCGATAACCATTGATTCTGTTTTGTTGATATTTAGGAGTTGATAGATGAGTGACAAGCGAATCGGTTCTACAAAATCAATCATTTTGGTCCTTTCTTTGGTTTTGCTGTTGGCCGGCGCCGGCACAGCCTGGGCCGATGTCAGGCTGCCGGCTGTAATCGGCGATAACATGGTTCTGCAGCGCGGGCAAAAAGTGCCCATCTGGGGCTGGGCACAGCCGGGCGAAGAAATTACGGTCGCGGTTAGCTGGAATAATATGCGCTGGTCGGCGCCCGCCGACAAGGATGGCAAATGGCGATTTGAAGTCACCCCGCCCAGCGCAGGCGGGCCTTACGAGATGACTGTCAGCGGCAAAAATTCCATGATAATCAAGAATATTCTTGTGGGTGAGGTCTGGGTCTGCTCCGGGCAATCGAATATGCAGATGTCGGTCAGGCAATCTGCCAACGCCGAGCAGGAAATTGCTGCCGCGAATTATCCGAATATCAGGCTCTTTAGTGTCCAGCGGAAGGTGGCGGAGCAGCCGCAGAGTGATTGCCTCGGCAGTTGGCAGCAATGCACTCCGCAGACGGTTGCAGACTTCTCTGCGGTTGCCTACTATTTCGGCAGAGACCTGCACAAAGAGCTTGGCGTTCCGATTGGCTTGATTCACACATCCTGGGGCGGCACCCCTGCTGAGGCGTGGACTAGCCGGCAGGCACTGGAGGCGGAGCAGGATTTTGCCCCCATCCTGCAGCGATACGACGACGCGGTTGCGAAATATCCGCAGGCAAAGAAAGAGTATGACCAAAAGTTGGCCGCGTGGCAGGAGGCGGTCGAGAAAGCAAAGGCTGAAGGTGGCAGGCCGCCGAATAGGCCCGGCGAACCGTTTGGCCCGGGACATCCGCACGCACCGGCAGGTTTGTATAACGCAATGATCGCCCCCTTGATTCCGCACGGTATTGCCGGGGCGATATGGTATCAGGGCGAATCTAACGCCGGCCGGGCATATCAATACCGCAAACTTTTGCCGGCCATGATCAACAATTGGCGCCAGACTGGGGCCGAGGAGATTTTGCCTTCCTCATCGTGCAGTTGGCAAATTTTATGGCAACCAAGCCCGAACCCGGTGACAGTGAGTGGGCGGAACTGCGCGAGGCGCAGCTACTAACGTTAGCTTTGCCCAATACTGGCACGGGTGTGATCATAGATATTGGAGAGGCCAACGACATACATCCCAAGAATAAGCAGGATGTCGGCAAGCGTCTGGCGTTATGGGCGCTGGCGAAGACCTACGGCAAGAACCCCGTCTATTCCGGCCCAATCTACAAATCGATGAAGGTTGACGGGAACAAGGTTATTCTGGAGTTCAATCACGTTGGCGGTGGTCTGGTCGCCGGCGGAGGCGGACCGTTGAGGGGATTTGCCGTTGCCGGTACGGACCGCAAATTTGTCTGGGCCGACGCGCAGATCGATGGCAATACCGTGGCAGTCAGCAGCGATAAAGTAGCTGAGCCTGTGGCCGTGCGATACGCATGGGCCGATAATCCTGTCTGTAATCTTTATAATAAGGAAGGCCTGCCGGCCAGCCCATTCCGCACGGATGATTGGCCGGGCGTTACAGTCGACAGGAAATAGCAGCCACCAGTTAAGTTGGAAACGGCAAATAGAAAATCATTGCCCAAATATAAGAGACTTGTCACTAACTACCAGTTCAAAACGGTTGTGGCCGGCAACTTGTGTGCAAGCGATGGATTCCTAGTCCTATACATCCGCCGGAACGATTGTGGCTATTCACGACTGGGCGTGTCCGTAGGCAAATCATGCGGCTGTGCGGTGGTGCGTAATCACGCCAAAAGGCTGTTGCGGGAGGCTTGGAGGCTGTACCAGGGGCAGATTCCAGCAGGCTTTGATTATTTACTTATGATTTCGCCCCGATGGTCGAAAAAGGTAAATGGGTCCGCCGATTCCAAAAGAGTTGTGAAGCGGATGACTTTTGAACAGGTTAGAACCTCGTTTTTGACGTTGATAGACGAACTCCGCAAGAGACGGCAAAAGGCTCGCATATAAAATGGCCGATAAAGAATTAATGCCGATAGGCGACGCGGCAAAAAAGGCTGGTGTTTCCCGCCAATCTCTGCAATATTACCTGATGGTTGGCTTGCTGGCCCCTGCCGAAGTTACGCCGACTGGAAGACGCCTGTTTGATAACAAGAGCATCGAGCGAATCAGGCTGATAAACAGACTCAACCGCAGTGGATATCCTTTGCGTGCCATTAGGGACTTGTTTATGCGATGATATTTGTTCATTGTTCATTGTTGGTTGTTGGTTGTTGGTTGCTCGATGAACCACTAACCATGAACTCCAGTGAAAGGGACGCATAAGTGACTGATTATGAAACCATCCAAAAGAGACGCAACCTGCTCGTAGGCGTTTTTGTATTAGCAGGCTTGGCTGCGCTGATATGGCTGGTATTCAAGTTCGGCGACCTACCGATAAAAATCAGCGAAATTCACTCTTTTGAAGTGGTCGTTCAGTTTCCGACGGCCAAGGGAGTTGAGAAGAACACGCCGGTTGAATTCTGCGGCTATCAGATCGGCACAGTAACAGGTATTATGGCTCCTGAGAGGCTGGAAGATCAGAAAACCCACCTGGTGTATCATCAAACCAGAGTCATCCTTAGCATCGACAAGAAATATACCGATATTCCCTCCATTGTGGATGTGAAACTGACGACGCGGAGTCTGGCAAGCAGTATTATAGAGTTGGTAGTTGACCCGACCTTACCAGCTCAGCCGCTTGACCCCAACCGGCCGGAAACAAAATTCCTGGTGGATGGAATGCTGCTTCAAGGTTCGACCGGCATGACCAGCGAGTTCTTCCCCGCTGAAAGTCAAAAGAAATTTGAAGAGCTTATCGACAGCTTCGATAGCCTGGTTAAGAACGCCAACGATATTCTCAGCGACAAGAGCACCAAGCAAAACTTTAAGTTGATTCTGGCTAACCTGTCCGAGGCAACAAAACAGGCCACCGAGACGCTCAAACAAGTCCAGGAGTTTTCTGCCACTGGAACCACGACTCTTAAAAACGCAGATGCAGCGGTGAACAAGGTGGTTATTGCGATGGTCGATACAACCGAGCAATTGAGCAAAACTATCTCCCATTCGCGGATACTTCTGGAAAAGATAAGCCAAGGCCAAGGAACAGCCAGCAAGCTCCTCAACGATGGCCGGCTGTATGAGAGTCTGTTTGAAAGCACCGAACAATTGCAGGCATTGTTGGCTGAGCTAAAGTCGCTTGTCGCTCAGGTCAAGGAAAAAGGCCTGCGGTCCATATATTAGCGTGTGGCGTAAAAGCTTTAGTTTCTTAGCAATGAAATTGTGCGCAAGAAAATGTCGATGAATTTTGGAAAGATTTACCCCGGCCAAAAGCCCGCGTTTGTAAGTCGCGCTAGTGGCCGGGTCGAGCTTATCGGCGGCCATACCGATTATAACGAGGGATTTGTTATCGCCGCTGCAATAGATAGCTCTGCTTTCGTGTCGGCCTCACCGCGAGACGATAACATAATCTGCCTCTATTCAGAATGGGCTAAGCAAAAACACCAGTTTGCCCCGTCGTCTAGTCTAGAGCCGTCGCAGGACTGCCAGTGGGCTAATTACGGTAGAGGGGTGGCAGCTTATCTGTGCCAGGAAGGTTTGCACATAAAGGGGGCGAATTTATACATTGAAAGTTCCGTGCCCGTTGGTGCTGGCTTGAGCAGCTCAGCCGCCCTGGAGGTATCGCTCGCAAAGGCAATGATCCATACTTCCAAGCCTGATTCGCAAATACAGCCGAAAAGACTGGCCCAAATATGCCAGAAGGCAGAAAACGTCTACGCAAAAAGTCCGTGCGGCATCCTCGATCAAATCACCGCTGTAACGGCGACAAAAGACCACGTCATCCTGCTTGACTGTCGCGATGTCAGCGTCAGGCTTCTGCCTTTCGATAGTAACGCCTGCTCCATAATGATTTTCAACAGCATGGTTAAGCACGAAATTGGCGGCGGTGAATATGGCAATCGCCGCCGGCAGTGTGAAGAGGCTTGCGCCGTCATAGCTAAAAAGTACCGTAAGGTTAAGGCCCTTCGCGACGCGGACCAGGCTATGCTGAATTCAGTCAAGAACCAACTCGACAATGTCCAGTTTTTGCGTGCCAGCCACGTCATAGGAGAAAACGCCCGGGTACTCGCCGCGGCGGAAGCTCTCAAACAAAATGACATAGAAAAACTGGGCCGACTTATGAACGAATCACATTACTCGGCCAGAGATTTGTATCAGATATCGTGCGAGCAGACGGATTTCCTGGCAGAGCAAATCTGGCAATCGGACGGCGCCTACGGCGCGTAGGCTTTGCGGCGGGGGCTTTGGCGGCTCGGTCGTGGCGCTGGTCATGCCTGATGCAGCGGCAAAAATAACCAAAAATGTGCGAAAGGCATACAAAGACAGGTTCAATCTGAATTCTGACGTTTACCTGGCCAAGCCCTGGCAGGGCACAGAAATCATAGACCTTGTGTGAAACGCTGCACTAAATATTTAGCCCCCAAACCCGTCCCCTCGGCCTTGCTCGGGGCGGGCCTGAGCCGGGTCGAAGGATTTATTTAGGGGATTCCCCTTTGCTTATCTTTCGCGATTTGGCATTTGGAGCATAATCCGGATTTGATATCGGCAGTCTCGCGTTTGTAGCTTTGAGCCAATCGGTCAATTTCGCATCAAGCTGGCGCACCTTTTCCAGCATCTTACCGGAAAGATCTTTTTGCTCAGACAGGTCATCCTTTAGATTGAATAGTTCAAAGGTCTTGCCTTCATATCTCTTGATCAGCTTCCAGTTCCCTGCCCGGATAATGCTGTAGGGCACAACTTCACCACGATAGTGTGGAAAGTGCCAGTAGATTGCTTCACGGCCAAGTGGTTTGACGCCACTCGATTTTAGGTGTGCAGCCAGCGATACGCCGTCGATAGCACGGTCGCGCGGCAGCAGCACGCCTGCAAGTTCGCAAATCGTCGGGAAATAATCGACGCTCGTCACCGGCTCGTGACTAACCACGCCCGCCTTTACGACCTTTGGCCAGCGAATAATGACCGGCTCGCGGATGCCGCCTTCATACGGGTAGCCCTTGCCCGCTCGTAACGGAGCATTACTGGTCACGTTTAATAGGCCCCCATTGTCGCTGGTGAAAATAATGACCGTCCTTTCGGCCAGGTCAAACTCATCCAGCACGGCCATAATTTTGCCCACGGCATCATCCACGCTCTCCACCATCGCCGCATAGGCGGGGTTTTTCTGCCCGAACAAGGGTCTCGCGCGGTACTTTTCTATTAGCTTTTCCTTGGCCTGGATGGGCGTATGAACCGCATAGTGCGCCATATAAAGAAAGAACGGCTTATCTTTGTGCCGGCGGACACATCCAACCGCCTCGTCGGCCTCACGGTCGGTCAGATACTCACCTTCCCGGCGTGGCGGCAGTGTCGGGATTTGTCCCTGTCCTTCTCGAAAATACGGGTCGAAATAGCTTGGCGGCTGTCCGAAGTCACAGCCGCCGATATTGAAATCAAAGCCCTGCTTATCCGGATACCAGTCGTCCGCGCCCAGATGCCATTTGCCGATATGGCAGCAGGTGTATCCTGCCAGCTTGAGCGCCTCGGCAATAGTGATTTCGTCCAGCTCCATCCACAACGCGTTCTCCGGGCACAAGAGTTTTTTATTTTTATCGCCGACATATCCATTGGGATTCTTCCCATCTATCGGGATTTTGCCGCCCTGAAAACGCGAGCGAATCCAGTCGGTGATACCCAGCCGGGCGGGATACCGCCCCGTCATGATAGCGGCGCGGGTGGGCGAACAGACCGCACAGGCTGCATAGCCATTGGTAAACCGCACGCCCTCGGCGGCGAGTCTGTCGATATTCGGCGTCTGGTAGAACTTGCTGCCGTAGCAGCCGGTGTCCCTCCAGCCCATGTCATCGATCAGGATCAGGATGAAATTGAGCTTATCCTGGGCAACTGCCCCAAAGGCAGACCCCGTTTGACCGGCCCAAAGACTCGCAGTTGTCAAACCTGCTAACTTAATAAAGTCACGACGGGCCAAATCTTTTCTGCCCACTCTTGCTTTCCTCCAACTAACGTGGCACGGGCTTCCAGCCCGTGAAGAACACGGCCAAGATGGCCGTGCCACTACACAAGCCGCAGCCTTAGCTTACGCCAGAAGAATCGGAAACGCAAATGAAAATGGGTATCTGCGGTGCATCAGAGCCAGCAGTTTCAGCGCTTGGTTAACCTTGACCTGTCACGTGCCTAAGATAAAATACTCTGCGAGTGTTCCAAGCAAGATAAGGATGGCAGACTATGAAACGAAGGTCTTTTCTAAAGTTCACGGGCAGCGTATGCACATCGGCATTTCTTGGCGGCAATTTATCATTCGGCAAAAGACTCGACGCAAGTGCCGCGCGTGGCAGCGTACATATTGATGATAGTATGCTGCAGAACAGGAATCAAAACCGCTCCACGGTTGTCTGTCAGAACGGAATTGTCTGTTCGAGTCAACCGCTGGCGAGTTTCGCCGCGGTCGACATCCTCAAGGCGGGCGGCAACGCGATAGATGCAGCTATTTGTGCTAACGCCATGCTCAGCGTGGTCGAGCCGATGATGTGCGGGCCGGGCGGCGATCTTTTTGCCATCGTCTGGAGCGAGAAAGAGCGAAGGCTTTTCGGTCTCAATGCGAGCGGCCGGTCGCCGTACGATTGGAACATCCAGCAGGCACAGACCCTCGGATTTAAGGAGATTCCCGCCCATAGTCCATTATCCTGGAGTGTGCCGGGCTGCGTCAGCGGATGGGCGGCGCTACAAAAAAGATTTGGAAGTCTAACCTTAGCCCAGGCTTTGGAGCCTGCGATTTCTTACGCCCGTAAAGGCTTTCCTGTCTCGCCCATTATCGCTACTTCCTGGTCGTTTGGCCCGATAGGAAATCCTGGACTCGCTAAGACTTTTATGCCTGACGGCAAACCGCTGCGCTTCGGTGACATCTTCAAGAATCCAGACTTAGCCCGCTTTTTCGAGATTATTGCTCGGGATGGTCCGGAAGCCTTTTACCAGGGAGAAATCGCCGAGAGGATCGTGAAGTTCTCGCAGCAGCACGGCGGCCGGTTTTCGATGCGTGACTTTCGGGAGCACACCGCCGATTGGGTCGAGCCGGTCAACACGAACTATCGCGGCTATGATGTCTGGGAGCTTCCGCCCAACGGCCAGGGAATTGCAGCTCTGCAAATGCTGAACATGCTGGAGCAATTTGACATCGGCTCTATGCAGCCCAACTCCGCGGAGCATCTGCACCTTTTCATCGAGGCAAAGAAATTAGCGTTTGAGGATCGTGCCGTCTACTATGCGGATATAGACTTCGCGGAGGTTCCACTGAAGGAGCTTATAAGTAAAGACTATGACCGGCAGCGTGCAAATCTAATTGATCCGAGGCGCGCCGCTCAAACTGTAACGGCCGGCAGGCTCAAAAGCTCATCCGACACGATTTATCTGACTACTGCGGACAAAGAAGGCAATATGGTTTCTCTTATCCAGAGCATTTATTACGCCTGGGGTTCAGGCTTTGTGCCGGACGGGCTGGGCTTTTGTCTTCAGAATCGCGGGCAATTATTCTGCCTTGATCCGGAGCACCTTAATAAGCTGGAGCCGCACAAACGGCCTTTTCATACGATCATACCCGCCTTCGTGACCCAGGCCGGCGAACCGGTCTTTTCGTTTGGCGTGATGGGAGGGGACTTTCAGCCGCAGGGCCACGTGCAGGTGTTGATGAACATAGTTGACTTCGCGATGTCACCGCAGCAGGCGGGTGACCAGCCGCGCGTGCAACATTCTGAAAGTTCGACGCCGACCGGGCGCAAAATGGTCGAAGGCGGCTCGGTTGGCTTTGAGCGAGGCATTTCTGAAGACGTCAAACTAAAACTCGCCTATATGGGCCACAGGATCGGACGCGAAGTTGGGACATTCGGCGGCTATCAGGGGATCTGGCGGCAGTCAAATCCCCGCCGTTATTTCGGCGGCTCTGATCCGCGCAAGGACGGCTGCGCAATAGGATATTAGACAGGGCTAATAACACTTACCGCAAAAAGAGCATCTTCATAATTTTATCTGTCTTTGCAATTTTTATTTTTTTGTTGCAAAATTTTTTTCGGCTATCCAAAATATGCGATGAAACGTATGGCCATGGACACAGGCCAACCTATTAAACGTTTTAGTCTAAGCATGGAGGTACTAAGAATGGCGAAGAAAGCTAAGAAGAAGGCAGCCAAGAAAAAACCGGCGAAGAAGAAAAAGTAAGAATTTAATAACCTTAAGTTTGCTGAGAGCCATCATTGTTTAAACTTTGATGGCTTTCTTATTTGTCACTGTCTCCAGCCCGGAATGAGCGTGGGGAGCGAAACGACACTTGTGAATCTGCAGGTTGTGAGCTGCTGACGGAGCTTGCCGAATCTGCAGCGCGAGCTTGTGTTTTTGCGCAGGACACCTTGATCAGTCATCGCGCCGGCCATGGTGTCTTCAGTAGTTGCAGGAGACGCCGTGCGGCTCGACTGACCTCGCCGAAGGTCCGGCGATGGCTAAACGCCAAGCAACAGCCCGAAGGCAAAACTCAATTGGTTTTTTGAAAAACATATTTCAGAAATTGCGATAACGTCTTTTAGGGCCGTAGTTTAGGAGACTGTGAAATTCTGTCTTTATCCAATATTTTCCTCTTGTGTTTTTAATGAACATCCGCCTTGGGGTAGCGTAGTAAACAATGGAAATACCGGCAATTAGGGGCTGGGGCAAATCTTTCCCTCCTCTCCTCCGCATGTCCCAGCCCTATCTTTATTCTCACACCTGATAAGGCTGATTCAGACAGCCTGTAGAGCAGGATCTACCGAGCTTTGGCCTCTTTTATCCAGCAGTATAAGACCGGCACGATAAGCATGGTAAGTATCTCGATCGTCATCCCGCCGAATGATGGTATCGCCATCGGCACCATAATATCGCTGCCTCGCCCCGTCGAGGTGAAAACCGGAATCAGTGCCAAGTATCGTAGTCGCCGTTGTCATCAACGCCGCCCTCACTCGCCGCTTGCCGCCTGCGATTGTTGCCTGGCGAATCTGCTCGATGGTCGTCGGCTTTTTTTCCCGGAACGCCTGCTCTAAGATATGTCCCCATTATCACCCCGTCGTCGTCGCTAATCCCGAATAGCGCCAAAAATCCCACCCACACCGCCACGCTCAAATTTATCGGGTGAACCTGGAAAAGCTCCCTCATATTCACGCCGAACAGTGAAAAATTCATATACCACGGCTGGGCGTAAAGCCACATAAGCAAAAACGCCCCCGACCATGACACTATCACGCCGACAAAAACCATCAGCGTCGTCGATACTGCTCTGAACTGAAAATACAAGACCAGGAATATCGTAAATAGCGAAATCGGCACCAGAATCATCAGGGTCCTGGCCGCGTGAAGCTGATTCTCGTATGTCCCGGCAAAGGTAATCTCCACGCCCGCAGGCCGGACAAATTCTCCGATCGCCTCCTTCTCCTTTATTACTCTCGCCGCTTCTCGACCACGTCAACCTCCGCGAAGCCGGGCTTCTTGTCGAACAGCACGTATCCCACCAGCACCGTATCCTCGCTTTTTATCACCTCCGGGCCGCGCACGTAGCGAATCTCCGCCAGTTGAATAATCGGTATCTGGCTCGCCCTCGGCCCCCGCCACAAACATCCTGCCCAACGTCTCGATATTGTCCCGCACCTCCCGCAGATATCGCACCCGCACCGGAAATCTGTATCGCCCTTCGACGGTTGTTGTTATTGTCATCCCCCCTATCGCAACTTCCACAACACGCTGGAACTGCTCAATCGATATGCCGTAACGCGCAAGGGCTTGTCTATCCGGCACAATCTCCAGATAGGGTTTGCCGATAATCCGGTCGGCAATCACCGTCGATCGGCTCAACGCCCGGCGTTTCTTGCAGTATCTTTTCAATCTCGAACCCGACCTTTTCGATGGTAGCCAGATCCGGCCCTTTTATCTTCACGCCCATCGCCGCTCGCATCCCGCTTTGCAGCATCACCAGCCGCGCCGCTATCGGCTGCAATTTCGGCGCGCTGGTCGTCCCCGGTATCTGCGCCGCTGCAATAATCTCCTTCCAGATGTCCTGCGGCGATTTTATAT
Organism: Sedimentisphaerales bacterium; assembly: GCA_963814265.1. GTDB lineage: Bacteria > Planctomycetota > Phycisphaerae > Sedimentisphaerales > Anaerobacaceae > JAFNGF01. The sequence continues at coordinate 190,904 of CAWFCJ010000036.1, read as the reverse complement.
GCTCCCTCCACTGCCGATAGGGTCTGCCGGATGGGTCTGCAATAAGCTCGCCGTTCGGGTCGCGCACGAATTCGCCCTTCCGTTTTCGTACCGAAAGTTCACTCGTCTGCCGGCTTTGTCGGTAATATATTCATCTTTATAGTTTATCACCGTCTCAATCATCCCCACCGGCGCCGGGTCCAGAGCCGATTCCGACCCTGTCCGATTTTTCCCACCACCGTCTCCACTTCGGGGATGTTGCTTATCGCCACATCCTGCTTTTGCAGAATATCCAGCGCCTCTCCAATCGATGCGTGAGCCATCGTCGTCGGCATATACAAAAACGACCCCTCATCCAGAGGCGGCATAAACTCCCTCCCAGCCCTGGAAACGTGTGTCCATCGCCGACCATACGCGATTAGCTCGCAGCGCATGTGGCACAAAACCAAACACCCTGCCAAACCCAAACCAAATCACCGCCCCCAAAACCAATAGCACCGCAGGTATCGACAAAAACGCAATCTTATGCTCAGACACCATCCCAAGTATTCGCTCATAAAAATGCTGAAACAACAAAACAAGAGCCATCAGCCCGCCGATAAGCCCGACTACAAATATAAGATTAACCGACAAGCCCTTTTTGGACGCCCAGCGGATGCCAGTCCGCCGTTAGCAATATTGCCACAAGCACCAGAACAATAACGTTGCCGGCCATATGGCCCGCCTTCTGAATTCGCTGCGGGAATCCTGTCCTTGAAAAGATAAAACGCCGCAAAATCCGATAATCGCAAGCCCCGCCAGCCAACTGAACATAAAACAGATTGCCAACCCGACAGCAGCCAATAGCCCGTATAAAACAATCCTCGCATATTTGATGCCCGATCCTTGCGTGGGAAGAAAAGGATATGAGCCACGGGCGGGATGATAGTCAACGCAATCACGATAGAGGCAAAAAGCGCAAACGTCTTGGTAAATGCCAGCGGCTTGAAAAGCTTGCCTTCCGGGCCCGCCATAAAAAATATCGGCAGAAAGCTGATTATCGTCGATGCGCACGCCGACAACACTCGCGCTTCCGACCTCGGCCGCCGCCCGGTGAATCACCTCCGCCCTCGGCATATCCGCGGGGTCCTCATCCAGATGCCTGAGAATATTCTCGCAGATCACAATCCCCATATCCACTATCGTGCCTATGGCTATCGCAATACCCGACAGCGACACGATGTTGGCATCCACCCCGAACGTCTTCATCGCGATGAAGCAGCCCAGCACCGCCAACGGCATCACCGAGCTTATCATTACGCTGCTGCGAAGATGCATCACCATAATCACAATCACGATGACCGTGACCAGGATTTCCTGATATATCGCGTCGTTCAGTGTCCCTAATGTCTCGTAAATCAGACCCGTCCTGTCGTAAAACGGCACAATCGTAACCTTGGAAACCGTCCCGTCGGCCAATGTCTTTGCGGGCAATCCCGGCGAAATTTCCTCGATCTTCTTCTTGACGTTCTTGATTACTTCCAGCGGATTCGAGCCGTACCGAGCCACGACCACTCCCCCCACCGCCTCGCCGCCGGCCTTGTCCAATGCACCCAACCTCACCTGCGGTCCCCATCGCCACCTTCGCCACGTGCTTTATCTGCACCGGCACGTTGTCCTTCACCTTGATTACGGCTATTCTCGATATCCCCAACTTGTTTTGATAAACCCTATGCCGCGAATCAGATACTCCACTCGATTAAGCTCAATCGTCTGCGCCCCTACGTCGATATTCGATTTCCTCACCGCCTCGAAAACCTCCTCTATGCTCACCCCGAACGCCCGCATCGCATCCGGGTCAACGTCAACCTGATACTCGCGAACAAATCCTCCGATTGACGCAACCTCGCTTACCCCAATCGCCGACCGGAGTTTTAGCCGAACCTGCCAGTCCTCTATCGTCCTTAGCTCTTCAAGGTCCCATCCGCCCGCAGGTCTTCCGTCTTGTGTCCCTGCCCTCAAGTGTGTACCAGAATATCTGCCCAAGCCCCGTCGCATCCGGCCCTAACATCGGCTGAACGCCCGGCGGCAACGTCCCAGCAGGCAAGCTGTTGAGCTTCTCCAGCACCCTGCTTCGCGTCCAGTAAAAATCCTTTCCGTTTACCAGCTTCTCGTGTGCTGAAAAATCCCTGAATATCATGTATATCGACGAGAATCCGAACATCGAGCTGCTGCGTATCATCTTTATATCCGGAATGCCTAATAACGCGGTCGTCAAAGGGTAAGTAATCTGGTTCTCCACGTCCTGCGGGCTTCGCCCCGGCCAGTCGGTAAAAACTATCTGCTGGTTCTCGCCAATGTCAGGAATCGCGTCAACCGCTACCGGATTGCGCTGCCAGCCCCAAAGATGCCAGTCGAACGGCGCAACGTATATCCCCCAGCCGATGATAAAAAGCGTTATCAGCCCTACGACCAGCTTGTTGTATATGCAAAAGCCCAGAATCCTGCCTACCCAGGACTTCTGCTCAGGCGTCTGCTCGTAAAGCACTTCTTCCATATAAAGCTCCCAAGTTTACCTTGGGAATTCTCACATTACTTCTGGAACTGAGGCATCTTCGCTAAATATTTTTCCGGATCTGCCTCGAACATTGGTTTGCACTCAGGGCAGCAAAAATAGACTTTCTTGCCCTTGTATTCGATGAAGAATTGCTTGTTGATAGGATTTTCCATTACGGGGCAAATTGTCTGCTCAACCTCAGCGGCCACAACTTCACCTTCAGATTTGGCCATTGCGGTTGCGTGTTCATGGGTGGCACGTTCGGTGACTTCCTGCTCACGTTCGGCGGGTGTTCTTGAGGTCCGCGGCTCAGATTTCTTACAGCTATTGAGCAAGATGACCGCAACAGACAGGGAGCTTGCCAGTAGAATTGCTGTCTTAGATTTTATCATTCTGCCGTTCATTGTATCTTCCTTTCAATGTTTATGGCTCTTAGATTGTTGATTAGACTTGTCCATTTCCTGTTTCATCTGGCCGACTCCGTGCTGATGCCCCGCTGGAGCGGCCCCGCCCTCCGGACTCATCATACTCGGCTTGGCCTGGATTTGCAGGGCTGAATCGATCTTGAAGTTTCCGTTGGTTACGATGATTTCGCCCTCGGCTAATCCGGACTGAACGATGTAATAATCGCCTGCTCGTGAGCCAAGCACTATTTCCCGTCCTTGAAAGATTGGCTTTTTCTTATCGGGCAGCCGAACGTAAACGACCGCACGCTTTCCGGTAATTAGCGGCGCCGAAGCCGGTATAACCAGAGGCGGCTGCTGGCTGGCGTCAACCTTGACGTAGCCGAGCGATTCAGTGGTGACCAAGTCCATGCCGCAGATGTCACAACTGCCGGCTGTGTCCTTGACAACGTCGGGATGCATCGGACAAATCCATTTGCCGGCCATTTCGGCGTCCATAACCTTGCCGGAGCCGGAGATGTTGGACCGAACAACCGCTTTAACCAACATTTCCGGTTTGAGCTTGCCACTGAGTTATCCACATTGATGCGCACCTTGACCGTGCGAGTTTTCTCATTGAGGACAGGGTCGATAAAACTTATCCAGCCTTTGAAGACCTCGCCGGGATAAGCTTCTGTTGTGGTGAATTCCACCTCCTGGCCATATCGAATCCAGACCAAATCAGATTCGTACGCATCCAGCTTGACCCACAGCCGCGACAGGTCTGCGACAGTGTAAATAGGCGTACCCGTGTTGACGTACACACCTTCGATGGCGTGCTTCTGGATGACTATGCCGCCCATAGGTGAATAGATGGTTATATGGGTAAGAGTTTTGCCGGAGCTTTCAATTCTGTCGACTTGGTCTTTGCCAAGTCCGAGCAGGCGTAGCTTTTCTCTGGCTGCTTCTAAGGTAGCAGAGGTCGTGCTTTTCATAAGATCAGAGGCTTCAGGCTTGATGCCCGCGGCAGCCTGCAAAGCTCCAAGAAGTTCAGCCTGACCGCTGATTAGCTCCGGGCTGTATAGTTCCACCATGTGGTCGCCTCTGTTGACGGTGATGCCGGTGAAATCCACATACAGCCGGTCAATTCTGCCAGCTACCCACGCGGCAATGTTCTTGACCCGGGTCTCATCGTAGTCCACCTTGCCAACCATTCTAATCTCGGCGGCAATAAATTTTCTCTCCACCGGGGAGGTCTCAACTTCCATCAGCTTGACGGCTTCTTGCGAAAAGGAGATTTCTCTTGGGCAAACTTCAGCCTGCGCCGCGGCTACCAGAATCAGGTCCATAAAGCAAATCGGGCATTTGCCCGGCTTGGGCTGACGAATCTGGGGATGCATCGAGCACGTCCACCACGCAGTCTCTTGTGCGAGAGTCTGCTCGCCTGGGTGCTCGTGCTTTCCGGTTGCCGAATTGGGATGCAGAAATGACCTCAGCAAGTACCCCGCCAGGAATGCCAGAACCACGAAGACGGCAATTTTAACCGTTCGCGCCGCTGGCAATGATTTGTGAACAATCTTGTCCATAGCAACCACCTTAGCGATTCTATACTATTCCCATAGGATTTCTGTTCAAGCAAAAACCGTCTAACCAGTAATCATTTTTCTCGGCCCGCAAGCCTATTCTTTTTCGGACCTTGCGGCGGTAATTTCCTCTGCCGGGGTCGTAAGCCCCGCCCCGGCAAGCATTTCCAGCTCGGCCAAACGCTGCTGATTATCCGCCCCTGCGCGTTCGTACAGCAATTTGAAGTTCAATAGCGTCCGCTGCGCGTCGATTAAGCTCAAAAAATCCACCGTTCCTGCCTTGTAAGCAACCTCGGAGGCACTGAGCAACTGCTGCGCCTTTGGTACGAGCGTATCCCAATAAAGATTTCTTTTTCTGTGGCTATCTTCAAATTCATAGAAAATCCGAGCAGCACGAGCTGCGAGGGTGTTTTCGGTTTGTGTTTTTTGCTGTGATGTTCTTGCCATATCTGCTCTTGCCTGCAACTGTCCGGCCTTATAACTTTCCCGCCAGATGGGTAGGTTCACCCCGAACATCACAACGACCTCATCCTTTTCACTGTTTTTCAGTCCTGTGCCCATCATCGCTTCATTTGTCATCCATTCGACGCCAGAGACTCAGATCGGGATAGAACCTTTTCTTTGCAAGTTCGAGCCGGCTTCTCGCGGCCTGCAGCTCAAAGTCCATTGCCGCAAGCTCAGGGTTCTGCGATTTTAGAGCTTCCATCAATTGTTGGCGGCTAAGCGCAACCGTCCTATACTGTTCTTTTTCGGGCCAGGGCAGCACATTAGGGTCCTTGCGGTTAAGCGCAGCGTTTAGCCGGGCGGAAAGCGGCTTTCGCAATTCCTCCAGCGCCTTTAGCTCATCCGCCATTTTTGCTATTTCAAACTGTGCGCGGATGACGTCGGGATGTCCCGCCTCGGAGGTCGTATATTTTATGCGGGCAACTTCCTCGAAATGCTTTGCAAGCTCCAGATTTTCCTTCGCTATTTCAATCGCACTTGCAAGATACACATACTCAAAAAATGCGTCTTTAACCTCAAAGAAAAGTTCAAGCTTTGCTGCTTCATATCGTTTCTTTGCCGCCTGTGCTGCTGCCGCAGCAGCGTCGGTTCTTGCCTGGAGTGTGCCGAACCACGGGAACATCTGCATTAGTTGAAGGTTCTGCGATCGATGTCCTTCTTTGGTTTCAACCTCATCGATATAATTGCCGTATGTAAATTGCGGGTCAGGCAACGCCCCCGCCTGACGGACCTGCTGCAGCGCAGCCTTCCACTGCTCAAACGCAGCTTTAAGCCCGGCATTATTTAGAGCCGCACACCGCAGGTACTGCTGCAATGTCACCGGGGTATTCCCGTCATACAAGTCCTGAGCCGTATCTGCGCAACAACTGGCGGCAGTTGCGATAAATGTTGCCGCACAAAAGGTAATCACGATTGATTTCATTTGTCACCTCTGGAATATATGGTGAAAAAAGATTAGCAAAATCGTTTTAATAACCCCACTATTACTTTTACTTTACAGTGTACTATTATCCACAACCAGGCTCTATTGTCAACTACCAAACCTACGCCTATAAACTGAGCGTGTTCGATGGTGGCGAGCAGCCGCCGGCGAAAAAACATAAGACTGGCTATGACTGGAGAGCGGATATATAATAGGCCCGCAAGCAAAATTCTCTGAAGGAGCCTTATTATGGATCATTACCAAGAATCCTTTCGTTCGAGTGAAAAAATCTCGCGAAGAAAGTTCGTGCGACAGGCGGCAGCCGCTGCCGCTGCATTTACAATCGTCCCTCGGCGAGTGTTGGGCGGTAAGGGTCATATTTCGCCCAGCAGCAAACTCAATGTAGCCGGGATCGGCATCGGCGGAGTGGGCAAGGCGTTTCTTGCCGGCTGCGCCAGCGACGAAGGCGTCAACATCATTGCCTTATGTGATGTGGATGACCAATACGCGGCGCCGGTTTTTGCCACCTATCCCAAAGCCGTCAGATACCGTAACTTTCGTGAGATGCTCGAATCCGAAAAGAGTATCGACGCTGTGATGGTTGCCACGCCCGACCACACGCACGCGGTAATATCAAACAAGGCTATCAAGATGGGCAAAAACGTCCTTTGTGTGAAGCCGCTGACCCGCACGATTTACGAATCTCGGATGCTGGCTGAGGCCGCTCGCAAAGCAAAGGTCGCCACACAAGTAACAGCTTCTTCCAATGCCAGCGACAGCGCCTGTAGACTCTGTGAGATGATTTGGGATGGTGCTATCGGCGCGGTCCGGGAGGTTCACTGCTGGTCGAACCGCCCCTTATGGCCGCAGGGAATGACCCGACCGGAAGGCCAAGACCAAGTGCCCGCACATTTGGACTGGGATTTGTGGATCGGCCCAGCGCCGATGCGACCTTTCAAGGCCTCATGGCCCAAGGAGCATCTCGCACTTAAGCAGGTTCCGTCCGGCCAGCCACCCGATGCAGTATATCATCCCTGGAATTTCCGGGGCTGGTGGGATTTCGGGACGGGGGCACTCGGAGACATGGGCTGCCATCATTTCAACACGCTTTTCCGGGCTTTGAAACTTGGACATCCGACGAGCGTTCAGGCCTCTGCCACGAAGGTCTTTGCCGAAACGGCGCCTCTGGCTTCCACAGTGATTTGGGATTTTCCCGCCCGGGCTGACATGCCGGCGATGAAGCTTTTCTGGTATGACGGCGGCCTGAAACCTCCTCGCCCGACTGAATTGGAAGACGGCAGGCCAATGCCCGCCGAGGGAAACCTTTACGTGGCAGATAAGGGCAAGATATTAGGCGGCACAAACGACGGCAGGATTATTCCCGATTCAAAAATGCAGCCGTACAGACCTCCACCCCAGACGCTACGCCGACCGGCTTTGGTAGGAAACCTGACTACGGCGGAGTGGATCGCAGCTTGCCGAGGAGGCGAGCCAGCAAGTTGTAACTTCGATGTGGCGGATCTGCTTACCGAGGCAGTTCTACTCGGCAATATCGCAATTCGCACCGGCAAGAAACTGTATTGGGACGCCGATAATACGAAGATCACCAACGATGAAGGAGCAAATGAATACATAAGGCAACCCTATCGCTCAGGCTGGTCGTTATAGGAGATTGCAGCCCGTGTTAAAGAAAATAAAATGGATACTAAACACGGTAAATGTACCACCGACAAAAGCCCGACAAATTGCTGTAATCCTGTTCCTGGCTGGGTGTGCTTGGCCTTGCATCGCAAACGGCGACGCCACCTGGCTCCGCAAGAGTACGGTAACAGGTGACATGCCGATCCCGAATGAGGGTGACCAGCAAACGTGTTGTTTGATCCTAGACATTGATAAAGACGGCATCAGCGACTTTGTCATCGGCGAACGAACCCGGACGCCGTCGGTTGTGTGGTATAAGTACAATGGCAAAGGCTGGGATAAGCACATCATCGAGAATACTCCTTTGAAGCCCGAGGCGGGCGGCGATTTCTACGACATCGACCGCGACGGTGATTTGGACATAATCCTGGGCCAGGATGCCAGCGGCAACGCTATCTGGTGGTGGGAAAATCCTTACCCGAATTATGACAAACCGTGGACTCGCCGGTACATCAAAAACTCCGGGGCTAATAAGCACCACGACCAAACCATCGGCGATTTCGATGGCGATGGGGACGTGGAATTTGTCTCGTGGAACCAAGGCGGCAAAAATCTGCTTCTTTTTGAAATCCCCTCCGCCCCCAGGCCTGCCCCGAGCGAAGTCGAGAGGTTGGCCGGTCCCTGGCAGTCTACGACAATTTATTCTTGGTCAGCCGGACTGGAGCGCGAGGGATTCCCATCCATTCCCGTCGATATCGACCTGGATGGTAAGCTCGACATCGTAGGCGGAGGCCGGTGGTTCAAACATTTAACCGGCACGAATTTCAGCGAGAACATTATCGACGCCAATATGCCCTTCACGCAGTGTGCAGCAGGCCAATTAGTCAAAGGCGGCCGTCCCGAAGTTGTGTTTAGTCCCGGCGATATGGATGGAGACGCAAAGTGGTACCAGTGGGATGGAAACGGATGGATAGGCCGCACACTTTGTCCTGTCGTGCACGGTCATACGTGCGAGATGCGAGACATAGACGGCGATGGGAACCTGGACATCTTTATCGGCGAGATGGGTAAGCCCGGTGCCGGCGACAATGCCAAGACATACATTTGGTATGGTGACGGGAAAGGCAATTTCCGCCGGACCATAGCTTCACACGGCCAGGGTATCCACGAGGGCAAGCTCGGCGACCTTGATGGTGACGGCGACCTGGACATTTTGATGAAGCCATATAGCCATAATGCCCCTCGTGTCGATGTCCTGCTAAACTCAGGAATTAAGAATTGAGAATTAAGAATGAAGAAGGCCCAATTCTCGTCTCTACATTCTAAATTCTAAATTCCGGTAGTCATGTCGGGCAGTGCGCACTCGGCGGTAAAAATGGCGTTTCACGGTCTGCCCGGAGTGGGGTCGGCTGGCTGCCAGCTATCAGCCAAACTCCAGGCGGCTGGATGCGCCATCGGATCAATAATAACCAGCGACTTGCCGCCGCCATCAGTAGTCGGATACCACTTGTCACTATAGCCAAAACGCATTATCGCCGCCTCCAACGGCACGGGAAGTTCGAGCACAATATCTTCGCCATTATTGCTGAGGTTGCCCGAATACTGCCCGCCAACCCTGATGGACTGGCCATACTCCGAGCGAAAAGAAGCCAAATCACCAACCACCACAACATACTCACCCGGAGCAAGCTGCATCTGCGGGAATGTAAATTCAATGCCTTTGGTAAAACGCACGCCTGCAATGTCCAGCGTCACATCGCTTATGTTCTGTAGCTCAATATAATCAAAGTCGCTGCCCTGTGGCGAGTGATACATAAGCTCCGTAATCCGCAGGCCGTCCAGCAACTTCAGGGCTTCCGGATAAGGAAATGCCTCATTTACTTCCGCGATAGTAGCTTCAAGCTCGGGGGAAATAAGGAAATCGGAGCTGCCGGCAGTCGCACCATTCAGGCCGTGAATAGCGAGTATGTTCGCACCTGGATGCAGTTGGTTGATGTATGCAGATATATCAAAATACTCAAATGCTGTGGAGTCAGATGGCATGGCCGAGGTTGCCAGGGAGTTCCATGTCAACGTTGCTAGGCACTCTATCGCTGTTGGCGACTTTCTGGCCGTTGAGATAAGCCACGAACGCATCATCATACCGGATTTTTAGCGTCAGCTTTGTGAAGTCATTTATGTCATTGGCATTAGCGGTAAATGGCACCCGGATGTAACAGGTGCCGTTGATGTTGTACATCTTTCGACTGCACATCATAGCTGATGTAAGGTTTGTAGTCAGTAGCTGTATCAAAGCCGACTCCGCCTGTTTTGCCGGAGACAAAAGTGCCATCGTTCCAGCCGGAGTCGTCGAAGGCAGCGCCGCCTTTCCAGTTGTCGCTAATTGCGCCGGTCGGGACCCGCACACGCTTAGTAGCGTTTTCTGCCATAAGGGTGATGGCAGTGGTCGTTGTGGTTTTACCAGGGTTGGAGACGCCGGGCGTAGGCAATGGCATAAAGTCAAAACTATTAGCGCCATCAGGCGACCGGCCTTGCGAGACGTCCGTGGTCTGCGGACCATAGAGAACTTTGTCTATCTCCTTCAACTGACTGTCGAACAAGCCTATCATCCCTACATCGGCTGACAGACGGAAACTTACGTGACCGGAATTATTGGAATTATCCGCCCAGAATACCGCGTAACCTCCACCTGCGACGAAGCTCAACGGCCCTATCTTATGCTTATCCGGCTGCGTTACAGGATTATCCGTCAGGTACATACCGCTCAAGTCCACAGGATTTGCGTGCGGGTTATATAGCTCAATGAAATCCTCCTCAAACAAAACCTGTCCGTTGGCAAGCCACTCGTTAATCTTCAGCGTATCAGGATTGCCCAAGGGCTGAGCAATATTGGCCCCACCAAAGGTCGGCTTGGTAAGATGCCAGTTGCCCCCGATTGCATCGGGGACTCGACCGATAGACAAATCCGGCAGTTGCAGGCCGAACTCAACTGAATCAATAGGCGTGCCGTTTTTATCATATAAATATACGCTGTCACCCTCATCAGCCAGCGCAAAACCAAGATGCACACCTGATGTTGCAGTGTTGGCATCGGCAAACAGCACCAGGTATTGGCCCGAAGCAATCGTAGCCCCGGCAGGGAAGACAAACTTCGTCCGATCGTTGGGATCATCTGTCATTCTCATGCCGGACAAATTGAGCGCAGCCGGACCATCGTAGTATAACTCTACCATGTCGGGGAAAGTGCCCTCGTGCGCGACAGCAGATTCGTTGTGGGCGAGGACCTCGTTGATGACCAATTGCGTATAGGTGGAGTCAACAGTCCAGGTACGTGATGCGACTGCTTGCGATTCATTTTGCCAGACGCCGGCCGAGTTCTTTATTACTACATAACCGGTGTATGTGCCGTCAGCCAAATTCGCCAGCTCAATCGTGGCGAGCGGCTGAATGGGCGTGCCGGGTGGGTCTGGATCGGGCCGGAGAATTTCATCACTCCACGGGCCATCGTTGACTCGGTACTTGTATCCATAGATTTCCGGACCGCCTACGGTAAGTGTGGCGCTGTGTTTCCAGGTGCGGGGAGCTGGCTCACCTGAAATTGACGCCCCTGCGGGAACAAGGCCGCCCATATCCCGTCCGTTGGGGCCCGTGCCGATAGCCGGTGAAGTTGGCCGAAGCCCAAAGTCGAGCTGCGGGTCCGTCACATTATTTGGTTCAAGAAGCTGAGGGTCTTCTTGTAGATTGCCGGTACCGGTCCATACCACCGGATCGCCGGCGATGATTGGGAATATCGAATTATTCATCGTGATAGATGTTGGGTGACCTGCCCAGTCGGGATTCTCAAAGAGATGCGCGACATCGTAGAAGATGTTACCATCGCCGTAGAAGCCGTCTCCCTGCCACTGCCCCGAACGCGCCTCATACATATTAACGGCTGCGACCGTGGCGTGAACGATGGTATTGTTGACGGCTGTAATGAATCCTCCATCCTTCGAAAGAAGGGCATGGTCAACATCGTAAAAGAGGTTGCGCACGACCGTCACTCTGGAGGTCTCTCCATACTCAGTGCCGGTTGTGACTGCGTGCGACTTGGTTTCTCTGGGCGAGTCCATGTGCACGTGCATAAAGACGTTGCCCTCAATATGGGCGTCTGCGGCGTCCATATCGATACAATCGTCACTGCCGCCTGAAAACCAATTGTTGATGAACTGCGCAATTGGGCCGGGCCTCTGACCGCCGGTAAAATCAATTATGTCGTTGTAACTGGTGGTGCTTCCGAACCAGTTGCCCTCGAAAAGCGCATACCCATCATCAGGCAGTCCCCAGAAATGGATCAGTTCGGCGTCGGCAAGACTCGGCAGTACACAATTCTTTAGGATGAGCGACGAATCGTCAAAAGTAAGATACTGCTTAGTGTGATTACCCCAGATAATATTATCCAGATACACCCTGGCGTCGTCTGCCTCGATGGCACATGAGCCGGAATCGCAGTACTCCATATCGGCGTATGCAATTCGATTATCCTGCTGCGTATTTAAGAACTCCAGTCCCGCCCAATTGCTTGAGCCGGGCGTCCGTGTGAAACGGATTCGCTCGTACAGTGTGCCCTCGGCAACAAGTCGCCCGTTAACAATAAGGCGTATGCCTGGGGCGAAGAACAGAGTGGTACCCGGCTGGATGGATAGCGTGACGCCGGCAGGCACAGTCAAATCGCTCACAACCTGCCACGGGCCGGAAGCGGCATCCAGAACCCTATTGCCCGAAAGTGTGCCGGAAATCTGTGAAACGTTGCCATCATTGTACCAGATGTCGATATGCCCACGCTCCAGCTCAAGGCCTTCGCCGTTAGAAGCGTCGAATGTCTGCACTATGACACGATTTACGCCGGGCGCGAGCGGCAAAAGACGGTTGCCTAAAGACCATTTGCCATCTACCTGTGACCATTGAGCCAGGCTGCCGCTGACTAACACTGAGCGGGTGTTAATTGCGTCGCCTTGCCCTCTTACGTTATCTGCGGTAGCAACAGGAACAGGCGAAAAATGATAACCACTGTTTATAGACAAATCACTATCAACCGTGAACTGCTGCGGGATCTGAGCTAACACTGCTGCGGTTCGCTGCCTGACAAACTGCTTCATTGCGTTGATGCGATCCTGCGGCGTGAACCCGCCCAATACCTGGTCGAATAATGGATCGAGCATCTCCGGGTTGAAGAAACCGTTGATGTGATCCAGAAACGCCTGATAGTAGAGGGGTATAACTTCCGGATGGCTGAAGAAGCGTTTCAATCCCTCGACGCCGTTGTAGCCCGTCACCCCATTAACAATCGAAAAATGCTTTGATTGATATTGCCGTGGGTGTTTCCCTGGTCCAGTATCGTATCCAAATCGTGTGGAATCAGCACAAAGCGCGGATCCACAACGCCGCAGTACAGAAAATAGTCGTCCCCAATGCCCATGTTCAATCCCGTCTCGTAGTTCACTAAGAGCGAGTCGAGCGCGATATAGTGCAGCCACTGCGGAACGTTGATAACCTTGCTGACATCCTGGAAGTACGTGGCGTCGGGCGCATTGTTCAGCACGTCCAGCATGTGAATAAGATCGGACCAGTCATCCTGTGCTTCGTGGTTCGCCTTGAAGTAGCTGTTGCGGTACGTGTTTGGATTGGTGCCCTGGTAGAGCAACTGGGCCTCCCCAGCATCACGGAAGCACGTGTAGAGGTTGCCGTTGGGATCGTCGGGGAAGTGTTTTTGGGCAAAGTCGTCGTTGAATGCCTCGAGCCGCACGTAAACGCCATACATAGGACTGCCGGAAGATGCCAGGTTAGTGCCGTTGATCCGCAACTGCGCAGGTGTCGTGTCGGCGGCAGCGGTGCCCGCCATGTGAAAGATTGCGCTACCGATGATTTGCGCGTGCGTGTAGCGGCAGTTGAAGCTGATCGCGCCGATGTTTTTCCAGGGTCTATCGTGTGGGAAATTGACGTGGTAGTTGTTGGGCGGGCCGGTGCGCGTGCCATGACCGCGATTGCGGATCCCTACGTTGTAACGGAGCTCCATACCTGTCCCGTCAATGCTGATGAACGTGCCGTTCATCTGTGCATCACTGTCCTCTTCCCCATTACTGCGGCTGCCGATGTAATGCCAGCCGACCACGCTCCATCTCGGTCATAATGATATAATAAATCGGCTGACTGCCCGCCACCCATTGTGCAGCCGGGTCAAAAGTCTGATCAACCTGACAAAGCAGGTTTGTTACCTGCTCTGGGACACCATCTATAAGACTCGGCGCAGGCCAGGTTCGCGACTTGCCGTTCTTATCCGTCGCTTGGATGAAAAACTCGATAATTGTTTTATCCGGGTGAGGCGGTATCCTTGCACCATAAATCCCGTCACCGGCCTGGTCATCACCGTGAGCGGCATCGTCGAACATCGTTATGTTGGTATAGTCGCTCGCGTTGTAATGTGGATATATATCTGTGCCCTGGTAAGTCGAGCTGTCCACGCGATAACGCAGGCTAACTGTAACAGTGTTGGCCTGCTCATCAATAATATGGGCAGTTACCGTCACCTGGTCGTTGGGACCGGGGATGATCGGAAAATGCCTGACATCAACAATCAACGGCGCAATGTCATTAGCAGCAACCGAGTTAACCGCCCCGGGCGTACCATCATTGCTCTGGCTGGCAGCCCAGTTCTGCCCATATTCATTAGGCATCGCCGGATTAATTAGCTCCAGCGATTTGCCGCCCCCATCGGTCTGGTCGGACCACTCCCAGCCACGATGACTATGATCGACCGGGCCAAGCTGACGCACCGCCCAATCGCCCTCGTCAGTGTAGAAAGCTGCGTTAATAACTAACCCCGTATTGTCAACAAGCTCTATCCTCTCGCCTGAGTTACTCAACCACCCTACCCATCCGCCGACCACATTATGCACTTGCGGATACTTGAGCTTAAAAGCGTTTACGTCCGCAGCCACTACAAGATATTGCCCTGCACCCAGAATTACCTGCGGAAAGGTGAATTCCGCCCCATCGCTAAATCGCCAGCCGGAAAAATTAACCGCCTCTTTGCCCCGGTTAAGTAGCTCAATGTACTCCTGTCCCATGTTCTCCGGCGTATTTAAGGCGTGGTAGGGGTGATACATAATCTCATTGATGACAACCTTGATAGGCTCCGCAGCGTTTGATGCACCTGGGGTAGGACTAGTAAAGACCTGCCAGTTGTCGCTGCCATCGGGCAAGCGGCCATAGGATTCATCGCCGTTCTGTGGGCCAAAAACGACGCTGTCTATCAAGTTTCCGCCCGCATCATACAGGCCGATTTGCTCACCGCCGGCGCTCAACTTGAAATTTGCGTGCAGTATCCCCTGCCCGGCCTCCTCATCAGCCCAAATCAATAAGTAGCCATGCGACGGAATGGTAGTTAAAGAAGGATTCGTATCAGGAACACGCCATCTGCCGGCAGAGTTCAGATTATCCGCAAGGTGCATCCCGCCTATATCGACCGCATCGTCCCCATAGTTGTAAATCTCGATCCAGTCATCGTAGTCGCCATAGGGGTCCAGGACAGAACCGTCGTTCTTAGCCATGAACTCATTGATGACCAGCGTGATTTGGCCGGCCCTTCTCAGCCAGTTTTCAGCCAGTAGGGCAAGGTCCGTCAGGTTGACGCCGTTGACGCCGTCGAGATTGGCAGGGGTGGGCGAGGAAACCAGCCATTGGTCGGCGAAAATCGCAAGGTCTTGCCCATCGACTTTGCAGTCGCCATTCAAATCCCCCACAGGACAACGCCCAACACCGGCGGTGGTAACTACAGGCATTATCAATACAAGCAGCAACAACGTGATTTTCTTCATCGACTGACCGTCCTTACAACCGTTCCTATCGGCCTGTTGGTTTGCTGAGTGCGATATTGTCCTTGCAAAGTGCTTATACGAGAATCCTGTTTATTTGTTTCATACGCTTTGTCTATTTTAACATTTGTGGGTTGATCAAGTCAACGACTTTTCTGGTGGCGTTAGCGCAGAACAAGACAAGCGTTACAGTGATGTGATACATCATCTCCGTCCGGATGGCAGCTTCCTACGGCGCTGAGTCCGGCAGTCAACCGGGGCTTAATAGTCGAGCGTACAACGGCCTTGCTCTAAGAAAAGCGAGCCAGTCCCACACAGGCAGGGATCATTCGAGTCTCCACATGCAACCCAGACCGATGCCCCAGGCATCGCCGGTGAGTTGGTATTCGGCGTAAAGCGAGGCATTTCGGACTACGTCCCACAGTGCGCCGCAATAGCCGCCAAATTCCGATTCTTCCGTGACATCCTGGGAGCATATTAGGCGTCCCGCCTCTACCGGACCCGGAAACCAGCCATTTTCGATGTCGAGGTCGCCTCTGACATAGAGCCAGAATGGGCCGCCATAGATACAAAGACCATTTATAACCTGCCAGGTACCCCCAGCGGCGATTTGGATTTCGCGCCAGTCAAGCTTCATTTTGCCGGACAGTGTTTCGCCGGGATCCGCCGGATTTTGCCAGCTCAGTGTGCTTTGATCGGATCCGCCCAGGTGAGTTGTAGCAATCCGCCCCAGGCAAGATTGCCTTTCTGGTAAAAAGTTGCTCTGGCTCCAAAACCCCAGGCAAATCCGCTACCGCCGTCGAAATCGAAATTGTGCTGGCAATCGGGACAAGTGGTGAACTCTATCGGGCCTATTTCGTCTTTGGCATCGACAGTACCGAGTCGCACAAATACGTCAACATTCTCGCGGACACCATAACCCACACTGCCATAGAACATATCCGACTTGAGGTCCTTGATTTTGAACCTTGCAGAGGACGAGTCGAGCAGCTCCAAAGGGTCTCCATAGTACTCTTTGCAGCGGCCGCATGTCCCGAGGTCCATTTTCTGATGAGCATACTCAAAATCCACTACCCAGCGATGGTGCCCTACGACGGCTCTCGGCGGGCCCATTGGACTGCCAGCCAAAGCTGCCGAGCAACACAAACCCAGTGCCGCAGACACCAGAGTTAACACTAACACTATCCTTTGCATAATCAGCCCTTTCCTTAGAAACTTGTGTATGAGCTTTTTATACAATCTTCGTGAACAAATCAAGCACAATCTATGGAAGGTTTTCCAGGTCAGCGAGGTCCTGGTGTCTGCCGGACGCCTTTTTGTTGATCTTCAGGTGATTCAGGCCGATCAGGTTGACTTTCACTCCGTCCAGCACATCCACTACACGCTCGGCGTAGCATTGGTTGAAATTGACGCCGGAAACCGTCGTAGCGATTTCTATTCTGACAGGCGGCACGCCCAGGCGGATGATTTGCCACTCTTTAAGGAACAATTCCGGCGATAAATCCGCACGATCGAAGCCAAAGTCTTTCAGAACAGAAACTATCCTATCTGCGTTGACCGGATTCATAGCAATCCAGACATCCAGATCGGCGGTGGCTCGCGGATAGCCATGGTAGCCGACCGCATATCCGCCGATCAGCAGATACTCAACCTCATAAGCGTTGAGCAACTTCAAGAACTCTTTGAAGTCGCGCGGCAGATGGATTGTAGCCATAGATAATTTGGCGCATCAACTCGACGGCTCGCAGACGTTCGTAAGGGCTCTTGGAAAGCCAATGTGATTTCTCGTCTGACCGCTCGAAAAGCGACGTTACTGTAAAAGCAGTTCTCTGCATCTTCGGAAAACGTGCCCTACTCATACCACAACTATACCGGAAAAGGATGCCCGCGTAAACAACACTTCTGGGCTTTTTTCGTTCTTGATGGTCTCGCGGATTTTCTTGACAATCGGCGGTGTACCGAAAAGAATATCAGCAGCAGAGCATAAAATATACAACATACAAAATACGAACGATGAACAATGAACATAATCGCGATAGACATCGGCAATACAAACATTGCTATCGGCCTTTTTCTGGCCGAGAACGAGCAGTTTATTAAGTCAATTGCTGGCCAGGACCAGGCAGCATTGACAACCTGTCTGCGGTTGGCCTGGAAAAACTCCCGGTCGCCGAAAGCTCCAAAGAAGGAAAGCGTGAGGGTGTCATCGTCGTCAGCAGTGTAAAACCTGCCTGGACCGAAGTTATCCGGCAAATAGTAAAGGATAATCTGGGCGAAAAAATACACATTATAGGCAAAGATATACCGCTGCCGATGCCCGTGTGGACGGATGAACCTGCCAAAGTCGGCACCGACCGAATAGTCTGCGCGGCAGCGGCCTACGCGGTGGTTGAAGGCGCGGTAGTTGTTGCCGACTTCGGAACCGCTGTCACCATCGACCTGGTGGATGAGCACGGCGTTTTTCAGGGCGGCGTTATCTGCCCAGGCTTTGAAATCAGTGCCCAGGCCCTAAAAGATAACACCGCGCAACTTCCCAAAGTAACCGTCACCAAACCGAAGGCACCCTACGGCAAAAATACCGCCGATGCCATAAATTGCGGACTTTACTACTCCATTATCGGGGCTCTGGAGGAAATTATCAGGCGTTACGCTGAAACAATCGGCCGGTGGCCGCAAACAATCATTACCGGCAGCGGGGCCGACATCATAAAGGACGACTGCGACTTCATCGACAACTATGTGCCGCACCTGGTCGTAAAAGGCATTGTCCTGGCCTACAAAAAATACATAGAAGAGAAGATCGAGCTTACCTCCGAGCCATGAGTGCTTTCGCTGCAGTAGTGACAGACAAGGGCACGGGGGCGATAGCAACTATCCAACTCCTCGGCGAGTCAGCCGAAGCCGTCCTCAAAAAAATATTCAAGCCGACCGGCTCCAACCTGGCTACATTCAAAGCCGGCAAAATACTGCTGGGCACAATTAACGAAGGTAACCAGACTATCGACCAGGTTGTCATCGGTTGCGAGGCTGATAACTGCTTTGCAATAAACTGTCACGGCAATCCGCTCATTGTCGAGATAATAATGCAATTGCTGCAGCGCTGCGGCGCAGAGTTTGTAGCCGCCGAGCAATTATTGGCTATGACACTCCAGGCACAAGGACCGGTCAACACGATTGCACTTCGAGGCCAAACTTGCGCTGCCAAAGACCAAAACGCTCGCCGGCGCCAAGATAGTCGCAAGTCAGATTGAGGCGGGCCTGGGCAGAAAGGCCTCCGAATGGTTGCGGGACATCAAACGAAACAAAAAACTCAAAACTAAAAACTCAAAACTGTTGTGCAAAGCCCAGGGCAGGGCAAATACTGAATAATAGCGTCCCAGCGAGACTGATTATCGCCGGCTGCAAGGCAGCGATTATAGGGCCGGCAAACACCGGCAAGAGCACGCTGCTTAATTGTCTGAGCGGCCGGCAAAAAGCCATTGTCACGGACATCAAGGGCACGACCCGCGACTGGGTTCAGCACAGTGCCAGATTCCGCCGCTCGCTCTGGAGCTAATCGACACGGCGGGATTAGATGACCGGCTCGCAGCCGCCTCTAAAGACGCTATCGCCAAAGCTGCTCAAAAAAAGAGCCTGCAGATCTTAGAGCAGGCGGATTTAGTCCTGCTTGTTCTTGATAATAGCCAACCCGCAGGTCAGCTTGACAAGCGGCTTATTAAAAAAATCGCCAAGAAAAGAGTTTTGACTATTCTGAATAAATCAGATTTGCCCTGCGCACTGGACATCACCGAGCTGCCACAGACTTTGGCCAACACAGTCCAAATGAGCGCAAAGCTCGGCACCGGCCTGGAAAAGCTGGCGGAGAAAATCCGGCAGACTTGCGGCGTCAACAATTTTGATCTGCGGCAACCTGTCTGTTTCAGCAGCCGACAGGAGAACCTGCTCAAGAAATTGAACAAGGTCCGATCCAAATCTGATGCCTTTTCAATTGTAACCGAGTTGTTGGACGGGCCGATAGATTGAGATTGCTTCGCTCCGCTCGCAATGACACTGTGGCGCTGTCATTGCGAGTCCGCCGAAAGCGGACGCGGCAATCTCTTCATCCTTGCACGGCACCTGAGGTTGCCATACCACCAGGTTGGTGTATAATTTCGCAGTATGACCACGGAGAGTGCAAAACTGACGCCGGCGATGAAGCAGTTTCATCAGTTCAAGCGGAAATATCCGGACTGCATACTGTTCTTTCGCATGGGCGATTTCTATGAGACTTTCTACGAGGACGCGGAGACCTGCTCAAAAGTCCTGGGACTGACTCTAACTAGCCGAAGTAAGGGCGATAATCCCATTCCACTGGCGGGCGTCCCATACCACGCGGTCGATGGGTATCTAAAAAAAATGCTGCGGGCCGGCTATAAAGTTGCTGTCTGTGAGCAGGTCGAAGACCCCAGGACCGCAAAGGGCCTTGTTAAGCGCGACATCGCGCGTATTGTCACCCCGGGCACACTTACCGATGATATGCTGCTGGAGGCCAAAGAAGATAATTTTCTCTGTGCGGTAAGCCTGGGCACAAAATCGACCGCGACAATTAGCTGGGTGGATATCTCGACCGGGCATTTTTTCGTCCAGGAGCTGCCGGAGAAAAACCTGCTGGATGAGTTACTAAGGCTAAGTCCCGCTGAGTGTTTGCTGCCGGATAAACGTGGTGAATTATTCGAAGCCGAGAACAGAAAACTCGCCGCAGACATAACGCAACTGACCAAAACCAGTGTAACCGAACGTCCCGCTTGGTATTTTGACCCCTATCAGGCACGACAACGTCTGCTGAAGCATTTCGGCATCGCTACGCTGGAAGGCTTCGGCATCAACGACGACGATTATGGCGTAATCTGCCCCGCTGGCGCCATTATAGAATACCTCAACGAAACGCAGAAAACTGCGCTCAGCCACATTCAGAGTCTGAAAAAGATCAGTCGCGAGAAATTTCTTCAGATCGACCAGACCAGCCTGCGAAGCCTCGAAATCCTGCGAACCATCCGCACCGAGAGCAAAAAAGGCTCACTGCTGGATTGCCTGGACGAAACCGTGACAGCGGCGGGCGGCAGAATGATAAGGGCCTGGCTGTGTATGCCCTTGTGCGAGCTCGGCGCGATCCAGTTGCGTCAGGATGCTATCGAGGAACTGAGCGGCAGCGATGCGAAATTGATCGACATTCGCAAGCTGCTGTGTAGCCAAGCCGACATCGAGCGAATCGCCGCCCGTATCAGCACGTTCCGCGTCACTCCAAGAGACCTGGTGGCCCTTGCAGCGACGCTGCGGCAGATACCTCATCTGCGGGAAATCCTGCAGGGATTTACCGCCGACCTGCTCGTGCAATTGACGGGGCGATGCGACAGTATGGACGAATTAGCAGACCTGCTTGAAGCATGCAATCGAGCCGGATTGTCCCTCGCATCTGCGCGATGGCGGCGTGATACGGGACGGCTTTTCGCAAGAGCTTGACCGGCTGCGCTCAATCTCCAGAGACGGCCAGAGCTGGCTGCGACAATATCAAAAACAGCAGGTCGAGCGGACCGGCATCGGCAATCTGCGAATCGGCTACAACCAGGTCTTCGGCTACTATATTGAAGTCACTCGCTCATCCGCGGATAAAGTGCCCGCCGACTACATCCGCAAGCAGACAATCAAGAATGCCGAACGCTACATCACCGAGGAGCTTAAAGAATATGAAACGCAGGCCCTCGGCGCACAGGAAAAGTCGCTTGAATTGGAGCAGCAGCTTTTTGACGAGCTTCGGCGACAGGCGGCACAATATCATAAGCAGACTGCAGGCGCTGGCCGATACCCTCGCTCAGTGCGATTGCCTTGCCAGCCTCGCGTATCTTGCTAAGCGGCGAAACTACGTCCGTCCAAAAATGACCGAGGGCGGAGAGCTTATCATCACGCGAAGGCAAACATCCGGTCCTTGCCGAAACGCTCGGGCCGGAATTTGTGCCCAACGATGTCGAACTGGGTAGCGGCAGCGGCGACATCCTGGTCATCACCGGCCCAAATATGAGCGGCAAAAGCACCTATATCCGGCAGGTCGCGCTTCTGGTTTTGATGGCGCAAGCCGGCTCATTCATCCCCGCAAAAGAAGCGCAGATCGGCATGGTCGATCGAATCTTTACCCGCGTCGGCGCTTCGGATGAATTGGTCCGCGGGCCAATCCACTTTTATGGTCGAAATGACCGAGACCGCGAACATCATCAACAACGCCACAGCCAAATCGCTTGTTATTCTTGACGAGGTCGGCCGCGGCACAAGCACCTATGATGGCCTTGCCCTTGCCTGGGCGATCACCGAGCACATCGCGACAAACACAAAGTGCCGGACGCTCTTTGCCACGCATTACCACGAACTGACCGAGCTGGCTGAGCTATTTGCGAACATCAAAAACTGCAACGTGGCGGTGCGCGAGTGGATGGATGAGGTCGTTTTTTTGCACAAGATTCTGCCCGGCGGAACCGACAAAAGCTACGGCATCCACGTTGCAAAGCTGGCCGGCGTGCCAAAATCTATCGTAAAGCGAAGCACCGAAATCCTCGAAGATCTCGAATCCACGTTTGTTAAAGAAGCCACCAGCGACCGCCTCGCCCGGCACAAAACAAAACAGCCGGATAAAGACCTGCTCTTTGTACAAAAACAAAAATCCGTGCTTGAGAAGCTATCGTCGATTGACGTAAAGAATCTCACGCCGATCGAGGCAATCAACCTGCTCAACCAAATAAGGAACGAGATGGAGCAAACGTAAAAACCCTTGCAGAAAGGTAACGCAAGCTGCTTAAATATACGCGGTTGAATCCGTGAGAAAATCATTACTGTGTCGTCAAGAAAGGGGAAAGTGTCATGAAACCTTCCATAAAACTGGCACTGGCGGTCGTCTGCGGCCTCTCGATACTGCACGGCGGCTGCTCAGAGGTCGAAATCACCGGCAGACAACAGTTCAATATCGTGCCCGATTCGATGATTAACTCGATGAGCTTCCAATCCTACGGCGAATTCCTCGCCCAGCATAAGCTCAGCACCAACGCCGGGCAGACCCAGATGGTAAAGCAGCGTGGGCAGTCAAATAAAGGCTGCCGTAGAGCGATACTGCCTGGAAAACTACTGCTCGGAAAAGCTGCAAGGATACCAATGGGAATTTAACCTGGTGGAAGACCCTAATCGTCAACGCCTGGTGCATGCCGGGCGGAAAGTCGTGGTCTATACGGGCATACTGCCGATTACGCAGAATGAGGCTGGTCTGGCCGTGGTTATGGGCCACGAAATCGCCCATGCCTTTGCCAAGCACGGTGCAGAAAGGATGACGCAGGGCCTGCTAGTGGATTTTGGCGGCATGGCTCTATCGAAAGCCCTGGAAACTAAGCCCACCCAAACCAAAGACCTTTTCATGCTGTCGTATGGCTTAGGAACGCAGGTGGGCGTTTTGCTTCCTTATAGCCGGCTGCACGAGAATGAGGCGGACAGGCTGGGCCTTATATTTATGGCTATGGCCGGCTATAATCCGAATGAGGCCGTCGCTTTTTGGCAGCGAATGGCCGCCGGCAAAAAAGGCGCCGCAGCCACTGGAGTTTTTGAGCACGCACCCAGCCGACGAGACCCGAATCCAGAACCTCAAAGACCTTATCCCCGAAGCTATGCAATACTACCGCAAGCAGTGAGCATCAGAGCACAAATGAGAGGACAGCACAATACAAAGGGTGGTGACAAAAGCACTTTGATAGTCTACTTTGATACCAATGCCTTTAGAGATTTCGCCGAAAGCAGACACGGAGCTACTGGGCAAAAGATAGCTTTGCTGAGGAAAAGGATCTCGGAAGAAAAATTAGTCATCGCTCCAAGCTTTGAAGTTTTCGAAGAATTGGTTAGCGTTTTGAAATTAGATGCTGAGGGTTCAAAAAGATTCTGTCACCTGTATGACAATCTTGCCGATTGGGAATATTCCCTCAAACCGATGGATGAGATTCTTGCTAATGATATAACAAGTTTTGCATATACCGGTAAAGCAGCTTGTCCTTTCAATCCCATTGACGAAAGTTCCCCATTCATTCAGTCTATTCGGGCCAACGAATATGTATTGCCGTTAGATTTGTTGAAGGACTTAATAGACAAAGAGAGCCACCAAAAGAATACGTTCGTAAGAAATGTATTGAATATTTCTGAGCGATTTAAACCCAAATCAGGCACAAAAGCTTCCCAGAAAAAAGACTACGAGCAAGAATTTCGTAGCTTTTGGGAACCGCGAGGTTATGCTGAAAACCTCGCAGAGATGCTTGTAAGAGATAATAGGGAGTTAAATAAAATCCGAGCGAGAGGTCTCGCAGAATTCTTGATGTTGCCAACAATCCGACTCGCTGTTGGCTATATTCTGCATAGCAAGTATAAACAAGTGGCTGATGGCGCCATTCCCGAGGAAAGTGATGCTTATGATTTTAGACACGCGGTCATAGCAGGTGCAGTGGGAAACATTGTGACAAATGATAACAAGTTACGAAACGCTATTCACCATATACCAGGTCATAACGTAAGAATCTGGTCTCTCGAGGAATTTATCACTCAACTTTCATGATCCCGTCAAAAGGGCCAGCCAATTCGTCATTCGGTTGCCTCTGCGAAAATTGTCGCTGCGGAAGCAGCGAGCATGGGTCGCTCGTGCTTCGTGGTGAGCCGGAAACGTGGATTCCCGCCCGTTCGGCTTGCGTTCAGGGGAGGCCCTGCGCGGGAATGACAATATCATTGGTGATCGATTCTGCCTGAGGCGGATAAATCCTGTACAAATCGTTGCCAAAAAAGATAAGGACCCTGCCATAAATGGCAGGGCTAAACGTCGTATGTTTCTCTGTGTTCTCTGTGCGCTCTGTGGCAATTCTGTTCGCGTCTCGTCGCTCGTCACTCGTGAAGTGGAGAAAAATTGCTAAATTCGGGGTTAATCCTCTACAATCTTTTGAAGCTGTGCGACAAGAAACGGCAAGTCCTGCGTGACTGTTTCCCAGACGACATCCAGGTTAACGTCAAAATAGCCATGAATAAGACGGTCACGCATTCCAACCATACTCTTCCACGGCAAATCAGAATGTTTTTGTCTGAATTGCAGCGAAATAGCCCGTGCTGCCTCACCAATTATCTCGAGCAGCCGAACCAACGATAGATTTAATTTCCGGTCGGTATTCAGGTCGGCACGGGTGCGGCCTTGCGAGAAGGCAACCGCTTCTCGGGCGGCGTCAAGAATATGTCGTATCCGAACGCCGTCATCTTCGTACATATTGCACCTGTGCTTCGGCAACTACCTTGTCGCGGAAATATCTGCTGAGGTCTTCAGGCGTTCTCAAATCTACCTTGCGACCGCCGAATATAACTGATAGCTCTTCTTCCATATCGAACAATCGAAAGAATCCGGGGACATGGCCGGGCATAAAATCTACCAATACATCAATATCGCTATCTTGGTCAAAATCGTCCCGCAAAACCGAGCCGTAAATAGCCAATTTCTGAATACAGTGCCGCTCGCAGAAATTGCGGACTTTTTCTTTGTCTGTAAGCATAATTTTTACCATAAATGCCACTGCCTGAAGGATACCGAATAAGGGACTATTCTTCAAGTTCTACCAGCAGAATATCAACCAAACTTCTGTAAAATTTTGAGAGTGCAAATTCATTTAAGATGCCCGCCTGTTCGGCTTGCGCTCAGGGCAGCCTACAAGCCGGATCAGAAAAGCGGACTACATCGTCCATGCTCGATTCGGCAAGGCCTACGGTTGGCTGGCGGCCAGAAGCCACTCCTGGGCAAAAATCGCAAGGTCGGTAATACTGACACGCCCGCTGCGGTCCAGGTCCATTCCATCGCACCAGAGCGGCTGTGAACACAGCCCACGCCAACTCTCAGCAAGCTGCGCCAGGTCAGCGAAGTTGACCTGCGAATCGTGGTTGAAGTCAAACGTACAGGCGACTATCTGTAGCCCGTCATCGAGGACGCATCGTGAGGTTTCACCGCACGCCGGCGTCACGATCACGTTCCACGCACCTGACGAAGCAGCCTTAAGGTCAACCTGGCAGGTGATTGTGTTGGCGTCCGCGATAGTAACGCCCGTCGCGTCAATCCTCTTAACATCATCCCGGAAGACGACCAGCTCGGCGTTGACGTTGATCAGCCGCTGGTCACCGCCGGTAGAGTTGGTCTGGAAGAACTCGATCTCTTCCCCCCGCTATTCTCATAGAAGTCCAGCACAATATGGTAGGTCCCCGCGGCGGGAAAGTTGAACGTCATCGTGCCGGCGGTTAGGTTTTGCGTGCAATCGGTAGTGGCCGGCGCACGCGGATCCGCGTACTGCCCGACAAGTTTGCCGTCGATCCACAAGCTGAAACCGTCATCGCTGTTGACGCCAAAGTAGCGGACGCCCGGCGAGGGGGCGTAAATGTACCCGCTAAAGCGCAAAGCGAAGTTGGCGGGGTCGCCCGAACCGAAGGACCCAGCAAAGGGCTCACTTGGCGAGAAGACTCCATCGTCGCTTGTTGTCAGAAGGTTGATCACCTGATGGACGGCATGGAGCGGGTCGCCGACGCCGCGCGAGGGGTCGTCCAGCAGCAATGTCGCCGCATCAATCCGATCAAACGCCTGGCTATACTGGACGTAGAGAGCGTCAAAGCCGATTTCTTCCGAGGCGCTGGTCAGCGCAACTGAGGCTGTTGTTCCCGGCACAAAGCCACTTCCGTGGATTGCTAACTGTGCCGTACCGCCGCTACAAACCGGGTTCGGCGTTATCGAGGTAACTGCGCAAGCTGGCACGCGAGTTACCGTTATGGAGTCTGTCGCTCCAGGCACGGGATTACCCACGCCGTTAAGTCCTATAACGGTAAGCAGGTTAGGACCCACCGCGAGAGGGACATTCACCGTGAACACGTTGTTGCCCGAGAATTGCGCGGGCAAGGGCGTGCCGTTGACGGCGATTCCCGCCACTTCCAGCGGCGCAAGACCCGTGATCGTTACAGTCGAACTTGATGTGCAAAAGTCGTTCCCGTTATTGGTCGCAATTACAAAGACCATTGACGGAACCTGCGTCAGGATGTAATTGCGACGGTCGCGGACGAACTGTTTGATTCCGTCCCGTCTGCCGGCGTCGCCCCCATCGGCTATCAGGGCGTTGGCGGCATCGTCCAGAAATTTGTCGAAGGCTGTCGGCGGATTAGCCGTCTGATACGACGTCTGCCACGGGCCGTTTACTAGTTCCGCCATCGCCTGCAGGTACATCCGCCGATATTTGGGGTAGTTCAGGAACTGGGTAACCTCCGGGAATTGGCCGCCGATAGAGAACAAACTCGTGGTGGCTCCATCGCCCGAACCTAGCGTAAAGTCGATGTCCCAGGGCAGCAAGTACCACTTGTCCTCCAGCGGGGCGTAGTAAAAGTAGTTGTTCTTTCCCCGACTGTACCCATAGCTATCCCAGTCGCCGACGGTGTGACGGATCGCCAGGACCCGGGCGAAATGTTCGGGATGGATGACCGATTCGATGGCCTGCTCGTAATTCGGGCTGCTCGAGGCGTGTTCATCGCCTTGGCGAAATTGAAGAAATGATCCCAGTTGTCGTCCTCGCGATGCCCACGCTTCTCAAAATGCCAGCGATAGGTCTCCTTGAGCAGAGGGTGACTGGAGTCGTAATGTAGCCCTTCATCGATGTTGGAGAACCCAGTGCCGTCAGCAGAGTACTCGAAGTAGTCGTCTATCTTGTGAATGTAACCGTCGGCATCGTTCGGAAACCACATATCAATGTAGTCGCCTTCGATGTTCTGGACATCCTCGTAGTTGGCTTGGTTGTTACCGTTGATGATCCGGCGGACGTACTCCTGCATTGAGAACTGCAGGCCCATTTGCCTGTAGAACCAGTACGACGCCCGTTCCTGGAGCGGCCCGCGGCTGCCTCCCTCGGTGTTGTCGAGATTGATCTCCTCGCTGACCGCGGAATCTCTGGTCGGCATTGAAATTGATCCGGTAGCCGTACCGGTCGCGGGGGTCGCGGCCTGAACCGCTGCGGATAAACGGGCTGCCGCGGAAACGGATCCCGCAATTGTAGAAGACCTCGGTGTTGTTGTAGACGAACGTGCAATCCATCAGCTCGTTGGAGAGATTGGGACGCGACGTAAACGTGCTAATCACGCCGTTGGACAGCCAGATGCGGTAGGTGGCAAAGCGGGTGTTCACCAGCGCATCGCCTACGCGCACCAGGCAGGTTCGGTCTGGGACATCGGCTGAGGGTTCCAGCCGAGTAGGGAACCGCGTCGACTGCCGAACCGTCGGATGCCTCGATGTAAAACGCCCGCATCGTGCCGGCGGAGGCGCCCGGAATCGTAGCCGTGAAAATGCCGTCCCCTGCAACCAGGTCGCCGCCCGATGCGTCGTCGACCATGGGCACTGCGGTGAATGCGGCGGTCCCTTCGGATCGATAGTACAGCGTAACCGACGCCACGCCGTCATTGTCGGTGACGCGGGCGGTCACGACGATCGGCTCATTGGCGGCAGGGGTAACGGGCGTATGTCGGACTTCGAGGATGTCCGGCCCGCGATTGGGCACAAACGCCGTATTCTGCAGTCCGGGCGTGCCCAGGTTCAGCGGCATATCCAGTTCAAAGGCATACGCCGGTCGCGGCGGCATCACAGGCGAGTTTGCGCCGCGTCACCCGCAACAGCAGGAATCGGCTTCCCCGCAGCCACTTGGCCCAGCCTCGGAATGTAACCGTGCCGGCGGTGACGCTGGTAATCGACTGGTTGATGCGATTGGCCCCGGATCGCCGTGACCGGTTGCAATTAGATGCAACGACCGAGAGCCGGAGTGACGATCGTCGGTGGTCACGAACGACCGAGTGTGATTGCCGAGAATTCGCCAGCCCGACTCGCCGCTCTCGAAGCCGTTATTGCTCAGGCGGTTCGAGCCGCCGATAATCAGTTCCAGGTCGTCCAGAAGCACCTCGCCGCGGTTAAGCAATATCAGATCGAAGACCGTGACCTGATCGTGGGTATATTGGGAATCATTGCTGTTAATGGTGAACGAAAATTGCTGCCAGGTGGTCTTGCCGGTCTCGTTGCTGTCGGCCCAGGCGTCGGGCGTATCGTTGTTGCTGCGCGGGTCGCGCAGTTCCAGGCTGGCCCCCTGGCCGTTGGCCCAGCTCGGCCATCGCCCGCCGTCGTAATAGGTCACCTCGTCTGCCGTGACCATATACGTTTCGAGCTGGCCGGTGTCCGGATTCACCTGCTTGATCGGATACGACAGCCGGATGCGCTCGCTGTGATCGGCCAAGTTGCCCGTGTAGGGCCCGAACAGATTCGAGCCGACGACCAGATTGCCGTACACACCGGCCAGGAAATTCGGGTCCTTCGCTACCACCAGATATGAGCCGGGCGACATCTTAGTAGCTTGTCCGAACTGGTATGTGATGCCTTCAGTAAAAGCCCAGCCACTCAGCGGAACCGTGCTGCCGCCCCGGTTGTACAGCTCAACATATTCGTAGCGCTCATCGCCGGTGCTATGGTTGTACATAATCTCGTTGATCACGATATCGCCAACCGATGGCCTGGCGTTCGGCGCATTGAAGGTTGCTGAAGTCAGAAAGCCAAAGTAGTCGGAGCCGTCCGGGAACCGGCCAAAAGTCACGTCGGGTGGGCAGGCGCCGTAGCGCACCGCATCCAGGACACGAACTGGCTTTGGCGCCGCGTCATTCGTGGCCGCCGTCACGTAAATCGTCTCGCCGGAGAAATCCAGCCCGAAGCCAAATCCATCGGGCGGTGTGCCCTGGCGAACGGCCCAAAACTCGCCCGGCTGCAGCACGACTCCATCCGGAATCTTGTACTGGAGCAGGTCAAGCTGGTCGTCGCTCAGATAAACGTTGCTCAGATCAACCGCAGTTGGACCCGGATTATATAGTTCCAGCCAGTCGGTGCCCGGAGGCGCGTCGCTATTAGGCAGCAGCTCATTTATCACCACGCGGGCACGGGGATCATCACTGGGCCCAGGCTCTTGCTTACAACCCGCCCGGAGCAGCGGGACTCCGAAACAGTCCGAACTGCCAGATATCGCATTATTGTGGGCCTGGATTGCCAGGACATTTGTGCCGGCAACCAGCAGGTTTATCCGAGTGCTGAGGTCCACGTTGGCGACCGGCGGCTCCCAACCCGTGCCCCTGCCTGCGTTGTAGGCGGGCGGATTGCCGGAGAGTCCTCCGGAGTCCGCCACTCGCGTGCCGTTCAGGTACAGCACGTAATCGTCATCGTAATAGACATCGGCCAGTAGCTGGGCGAAAGAGGCGATCTGCTCTGCTGTCAGCGTGAACCGCAGACGCGCATACAGGGAAATATAGCTTCCGCTCATGTCGTTCAACTGGGTCTTGAGGAGCGGCAACTCGCTGGCATTGGTGCTGTATCCGTAACCGCTGGGACCGTCGCGCCAGGCGGTTGTACTGGGATCATCGTTGAACTGTACTTGCGTCCAGTCCGTGGTGGCTTGGCCGCCGGGACCCGGCGATGGCTCCTTGGTCCCCTTGAAGTACCGCCCGGGGGAGCCGATATCCAGGAGGGTCACCATTGTTGGGTCTTTGGGTCCGACCTGAGCCTGGTCTGGGCCGCCCGGCGTGCCGCCGATATACGTGCTGGGCGACCAACTGGAGGCCTCTTGCGGATCGCCGCCCAGCTTGACAAGAATCAGCGAGTGCCCCGCCCCATCAGGCGATGACGGCCAGGGCCTTTCGTCCCCGTACCGAACCGAGATAACGATCTGCGCCGTTGGCGTTGGATAACTCGATCCGCTCACCATCGTTGCCCAGCCGACCCGTGAAAGGCCCCTGTACGCTCCCGACCAAGTCGGGATACGCCGCTTGCAGGGCATTCGGATCGCGGGCAACCACAAGGTACTGTTTAGCCCCAATGACCGTTGCGGGCTTAAACTCGTATTCAATGCCATTTGTGAATGCGTAGCCGCTGAGATCCTCGGAGATGGCTTGATTGTTGTACAGCTCAATGAATTCGAGCGCCTCATCCTGGTCGACTGGATGATACATGATTTCGCTGACCACAAGTCCCAACCCTGGTTGCGCGGCACACAGGACGACCACCGCTACGGCGCTGACAATTGAAAATTGAAAATTGAAAATTGAAAATTTCATGCCTGTCTGATCCTTTCTCCAATCCGCCGTAGGCGGAGTGGCCAGATTCTCCATGTAGACTGTGTAGGGTATGCAGATGTCTGCATACCATTTGGCCAATTTGGCGGTATGCGGAGCATACCCTACCATGCTTACACCCGGCACAGAGGCTGGTGCCAATATAAGACGCCCCATTTTAACATATCCAGGCGGGAACTTCCACTGTTCTTGCTCTTTTTTGCGCAATTTTCCTCTGCCCGCCGGAAGGCGTCCTGCGGAGTCAGACCTCTTTTGTGATTCCCGGCTGCGGGGCTGGATAGATGCCGTCAGGCCCCTCGTGGACTGGGGCGGGGCTGTCAAAGGTCATTTTGTCAATGTCTTTGACGAATTGAAAGTCGGAATTGGCTGCCTGCTCCCAGGTGATGTACTGGCCGGTGTGGGCCGCCATACGTCCCATCAACGCGGCTACGTTGGCTTCGCCGGCCCGCCGAGCCTCGTTGTGCGGCTTATTCTGCCGGATAGCATCCAGAAGCACCTGCCATTCGGTTATGTAGGGGTTGCAGTCTTCCGGGCCGTACTCCCAAACCAGCTCTTGAGGGACCATGTTGTGGCTCTTGTATATCCTCGGCTTTGGCGCGCCCAGAGTAGTCATAATCACCGCTGAACCTTTGGAGCCGTGGGCGTAGTCGGAGTACGTCTCCCAGCAGCCGGTCATGTGCCGTGAGAAGGCAAAGAGCTTTGTGCCGTCGGCAAAGGTGTATTCCACCGTGTAGTGGTCGAATTGGCTGCCCGCCTGGTCATAGCAGCGGCCGCCCATCGCCTGGGCGGAGACCGGCCAAGCCCCCTTGACCCAGCAGGCAACGTCGATATTGTGGCAGTGCCAGTCGATGAAAAAGCCAGACGACACCCAGGTAAAGCTGTTTGGACTCTGAAGTTGAAACACCAGCTCATTGACATTCGCCGGGCGGCGCGGGCAGTGGACCGGCCCGTGCACCCGGTATATCCGCAGGGTGTGCACCTGGCCGATTGCACCATCGTGAATCCGCTGGATGACCTCCTGCCGGGCCTTGGAGTGACGCCACATGAAGCCGACGCCCACCTTGAGATTCTTCTGCTCCGAGACCTCGGCGGCCTTGAGCAGCCGGCGCACCGCGGGCGAATCCGCCGCGAAGGACTTCTCCATAAAGACGTTGACGCCTTTGGCGACGGCGTACTCGAAGTGTAGCGGACGAAAGGCCGCGTGAGTGGTCAATAGCGCGACATCGCCCGGCCCCAGGCACTCGATCGCCTTCTTGTAGGCGTCGAAGCCAACGAATTGGCGATGCGCCGGCACGTCAACCTTGTCTGCAAAACCCTCCTTGAGGTTCTTCAAGCTGCCGGCAAGGCGCTGCTCGAACAAGTCCGCCATAGCGTGGAGCTTCACCGGGCCGCCCGTGGTCGAGAAGGCATCGGCGACTGCGCCGGTGCCGCGGCCTCCGCAGCCCACCAAGGCCAACTTGATCGTGTTATTCTCCCCGGCATAGATGCTGGGGCCGACCCCCGCCAGAGCGGAGGCAACAGCCAAGCATCCTGAGGATTTCAAAAAGTCCCGGCGTGATTTGGAGGCGTAGGAATTGTTAGAATCTGGGACATTCATGGCGGACTCCTGTGTAAACTTGCCTTAGTGCTCAACAATCGGCTTAGCGTTACTATCCAGAAGGGGTACTTCTGGCGGGGCTTTCCAAACCCGACACAGAGGATTCTCGGTGCGGATCCAACCCTTCTGGCCCAGTTGTGTTTCCGTAGAATAAATGCGTTGTCCTGTATCAGCGTGACAATATTCATATAAGTTTTGAGTTTTGAGTTCTGAGTTCTGAGTTGTCTCATTTGGCGGCAGAGCATAGAAAAGCGGATTGGCAGAAGAATCGGGACGCTTCGTGGTCAAAGAAATGGTCTGTCCTTTCTTTATTGCGACTTTCTCGGCGTAGATGGCAACCAGATTGCTGCCTTCTCTGCCCGGCTCAATCGCGTAAAGCGGTATGGACTCGACCAGGTCCCACTTGCCGGCTTTTTCAACGCCATCGCGCAGCAGATAATCTTTCCCATCCCGGCCATCGCGTATCTGATACACCGCCACAGGCAGAAGCATGCGCGGATCGTCGAGGTTCAATCGGTACATGACCTGATTATAGTCGTAGCGCGGGGTCGCATTCTCAGCGGAGCCTGAAAACGTGTATGAATAAGTGCCTTCAAAAAAGATCATACGGCCGCCGGCCTGGTCAAAATAGGGATGATGCTTCGGATTATAAAAGGAATACTTGTTGTGAGTGACAACCTTTCTGGCATAAGCCCACGGACCCACGGGTGTGTCGGCCTCGGCGTACCAAACCTCGCCCAGAAAAGAACTCTCCCCGAACTGCTGCACGAAGATTGCAATCCACCGCTGTCGGTAGGCATTGAAATAGACTGTGCCGCCATGAGGAGACACTTTTTTGCCAGACTCTATATCGTACAGATGCACATCCTGCTTTTCTTTCTTCAAGGCCTCGATGACCGAACTTTTCGCAGAATTGTCACCACCAGTCAGTTCTGCGAAGTGAACCCAGGAACCCCACGTGGAACGTGGGGTTAAATATTTAGCCCCCAGCTTCACTGGGGGTTTATTGCCTTCAAGTAAGGTCATGACCTCGTAACGGTTCGCGTCGATAATGTCATCCCACTGTGC
Source organism: Sedimentisphaerales bacterium (assembly GCA_963814265.1). Classification (GTDB taxonomy): domain Bacteria; phylum Planctomycetota; class Phycisphaerae; order Sedimentisphaerales; family Anaerobacaceae; genus JAFNGF01. Next base: position 157,637 of record CAWFCJ010000036.1, on the reverse strand, counting down.
TTTGACACGCATACGAACCGCCAGGGGAAATGGCGTAGCAAAGTAATAATACTTTTGGCCATCCACATCCACGCTGAAGGCGTGCCCGGACGCTGAGTATGGCAGGAATTCCACGCCGCTGCGCACCAGCGGCTCAAACAACTGTGTCGCGTCGTTGAAAACCACCAGCCCTCGCTCAAGCAGCTCGTCCAGGCTTTTCAGTCGGGCGAATTTGGCGACCATCCGCTGCCGGCCTTGCTTATCCTTAACGGTCAATAATCCATCAAGCCAGACCAGGCCTGGTTCCTTCAAGGGAGACATCGGTTTGCTAAATCCCGTCTGGTCGACAAAATACTCCAGGTCTATTCCAACCGCAGGGTCTAAGCCTCCGTTTTCCGGGAGCTCTGAGACAGCGCCGGACATGGCAAAATTCCCCAGCGGATAAGAAGGTCTTCCCGTGTCACCCCACATCCAGAATAGGCGCCCTTGATAAAAACAGGTGAGCACCGAATCCTGTCCCGCGACCTGTCCAGCCAGAACCGGATTTTTTAGCGGAACCGGATGCCCGGTCAAGACACTATCACAATATATTCCCTGGCCCGTGACTCTATAAAGTCGCTCAGCAATATTCAGTCGGTCGATCTTAACAGCCGCACTTGCGCCCGGCGTTGTTTTCAGCCTGATCCCGCGGAAGCCGAATCCGTCTTTTGGAAATTCGTAGCCGTGGCTTTCAACAAAGAAAAATACGTCTTGATCCATTAAGCCCGGCTCATAAAATGCGACAATTCCGTTGCTGTCCGTGAAGTACCTTACGTTGCTGACGGTTCGCAATTCAACCAAAGGCGCGCCCCGGCCCGTTTGTCGGTCCACCACCTGAATCCTAAAGTACTTGGATGGGGAATCTTCTAGCACAGAGGCATAGAGGCACAAAGTTAAAGAGGAAAAAGTGGCACAAAGTATCGTTCGTGCAAGCATACGATTATCATACTATAAAATTTGTGGACGAGATACCTTCCAAAGGATAAAATCTCGACAATCGTTTATCGCTTATTAGCCCTGCCACCTGTGGGCAGGGCTGCCCCCGGCACAGGTCCGGGGGCTAACCCGGTCCAGTTTGCCAAATGAATTGGGAGGTTATTATGTTGAAGAAGACCCTGAAACTTACGCGGCGTGCGTTTCTTAAACGTACAGCAGCCGTGGCAACCGTGCCGTACATCGTTCAGGCCTCGGCGTTAGGCCGCGATGGGAAGGTCCCTGCCAGCGAGCGCATTATCCTGGGCGGAATCGGCATCCGCAACCGCGGCTCATACGTGCTGCAATGGATGCTGCCTGAGCCGGATGTGCAATTCGTTGCGGTCTGCGACGCCCAGAAGGCCAGCCGCGAGGCCGTCAAGAAAATGGTGGACACCCGCTACGGCAACAAAGATTGCGCCATGTATAGTGACATCCGCGAGTTCCTGGCCACACGCACGGATATCGACGCGGTGCTTATCGCTACCGGCGACCGCTGGCATGCGCTTGCCTCCATTATGGCGATGCGGGCAGGCAAAGATGTTTATTCCGAAAAGCCATCGTGCTATGACTATGGCCGAAGGCCGGGCGGTGGTGGAAACCGCCAGACGTTATGGGCGTATTTATCAAACCGGCACGCAACGGCTCAGCGAGGGAAATTTCGTCTTTCGCCATTGAGCTGGCCCGCACCGGTCGGCTCGGCAAAGTGCACACCGCTTACGCCCATATTGCTCCCTGGGACGCGGCGGAGATGAGGCACGACTGGCTGCCGCGCAGCCCGAACCGCCCAAAGATGAGGTGGATTGGGACCAATGGCTGGGCCCCTGTCCCTGGCGGCCTTACAACGCCGAATACACACGCGGCGGCTGGCGCGGCCATTACGACTTCCACACAAGTTGCATCGGCGAATGGGGTGCCCACACGTTCGCCCAGGCCCAGGCAGGAATCGACGCGCTGGACACCTCCGCAGTCGAATACGAGTATGTCAACAACCCGACGGGCGATGAAATGGTTACGCGATTCGCCAACGGCGTAAAGATGGTCCTGAGTCGCGGCGATAAATGGTGGCGAGGCTCATGCGGCATGCGTTTCGATGGCCCCGAAGGCTGGGTCGCGGTAGCGGACGGCTATTCAAAACCGGATGTTTCCCCGCCCAGTCTGATGGCTGACTTCAAGAAGATAGTCTCCGACTACATTGCCCGCACCGGACGCCCGATGAGCCACGTGCGAGACTTTTTCGACTGCGTCAAGTCGCGCCGCCAGACGGTCGCCAATCCGGTAGTGATGCACCGCTCGATGTCCACGGTGCACGCGGCCAATATATGTATGTGGCTAAAACGCAACGTGCGTTACGACCCTGTCAAAGAGGAATTCATAAACGACCCGGAGGCGAATCGCCTGCGCAGCCGGGCAATGCGAGAGCCGTGGACCGTCTAAGGAAATTCAAAACTGAAAACTCAAAACTTAAAGTTGGGGAAACCAAAACCATGTCAAAATCAAAGATAACCTTAGCCCTCGTTGCTGCGTTGCTAGTAGCAGGAACTGTACAATTGCTCGGGCAGACCGTCCCGCCTGCCACAAAGGAGCAGGAAGCGAAACTGATCGCCGTGTTGAAGTCGAACGCATCGCAGAAAGAAAAGGTCGATGCCTGTCGACAACTGGCCGTTATCGGCACTAAAGATGCCATCGCGCCTCTGGCGGCGCTACTGGCGGACGAAAAACTCTCGCACATGGCCCGCTACGCTCTGGAGCCAATCCCGGACCCTGCAGTGGACGAGGCCTTGCGCGATGCGCTCGGCAAACTCAAAGGCCGGCCGCTTGTTGGCGTAATCATCTCACTCGGTGTGAGACGAGATGCCAAGGCAGTTCCGGCTTTAGGGAAGATGCTGCGAGACTCCGATGCGGATGTGGCTCAGGCAGCAGCAAGAGCATTGGGCAGCATCGGTGATGCCGCTGCAGCCAAGACGCTGCAGGTTGCCCTACTAAATGCCCCTGCCGCCAATAAACTGGCGTTTTGCGAAGGGTTGTTTCGTTGCGCGGAGGCCCTTGCCGCTAAAGGCCAGCGCGACCAGGCCATAGCGATTTACGACCAATTGCGCAGCTTGAAGGAGCCGCACCAGGCCCGCACCGGGGCTGTGCGCGGCGCGATCCTCGCCCGTGGCAGGGAGGGTCCGGCGCTGCTGCGGGAGTATTTGCGGAGTGATGATTACATTTTGTTCTCTGCCGCGGTGCAGGCCGCCCTGGAATTGCCAAAAGAAAAAGTAGTGACCGAGGCGTTGACCGCCGGAATAACTAAACTGCCAGCCGACAATCAGATTCTGGTGATCCAGGCGCTCGGCAAGCGAGCCGATGCGGCGGCGCTGCCGGTATTGTCCAGTCTGGCTAAAGGCGGCGAAAAATCCGTTCGCCTGGCGGCTATTCGAGCAATGCCGCAGATTGGCGATGCCTCGGCTGTACCTGTTCTGGTGGGACTATTTGCTGATGCTGACCGCCAGATTAGCGAGGCCGCCAGAGAAAGCCTTGCGGGCCTTCCAGGCGAGCAAACCGACGCCGCTCTGATGGCAATGTTCAGTAGCGGCGATACCGCACAGCGACTCACAGTGCTGGAATTGATCGGGCGTCGGCGAATGACCGCGAGCGTTCCGGCATTATTGAAAGCCGCCGGCGAGGCTGACCCGAAAGTCCGTCCGGCTGCGATCAAGATGTTAGGCGATCTGGGCGGGCCCGACGAATTGCCGGCGTTAATCAATCTATTGATGCGCCTGAAAGAATCACAGGATTTGATGCGGCTGAACAGGCCTTGAGCGACATCGTTGCCAAAGCTGACAATCTGCAATCGTATGCCGATAAACTCATTGACCTGCTTTCCTCCGCCCAGCCGCGCAAAGAGCGTTCTGCTCCGCATCCTCAGCACAATCGGCGGAGAAAATGCCCTAAAGGCTGTACGCGCAGCGGTCAACGACACAGATGCAGAAGTCCGTGCCTCGGCCATACGCTGCGCTTGGCGGATGGAAAGGTGTAGACGCTGCGCCGGACTTACTACAAATAGCCAAGACCTCGCCTGACTCGGCCCACAAAATTGCGGCTCTGCGCGGCTACATCGGCCTGGTTCGGGATGAAAGCCTCTCGACAGAGAAAAAACTTGCGATGGTCAAGGATGCCGCTGAACTAATTCAACGTGACGAAGAAAAGAAGCTCCTGCTCGGCGTGCTGGGCGAAGTGCCGGCGGTCGAGGCGCTATCAATAGCGATGGCGCACCTCTCTAATCCCGCGACTAAGGACGAGGCGGCCTTTGCTGCTGTGGCTATAGCCGAGAAGATCTTCCAGGAAAAACCCGGCGAGGTTGCTGACGCTCTGACGAAGGTGATGGAAGTCACGGGCAACAAGGATGTGGCTCGCCGTGCAAGGGCGATATTGAACAAGGCTAGGAAAGCAGCAGGACGATAACTATGGCGGAGGACAGAAGACAGAAAACGGAAGTCAGAATGTAGAGGTCGGAAGTTAGAAATCTGTCCTCTGCCGTCTGTCCTCTGTCGCTGCATCTGCGGCCCCGCGTACTCCGCGGTTAATGGATGGGCAGTTTCGGCGAGATTTCAAAATCGTCCTTGTCTAGATCAATTGTAACCGTTGTCCCATCGGCAAAGGTAGTTCGCTGCTTTCGGAAAGACTTATCCAGAAACTCGTGTTTTGTCATTTCCAGAAGCCCGACACGCTGGTGCAGGGCACACGCCGTTCTTACCTGCTTGAGTTCCTGCTCGCCTGGGTTCAGCGATAGATACGGAAGGCCGGCATTGGCCAAGCCATGCAAATAGCCAAGATCATTCTGGGGGATTCCCCAGCCGCCTTTACCCAGAGACCAGGGAAGGAGTATCGCATCATGGTAAACCAGATTGAAAAGAGGCACAGGAATTCCCATAGCTGGGCCGTGGCCTGGGTCTCGGCACTAAGGCATAAGGCCCGTGATGCACCAGGTCGATATGTGGGATCGCCCAATCAGCCGGCTCTTCGGAGCTGACAACGCCTCCAGATGCGCGAATAAAATCCAGGCATAGGCCGCGATACTTTAGACAATCCGCCCGGCTGGCAGGATGTTCAGGATTATAACATTCATCCGGAGGCACCACGGCAAAGACATCCAGGTAAGCCCCGCGTACTTTTACGCCGTGCTCCAGTAGCGATAGATAGTTCTTCTTGACGTGCCCCAGAGCCAATCTGGAGCAGAGGATCGACTGTTTTCCGCCATACCAAGTGCTGCCGTAGGGGCGATTTCCATTGCGGTCAAGGATAGTGTGGCGAGGGTCGTATGACTTGGCATCAAGATAGTAGTCACGGTACTGGTCGTGGATAGTAAAGACGTAGCCAAGCTGGTCGCAAGTCTCAGCGAAGTTTTCATTCCTTGCCAGCCGCCCGCCTCGGGGCAAGGAGGCAGAATATCCGGGTGGAGATTGTCATATCCGCGGAAGCCCCAGCCGTCCAGGTGCACATAAATTAGCCCTGCCGCTCGCGGCAGGGGCTCCCCCGGCACGAGTGCCGGGGCAAATCCTTTGTCGGCAAGTTGGCGAAGTTGCTGTGCCCGCTCACCAAAAGTGGTCAGTTGATGGTTTTTGGCAGGGTCATCTTTGTGATAGTAGCGCGATTCGGGCTGTATGTGAGACAGGATGCCCGTATGAATGACGGGACAGCCGATAAGCCTCTCAACCAGCGGATTTCTGGCGATTTTTTCCTTTAGGCCGACAAAATGCCCGGTCTCTTTGACGTGCTGGCGGTAGCGTTTGGCCATATCAACGTAATTACCCTTCTCGAAAAAACAGAGTCTGACACGTCGGGGATATTGCAGTTTTCCGAGGCAGTGGATCCATTTAAGTTGCATTTTGGTCGGCCGCCCGGAGGATGCTCGAACCGGCAGCCGGCATCGGCTGGGGTTTCTATCAAGACCAGTATGGCAGAATTTTCTTTCTGATGCCCCCACCAAGGCATGTATAGACCGCGGCCGTAACATACTGAGTCGTACAACCAGACTTTGTCAGGCCAGTCTTTGGGAAGTAACATTCCCTGCATAAAAGGCACGATAGTCGTATCAAAGCAGGTGTCGGCTATTGCGCCGGGCCAAAAACATTCGAGTATGGTTGTGGTTTTTTCCTGCGGCACCAGTTCGCAAACCAGTTCTTCATATTGGCCTTGCAGACATACAAAAAGACTGATTTGTAGATCAATTTCATCCTTCTCGTGCCGGAAATTTCCCAGGTCGATTTTAATGCCGGTCTTAAATCCTGTTTGGTAAGGGCAAATCAGTTTTTCGCCGGCATCGGCAAGTCGGAGGCGCAAACATCTTGCCGGCCTTTTCAACAATCAAATCCCCGGAGAATGACGGCATCATAGACCAATCCTGACCACCAGCGTGCACGGTCATTTGCAGATCCGAAGGGTTGAGCTCAACGCGGTTCTTCAGGCCGTCAATGCTCCATCTTCCCTCTTTCTGCTGGACCTGTACCTTAGGTGCGCCCCATTCATCTTGAGACAGTGGCACGGCCATCCTGGCCGTGGACCCACGGGCTGGAAGCCCGTGCCACGCCCAGCTAAAACAGCTAACACAGAGCAGCCCCGATAAAATCGGGGTGCGCCTGGCAGCGAGCACTAACATTGATCCGTCACGCACCCGGCGGACTAACGCTTTCTGGACCGTGATTCCCATTTATTGTGTCTCCTTATCATTAAAGCTCCAAGAGTTAGTAATGCGATTGTGGAAGGTTCCGGAACGGCGTCTACCCACATCAAGGTAGGGCAACCTCCGTAAGCAGTCCACCTTGCCAGACCGCGTGTGACCTCTGCCGGATACCATCTTGCCGCGCTTTCATCCCAGGCTCCCCATTGACAATTGAAAATCGGCAATTGAAAAATGAAAATTTCAAAGGTCGTCTCGAGACGTGCGTTCTTGGCAGCACCAGCAGTAGCGGTTGCTTGCAGTAAGTCACCCACCTGCGCCGGCTCACCAAGAATCGTAAAGTCTCCATAGGATTTGGCCCACTCTGGGAGAGCTTTTTCCGGGGGGCTAATCGCTTTCTCCAGAATCATCCCCCAAAGGTGAGGGCGATAATCATACCACATCGCTGAGCAAGGATGCCCCAGCACGTAGGCGAATCCGCCCAGCAGATCGTATTGTCCTTGCTCAAGATAACAGTACTGCCCCTGATCCAGAGTACAATACCAATCTCTGTCAATATAATCGCCCGGGTTGCGATAGGTAGGCCAGGCATGCAAATCATCAGGTTCGCTCTGATGCACCCAGGTCGGGCAGAAACTGTCAACAAACGGATTTACCGTAAAGCGATAGGGACCGCCGCTCTGCGGAAACCCGTACCATATTGGATAACAATATCGCCTCCAAAAATAAGTCTCCACTCCCAATAGATTATATTGCCCCACGTCGAGATAATGGTATCGCACCTGATCCAACCAATAGTATCGTCCCTTGTCTATGTAGCTGGCCAAACTGCTAAGAATGCGCGAGTGGCCAAGTCCCCCCGCGTCTTCCGGGCAAAGACAGCAGCGGCAGCAGAACTGACACTATCGCTCGGTTCAACATACGTAGCATAAGCCCTGTCTGACAGGGAGACCGTCGCTGCTGCCAATGTCAGGACTACTTGGTAGGTAAATGCGACTGGCCAACTTGCGTGCCAGGGCTTTTGCGGATCATCCGTGATCGCTGCCTGCATGGACGCTCTTTCCTCCTTGAAACAGCGGACAGGCGACAGAGGACAGACGGCAGAGGACAGATTTCTGACTTCCGACCTCTATCTTCTGACTTCTGTTTTCTGTCTTCCGCGATAGTTCTTACGGCCAGAGCAACTGCTCAAGCCAAGCGTCAGCCAAAATGGCGTAATCTTTCAAGTCAACATCATTATCCGCATTCAGGTTGGCTGCGAGAACTGCGCCGGTGTCGAGCCAGGCGGAAGCCATTATTTCTACGTCCGCATAGTCAACCACGCAATTGCTGCTTAAGTCGGCGGCGGGCTTAGCCAGAGAAGGAACACATCTGCGTATGTACAGCTTGATGTCGTCAAAGTATAAGCTACCTTCGCCGCCCGCTTTGGGACTATTCCGGTTGCCCAGGCCGATATACACCTTCTTGACAGCCTTCAGATTCACGCCCGCAGCGCTTAATTGCGTCAGGTCAACGTTCCACTCCTGCCAGGCGTTTTTCTGGACCGCCCCAAGCTCAGGATGGTTGACGACCTTAACGTGCCCGGCATTATCTTCCACCGCCACATAGAGCTGCTCAGCGGCATTGTTGGGGTCGCCATAGAACCACATCGCCAATGCCTTGAGGTTGTTTGTGGTCCAATCCTGCGGAGAGGTCCACTCCCGCTGAGTTTCAGAGTAGCGGGTTTTGCCGGCTGCACCGCTGTTATCATAGGCCAACGGCATCGACTGGCTGCCGCCATGAACTATAGCCTGCTCAGCAAATGGAGCCTGGCTATAGCCTACAGCCGAGCCGGTGCCGTTACCGGGATAACCTGGCGCGGCTCTGTGAATCCCCATCCGTCGCGCCAGGTCTGGAATATCCTACTGCCGACATCATCGGTGTAGCTCTCAAAATCATCCACAACAATATGGTCGGCTGTGGTAAAGCTCCAGACGGCGCCCTTCCAGGTATCAGCGGCGTTCACCTCATCAATTCGCCAGTAATAAGTTTCACCCCACTGAAGCGGAAGCTCAGGGGGCGGATAGCTCGTAGCATCGAGATTCTGCTGCCCTCGATAGACGCCTGTTGATGCCGGCGTAGCATTTGCTGCCGCCGTAGAGTCGGCGCTGAGGTATATGTTGTGCTTAGCAGCTTTGCTTCCTGCCATCCAGCCAAGAGTAGGTGTCTGGGTGACGTCGGCGGCACCATCGCCAGGGGTTGGAGCATAAGCCTTCAGCGGGATAAACGGAGTTGGCCCCACATAACTACCGCTGATGATCTGTCGCGTGGCGCTGACAGGTCCTTGCCAGGCTACTGCAATGTTGTCGCCGCCGGTGCCGTCCTTCATCAACGCCTCGATGTAGTACCTCTTGCCTTTAGCCAGATTTTGGGGCGTCGACTTCTGCTCCGGATACTTGGTCCACTCTCTGGAGTTGGTCCAGCCGGGCACGCTGGCAATCATCTGCTTGTTGGCCGGCTTATCATCGGTGCTCAACCACAACTGCGTTTCGTCGTCGCCGGATACCCAAAATGTGTAATCACCCGAGGCCGGTACGAACAGCCAACCACAGAGCCGGCTTCCGTAGTCGTTGGCCCAGTCCACAGGACCCTCGAAGGTGGTCACATACTCCCAACCATCTGGGCTGCCAGGATAGCGGGGATTGTTTGTCAGATCACTTATGGCCGTTCCGCCGATGCCCATCCACCACTGGCGAATGATTTTGCCTGTGCCCGGAGCCACGGTTGAGAAGCTCCAGATGTCGCCTCTCCGCCAGGTTATGCCGTCAAACTGGTCGACTCGCCAGAAGTAAGTAGTCTCCGGGACAAGGGCTTTGGGAGTATGAGTCGTATCTACCAACATGTTCTGCTCGGTGTTTGGGCTGCCCTGGTCGACATCGTTGAAGTTCTTACCAAGGTACAAATGCTGCAAAATCGCCCCCTGACCTGCTCTCCAGGTGAGCTTTGCGTCCAAAGGTACATCTTCGGCCCCATCGACAGGCCTGGGTTTCCAGGCGGTCAACGGGGCGATTGTGAAGCTCCAGACGTCGCCGGTACGTATGGTGATGCCGTCGGCTTCAACCTCATCTATCCGCCAATAGTAAGTAGCCCCCGGCGTAAAGCCGGCGCTATGGTAATACGTTGTGGTGGACTGGCGACCTTTGAACTCGGCGGCGCCCGGCGTAGGATTGGTGCCGAAATACACATCATGGAAATTAGCGGTGCGGCCTGCCACCCATTCCATCACCTGTGTTTTTACATCCTCGCAGCCGTCAAAGGGCGTGGGGTTACTGGCTGTTAAGCCGGGCACGAGCCAGGCTGTGCCCCATAAGCTGGGGGTGTTCCAGCCGGTTCCAGCCGTAGCGTGCCAGGCTACCTGCGACTCGCGGGTATCGCCGCCGGCATCATCATCGTTGATAAAACAGTCCACGCCTATCAGTTGGCCTACCGGTGCTCCGGGTCTACCCAAAATCGACGACCAGGGTATTCTGATTTCAAGACGATAGCCGTCGTCCGTCTCAGCCATCATATATTCTACGCCGAGCAGGCTTCCCGGCCGGTGGAAATACTCATACATGTCGGCGCCGGGCGAGTCAACGTTCCATCCGAAGCGGTACTGAAAGTCGTTCTCGTCGGTAGAGCCGCCCTTGCTGTTGTTACCATCAATATAGAACTCGACGCTGTCATCTTGCCACGAGTTGGCAAGAACCGTGTCGTTGTACAATTTGCTGTCGTTGACGTCGATCAGCAAATACAAATACTGCGAATCGTACAGTGCCTGCCAACTGCCGGAGCAATCCGCAGGGTCGGTCGGGGCACTACCGTCGATAGTAATAGCCACGAACTGTTTTGTTGCCAGCGACCATACAGGATCAATGGCGCCGTCTATAACCGGCAGCGGCTGATCTGGCCAAGGAATATCCACATCGGCAGCGCTGGTATGAACCGCAGTCAGCAAACACAGCAACACCGATAGACAGCCTAAATGGATGAGTCTTCCGCGCATAACATTCCTCCTTCAAAGAACATTGCTTATGCAGGTTATTTATACCACATTGGCTACGCGGATTTCAAGTTAAATTCCAGAGACGGGCAGAAAATTTCCAAACAGCAGTAGAGTTCCCGTCCGCGCTGGCGCGGACGCTTCCCTTAGGGACTCTGGATTTTACCGTTTCGCAGATAAACGACACGGTTGGCGAAGTCTCTTGCTGCCGGCCCATGGCTTGCCAGGATTACGGTGCCGCCTTGTCGGTGAAACTCATCCAAATATCGAAGCACCGTGGCGGTATTGTCCGCGTCCAGATTGCCGGTAGGCTCGTCGGCAAGGATGATCTTCGGGCGGTTCAGTACGCCCCTGGCTATGGCGGTACGCTGCTTTTCGCCGGCGCTAAGCTGCGAGGGCTTGTGATAAATTCGGTCTGTCAGGCCGAGTTTTTCTATCAACTCATAAGCATGGTTAGTCGCCCGCTCTTTTAGCCCCGGCCATTGGCCGGGTACCCCCGCCGAAAGGCGGGGGCTAATATGCCGGCAAGAAGAATGTTCTGGAGCACATTCAAATAGGGCACCAACGCGAACTCCTGGAAAACAAAGCCGATGTTGTGTGCTCTGAACCTCGCTCTGGCTTGCGCTGTCTGCGCATAGAGATTCTGCCCTTCGATGGAAACAATTCCGCTGGAGGGTTTCAGCATTGCCGCGATGGTCATAAGCAAGGTTGTTTTTCCACTGCCGCTAGGCCCACAAACAACGACGAATTGTCCCTTTTCGATGCTAAGAGTAACATCCGCCAGGGCCGTGCAACCCCCCCGGCGAGTTTGGTAAGTCTTTACAACCTTATCAAGACGAACCATATCTATTCCTGCCTCAGCGCTACCGCCGGGTCGTAAGCTACCGCGATCATCGCCGGGATAAAGCTGGTCACTGCTGCAAAAAGCGGTGCAAAAATAAGCGACCAGGCCAGCAGCGACAACTGCGGTTTCATCACTGTCTTGGCGGTCATTTTGAAAATCTCCGGGCCGAAGTGCAAAGCCAGATACGTTCCAGCCAGAAAGCCGATAAATGCACCGAGCAGACCGACTATGACTGCTTTTCCAAGAAACAGCGCCGTGATTTTGCCTGAGCCGTATCCCAGGGCCCGCATGATGCCGATTTCTTGGTATCTATCGCGGACGTTTATGGCGGCCAGTACGCCAATCCATATTCCGCAGGCAACAACTACAAAAGGCACGATGACGGAAAATACGCCTTGTATCATTTGTCGCTGTTTTGTACGAGCCGTCGCGATGGGCTTTGCCTGAACGACCTGCACATCCGGCAGGATTGATGCAACTTCTTTCCTCAATATGGATACCGGGTCGTTTGTGTCGACAAAGCAAAGGCAGTCCACCGCCTGGATTTCGCTGATCTGGCCGGGCAGGTTTAGAATTTCCTGGGCGTCTTTCAGATGGCACTGGATGCGAATATCATCTACGCTGCCCTGTTCAAACAGGCACCTGACTATTTTCAACTGTTTGCCTGCAATCTCGATAATCTGCCCGGCCTTGAGCTGGAGTCTATCGGCGATGATATATCCGACGTAGGCTGTACCCTGTGGAATGGGCTCAACCATAGGCGGCTGCTTCTGTCCGGGCGGACAAACCTCCGGGGCAAGGCCTGTCAGAACCACCTCCACTCCTTGCCATGATATTTTGCGCTGTAAAGTGCCCAACAAATGATTGTAGGAAAACGCCGAAGGCGTGGCCAGCTTTTCCAGATATTGTTGCGGCATCGTTTTGTCGGTCAGCCCGGTGAGCAGGAACTCGCTTCTATCCGTACCTTCCGGCACGATGTGCAGGTTATAGCCCATCTGCAGCATCAGGCGAGCAGTCTCTCGCTGCGAAGCTACGCCGGCGGTGAAAAACGAAATGAATAGGGCCACCGCCACTGTCACCGCTAAGACACTAAGCAGGAAATTGGTCCTTCGATGCAGAATTTCTCGCAAGATAAGGCCCGGCGTGGTCACGAATTCCTCCTGGCTGCTCGAAACACGATGAATAGACCGGTGCCTATGATTAGAACTGTCAAACCTACAGCCAACGCTACCGCATAGACAATTGAAAGTTGAAAATTGAAAATTGAAAATTTCAAACCCTCAGCGGGTATTTCCCGGGCGGTCTTACTCGTCCCTCGTCCCTCGTCGCTGGTGCTTGCCGGCTCCGGTTCAACAACCAGTTCCTGGTAACCGAGCGGGACGCCAGGATATGAAGATGTCCCTCTTCCAACTATCCAGCTAATCTCGGCCTTTATAATCGGATTTTCGGGGTCGAATCCGAGGCTTTCCGCTGCCTGTGCTTGCAGGTTTTCGTCCCACCTGGCAGGCAGCATTGTGCCCTGTAACCATCTGTGGTCGAGGCCGCACTCGCAATCTTCCCCGATCACAAAGAGAACCGCAGTTAGGTTATCTTGCGTTATTTGCTCGCCCTTAAACATTGGCCCTACCCACCGCGCTCTTCCGTAGAGCACCACTGCGTGCGGCTCTGAGTTTTTAGTTTTGAGTTTTGAGTTTTCAGTTTCCAGGCCCAGACTCCATAGCAAAACCTTTTCCTGTGGGAGTGATTCTTGGTCTAGCTCGACCAGTACCGGCGGATAAGCGATGGGCTTAGGCAGATATTCCATTTGCCCGGCTACCTGCTCGATAGCGCTACGGGCAGCTTCTTTTGCCTTTTTGTTCTGCTGTTGGTCTGCCGCCTCAATCAGAAGCACAACGCCGTATGCCTTGCTGACCTGCTGGAGAATCTCCTGGCGCTTTGGCGATGATAGAATATTGTCAAGTGCCGACCGGAGCGTTTGCTCGAAGTCTCTCGCGGCGGAGCCAGGTTTCGTGACAGGCACGGCAAGTGACTGCCCGTCGGGCGACACCAGAACCGCCGAAGGGAAAGTCTGTATCTGCAAAGAATCCAGATATTTTATAGCCTGATACTCCTTCTGCTGATTCACATCAACAATTTCGAATTGTATATTGCTCTCCAGCAGTGCAGCGTACGATATTTGCTCAAAGCTGGAGGCAATTTCTGCAGGCGTGTTTTTGTCGACAAAGCCATATAGATGGTACTGCTCAATGCCGAGGTCCACAAAGCCAACCTCGCGGACATTGTATCTACAGGCAAATGCCGGAAATGGATGCAGACAGCAGCAGATGCAGGCGATCAGTATTAGTCTTGATATTTCCGCCATTATCAGAATCCTTCGTCCATCGCTCATCATCCCCGGCTCGACGAGAGACGAACGACGAGGGACGAGGGACGAGTAAGGCCGAAGCATAAGACTTTTCCATCCTCAAGAGTAACTATCACTCGGCCATCGCGGTCAACGGCCAGCCCCACGGAACGGCGGCAGCCGGCACGGGCTGCGACCACAATATCTTGCCGTCCTCGATATTTAAGGCGATGACTCGGCTCTTGGTAGCAATCAATACAGCATTATTGCCAACCGCCCAGGCCACGCTATCTTTGCAGTCGTAGCTCCACAGCGGCTTATCTTTAATCCCGAGCCTTCTCAAATCGACATTGAACCGATTGCCGGGATTTGCCATGCTCTTACTCAGTGACGCGCGGTCGATGCGAGCAAAACACATAACCTTGCTGTCATACTGGCTGCTCGTCCAGATAAGGTCCCGGTCGCCGCTGGAGGCCAGAAAAACCTTGTTGAAAACAGTGTCATCGTAGACCTCATATTTTGGGTGGGCGTAGAAAGGTTTGCCACAGGCAACAACCTGGTCTGCAAGCAAGCGAAAGCTCCCAGCCGCGTGGACTGGATGATTCGCACGTTGCCAGCGGCGCCGGGTCATTCAGACACTTGCCGTCTGTGGCATTATAGACAGCCGGCGAGATGAAGTGCCGCTGGCTAGATACAGTTTGCCGTCATAGAGCAACTGATGTCCCTGTACGCTTACGCCTGTGCGGGCCTGCCGGTCAAGATGCCCGGATGTATTGTTCTGCCATTTGATCTGGCCTGTTGCGGCATCGAGCGCGTAAACGTGTGTGCCATCGTAATTAACTATGCCGGCAGCGACATAAGCAGTCCCGTTATCGACAAGCACTCCGCTTGCAGCCGGCCAGGTGGAAAGCAATTGACCATAGACGGGCATCAGACGCTCGGCGGGGGCTGCGCGGAACCGCCAGAGCAGGCGGCCGGTCTTGGCCTCGAAGCAATAAACCCATCCATCGCCGGAGCCGACCAGTGCCCGGCCCTTCCAGATAGTCGGAGGAAAACGAACAGCACCACCGGTATAGGCCTTCCATCGCAGCTGGCCGGTCGCCGCATCCAGTGCCCTGTACGATGCCGTCGGGGCCGCTGACAAATACCAGGCCGCCGGCTGCAACCGGAGCCGTCGACAGGGAGGCTGCCGGTGGAGGAGTTGTCCCGGATCGAACCGCCAGAGCAGCTTAGTGGCCTCTGGGATAGTTACCTCCGTAGTGGCACTACCGGTATTGTCTGCCCGAAATGTCGGCCAGTCAGCACGTGATTCAGGCAAATCCGCGACCTTGGTCAAATCATCGGCGTACTTTTCCAGGCGTTGCTCTTCGGTTGCCTGTCGGACTGAAGTCGAAGTCTCCCGCCGGTCCCAGGCAGGTGACGCCGTATAGTGTCAGCTGGCAGTCGCACACCGACGGCCACCAGTATAGTAGACCGTTGGCGATGGTGACGCCATCGTGACACTGGGGCCGCATCGGCGAAATCCACTGCGGACGGCCCGTAGGCCATGTCCAGCCGCACCGAACCGTCGCTGGCACGGAAGAAGATGGCGTCGGCAGAACCCGTCGGCCGCGTGCAGGCCCGGCGGCCTTATCTATTTCCGCCAGCACCTCGCCGGTAAGGGCGGCAAACTTCACGCTTGGGTGCTTGTCGATCTGCCCGCTGATGCCGTAAAGCCCGTCCTCTCGCAGAACCAACTGAAAGTTGCTGTAGGGATTCTCCCACAGGATGCTGCCGTCTTCGGCTGAGACGGCCAGCAGCTTGCCGATTGGCGGGCCGGCAAAATACAGTGCCTTGTCGCTGCACTTTAGATAGCAGGTCGTGCGCCAGTTGGTGCGCCAGTCCTGGCGATTCAAATATGTACCAAGTGACCTAAAAAGCTCCGGGGCATTGTCCGGGGTCTTTCGCCAGACCATGTTGCCGGTTTTTGCATCCAGGCAGGCTAGATATTCTCCGAACCGGAAGATGTAGATTCGCCCGTTCTTCATACACATCGCCCGGCTGTCGATCGGCTCCTCCTCGCGGTGGCGCCACAGGACCTTTTTCGCTTGGGGTCGATGGCCAGCACGTTTCGGCCGAATCCCCACGGCTGCTCGGGCTGATTGAAGCCTTGCGATATCGGGTCCCACGGCCAGCCGTGTTTGTCTCGCGGCCCATCCTTGGTTGGGTCTCTCTGCTCCTGCTCTCCGATCAGGGCGTAAAGCACGCCGTCTTCAAGGGCCATCCATTTCCAGAATGTTCCGCCTGCCACATCCTCGGATGGGATTATCTGGTCTTTGAGCTGGCCGGTCGCGGTGTCGATGACTTTGCACGATTTGTCGTCGCCGACATATAGAATCTGCGGCGTGGCGATCATCGTGTTGCGGTGAATCATCACGCCCTCAGCCAGGTCTCGCTGCCAGAGAATCGTGCCGTTGTAGCCGTTGAACGCCACGAGCTTGTTGAGCCAGGGCTCTTCGCGCACCTTGAAAGCCACGTGGCCGAACGCCTTGAAGACGCGGCCTGCTGAAGCCACCGCCACCTGCGGCAGCGGCGCGTAGCGCGGTTCGGCCATGAAACTGCGTCAGATATGGCGCGCTGATGACCTTGTCCTGCGACTGCGGATTGTTGTCCGGCCCGTGATACGGATGGCTCCAGTCGTCCACGCCTTCTGGAAACGGCTTGACCAGGACCTTGCGTCCGAGCAAGGCCTTTCCCTGTGGGCGCAGGACCCGCAGTGCCTCGGCCTGCGAAATCTCTGCCTGTGCGTCACGCACAGCTACCAGGGCATCGGCCAGATTGTCGGCCAAGTGTAGTTTTGTCAGTTCGCCTTTCTCGATGAAGATTCGTGTTCCATAAAAACCTGCATCGTCGACTATCTGCCGGGCTTTTTCCACATCTTCGCCTTGAGGCAACTGGACGTAGATTAGTAGCTCCGTTTGTTTAGCCAGCTCAAGTGCCAGTTCGCACTTGGCGTCGCCTAAGACCACGCAAATGCCGCGTCTGACGCCGATCCGGTCAAGGATTCGCTCAGTGCGCTCGGCCGCAAAGGCAAGCGATTGACACAACAGGATACAAGCCGCAGTAATTAGTAAGGTAAGCCTGATTTTTTTCATTTCTTCCCTCGATTCTCGATGCTCATGTCCCCCGTCACCGTACCGGCGACGGCTAAACAGGCATCGCTATAAAGTACTCACTATAAATCGGTCTCTTAGACTCGCCAAATTCTAATCCTGGGTTTGCAGGTTGTCAAACTGCGTTTCTGTGGCGACAACCTAATTAGTCTTATGAGCCAGGTAAAGAACGCCGTCGCCTTTGAACGGCGCCTGCATAGTCCTCTGGGCATTGTCGCCGGCTTTTATTGTGCCGGTAGATTCAATCTTGCCGCTATTGGGATTGAACCATTCGTAACCGTAAGTTCCGGCTGCCAAGTTCACATTGACGGAAGAGACATCCGCGGCGGGATTGTAGACCAGATACTCGACGCCTGGATTTGCCAGGCAATACTTGGTCGACGCCAGATTGTTGTGCGGCTGCATCGCTGCCAGATTCATCTTATTGGCATACGTTAAAGTGTAGCCCAGACTTTTACGGACCGGGTCCCACCTGGGGTCGAGCCGCTGGCCAAGCACTTCTCCATCATAGGGGTCCATAAACAGCGGATTATATCCTCTGGTGAAACTCTTCCACACCCAGGCCTGATTGCCGCCGATGCCCCAGAGGTGGTCTGTGTCATTCAGGACGACTTTACGCCCATCCGCTGCCGGAGGGTCGTCCCGGTAGCCGCCCTCGGGATTGGGGGAAACCCAGTCAGCGGGACTTTCAAATAAGGTCTGGTTCTTTCCGCCGCGGTACTGAAAGGTCATCCCCACCGGATGCTGCTTGGGCTTGGTTTTCTCGTACTGCTTAATGTAGCGGATTATATGATACTGCCACTGTGTAGATGGCGGGTGGTTCTCATTAGATATTTCGTACAGCACATTGTCCAGATCGTTGATGGTGTCGATTACTTTGCGCACATAGGCTTCCTGCAAAGAAGTCACTGTCTTGTTGGCAAGAGTGTAGATTTCCAGACCGTTGCGGTCTCTGTCTGTGTCGGCGTCGATGCCATTTACGTTATTGTCCGGACGGAACGGATGTCCCTGCCAGGCGCCGGCGGAGAATTGCATTGCCCAGCCTTCAAAGAGCATTATGGAAACGCAAATGCCGCGGCCGCGGGCAGCGGTGACTCTCTGGCGCAAGCGGTCAAAGTACGCCGGATTGAAATTCTCCAGATTGAACTTCGGCTTGCCATCGAAGGCCTTGCCGGGTCCCGTTCTCGCCCAGGGCTGTGGAGCGGCCGTATGCAGCTTATTTTCCTGGTTAGCCTTTGTGTTCCATGTTACCGGCTCCCAGGTCCACATTCGGATAAAGTTGTGGTTCAGCGGTTTCATCCAATCCAGATATGCGTTAAAATCAAATCGAGGAGGCGGGTCGCTGGGCCCGATGTCCACAAGATTCGCCCAGGTGTGTGAGCCGGTCAGATAAATAGCCCTACCGCTGCCGTCGGTGAAATAGCGAGGGTTCTCCGGGTGGACCTGAAGCGGTCCCAGGGCTTTAGCGGTATGAGTCTCTCCCACGATCAGGAAAATTCCCATATTCAGGATGAGAATCCAATGTTTCAACATGCCCTTATCTCCAAACGAAATCCGCGATACCTCTGATAAGCGTCGTGACACCACCAGTTCCTCCGCCGGGAGCCTCAGTAAGACCCATCACCGGACCTCCTGCAGCATGTTGATCAGGACTTTTTCCGCGACCGGGTCATAGCTCGGCTCTGAAGAAGCCACGTGACGCTGCACGTCCAGTTGCGAGAAAAGAATGGTCCCTTTGCCCCCGACGACAGGCACTTCGGCGGCGACGCAGGTCGCAGGCTCGCACACCCACAGGATTCTCTCAGCGGCCGCCAGCGCGGGGCCATCCAGGCTGCCGGCCGCGACCGTCCCGGGCGGGCTGTTCCAGCGAATCAGCCACTCAGGCCGGATGCCGGCGAGCATTGGGTGACTTGTCCCTTCATAAGGAAAGACCCGTGACCCTCGCGTGTCGCCCGTTTTGATGTTACATAGCTCGGTCCAGTCCCACGCACGAGTTGACAGCACAACCACGCGACCGCCCGCGGACGTGAACTCACGTAGGACATCGGCCTGACGCTTTTCCGCCGGGGTCACGTGAGCAGCATTCCAAATGACGACCACGTGTTTTCCGGGGACCAAATTGTCGATGCTGTGATTTGCCTGCAGTCCTTTCGATTGGAACCACGTATCGGCAACCGAATCGCCTCCGAGAACTACGAAATGGCGGTCGCGGAGGGCGGCAGGTACGTCCGGCGGTCGCACTGCCCGGACAAACCGCTGGCTGAGCACCGCCCGGCCGGGAATGCCGGTTGTACGAGCCGTCAGCCAATAACTGCCTTCCCGCTCGGGTAGCTTCCATGTGACAGTGGTGTCAGTGAGAGTATCAGCTTTCAGCTTAAAATCGTAACTCCACTTCGACAGCGTCCTCTCGAAACAAGCGGCCTCCGGAATGAACTCGGGACACTCCTCTATCAGCATAACATCCACGTGGATACTCGCATCGTGCCACGAATCATTGATAAGAGATAGTTTGGTAGTTACTTCCTGCCCTATCCGGAAGCTGGCATCAAACAGGTCGAGACTTGCCAGAACAGGCGACAGTGAACTATGCCAGCAGGCCGACACAGGCGAAGCGTAATTCGCCTTCCAGACGGCACTACCTTTGCCGGTCTCTCTCACGCGAGCCGCCAGCCGCGTACGAGTCCAACCTGCATACATATAAGGCCACATCCCGTCCACCCTTGCCCGTCGCATGGCTTCGGTATGCTCGGTGCCGATCTGCGCCACGGCGATCTGGTCCGCCCTTTCATCGTCCAGCCCGGCCCATTGCGTCTTCGGGTGCCCGAAATAGTTCATGTACTCGGTGTTAGTCGTTGTACGCTCCCCAGCCGTCCTGAACCAATCCGCAATCCCACCGACAAGATTGCCTTCGACGGTATCCGTTATATTGCCGCACGTGTGTACGTCGTAGTTGTCACGAGTCCCGGTGCTGCCCGTTCGAAGAGTCGGGCGCGTCGGGTCCAGCGCATTTACGAAATCTTGAAACGCCCCTTCCTCCCATTCGTTGTCACGCCTGGATTCATTGCTCAGCACCCACATAATGACCGCCGGATGATTCCACAGCCGACCCATCCACCCCGCCGCGTCAACCAGGCAATTGCGGTGCCATATCTGGAGCTCTTCCGGCGTAAAACGATAGTCCTGATAGTTGTAGAGTACTGGGAACTCGGCCAGAATCATCGTCCCATGCTCGTCGCAAATATCCGCCCAGAGCCTGGGCAGCGGACGCGTATGCGTGCGGAAGGAGTTCATACTCATTTCCCTTGCCTCAGTCACAAGGTAATCAACCTCGTGGCCGGTTATCGTGTCACCCCAGTCCCACTCGAAAACCAGGTTCGAGCCTCGTAGCCACAGATTCCTGCCGTTAAGCTTGTAATTGCGGTCCGCCACACCGATCTGGCGCAATGCCGAAGCGAAATGTCACTGCATCGAGCACGGCTCCTGCCCTGAGCAGAGTAACCTCTGCCAGATACAGATTGCAGCTTTCGTAGGTCCATGGTTTGAAACTTGCCATAGGAACCTCGACGAAGAAATGCTCGCCGCCCAAAGGATCTGCATCCGGCACCAGGCGAGCCTGAGCTTCCCCCTCGCCCACTAAATCGCCACCGGGCCACGGGCGGACCCGTGCGCGAATGGTCAGACCGTCGAGCCTCTCAAAACCGCTCGGCGTAACCCTGATAGTCACTCTACTCTTGGCCAAATCGGCGATGGCCAGAGCCCACTTCATATAAGCGCGATCTGCAAAGTCAATCCAGACGTCGTCGGTAACCGAGGGCATACCGCTGGTGTTTGCGAATCCGGCCGGGAAAAGAAAGTAGCCGCTGGCGGCCCGCCTCGCTCCCCGAGTACCGGCGATCTTGAGAACGATTTCATTCTCCCCCGACCGCAATACGCCCGGCGCAATGTTCGTCTGGTACGGACCGGTCGGTTCGTTCTGGCCTACCTTCTTCGCGTTGATAAACGCCGCAGCCCCGAGCGATATATAGTTCCACCGCAGCACAGCCAGACTCTTCGCCTGCTCAGCGGTTAATTGAAATGTTCGCCTCGCCCAGACGAACGCAGTCTCCGAAACCGCCTTTTCACTCCACGGCATAAACTGCCCCGGAAGCCTGACCTCATGCCAAACGAGTTTGGCCTGCCCCTGCCGACCCTCCGCTCGCTCCTGCCCGTCACCAACTGCAAATTCCCACACACCGTTAAGCGTAATCGATCTTGCGTGCTGCCCCTCACTCTCACACAAGGCCTCCGCCGGCCGAGAACTAGTGGCTTGGCCATCCCTGATCGGGACTGCACCGCCCGTTGTAGTAGCCGTCACCACCCAAATGACTATCAGCAACGCGGATCGAGGTCGAAACAGGCCACTCTTCATCGTGATTGCTCCAGTCTTAGTTTTATGATCTCCGCTGCGAGTTTTTCGCGAGCGGCGACGATTTCTTTCAGGGTCTCTTGAATATTGCCACCAGTTGGGCGCAATCGTACTGACAATCTTCCTGACCGCCTCTTTGCCGGCCAACTTTTCCAGAATGGCAAAATACTCATAATCTTCCATCCCGTCTCGAAGGTTTTTTATCCGCATGCAGGCGACAGGCCCTTCGATGCCACAGGGTACGCCGGGATAGAAGAGGTAGCCGCCTCCATTGTAATGCGCAGGATGTGCAAACGCCGGATTGTTCCACGGGTCGACCACCCTGGTGACCGTCGACCAATACAGTAAGCCGGTAATATCGTATTGATAGTTTATCCAGGTCGGGACGCGATAGACAAGCAGCGGCCAATCTATATGCCAGTGCGGCGGATCAAGGTCTTTGACCTTCTGGTATTCAGGGTGGTATCGAGGCGCTCGCTGAACCAGGGCTGTATAAGACCAGACCTCATCGCCCTCGGCGATTTTTTCACTTATGGATTTTCTATCGATGAACGACCACAGCGGACACCAAATATCGACCGCCGGGTCAATATCAGGCCAGGAAGGATCCTGCGGATATGGCTGTTCAACCACCAGCCGCCTAAGTTCGGGTGCCGCCTCGTGGACAAGTTCGCCCAGCACCAGGACCTGCTCATAGTTTTCGCGCAGATTCGGCTCGTCCCACATATACAAATATGCCCGCTTGTCCCAGCCGTTTTTCTTTAGGTACTCATAAAAGTCTCGATAATATCGCTGGGCTTTTTTTCGGTTGGCTTCGGATATATCTTTGTAATCGGTCCGCGATGTCGAGCTCGGCAGGGAAAAAAATGGTGCCCTTGGAACCTCAAAATCGGTCACGTGAAACCTATTGATAAACTCGGTTAGTTGTTGGTGCTTTTCGGCGGAGACACTCAAAGAGCCATCGTCGTTGACCGCCGGCAAGAGACTGCCCGGAATTGGAGGATTGATGCGGTGCTCAGCCATCGCCTGACAATAGCGCATCTCGATTTGTCTAAATTGCTCCGAGCCGGGCTTAGCATCGAAGTATCGCGTGACATTGGCAAAGCTGCCAAAGTGGTTTCTATGCGTAGGGCCGTCCGGAAGTGCAAAATCCCATACGGTCAGGTTTATAGGGATTTCAGCAGATAGATTGCCCTGTGCCTTGACCGTAAACTTTCCGTTGTAAATGCCTGCCGGGACATCTCTTGGCACATACACATCGACCCATATAGGCTGATTTTGTCCCTTAAACACTTCAAAGGGAACGGCATACAAATCATATCCTGTGGTAGTTGTCGGTTCGCCCCACCTTTTCTGGGACTGGGCTAACGGTTCGATGGACTTGCCGGTCAAGGGATTTACAAATGGAATAAGGGGATCGGCATATAGCCCGGGAGGTAATTCCGCTCCGGGTGTCGTTTTTCTTATACGGACATATTCGGCCCTAAAAAGCTTGATGTTGTCCTTTCCAATTTTTGCGCCGGCTTGTCCAGCCAGATCAGAAATCTCTGCAGCTACTACCCTGACATTGTCGTTCAGGGCGGTAACTATTACCTGAAACGATTCCACTTCATTTTTCGCTGCCTTAATCTCGACCCCTGCTTTTGCAGGGGCAGCGCTGCCCGTACGGTTTCTGATCCTGGCCTATCCGTTCCATGCTCGATAGCGCCGTCAACTGGATCTTCTCTTGGGCGCCGGAACAAGCGGCCACAGCGGAAAAGAAAATAGACGCAATAACAATAACCAATGCTCGACTTCTCATGGGCAATCTCCATCATTCAATACGTCTTACTGGATTATACTGAGGGACTTTAAGCAGCTCGCCTTTTCGCAGCGCCGACTGGTGCGCGATGATGCCCGGCACGGTGTATGCCAGCGATTCGTAGACATCAATCGCAGGCCGGCGATTATGCACCAGAGCATCAATAAATTCGTGCGTCAGAAACGTATGCGAGCCTTCGTGGCCGGTGTCATGCCGCAGCGGCTCCGGCAGCATATCCGTTTTCCACCACTGCGGCTGCTTGTATTGCTCGAAGTTCGGCGCCTTTCGCTCAAATCCGGCATCGTCCTTTTCTACCTGTTCGCCCGAGCGGACGATTACCGGGCCAAGGCCGTTAGGGTGCGGCGCGTAAAAGCTCATCTTATCGCCGATCCACTGCGCCCGCTCGCAGCCGCGGTGAGCGCCTTTCCACCAGATATTGACGCGGAAAGCGTTGCCGCGATTGGTTCTGAACATCGCCGATTCGTTCCAGAACGGATTGCCGTAGACGTTATCCTTGAGGATGGGACTGTCGTCGCCCCAGCCGTGACATACGACCTCGGTCAGTCGCTCGCCGGTGACACCGACCAGCTGGCTGGTGCAATGCGTCGGATAGTGCATCGGCGCCACGCCGTATCGCCAGGTTCGTTTGCCCTTCCAGAAGTAAAGCGCTTCCAGGCCGGGATGCTGATATTCGGCCTCGCAGTAATAGAGAGAGCCGAACTTGCCCTGCTGGTAGAACTTGCGGGCTGAAATCGTTGACTGCTGATAGTAGCCGGTCTCGGCCATCATATAAGTCAGGCCGTATTTTTTGACCGTGTCCAGCAGCAACTCGGCCTGCTCGATTGTCGCCCAGGCAGCGGGCACGGCGGAGATTACGTGCTTGCCGTTTTTCATCGCCTCTATGGTGTGCTGGACGTGAAGCGGGCCATCGGTAAAGATAGCTACGGCGTCGATGTTTTTGTCCAGCACCAACTCTTCCAGCGAGTTGTAAGCCTTCTGGCAATTGTAGACCTTCATCAAGAGTTCCCGCCGGTCCTGCCGCAGGTCGCTGACGGCCTCGACGATGCAATCCGGATGCTCGTGCCATTGGAACGAAGTGCCGAATCCGCCGCCCACGACGCCCATGCGAACCTTCTTGGGTGTGGTGTTGACGGCTAGCGCTGCACGGTGAGCCAACATTGAACCAGCAAGGGTAGCGCCGCTGCGCTAAGGAAATCACGCCGGGAATAATTCGCCAAATTTTTGGTATTTCCGCTCATATTTATATGCTCCGTCCTTCAATGAATTTTATCAGATTGTAAATTACCAGATTGTAGGGGACTTCTACCTTGTATCTCTCGGCAAGTCTAATAACGGCTCCGTTTAGGGCATTGATCTCGGTTCTTTTTTTTGCCATGATGTTTTGCAAGGTTGAGGATTTATGCTCGGCTGTATCGGGAACCAGTTTATTATAAAATACCTCCAAAAAGTCCTCAGACGTCGGCCAGTGCGTTTTATAACCTGCCTTAGCCATCACGTTGAATGCTTCATCGACGATGGCGTTCATTATTGTACGCGTAGTTTGGTTTTCTGCCAATACTCCGTATGGGACATCGAGAATCGCCCCCAGTGGATTCAAGGCACAGTTATACAGCATTTTCGCCCACAGGTCTTTGGCAATCTCGTTGGTTGTCTGGCAGGGAATGTCACCAGCGGCTATTGCTTCGCACAAGCCGGTAAGCGGCGAGGAATCTTTATTGAAGAGGCTGCCAATATGAATTGCGTCCGCGTGTACGGTTATGGTAACCTCGTTGGCATTAGTCCGTTGAAATCCCGTTATTACACGGGCGCTGTAGATTTTGCCCCGCTTGAAAAAGGTGGAGAATGCTTCAGTGTTGCCCCAGCCGTTTTGAAACAGCACAATCTTGGTTTCCTTGCCAAACAGAGACTTATGCTCGGAAAGGTTTTTCGCCGCTGCCAACGAATCGAAAGACTTGGTGCACACCAGTATATAATCGTATTTTCTTGCCCGAACTTGCCCCAAAGATGTGTAGGTGCGGAATCTCGAAGGCTCGGCGTGAAAGCTGCCCCAGATTCCTGTCCGGACCAATCCATGCTTTCGCAGGGCCGAGACGGTATTTTCTCTGGCAATAATGTCAACCTGGCATTTCGATTTGAGCAGGCAGCTTGCGATGCCCAAGCCCACAGCGCCAGCACCATATATTAGCACCGCCATACTTACAATTGTCGATTGTCAATTTACAATTGTCAATTTACAATTTTGACGTGAAAGCAATGGTACTTAGGCGAACAGCCCCCGTTGGAGAGAGACCTTTGGCGCTTGAGGATTTGCCGATTCCGCAGCCCGGCCCCAAACAGGTTCTGGTGAAGGTTTCAGCTTGTGGGATATGTCACACTGAGCTGGATGAAATCGAGGGTAGGCTGCGGGCAAAACTGCCGATAATCTTAGGGCACCAGATTGTTGGCACGGTAAAGAGCTTAGGTTCTGACGTCTCCAGATTTAAGTTAAAGGATCGCGTTGGAATTGCCTGGATAAACTCTGCGTGCGGCAAATGCCACTTTTGCCAAAAGGGAAATGAGAATCTATGCCCGGAGTTTAAGGCTACCGGCTGCGACGCAAATGGCGGTTATGCACAGTACGCCGTGGTCTGCGAAGATTTTGTCTATCCGATCCCTGATAAGATTAATGATTGCCACGCGGCGCCGCTTCTGTGTGCCGGAGCAATAGGCTACAGAGCTATACGGCTGACCAACCTCCAGGACGGGCAAATTCTCGGCCTGTTTGGCTTCGGAGCTTCTGGCTCACATTGTGATCCAAATCGTCAAGCACAAATACCCCGGCAGTAAGGTATTTGTCTTTACCAGAGCCGGCCAGAAAGACCATCAAGGATTTGGCCAAAAACTGGGTGCGGATTGGGTTGGAGTAACAGGTGATATGCCGCCCGCCAAACTTAATTGCGCAATCGATTTTACTCCGGCCTGGAAACCGGTTGTGGAATCTTTGCGACTGCTGGAAAAAGGCGGGCGAGTTGTTATAAATGCAATAAGAAAGGAAGAAGAAGATAAAGATTCGCTTCTGGAGCTGAGCTATCAAAACCATCTTTGGCTTGAAAAAGAGGTCAAAACCGTAGCCAACATTACCAGATGCGATGCCGAGGAATTTTTGCCGTTGGCGGCTGAAATCCCAATCGTACCGCAGGTTCAGGAATTTGACTCTGGAACAAGCCAACGAAGCGCTGCTGAAACTTTCGCACGGAAAAATCCAGGGAGCAGCAGTCCTAACAATGGCTGAGGGATGAAAAATGGCAATCATATTCTATAAAGAGCCGGAACTTAAAAATCCAGTTATGTTCTGCGGCTGGCCGGGGATCGGAAATATCGGCTTAACCGCAATCGATACTCTAAGAGTGGTGCTCAAGGCTGAGGAATTCGGCCAGATCGAACCCTGGGACTTCTTTGACCCCCAGCAGGTCAGGATTGCCAACGGCTTGCTGAAGGACCTTGAGTTTCCGAGCAATAAATTCTACTTTCAGCGGCTCGAAACCTGCCCTCCACCTCACACTGAGCCCTGTCGAAGGGAGCGGGACTCGATATTCTTCATCGGACAGCAACAGCCGGGCGAAGGCCCAGCAAGATACGCGCAAGGCCAAAAGGCTTATGAAATGGCCAATTTAGTCCTGGATGTGGCTGAGAAATTTGGCTGCCAAAGAGTCTACACTTCGGGGGCCGCGGTGACTGCGATTCACCACACCGCAAGACCACGGGTCTGGGCTGTGCCCAATAAACAGAACTTGATCGCTGAGATCAAAGAATATGACAATACCATCCTGATGTCGCAAATTGAAGGAAGAAGCAACCAGGGTGCAATAACCGGCCTGAACGGGCTTTTGTTGGGCGTGGCTAAAAAACGAGGCTTGGAAGCGATCTGTCTAATGGGCGAGATACCTTATTACCTTCAGGGAGCTCCCTGGCCTTATCCTAAAGGGTCGGAGTCTGTTCTGCGGGTCCTGCTCAAAATACTTGATGTCGCGGTTGACCCCTCGGCAAGCTCAGGGCAGGCTCTGAGCAGATTGGACAAATTAGCCGAAAAAGTAGAGGAAAACATTGAAGGATTCCTGGAAAGCCTTTACGCGGCAGAAGCGGTGCCTCCGGAAGTAAGAGATGAAATTGAAAAACTGAGACACGTCAGCCACGAGCCCGGACCGATAACCGAAGAAGAGCAGAAAAGGATAATGGAGCATATTGATGAGCTATTCGACCAGAGACCCTGGAAAAATGAAAAAGGACCCTCGACAAGCGGGGGAACCCAGTAACATCTTTAGATTTTCTGGGCCGGCGGGGGCTTGGAGGTTTGAGAACCCAACGCTAATTATCGCGTGGGACGAGGATGCGGGTAAGCTCGGTCCAAAGGTGGTCGAATACATAAATCGCCAGTTGGACGCGAAAAGTCTCTGCGAAGTCGAGCTGGCAGGCTTTTTCTCCTTAGAAGGTGTGGCGGTCGAGAACGACATAGCTCAGTTTCCCCAGGGCAAATTTTATTACTGCGGAAGAAACGACCTGGTAGTGTTCAAAAGTAATGAGCCACGCCTTGAACGGCATAAATTCTTAGATGGCGTCTGCGATTTCGCTCAGCGTTACTGCAAAATAAGCCAGCTTTATACTCTTGGCGGGACTGTTTCATCGGTTGCCCATACCGACTCGCGAAGGATATTGGCGGTCTTTAATCAAGAGCAGATTCAGCAGGAACTTTCAGGCTTCGGCCTGGAAAACATGAATTGGCAGGGGCCGCCGGCAGTCAGCAGCTTCCTTCTATGGGTGGCCCAAAGAAAAGGAATTCCCGGCGTAAGCCTTTGGACAGAAATACCATTTTACCTGGCTGCGGGCGAGGACTTCCAGGCGATAAAGGCAACTCTTTCTTTTCTGGATAAGAGATTTGATCTATCTCTGGACTTAGCGGAACTGGATGAGCAAATCAGTGCGCCAAAATGCAAAAATAGACCGGCTGAGACAAGATGACGCCCAGATCGACGGATACATCCGCACGCTGGAAAGTAAGCTCTCTCTCAGTGCCGACGAGCAGGTGGAATTGAGTAAAAAGGTAGCCGAGGTCCTCCCAGAAAATGCTTAGGATGCATCAAAATGGAGGTTCGCAGTAGCTTGCTGGCAAAAATTGCAGGACCTTAGTGGGCTCGAATCCGGCAGGGCACTTCTGCATGCCCGAACGGTTGAAAACAAGGTCCGTGTTGCCCGCTAAGCTCATGCAATCATCGGAGTAGTTTATCACCGAGCCATTGATCGTCCCGCCGGCATTGCCGTGGAACTCCACACCGCTGGCGGCAATCACGCCGTTGATCGCTTCGAAATCGCCACGGAAGCAGCACCTGAACCCCGGCGCCAGGATGAACGTTCCGGTCTTTTCAGTGAGCGCGCCGAACTCGTCTGGCGGCAACGTGGACGCATCATAGCTGTCCACTGTTCCGCCGAAGTCCAGGAGGTTCGCTGGCGAGGGGCTGTCCAAGTCGCCCTCGGCCAGGATGAGGCCGTGAATCTCAGCATTGCCGGTAAATCTGACAACGTTAGGTGCTCTAATGTACATGATGCCTCTGATGACCGCGTGTCCTGAAAACGAGGGATTGGCGTTCGCAGGAATCTCAACGTTCGTCAGCGTCACGTTTGAGGTTGAATCTACCGCCGGATTGAAGGTGTGTTGGATGTACTGTACGAATTCGGCAGGATTCGGGGTCGGGAACTCACAGGGGACATCGCCGATCTTGATGTGATTCATCGCGGCTGCTCCCTGGGCTCCAAACACTGAGCTACTATTACTGATATCAACGATGGCGGCGCCATTTGCGATAGTGACGTTGCCTGCTATGGATGATTTTCCCGTCATTTGGAGCGCCAGAATACTGTTGAGGCTTTCGATGTAGACGCTGGCCTCGATGTTCTCATTGAATCCTTCGACCTCTACGTTTCCCTGCATGTTCAGAGGGCCTTTCGTAGCGATGCCCCAGTCAAATATGGGGTTGCCGACAGTGGCGAAGTTAAAGCTGGTCCTGATTTTTCGGCTGACCTGCTGGCTGGAGCCGGTTATGTTCATAACCACAGTATCGTAGCTGCCACCGTACGCGATGACAGCGTTGAACACCTGGCCTGATTCGGAACTCAACAGTACACTCGGGACAGTTACTGTCTTGGCGGAGGTATCATAGCTTGCAACAATGTAAGTACCGGCGGCGCTGCTGAGCTTGCTCTGCAATTGCGCCGCGATAGACTGCAGTCTATTGGCAGGTGCGACAGTGCCTGAGACTCTGATTCCAGAAAGATAATATCGCATGACCTCAAGGCCGGATTGAGCGCTTACCAGTGCACGATTGGCCTGGCGTTGATTGTCGGAAACCTGGATATTTGTAGTGGAGAATGTTGCTATCGAGGCAGCCAGAGCCGAGAATATGAGCACAAACATCATTGATAGGATAAGTGCCGCGCCTTTGCGGCTTCTGATACGAGTCATTTTATCCCCCCCAGCAATGGGATACCGAGAATTGGCCTGCACTTATACTTCTATGACTCCCGGCGAAGCGGGTCCCTCCTTCAATCTCTAATCAAATTATAGGAGATTTTGTGCAAATGCAAAATAAATCGTTCATTGTTCATGGTTCATAGTTCGTCGATCAACAACGAACAATGAGCAATGAACTACGCACGTAGCGGGACTGCTCACTGTGCCAGGCGTTTGGCCAGCTCGCTGATTGCTTTAAGTTCCTGGGGGTTTAATCCGGGGGTTTCCTCATCCGGTTGTTTTGCATCTATAATATCTTCCAGTAGCTCAATCTCTTTTTGATTCAGGTTGCTGACCTTATCCTGCAAGTTTTGAACCCTCTCCATTAGTCCGGCAAGCTCCTGATTGAGGCAGTGCTCTTGCTCGGCGACTTGCCGCTGCAACTGTTCGTTGGCTGCCTTCATCTGTGCCAGTTTGTCGGTCGGCTCATCATGGAGGTACTTGAGCTGTTTTCCATTTTCTATCAACTGTCCGCTTATGTCTCTGATGCGCTGCTCAAGCCGGTCTAAATGAATCCTGAGCTGATCTTCACCCAGCTTGCGGTTGGCAATTTCTCGCTGAAGCCGTTGAGTAACTGCCGCCAGGGCGTCCGCCGAGGGTCCGCCTGCGGTGAATTCGGCCCGTCTCTGCGTGCCGGGGCTAGCCTGTAAGCGCTCAGCACTCACAGGCAGGTTTTGCCATATTCTTCTTCTCCCAAACATATCCGCAACCCTCGTGATCCGGTATATCGCCAATAATATCGGCAAAAACGTGTCGCTGCTTTGCCTTATAAAGGCGGTTTCATAACATCACAAAAAAAAGATTGCCACTTGACAGATTCTCTTAGGTCCTATATTATGCAGACGTTGCGAGTGCAGACATAGGCTAAAGCCAAGCGCTTGAAATAAAGGCACATCGCAACAGGGAGGCAGGGTGAGGACGGAATCGAAAGAATCCCGCCTGTGTCTCCTTTTTGTTTCTGCACGGGCACAAGCCTAAATCTGCCGGTGGCCGGGGCAGATAAACCGCGGATAAGCCCGACCAACTTTCAATCGTCAATTTCTGCTCCTTTTCTGCGATACTACACACCTTATTGCCTGTTGATTTGCGACCTGCGATATCCGAATTGTGCCCATTTTTGACTACACGGCCAATTTTGCCATTTTCAAGAAAAATTATCAGACCACCATTTTTGAGCAAAAAATCGTGTTTTAACCCTCAAAATTACGTAGTTACCACAATAGATTTGTTCCCAGGCATTTTGGTAGACTAGAGCATTATCGGGATCGGAGAACATTGGAGGTTCCTCCACCACTAACTACCGGGCTGAGGGCAGGCCCGGCATTCCCTCGCTTGAGGATTTTGGCGAGCAGATGACCAAATGTCACTACATGCGCCAGGAGAAGGGCAGTGCGTTTCAGGAAGAGGGCTATATCGGTCAATATAGTAACGTTGCTTCTAACAGCGACCTGCGCTTATCGCGCACTCAGCCACGGTGCGCGAGAACACTGTTCTGGTTGGCACTACCTGTGCGGGTGATTGTACTATTACGCCGGCTATTTCTGTCGGCGAAATCTCTCCGGCCGGCGAGGCACACAATTGGAACCTGGCGAGTATTGCTGCCGAGCTTCTAAAGCCGCCCGCGGACTTTTCAGTTGCATCGACATCGCCCGGCCAGGTAACCGCGCTGCCGGCTGTACCGATGCAGTTTTGATGGTCTTGACCGGCTTTGTTTGCGTGTCACTCGTTAAGGACCGAAAGCTTTGGATAGCGGCGCTAGCCGGCCTACTATGGGCAGGCCAGGCTGGATTCACCGTCCTGCCGCAACTCGCCCGACATGTGGCAACTAGAAAACAAACACAGCCTCTCGCGCTGCCGAGCCTCAATTACAGACCTGAATTATTTTACTGCGACAGAGAACGTGGTGACATCGAAGGAACAGCATATATAGGTTTGTTGCGTTATCTGGCCGGCATACCTGATACAGCGAACAGCGTACAGCGTGGAGGGTACAGGCAAATCGCTAAACGGTATGCCCCATACGCGACACGATATACGACATACAACATACGACATACGAGATACGACATACGACATACGACTAAATCGCGTCAATCTGCGCGGACAGAGGTTTTAGCTGACATTCTACCCGCAACCAAGCGCTTGGCTTACATAGCTGAGTGGCATTTCTATTTTTCACCGGCATTTATCTTCGAGAACTTGCCTCGCGGCCCGCCTGAATAGGCCTGGTGAAGTGTGTAACCTTCCTTCACGTGAAGGGCCGTCGCGCGAGGCCCTTCGGCGGGGGGTGAGGCGATGATTACCTTGTAAAAAAATGGAACTTTTGTGTAACAACAAAAATATTGGAGGAGCAAAAATGAAACGTTTATTACTTGTATTAACAATTTGTGCTTTGGTGGCTGTGCCGGTAATGGCGTACCCTACGGTCACGCTTAGAGAAACCGGTGTTAGTCCTGGCGCGGTAGTTGGGATTCACTCTACAATTCCGGCCGTGAATCTTAATGGCTATGCTGGCGTGTACAACCTTGCGATTCAAGGTGACGGATCGAGAATGACCTTCTGCATTGACATTCAAGATTTTTCTACCAGTAACTGGACCCTCTACAACATCGCGCCACTTTCTGAGGCGCCCGATCCGCTCGGCGATACTACAATGGGAGTAGCCAAAGCCACTGACATCGCAAAACTATGGGGTCTGATCGGCGGCCCTGCAGGTCTCACCACAGACCAGGCCGTTGGTGCCCAGCTTGCTGTTTGGGAGATCGTTTACGAGACGGGCGGCTACAACCTTATTGCGGGAAACTTCTCGGCTACCGCGACTGCCAGTCAGTTGGCTTGGGGTGCAACTTATCTTGGCGGAATATCAACCTACAGCGGTTCCTTGCCCAGCCTCATCGCGTACTCAAACGACACATATCAGGACTACGTTGACGTAATTCCTGCTCCCGGTGCTATTTTGCTGGGCAGTATTGGCGTAGGTCTTGTCGGCTGGCTGCGCAGACGCAGGTCACTGTAACACTATAGAAACTTAACGGAAGGCAGGGTGGGTCGCGGTCGCCCTGTCCTGCACGCTATAAAAAATAGGAGGAGATAATAATGAAGAATTTAGTAACAATTTGTGCAGTTGCTACACTACTGTTTGCGGCGGGTAGTGCGCAGGCCAATCTAACCGAAGGTGACTGGTTCGAGGCTAACAGCTGGGGCCTGCGAGTTTATACCGAGGCAGCAAGTCTGGACCACATTCAGATAATGTTCCAGGGTGTTACGGCGGAGAGCCCTACCATGAAGAACTTCGATAAGATTGGCTGGGCAGAAATTTGCAACACCGGTACGTATGTTCTTGCAGAAGGCCCGGATGTGACGGGTGCCCTCTATTTCGACCTGATCTTCCCCGATGCCGCCGGGGCAATGTACGTACAGTCCTACAAGGATGGTGTGCTGAACCCTAAAGACGACAACAAGATCACCTGGACAAGTCCGGGCCACTACAGCTTTGGGGCCCCGCCCAGTGGCTGGCAGGAAGGTTACTTGACGTGCAAAGACATCGGTTGTGCTATCCCTGCTCCCGGTGCCATTTTGCTTGGCGGTATTGGTGTCGGCCTTGTCGGCTGGCTGAGAAGACGAAGAACATTGTAAGGTTCTATTTACTTAAAGTCTAATGAAAGGGGAATTCAGATGAAGAGAGTAGTTTTCGCATTGTTTGTTTGTTGTTTACTGCCAGTTGCTGCCTCGGCCGGTCCGACCTACCAGGTCAACATTACCCGGATGGGTGGCTATTACACTGGCTCGGGTGGAGAGTTTACGCTAAGCCCGACCGCCACCAGCGATCCGATACCAGGTAATCCTGGCCCTTGGCAGACTTTCTGTGTGGAGACAAATGAGTATATAATGCCTCCTTACACCGCGTACATGGATATCGACACCTACGCGGTTGTCGGCGGTGTCGGCGGTCAGGACCTTGACCTGAACGGTGATGGTATCAAAGATGCAGATAGTCTGGATCCGAGAACCGCCTACCTGTACACAAAGTTCCTGAACAAAACGCTGATTGGTTACGATTACACTCCTGGACCTGGTGGTACGCGTCCGGCATCGGCTGGAGCGCTACAAAACGCCATCTGGTTCATCGAAAGTGAAATCGGCGCGGTAGGCGGGCAGGCTCAATTGTGGGTAACCGAAGCACAAGGGGCAGTCAATGCCGGCACTTGGACTGGTTTGGGTAATATTCGAGTGGCCAATCTTTATACTCACAGCGCCAGAACCGAGTATCAGAGCCACTTGATTGCCGTTCCGGCGCCGGGTGCGATTTTGCTCGGCGGCATTGGTGTCGGCCTTGTCGGCTGGCTGAAAAGACGTAGGACATTCTAAGGAATTAGCAAGAATTAATTGTAAAGGCAAAAACAGGGGCAGGGCCTCGCGCCCTGCCTCCTGCACGCCTTTCGAAGACCTGTGAATGGGAGCAGAACGGTGAAAAGACTGGCAATATCAGTAGGTTTGCTACTTGGTCTGGCTTTGGCCTCTACGACTGCAACGGCCGGCATGACGGACCTAACCCACAGTGGAGCTTCCGGGACTATTAATGGCGCCATCTTTGAGCAGGTCAGTGTACAGCCAACAGGCACAGGCGTCTTTGAGCCGTTCGTCAGGCTTCAGGGAAACGGTTCAGAGAGGGGTTACAACACCGATGGCCAGGTCGAGTTTAACACAAAGGGGCCAGGCGGCAGTAATTGGTGCCACTCGTTGTTGGTAAGTGACCTGCCGATCGTGACTAGGGGCAGCAATAGGTATTGGGAATTCGGGTTGGACTTTGATGAGAACAACAGCAAGAAGGGTCATCTTCTGTCGCTGGATGCGCTCACGATTCATTTGGAGACATCGGGCAGCCTGACCGGGTACGATATCCCTGGCAGATTCAACTCGCCCCTTTACGACCTCGATTCTGGTCAGGACAACTGGATTCTACTGGACTTCTCAATCAACACCGGTGGAAATGGTATGGCAGATATGTTAGCACTCATTCCCATTCCCGGCACTTTGCCTGCGGGCAGGAATTACATCTATCTGTATTCGGTCTTCGGGTTGCATGAGCCAGCCGATGCATCTTCTGATGATGGATTTGAGGAGTGGCGTGTCGACCCTGGGGGGCCCCGATTATTCCTGCACCGGGCGCCATTTTAGTCGGCGGGATCGGTGTAGCGCTTGTCGGCTGGCTGAGAAGACGAAGAACACTGTAACAACGTAAAGAAAAACGACCCAGGGGGGGAAAAAGTACCCTGCCCTGCTAAGGTCGAAAGCTGTAATAGTAATGAGGAGTATGCGAATGAAGAAGCTGTTAGTTAGTTTGACGTTTTGCGTGTTTATCGCCGCACCAGTGCTTGCGGTTCCTTCAGATGGTGCCGGGTACTATGGCGGTCGGGTGAATTGGATCCGCCTCGCTGGGTACTATGCTGGTAATGGTGGCGAGTTCACGATTTATTCAGACGGCGGTCCGGGTCTCTTACTCAGCAACTCGGCATACGACTCCAAGACACGCGGGCAACTGGCTGGGCACCCTGAGTCATTCCAGACATTCTGCATTGAGACGGGTGAATACGTCAACCAGCCGATGGATGTCTGGGTTAGTACGGCTTGGGCAAACGGTGCCAGTAACAAGCCCCAGTGGGACACAACCAACGACCACTTCCCGCAGTCGCATGCTTACAAAGGTGGTAAGACAGCCGGAGATGACTTGAACCCGCAGACGGCGTATCTTTACTATCAGTTTGCCAAGGGCAATTTGTTGAACTACAATTATACTGCCGGGGCGGGCCGAAGTGCCTCTGCCGGCTCCCTGCAGAATGCAATCTGGTTCTTTGAACAGGAGTCCTACAGCCTCAACCTCCAAGCCACGCTCTGGGTGCAAGAGGCTGTAGATGTCACAGGTTTGTCTTGGGGCGTGTACTCCCCCACGCCAGGCTCTGTCGCGACTTGGGGTAAGACGATAGGCCCTGTCCGAGTGCTCCAAATGTATTGGTATGACAGCTCTGGAAATCTAGTCCTAAAGCAGGACCAGTTGTATCTAATTCCTGCACCTGGCGCGATTCTGCTGGGCGGGATTGGTCTCGGCCTTGTCGGCTGGCTGAAAAGACGAAGAACGTTGTAACAAACTGAATTTGTTGCTCTGGGCAGAGTAGATATGCTGCCCGAGGCGTGAAAGTAGAACTCTGAAAGAGACGTAACGAAGATGCAATAAGGAGGAGATTACGATGAAAAGAAAAATTCTATTTGGATTGGCTGTCGTGACGTTTGTTCTTGGAGCGACAGGAGCTTCATTTGGAGCCTACATTGACTTCACCGGCGGCACGGCATATCTATGGGACGGAAGCACCGTCGTGACTAACGGTACTTTCAATGTCTGGGGTGTCGATTACTACGTGGAGAATGGATTCAAGTTGGATTTCATTGAAACCCAGCAAACTAATACCTTCACTTCAATCGTTGGAAATTACTATGGTGGTAGCAACGATGTCATCCACGGACATTGGTTAACCGGTCACTATGGTGATTTAACCGAAATTAGAGTGACCAAAGTGGGCGGGGGTGCTTTTGACCTGAACTACTTCATTCTCACCTCTAACACGGATACTGGTGGAGGACAAGCCTCTGGTAATGAGCGAGCGTACATAAATGCCTCAATAGATGGCACAAACATTTCTTACTCGCAGCTATTGCCCACCGACGACTGGGGCTTCGCAGGTACAAATCCACAAATATTCTTGGGCTCTCAGTTTGACAACATCATGTGGTTTTCATTTACGGTGTCGAATCCTGTAGATTGCTTTGGAATGGATGATTTCTACATAGATGAACCAGCGCCCGTAATACCAGCACCTGCTGCTATCCTACTTGGCGGCATTGGTGTTGGCCTTGTCGGCTGGCTGAGAAGGCGTAGGACCCTGTAACACTGAGGAGCCAAAAACACCAAGGGCTGCAAGCGTCAAGCTTGCAGCCCTTTGATTAGAAACCTCCGCAGCCATCTAATCCAGGCCGCGCCGCAGGAGCGGATGAACCTAAGTTAATCCATGTACATATACTCGAAGCGACAGATTGTCTATCGCCTAATCAGTGAATCGCAAATTCGGCCTGCGTAGTGTGGACAACATACGCCAACACATCAGACCTACTGACAACACCTACCACTTTGCCATCTCTTGAGATTACCGGAACCTTCCTGAAACTGCTAGCCAGCATAGAATCAATAATCGCCCTCAAGCTGTCGGTCTCCCTGTAGCATACCGGCGGCTGGGTCATAAAAGGCTCGACTGTGCTGTCTTTCTGCTCCTGGTCGGCGTAAAATAGCCTCAGCAGGTCTTTTTCGCCAACGACCCCGACCAACGTCATGTCATCTTCGACCACCGGCAGGCATGTCGTATCGCTTTCTACAAGGAGCTCCGCAGCCTTACACGCCGGCGTCTGCCTTTTTATGCACATCACGTCTCGCCTCATAATGTCTTTTGCCTTAAGCATCTGGGCCTCGCTCTTCTCCGGCCTACCAAAAGCTGCGATAAAGCACTATTCCAGGCTACAAACGTTATAATCGGAGCAATTTCAAAAAAGTTGAGAGAAAAAGTCAAAAAAAACGGATTCTTGCCCCAAAATTACGTAGTTACCACAATAGGTGCGCTCAAAATATGTGGCCCGGCAGACAATATTCAAGTCTGCCGGGCCCTCCCTCTTCAGGAGGAAGAAGGTGTGAGTCGGCTGCTTCTTGTGCCCGCTAACCAAGGCCTAAAACTCCCTCCGCAACCCCTAGAATACCAAAAATGCCTATGCCTTGACAATTGTGGTAACTACGTAATTTTGCAAAAAAAATTTTAGACGGGCTGCGGGCGGATCTGACCACATAAATGGTGCTCTGCCGGCTATAAAATCGCTCTGGGCTACTGATCATTTGCCAAGTGGTTCAGTCAGTCCGAGGTTGGCAGCCCGTCTGACCAGAGCGACTATATTATCAACGCCCAGCTTACGCATAAGGTGATTTCGGTGCGCTTCAATAGTCCTGATCGACCGGTGGAGCGAGTCGGCTATTTCCCGGTTGCTTTTGCCTTCAAGGACCAAACGCAGCGTGCCCATCTCCATCCTGGTAAGTGCCTTGCCCAGCAGCCGATCGGGCGGACTATTTCTTTGCAGCGCAGCCTCAACGGCCGAAAGGAATCGTTTGCGGTTCACAGGCTTTTCGATGAAATCCGTTGCGCCCGCCTTTAAGGCTCGCACCGCCATAGGCACATCGGCGTAGCCGGTTATCACCAGCACCGGCAACCACGGAGCGACGCGTTTTGCCTCAGTCAAGAGTTTTATGCCGTCCATACCGGGCATTTTCACGTCGGTTATAAGTAGATCGCACCTCTTAGACCGCAATCGCTCCAGGCAGTCAGACGCACCGGCAAAACAACTGACTTTCGAGCCCATCCGTTCGAGAGTCTTTGTCATTGCCTTGCGTACGCCGGCCTCATCGTCAACAAAGAAAATACGCGGTCCGGTATAGGCGCCGACCCCTGTCATATATTGAAGAATACCAAAAGTGCCCAGGGCGCATTTATTGTGGTAACTACGTAATTTTGAAAAAAATATTTTTGGCAGGCAAAGGCAGGATTGGACTGAATAAATGAGGTTTTGCCCGTTGTAGAACCGCCTTGTTGCTGCTATTTACTTCTGCACGATTCAGTCAGTCCGAGGTTGGCGGCCCGTCTGACCAGAGCCACTACATTATCAACGCCCAGCTTACGCATAAGGCGATTTCGGTGCGTTTCAATAGTCCTGATGGAGCGGTGGAGCAGCCCTGCGATTTCGCGGTTGCTTTTGCCTTCGAGGACGAGGCGCAGCGTGCCCCTCTCTATCCTGGTGAGCGCTCTACCCTGCAGTTTCTCCGGCAGGGCGTCTCTTTGCAGCACCGCCTCCACAGCCGAGAGGAATTTCTTGCGCCCAGAGGTTTCTCGATGAAATCCAGAGCGCCTCCCTTTAAGGCTCGCACCGCCATGGGCACATCGCCGTAGCCGGTTATCACCAGCACCGGCAGCCAGGGGACGACGCGTTTTGCCTCGGCTAAGAGTTCTATACCGCTCATCCCGGGCATCTTCACATCGGTTATAAGTAAATCGCACCTCTTGGAACGCAACTGCACCAAGCAGTCAGCCGCTCGCGCAAAACAACTGACCTTCGAGCCTAACCGCTCCAGAGTCTTTGCTACTACGCGTCGTACGCCGGCCTCATCGTCAACAAAAAATATACGTCGTTCAGCGTAATAGTTCGTTGCTAGCATATTAGCTGCCCATATCTTTGCCGGTAGGCAAGTTGACCAAGAAGGTCGCACCTTTGCCCGGGTAGTTTTGGACCCAGACTTTACCGCCGGCTCTGGATACGATGTGCCGGACAATAGGAAGTCCCAGGCCGGTTCCTTCGCCGGCGGGCCTGGTGGTAAAGAACGGCTCAAAAATCTTGTCCACATTCTCGGGCGCAATACCGCCGCAGTTGTCGGCGAACCGCAATTCTACGTGCTCACCCTTTACGACGCCGCTTATAGTAAGTTGGCGTTTCTTCTTGCCCACAGCAACGTGGATGGCGTTGTCGACAATCGCAAAAAACAACTGTTCCATATCCTTCTCGTTGGCGTATATCGGCGGCAGTCTCTCCAGGTCCTTCAGTTGCAGCGAAATGTCGGCCTGCTGAGCATTTTTGTCCAGCAGCCGCAAAATCCTTTCAGCGACTTCTTTAAGCTCTACCTCGGTGATAGCTTTGTCTGAGGATTGCCTGGCAAAGTTGCGGAACCTGTCGATGATGGCAACCGCGTATTCGACCCCCTCAAGGCCGTCCTTGAGTCCATCCAGGGCGTCAGCCAGGCAGGAAGTTCCCTCCAGGTCCACCAACGAATTCTCGATTGACAGGCGAATGGTGGTCAGAGGCTGGGTCAATTCGTGGGCTACAGTAGCACTCAAAGTGCCCAGCGAGGCCAGTCGCTCCGTCTGTGTTATCTTCTCGTGGTATAGATTAAGCTCTCTTTCTCGCCGCTTGGAATCAGTGATATCCCAGAAAATACCCAGCATTCCAATAACATTGCCCTGTTCATCTGCGACCGGCGTTTTGACCGTATGGACAATAAATTCTTGGCCCTCCAGAATGTACTTCTCTTCGATGTCTATTGTCTGGCCTGATTCAACAACTCGCCTGTCGTCTGCCTTGTATTTCTCAGCCAGTTCCTTGGGGTAGAAGTCGTAATCTGTTCTTCCTGCGATCTGGTCTGCTTTTATTCCCAAATCCCGGGCGTAGCTCTCGTTGCAGGATATGTAGACTGAGTTTTTGTCTTTAAGGAACACCCTCTGAGGAAGATTCTCAAGAAGCGTCCTGTACTTATTCTCGCTTTGCCGAAGGGCATCGTGCATTTGCTTTTGGGCGGTGATATCGCTGTAGACGCCCAGAACGCCGATGGTTTCTCCTTCGGCATTTTTCAGCGGAATCTTACTGGTATTGACCCAAATAGCGTCACCTGACGGTGCTGTCGACGGCTCTTCATAAGTAAGCTTTGGTCTGCCAGTTTCTATAACCTCCTTATCACCAGCACGGAAAAGCTCTGCCTGATTTTTCCACACGAGGTCAAAATCGTTTTTCCCAACGATTTCATCAACCAATTCTAAGCCGGCGTCTTTTACAAACGCCTCATTGGCACCAAGATACTTCAAATCTTTATTCTTCCAAAAGACTCTGACCGGAAGCATATCAATAATTCGCCTGAGAATGTTTCGCGCGTCTCGCAGATACTCCTCTACCTGCTTGCGTTCGGTGATATCCACTTGTGCGGCCAACATGGTGTTCGGGCCGGCGAAGGGAAATGGGATTACGCTTAGACTTGCCCAGTACGCCGTGCCGTCTTTTCGTCTTAATCGCACTTCAAAATCACGCACCAAACCATTCGTTGCCAGCTCTTTTAGGAGCCTTGCACGCGCCTGAAGATTCACATAAGTATCTTTGAGATTCACCTGCCCAATCTCGCCAATTGAATATCCGATCATCCCAAGCATGGTGCTATTGCAATCCAGGATCTTACCATCCGTGGTCGATAGACCAAGCCCTACCGGGCTGCCCTCGAAAAGACTACGGTAGCGAAGTTCAGATTCTCGCAGCGCCTCCTGGATCTCCACCAGGTGAGTGACGTCCAAGCCGAAGATTGCTATTCTTACTACCTTCCCGGTGGAGTCGTTGATAGGGTTGACTGAGTTCAGTATATGTCTATCGCCGCGCATATCCTCAAATATGACAGGCCCACCGGTGCGGACAACCTTCTCTATTTGCTGCTTCCTTGACGCGGCCAGGTCCGGTGGCATAAAATCGTAGGCACATTTACCAATCAGCCCCTCAATAGTTGTGCCTAATCTTTCTGCCAGTGTTCTGTTCGCTATCAGGACGGTTTCATCTGGTTCCACCAGCAGTACCGATTCGGTTATCGAGTCGATGATTGACCTCAGGGTGGTCTCGCTCTCTCTTAGTTTCTTTTCTGCCTTTTTGCGTTGCGTGATATCGCGGCTTATGCCTTGAACGCCGGTGATAGTATTTCCATCGTATATCGGGCGGACATTTGTTTCGACGGTGACTGTCTGTCCTGTCGCCGTTCGATACGCCAGTTCAAACGGCGGCACTTGTTCCCCCGCCCAAAACCTAGCAAGATTCGTGCCGACGATCTCATGATATTCAGGGATGACGACATCTCTGAAGTTAAGGCCAACAAATTTCTCGGCGGGAATTCCTGATCTTTCCTCAATAACCTTGTTTACGTATGTAAAGTTTCCTTTAGTGTCGATCTGGTAGACACCATCGGTGATGTTGTCCACAAGGTGGCGATATTTCTTGTGGCTTTCCTGTAATTCGTACTCAGCGTTTTTTCGCTGGGTGATATCTCTAATTATGCCGCGAGCTCCCACGACCACACCATCTTTTATTATGGGGATCGAACTGACCTCGACATGGAGCTGCTTTGCACTGTTATCGAGGGCGGTCGTTTCCATAATGACACTTTCGCCGCCAAGGACCCGCTCAAACGCTGCTTTTGCCTCCGGTATGTAATCGGGCATGAGGAGACTTGTAAAATGCCTGCCGATGACTTCCGCTGCGTCGTGCCCAGAGACACCTTTCACAGCTTTGTTTACTGAGGTCAGGATTCCTTGTGCATCAACGGTGTATATTATGTCGGTCATTTCTTCGACAAGGTCTCTATACTTACTCTCACTGTCCAGCAGCGCGTCCTGGGCTTTTTTTCGCTCGGTAATGTCAACGCCGTAAGCGTTTAGATATCCCTCTTGGGCCACCGGCGCCAGCGTTACCAGAAATATTCGCCCATCCACGCAATTGAACTCGAAGGTGGATACCTTGCCCGAACTTAGAGCTTCTTTTGCCCGCTGACAGCAGGGTTCCGGCAGAGCCTGACCTACCTGGCGCTGCCAGGTCTGCAAAACAATAGAACTGGCATCGTTGGCGTAAAGAATTGTGCAGTCCGTTGATATTCTCAAGACAGGGTTGGGGTCTTCGGCGGGCAACTTGGCCAGATTGGCAGTCCCTTGTTCAGCCACCTTGCGATCGGCCAATTGCTGTTCAAGCTCGCAAACCCGGCGGCGCAAGAGGTCCATCTCTTGCAGCAGCTCTGCCTCGGTCTTCCGCTCCTGTGGCATACTCTAGCATCCCAGCTATAAAG
Source organism: Sedimentisphaerales bacterium (assembly GCA_963814265.1). Classification (GTDB taxonomy): domain Bacteria; phylum Planctomycetota; class Phycisphaerae; order Sedimentisphaerales; family Anaerobacaceae; genus JAFNGF01. The sequence continues at coordinate 115,141 of CAWFCJ010000036.1, read as the reverse complement.
CACAATTTACTAACAAATTCAACGATGATAGGCAATAAAAAAATTCAAAGCCCGGCAAACATTTGCTAAAATCTCGCCGTTATGTACATCATACCGGCAATCGACCTGATTAACGGTAGGTGCGTCAGACTGATACAGGGACAATATCAGCATCAGATAACCTACCAGGACGACCCTCTCAAGCAGGCCAAAGATTTTATCTCGCAAGGATCGCAGTGGCTGCATATCGTCGACCTGGATGGCGCTAAGCTCGGTAAGCCGGTCAATACCGAGGCCATAGCAGCGATAGCGGCCCTCGGCAAACTGAAGATCGAGGTGGGCGGCGGATTGCGTGACGAGACGGCCATAAAGCAGTTATTTGAAATGGGCGTCGAACGGGCGATAATCGGGACTAAGGCGGTAAGCGACTTTGCGTGGTTCAGCCGAATGGCCAAAAAATTCACCGGCAGAATCGTGCTCGGACTTGATGCCCGAGGCTCAAAGGTCGCCATACAAGGCTGGACAAAAGAACTCAAAACTCAAAACTCAAAACTCAAAACTGTTGAGGACTTTGCAAAAAGGGCGGCAAAATTACCGATAGCCGCGATAATCTATACCGACATCACCAAAGACGGAATGATGGCTGGGCCAAACCTTGAACGAACAAGAGCGATGATCGAAGCGGTTGATGTTCCTGTCATCGCCTCCGGCGGCGTAAGCACAATAGATGACATTAAAAAACTGGCCGAACTCGGCGCGGCCGCAGCAATAATCGGCCGAAGCCTGTACGAAGGGACACTTAGACTTTCCGACGCCATAAAAGCCGCAAAGTTGAACGATATTTAGCCCCGCAATCCTTCGACCCAGCTCAGGACAGGTTTATTGCGGGGTTATGTTTTTTCACAATAACATTCATTAGGCCCCACTATTGATTTTTCTACGCCCTTGTCAAAAAAGAGCTGCCGGATACTGGTGCACAGATGGCATTTGCCGGCGTAGAGGTTTGCTTTTCCGTAGCCAAGTTTCTCCGCCCGACTAAGCAGACCGGATGGGCCGAGCGTGAATAAAGTGTTAAGGACTTCGTTGTTTGCCGGATGAAACTGTCGCCAAATCTGCTCCAGAGGAGTCTGGCTTACATTGCCGATAATGATACCGCTGCAAGTGCCGCTAAAGACGTTGCCAAAGGGATCGACGTGCACACCTTTGGCACCGAGGAACGTTCCTTTGCAGTTGGCTTGCGCGATATTCTTCGAGCGTGTCTTTTGCGACAAGCTCGGCCAGTTTCCCTGCAGCCCTGCCTGTGAAACGACAGAGATAGTCCTGAATTGCCCGAATATGCTTTTGCTCACGCTCGGCAACAGAAAGGTTTTTCATTTCAACCGGTCTTTTCAAATATTCTCGCCAGCGAACAAGCATACGCTTCTCGCCAAGTATCTCCATTGCAATTCGAGCCAATCGGCGGACCGGCTCTATATCAACAAATTCTTGATGAAATGGATCGGTGCTAATTTTGAGCCGCCGCATCCCGAGCTTGTCGAGAATTTTCAGCCGCTGCCTTACGACCTCTTCGCCGGTCGCCCAGAAGCCATTTGTTTCTATCAAATCAACCTTGCCGAGGTTCAGTCTTATTGCTTGTTCGAGGATTTGCTGGAGCTGGTCCCAATACAGAAACGGTTCACCGCCGGTGATATGGATTCTCGCATCGTCGCCAGCCAGCACTCTCAAAGATTGCCACGCACTTATGGCCATATCAACAGACATCAAGCCGTTTTTTTCAGGTGAGCAGTTGTAATAGCAGAATTCGCACGCACAGTTGCACTTGTAGGTCAGCAGCAACCCTGCCGACCGCCAGAGCTTGAACTTGGGTTCGATGCGAGCGGTATTCTGATTATAGACATTCTGAGAAAGACTATACATTTGTATCGCTCACAGCAGGACTGTGACCAAGAGAGGCCGGCTTATCGGCCACAGGGTATTTTTTCAGGTGTATTTGTAACACGATGATATCCGCCGGCGTTATGCCGCTAATGCGCGAAGCCTGGCCAAGCGTACCGGGCCGAAACGCGGATAGCTTTTCTTTTGCTTCTGCGCAGGTGAATAATCTTATCGTAACCCAAATCCGGCGGAATTTTCTTGCTCTCAAGGGCGCTGAAACCAGCTACCAAACGCTCCTGTTTGGCCAAGTACCCTTCATATCTGGCATCTATGATTACAGCCTGCAAAACATCTCGGCCAGCCGGAATTTGGAATTCAGAATTCAGAATCTCGAATTTCGCATCTGGCCTGCGCAGATGCTCCCATAGACTTATGCCCTGCTGGCGGGTATTCTTCAGATAGGTTTTTAGTCGCTCGATATCTTCGAGCTTACCCTGAAATTTCTTATAGCGCCTCTGATCCACAAGTCCGACCGATTTGCCAATGGGCGTCAATCTTCTATCCGCGTTGTCGCTTCGCAGTGCCAAGCGATACTCGGCTCGTGACGTGAACATCCGGTAGGGTTCATCGATTCCCCGCGTCAGTAAATCATCTATCATCACGCCGATATACGCCTGGTCTCTGCCAAGAACAATGGGCTCTTTGCTCTGCAGTTTTCTGGCTGCATTTATACCGGCGATAATGCCCTGCCCCGCCGCTTCTTCGTAGCCGCTGGTTCCATTTATCTGCCCCGCCAGAAACAACCCCGAGATCTTTTTAGTCTCCAGATTGGGTTTAAGCTGTATCGGCGGACAATAATCATATTCAATCGCGTAGCCGAAATGAATAATCCGGGCCTTTTCGGTACCCGCCATAAGTCGCAGCATCTGTTCCTGAACATCTTTGTGGCAACGACGTGCTTATCCCATTGCAGTAAATAGTTGCTCATCTGCTCGTCTTCGGGTTCGAGAAATACCTGATGACGGCCCTTATCTGCAAACCGGACAATTTTAGTCTCTATACTCGGACAATATCGCGGGCCGGTCGAAGTGATTTGCCCTGTATAAAGCGGCGCACGGTGGAGATTGTCACGGATAAGCTGATGTATCTTTTCGTTCGTGTAGGTTATCCAGCATGGAATCTGTTTTCGGTTTATCCTTTCGGTCATAAACGAGAAAGGTACGGGTTCTTCGTCTCCATAGCTGGATTTCGAGTTTATCGAGTTCAACGGTTGATGTATCCAGGCGGACCGGCGTGCCGGTCTTGAGTCTTTTCAGTTCCAGGCCGAGCCGCATTAAGACTCTCGGAAAGCTCATTGGCTGCCGGTTCACCGAGCCGCCCGCCCGGAAACTGCTCAGGCCCTATGTGCATCAGATCCGCGAAGAAATGTCCCTGTGGTTAGAACTACCGTCGGGGCGTAGTATATAGCCGCCGTCCGCACAGCCAACCGCACGTACATGACCGTTTTCAGCTATTATCTGCGAGGCCATTGCCTCGATGATGGTCAGGTTTTCGGTCTGCTCAAGCTGTCTTCGCATAAAGTCCTTATATTTATACTTATCCGTTTGAGCTCGCGGCGAACGAACAGCGGGACCTTTGGAGCGGTTGAGCAGACGAAATTGAATCCCTGTGGCATCCGTCGCCAGGCCCATCAGTCCGCCGAGGGCATCGACTTCTCGCGCGATTTGTCCCTTTGCCAAGACCGCCGATAGCCGGATTGCAGCTCATCTTGGCTATCGTGTCTTTGCTTATGGTTATCAGGCACGTTTTTGCCCCAATTTTCGCGGCGGCGTGAGCCGCCTCAACGCCGGCGTGGCCGCCACCGATGACTATGCAATCGAACTCGTCTGTTTTCGTTCTGTCAGACATATTCAGAAATCATCTCGAAACTGTCACCCTGAGCGAAGCGAAGGGTCTGGCTAGGCAAAATGGGAGATTCTTCGCTGCGATCAGAATGACAGCAAGGTTTTTCAACAGAGCATCAGTATAAGTTTTTCAGCTTTTTAATCAAGCATTGACAATCGATGTCATTTTTCCAATAATGGTGTCAGAATAAAGGATTTCCCATGTATTTTGAGATAATAGGCGAGATTGAAAGGATTGAAACGATAGCCACTGGTGGGAGAATCAAAGATATTATGCGGCTTCGTAAACGATATGGCACCGCTAAGTGGCGAAAACTTAAAGGGATTGGTAAGGTTCGTCTTCAAAGTGGAAGCATCTGCAATGCTGAGATTCACTGGTACGAAGCTCATGGCATAGGAAGAAAGAAGCTAAAAATCAAAAGATTCCTGGACTAAATTATGGCTAAAAAGAGTAAGGAACAGTCCTTTGCGCTTTGCATAGAGAACAAGGAATGTGAGGATTTGGAAAAGCGTAAGATTTATAAAGTCGTGCCGGACGATGAGGCAGCAAAGGAAGGATACCTGAGAATCGTTGACGAGTCTGAGGAGGACTACCTGTATCCTGAGTCCTACTTCATTCTTGTCGAACTGCCTCGCAAATGCAAGACGCCTTGCAAGTGGCAAGATGACCTTTATTTAAAAAATATACAGATGGCTTGGGAAAACAGTGGATTTTAAATCTTGTGGTGGGTTTGCCGAAGCCACCCGTCTCGGCGGAGTGCCGAGGCGTAGCTGGAGAGCCCGCAGAAAAAATCAACTCTATAATTTTCGCCTCAGCGTTCTCGGCGGCCTCCACAGTTAATTGCGACTACTTAGCCGCAGGCATTTTCGCTTTTTCGTACATCTGTAAATCAAAGATCAGAATCCCTCTGCCGACGCCAGCAGGATCACCCGTTTTGGCAAATTGAAAGGCGATGAATCGGCCGTCGTCGCTGACCACCGGGTTGGAGGCTTTGTAGCCGGGGTAGTCGCCGAAAAGCGTCAACCTTTCCGTTTTGCCTGAGCCATCCAGAGCCAGTTTATAGATGTCAACATACTGAAGGGAAGCATTTTTTTAGCCGCCCGGCCTTATCAATAGTTAGCTCTAATTGAGTAAGAGCAGCGTTGACTACCTCTATCTTGGCCGGTAGCGGATAATGGTCCAACGTGAAATTGGCGCGATTTATCACACCCAACGCTGCTCGGCGGTTCCAGCGGTTCATCACGGAATAGACGTTTTGAGGGGTTGTGCGTTTGTGGTCGATTCGATGAACAGTATAGCGTCGTACGCCCAGGGAAGCAGGTGGCTACGGTGCCTGTTTTACGCGGCGCATTGAAATATTTGGAGACGGCTCCTTTGGGCAGAGAACGAAGATCGATAACCGCCATATCAAGTCCCGCTTCGGTGAGAAGGGCCTCGACAGATCCTTTAGGTGCGCCATATCCTTGCTCTGTATTGCCAGGCGAAAGTGCATCCGATTTTCGATTGCGCATCAAGCCAAAGACCACCATGTCTTTGCCGTAGGTTCGACGCAGGTAGTCACCCATACACCCTGAGTAAGGTGTTGTCATAATGTGAGCATTGGCGGCCCACAGAATTATCTTTGCCCCCTTTTCGTAATCCATCAGCCAGCGTACGTTATCAGCCATGCTTTTGTCGCGAAGGTCGGTGGCTTTCGATATAGACGGTGCGCTTAGGAATTCAGCGTTCTGTAAGAGGACCTTGGCGTGACGGACTGCCAGACTCCACTGTCTCTGGCTCTGTATTTCCTGCTGTGAAGGTGATCGAGCATGAGCGGGCCGTTGATTCTCCAAATAGGTTATCAGGCCCTTGATCTGCTCGACAGATTTGCGCAGTTCTTCATTCGGTCCTTCCCATTTTCGAAGTGTAGTGCTAAGCTGCATCAAGGATAAGAGCAGTTGCTCATAGTCTTTGGTGCCGTTTGTCTTTTTTAGGTAATCGTAAACGGCTTTTGCCGAGCCGGTGGCGGGCTTGTTATCGAAGCCGTAGAATTTTATTTTCTTTTCGTGGGCGGCATTGTACTGACGCATCCACTTTACCATGTCGAGAACGGCCTCGGTCCTCCATGCGGGGTAAACCAAGGCTGCCAGGGCCTCTTCGGGAGTGCTATCGCCGGTAAGTATATAGTCATTCAACTCCAGCGCACCGGCAAATGTCGCTTCTATGGCAAAGACCGTAAAATCCATTTCATTGACCAGAAACTCAACCATCCGATGTTTGACCCGGTAGAAATCACGATTCATGTGGGCGTCTTCGCCGAGGGCTACGATGCGTGCATCGCCGATCATGGTCTTCAGAGGCTGCATATCATCGAAACCCGAACCTGCCGCGACCGTCTTCAAATGGACAGACTTTTCTCTGAGCCATTTATGTAATTCTGCGGCCTCTTCCACTGAAAGCTCCGGCGGCCTGGAAAAATACGATATCAGGAATCTGGTATGCTCTAAGCGAAAGCCGAAAAACCAGGGGAGTATTACTATCAGGCTAACAAATAAGATGCTTGTTATGAGTAATTTCTTATTTCGAGTTTTCATCTACATACATAGGTGCCATTGATTCCAACAATTCAGTCTATTCAAAGCTATTCGATGACTTGGATGCTTTTCCCATTGTGATAGCCGGGATTTCCCATATACATTTCACGGAAGTACTCCTGCTTGCCACAAATCTCATAATACAAAGATTTCATCTCAATTTCAGCAAAATTCCGGCGATCTCAACATGCCCTGCCGCACAAAAACACCAAAAAGGCCCGGCAATTGCGTCGAGAACCCGTTTTCTCCTGTTATTTGGGCACACTGCTACTGTTGCCCTCCATTCTCGAACCCGGTTTTCAGCAGTTGCACACATCATCCCGGCCCCGCAGATATTGCCAAAAAACGCAACTGCCGGATTCGGCCAAGGATTTCCCGAAAGAGCGTCTGCGGCGCTGAGAGGTCTTTTTTCAAAATCCAAAGCTCAGCGTTTTTCTCGCTTCGGCTTGGCCAGGGATCGTTGGCATCAAACTGCCGGGCGCCTGAAAGCAGGATATCGCCGTTAGCCAGACAGAGCGCCCGCGTATAGCCCTCGTGAAAATAATGATGCGTCACCGGGCGAATAATTCTTGTCGCCAGCTCGATTTCATAAGCGTCGCCAAAGGTCTTTTCCAGAAACAGTATTTTCTTACCATCGTGCGACCGGTCCGCTCTTTCGCCGAAGTGCGTTACCTGCTTTATATGCGCTGGCAGTTCATCCAGCGGCGACCTGCCCGCCTTTTGGCTTGCCCAGCAACTCGTCCAGACTACAAGCACAAAGCACAATAGCAGACTGCGGAACAATCTCCTTGCTTTTGACGACATGATCTTGCTCCTATATCGGTAAGTCCTATTTGTAGGTTCGGCCTAAGTACTGGACGATAGCTTTTCTTAGCTCCAGCGGGTCAATTATGCCTAAGTGACCGTAAATAATCTCACCGCCAGGCTTAATCAGAAGAGTGTACGGAATGCCTGCAAAGGACTCTTTGCCCACGGCCTCCACAAGCTCGTATTTGTCTTCTGAGTTGAACAGGTAATTTCTGCAAGATGCCTGCTGCTTTTTCAAGAAAGAAAGAGCCGTGTCTTTTCTCTGGGGTGAATCGGCACTTATAGTTATAAGCTCGAAATCTCGCCCGCGATACATCCGGTGGGTGGTGACAATCTCCGGGAACTCTACTACGCACGCTCCGCACCAGGTGGCCCAGATATTGACCAGACGCAACTTCTGTGAGTCGTTTTCGATGATTTTTCTTATGCCATCGGCGTTTATCATTTCAAGCGGCACGCTTTCCTTAGCCCAACGCTGCTGAGCCTCTGTCACCGAGTCGCGTTTGCTCGACCACTTAATCGAACAGCCGAACGCCCTAGTCTTCTCGACAGGCACTTTTTTGCCCGACAGCAAGGCGTCTATCGCATTACGCGCATCGTGGGATTTTACCTTATCAGGCTTTTCGGAGTCATCTACTCTGCCGACATAGCGAAGAATCCGCTGCTTGTCGAACACGAAGACATGCGGCGTTGCGACCGGACCACAGGCCCGGCTGACTTTTTGGGTGTCCCCATCGTAAAGACAAGTGAAATTGAAAGCCTTGTCCTTTGCCCGGATTTTCATCTCCTCCAATGAATCGCTGACGTCGGTATAGCCAAGCTCGTCAAGGCGCACCGCTTGCGGGTTATTCGGCGAAATAGCAACCACTGCCACGCCTTTATTCTTGTAATCCGCCGCCAGCTTTTTGATTCGATCCTCGTATGCCTGGGCGGTTGGGCAGTGATTGCAGGTGAAGACAACCACGAGAATATCGGCCTGGGCAAAATCCGCCAGTTTGTAATTTCGCCCCTCCCTTCGGCTTGGCTCAGGGCGGGCCACGCCGGGCAAATTAAAATCAGGCGCCACTGCCCCGATTTCCAGCGTATTCACCTCCTCCGCCGACCAGCCCAAACCTGCCATAAAAAGTACTACCGCTGCCGCGGCCACCCAAATATATCGACTACATCTATTCATTTTTAGACCTCCGTCTATCAACCCAAAACTATTTTCCCTTCCACTTCAACCTACTAATCTGCTCGGCGAGAATGTTTTCGAGTAGCAGATTTCATCTGCGATTAGCAAATCACTATGAACAAACATCCTGCGGGTCCGACGTGACCCGGACAACGTCATTTCTTGGCAACTCAACTACTCCCCACGAACTCTGTGACCGAGGTCGCATGTACTTACGATACTGACTGGTTCTAATCAACTTTGCACCGAAGCTTCTCCCTTGAACGTTAACAATGGTTTTGAAGCACTTTTTGAATTGGTCACTTAGAATTGCATAACAAAAAGCCAACCACGCCTCCGCCTTGTGGCGTTGGGCCTCTGCCTCCACATTCTTAAGCCTATTAGGGCATATATGCGTCTCCCACGGAAACGCTTGTTTTTGGCCATCACGGTCGAAATAAGGCAAGTTTCTTTCCAGCTACGTCAACGTACATCTTCACCGTACCTTTAGTAGCTAACAACTTGCATTTGCGTATCGGCTCCACCTTAAAACCACTTTTTTCTAAGATCACCACCAACGCATTATGGTATGTTTCTCTTCCAATTACGGGCATATCAGGTACCTCATACTCACGCAATTTACCGCATTACTGTAACGAATCTCTAAGTCAAGGAAAAAAACCTCAAAAGGCACAGTAAAACCTCACATTTTCGGTTCGTTATAATAGTTTATTATTCAAACCTCCACCAAGATTTTTCGCAAAACATTTATCAGTGTATTTGGTTCGAAATAATTCTTTGGCAAATGCAGATATACGGTTCTCAAGTCAGGAATTTTAATCTTTCCCCGCACCTTTGAAAATAGAGATTCAGTTTTCACATCTATTTCTTTGCCAAACGAAAATATCAAATCCTCACCGGAAGCGATAATACTTTTTATATCGTGCTTGCTCGCGGCGATGCGAATTTCAGCTAATTCCAGCAGCAATTTGACCTCTTCCGGCACGGGGCCATAAACATCGGCTAATTCGCTTTCGAGCTGCTTCAAATCTTCGCCCGTCCTTGCCACGGCGATTTTGCGATAGGCATCCATTCGCAGCCGATCAATGGGTATGTAATTTTTCGGGATATACGCGGCAAAACCTAAATCGACAACCGCTATCGGGATTACGTCGATCGGCTCATTTTTCAGTCCCCTGACGGCATTTGCCAGCAGCTCGCAGTACATCTGATAACCAACCGTCTGAATATGCCCTGATTGCTCCGGCCCTAAAATATTTCCAGCACCGCGAATCTCCAAATCGCGCAGAGCGATTCTAAAGCCCGCCCCCAGATGCGAATACTCTTCGATGGCTTTTAGGCGTTTGGCAGCAGTCGGGGTAATCGGACGCGACGCCGGCAGCAGCATATACGCATACGCCCGATGTTTGTACCGGCCCACTCGGCCGCGAAGTTGATGCATCTCAGCCAGACCGAATCTATCAGCATCATTTATAAAAATCGTATTGGCGTTTGGAATATCAAGACCCGATTCAATAATGGTCGTGCACACGAGCACGTGCGTTTGGCCCAGCACAAAATCAATCATCGCCTTTTCCAGCACGCTCTTTGGCATCTGCCCGTGCGCGATGGTAACTTTGGCATCCGGGACAAGATTCTGGATTTCCCAGGCCTTTTTTTCGATTGTTTTCACCCTATTGTGCAGAAAGAAGACCTGTCCCTGCCGGTTCAATTCTCGATAAATCGCCTCTCTAATAAGCTCCTGGTTGTAGGGCATCACGGCGGTCACTATGCTTCGCCTATCCAACGGCGGCGTGGCCAGTGAGCTTATGTCACGCAGACCAAGGAGCGACATGTGAAGCGTTCGCGGAATCGGCGTTGCGGTCATCGTAAGCACATCCACGTTGACCCGCATTTTTTTCAGCTTTTCTTTGTGCTCAACGCCGAAACGCTGCTCCTCGTCAATTATCAAGAGTCCCAAATCCTTGAAGCCTATGTCGCCGCTTAAAAGCCGATGTGTGCCGATAAGTATATCGACTTTGCCCTGTTTTGTGCGGGCGATTATGTCACGTGCCTGCTTTGACGTCTTAAAACGGTTTAAGATTTCGATGCAGACCGGAAAATCCGCAAACCGCTCGGTAAAGGTTCTGCCGTGCTGCACACACAATACCGTAGTCGGCACGAGCACCGCAACCTGTTTTCCGTTTTCCACCGCCTTAAATGCCGCTCGCATCGCAAGCTCGGTCTTGCCGTAGCCGACGTCGCCGCACAAGAGTCTGTCCATCGCTACCGGTTCCTGCATATCCGCCTTGATTTCTTCGGCGGCTTTAGTCTGATCGGGCGTTTCCTGATAGGGGAAAGACTCCTCAAACTCTGCCTGCCAGTTTGAATCTTCGCTGAATGCAATTCCGCCCATTGCCTGTCGTTTGGCCTGAATCTCGAGCAGCTCGGCAGCCAGGTCCGCAACGGAACGGGCGACTTTTTCTTTTTGCTTTTGCCATCTTTTTGAGCCGACCTTGCTCAAATTCGGCCGTTTGCGGACTTGTCCCTATATACTTTTGCACAAGCGCAATATTGCGGACGGAAACCTGGATTTTCACGCCGTCTGCATATTCAATTGTAAGATATTCCGCCTTCCGCGCCTTTTCTTGTATTGTCTTTATGCCCAAGAACTTGCCGATGCCATAAGAAGCGTGCACCACATAGTCACCTTCCTGCAGGTCGCTGAGCGTATCGACCGGCGCCGTTGCCCGAACAGGGTGCTGTCTTCTCCGATCGCAAATTGGCCAAATAGTTCGTGATGGCTTATTACAATCGTATTTAGCGAGTCTTATGACAAAACCCTGATGAATAAACCCCAACGGCAGCTTAAAATTCGCCGGGATTTCTTTGTTAATTTCCTTTATGATCTCGCCTACCCGCTTGACCTCCGCAGCACTTTCGCAGTAAAGCAGCACCTTTTTGCCCTGTTTTGCCTCTTGCACCAGCTCCTCCAGTGCTGCTTCGTGCCCAGCCCAGACCGAAGCTGCCTTGTGCTCAAACCGCTGCACGCTTTTAATATCTTACTTTGAGAAATTCACCCGGCTCAGCGGTGGCAAATCCGAATATATGCAACTGGGTAAATTTGCCCGCCGAGTTATAAATGTCCGACCCAGCTATAAAGCCTATCCGGTTGCCGCGGCACGCTGACGAAAAACATCAGCGACTTCTTCGACAGTCGACCGGCTCTTCGAAAATTATTATTGTATCTTGCGGCAGGATATTTATGAAAAGCTCCTTCTGTTGTGACCGCTGCCACATACTAGCAGAGATGATGCCGATGCTTTCTATCTGCTCGGCTGCGAACGCTGCGTATCCAGATCGATCTGGCGGATACTTTCAATGGTGTCGCCGAAAAATTCAACCCTCACCGCTCTGTGTCACTCGTGACCTCGAGCTAAATAGCGACGAGCGACTGAGCGACGAAATTAGCGGGGCATAAATATCAATGATTCCACCTCGACGGGCAAATTGGCCCGGCAAATCAACCTGGTCTGTCCGCTCAAAGCCGTTGTCGACGAGCCACTTGACCACTTCTTCAGGCGATGCCGTTACTTATTTCCAGCTGAAGAGAGCTTTCCTGCAGAGCTGTGGCTTTGGTACCGGCTGACAAATGCCTGTACCGATGCGGGGATAACAAGTCCGAACGACCACTGGCCAGATGGACGAGCGACGAGACACGAGACGACGAGCTTCAGCCTTTCGGCTCTTGTTTCATCGGTGGCGTCCGCTAATTCTTCTTCGCCTTCCCATGCTGCCATCGGCTCAACTTCTTTGCAGCCGAAGGTTTGTAGGTCATCCGCAGCCTTATCGGCATCTTCGATATGGGGACAGATTAACAAAATTGGACGGTGGAGATTTTCTGCGATATGAACGCAGCCAGCAGGTGCGCAAATGACCCCCATGTCCCCTCGACTTTAACCGCCCCCTCACCGACTTAGCAGTTTTAAGTCGGGAGATTATCTTTGCGACCGTTTTATCCCGCCCAAGGTCCATAGCCGAACCCGGCAACGGGAAAGTACCCCCAGTAAAACTGGGGCCAAATATTTAGCCTGCGGTTTCACCGCGGGTTTATGCCCATCACATTCTTCGCGGCCTTTACAACATTCTCCGCTGTGATGCCGAATTTCTCGAAGCAGACTTTGTATGGCGCTGAGGCGCCGAAGAGGACATGCCGATAAAGATGCCCTTTTCGCCGAGCCATTTATGCCAGCCCAATTCGACGCCGGCCTCGATGCCGACCCTCGCCTTGACGTTCGGCGGAATGACCGAGTCCTGGTATTTCTTATCCTGTTTTTCAAAAAGCTCCCAGCTGGGCATACTAACCACCTGGGCGGAAATATCTTCTGAGGCGAGTTTTTCCGCCGCCTGTAAGCGCAATTGATACCTCCGAGCCGCTGGATAGTAACAGAACATCCGGCTTTTGCGGCGCAACCAGCACGTAGGCGCCCTTAATTAAATTTGCCGCAGAGGGATATTTATTCTGGTCGAGGACAGGCAGTCCCTGTCGGGTGAAAAGTAACGCGACCGGCCCATCACGATACTCCAGCGCAAATTTCCACGCCTGCGCGGTCTCGTTGGCATCAGCGGGGCGAATCACAATCAAATTCGGCATCGCCCGAAGAGCAGCAATTTGCTCTACCGGCTGATGGGTTGGGCCATCTTCGCCGATGCCGATGCTATCGTGAGTGAACACGAAAATAGTCGGATATTTTGAAATAGCGGCCACGCGGATCGCACGTCGCATATAATCGGAGAAGACCAGGAATGTCCCGCCGTAAGCCCTGACCAGGCCGCTTACGGAGATGCCATTCATTATCGCCCCCATCGCGTGCTCGCGGACGCCGTAGCGGATATACCTGCCATCGCGAGAGTCCTTTTGAAAAGTCCTTGGCACCGGCGAATCTCGTATTGTTCGAGGGCGTCAGGTCCGCCGAGCCGCCCAGAACCAGCGGCAGCTTCGGCATCAGCGCATCCAGCACCTTGCCGGAGGCCTGTCGGGTCGCTAGGGACTTGCCCGGCTCGAACTTGGGCAAGATTTCATCAAGATTGAAACGGAATTTGCCGGTCGCGGCGTCCCAAAATTGGCTGGCTAAATCCGGATATTTTTTAGCGTATTCGGCAAACATTTTGTCCCACGCCGATTCGGCCTTTTTCCCCTTCTCGACGACTTTGCGCGTATGAGCCAAAACCTGCTCCGGGACATAAAAAGTCTTTTCGGGATCCCAGCCGAACTTCTCCTTAATCAATCTGATTTCATCCTCACCTAATGGGGCGCCGTGGGCCTCAGCATTATCCTGCTTATTCGGGCTGCCGTAGGCGATATGTGTGCGAAGCTTTATAATCGAAGGGCGGGCGTTTTCCTTTTTTGCAATTTCAAGAGCCTTTTCGAACAAAGCCATATCGTTGCCGTCGCCGCCGATTTCCTGCACGTACCAGTTGTAGGCCTTGAAGCGACCGGCTCTATCCTCTGTAAATGCAAGATCGGTGGGGCCGTCAATACTGATGTGGTTGTCATCGTAGATAACAATAAGGTTGTCAAGCCCCAGGTGCCCCGCCAGAGAGCTTGCCTCCGAGGCAACTCCTTCCTGCAAATCGCCGTCGCCGGCGATAACATAAATCTTATAATCTATAATGGGAAAGCCATCGCGGTTGAAATGGTTGGCCAGATACTTTTGTGCTATCGCCATTCCGACCGCGTTGGAAATGCCCTGCCCAAGCGGGCCGGTTGTGACCTCGATGCCGCGGTGTGGGTCATATTCCGGATGGCCGGGCGTCTTACTTGCCCACTGCCGAAAGTTTTTTAGTTCCTCCAGGGTCATATCGTAGCCGGTCAAGTACAATAGCGAATACAGAAGGACGCAGCCGTGCCCGGCTGAAAGAACAAAACGATCTCGGTTGTGCCATCGCGGATTGGACGGGCTATGCTTCAGATGCCGGTCCCACAGCACGTAGGCAGCCGGCGCCATTCCCATCGGCATACCTGGGTGGCCGGACTTGGCTTTCTCAACCATATCCACGCACAAAAAGCGAATCGTTTGGACGCAAAGCTCATCAATCTCCGACAGACCTGAGTTCTTCACAGATACTTTCATCGCCAACTTCCCGAACTATAAATTTCCATTTCGTTTTGATATCAAAACTTTTATCATAAGCGCAGCGTTTGCTTTCCGCAAGCATTTTAGCGGCCCGTGAAATCTATTTGTCCGGGCCGACCGGCAAAATTTCTCATAGGACAAAACCGTAGCGCCTGCCTATAATACCTGGCAAAGAAAACTGTTGCTCCGCAGGAGCTTTAATGTCACAAGAGAAAGAGACGCCCGAAACCATGGCATCGTTTTGCCAGCAGACCCAAGAAAAAAGGAACTACGACATCTCTATAATTCGCCCGCAATTGCACAACCAAGATATAAAGCTGCGGGGCGAGGAATTCTCTGGAGCGAGGCTGAAAGCCATAAAAAAAGGACTGCTGACTCTACATACCCTTGAGCTGATGGCACAGGCTATTTACAAATTCCAGATTACCAACGAGCACAGCGAGCTGAATCGCCAGTTGATCGCCGCAATGTGCAACGAGATGACGCACTACCAGGATTTTCAGGTCAAGCTCCTTGAATACGGCTTTAAGCCCAGCCTATTGAGGTGCGTATATTGGATGGTCGGCTTTATGTTTGGCTTGGTTTCTCGTCTGCTCGGCAAAAGGGCTATCCTCAAAACCGGCATCTGGGTCGAGACAAAAGCAGTCCACCATTACAGTGAGTTGCTGAGTTCGATAGACTGGGACGAAGATTCTCGCAAAATCATTGAGAAGAACCAGGCGGATGAATACGGGCACATCAACCGCTGGCAAAAGCTCCTGGAAACAGCCTAAAAAATTCAACTCGGTCACGTTCGGCGGACTCTAGAAAAACTACGGATTTCTTGAACTTATCGACCGGCTGCGCATCTGTATAAGTCGAGGACGATGAATAAACTCGATTGACAAACTAATAGACCAGGTGCTGCTGCTTCGTTGTCAGATTGGCGATAGAGATGCTTTTGCCGAGCTTATCAAGCGATACCAAAAACCCCTACGATACTTTATAAGCCGTCTGCTGGATGATGCCCAGATAGCTGAAGATATTTTCCAGGAAACCTGGCTGACCGTCATCAGGCAGATACATACTCTCAGAGATGCGGACGCATTTAGGGCGTGGCTATATCGCGTCGCGCAACAAGGTGTACGAGCAGCTTAGAAACAAAAGAATAGTACCCAAGCTCGATGAAAACATCGTGGCTGCCATCCAAGAATTGCTCAAAAAGATATTGCCGGACAAACAACTGCCGGATAAAACTTGACGCCACATACCTTACGTAATAGACTGCCATCACTCCATTCAAAACAAACGACGGACGGATCAGGTATGAGGTGTTCTATGAATCGGCGGGAGTTTCTAAGGTTGACGGCAGCGAGGAGCTTTACGACCACGACAAAGATGAGCTGGAGTGGAGTAATCTTGCCGGCGATCCGAAATACGCCGAGGTAAAGAAAGACCTGGCCAAATGGCTGCCCGAGACCAACGCCCCGGACGTCCCTACTGGCGGTAACAAGAAGGAGCGCTCAGCGAAGCAACCCAAACGCGCCAGAAACCGGTAGTGCCTACTGATTGGCAGGCGAGCAGTCTATTTTTGCAGGTCATTGCGACCGCGGCGCAGTCGAATTAGCCGAAGCCCTGAGCCAAGCGAAGGGGCGGCAATCTCTCTTCATCAACTGTAAACTTGTGCCCGCGCAAGGGATTATCCAAGACCCACTACTTTATTGGTATGCAGAGTTCGGTTAATCCTGCACGCTGTACCCTACACGCTGTACGCTGTGTTAAAAAATCAGCGTTTCCTGCCTAAAATAACGGCACTCAAGCCGAGCAGTTTTAGTGCCTAATCAACTCTTGCAAAGTTAACCAGTATCCCTGTGAAAGCCTTTGCTAACCCAAACTATAGTGGCGTAAAGAAGCCAAATGCCACAAAAACCAGCGATTGCACACCCCAAACCTATCAAGTCAATTTCATTCGTGGAGAGTCCTACCACAAAGCCAAAGCGTTTATGAGCGTCAATTAACGTCGCAGCTTTTATACAACAGTTCAAGTTCACTTGTGTTGCCACAATAGACCAACTAAGTTTCTCAAGATAATCCAATGGTGGGGGGTCACTTTTGGACGACCATTTTAGCCATCCTACCGGCCTTTCGTTTGGGTCTGGGTATTCTGCTCGTATTGTCCCAGCAAGTTCTGCTGTACATTTGATTATGTGGCTTATCCCAAAACTTCTTTTCTCTATAAGCATTCCGATGGCAGTAGTCCCACAAATAATGCCGACAAGTATTGCCAAAATGAGCGTTATTCTTCGCAAGCCACGTCTTAGGTTCATAGATTTGATCCTGTATCTGGCTAAAAACTCAATCCAACCCGTTTATGTTTTTTAAGTCTCCGCTCTACATCGTGTCCACGCAGGTTTGCACATATTAGATACGCACAATTGCTGCGGCCCTCCGTGCTTTGGTTCCATTTCAATTATATATTTTTCAAACCTAAAAAACAAGGACTTTTTGTGCCAATTGATGAGCAAAAGTGAGGAATAGTGTATCTGATATTATAGAATGGAAAAAAATCAAGAAATTTTATTTTCCGTTGGAATTTTGGGGTTCGTTCACGATCTATCTCATAGGATACACCAAGATTACTATGCTAATTACAAATTGTGTTTTTCTTGGAGAAATATATGAACTTAGTAATAAATAGCGAGCTTGCCGACAAACTAGATGAGTGGGCAAATCAAAGAGAACCTAAACTGCCAGATCATATAAGGCAAGGGAACATGGTGCACGACCAAATCGGTCACATAAGTTTCTGTGGAAGCCTTCTAAAAGCTCTTGGCAACTTGCCTGATCTAGTCCTCACGTGGTTACGAAGCAATATGCCGGAACAACTCGACTCAATTCATAAAGACCTTAATGATCTCTATGAAAAAGTGAGATTCGTTGACCACGAAAGAACCGACACTGGCGAAGAAGCCAATATCGCGAAATGTCAAGCTCAGGCTGCCGCAAAGAAGCTCGCAGAAAAACTTCGCTTTTTGGCTGACTTACACCGCAAGCAAATTGAGACCAAAGGACAACCAGGAGAACCAGAGCAAAAGGCTAAAGGGGGAAAGATTATGATAACAGGCAGAACAAGTAAGGAGAATTGGGAAGCCATAAGAAGTGAATATGACATCAGTAAGAAGGATTTTGGCAAGAAGATCAACTTCGTGTCGGACTCATTCAAAAAGGGAAATCATATTTCGTGATGTTGCGCACGCATTTGTCTTAGCGTCACAGGGTTTCTCGAAACCAGGCCTTATTCTAGCTGGAGGTGTCATTGAGGAGTTAGTGAGACTCTACCTGGATCATAAGAAGATTAAGCCGAAAAACAAGAGTTTCGTTGACTATATTAAGGCTTGCGAGGACAACGACCTTCTAAAACGTGGAGTTTGTCGTCTGTCTGATTCAATTAGGGATTTTAGAAATTTGGTGCATCTCGTGAACGAAAAAACAAAAAGACATACCGTATCAAAGGCAACTGCGAAGGGTGCGGTTTCCGCTATATTCACTATTGCTAATGATTTTCAGTAGACTGTGGGGCCTGGTAAGAATAGATTGCTTAGGTTCGACAAGCTCACTACAGGTTGGCCTGTCGGCCTCGCAATGACAAGGTAATTGATTCCTGCCGGAGTTTATCCCGTACCATGATACGGGGCAGGAATGACAACCTTCCGGCCGAATGACGAGTCACGGGTCACGAGTCACGAGCGACGTCCGACGTGCTGCTGGGCCCAGATGGCAAGGGCGGAACCAGCCAGCAAGACCAGGCCGAACAGTAGCTGAAGCCCACTCAATATTTCGCCAAAGACGATATGAGAAATCGCAAAAACGGCAAAAGGCTGCGCCAAAACGACCAGTGCAGGAACGGTCGCTCCAATGCGTTTTATAGCCGAGTAATAAAAAACGTGAGATAGTGCTATACTTGCGACGCCGGAAATCACCACACAAGCCCAGGGCCAGGCAGGCATCTTCAGGCAATCGCTTAATCTGCCAAACATCAGCCCGAGTACAAGAAGCCCAGCTACCGTATAGATACTTATCACCGAAAAGCCGTTGCGCGAATCGATGTCCCTAAAAGCAACCTTGACCGAAAGCGTATACGCCGCCCACATAAGCGATGTCACCAAGCCGATGATAATGCCCATCCTGGTCCCGTACGCAGCGAAGTTTTGCTTAAAGAAGATAACGCCGACCACGCCGGCCATAGAAAGAATCAAGCCGCCCCAGAAATACCTGCTGCGAGCCAGCGACCTCTCATCGGCAAAAAATATCAGCGAGAAGCCGGCGATCCAGATGACTGAAGATTTGTTGAGCAGCACCATAAATGCGGGATCGACATAATAAAAGGCCGCCGCCCAAAGACTCTGGAAGGCGATATTGGCGCCGCTGGGTATAATCGCCCTCCGCCAGACACTTGGCTCGATGCGTTTTGTTTTCAGGCCGAACAATAGAAATGGCAGCCAAAACAGACAGGCCACAGTGTACCGCAGCACATTCTGTGTCCACAGATCAACGTGCCCGGTCAGGTATTTTATGAAGTTCGGCCCAAGCGACCAGAGTACCAGCGATCCCAGACAGGCAAACGTGGCAGGAACGTCGAATCTCCTAATGGTCGGGCCTTCCGTCACCGTGCCGCTCCAAATCCTCAAAAAGAGTTGTTGTCACCCCCCCGCAAAGCATCTACTCAAGCATTTGCATAACGATCTTGGCAACTTCCTGGCGGGCTTTTTTCTCAGCCAACGGTTCAGCCAATTTGATTAGCTCTCCACTGATTTGAGCCAGACTGTCACTGTCCTGTACCAGGCGCTCAATGCTCTGCACAATCGGGTCAATGGACGTGAAGTACGGCATAAATTCAGGCACTAACTCCTTGCCTGCCAGGATGTTAACCAGGGACAAATATCTTGTCTTTACCAGCCATCGCCCTACCAAGTGCCACAAAACTCTGCTGGATTGGTACATTATTACCATCGGGCACCCCACCGCTGCCACCTGAAGTGTGGCGCTGCCGCTGGCAACCAGAGCAAAATCTGCATCCTTGCACGTCTCACTGACCAGGCCAATAGTGTATTCGCTGTCAAATCCAGCAAGTTCTTTTGCCTTCAGGACTTGCGTCGCTCATGATCGACCGCCACGGTAACAGATCTCGCCCCGGGATACTTGCGCTTTACGGCAAGGGCGATCTGCTGCATCGGCTCCCACAGCGAATCGATCTCAGCGGCTCTTGAGCCGGGCATAATCGCCATTCTTAAGTTCTTAGGGTAAAAAGACTTATAGTTTTTTCTGTACCGACTCAGGCCGCTGGCCAAATCGTCAAGCAGCGGGTTGGCCACAAAGATGGCGTCAACGCCTCTTTGCCGGAACCAATTTTGCTCGAAAGGCAGTATGCAGCAGAGTTTATCGCAGTACTTCCGCAGTTTGCCAATGCGCCAGCCGGCCCAGGCCCAAAGCTGTGGGGCAACGTAAAAAAGCGTCTTAATGCCCGCTTTTTTGGCGGCTTTTGCGATGTGAAAGTTAAAGGACGGTGAATCACACACGATGACCAGATCGACCTTATTGCTTTTCAGAAAACGACTTATGCGCCTTATAAGCCCGTAATAATAACCAACTTGGCTGAAGGCCTTGTATATCATCACGGCCTTGCCGGCAGTATCCTCCAGCAACTTGCAGCCTGCCGCCGCCATTTTCGGCCCGCCCACGCCAAAGAACTCAATATTGTAAGTCGCCTGCCGCAAAGCACTTATCAAATCTGCACAGTGTGTGTCGGCGCTCGCCTCGGCGGCACTTAAAAAAACCCGACATCTTCTTGCCTGGCTGGCCACAAAGTGCATTTGTTAACAAGAATTGAGTAAAACAGCAAACAGATTATTAGAACTCAGAATGCAGGAGACAGAAAAAAGAATACAAAGAGACGCTGGATTTCTGGCACGCAACTTGCCCGTCCACGGACAGACGCACGGATTAACAGAGACTCCGTAGAAGTCCCTGTGGTGTCAGTAGTGCGCACATGAAAAAGCCCCTGCGCGGATAGCGCAGAGGCCAACTCGGAAAGAAACTTACGTAGCCCCCTTAAGGCTCTGGACAAGGCCCCCGCTCGGCGGGAGACCCAATTATTCTCTCCCGCCAGGGGCGTTACCCTCCTCTTCTGCCAGGTACTACCTGCCCGCCCACTTAGCCGGCAGGAAGTGCCAAGTGAGCCAGACTCGTTATCTGCGGGCAATCCCCCTCGCTACAAAGAAAACCGACTTGCCTGGCATTGGGTTACTCCTCCGATCCCATTAAAGTGTAACATACGAATCTTCGAGAGCCAAATCGAAATGGTGAGCTTTCCGCCCTGGGAAAATCGTGCTCTCAAGCTTCGGATCTTTATCGCCGCCCCGGCTTAACCGGTTATACTTGCTCGATTTTGGCCACACTTCTTAACTGGTCTAAAAACTTGTCGATAGCGTTTTGCCGCATCTGCTTTGTAAGCTCATCTACTATCTGTTGCTTTATTTCTCTAAGGCTGGGCACGGCGCCAGGCTTTCTGTCATATACCTTGGCTACGTGAAACCCGAACCGAGTCCGAAAAATGTCGCTCACTTGGCCGACGCCCAAATTAAAGACCACGTCCTCGAACTCTTCCACCAACTGCCCCTTGGTCACGTAGCCTAAGTCACCGCCCTTATCGGAGCAGTCGGTATATTTATCAACCACGACCTCAAAAGCCGCGCCGCCGTCCAATTCTTCGTGTGCTTTTGTTATCGCGTCCAAGGCGGCTGCTTCATCCGTCCGCCAGTCTACATATTTGACTATATGAGCTATTTTGACCTGCTCGGCTGATTTGAGCTGCTCTTGGTTTTGCAGGTAGTACTGCTCGATATCCGCTTGTGTCGGTTTAGGCAGAACATTGCCAAGGTCATTTAGCTTCCGCTCCACCCTCATCTCCAGCTCAATAACTTCTTTGAGTTTCTCGTCGTTCTCTACGTTAAAGTCTTTGTAAAGCTCTTGCTGGTTTTGGTAAGGCCCTTTTAATCCGGCGATTACTGCTTCGACTTCATCGGATGGGATTTTGTCTCCGTCTTTTTTGACCTCCTGATTGAGCAGAACTCTTTCGATCACATTCTCTCTGGACCATTCAAGCAGTTGAGCCTCTCGCTCTTTAGGGTCCTGCTCAGCGAAAACCTCCTCATACCGCGGCCTCAAGCGATCTACTTCCTTCTGTATCGCCACATCCTCAATTCTTTCACCGTTAACAATCAAAGTCATTTTCGTTATTCCTCATCTGAAATTACAATTAGCCTTTTGCTTTTGCGTACCAATCCGGGTCCTGCGCAAGTTTTTCTCTGGCCTCGTTGCGTCATCATTTCAAAAGCCGGGTGGGTGCTCTGCCAGGCCCGCTGCGTAAATGGGCTTTTGCGCATCTTTTGCACTTCCGCCGCAACCTCGTTGAAGTAGCTGCCGTAGATGTGCAGCGAATCGCTTATATCGACGTACCTGCCGACCGCGACCGGCTCGATTTATTTTTTGGATATCTGCTCGGCGATGAGCCTTTGAAGGTCGGTTAGCGCATAGACATTCATAAACCACGCCTTGTAAAGGTCTCGGCTTCGCCAGTGCGTATTCATATTAAGTGACAATTCGCCCGCTTCATTTGCGACACAGCCTGCACCAGATCCTCTGCAGGCACGGCGGATGCTCGGTCGCCGGGTCAGCGGTCGGCATCCAGGTTATCGCCTGAGCCCGCCGGCTGTGGCCAGCCTGCGAGAGGCAATCAATAATATACTGAATCTGATTGACCTTCTTGAACGGTTTTGCTGAATCAGCTCGCCGCATATTTTCCACCGGGCAATATGAAAATAATCGTTCGTGGTATGTATAAGTCCATTTGCCCGCAGCGGGGTCTATCCAGTGGTCGTGAATGCCGTTGACCACCTCCTGCCGATACGATTCAAGCTCTTCCGGCCCGCCGGGAAAATTCTTATGAATCCTCGGCTCGCGGAATGGGTCGTTTATGGTAATTATAACGGTAGCATCTTTGCTTGGCGGGTCGTCGGACTTATCGTATTGAGTTTTGATTTCAAGCCCTTTATCCCATACCGCAAGCACCGCCTTTTCCCACGCCTCCGGCAGACAATCAGCGGTGATTGAGATGACGGGGATCATTCCATTGGCTGTGGTCATCGTCGTATCGGCTCCACAGTACGAGGCTCGGCGCCCTGCCTCGGCTTCATAAATCGGCTGATATCCAGCTCCTGTTCCGTGATCTTGTAGTTGGCGGCGTAGCGCTCCGCGATCTCTTCCAACATTTGCTTGGCCCGGAAGGCGTACCAGCTATCGGGCCAGCGTTCCTCGATCTGCCGGCAGGCTTTCACCATTAGGCCATACTGCATCATGGGCAGCCTGCCGATGCTCCGCCCGGCAGCGGCCCAGGGCAGCAGCTCCTGTGCCTGAATGTCTTCTATTTCCTCGAGCGGCTTGAAATACAGCGTGGTCGGCCTTTTGATATCGCTTGGCAGGACGACACCGGCGGTGCGTCCGGCGGGCTGGGTGGGAGCCGAGGAGGCTGCTGTGCGACTTGTGCCTGCGGTTCTGGTGCTGGTTCCTGCGGTTGCTCGGCCTTCTGCTCGCCGGCTGTTTCGGCTCCTCAAGGAACTGCCTATCCCGGTCGGCCATATCGTAAAATGTTTTCGGTTTCTCCAGCCGCTTGGACTGTGCTCGCCAGAAGGCAAAGACCCGCTTCACCAGAATAATTAAAACCAAATAACGACCGCAACCCCGGCTATTTTCAGCCAAAATGTATTCATATTATCACCAACCCGTTTCAATTGACGGTTGATTATTGACAATTGATTATTTATAATGGATTGTAACAGCAGCTTGGTTTTATCAATAGTAAATAGTCAATAGTAAATGGCCGATTTGAAATGTTTACAGGACTTATAGAGGCGATTTGCGTGGTGAAATCGGTTCGCCAAACGCAGGCGGCGTTGTCGCTGACAGTCGACTTGGGCAACCTGGCCGAGGAGTGCAAAATCGGCGATAGCATTGCCATAAATGGCGTGTGCCTGACCATCGCATGATTTAGCACCCGGCAATTGATTGCGGGGTTTGAGATAAGCACCGAAACCTTGGCAAGATCGACTCTGGGCAAATTGAAGCCCTCATCAAAAGTAAACGTGGAGCGGGCGATGAAGGCGACCGACCGCTTTGGCGGACATTTCGTCCAGGGCCATATTGACGGCACAGCGACAATCAAGGCGATTAAAAGGCAGGGCGGGTTTGCTGATATGGAATTTGCCGCCGAGCCGGAGCTGCTCAGCCAGATGGTGGTAAAAGGCTCGGTCGCCGTTGATGGAATAAGCCTGACGATAGCCAGCTTAAACCGAAGCAGTTTCAGCGTCGCCCTGATACCGCAGACCCTAAAGAAAACCACGCTGGGCACAGCAAAAGTCGGCGACGCAGTAAATATCGAAACGGACATAATAGTAAAGACGATAAAAAGTTATCTGGATCAGATTTTGCCACAGAAGCAAACGCTAACGGTCGAGAAATTGAAGGAATTAGGCTTTTAGACGATCGAATGGACAAAACTAACAACAATTCGATATCCGAGCAGATGGTTATCGGCGTGACGATGGGCGATCCTGCTGGCATCGGGCCGGAGGTCGTGGTAAAGGCGCTGGCTGATCCGGATATCCGCCGGGCTGCGAAGTTCATCGTCTTCGGAATGAATGAGCAGCTTTGCTACGCCGCCGATAGGGCGGAGATCGAGCCTTTCTGGGGTCGGCATCAGCACGAGAAAATCAGCAGAGATTATCCCTGCAAAGTCGCCGTAGCCGATTACGATGAATATTCGGTCCCACCCTGGATTGCCGGTCCCAGCAAAGTTGCCGGCGAAGCCTCGATAAGGTTCTGCCTCGACGCGATTGACGCTGCGCAGGACGGCATAATAGACGCGATGGTGACAGCGTCCGATCAGTAAGACCAGTTGGAAGATGGCTGACGCGGAATGGCCGGGACACACCGAAATGTTGGCCCATCGCTGCAAATCGAAACGAAAGGCGATGATGTTTGTCAGCGGGCCATTAAAGGTGGCGCTGGCTACCATTCACGAGGCACTATTCGAGGTTCGGCACAAATTTACAATCGGCTGCGTCTTCGAGTCGATAGACCTATTAAATGACGCGATGAAAGAATACTTCGGCCTGGAGAATCCCAGGATCGGCGTTGCCGCGTTGAATCCGCACGCCGGCGAAAACGGCCAATTCGGCGATGAAGAAGAACGAGTAATTTCGCCCGCGATTCTGTTAGCACAAGAGCAGGGAATAAATTGCTCCGGCCCGTTTCCAGCCGACACGCTTTTTTTTCGCGCTGTTCACGGCGAATTTGACGCGGTAGTGGCAATGTATCACGACCAGGGAATGATCCCTGTGAAACTGCTTGATTTCGAGAACGCGGTAAATGTCACCATAGGCATACCGATAGTAAGAACGGCGCCGGCTCACGGAACAGCCTTCGACATCGCGGGCAAAAACCTTGCCAATCCAAGCGGCATGAAAGCTGCCATAACTACCGCCATCCAAATGGCAGCGACAAAAAAGAATTTAGAATTAAGAATTCAGAATTTAGAAAGTTCATCTATAAGCCAGGAGAAGCACGGTGAACCAAAATAAGAAGAACCTGAAACCGATAGATTCGCCGTGTCATTCCTGCGAAAGCAGGAATCCATTACCATCTGGGCAAAGTGGATTCCCGCCTGCGCGGGAATGACAAAGTGCGATATGTTACTGTTAAATACTCACTTATGATACAGTCGTGAAAAATCCCAGTCTGCTGAATAATTCTCAATTCTCAATTCTTAATTCTAAATTCTTGCCCTATGCAGACGAAACAGCATATCCAGCGGTTGCTTGCTGAAGCGGGGGCGATGCCTAATAAACGGCTCGGCCAGCACTTTCTGATCGACCTGAATTTGATGCGGCTGCTGGTAGAGGCTGCGCAAATTGAGTCCAGCGACGTTGTGCTCGAGGTCGGCTGCGGCACAGGCTCTCTAACCGAGGCTTTAGCCCAAAAGGCAGGCAAAGTTATCGCCGTTGAGATCGACCGGATGCTCTGCACAATCGCTAAGAACCAGCTCATAAAAGTTGAGAATGTCGAGATTATCAACACAGATATTCTTGAAAAGAAAAGGACACTCAGCAGCACTGTGACAAGGGCAATCGAATCGGCTCGCAAGAAATACTCAGGTCGGCTTCTATTGGTTGCAAATCTGCCCTACAATGTCGCTTCGCCGGTGGTACTCAACTTAGTGACAGGCCCCACAGTGGCGGACGCGATGTGTGTCACCGTGCAAAGGCAGGTGGCTGAGCGAATGACGGCCGCACCCGGCAGCAGTGAATACGGCACGTTGAGCATCCTGCTATCCGCAGCCGGCGACGTAAAAACCATAAGAGTTCTTAAGCCCACCGTTTTCTGGCCTCAGCCGCAGGTCGATTCAGCGATGGTCACGTTCGTCCGCCAAAACGAAAAAGTAGCCCGAATAAAAGACATACAGCTATTCAGCCAGACAGTGAATCTTTTCATGGGGCACCGCCGCAAAATGCTAAAGGCCTGCACAGATTGGCTCACGTCAAGAGCGGGCAGGTCGCCAACTGGCCTGCGATCTTTGAACAGTGCTCCATCGACCCAACCCAGCGTCCCCAGCAGCTTTCTGCCGAAGATTACATCGCCCTGGATTCAGCAGGCCGCGCAGAATAGATGCTTTCTTACTTGTAAGTGCCGCAGCTACAAGCACTTGCAGAAAAAACTTCCGAGTCTCGTAGATGCCAAGTTCTGTCTGGAGTAACGTCGGCGACACATTGTCAAAAAGACCTGTGAAAAAGGCCTGCTGATATTTAAATCCTTTAGCTGCAAGTTTTAATGTTGCAAGCAAAGAAGATTTGCAGTATAATTTGCCTGGGTTAAAGTAGGCCAGCGGGGCAAAACAAAACGATTGAGGGAATAGAAGGTTGGGCTTGCGCATCCAATCACATAAAAAAACGGTTCACAAGCCGAGGAGTAGCATTATGAGCAGACGCAAAGGCTTCACGTTAATAGAGCTTTTGGTAGTAATCGCTATCATTGCGCTTTTGATGTCAATACTGATGCCGGCAATGCAGCGAGTAAGGAAGCAGGCCAACGCAGTTAGGTGCCTGGCAAACCTGAAGCAATGGAACATTATCTTTGCCATGTACGTGGAGGAAAACAGCGGCCAATTTCCAAGTGGGACAACAGCACAAGGCTTTATGTGGATACAACAAATGGAGCCTAAGTATAGAGACTGGAAAAGCCTGAAGATATGGTTCTGTCCGACGGCCACAAAGCCTCTCTTCGACCAGCAAGGCAGGGCGACGCAAAGATTCAACACGTTTTCAGCGTGGGGAATTTACGGTTACACCGATGCTGCTTTGGGTCCGCACGGTATAGCCGGCAGCTACGGTATAAATGGCTACGTTCTCAGCACCAAGCCTGGAACTACCTTCGAAGGAGGTCGAAGAACCGATGATAACTGGAGGACTCCCCACGTTTCAGGAGCTAATAATATACCATTGTTTATAGATGCCCTGCGGTTCGACTTATGGCCGATACACCAGGATAACCCTGCGCAAGTCGAGGATATGGCCTGGGAGAGTAACAACCACATGAGACGTTGCTGCATCAATCGACACGAGGGTTTTGTAAATAGTTCTTTCTGCGATTTCTCCGCCAGGAAGGTCGGGCTGAAGGAGTTGTGGAGACTTAAGTGGCACGCAGGTTTCCGTTAGATGCTCCGCTGCCGGTCTGGCCCGAGTGGATGCAACCCTTTAAGGAGTATTAACAATACCGATTGTTGGACAAGCCGACCATTGGCCTTTCTTGGTGGGCAAGAATTTTTGCAGCACTTGTTTTTGGCACAAGAATCAAGAGAGAACGTGACATGAGCAAACCGAGAGGCTTCACGTTAATAGAGCTTCTGGTAGTAATAGCTATCATTGCCTTGTTGATGTCAATATTAATACCGGCGCTGAAGCGAGCGAAAGAACAAGCAAGGATAGTCGGGTGCTTAGCACACCTGAAGCAGTGGAACCTCATCATTGCAATGTACACGGAAGACAACGACGGCAAATTCTGGCCCGGCGTGGGTTCTACTGGCTATTGGTGGCCCTGGCAGCTCGAAGACCGATATAAGGATTGGAAGGCGAATAAAATTTGGTTTTGCCCTACTGCCAAGAAGCCTATAATCGACGACAGGGGCCAGAGCCCAGCCACGTTTAACATCTTCAATGCCTGGGGCATCTTTCGTGGGGACCACGGGGGCTTTGGGCCGGGCCCAAACGGCGTGGCCGGAAGCTACAGCATTAATGGCTACGTCCTTACCATACCAGTTAATGCAACCTTTGAAGGTGGCAGGCCTGCCAAGGATGGCTGGAGGACCCCTAATGCAGCCGGCGCAGGCCGATGCACCATTGTTCATAGATGCGCTGCGTTTTGACCTCTGGCCGTTGGAAAACCATGCGCCTGCTCAGTACGAGTTCGCTGCCTGGGCGGGCAATAATATGGCTCGTTGCTGTATCAATAGACACACGGGCTTCGTAGGCTGCTCTTTTCTGGATTTCTCTGCCAGGAAGGTCGGCCTCAAGGAGCTGTGGACACTGAAGTGGCACAAGACATTCAACACGGCGGGCCAATGGACGAAAGCCGGTGCTGTCAGGGACACGGACTGGCCCGAATGGATAAGAAGATTCAAAGATTACTGACAAACAAGAGTTTTGCAAAATGGAGATTAGGCACATATTATTTAAGGAAATCCGTTTCTTGATTTCCTTAAATAATCGAGCTAAGTAATTATCTATCAAGTAGTTAATGTTTGAAAAGGAAAAACAAGACAACAAATTTTTCCTTTTCAAAGTGTGCCTAATCTCCATTTTGCAAAAGTTCACTGACAAAGGGAGAAGCTAATTATGGATAAGCGAAAAGCCTTTATCGGCCAGACGTATGACGGATTTACGTTGATAGAGCTGCTGGTGGTAATAGCCATTATTGCGATTTTGATGGCGATGCTTATGCCGGTTCTAAACCGGGCCAAGGAGCAGGGTAAGCGCGCCACCTGTCTGCATAATCTCAAGCAGTTGACGCTGGCGTGGATTCTATATGCGGATTACAACGACGATAAGCTCGTGAACGGCGATACAGGGGAGTATAGTATACATAGTAACGAGACTCCGTGGGTGCTCAAAGACTGGGACCGAAATATGACCCTAACCCAAAAAAGAAATGCTATCCTGAACGGCGCCCTGTACGCGTACTGCAAAACTGAAAAGCTGTATAGGTGTCCGACCGTTCGCATACAAGAGCAAATACTGCGGACATACTCTGTCGTCGATTCCATGAATTGCAAAAACTGGTCCGATATGGGTGCAGTGATGCTCAAAAAGAGGCTGGATATCCAAGAGCCAGCCTACAGATTCGTGTTTCTTGACGACGGCGGAGCAGGTTACGCTCACATGGGCGGCTGGACGGTTTACGTCCGTGAGGAGAGATGGTGGGACCCGCCTCCAATTCGACACGGTGACGGCACCACCTTTTCTTTCGCGGACGGGCATTCAGATTACGTGAAATGGAAAGACCCTCGCACCATCGAGTTTGGAAAGCGGGTGCCGCCTGTGGCCTTCTCCCCGGTACAAGCAGGCAATGAAGACATCCATAACGCCGCCGTGGCTGCGTGGGGTCAGGCAGCACGACATAATTAGGAGGCGCCGATCCATAACAAACTATCAGACATCTCGCCCCTTCACGCAAAAATCCAGAGGCTTCACGCTGATTGAGCTTCTGGTAGTGATTGCTATTATAGCGCTACTTATGTCGATGTTGATGCCGGCGCTGGGCCGCGTGCGTAGGCAGGCCCGGTCGGTAGCGTGTCAATCGAACCTCAAGCAGTGGGGTACGATCTGGGCTATGTACACGGATGATAACAATGGGCTATTTCCAACGCGCAAGAGCCAATCCGGGCGTTGGATTGACGTGCTGTTCGACTACTATTATCGTGAGCCCAAGATACGGTGCTGCCCGATAGCGCGAAAGATCGCGTTTCCACAATATCCGCCTGGCGGAAGCGGCACCCTGGAGATCGGCGGCGACGCCACTACATCCTGGGGCAGACTGAGCCAGGACTCAGGTCGGCCCGCCGGCACGTGGGGCAGTTACGGCATCAACGGATGGGTGTACGTGGCAGGGGAAGACCCGCTTTATGGCAAACCTGCCAAATTCTTCTGGAAGACACCCAACGCAAAAGGGGCGTCGGAGATACCGCTGTTCCTGGACTGCTGGTTCTGGTGTGGCTGGCCGGATGATACCGACACACCGCCAGCCTTCGATGGCCAGAGGTGGGATGGCGACCAAAATGCGATGAACCGTTTTTGCATCAACCGGCACGATCACGCCATAAATGGCGTGTTTCTCGATTACACAGTTAGAAAAATCTGGCTAAAGCACCTGTGGTGCCTCAGGTGGTCTGGCCGGTTCAATACACACCGGGACCCGCCGGTCTGGCCGGACTGGATGAAGGATTTTAAGGACCATTAAAAATCTGGATGAGAACGACATTATTTGATACAATGGTCAAAAAGGTTTGTGAGGAATACTCTTATGGCTAAACGAAACTGCAAAAGCTCACTTTATCGGCGGGGGTTCACGTTAATAGAACTTCTGGTTGTAATCGCCATCATCGCGATATTGATGGCGATATTGACGCCGACCCTGCAGCGGGTAAAGGAGCAGGCACAGGAAATGACTTGCAGGGCTAACCTGAAACAATACGGCCTGGCTCAGGCTATCTATTTAGACGACTACGACAGCCGTTATCCCTATGCATGGACGTCCCTGGTCCAGACAGAAGCCCCTGTGGGCGGATACCAACGTTATTGCCGGTGGCACGACCCAAGATATCCGGCCGATGGCCCATTCTGGCCCTATCTAAAGGAAGATAAGGTACATCTGTGCCCATCGTTCAAAGTTCTTGCCAAATCCGAGGGCCAAAGACATCCCAATCACGTTGCAGCCAACCCTATTGTTCCTTATTACAGCTACAGTATGAATGCCTACCTGGGCTCCAAGGCAGGCGACCCACACGGGTCAGCCGCAAGAAACGCCAAGGGTCTTGGCGGTATCTACAAAATAGGTGAGATAACAAGGAGCCATGCCGAGGTCTTTTTCTTCGCCGAGGAAAATATGTGGGCTCGACCCGGCTGCGCCAATGTGCTCAACGATAATGCCTTGTGTCCTGATGGTCGGGATTGGTTCGCCACTTTCCATAGTCGCCCCAGCGGAGACCTGAACGGCGGCACATGCAACGCAATATTCGTGGATGCCGCATGTCGACGAAGTGCGGTCGGCTCTGAAGGAAAACCCCAGCGACAATACAGAGAAGGAATTCGGCCAATTCGAGAAATACGGCTGGCCACATAGGGAACCATATCAGTAATGCACCTGCCGCGCCAAAAATCTGCCAGACTCACGGCATAGTTAGATAATCACGGTTTTGTGGCGGTGACTGTGGCACTCAATGTTCACCGCGACCGGCAGTGACGCGATATGACAGGGGGCGGATTCCACCAAGACGGCCAGAGCAGTCGTATCGCCGCCCAGACCTTGCGGCCCCAGGCCAAGCGAATTAATCCGGCAAAGTAAATCCGCCTCAAGTCGGGCGTAAAATTCATCGCTATTAGGCTGGGCCAGATTCCGCAGCAGCGCTTTTTTACTCAATAGACAGCTTAACTCAAAATCGCCACCAATCCCTACTCCAACAATAAAAGGCGGGCAAGCATCGGCGCCGGCAGCTCTGACAACATCCACAATCCAGCCGATTACCTCGTCTCTTTCTGCGGTGGGTCTAAACATCCTGAACTGGCTCTTGTTCTCGCAGCCCCCGCCCTTAGCCATAACGGTAAGTTTCAGGCGGTCGCCCGGTACAACGGTATGATGGATTATAGCCGGAGAATTTCCGCCCGTGTTCGTGCGATTGTTCAAAGGGTCGGCAACAACGCTCTTTCGCAGGTATCCCTTCTCGTAGCCTACCTTAACGCCGGTATTGATGGCGTCGAACAAAGGAGAATTTAGAATTTCGAATTTAGAATTTAGAATTTTGTCTTCGTGCGACACCACAAGAACTTCACTTCCTTGTTCGACAAACACTACCGCCAGGCCGGTATCCTGACAGAGGGGAATTTTCTTCTCCGCTGCAATGCGGGCGTTTTCGATGAGCTGCTTCAATATTCTGGCTGCCCGCGGGTTAGATTCCTTTTGCGCTGCATTTTCGAGCGCAGCTAAAACATCATCGGGCAGATAATGACAGGCCGCTATGCAAAGTGACTCAACCGTCTCGGCGATCTTCTCGAATTTAATGTATCGCACAACTATAGATTGAATTCAAAAGTCTTGTACGTTGTATTGCCGAGGTCATCCTGGACTTTAACTGCCAGTATATGCTCGCCGGCCTTGGGCTCTTCGATAACAATCGTGAACTTCTCGTCCGTCGTATCGTAGACCAAATCCTCCGGCACCGTTCCTTTCCACTGGGCGTTGCTGTCAACGGTATATTGCAATTGACCGATCGCGCTTAGTTCATCAGATACCTGCAGCCTGAGCGTGACAAATTTCTTGCCGTTTTCGGCGTCGATCTTCTGCTCAACAGTTTTAATTGCCGGCCCGGTGTTGTCGACTACCACCGGGTCGCTTATCCTGCTGCCCATCAGTGTGGTCGTGGTGGTATTACTTCTGGCGTCGCCTGCGGTCACCCTAACTTCGTATCGACCATCCTCGACCGTCTTTCCGTCCCATTCGTGGTCTTCCTTTTCGATGTCGTCCTGCAGTTCGATCCAATTTATCCTGCCAGCCTTTCTGAAGTCTATCTTGTAAGTCAGCTTGTCGCCGTTGTCGTCTTCAGCTTTATAGCTGATCTTGAACACGCCTGTTTTGCCCGGCGCCTCGACTCGATTGACGCCGACCGATTTGACCTTCGGCGCCAAATTCGGCACAGCGCTGGCAACGGCAATCTCCCTGACGACAGGACTTGCCCGACCCCGTTCGCTTTGCAGTACGAGCTTGTATTGGCAAAATCTGCCGAGCGGGCAGCACAATTGTATCGGCTCTGTCACTTCCACCAGGTCGGTCCAGCTTGAAAAGGTCGGATCGTTGACATCCTTGACGTTTCCACTTCGGGAAGCCACCGTAACCTTACATCCTCGCGGCACGTCAGCTTCAATCTGGAGCTTACCCCACTTGGCAGGCTGACCGGCGTCGATAAGGTCGGAGGTATACGTGCCCTCGGAAGCAAAATTTTTGCCTATCTTTATCAGCTTCGCGGGGTTTGCCGTACCCAGGTACAGATCGTTTCCAGCCACAGCCACCGCGGTGATCTGTGACGCTTGCTCATCCTTATATATGATGGCTTGCTGCTCCGAGACCGGATCGACGGCAAATAGCTGCCCATCGTTTCCCGCCCCTACGAGCAGCTTTCCATCCTGCTCGGCAAGGCAGAATAAAACCGCAGTCTCAGTGAATATGTCGGTTACGAAACCATCCTTGGTTATCCTATAGACGTAACTTGCCTGGCCGGGCCTGGTGGGCCTACTAACCGGCGGCGGTCTCTTTGCCGCCTCCGCATCATCGGCCCTCTTTGTATTTGCAATTTGCAGCTTGCGTCCGCCGTCGCTGGCACTTTCCGGCTTCTGCGAGGGCACCTCAGGCCGACCCGCCATCGGCATCTGCGAAGCGAACCGCTCGGCAGAGTCAACAATCCTGGCCGACGTGGCAGCGGCATACAAATCGCCCTGGCCAGAAATAGAGCCGGCTGCAAGTAGTAGGGCCGTAACTTCGGGCTGGTCACTATCATACAGAACTGTTGCTGTTTTTGTTCGCGGGTCTATTTTGTACACCAGTCCTCGCTCGTCACTTCCTGCGTAGACAAAGCCGTCCGGTCCAACCGACAGCGAGAGCATATTGTTATCGAGGCTGTCGTAGAGAAGCTTTGCTTCACGGCCTTGCGGGTCCAGTTGATAGACTTTTCCCTGCGGTCCTGTGCCCAGGTAAATATTGCCCGCACTATCGGTGACTATAGCAAAGATGTATTTGGCGTCATTAGGCTCAAAAATCGTTTCTATCTGCTCGGCCTGGAATCGGCAGAGCTTGCATTTTTCGCCGCTTATACCTGCCAACAGCCTGCTGGCCGCATCCATCGCCATCGCAAAAATATGCTCATTCGATAGATGCCGCTCCGGCGTAGCGCTCTCACTGGGCGGCTTGTTTGGGTCGTTCGGGTCAGCAGCTTTCTGGTCACTTGGCTTAACCTGCGAATCGGGCGGATATATCTTGGTCAGCTTGCCGGAGCCGTATTTGTAAATGCTGCCGTTGGGACTTGTGCCCAGGTAAACCGTCTCGGCAGTTGTCACGATACTATTTATCGCCCAGACGTCTTTGAATTCCTTGACCAGCACCTCGGCTGCCCGGCCGAGCTGGAGCGTGCCTCTGGAGTCGATGACAACATCTTTGGTCTCGCCTTTCTGCAAATCCTCTCTTCCGGAATGGCGGGTGATTTTACTGGTTACCGCCCAGCCCCGGCTCGCAACGCAACTAAGAACTAAAAGGCAGAAACCTAAAACCCTGTAATTCCACAGTTTCACGTTTTTCGTTTTCCCTTTTACACTTGCCATTGTGATTCTATTTCTCCACGGTTATGGACATAGCCTCTCTGTCAATAATGACTGTGTCGGTGTCTAAACTTTTTTCGAGCCAGCGTGGATATGGCTGAGCATTAAGTGCCCTGGTAGCATCCTGCAAGATAAGCGCCTTTGTCGCCGGCAAATCAGGAAGTTCCGCCCCTTGTACCGCCACGCCCGAAGGCGGCAAAAGCAGGAGGCAATACAATTTGTCACGCTCAATTCCCAAAACGTCGTTCAGCGCTCGATCAAGCTGGACTTATCCTGGGCAACAAACCTATATGGGACAGCTTTGCGAAGGAGCTGCTCGTAGCCGTATGAGCCGCACACCATCAGCTCATATTTGCCGGGCTTGGTTTGCTCAGGAATCTTTAAGCTAAACTGGTATTTTTTCTTTTCTGCCAGAAAGGATTCGACAACCACCGCGACCTGGATTTGCTGCCCGGCCTTAACTTTGGAATCGGACAATTCCACCAACCATATATGAGAGATGCTGTTGTCAGGCTCTACGCGAACGTCAAAATCGATCGCTTTTATATCGAATTTCTTGTAAGGATTATCCATCAACAGCGCCACTGAACTAATGCTATCGGTCATAATCTCAGCCAGGCCCCGGCTGGCAGAGACATTCTTGAAGCTGACGGATTTATCGTCGTCTATGCCGATAGCTACCTTGTACTGGATCGTATGCTCCGGCGGAAGGTCGCCTAGACTAAGAACGGCGCCCGCCACTGCCGATTGAAGTGCAATCGGCGTAAGCATCTGATTGTTGGCCATTTGACAGTTGTACACCCGCACCTTGGTATCATTGTAACGCTCTACCCTTATCGTCAGCGGTATCATCCGGGCCTTTGCGCCGATTCGTCCGCAGATCGCCTTTGCTTCATCGCTGGTTATTGCTCCGACGACCTTGAGCACACTGCCGAGCTTAGAAGAAAGAGCCAGGCTGGATACCACGGTGTGAATCTGGGCTGTAGCCATCGGCAGGTCCACAGGGCCGTAGCCAAGAAAGCTGTGCCCGAAGCCGTAGACCCTGCCATCCACCACTTCGGTCACTGTGCCCAGCACTTGCATTGTTACATCGCCGGTTAAGAGCGGCACCGCCAGAGGTGCTCCGGGCACTAACTGCGCATCCTTATCGGTCGCTCCCTGCCCGGCGGTCCCACCGACGGCAGGAACAACCATAAGTCCAAAAGGCTCGACCGAGGTCCCCAACTGCTTACAAGCTGGGCCGGCCAGGCCGGAGGTAATCAACGGGCATGGCAGTGCGGTCAGGCCGGCCAGGCTCCTGCCCGTCGAAGAGCGGCCGGCGGTAATCTGCTCGGTAATCTCAGCCAGGTCAATCGGCTTAGAAAAATCAAACGCAAATCCTTGCCCGGTCGCGCGCTGCTGGGACCCCCGATCGAGTCGGGGGTTGCCCTCGCCCACCTTGAGCATGTCCTCAATCGGCGTCACACCGAAAAGTGGGTCCTTACTGAAAGACCCGCCAGGAACATAGGCTATCGCGCCGGCCAATCGTCCCTCGATATAGACCGGCGAACCGCTGCATCCCGCTATCGGGCCGCTGTGGATAAATCGCTCATCGGTGCACTTGACCAAAATCCAGTCCAAGCCTGGGTCTACATTGCGCACCACGCTTAGAACATCAAGGTTGAATTTCTCGATCTCGGTGCCCTTTAAGCACGTAAGGCAATAAGCCGCCATCCCGGGCCGAACCTCATCAATGCTCATATATTTAGCCGGGTCCCACTTGGGCTGTCCTGCCGGACAATTGAAAATTGACAATTGAAAACTGGCAATTGTCATTAGAAACAGGACAGTCCCGCTTTTTGCCTTCAGATTGAACATTTATGCCCTTTCAATCGAGTGCGAACCGGAATTGTAACTATTGGATTGCTATGTTGCAAGATAAAAGAAATGCTGCTATATTGATAACTAATTAGTGGCAACTATTTGCGATCTTGTTAGCCCCCGGACGTGTGCCGGGGCGAATTAGAAACGGAGACAAAAATGAAAGCCGACCATCGGCACGAGCTGAAGACCAACGAATTGGCTGAGTGGATAGCCAACCTGCCAGAGTGGGCCAAAGAAAACCGGACTACAATTATCGGCGCAATCGCAATAATTATCGCAGCCGCCGGGGTATACTTCTGGCGATTCTATCGAAAAGACGCCGTGTCGGTAGAAAGGCAACTTAGGCTGACAGGGATTTCCAATCAATTGGCGCTGGGCAAAATGCAGGTTCTTCAGGCCCAGTCAGAGGGAAGGGACCTCTCATTCATACTGCTTCAGCCTGCTGAGAATCTCAAAGCCTTCGCCCAGGAAACCAAAGACGATCAGATGGCTGCCTTTGCACTTATAAAGCGAGCAGAAGCCTTGCGGTCGGAACTGCACTACCGGCGGGCGCCGGCGAGCGAACAGGATTTGGTAGTTCAGATAAACCAGGCAAAGGCCAGCTATGCTGAGGCACTTGCCAGAGCTACGTCCAATCCGCAGCTTGCGGCTTCGGCTAAATTCGGTCTGGGACTCTGCGATGAGGAGCTCGGCAACTTCGACCAGGCCCGCCAAACATATCAGGACATCGCTTCAAATCCCGATTTCGAGGGCACGGTCGCTAAGGCGTCGGCAAAGTATCGCCTTGATACGATGGCCGATTACCAAACAAAGGTGGTCTTTAAGCCGGCGCCTGAGCCGCAAGCCGCTGACGTTTTCAGACTACCTGCTGAAGGGCCCCGCCGAGTGCGAACCCAACTGAGACCTGCTGAGGCGAATCTGCCTGCTGACACCAATCTGCCCATCGGTATCCAACCGGTGCCTGAAGGGCCGAATACAGTTCCTTTAGTGCCAGACAAATTCCTACAGTAAAACCGTAAGCGTAATGTGCCAACCGCCAGATACCACAGGCCGGTCTTTGACGCTTTATGTCGGGCACACAATCAAAGACCGTAGGATTGATAAATATCTGCATGGCCGGTTCAAGAACCTCAGCCGACAGTCCATCCAGGATGCCATCAAAACCGGCAACACCAAAGTCAACGGCAAAATCGTCAAGCCCAGCTTCAAGCTCACTACCGGCGACAGGATCGACCTGGTAATACCTGAGCCGCCAAGTAAAGAGATTCCGCCTGAAGACATTCCTTTGGACATTATTTACGAGGACTCAGACCTGATAGTGATTAACAAGCAGGCCGATCTGATTGTGCATCCGGCGCGTGGTAATACCCGCGGCACACTGGTAAATGCCCTGGCGTATTACGTGTCTCGTCTCTCGTCGCCCGTCGCTCGGGTCACGGGTCACGGGACACGAGTCACGGGTCTATCGAGCGGCCTGGGCGAATTTCGACCGGGCATCGTCCATCGGCTGGATAAAAATACGACCGGCGTTATGGTAGTAACCAAGAATGATATCGCCCAGTGGAAGATTGCCAAACAATTTGAACGCCGACAGGTTAAAAAGACCTATCTGGCTATCGTCCACGGCACGCCGGACCTATCCGCCGACCGCGTAAGCGCTCCGCTGGGCGTGCACCCGAGGATCAGAGAGAAATACGCTATCAGGCCGGAAATCGGCAAAGAGGCGATTACTTTCTACGAGGTTGTGGAAGAATTTCGCGGCTTTTCTCTGCTTAAGCTGACCCCGAGGACCGGCCGAACCCATCAGATACGGGTGCACCTATCATACATAAAGCATCCTATCGTGGCTGATGATATGTACGGCGGAAAGTTCGTCTACGAGTGGCAGTTAGCGGATGTCGAGCCGGCTCCGCAGGCCCCTATCATAAAGCGCTGTGCCCTTCACGCCCACGCATTGGAATTCAAACATCCTACGAGCGGCGAAATAGTGCGATTCGAGGCCCCCTTGCCCGCCGATATGCAGAACCTCCTCGATATGCTGAGAAAATATCGAAAAGCTTAGACACTTTGAACTGCTCTACTCTTTGGCAGTTGTGCCAGGTGGGCATCAGAACCAGCAAGCGGCTATCGGCCCGCAGATAGTGCTTTTTCAGCGATAAACCGCACCTCAATCCTGCAATTCAAAGCTCTTGCTATGCGGCGGAGCATATTTAAGCTATGACCATCATAATCCGCGTCCTCCAGCCGACTAATGACAGACTGCGTCGTTCCAACCAGCTTAGCCAATTCCGCTTGACTCAAACTGGCCTGCGTGCGCAGAGCGTAAATCTGACCTGCTATTCGTAGTTTCTCACGTTCTCGTTCTAAAGAAGCAAGCCGCCTGGGATCATCTTTAATAAAGGTTTTGTGCAGTATTTTCACCGCGTCGGTTGTTGTTCTATTTGCCTTACGCATAATTAGTCTTCCGTCTCATAGCTGTGCAATAATGGATTCTTAATGAATCGGTCTCGAAACTCGCTTGCCCTTATTATCTCACTCTTGGGAACTCTATCAACTTTGACCAAGCCGTGAGTAACAAGCACCACATTCTTGCCCACAAAGCAGTACAGTATTCTGTAATGTACGCGCCCAACTGTAGGGCGAAGTTCATAAATCCCATTATCAAGATAGTCGGCATACGGGCGTCTCAGCTCATAACCGCTGGCAGCCAGCAACTCAATCATCGCAGTACACCGGTCCTGAACTTTTTGAGGCTGTTTCTTAAGCCACTCGATTACCGAAACCGAACCCTCTTCATTTCTGTATATAAAGACCTTTGTTTTTGGCATCCCTGCTCACCGTATAGTATCGCATTGTTGCGATAAAAGTTCAAGCAAAATCCTGGACATATAGATTATTTCTTCAACCTGCCTTAGCAGTGCTGTAATTTGCATTTGAAGCGGGCCTGTGCCCCACGGAGTCCGTTACTCCTGCGGCAGATTTGCCAGGTCGGCGTCGGAGCCGGCAACTATCAGGATATCGCTATTCTGCTCCCTCGCCGACGTACAAATATTAATACCAGGCATAGCATCCCTAATAATATAAAGGCGATGTTTCTTTTACCGGGATTTAGCTCTCGCTCAACCGGCTGTCCCGGAGTCATCTTACGTATGCCTTGAGCATGTATGTCCAGGTCTCCACCGTGCTGGATACAGGCACGGTGAAAAACTCCGGTAACCTCCAACCGATCCCCCTTAGCCCGGTAGCTACCGGTAAACTGAATTTCTTTGGCTGTCTCCTTATCCAGCCAGATGCCGATGGCGTTCTCGCCGTCATTCAGATTTACCCAGACAAAATCTCCGCGCACCATTACATCGCCAATGACCTCGCCCGTATAGACAACACTTTTCCCGTCGTATTCCTTAGCGTTGTTAATCAATTCTGTACTTGAAAGAGGCGGTGCATAACAGATCGCACAAAAGAAAAGCATTACGCTGATAGCTGATAGCTGACAGGTGACGGGCCTTTTCATTATCTTCCTTTAATCGCTGCGATGAAAAAACCGATTAGGGTAAATACCGACATAAACTCCAATCTGCCGGACCACATCTGCACAATGTAGGTAAGCTTTAAACCCGCCGGCATACTTGGCGTCGTAATCCCGCACGATAACCCGACATTGGCCGCTGCTGAAGTGGATTCAAACAACGAGTCTAAAAAGGGGTATCCGTAGAGCATCCCCACCAATGCGCCTATGCCATATAACGCTAAATAGGATACCGTAATCAAGAGTGCAGCTCTTACCTGTTTGTCTTCCAAAAATATTTCTTTAAGGTGGTGTAGTCTCTGCTCTACGATAGCCCTCTCCGGCAGAATGATTCTCCTTAAGTCTTGTTTGAGCGCTTTTGCGACGATGCCAAGACGCAACATCTTGATCCCGCCCGCGGTGGAGCAGGCCCCCCCTCCAAAGGCCATGGCGCAGATCATTCCCACAAGCGCCAGATTCCCCCAGTCATCGATAAATTGCCGCGCATAAATAGTCATATACCCTGTGGTGGTGTGGCCGGAAATCAACTGATAAAATCCTTTACGAAACATAACAACCGCGCAGGGGTAACTGCCAACCTGACTTAATCCAATGAGCACAATCAGTAAGGTAAACAGTACGGTAATACACAGCGTGCGAGTCTCAATATTCTTCCAGATTTCTCGCCGGTTCCCCGTCCAAAGATGATAATGTAAGTTAAAATTCATCGCTCCCAAGAGCATAATGACAATGGTGATAACTTCAAAAAGTAGGCTATGATAATAGAGTATGTTCTGTGATTGGGGAGCAAAACCGGCGGTATCAAAGGCTGCCATGAAGATGCATGCGCCGTGGAAGAATGCGTTGGCGGTTTTCATTCCGTTTGCAATGCCGACTATTCCCAGCACCAGCGTACTTAAGATTAGGTAGACAATGCTCACTAACCAAATAAACCGAGAGGTGCGAATTACGTTGGGTAACAATCTTTCATCGCGGGCCTCACCCACGTACATCTTGAACGCACCGGATACTCCTTTGATAAACAAAGAAAGCGCAACTATGACGATACCCTGGCCACCAATGAAAGGAGCAAAATGCCGCCACAGATTGTGCGCGTAAGAGAGGTGGTCAAGGTCCTGCACAAGCGTCAGACCTGTTGTTGTTAACCCTGACATTACTTCAAAGCAGGCATCCAAATAGGATTGCCAGTGTCCGCTCAGGTATAATGGTATGGCCCCCAACAGCATCGCTGCCAGCCAGGAAAAAGAAACCACGACCATGCCTTGCATCCAGTTAAGGTCTTTTTTTGTAAAGCATAATCTGCTAAGAATGAAGCCGATAATCAAGGCAATCTCTGTGCCGATCAAAAAATCCAGGGCAGGATTTATCTCTGCGAACAGAAGGCCAATAACAGCAGGCACCAGCATCGTCAGGCCGATGCCTATCATAATTTTACCTGAGTAATATCCTATATTCTTGATGTCTTGCGGTTGGGGTCTGAGAATCATAGTTTTAAGAAATATGCTGCCAGGCAAATCAAAAATGCCGTCAATATTATTGCTATGGCATACAAAACTTCCGTAGCAATGCCAAAGACAGCATTATAGAGGGATTTCATCTTCATAATTTGCCGGCTAATAAATTTGACAGTTGCGACTCATTACCGACTATGGTAAGGGCAATTACATCATCCCCAGCTTTCAGGACAGTGTTTCCTTTGGGGATAATTACGTCGTCCCCTCTTAGTATGGAAAGCAATACAGAATTTTCCGGCCATTGGATGTCCTTCACCTGCCTATCTATCACACGTGAATCCTTTGGTAAATCCATGCGCACAATCGCCACTTTGCCCTGCTTAAAACTCAAAAGAGAAACAAAATCCGAAAAGGAGACTTCTTCCTCAATAATCTTGGCAATAATTTTGGTAGAATCCATGGGGACATCAACGCCCAGCTCAGAGAAGGTATGTTCATTATATGGATTATTCACCCGGCCCACTGTGCGTTGCACACCAAAGCGTTCCTTAGCCAATTGACAAATAATGATGTTGTCTTCGTCGTCTCCTGTAACTGCGGCTACCACATCTGCTCTGGCTGCGCCGGCTTGTTCTAAAACCTGGGGATCACAACCGTCTCCTTTGATTACTACGACATCCAATTCTCTGGCTATCTCCTCGCAGACACTGTTATCTTTCTCAACGAGGCTGACGGCATGTTTACTCTGAAGGAGACGTTTGGCTAAAAAATAACCCACTTTGCCCGCTCCCACAATTACTATATACATATTCTACCTCGGCGCTATAAGCCAAATTTATCCTTTATCTTCTCCAAACTTGCCACCTTAACCACGGCCATCAACGTATCCTTGTCCTTTAAGACAGTTTTGGGCTCCGGGATCAACACGCCTTCTACTCTTCTTATTGCCACGACCAGGAATTCGCCAGGGACGTTTATCTGATGAACGGTTCTGCCTACGAGATCATTCTTCACTTCTATCTCAATAACTCCCAGCTCCTTGGTTTCAATTAAATAGCTTGAAAAACGGCTTTCAATAATCTTATCTCTGAGCATCGCAGCAAAAAGTATAGTCCCGCTAATAATATCTAAACCCAAAGCAGTAGTAGATATGCGCACGCTGTGGGTCGTAGACACGGGCAATAACTTTGGGCACATTAAATATCCTTTTTGCCACTTGTGCCGAAACCAGATTAGTATTGTCTCCATTGGTTACCGCACAGAAGGCGTCAGCTTTTTCGATACCCGCCTGCTTCAACAGGTCCACATTAAAGCCGTTGCCTACCACAGTCAGTCCATTAAATGTGCCTCCCAGACGTTGGAACGAGACTGGGTTCTTATCTATAATCACCACATCGTGACCTTCGCCGGCTAATAGCCTGGCCAACTCCGAACCAACCCTGCCACAGCCCACTATTATCACATACATTCTGTCCCCTCCAATCTAAAGGTATTATAAACCTTTTAACCGACATTTGCTAAAGCCGCTAATCAAAGATTGTAAGTCCTGAATCGAAAATCGTAAATCGGAAATTTCTTAGGCGACATCTGCCAATCCAAGCGAGTCGCCGAACTTTAAGAGCAGTGCCCTGCGAATATTTTGGTGCTGGAGCTTTTTCAACATCGGGTCTTGAGAAGTCAACTCGAAGGCTTTTTTCCTTGCCATAACCAGCAAATCGAAGTCATCGATAATATTTGCGATCTTCAAATCCGGCAGCCCATGCTGGCGGGTGCTGAAGAGTTCGCCAGGTCCTCGCAGCCGCAAATCGTGCTCGGCAATCTCAAAGCCGTCCTGGCTTCGTGTTATCATTTCAAGTCTGCTTCTGGCGACGTCACTGTCGGTTTCTGCGAATAGAAAACAATACGACTTTGCCTGCCCCCTTCCAATCCGTCCCCTCAATTGGTGCAACTGCGCCAATCCGAACCTGTCTGCCCCCTCCACAACCATTATCGTGGCGTTGGGCACATCCACGCCAACCTCTATTACAACGGTAGAAACCAAAACGTCAATTTTGCCTTTCCTGAATTCAGCCATAATTTGATGCTTTTTTGCAGAGGGCATCTGGCCATGCAGCAGTTCTACCGTAAACTCTGGGAAAACTTCCGCCGACAGTCTTTTCCATCCCTCAACAGCAGCCTTGAGTTCCTCATCTACCTCAAGTGCGGCAATCCGCGGATAAACGAAATATGCCTGCTTCTTGCGCGTAAGCGCTCCCGAATAAATTCGTACGCTTTTGGGCGGTTGTGCGGAGCAACCCACCGGGTTATCACGGTGCCTCTACCAGGCGGCGAGTGTTTGATGATAGATACATCCAGGTCGCCGAAGGCGGTCATCGCCAGCGTTCGAGGGATAGGCGTAGCGGTCATAACCAGACAATGCGGAGTGGCCTGCTTACGCAGCTCCGCCCGCTGATGCACGCCGAATTTATGCTGCTCATCGATGACTACCAGGCCGAGTTTATGAAATTCGACATCCTTCTGAAGTAGCGCCACCGTTCCTACGACAATGTCGATCTGGCCGCGTCCTATTTTGTCCAGTAATTCGACTCTCTTTTGCCCGGTCAGTCCTCGCGTCAGCAGAACTCTTCTGACTCTGCTATTTCTCAGGTATCTCTCGATACTAAGAAAATGCTGACCTGCTAAAATCTCGGTGGGCGCCATAATTGCTACCTGGGTTTTGTTGGCAACAACCAGCAAAGCAGCATAGAGCGCTACCACCGTTTTGCCTGAGCCTACGTCACCTTGCAAGAGCCGATTCATCGGCTTTGAACTTGCCATGTCGGCGACAATTTCAGCGATGCAGGCATTCTGGTCTTCTGTGAGCAGAAACGGAAAACGCCTTCGGATTCGCCGGTCAATCTCTTCGCTGCAGACGCACGCCGCTGTGGATGAAAAATGCTGTACCTTATATCTGCGAAGTGCCAATCCAAGCTGCATCAGAAATAGCTCATCGTATTTTAGTCTTCTCTTTGCCTGGGCCAATTTCACCTGGTCGGGCGGCAGATGTATCCAAGCAAACGCGTCCTTTCTGCCAACCAGTTTTACTTCGCTTAGGAAATTGTGCTCGTAAAATTCTGGGACAAGCTCAGCTAAATTATCAAGCAGGGGGGCAATTATTCGCTTGATCTGCCCACTGCTTAATTGGCTGCTTGAAGGATACACGCCGCCGCTAAAATACTCGACCCCCGCTTCGCGCGGGGGCAAGCTTCGGATTGGTCATCTGCAATTGATGCTTATATGAAACGACCTTTCCGGAGGCCGTTATTACCTGGCCGGGCTTTAATTTATCTCGCAGGAAGCCGCCGTGAAACCACACAATCCGGCACATGGCGGTTTCATCACTGACCATCGCTTCTAATAGGGGCGGCCTACGATAGCTCTGATAGTCCACCGATTCGACCAGGCCCACGATCGTAGCGGTTTGGTTTGGCCGCATCTGAATTATCTTCACCGGCACAGGTGCAAATATCCAGTCTCGCGGATAATACTCCAGCAGATCGCCCACCGTATGGACGCCCAACTGGGCGAACGCCTTGGCCTTAGCCGGCCCAACACCCTTGAGATATTGAACAGGCGTAGATAACTCGAGCTGGCCTCTTGTTTTTCCTTTTAGCTGTGTTACTGCCTGTTCCACACTTTATTCCCATGACACTGGCACCAACTCTAAT
Source organism: Sedimentisphaerales bacterium (assembly GCA_963814265.1). Taxonomy (GTDB): domain Bacteria; phylum Planctomycetota; class Phycisphaerae; order Sedimentisphaerales; family Anaerobacaceae; genus JAFNGF01. Next base: position 70,441 of record CAWFCJ010000036.1, on the reverse strand, counting down.
CTGCTGCCCCCAATGTCATTCCCGCGCAAGCGGGAATCCAGTCAGGCAACTATATCACAATACAAATCTTTCCACAGGGGATTAGCTTTCTCGATCAATGCGATTTTCCAAGCCCGTTTCCACTTCTTCATTGCTTTTTCTCTGGCTATCGCCGCATAAACATCACTGTAACTTTCGTAGTACACGAGGTTATGAACACTGTACTTGCGGGTGAAACCCTCAATGAGATTGTTCTTATGCTCGTAGACTCTCTTGGGCAAATTATTGGTCACACCAATATAAAGCGTCCCATTTTTCTTACTTGCCAGGATGTAAACGTAATACTGTTTCATGCCTGGATTCCTGCTTGCGCAGGAATGACACTATAGGTGTTCACCGTGCCCACGTGCCAGGAACCCCGCGTAGAACGCGGGGCTAAATACTTTGCGAGTGGGAATCCATTTCTACTCTTCAAATGCGTATTTGCCAACAAGTCTGACGAACCTACAATTGCAAATCGTCTTCTCGGCGATCTTTCCCTGCTGCTTTCTGCCAACTACAAGCTCCTGCAGCCCACCATAACCAACCGGTATTACAATGAAACCGCCTTCGGCAAGTTGCTCAGTCAGCGGCTCCGGTATCTTTGGCACCGCTGCGGTAACGATAATCCTATCAAAATATCCCCTTAGGGGCAATTGGTCCTGTGGCCAGCCACAACTGCCGTCCCCGACACAAAACTCAACATTGCTGACGCCCAACCGCCGCAGAATCGCCTTGGCCGACTCGGATAGCTCGCTGAATCTCTCTATCGTGTAGACTTTCTTTGCCAGCCGGTCAAGGATGGCGGTCTGGTATCCGCTGCCTGTTCCCACTTCCAGGACCTCGCAGTTGCTGTCCACACGCAGCTCTTGGGTCATTAAGGCAACAATATAAGGCTGAGAGATGGTTTGGCCCATCCCGATAGGCAGCGGACCGTCAGCGTAAGCCTGCGCCCTGTGGACATCTGGCAGGAATTCTTCGCGTGGGACTTCAGCCATTGCCTCCAGGACGGGCGGATCTATTATTCCGCGACCTTTCAGGTCTCGCTCCAGCATCTGCCGGCGCGCTTCGGCAAGCGGGTCTTGATCCTTTGACGCAGTCATGCGTTCAATCATCACCTTTGCCTGCCGGCTTTGCAAAGCAATTCTGACGCCATAGCTACCCGTCGCCGTACCGGCGACGGCTAAACTTGACAAAACACGCGAATCACAATTTGTTCGTCTAATAGGGCGAACATCAATCAGTAGAACAGCAGCTTAACGGCGGCGGCAGCGGCCAAAATCTGGACCATAATATTGAATGCCTTTTGCGGAATGCGGTTGAGCACTAATATCCCTGCGACTGCACCGGCGGCGATAAAGGGCAGCATCAATAGGTCGAGCTTCAGAGACTGCGCGGTGATCAGAGCCAAGCCGGCACTGAACGGCACCTTGAAGCCAGTTCACCACGAAAAAGAACCACGCGGAGGTGCCCACAAACTCGATCTTCGGCAGCTTCATAGCCAGCAAATAAACAGTCATTACAGGCCCGGCTGCGTTGGCCATCATCGTGGTGACGCCGGCCAAAAATCCTAGCCCTACCACAAACCACCACTGCGAAGGGATCCGCTGATTCTGGCCTCCAGCTCTTATCCGCCAGTAATTGACGGCCAACATCGCCAGCACGGTGCCGCCGATAATCGGCCGGAGCTGCTGGTCGGTTACGACTTTCAAGGCGAAATACCCTGCCACGATGCCGGCAAAAGCAGCAGGCAGCAGGCGCAGAACGTGCCGCCATTGGGCGTGATGCCGGTAATGTGTCGCGGCGAACAAATCGCCCAGTATCAAAATCCCCAGAAGCACTCCCGTCGAGCTGCGGGCAGGTAAAACAGCGGCCATAAGAGGAACCACCAGAATCCCCACTCCAGGAATTCCGGTCTTGGAAACGCCTACCATCGCCGCACATAAGGCTACCACCATCCAGCCAACCAGGTCCAGATCAAACATACATTGTCCCTATTATCAGCGTTAGAAGCCCCTAAATATTTAGCCCCCAAATTCATTTGGGGGTTTTCCACCGCCGGCCAACGTCGATATAATGCACGATGGACAATAAATAATCCTCAAAAATTGTAAGGAGACCGAAAAATGAAAACCAGGAAGTTCCTTTTTTATTTGTTAGCCGGCCTTTTAGGCAGTTGTGTCCCGTCGCTTCATCCCCTTTATACCGATAAAGAGCTTGTATTCGACGAGAAATTATTAGGCAGTTGGAACGAGGGCGACCAAGTGTGGGAATTCAAAAAGGGCGAAAAAGAAAAGTCCTACGACCTGGTCACGGACGAAGAGGGCAAGAAAGGCGAATTTACCGCCTTTCTGGTAAGACTCCAGGATAGCTCCAAAGCTGATAAAGAAAAGGAATCTGCTCGTCAAACCTTGCTATTTCTCGACCTTTATCCCAAGGAACCTAAATTAGAAACAACTGACTTCTACAAATTTCATCTGTTGCCCGTCCATACGTTTTTGAAGATTGAACAGCTTGGCACAACGCTGAAAATACAGGCAATGAATCCCGAAAAACTCGAAAAAATGCTCGAAGGCAAGCCTGACCTTATAAAGCACGAAGTCTTGGAGGACCGCATCGTGCTGACTGCTTCCCCTAAGGACCTGCAGAAGTTTATGCTCGAGCACGTAAAAGATGAAGGCTTGTTCGGCGACCCAACCGAACTGGAGCGGATCGAACCAAAAGATACTTCTGCCGACCAGTCGAACAAAACGTCACAAACAAAATAAAACGCAACCCCAATTTAAGGAGACTAAGACATGAGAACCAAAAAGTTTCTTTTCTATCTGTTGGCCAGCCTTTTAGGCAGTTGCGTGCCCGTAATATCGCTGCACTGCCTCTTCACGGAGGAAAACATTGTTTTCGAAGAAAAGTTGCTTGGCACCTGGGTTGGTGATCCCGATGATTCCAAAGGCACGTGGGAATTCAAGCGAGTTACAGATAGCACCGAGAAGGACTGGGAATTGCCCCGTCCCAAAAAACCGGAAAAGGCCTACAAACTTCTTCTAAGCAACGAAGAAGGCGCGAAAGGCTCATTTTTCGCCCATTTAGTAAAGCTCGAAGGCCGGCTATTTCTGGACGTTTGCCCGAGTCAGTTTCCCTCTGCACAAGCACAACTAGACCCAAAACAAGATTGGGTATTCAATACGGTCTTTCTAATACCTGGCCATTCATTTGCGGTGATAGACTCCATTGAACCACAACTGAAGATACGCTGGGCCACCGAAGAGGAAATGGGAAAGTTCCTTAAAGAACAGCCCAAGGCGATTAAGCACGAATTGGTCGACGACAGAATTGTGCTGACGGCATCAACCGATGCGCTGCAGAAATTCGTACTGAAATATGCTGACGACAAAAGGATTTTCCCAGCAGAAGCCGTTTTGGTCCGCAAGAAAGGCAAATAGGGCTGTCAGCAGGGCAATTTTCAATTGTCAATTGTCAATTTACAATTTAGGTGTCGAACGGTAGCAGTTTTATGAGCGGTACGCCGGAATTTAGACGCTATTTGGTCAACATTGACTCAATTTCAACGCATCAATTGTTCACGGACTGCGTGGTCGTGGGAGCAGGCATCGCTGGCCTGCGAGCCGCCATCGAAGCCGGCGTAAGCCGATCCGTTATCATCGTCTGCAAGGGCAGCCTACAGGACAGCAACACCTGGAAGGCCCAGGGCGGCATCGCCTCAGTGCTGGATAGCACAGACACATTCGAGTCGCATATAGCCGACACAATCGAGACCGGCTGCGGGATATGTGACCGCGAGGTTGTCGAGCTGGTCGTCCGGCAGGGACCGCAGCTCGTAGAGCAGCTTCTGGCCTGGGGCGCGGATTTTGACCTGGTCGATGGTCGCGTCGCTATGACCCTTGAAGGCGGCCACAGTCACGCCCGCGTGGCCCACGCCCACGGCGATGAAACGGGGCGGGTGATCGCCGACACGCTAATAAAAAAGGTAAGAGAAAATCCAAAGATAAAAGTCGTAGAAGGATTCTACACCATCGATCTGCTTGCCAACAAAGACAACGAGTGCATAGGAATACTCGGCTACGACAGGCGGCTGGGCCAACAGATAATCTGGGCTACAAACACAATCCTGGCGACCGGCGGCGCAGGCCAGCTCTACCGCGAGACCACCAATCCCGAAGGGGCGACCGCCGACGGCCTCGCGATGGCCTACCGGGCAGGCGCGGTCTTGCAGGACCTGGAGTTTATGCAGTTCCATCCGACGACACTCTATGTCGCCGGCGCATCGCGGGCATTGATAACCGAAACGGTTCGCGGCGAAGGTGCGGTACTTCTGGATAGTAGCGGCCACCGCTTTATGCAGGAGTATCACGAAGCCGGCGAGCTTGCACCCAGAGACATCGTCAGTAGAGCAATCCTGGAACAGATGCTGAAAACCAACTCCACTCACGTCTATCTGGACCTTCGCCACTTCGATAAAGCGTATTTTGCAAAGAGATTCCCGCTGATAAACGAACTGTGCGAAAGCTTCGGCATAGATGTCAGCCGGGACCTCGTTCCCGTCCGGCCCAGCGCACACTATATGATTGGCGGCGTCAAGACCGACACCGCAGCCCGGACAAGCATCAAGAATCTCTACGCGTGCGGCGAGGTCGCCTCCACCGGTCTGCATGGCGCCAACCGGCTGGGCAGCAACTCCCTGCTGGAAGGACTGGTTTTCGGCAAAACAGCCGGGCAGGCCATTTGCCGGCACAAAAAAGCAAGCATCGCCCAGTTCAAGCATACGCTCATAAAATATCAAGTCCCGCATTCAGACCGCAGCAGGCTGGACACCGCCGATGTCAGAAACTCACTGCGAGCACTTATGTGGCGAAATGTAGGCATCACCCGAACAGCCCAACCCCTGATAGAGACCCAGGAAATTGTCAGATTCTGGCAGCGCTATGTAATGGACAAAATCTTCGACGAGCCGGCAGGCTGGGAATGCCAGAATATGCTCACCATCGCCTTGCTTATGGCTAGCTCAGCCCAGTTGCGCCAGGAAAGCCGCGGCGTACACTTTCGGAGCGATTTTCCTCACCCCGACGACAAGAACTTCAAAAAACATATAGAAATCAGGATCGAAAAATAGAACCTGCATCCACCCCTGGGGGGGTATGCGAATCCGCGAATCGGGGCTTTATACTCCGACATTGAACCGGGCGGTAATATAGTGTTTGAACCTTCTCATTTTCTGCCAGTATGATAGGTATCACAGGAATCGAAAAGCTGTGTGCAAAAAACACGCCCTTGTGTTATAAGTAGAGTTTTGCAAAATGGAGATTAGGCACATATTATTTAAGGAAATCCGTTTCTTGATTTCCTTAAATAATCGAGCTAAGTAATTATCTATCAAATAGTTAATGTTTGAAAAGGAAAAATAAGACAGCAAATTTTCCCTTTTCAAAGTGTGCCTAATCTCAATTTTGCCAAAGTTTAGTTATAATAACCACTGTTTGAGCAAGGTAATAGTCAATTACGAATAGTAAATAGTCAATAGGAAAGAGTGGGTTGGGCGGCCGCCCCCGTGTCTTCTGTCGAAGACAGAAACGGGGGAGGAAAGTCCGAGCAGGAAAGGGCACGGTGATGGCTAACGGCCACCGGGGGCGACCCCAGGGAAAGTGCCACAGAAAATACACAGCCGACGGCTCCAATTTTTGGGGTACGGGCAATGGTGAAATGGTGCGGTAAGAGCGCACCGCGGCGGCGGTGACGTCGCCGGCAGGGTAAACCCCACCGCCTGCAAGACCAAGTAGCTGGCTGGCGGACCCCGTGTAAAACACGGGGCCAAATATTCTGCCGTATCTGGCCCGAGTATGAGCGGCTAAGCTTACCGCTCGGCCAGCGGGTAGGTCGCTTGAGCCTGTCGGTAACGGCAGGCCTAGATAAATGGCCACCGCTCGCCCCCGTTTTTGTCTTCGACAGAAGACACGGGGGCGGGATACAGAACTCGGCTTACAGACCCACTCTTTAATATTTAGGCCCACAAAAAAATTTGCAAAATTTCCATTTTTTTGTTGACATTCGATTACACTTGTAATATCTTCGGAATTACATCTGTAATCTAAAGGAGAGTTGCCTTATGGAAAAACTGCCGAAAATATCCGAGTCCGAATGGCTGGTGATGCAGGTGCTGTGGTCTAAGGGGCCGTTGACGGCTAATGAAGTGGTAGAGCAATTGGCAAAAAAAACCAAGTGGAATCCGCGAACGGTCAAGACACTAATCAACAGGCTGTTGAAAAAAGGGGCACTTAATTTTCAAAAGCAAGGAAGACAGTACCGGTACTTCGCAGCGGTCAGCGAGTCTAAGTGCGTACGCAAAGAGAACCCAGTCATTTGTTCGGCGTGTTTACGGCGGTGCGGTCAGGCCGATGCTGGCGAGCTTTCTTGAAGATACGGACCTTTCGCCGGACGAAATCAAAGACCTCAAAAAAATTCTTGACCAAAAAGGCGGGGACTAAAAATGGAATCGCTTAGCGTACAGGTGCAGCCGTTTGTTGCCTGGCTCTTGCGCTCAACGCTTCAAGCCAGCATGTTAATCGGGCTTATCCTTCTGGTTCAAATTACCCTGCGCGGCAAACTCGGTCCTCGCTGGTCACACGCTCTCTGGCTAATTCTGCTCATCCGCATGGTGCTGCCGTGGGCACCGCAAAGCCGGGTCAGCATCTTCAACCTCATACCGCACTCGGATAGTCCGGTAGTGTGGGGCTTGCCCCGCTATTTGCCCAATGGCGGGCTAAAACCCACCCTACATACTTCCGTTTCAACCAGCGATACCCCTGCTTCCGCAGAGGCAAGCTTACAGCCAACAGCCGCAGCAGTGCCCCAGCCCGGCCGCGCGGGAGCAAGACAGGCCAAATCCGCTTTTGTCCGAGCTGCTAAGGTGCTGCCTTTGATTTGGCTGGCAGGGGCTTTGGGTTTGAGCGCTCTATATTTTCGTAAGCAGTTTTGGGCTTTTACGGATCGTTCGCCGTGAGCGCCCGGTGACCGACCAAAAGATTCTCGACCTGCTGGAAGACTGCAAGGCCGAAATGGGTATACGAACCACCCTGGGCGTAGTGGCAACGGATAAGGTCAAAAGCGCCTGCCTTTTTGGTTTTGTCCGGCCGCGACTGCTGCTGCCAAAAGGGATGATCGAGGCGTTGAACAGGGAGGAATTGCGATACGTTTTTCTGCACGAGCTGGGGCATCTAAAAAGGCACGATATTTGGCTGGGCTGGCTGACCAGTATCCTGCAGGCCTTACACTGGTTCAATCCGCTTATCTGGCTGGCTTTCTACCGAATACGCGCCGACCGGGAATTGGCCTGCGATGCCCTGGTTCTTGGCCGCACGCAGGCTGATGAATCCAGAGATTACGGACGAACTATCGTCAGTTTGTTAGAGCGTTTTTCTCGCCCGCAGGTTTTGCCTGCGCTGGCGGGAATCTTAGAAACCAAATCACAATTAAAAAGGAGGATTACTATGATTGCCAAATCCAAAAAGAGTTCGCCCGTACAACGGGCAGCAGCGGTACTGATTTTTGCAGTGCTTGCCAGCGTAGGCCTGACCGATGCCTATCCGGCACCCCCGCCCTTGGAGTTCGGCACTCCCGTGAATCTTGGACCAAATATCAACACTTCCTCCAGGGATGCTGGGCCGACCATTTCGGCCGACGGTTGTACCATATACTTCGGGTCTGAGCGGGCCGGCGGTTACGGTGATTATGACGTATATGTGGCCACGAGGGAAAGCACGGATAGCGAGTGGGGACCGGCGGTCAATCTTGGGCCGTCCGTGAATACCGCGTATCTTGACGGGCCCTGGTCTATTTCAGCCGATGGCCTATCGCTCTACTTGGTGTCTAATCGGGCCGGCGGGTACGGCGATTTTGACCTATGGGTAACAAAACGGGCTACGACCGCGACCCCGTGGGGAACACCGGTGAATCTTGGACCAACCGTAAACACCATATATGCCGATAATGACCCGAGCATCTCAGCCGATGGCCTGTCGCTCTACTTTGATTCCACACGGCCTGGCGGGTACGGGACCTCTGACCTGTGGGTAACAACACGGACAAATCTCTCCGCCCCTTGGGGCCCAGCGGTAAATCTGGGCTTAACTGTCAATTGTTCTTATTCAGAGTATCAGCCGAGCATCTCGGCTGATGGCTTGTTGCTTTTCTTTGCATCTAATCGCCCCGACGGATTGGGTCCCGATGACATCTATGTGACGACCCGGGCCAGCGTCTCCGATCCCTGGGGACCGCCGGTGAACCTTGGGCCGCCGGTCAACACTTCGTATGACGAATGGTGCGCCTACATCTCGGGCGATGGCTCTACCCTCTACTTCAGTTCAAATCGACCCGATGGTTACGGCCGTCATGATATCTGGCAGGCGCCGATCCTTGCTGCTCCGACTTGTGGTGATTCTCAGCATCCATATCCGGCAGTTGATTTGAACAAGGACTGCCGGGTTGACTTTGCGGACCTTGCGCTGCTACTGGCCCATTGGCTGGAATGTACTGCGCCAGAGTGTGATTAGAGCGCATTGTGGTCTTGCGTTGCTCGTGACCCGAATCAACAGTCATGAGACACGAACGTAGTGCGCTGTCGCTGGCTATTTGAGGAGTTGTCATTGCGAGGCCTGCCTTGCAGGTCGTGGCAATCCCGTTATGGAACAGCAGAGATTGCTTCGCTACGCTCGCAATGACGCCCATCGTTTGAGCGGTGATAAAGCACTACATTCGTTTGTATCTTGGGCCGCCGCTGCCTTCCGGAACAGTCCAGCGGATGTTGTCAAACGGGCATTTTCTCTGGCAGGTCTTGCAGTGCAAGCAATTTGAGGGATTGGCCGGCTTAACCTCGCCATGAATAGTCTCATACACGCCGGCAGGACAGAACGTAATACAGGGACTATTAAATAGAGGCGTGCACCGTGTTTCGCAGATGGTCTTGTCCAAGATTGTCAGATGCGAAGGCTGCTCTTCGCGGTGCTCGGTAGCGGCCATCGCGGTAAAGGTATCTTTATCAAACTGCGGATTGGGCTTTAGCCGATAGGGCAGGGTAGTCATCGCCTCGTAGTCTTTTTCGACATTGAACTTGGGCAAGAGTCCACCTAATACTGATAGCGGCATGCCCTGCAAAGGTCCGAGCTTAGCGACCGTCTGGCGGAAATTCCTGGCTGACCACATTTCCTTAGCGACATTGGACTGCTCAATTAGCTCAGTGTATCTTGCGGCTGTCTGCTCAGGTTTGTCGAGACTGGCAACGATGGCTTTGGCCGCCTGCATTCCCGAATCGATGGCGTTGTGCAGGCCCTTGATTTTGAGCATATTTACAAAGCCGGCACTATCGCCAAGAATCATCACGTTGCCTTTGCCGATGTTGCCCGTCTGCGGGTCTCGCGGGATGGCGTAGTAACCGCCTTCAGGAATCATTTTTGCCCCGGCCTCTACGACCGTGCCGCCTTCAATAAACTGCTTGACGAAGCGGTGCTCCTTGAAATTGGTTAGGGCATCCTGCGGATTAAAGTCATAGTATTTCCAGTCCGCGCCGACAATCATGCCGACGGATAGATGGTCCGGCATAAGCAGCGTAGACGATGCCGCCGCCGAACATACCCGGGCCGAATAATCGGCGTCCATATTGGATAGCCCATAGCGTGAACGACCCGGCCGGCGGTGAATTTTTCATACTGCTCGGCGCTTACCTTTATAAGCTCTTTAACGCCCACAGAATAAAGCTGCGGACTTTGTCTTTGCAGGTTTGCTTTTTCCACGAATTTCTCTGTCACTAGGCCGTCGCAGCCCTCGGCAAGTACGATAAAATCGGCGTTTATAATTTCGCCTTCGACGTAGTTAGGCTGTTTGTGCCCTTCTTTATCCAGGCCCTGGTCAACGAGTTTGACGCCGATTGCGCGGCCTTGCGCATCATCGAGGATAACCTCTGCCGCCGCAAAGCCGGTCAGAACTTCGGCGCCGAGTCCTCTGGCGATTTGTCCCAGCCATTTGGTGAGCTTACTTATGGAGACCGAATAATCGCCCTTGTGTATCATCTGGCCGAAGCCCAGGCCGAACAGTCTTGCGAGCCTGATCATAAAGAAGATATTAAACGCCAGCTTTTTGCCCAGCAGAAACATGATGTTGTCTTTATCGATCTTGTTTGCCAGGACGTCTTTGGCGGCATCGGTATCCTGCCAGCCTGGCACAGCCGAATCGAGCAGGCTGTGCAGCGGCTGCGCCTCCAAAACTGCGCCGGAGAGATTGTGATTGCCCAGGTCCGCTGCTTTTTCGATGATGCAAATATCCAGTTCGGGCTTTAGCGTTTTCAGTTGTATGGCCGTTGCCAGGCCGGCAGGCCCGGCACCAACCACCAAAACCGAAACTTTGTTGTAAGACTGGTTGTTCGACACCTGTAATTTCACCTCACGGTAAAAACCCCTGGGATAAATTGTGACATAACCCCCCAATAAATTGGGGGCTAAATACATTTTTATTTAGCCCCGCAGTTTACTGCGGGTCCTTATTCCAATGCCTCAATCAACTGCGGTACTGAATCTTCGACGGTTCCAACGATATAATAATCGCACTGCTTGAAAATCGGGGCGCTCGGGTCGCTATTTATAGCCATGATGGTTTCGGTGTTGGCCACGCCTATCATGTGTTGAATGGCGCCGGAAATTCCCAGAGCCACGTAAAGTTTTGGCCCAATCGACGTGCCGGTTTGGCCAACCTGATGCGCCCGCTCAATAAAGCCCTGCTCGACCGCCGCACGCGAAGCGCCTCTTTCAACCTGGGTCTGCAGCTTTTTGCTCAAGGCCTGGCAGAGAGGCGCCAACCAGCCGATCGTAATTATCCCGGCTTTGCATTCCTTTGCCGCCGCTAACGATCACGTCGGCGTTAAAGTTCACGCCGCCGGCGGCTGTTTCCGTCTTAATAACCTCCAGACTAACATCCTCCTGCGAAAGCTCGACCTTGTGCCTTATGATTTTGCCGGTTCTGGCGTGAATCTTGCGGTAGTCTTTTCATTACGCCTGGCCTGGCGGTAGCCATCTGCGACTTTGAGCCTTTGGTGCGGATAGTTGCCATAACGTTTCCGCCCAGGGCCGGTCGGGTCTGCAGCAGCAATCCTATGTCGCCTTTACGTGAACCATCTCTGATATCCAGGCCCGTACAGTCGGCGGTCAATCCGCAGCCGACCCGATATGAAACCATCGGCGCAAGCATTCTGCCTTGCGGCGTGGCGGCGTAAAGAACAATTTGCGGCCAGTAGGCGTTTATAGCGTCGGCGATAGCCTTGCGGTGCGCGGTGGGGTCAAATACCCGCAGCAGCTTATCTTCGATGATATAGATATTGTCCGCGCCGGCGGCGATTAATTCTTTTGCCATTGGCTCGAGCTGGTAGCCGGCTGCGACAACGCCCACTTTGGTCGCCAGCGAATCCGCCAGCTCGCGGGCCTTGCCGACAAGCTCGAAAGTGGCAGGGTGTACGGCGCCGTCTTTGTGCTCGGCAACCACCCAGACCTCGCCCTTTTTGAAGGTTGGCTCGGTGAGTTTGAACCCCTCTATCATGTCCTCCAACGCCTTTTTATGGAAACGCTCACCGGCCGCAGCGAGGATTCTCTCCTGTGCCACATCACCAATCTGAGTGACGTCTTTTATACCGAGCTGCTTGAGCGTATCGGCCAGGAGTCTATAATCTTCGTTTTCCTTCTCCGTGCCCTCGAAGCTCCTGTCAAACTTGGCGGCCCTTCTAGCAGGAAGAACGTACTGTCTCTTTTGGCCATCGCCTTTTTCTGCAGTCTTGTCTTCGCCGCCTTTGGAGTTTTCGACAATCATCCGGGCTAAATCTTTTACATCGTGCAGTTGCCGGCATTTTCTGCTGGTTTTGCCAGGCGGAAAAACCCGTATTACGCTGGTCTTAGAGCCGGTAACGCCAATGTGTGTGGCATTGATGTCGGCTGCGCCCCAGCGAACAACCTGGACCTTGTTTGCCCTGCGAGTTGCGGCAAAGGTGGCAAACAGCGGATACTCATATTTGGCGACGGTTATTATGGCGGGCAGCTTCTTGGGCGTAACAACCTGGCTGCCGCCGCTTATAATCCGGGTGAACTCAAATCGGCCATTCTTGAATTCAGCCTTCGTGGCGTAGGCGATGCACGGAACCGATAGCTCCTCAGCGATCTGGGCGGGCACCTGCGCGGTGTCGCCATCTACGGATTGCATGCCCGCGATCACGTAGTAGTCACTATCGTTTTTGAGAATATCCCTGACTATCTTTCGCACGGCGAACGCCAGAGGATTAGCCGTTGCCCAGGTATCGGCACCGCCAAGCGCTCTATCAGTAAGCAGGATTGCTATATCGGCGGCTCTACTGAGGCCGTAGCGCAGGACCTCTTCCGCCATCGGCGGCCCCATACTCAGGCAGATAATTTTGCCGGTCTGGTCATTGCTATCCTGTCTCATCCGGTTTGCGAAAGCCAGCGCCTGCGTGTCAAGCTCGTTGATTACGCTGGCTAAGCGCGTCCGGACGAGCGTGCCCGTCTCAGGATCAAATGCGTTGTCGGTGATTTGGCTTACGTCGGGAACCTGCTTTACTAAAACTATGTAGTCACTCATCTTTCAGACCCACAATGCGACCGGCCTGCGCACAGCAGGCACTTAAACAACAATAAGACGGGTGATTATACCACCATTCGGGACTTTTTCAAACAGGGTAAATGTGTTTTTTTCGGTCATCCTAATACAAGAACGGTTCTGAAACCCAAAAAAGTTTAACTTGGCGCTTGTTTTGGCTTGCAGGATAGTGTTTAATCTTGGTTCTAATTGGGCCAAAAGTATAGGCAAAGGTTCGCTTATTTTTGTTGAGGTGAGCTGAGATGGCAGATTTGAAGGCGTTAGCTGAAGCAATTATTAGGGGCGACCAGAATACAGCGGTCCAGATTACTAAGTCGGCTCTTAAGGAGGGCACCGCAGCCAAAAGGATTCTCGAGGATGGATTGATCGCAGGTATGGACGTAATCGGCAGCCGGTTCAAAAAGAACGAGGTCTACATACCTGAGGTGCTTATTGCCGCACGGGCGATGAAAATGGCGATGGAACTACTTGCGCCGGCCCTTGCTAAGGCGGGCGTCAAACCTGTGGGCAAGTTCTTGATAGGAACCGTACAGGGCGATTTGCACGATATCGGCAAAAACTTGGTGGCGATGATGCTGAAAGGAGCGGGCTTTGAAGTTACCGACCTGGGGGTCGATATTGGGCCCGAAAAGTTTGTTGAGCGGGCAAAGACTACCCGCAGCCAGTTGATAGGCTTAAGTGCGCTCTTGACCACTACGATGCCCAGCATGGAGAAAACGATAAAGGCTCTAAGGGCAGCAGGGGTTACCGCTAAGATCATGATTGGCGGAGCGCCGGTGACTCAGGGCTATGCCGATAAGGTTGGCGCCGATGGTTACGCCCCCGACGCCGCTTCAGCCGTCGATGTGGCCAAACGCCTGGTGGCTTGAAAATAGCCGCAGAGAACGCCGCAAAGTCGCACGTAAGGAGCAAGCCCGTGAAGCCTGAAACAGCGTTACAAAACGCTGTTTTTTTGCGCTCTGTATCCCAACTATGCGCCGGATAAAAAACCAAGATTTAGCACAATTGCTGGTACAACTGCGATTCACGCCTCCAAAGCATCGCCGAAAACAGCTCGACGCCGCTGAGAAACTCTTCGCGATTATCGAGCCGGACAAAGAATACCCCTTCGATTTTGTGTGCTTCAAAATCACCGACTATCACCCTAAAGGCCCTATCGAGCAACAGTTGATAAAAGGCGAAGACCTTTTGGAGGACCTCCACATTTTCATCTCCAAGTTAAGTGGGCGGATGGCCCCGCCGGTCGCCGGCCAGAGCCAAAAAGTATACAGCGTCGAGGAGCTGGCTGCAAAACTTGGCGTCTCAACAAAAACCGTTAGTCGCTGGAGAAAACGAGGCCTGATCGCCCGAAAGTTCGTCTTCGATGATGGAGGCAAACGCTTCGGGTTCCTGCAATCAATCGTGGACAAATTCATCGGGCAAAATCCGCATCTTGTCGCTAAAGCAAGAACATTTCGGCGGCTGACAACCAGAGAAAAACAACAGATCATAAAACAGGCCGGCAGACTTGCCACCAAAACCAGGCTATCCCGTTACGCGATCATAAGCCAGATATGTGCCAAGACCGGCAAGGCCCACGAGACCATCAGGTATATACTGACGGATTACGAAAAATTGCATCCCGATAAGCCGATCTTCAAGAAGCCGGCAGGTGCGCTCAGCCCGGAGCAAGCGGCGGAAATGTACAGATTGCATAATCACGGCCTGAGTGTGCCGCAGTTGTGCAAGCAGTTCAATCGTGATAGAAGCTCGATATACCGAATTATAAACCAACAAAAGGCAAGGGTGCTTCTGGCCAGGAAGATCGAGTTCATCGATAGCGATGAATTTCTCCAAGAAGATGCTAAAGAAAAGATTCTCGGCAAGCCGTTCGAGCCAGGTCAGCCTGCGCTCAGTATCACCTTCGAGGGATTTGAATCAGTCGGCGAACAGCTTCTGCCGGAATATCTACAGATATTGAAAAACGCCCCTGCCCTAACCAGAGAACGCGAGCTGGAGCTTTTCCGCAGGTACAACTATTTGAAATATCTGGCGCGGAAAGGGCGGTCCGCGATAAAACTTCCCCGCGTTTCAAGTACCCTGTTGACAGAAATAGAAAACTGCCTCGCTGAAGCCGAACAAACCAAAAAACTAATAATCGAAGCAAACCTGCGACTGGTTGTCGCCATCGCGAACAAGCACGCAACAAGCCAAACGAGCTTTGCAGAGCTTATAAGCAAAGGCAATTTCGCCTTGATTAAAGCGGTGGAGGAGTTTGATTACGCAAAGGGCTTCCGATTCGGCAAGCGAGCCGCACTAAACATAGCCAAAGAATATGCCAGGGTATCCGGCAGAAGCACCGAGCTCAGCAAGGGAAAAGCAGCCTCTCTGGCAAACATTCAAAGGTATTTAAGAAGCACGGCGGCAGCGGATGTCGGAGCTATCGAGCGGGCACGCCAGAGCCTTGCGCAGGTCATAAAAGATGAGCTCAGCCAGCGCGAACAGCATGTAATTCTAAATCATTTCGGCCTGGGAATCTCGCCGATAAAAAAGAGGACCAAGACCCTAAAGCAAATCGGCGACGACCTGGGCCTCAGTAAAGAAAGAGTCCGGCAGATCGAACTTGCAGCCCTGCAAAAATTGAGACATTCACTCAGCCGGGAGGAATTTGAATTACTGACCGCCTAACATAGTGGAGGTAAAAACTCAAAGCTAAAAGCGAAAAAGTGTGGAATTCCGCAGTTTTACCTTTTAACTTCTACGCTTTGAGTTCTTATGCAATGTATATACCACTGACTAGAATCCAAAGGCTCATCGGTCAGCGGATGCTGAAATCCAAGCTGACCAAGCCCTGTTTTTACATCGAATCTAAGGCAGACGTGACTGAGTTGATGGCTCTTCGTCCTGTGCTTAGCAAGTCACTTGGTGTAAAAATCACCAGCAACGCTTTTCTTATCCGGGCCTTGGCACTTGCCGCGAAAAAATATCCCATTATGCTTGCGAGAATAGATTGTTCATTGTTCAGTGTTCATAATTCATCGATGAACAACGAACAATCAACTATGAACTATGAAATCGCCGATGCGATTAATGTTGCTTTTCCGGTGCATTCCCCGCAGGGACTGGTCGTGCCGGTGATAAAAGATGCAGATAGAAAAACGCTGCCCGAGATCGCGCAACTGGAAAAAGTTCTAACCGATAAAGCCCGCAGCAATACCCTGACGTTTGAGGAACTGCAAGGTCAAACCATAGGGTTGAGCAATCTCGGCGTCTACGGAATTGACTCGTTCCTGGCAATTCCTGCTCTGGTAGCCAGCACCATCCTGGCGGTCGGCAACGTAATCCGAACAGTCGTTCCCGGCAACGCCGAGATGACCGTGCGTAAAATGATGAGCCTGTCTCTATCTGTTGACCGGATAGTCTCAGACGAGGTCTACGCGGCGAAATTTCTGTGCTTTATTATCGAGCAACTACAAAATCCACAACAACTCGTTTTAAGGAGCTTAAAGAATGGGTCCAAACTATAGAATCGCATCCGCATGTATTGTCACAGTGTTGACGCTGATCGGGATGACCGCGGCAGAAAACACCCGGACGCCGGAGGTCGAGATGCTCTGGCCGCAAGGCGCTCCTGGGGCTAAAGGCGACGCTCCCCGCCTTCGCGGGGACAAGCTTGCCCCTGCGGAAGCAGGGGGCGACAAGCCAACCCTGACGATTTATCTGCCGTCACAGGAAATTGCCACCGGCTCGGCGGTCGTAATCTGTCCGGGCGGCGGCTATGGATTTTTAGCTATCGACCACGAAGGACATCAGATTGCGCAGTGGCTCAATTCGCTCGGTGTCGCGGGGTTTATTCTCAAGTACCGCCATCGTAACAGCGGCGCAGGCTACGGGCATCCCGCGCCGCTGCAGGACGCCCAGCGAGCAATAAGGCTGGTCCGCAGCCAGGCGAAGAAATGGAATATCGATCCCAACCGAATCGGCATCCTCGGCTTTTCCGCAGGCGGACACCTGGCCTCCAGCGCGGGGACGCACTTCCAGAACAGCTACTACGACGTAAAAGATTCGATAGACCGGGTCAGTCCTCGGCCGGACTTTATGATCCTGGCTTATCCCGTTATTTCGTTCAGCAAGTGGTGTGCACACACCGGCTCAAGAACAAATCTCTTGGGCAAGAATCCCGATGAAGAACTGGTAAAGAATCTTTCCAATGAGGAGCAAGTAACATCACAAACGCCGCCCACATTTCTGGTTCACGCCAATGACGATAAAGGGGTGCCGCCTGAGAACAGCATCTACTTTTATCTTGCCCTGCGAAAAGCCGGCGTCCCTGCTGAAATGCACATTTACGAAAATGGCGGGCACGGATTCGGCCTGGGCAAAAAAGACAGCCCCGCCGCAAGCTGGCCGCTCCGCTGCGCAGACTGGATGCGCAACCGGGGACTCTTAGAAAGAAACGCCACGCAAAGATAACAGTACTACACTATTGCTTCAGCCGGACCGCATTGGAATCGTTCATAGTTGATTGTTCATTGTTTATCGATGAACTATGAACGCTTAACAATGAACACCCCGTGTCCCGAATGAATTCAGCTACTTTGCGGTAATCTTCAGCGCCGTGGCAGGTCGGCTCATATTCAAAGATTGTTTTGCCATAGCTGGGGGCTTCGGCAAGTTTGATATTTCTGCGAATAGAAGTGGGCAAAATCTGGGCGTCTGCCCAGGCACTATTGGTGCCGCGTGCACTACCGAGGAATTTTTCGATATCTGCCTTGACTTCATGCGGAAGCGAGGCCCGGCTATCGAACATACACAGCAAAATGCCCTTTACCTTCAGGGCGGGGTTAATCCTCTTATTGACAAGCTCGATAGTCTGCAACAGCTTGCCAAAGCCCTGCAATGCCAAAAAGTGCGGCTGAAGCGGAATCAAAACTTCCTGGGCAGCAGCAAGGGCATTCAGTGTCAATAGGCCCAGCGAGGGTGCGCAGTCGATAAAGCAATAATCGAATTTGTCTTGAACTGGCTGGATGGCCTCTCGCAGGATGGTTTCTCTGCCGACTACACTTACAAGCTCACTTTCGGCGCCACAAGGTCGATGTTCGCAGGAAGCAGCCAGAGATTCAGACGCGCCAGCAGAATCTCCTGCTCAAAGTTGGCTTGATTGATCAAGACGGCGTACGAGCCGGACGTGACGGATTGCGGGCTAGCGCCCAAATGTATCGTCAGATGGGCTTGAGGATCCAGGTCGATGGCTACAACTTTTGAGCCCATTGCTGCCAGAGCTGCGGCGGTGTTAGCCACCGTAGTGGTCTTTCCCACTCCACCTTTCTGGTTTAATACCGCAATGGTTCGCATCTATAACAAGTCAAAACTTAAAAGTTAAAGTGTAAAACTGCGGAATTCCATACTTTTTAGGTTTAAGTTTTAAGTTTTCAGTTTTTTGGCCGCCGCGTCGAGCACGCCGTTGACAAACGGGCCGGACTTATCGGTGCTGAATTTTTTCGCCAGCTCGATGGCCTCATTCATCACGACTTTGGGCGGAATGTCCGCGCAGAACCTCAATTGATATACAGCCAATCTCAAAATGCCTTTGTCAACAGGCGACAGTCTGCTGAATTGCCACCTTATTGTGCAGGCCGCTATCAATTGGTCGCATTCCGCCAGATTATCCCATGTGCCTTTTGTCCAATCCCACGCAAGTTTACGAATAGAATCGTTCTGCTCCCACTCAACAAAGAACTCAGGCAACTGCTCGAGTAATTCCGGGCCTTGCACATCCAGTTGGTATAGAGCCTGCAGGGCCAATTCTCTCGCCCTTGTTCGCTTATCAACGCCCATAGTTCATAGTTCGTTGTTCATAGTTCGTTGTTCATGGTTCATTGATTGTGATTTGTGGTCTGTAATCTATGAACTATGAACTCACAACTACGAACTGCCTATCTGGTCCATCACATTAACCATTTCCATAGCTGTCCGTGCGGCATCGGCGCCGGCGTTGCCCATCTTTGTCCCGGCCCTTTCCAGAGCCTGTTCGAGCGTATCGCAGGTCAGCACGCCAAACACAGTCGGCACCCCTGAATCATAGTTAATCTGTCCGATACCTCGTGATACCTGCTGACAGATATAATCATAATGGGCGGTTTGTCCTCGTATGACGGCGCCGAGGCAAAGGACAGCGACATATTTGCCGCTCTGGGCGAGTTTTTTTGCTGCCTGTGTAATTTCGCAAGCGCCAGGACCCAGAATACGGATAGTTGCTGGTCGGCCGCGCCGTGACGCTGCAGACAATCTATCGCGCCGGCCAGCAGCTTACTGGTTACGAACTCGTTGAACCTGCTGACCACAATTGCGTAATTGCCTTTGCCGGCTGCTATCTGACCTTTCACTTCTTTGATCATATTTTCGCTTCTCCATACAATCCTGGCGTTGCGACGCCAAAGCCCGCTGTGGTTCACCAACGACTCGCTCTTGGCTGCACATTATAAGACTATCAGCAGCCACATTCCAGAAAAACCACGACTCCACACCAGCACACCATTTGCATCTATGGCGCATTGCCGGTCTAAGCTAAGCAATTGTAAGGGCTTATAAGTCAAATTGCCACACAAATTTTCGCTGCAAGCCGCCCGCGTCCTGACCGGGAAAAAAACCTCTAAGGCGACAGCACCTGCTGGGCGATAACGGCGGTGGGCAAGTGCGCGATGCTTAGGCAACGAACCGGGAGAAAGCTGACTATGTTCTCCGAAGATGTGGAATTTGGCTATTACGACAAGGCTGAGGACAAGGCCAACAAGGCGTTCGAGCTTTATGAGGACGGCAAAATGCCGCAGGCTTTGGATGAGCTGAACACGGCGCTGGAGATAAATCCCGCCAACAGCTCCTGGCATTTCAACAAGGCCCTGACCTTGGATGCGATGAACCGCTACGATGATGCAATAGCCGAGTACGAAATCGCTTTGCAGTTATGTCCGGAAGATATGGAGATATTGAATTCGCTGGCGGTCGATTACACCCGCACCGGCCAATACGACCGAGCAGTTGACACCTTCGAGCACATCCAGAAACTTGATCCTAAATTTGAGCCTTGCTACTGCAATCGTATCATCACTTATGCCGAAATGGGCCTGCACGATTTAGCAGAGCAGATGTTTTACCTGGCTCAGCAGATAAATCCTGACTGTGCGCTGTGCTACTATAACATCGGCAACAGCCTTTTTTGCGCGGGGCGAGTACAAACGGGCCGTGCGCTGCTGGCTGCGAACCGCCGAGCTTGAGCCGAGTCACCCCCAAATCAACTATCGAATCGCCCAGGCATACTGGGCGGACGGCGACACCGCACGCAGCCGGGAGCATTTTCTAACGGAGATTCGCGCCAATCCCGGCGATGTGGACGTCATTTTTGATTTCGCCCTGTTTCTGCTGGAAGACGGTGAGATTGAATCGGCCAAGGAGAAGTTCAACCGAATACTGGAGCTAAAGAGTGATTTTGCACCGGCTTTATTCTATCTGGGAGAAATTGCCTTTAGTAACAGCGATTATGAACAAGCGGCGGAGCTATACAGTCAGGCAATTCAAAAAGACAAAAAGCTCGCCGGGCCCTGCTATAGGCTGGCTCAACTGGCGCTGATGAAAGAGCAAAAGCAGAAGGTAAAAATCTATCTGCTTTCCGAGCTGGGACTCGGCCCCGAGGATGCGGACGCGTTGGTTTCTATGGCGTCGATGTCGTTGGCAATCGGCGATCTGGAGCTGTCGACACACTGTCTGCTCCGCGCCGTTGATATTGACCGTGCCAACGCAGACGCCCATTATTACCTCGGTGTCGTCACCGCCAACAGAGGTTGGCTGGAAGAAGCCGTGGAGTTTCTCACGCAGGCGCTTTGAGGTCAAGCCCGACCACATCCCGGCATTGAAAGACCTGGCTTGCCTTTACCAGGCGATGGGACGGTTGGCTGAAGCGCAGGAAACAGTGAATAGGGCAAAGACTCTTGCCGGTGATGACGCCAATCTAAAAACGCTGGCTCGCAGAATTCGCCTGGCGCAGAAAATGGAGCGAATAAAAGATTCCCTACAGCGATTCGGCCCGCGATTCATTGTCGGAAAATTCCGGCGATGACCTTCCGCATATCGTACGGCATTACCCTCTGACCAGTTGCCCTCGACCCCGTGTTTTTCGTCAAATTGTTTGCAAAATTCGGCTAAATGCGGTACGCTACTGCGCCAGGCCGAGTGGCGGAAAGGCAGACGCTGGGGACTTAAAATCCCCTGTCCGTAAGGACGTGTGGGTTCGAATCCCATCTCGGCCAGTGTTGGTATCTGGCCAAATTTGAACCGTATCGCCAGAAAGATCCGAGCTAACCTGTCGGGCTGTCAACAGTTGACGAGGCGTTGGAGATAATTAATGCCGGACAAAAATCCTGAACTTGTGAATGTAGAAAAACCCAACCTGTACCGCGAGGTTTTTCCATATACTGCGTTTCCAAAAGTGGCATTCGAAAACCAACAGGTTGAGTACAATATCCCTGATCAAATATGGATAACGGATACGACCTTCCGCGATGGCCAGCAGGCAAAACCTCCATACATGCCGGAGCAGGTACTGCGCGTATACGATCTATTGCACCAGATAGACGGCGGCACCGGCTTGATTCGCCAATGTGAGTTCTTCTTATATTCCAGCCGGGATAGAAAAGCGGTAGAACTTTGCAAAGAGCGGGGCTACAGGTTCCCTGAGATAACAGGCTGGATTAGAGCCGTAGCCGCTGATTTCAAGCGGGTCACCGAAATGGGACTGACCGAGACCGGCATCCTGACCTCGGCCAGCGACTATCATATATTCCTTAAGCTGCGCAAAACGCGTGCTCAGGCGCTAAGTGCCTACCTCGACATCGCCAAGGCCGCACTCGACAACGGCGTTATTCCACGATGTCACTTTGAAGATGTAACGCGAGCCGATTACGAAGGCTTTGTGCTGCCTTTTGCCGGCCAGTTAATGAAACTTGCCGAGGAGTACAAAAGGCCCGTTAAGATTCGCCTGTGCGATACGCTTGGTTTCGGCTTGCCGTGGGCCACAGCAGCTTTACCCCGAAGCGTTCCGAAACTTGTCGCCGGGCTGCGGCGGATCGGAGTTCCCGCGGAATGGCTGGAGTGGCACGGGCATAACGATTTTCACAAGGTTCTAATAAACGCCGTAACGGCTTGGCTTTACGGCTGCAGCGCCGCCAACGCTGCCGTATTCGGCATCGGCGAGCGAACGGGTAATACGCCTCTGGAAGCACTGGTTATTGAACACGCTCAATTGAAAGGGATGACTGAAGGCGTCAACTACCCGGCGATAACTGAACTTGCTGAGTATGCCAGTAAAGAATTGGGCATTGGAATTCCCGATAATTATCCGCTGGTAGGAAAGGATTTCAATGTCACCCGTGCCGGCATCCACGCAGACGGCCTGTTGAAGGACGAGGAGATATACAATTGCTTCGACACTCAGAAACTGCTCAGCCGTCCGGCAGGTGTAGCCATTACCGACAAGACCGGTGCCGCGGGCATCAAACACTGGATAGAAGCAAGGTTTCAAATTGAAATCCCCAAGCACGACTGGCGCATCGCCAAAATAAACGAAAAGATTGAGGCAGAGTATTCCGCTGACAGAGTGTCAGCCATATCCGACGGGGAAATGTTCGAGTGGATGCGTGAGGCTTTTGGCGGCGACTTGCCGCCAGTGAGGAAATAGGGTATAGCGTACAGGGGATAGGGGATAGGGGATAGGAGATCGTGAAAGTGGAGACTTTGAAGAGCTTTAAGGAACTCATAGTCTGGCAAAAAGCATATAAATTGGTCCTGGAGGTATATAAAGCGACAAAGGCTTTTCCAAGTTCCGAAATATATGGTTTGACTCAACAAATGAGAAGGGCCGCCGTGTCGATACCGTCAAACATTGCTGAAGGATACGGCAGGAAACATAAAATGGAATACCACCAGTTTCTCTCTGTCGCCTATGGCTCGTTGCTGGAATTGGAGACCCAGTATTTGTTGTCTGAGGATTTGGGTTACATAAATCGGAGCGAGACAGTTGAAGGTCTTTTGAACGAAGTTGGCAGGATGCTTTATCGAATGACGCACCCGAAAAATTAGAATGAGTCTGAGGGTATTTTCATCTATGTTCTATACCCTAAGCCCTATACCCTAAACCCTAAACCCTAAACGCTGTACGCTAATTATGCCGGCTAAGAGAATCAAAGCAGTTCTTTTCGACCTTGGTGAGACGTTATTGAGTTTTGGCAAGGTCCGTGTGACGCGGCTTTTCCAGCAAGGGGCAAAACTGTCCTACGAATATCTGAAAAGCCAGAGCCAGCCCGTCGGCAACTTCCAGTGGTATTGCTGGCAAAATCTAATACGTGTACGTATGCAGAGCTGGCTTTCCAACGTCGCCGGCAGGGATTTCGACATGCTGGCGCTGCTGAAAAAGGTGGGCGTCAAAAGAGGAATCGAGCTCGAACCGCAGAAGTGGCAACATCTGGCGTGGCTTTGGTACGAACCTCTCAGCAAAACTGCAAGAGTCGAGCCAAATATTGCCAGGACCCTGGCCAATCTTAGGGAATCGGGACTTAAGCTTGGCATCGTTTCCAACACATCCGTGGACCGCTGCTGCCTGGATAAACACTTAGAGCAAGTGGGCATCCTGGATTTTTTCGCGGTTAGAATCTATTCGTGCGAACTGGATTTTCGCAAGCCCGACCCGCGAATCTTTGAAATTGCCGCCCATAGAGTCGGCGAAGCCTTTGAGAACATAGTATTTGTAGGCGACCATATAAGAAACGACGTTGCCGCCGCAGCAAAAATCGGCATGCACGCGGCGCTCACTCAGTCAATGCAGCCAATGTCAGAAAAAAAGTCCCAGAAGGAACGTGGCGAATAGGCCAGTTGGCTGAGCTACCCAGTCTTATCGAGAAAATCAACGCCGGTCCTTTATGAGAACGGGCCCATTTTGTGCCCGGGCCAACCGTATACAATCGCTTCTTGCGTTTTGTGTTGACGTGCGAGGCGACAATCTTGCCTACAAAGATTATGTGGTCGCCGGCAGCTTTTTGCCATTCCAGCGTGCATTCGAAATTAGCCACAGCATCCGAAAGCAACACCGAGTCAATCTTTTTGGCTGGCTCGATTTTGCAGTCGAAATCGCCGAATTTGTCGGTGTCCCTGCCGGATTTTGAGCCAAAAAATAAAGCGGCTTCTGCCATATCCGAGGAGGGGAATGCTATGGTAAAACATTTTGAGTGCCGGATGGTTTTGACCGTATAGTGAGTTTTGGCCACGGCTATTCCCATCATGGGTGGCTCGCCGGAGACTATCATCGTCCAGCCCAGAGTGACCGGATTTGCTTTACCCTCTTTGTCTTTGGCTATGGCTATTACTACCTGTTCAGGATACTTGGTCTTGATGGCTTGCTCGTATTTGACCGGTTTTTGCATTGACTTTCGCTCCTATCTATTGGGCCAACAAACCGCGGTAAAACCGCAGGCTAAATCCGCCGTCCGTTTGGCGGATAAATATTTAGCCCCGTGTTTTACACGGGTTCTCAGATCATTCAAAGCGCGTTCGATGTTCTCAAATTCAGCCTGAATCTTCTCGCGTATGTCAGCCATAAAGGGCAACTGCCTCCCGTTTGACCAAGACATTAAACTTCGTATTCTGTGAGAGGTCTATCAGGTCTACCGGCTTTGATAGCGCCAGGATCAGTTCACCATAGAAATCAAAGAACTGTTCGGGACGAATGCCCTGCACCGCTAAATCAATATCGGCGGATTCTTTCTGACTGTCTGCAGCCGAGCCAAAGAGAAAGACCTTCTCGACCCGAAATCGGCGGGCAAGTTGTAAAATTGCAGCTTTATCCTGTTCTGAAAGCATAGATATATTATAGTGGGCAATTGCAAATGTGTCAAAAGACAGAATACACAACAGAACAAACCTGATTTGGGAGCGGCTGCAATGAGTACAATCGGTTTTGTCGGCGCCGGCAATATGGCTGAAGCCCTGATAAAGGGCATTATCGCCGCAAATATTTACGCCTGTCACCAGGTGTTCGTCAGCGACATAAGATCGGAGCGGGTCATCTTTGTCGCCAATAAGTATGGTCTTGTTATGGCTCGAACCAACGTTGAGGTGGCAGAGCGGGCTGAGAACCGTCGTCTTCAGCGTCAAGCCTCAGAATATGGCTGAGGCACTGCAGAGTATCAAGGACGCCGTCAAGAGAAAACCCTTGTCATATCCATTGCAGCCGGCATACGTACCGCCGGCATTTCCGCGGTGCTGGGCGATATCCCTATAGTCCGCGCAATGCCCAACACACCTGCCTTGATCGGCGAGGGGGCCTGCGCTTGTTCGCTAACAACTTAGCAAGGCCGATGCTGCAAAGAGCAAAATCCATCTTTTCGGCTGTCGGCAAAACTGTTGTCGTTGACGATGAAAGTTTGATAGATGCTGTTACTGCCGTCAGCGGCAGTGGACCGGCTTACTATTTTCTGTTGATGGAGGAAATGATAAAGGCCGGTATTGAATTAGGCTTACCAAGTGACATAACAAAAGACCTGGTTCTGCAAACCGCCAAAGGAGCGGCTTTACTTGCGGTCGAATCTGATAAAGGTGGCCAAACTCCCGCCGTGCTCCGCCAAAAAGTTACCTCGCCTGGCGGAACGACCGAGGCGGCACTTAAGGTTTTAGCCCAGGGCAAATTCGGGCAATTGTTATCAACCGCCATTAAACAGGCGCACCAGAGGAGCCAACAACTTTCAAAGTAACCCCGCACGAATGCCACATCGCAGGAAGGAGAACCCCCAAATAAATTTGGGGGCTAAATATTTAGCCCTGCAATTTATTGCAGGGTTCCCGAATCCGCCAAAGGGAGTTCCCTACGCGGTGTTCATTCGACGATAATAGCCTCCACCGGGCACTCATCGGCGGCCTGCCGCACGGCGTCTTCGTACTCGGAAGGAACCTCGTCGACCTTGACCTGAGCCCTATCGTCGCCCATTTCAAAGACTTCCGGACAGGTATCACAACAAAGACCGCAAGCCGTGCAGGTATCTTCAATCCTCACTGTCATAACAAATCTCCTTTAATGACAAGAGTTTTGCAAAATGGAGATTAGGCACATATTATTTAAGGAAATCCGTTTCTTGATTTCCTTAAATAATAGAGCTAAGTAATTATCTATCAAGTAGTTAATGTTTGAAAAGGAAAAATAAGACAACAAATTTTTCCTTTTCAAAGTGTGCCTAATCTCAATTTTGCAAAAGTTCACTTAATGACCATCGGTTACCAGGGCGCGCGATTATTGTATAGCAGTATTCGATAGTCAAGCAAAAATGTTCACGTTTTGCAGGGTTTTACAGGCAAATTTTTTATGGTTGCGGCACAGGCGATTTTCTCTATTTTGAATCAATACAGCAGTTACTGATTCTGTTCAAGCCAGTGCAAGGCCATGAGCCGCAGGTCCGCCCAATCGACCCTGCAATCGCCGTTTATGTCCCCGGCGGCAATTACTTCGCAAACAGGTCCGCCGAAGTACGATTTGCTCGCCTCGGTTGTGCCGCCATAAGCGCCCATATTTATTATGCCCCCGTTGGGGAAAGGCTCAAAACCGATCGGACTTGCAGGATTTCCCGCATCGATGCATAGGCTCGTCACATCGTCCTTCGTCCATCGTCCCTCGTTTGCATCCCACCTGCCGGCCTGCGATTTCAAATGATAGTCGCCGCCCCTCGTGGCGGCAAAATAGGGGTCGGCATCAAGGTTGCTTGTGCCCGGCCAGCCGCCTTGAACATCGCAGTATGTCACGCTGGCATTATCATCGGGGCTATAGAGCTGCCGCTGCCCGTTGCCCCATACTATTGAATTGACAACCGCCCCCTGCGATATCCAGATGCCGAGACCGGCATTATCCGCAGCGGTGCAATTACTGATTGCTGCCCCGCGAACTGCCCGAATGCCAGAGCCATAATTCTGCACCACTACACAATTGCAGATGACGGGGTCACTGGCATACGCCCAGATGCCGGCGGTGCCATTTGCGGCAATGTAGCAGTTGGCAATCGTGACGTTGTCGTGACTATCGAGCAGAATCCCGCCGTCAGGACTTTCAACAATCCGGCAGTTGTTGATAACGACCGGTGCGTAACCGAAGGGGTCCTCAACCTGCGCAAACGCCGATACCTGCGCAGCATTGGCGGGGGCTGTTCTTACCAGGATGCTGCCGTAGCAGCGGATGGCTCCCAGGCTCGCGTGGCGTATGGTGAAGCCTTCAAGCCGGGCAGGCCCCGTACTATTGCCAACAATATGGAAGCCGTAACCTTCGCCCTGGCAGTCAATGATTGCTGCCTGGGACCATTTTCCGAGCGGATGGTCACGGATTTGCCATCGAAGTCGATGTCACGATTTCCCGTGCCGGTATAAATGCCGTCGCCAATTATTATGGTATCGCCGTCTGATGCGAGGTCGATAGCGCCTTGAATCGTGCCGGGCTGCTGCCATCCTGCGAGTCTTGCCATCAGATGCCACATTGCCGAGACTACGCGGACTCGACCTTCGGGATTTAAGTGCCCGGCGTGAATCTCGTCGGTGTAATTCTGGCTGATAGTTTCATTGCCCTGGGCGTTGGTCAGCTTGACGCCGTTAGGCTCGTGACATTCTATATCTGCGATGTCGAACAGGATTTTGCCGTTGGCGGCACAATAAAGCGCACCTGGGCGTTAAACAGGTCCGTGCCGGGTTGGCCGTCTCTGGTCAGCGGTATTGTCCACCAGACAAACTTTTGGTCCGGATAATCCGCCTCCAACTGCTCCATCCGGCTGCGAAAATACTCCCAGTCAGGATGGCTATCGCCCAGAGCGTCTATGTAGCAGAACTTCATCGTAAAGACGTCAAAGTCGCCGGCCCGTGACGCGGTTTGTGCGACCAGGTCGTCAACCTTAGCCTTCCAACCTGGATTGCCGCGATTCTCAAGGCGCCAGTTGCTGCGGTCGTATTTGCCGGGCGGAAAACCGGAGCAGACTGACTGTGCAGGCTTTGAGCCCGCCAGGCAGTCCAGTCCCCAATTGATGCCGTCGCCCACGGATGCGTGCCGCATCAACATCCGCATCGCGGCCGCCTTTGGCAAATAACGATCCGGGATAACGGAAAGGTCCACGCAGTTATGGTCAATTATAATTGCTGCGGCAGCAGCGGACTGCGCAGGATCGACATAGATGATTCTTCCGAAGGCCGCGCAGGCGGCCGCCAGCAACAAACCAACTACTGCCACATAATCCTTCGCGATGGTTCTCAGCATATCTGCTCCTCCTGAAACAGCGACTCGTTACAGTTGCATGCAATCTTACCAAATAGACTGCGGTTTTTCCAGAAGTTTGCGGGGCCAGATTCGGATTCGACAGGCAAAAACTGCTGGTCGGGCATCTTTTTGTGGAAACCTGCCATTTGCTCTGCTATATTGACGTCTGACTTCTGAATTCTGTATTCTGAGTTCTGCTATGGCTTACATGGTACTGGCAAGGAAGTACAGGTCGCAGACGTTCGATGACGTCATCGGGCAGGACCCTATCGCCAAAACGCTGAAAAATGCCATAAAGACCGGCAAGGTGGCGCACGCCTATCTTTTCACCGGCACACGCGGGGTCGGCAAAACAACTATGGCGCGAGTATTGGCAAAATCGCTTAACTGCCTTGCCGTTGATGCCCCTACCGCGCAGCCGTGCTGCAAGTGCGATAGCTGCGTCGCGATAAGCATCGGCGAGGACATCGACGTCATCGAGATAGACGGCGCTACAAATCGCGGAGTCGACAACGTTCGTGAGCTCCGAGAAAATGCCATTTTTCGGCCTGCCCGCGCGAGATTCAAGATATACATCATCGACGAAGTGCACATGCTCACCCTCGAGGCGTTCAATGCGCTACTGAAGATACTGGAAGAGCCGCCCAGCCATGTAAAGTTTATCTTCGCCACTACCGAGCCGAATAAGGTCATTCCTACCATTCAATCCAGATGCCAGCGGTTCGATTTCAGGAATATAAGCCCGGCCAAAATCGCTGAGCAGCTTAAGTTCGTGCTTGGCCAGGAAAAAATACAGTACCAGGAAGACTTAATTTTGCCGCTTGCCAAGATGGCAAATGGTTCGATGAGAGACGCGCTGAGCCTGCTGGATAGACTGATAAGCACCGGCGTAGAACCTTTGACCGCTGGATTACTCCAGGAGTTTCTCGGCCAGCCGAACAGTGAAAAAATCTATAATCTCATAGGCCAGATCGGCGACAGCAATGCAGCCGGGACGCTTGCCTCCATAGAGGATTTGATCAGCACTGGGCTGAGCGAGGTCCAGATCGCCGATGCCCTTATCGACTTTATGCGTGACATTATGGTGATGAAATCAGCCGGCGGCGAAAGTGACCTTCTGCTTCTGACGCCTGAGCAGCGAAAGCGGACCGGCGAGTTAGCCGAGAAGTTTGATGCCGCTGCACTTATTTACAGCATAACGGCTCTTGAAAGGCTGCGATGGTCTCTTAAAAATAGCGATACGCCCAGAGCACTTTTGGAGGCAACTCTACTGCGTTTTGCGCTTGCGCAGCATTTTCTGAACGTTGACGAGCTTATGTCACAACTAGAAGGCGGGGCGACTGCAGCAGCAAAAAAAAAAGAGCCGACAAGCCTCAAGACTAAGGCGATGGACTCTGCCTCGCGGACCCACGAGTGAGTCACCGGTCACCGCTCACGAGCCACAAGACGTCAGCGACCAGAAGCCGGATACAAGCAATGGGCAGCCACCGAAGTCGCTGGTCGCCAGCGAAGAGCAGGCGAAAACTCAGCCGAGTACGGGACAGTCTAAAATCAGCAGCCAGAAGAAGAACGAGATAGTAAGCGACCCTGCTGTTAAAATGGTCCTTCTGGGCTTGAACGCAACCATCACCGGCATCGAAGAAAACCCAGGCGATTGACTGCTGGGCGAAGACATCGCCAGGACCTTCGGCTTAGTAACGCGAGACATTGACCTCCGTCATAGTGCCGGTGACCAGGAAGATTATCCGCTCGCAGATATTCGTCACGCGGTCGGCGATCCGCTCAAGGTTATGGGCGGCCCAGATAAGATAGGTCGCCCTTGTAATCGTTTTGGGGTCCTCAATCATATATGATAGTAGCTCGCGGTAGACCTGCTCGTGGAGTAAATCGACCTCATCATCCTCGTTGCAAATAGCCTTTGCTGCCTGAGCGTCACGCTTCATAAATGCGTCAAGACTTCTCTGAAGCATACTAACGGCCTTCTGCGCCATCCGGGGGATGTCGACCAAAGGCTTAACGGGCGGCTCATTGCCATACAGTATGACAATTTTGCCGATACCCTCAGCATAGTCGCCCATACGCTCCAGTTCAGTGGCAATGCTCAGGACGGCTATAATTTCGCGCAAATCGCTGGCCACCGGCTGCTGCGTGGCGATCAGGTAGATGCACCTCTCTTCGATGTCCCATCGTTTTTGGTTGATCAGCGCATCGTCATCGATGATTCGCCTAGCCTGGTCAACGTTGCGGGCCTTCAGGGCTTCTATCGAGCAATTGATGGCTGTGATCACCATCTGGCTCATACCTGTGATGTCTTTTTCGAGTTGTCTGATGTGTTCAGCAAAACCTTCCCTTAGCATACTATTCTCCCAAGGACTATCCGAAACGGCCGCTTATATAGTTTTCGGTAAGTTTCTCTTTCGGATTCGAAAAAATCTGCTCTGTTTGTTCGAATTCGACGAGTTCGCCCAAATACATAAAGCCTGTATAATCCGACGCCCTTGCCGCCTGCTGCATGTTGTGGGTTACAATTACAAGGGAATATTGCTTTTTGAGGGCTTGCAATAATTCTTCGATTCTGAGTGTCGCGATTGGGTCGAGAGCCGAGCACGGCTCGTCAAGCAGAATTATATCAGGTTTTAGAATCAAAACCCTGGCGATACAAAGCCGCTGCTGCTGCTCAAGCGTGAGAGTGCGGGCATTGTTTGACAGTTTATCTTTGAGCTCCTGCCAAAGCCCGACCTGCTCGAGGCCGCCCCGGATGCTCTGGATGATTTCGTCTTTTCCATCCAGCATACGGTGAATACGCAGGCCGAATTTAAGGTTATTATAGATCGACAAATCAAAGACGTTCGGTCTTTGAAAGACCATTCCGACCTTTTTGCGCAGAGAAATTAGATCGGTATCCGGCTCGAGGATATTGCGGCCATCGATAACTATCTTGCCTTCGACCTTTGTGTGCTCGATAAGGTCGTTCATTCTATTGAAGCATCGCAGAAGCGTGGATTTGCCGCATCCGGAAGGTCCCGACGATGGCGGTGATATTCCGCCCCGGAATTCTCATGTTTATGTTCTTAAGGGCCTGAAAATCGCCGTAGTATAGATTCAGGCCGACTGTCTCGATTTTGGGCACAAATTCCATATTATCCGAATCTTCCGCTTATATAGTCGTCCGTGCGTTTATCACGCGGCTTGGTAAAGAGCACGGGCGTTTGACCGATTTCAACCAATTCGCCCATCAGGAAAAAGCCGCACCGCTCACTGACACGCGCTGCCTGCTTGGTGTTGTTCGTCACCAGTATCTGCGTGTAGTTTTCCTTCAGCTGCTGCATAGTATCTTCGACCTTGGCGGTCGAAATCGGGTCCAGTCCCGAACAGGGCTCATCATACAGAATCACCTCCGGTTCGACCGCGAGGGTGCGGCTATGCAGAGTCTCTGCTGCTGGCCGCCGGATAACCGCACTGCCGGCTCACTAAGGCGGTCCTTGACCTCGTCCCAAAGATAGGCCTTCTTCAAAGCGGTTTCCACAATCTGGCCAAGTGTGTCCTTGCCGGTAAGGCCGTGAACCTTCGGGCCGTAGGCGACATTGTCGAAGATACTGACCGGCAGCACCTGCGGCAGGGCGAAAATAATGCCGATCTTCTTGCGCAGAATGTTGTCGCTCAGCTTCGGGTATTTTGCTCGCCCAGGAAAATCTCGCCGGTCTGCGATACGTAGCGTTGAGGTAGTTGAGCCGGTTTAATGCCCGCAAGAAAGTGGTCTTTCCGCTGTTGGCCGGGCCGATGATCCCGAAAATCTCGTTCTTATGGATCTCCAGGTTCATGTTCTTTAGAACCGCAGCCGAGCCGAAGCAACAGCTCAAATCAACAGTTCTTATGACCGCTTCTGCTACCATAACCTCTTTTTTCTGTAGTGGGCACGCAATATGATGCTTACCAGGTTCATCAGGAACACCAGGGCTATCAGCACAAAAGCCGTGGCGAAACTGATCTCGGTCGGCATGTTCGGCACCTGCGTGGAGATGACGTAAAGGTGATACGGCAGGGCCATCACCTGGTCGAAGACCGAACGCGGCAGGCGCGGCAGATAAAAGGCGGCGACGGTGAAAAGGATCGGGGCTGTTTCGCCGGCTGCCCTGCTCAGGCTCAGGACCGTGCCGGTGAGGATGCCGGGAATGGCGTACGGCAGCACGCAATACCGAACGGTCTGCCATTTGGTAGCGCCCAGCGACAGGCTGATCTCGCGAAAGCTGAAGGGCACGGATTCCAGCGCCTCCTTGGAGGCGGTGATGATTACCGGCAGGCTCATGATCGCCAGCGTCAGTGAGCCGGCGAGGATGGACGTGCCGAACCGCAGGAACAGCACGAACACCGTGAAGCCGAAAAGGCCGTACACGATCGACGGGATCCCGGAGAGATTCACCACCGACAGCTTGACCAGGCGCGTGAACAAGTTGTCCCTGGCATATTCCACCAGGTAAATCGCCGACAGCACGCCCAGCGGCAGGGAGAACAGCATTGTGCCGATTACCAGCAGGATCGTGCCGACGATGGCCGGGAAAGATGCCGCCCTGCCTCATTCCGTTTCGCGGCGCCTGAGTGATAAACTCCCAGCTTATCGCCGCCGATGCCGTTTTTGACGACATAGAAGATCGTCAGCATGATCGGCACGATCAACAAGTAAGGTAACAGCGCCGAGGACGAAAAAAGCAATTTGTTGGCGGACTTTCGCTGTGCTCATTTCCTTGCCCTTCGCAAAAAGGCATCGGCGACGAAATTGATTATGAAAGTGATGGCGAACAGGACAAGCCCGACGGCGAAAAGGGCAAAATAATGGTCGGAGCCGCCGACCGTCTCACCCATTTCGCCGGCGATGGTCGCGGTCAGAGTCCGCAGAGGCTGCAAGGATCGATCTGGGCACCACGGGGGCATTGCCCGTGACCATCATTACGACCATCGTTTCACCGATGACCCTGCCGATGCCGAGCATACACGCGGCCATAATGCCCGAGGAAGCCGACGGCAGGATGATCCGCCAGAGGGTCTGCCAGCGGGTGGCCCCAGGCCGAAGGCCGCCTCTCGGTAGGTCCTGGGCACGCCACCAGCGCATCTTCGGAAATGCTGATGATGGTCGGCAGGGCCATGAACGCCAGCAGCAGACTTCCCGTCAGGCCGCACATGCCGGTAGTCAAACCGAAGACGTTCCTCAGAACCGGGCCAAGCCAGATAATGCCGAGAAACCCCAAGACGACGCTCGGAATCGAGGCGAGAATCTCGACCAGCGACTTCAGGACATGCTTTAGAGATTTCGGGGCGACCTCGGCAATGAACATAGCCGAGCCCACGCCCAGAGGCACACAGATAAGGATTGCCCAACCGTCACGTATATCGAGCCGAGCAGCAGCGGAACGACGCCGAACTTGGGCGGCTCGGAAATTGGCAGCCAATCCGTGCCGAAATAGGAATTCGCCCAGCGGGTATATGCCGAAACAGCGACAGCGAATCTTTCAGGAGAAACAAGAAGAATCAGGAATACAAAGACAATGACCAGCAGGCCGCTCAGCTTGATGAGTGATTCTACGACATATTCACTGATCCTTCTGTGCAACTGTTGCTCCTACCGGCACAAAACCGGTCTCTCTGAACTGCTTCTGGCCTTTTGGGCCCAAGGCAAATTCGATAAACAATTTAGCCGCCCCCGTCGGCTCGCCGTTCGTGTAGCAATAAAGCGGCCGGGAAAGTGGGTATGTCTTCTTGATGACATTTTCAACGTCGGAGGGTAAAATTCCCCGCCCTTGGCTACCAACACCGCTTTGGTCCGGTCGAGACATAACCCATACCCAAATAACCGATCGCAGCCTCATTGGCTACAACCTCCTCGACAATCGCCTGCGAAGAGGTCAACAGCAGCGTTTGGGCGGAAAACTCCTCCGTGCTGTCTTTTTTGCCGAGCTGGATGACCTCCTCCTTGAAATACATGTGCGTGCCCGAGCTGACCTCGCGGAAAGGGTGACTATGGGAAGGTCTTTTCCGCCGAATTCTTTCCAGTTGGTGGCCTTGCCCGTGAAGATCTTGTGCAGGTCCTCGATCGTCAGCTTGTCTGACGGGATTGTCCTTATTTACGATGACCGCAACCCCATCGTAGGCGACTACGAATTCCTTGGGATAGACGCCGCGTTGGTGGGCGATCTCGATTTCCTTGGGCTTCATCTCGCGGGAGGCAGTGGCCACATCGCAGGTTTTGTTGATCAGTGAGGCGATTCCCACGCCGCTGCCGCCGCCTGTGACGGCGACAAAGACGTGCGGGTAGTCCTTCATGAATTCCTCGCTGACTTTCTGGACGGCGTTGACGATAGTATCCGAGCCTTTGATCTGTATAAACCCCGCGGCTCGTTCGGATCAACCTGTTCGCCACAACCAGCCAGAAGGAATATTACCAGAACTACCAAGACAAGTTTTGGCCCTGCACTCATAGGACAGGGATTCTAACCGGCAAGCATTTGCTTTGCAAAGCGTTTTGGTAGATTTTTCCTGTCTCAGTGCAGTCGTTCCACGAGGTGGTAAGGTGCGGTGTCGTTGCGGACGACGACCGTTAATGGCGGGGGTGTGATTTGTACTCCTCGGTCTTGTGCCGGACAATCTCGCCTTCAATCATATATATGACATCTTCGGCGATGTTTGTGGCATGATCAGCAATGCGCCCAAGATGTCGCGATGCTGAGAGTAAGTGAATTAAAGACTCCAGTTGCTCCGGATGCTGGCGGATACCATCTTGTACCATCAGATACATCTGGCGATTCATAGTGTCAATCTCGTCGTCGGACGCACAGACTTGGCGAGCCAGGTCGGCACTCATATTGACCAGAGCGTCCAGGCTTTCTTTCAACATCAACTGGGCCTTATTTGCCATGCCCGCGAAATCGAGTGAGACACTGACTTTCGGCTGAGTGGCAAGAAAAGCCGCACGTTCCGCAATATTGACGGCAAGGTCGCCAACCCGTTCAAGGTCATTGTTTATCTTGAGCACCGCAATAATGAACCGTAAATCGATCGCGACCGGCTGATATAGTGCCAAGATCTTCAGACAGCTCTCTTCTACTTCAACTTCCTTTTGGTCCGTCCTTGTGTCTTTTTCAATGACATTTCTGGCCAGAACTTCGTCGCGAGTTTCAATCGCCAACGTTGCCTCACGGACGCTGAGCTCGACCATTGCGCCCAGGCTAAGTATCTCTTTTTTGAGACCTTCGATTTCTCTCTGCAAGTGTAGTGGCATACCTATTTTCTTTCCGGCTTAGTATTTCACTTCTGTCAGTTCATCCTTAGCCCAGGACCCAAGTGGAAAGGACCACCGAGTATCTCGGAACAAAACTTCGCCTTGTTTATCAGCAATCAAAGTGTTCCTTAAATAATCAAACGAATCCGGAAGCTCATTGATTATTTCAATTCGGCTCCACGGAACAACCCTAATCATAAGATTTCCGATCTGGACGTCTTTAGGTCCACAAATAACTCTTCCAAAGTGATAGCTCCTGCAATGTAAACGAACATACGAGTCTGTTATCTGTAAGACCTTGCCCACCAATATGTGATTGTGGGCCTCGGGGTAATTCTTGATCGTGCGAATTTTCCAAATTTTGTTTTCGTTCTGCTCAACCATAGCCCTAACCAAATCTTCCTGTAATATAATCCTCTGTTTGTTTCATGCTCGGATTCTCGAATATCTGTGTGGTTCGTCCGAACTCGATGATGCGTCCTTGATAAAAAAAGGCAGTGTAATCTGATACCCTTGCCGCTTGCTGCATGTTGTGCGTAACCAGCACTATGGTATATTTTTTCTTGAGGGTTTCGATCAAGTCTTCAATCTTGCCTGTAGCAATCGGATCGATAGCCGAACAAGGCTCGTCCATAAGTAGAACCATCGGTTCTACGGCGATGGCCCTTGCGATGCAAAGACGTTGCTGCTGGCCGCCGGAAAGCTGTGTTCCAGGCTGATGAAGCTGGTCTTTTACTTCATCCAATAGGGCAGCTCTTTTCAGAGCGTCTTCAACCCGGCCCACAAGCTCACCGTGAGGCATCTTGTTATGTAGCCTTAGCCCATATGCGACGTTTTCAAAGATGGACATCGGAAAAGGGCTTGGTTTTTGGAAAATCATCCCTACTTTATGACGTAGTTGGATTAGGTCCACCTTGTCCTCAAGTATGTTTTGCCCATCGAGCATAATTTGACCTTCGACCCTTTGGTCGCGGTAGAGCTCATAGATCCGATTGTATGTCCTTATATGCGTCGATTTTCCACAGCCAGACGGGCCTATAATTGCAGTAACCTGTCGCTCGAAAATATCAATGTTATTGTCAAACAGAGCCTGATACTGGCCGTAATAGAAGTTTAGCTTACGTGCAGAAACCATAACTTTAGGTTCTGAAATAGCCGACTGGTTTCCGTGTTCACGTAAGTTTGCTTTTTCTGTTTTCAATGCCGTGACCTTGTTCTTATTCGAGACAATCATTTTCTACGCTCTGCCAATGCAAACCGAGCAATTACAGTAAGCAACAACACGCCGACCGTAATCAGCAGTGATGCACCCCATGCTTTTTGCTGCCAGTCGGCATAGGGTGACATTGCATAATTGAATATGGTAACAGTCAGGTTCGCAGTGGGTTCTTGAAATCTTCTTGGCCAATACGGGCTATTCAACGCCGTAAACAGCAAGGGAGCGGTTTCCCCACTTATCCTGGCTATTGCCAAGAGGATTCCGGTAAGTAAACCACTTTTTCCAGCACGGAAAACAACCCCCAGAGTGACTTTCCAGCGAGGCGCTGCTAAAGCCAAGGCGGATTCCCTCAGCGTATTGGGCACGAGTTTTAGAATATCCTCGGTAGTTTTTGTGACCACGGGCAACATAAGTATGGCCAGTGCTGCTGCCCCGGCGTAGCCGGAGAACCGATGGGCTGGAACGACCAACAAGGCGTAAACAAACATGCCGATAATAATAGATGGAGTGCCCATGAGCACGTTACACATGAATCTTATCACGTCTGCAAAGCGGCTTTCTTGGCCAAACTCCGACAGATAAATTCCAGCCAACAAGCCTATCGGAACCCCAATCGCAATCGCTAAGACTGTCATCATCAATGTTCCGACTATCGCGTTTGCTAAACCTCCGCCTGCGATGCCTGGGGGTGTAGGCAGCCTGGTAAAAAACGACAAGTTTAAGGCTGCCCCGCCACGCATGACAACTTCATACAGAACCCACGCCAGAACAAATAGAAACAGGCCAGATACCGCTGCTGAGATTGCCATAATCAGCCGATTCACGAAAATGCGTTTAGCTATGGACCTCGGCTTCATAGTCCAGTTCCTGTTTTTTTGCGAATACTTTTCAGCCATAAATGGGCAACCACTTGAAATCCAAAGGTCAGCACCATTA
This sequence comes from Sedimentisphaerales bacterium, assembly GCA_963814265.1. Lineage (GTDB taxonomy): Bacteria > Planctomycetota > Phycisphaerae > Sedimentisphaerales > Anaerobacaceae > JAFNGF01. The sequence continues at coordinate 33,040 of CAWFCJ010000036.1, read as the reverse complement.
GAGCTAATCCCAGCTCTATTAAGGCACTGAGGTAGAGGGGCTCCGACGCCTCGGTGAATTCATTGGCTAATGTTGAGGCAATACTATTGCCTGCTGCAAATAGCGACGCTGAGATGCGGTGGCTGTTACCTATAACGAAAGTAACGGCCATCGTTTCTCCTACACCTCGTCCCAGCCCCAAAAACATCGCTCCTAAGATACCATGTAACCCATAGGGGATTGTGACTTTACGTGTCACTTCCCAGGTGGTGCCGCCCATTGCGTAAGCTGCCTCTTTAAGCACTTCGGGCACCATCATGAAAACCTCACGACTGACGGCACAAATAAATGGCAAAATCATGATGGCCAAGATAATTCCTGCTGAGAGGATGCCGATGCCCATAGGCGGACCCCGAAACAGGGGAAGGTAGGGCATAGTTTTAGCCAGTGCAGGTTGGACATTATCTGCCATAAAGGGGGCGAAGACAAATAAACCCCACATCCCGTAAATTATGCTGGGTATAGCCGCCAGTAATTCGATGCCCAAACCTACGGCGCGGCTCAGCTTAGGCGGAGCCAGCTCGACCAGAAAGAGAGCAATGACTAAGGCTGCTGGCCCGGCTAAAAGCATAGCAATCAAAGTGGTTATAATTGTGCCATAGATGCTGCTGGCAGCACCGAATTCTCCGGTGACGGGATTCCAGAGCCGGGAAATGAAGAATCCCAAGCCGAACTGTTTAATGGAAAGGCGAGAATGCAGCAACAGCGTTAAGACTATGCCCCCCACAACCAGCACTACAATAGCTGCACCGAGCACAGTCAGCCAGCGAAAGAATATATCCACTGTAATGGACTTACTTGAGTGAACGAATTTCTTCACTAAAGAAGTCTCCTTTTTCGCAAAAATACAGCATCAAGCCATCCGCTCGATTCACTTGGGGCAGGCTTAGCATTACGGCCAAAGAGATTGACGGACGTAGAGCTGCTCACTCCAACTTTTCTCCACCAGTTCCACCACGTTCAACGGGATCGGCACATAATGAAGGTCTTCTGCCATCTTACCGCCGTGTCGAAAGCACCAATCGAAGAATTCCAGCATAGCTTTGGCGTGCTGGGCACCTGATTGTGCTTTATACATCAGGATGAACGATGCGCCTGTGATTGGCCAACTATCATCGCCGGGCTGATCCGTTAATACCATATAGTAGCCTGGGGCATTTTTCCAGTCGGCGTTTGCCGTCGCAGCCTGGAAAGTCTTGATGGTGGGAGCAACGAACTTGCCGGTGCGATTCGCAAGCAAAACATAAGTCAGGTTATTTTGCAGGGCGTATGCATATTCCACGTATCCGATAGAACCATCGACCCTTTGCACATATCCTGCAACTCCTTCATTGCCCTTACCCCCTACTCCGGTTGGCCAGGCGACTGCTTTGCCGGCGCCAACTTTTTCGTGCCATTGATTTGAGACCTTATCCAGATAATTGGTGAATATCCACGTAGTGCCGGAAGCATCTGCTCTATGAACTATGGTAATCGCCTGGTTGGGCAGCTTCACATCATTATTCAGTTTCACTATGTTTTGGTCGTTCCATTTTGTAATCTTTCCGAGAAATAAGTCTGCCAGAATCTGCGGCGTGAGGCGTAACTGGCCCGCCTTGACACCCTTAATACTAACCACAGGCACTACGCCGCCAACTACCATCGGAAACTGTATCAGGCCGAGTTCGTCCAGCTCTTTGACCTCCATTGGTGCATCTGAAGCACCAAAGTCAACCGTCTTTGCCTTAATCTGAGCAATGCCTCCGCCCGAACCAATAGACTGATAATTGAGTTTTACGCCCGTCAACTTCTCATATTGGTACGCCCACTGGGCATAGATTGGGTACGGGAAGGTTGCGCCGCGCCATTTATTGTTATGTTCTGCGCAAATATGGCCGTCGGGAAAACCAAACATAGCAAAGTTATAGTCAGGATTTTTTTCATTTCTGGGTCTCCTTTTGAACTTAAACTGAAATTGTTAAGATTATGTTGAAGTCACTAGAATTTTAACATTAAGTCCACCTGCAGCCTGTGGTACTCGTCCTGGTAGGAATTTTTTCTCTCGTCAAGATAATACGTCAAAGCCGCCTGCACATTCTTGGCTACCTGGTAGGTGAACCCGAACCAATGCCCTTTGCCATTTGTGCCGCCACCAACGAAATCCGAATCGTTGAACTGCCCGACAACAGCATCGGCATCAAGGTCACGGTAATCATATCTGAACTCCCAAGACCCGGGGTCTTTGGCCTTGTTAAGGGTGCAGCCGATTAGCCAGCCTGCATCTTTCTTACTCGCAGCCGTGTTGTTCACATAATCGCCAAACAGAGCCATCGGCATGTTATCGACCTTGAAACCGTACTCTGCAAAGCCTTCGATGATGTCATAATCATTGGCAAAAACGGCGGGCGTACCAGTAGTCGTGTTTCCCCACCACTTGGCAGTAGCCCCACCAGCCCATGGCGTGTAGAGGTCTCCATGGCCCTCTATATTCCCGTAGTTGTAATAGCTGGCACCACCAATAAGATAGCTGTCATTCTCAAGCTTCTGGTTGATGTAACCCTGCATTGCCCAGAGGGACGTATAGGTTGCCCGTTGCACCCAAAAGCCGCCGCCGCTCATATATAGTTTGCACACATCGTTCAGTGACATCTGATATTTTGCAGCAAGCCCCTCAGGATTAAGGTCGTGGTCCCAGATAAGCTGGTTCATGCCGACAGTGTAAAATGGATTCGGCATCTTTCCACCGAAGAAATTCAGACCCTGCATAGATGATGGATGCCATTTAAAGAACGCCCGGTCAAGCCAGAGCTTCTTGCCTGAAAAGCTGTTATCCAAATCCTGGTTTGTAGAAACGGGATCGCCAACACCGCTTGCAATTCGCAAGCCAAGGTCCCATTCATCATTTACCTTTGCATCAAGCCCCAATCTCACCCTGAGCCGGTTCCGATTAACGCCGGATTTCCAGTCGCGGCTGCTCTGCTCATCGATAGACTCATATCGATATCGCAAATCACCGCTGATCTTGATGTTCTCCAGCCATTTGATACTCTCCGGCAAGGCAGTAGACTCCTTCTTCTGTTCTTCCAGTCGCTGCCTCGCTTCCAATTGTTCAAGCCTCTGCTGCAAGAGTTGTGTCTGGACCTTTAGCTGCTCCTTGAGGTCGCTGACCTCATCTGCCCTCGCATCTTCAGCCAGCCATGGCAACAAGAGCAGCAATCCTGTCACCAAAAACACAATACATTTCTTCCTTTCCTTTTTGTCCATTTCTGCACCTCCACAAAAACCATATAGTTTTGCGCCATACTCAAGCTGGTCTTGAGCGGCGACTGAACGCACCGGGTTCCCGCGGAGCAGCGGCCCTCACTTGTAAGATACTGCGGAACTGTTAAGGTGCTGTCACGAGGACGTTAGAATTGCATTAAATTTTGAAGGTACTGTAATGCGATCACCGCAAAACAGCTTACGGCATCAATCCGCAGGTAGATGAATGGTAAAAGTGCTGCCTACCCCGGGCGAGCTTTCAACCGTGACTGAGCCGCTGTGCACCTGAGCAATATGCTTGACAATTGCCAGTCCAAGGCCCGTACCACCCAATTTTCGGCTTCGGCTTTTGTCAACAACATAAAAACGCTCAAAAATGCGAGGAAGATGTTCTGGGGCTATTCCGCAGCCATTATCCTCCACTGAAATAGTTGTTTCATTGTTTTTTTGCTCGGCAATGATCCTGATAATATCCCCTGATGAGCTATACTTAATGGCATTGTCGATAAGGTTAATCATCGCCTGCTCCAACAACGCCGCGTTTATTTTCGCTTTCGTATCATTCTCACAGATAAGCTCGATTTTCATTTGCTTTTCCTCTGCCTTTGTGCTCGACAATTCTACGGCAGAGGCAAGAACATACCTCAACTCTGTTACCTCGAAAGAAATCTCGTTCCTTTCCTTGTCCTCTTCGAGTCGTGAAAGAGTAAGAAGGTCCTCTATAATGGAATTGAGCCTATCAGAATGCCTGGCAATGATTTTCAAGAAACGTTCGGCTTGTTTGTGGTCGTTCATTGCTCCCTCAAGAAGAGCTTCTGCAAAACCTTGAATTGAGGTAACGGGTGTTTTAAGCTCATGCGACACATTTGCTACAAATTCACGCCGAACATTCTCCAGCCGGCGCATTCGCGTCATATCATTAAGGACAATAACCGCCCCGATTTTGCCGCCTGCCTCGGTTGGAAGAGGAGCTCCGTGCAATTGAAAGAGACGGTTGTCCTCCGTTGGCAGGGTGATGTCCATCTCTGTTGGCACCCTGCTATTTAGTGTCTTTTCGATGAACTCCTGAAGGTCCACATTGCGGATAACTTCTTCTATCGTACGGTTTTTCACGTGCTGTGCATCTATGTTCAATAAAGTTGCGGCTGCCTTGTTTATACTCACAATACGACCCTGTCTATCCATTGCCACAACACCCTCAATCATACTTGAAAGAACAGCCTCCATCTCATTTCGCTGGTCGGTTATCGTTGCGATTCTTTCCTGCAATTGTGTGGCCATTTTGTTAAGGGCGTTGGCGAGCGAATCCAGTTCCCCTGTGCCGGAGACAAGTAGGCGATGGTCAAGGTCGCCAGAGGCAAATCTTTCAGCGATTTTCTTCATTTCAATAATCGGCTTGCTGATTCTTCGCGATATCAACAGACTGAGCCCGGCAGCACAGAATACAGTTGCGACAACACCCCAGAAAATTTTAATGTAAATGCTCTTAAGGGCGTCATCTATGTCGGTTGCAGGTATAGCTGTACGCATTATTGCCCTAACATCATCACCTTCTTTTATTGGAACGGCGACATACATCATATTTATGCCCAGCGTTGGGCTTGATCGCAAAGACCATCCCAAGCCATCGCTAAGTGCTTTTCTGATTTCGGGTCGGTCAGAATGGTTTGCCATTTGCTTCGGGTCATCGTCTGAGTCGCCCAGCACTTTGCCTGACGGCAAAATGACCGTAAACCTCGTTTCCTTTCTATCAGCGAGGCCGAGTTGTTTACATATTTTGTCAATCTCAGATAAATCTTTTGCCCGTAAGGAGGTTGACATCTGCTCCGCTACAGCATACGCAAGGGTCGTAAGATTTTTTCGCGTCTGGTCTATGTAAAAATGTCGAAAAAAGTGTGAGCAATACTAGTGCTACTATTACCAATACTGCCAGGGTAACCACAAGGTATGTTGGGTAAAGCTGCCAGATAAGTTTCTTGCGGGCCATTATTTAGTCCTTGAACCGATACCCTACGCCTCGAACAGTCTCTATATATTCGCCGTATCTACCCAGCTTCTTGCGCAGTGAGACTATCTGAACATCCACGGATCTTTCGGTGACCAGATAATCGCTGCCGTGCAGCGCATCTACAATCTGATACCGCGTGAAAACCAGACCGGGACGCCTCGGCCAGCAGATGCAGGACATTAAACTCGGTAAAAGTCAGCTCAATCTGCTTACTTCCTGCCAGAACCTCCCGACGTGCAGGGTCAATGGTTAGCTCGTATGTCTTTATTGTGGTCTTTTCATCCCCCGTAGTGACGGTCTTTCGCAGAACTCTGCGAACTCGAGCCACCAGTACCTTTCCACTGAATGGCTTGGTAACGTAATCATCCGCTCCGAGTTCGAGGCCTGTCACTATATCTGCCTCTTCACCTTTGGCGCTTAGAATTATTATTGGAATCCGCTCGGTCTTCGGGTCGCTCCTCAGCCGCTTACATACCTCCAGTCCGTCAATACCAGGGAGCATAAGGTCAAGAATAATCAAGTTCGGTATCTTCGAACGTGCTATCTCCAGCGCCTGCTCGCCTGTGCCACATGTGAGCGCCTTGTACCCCTCACGAAGAAGATTAAGCTCAACAAGCTCCACAATATCCTCTTCATCGTCTACCACAAGTATTGTTGGTTTGTCCATCTGGACACCTCGATAAAGACGCTTGCTTGATTCTCAAATTCAGACCTTCTCACTGCTGGCTGAAACCGCCGCCAGTCTATCAGTTCTCAGAATCCTGATAAAGCAGTTTCCCTGAAATTAACACGCTTCTAACATAAACCTAACCAGCTCTTAGTATTTCTTGAGTAAATTTCTGATAGAAAGACTAGCAGACACGTATGCAGCATAGCTAGGCATACTTGCCCGTTAGGGGCTTTATGGAAAAGGTTAGGTAAATGAATGGAGTTCTGAAAGATACGGCATTTCTTATGCTGATTTGTCTCTTCGGAGCGATTTACCTGTTTTACCGTGTTGGTTCGTTTCTGGTGCAAGTGACCAGATGTTTGGCACGCTATTCAAAAACACACACCAAAACACTACCTCCCAGCTTCATAGATTAGGGCACTGTCGTCGAGTTGCGCTATTCGCATAAATGTAAAGCTTTGCATTTCTCATAGAGCACCTGCATTTTCTCCTGTGCTCTGTTCGTTGACATATCTTGCGCGCGTGATATATATAGATTATGAGCACTGCATACACAGAAAGCCTGAGCCGGCTGATAGAAGAATTTGGCAAGCTGCCGGGCGTTGGACCCAAAACGGCGGAACGACTGGCTTTCTATATATTGAAAGCTGAACCGGCTGAGGCTATGGCACTTGCCGATGCAATAAAAGATGTGAAAACCAAGATTAAACGTTGCGAAATCTGCTACAACTGGTCGGAGCAATCACTCTGCCAAATTTGTTCCGACGCCCGGCGTGATAAAAGCGTGATCTGCGTTGTCGAGCAGCCAAAAGATGTCGTAGCCCTGGAGAAAACCGGCGCCTGCAAGTGGGTGTATCACGTTCTCGGCGGACACATTGCACCGCTAGATGGAATCGAGCCGGAAGACCTGACCATCGACAAGCTCGTCGAGCGGATTAAAAAAGGCGGCGTTACGGAAGTAGTAATGGCCACCAATCCCAATCTGGCCGGCGACGGCACCACACTTTATATAAGCTCGCTGCTCAGGAATACGGGCGTGAGAATCACCCGCCTGGCAAGGGGACTTGCCACCGGCAGCACTATCGAATATGCAAGCGGCAAAATGCTCGCCGACGCTATAATCGGCAGACAAAAGTTAGAGTGATTCTCCGTCCATGCCAAGTAACGGGAGGCCTGCGGAACTATGTCCAAAAAGGCAAAGGTCAAGGTAGGAATAATAGGGTCGCAGTTTGAGGCCGATATTCACGCCTATTCATTTGCGGCGATGCCCGATGAGGCGGAGGTCATCGCAGTCGCCTCCCCGACGCCCGGCAATGCTGCAAAGCTGGCCAGAAAATACAATATCCCCCGTGTCTTCACCGACTACAAGCAAATGCTGGCTGAACGCGACATCGAAATGGTGACAATTGCAGCCCCAAACTATCTGCACGCAAAAATGACTATCGATATCGCTAGCGCCGGCAAGCACGTGGTCTGCGAAAAGCCTTTGTGCCTGACGCTCGAAGAGGCGGATATGATGATCGATACGTGCAAAGCCAAGGGCGTCTTATTGATGTATGCGGAGGAGCTTTTCTTTACGCCCAAGTATGTCAAGGCAAAAGAAATGGCCGACCAGGGCGCGTTCGGCAAAATCTACTTGGTCAAGCAAAGCGAAAAGCACTTCGGCCCGCACGCGCAGTGGTTCTGGGACGTGGCTAAATCCGGGGGCGGCGTGTTTATGGATATGGGCTGTCACGGCATCGCCTTCTGTTACTGGTTCCTGGGCCGGCCAAAGATAAGAAACGTTTATTGCCAGATGGGCACCTACGTGCACGCCGACAAGACTAAAGGCGAAGATAATTCAATCTGCATTATCGAGTTCCAAAACGGCGCAGTGGGACTAATTGAGGATAGCTGGGCACGCCGCGGCGGAATGGAGGACCGGATTGAGGTCTATGGAGAAGGGGGCGTCACTTATGCCGACCTGCACCTGGGCAATGCGCTACCCACCTATAGCGAGTATGGCTACGGCTACGCGGTGGAGAAGGCGCCGACGACAAAAGGCTGGACCTGGCCTGTCTTCGAGGAGATGTGGAATTACGGCTTCCCGCAGGAAATGCGGCACTTCGCGCGCTGCGTGCGCGGCAAAGAGCAGCCGCAGGCAACCGGCGAGGACGGACGCGTTGTCCAAGAGGTGCTCTACGCCGGCTATCAGTCGGCAGGTCTTGGCTGTAAGGTTGCGTTGCCATTTCAGCGTAAAGGGGTCAAAACGCCCATTGAACTATGGCGCAGTCCGTGGCACGGGCTTCCAGCCCGTGAAAACACAGCGTGAAATCACTCGCTGTTGCTCGTATTGACCCAAGAGCCGGAGCTACGCATGGCCAAAATCAACATACAGTTTCTGTCCGACCAGCAGATACAAGCAATTTGTGATGCCAGCCTCGTAATCCTGCGTGATACAGGCGTGATGGTACACCACGATGATGTGCTCAGGCTACTGGGCCAGGCAGGCGCTAAAGTAGACAGGCATACCAAGATTGCACGCTTGCCTGAGAAACTGGTCACCGATAGCATCGCACGTGCCGGCAAAAAGTATGTTCTGTACGGCCGCAATCCCAAGTTTACCGCCCGTTTTGGCTACCGCGATTTCGTTCTGATGTCCAGTCCAGGTCAGTTCGGCTGGATAGATTCGCACAGCGGCCAGCTTCGTCCGGCAACAATACAGGATACGCGCGACGCAATTCGCCTGGGCGACGCTCTGGGCAACATCAACATAGTGGGTGCGATGGGCCAGCCGCAGGAGATACCCCAAACATATCGCGATGTCTTTCTGACAGGCGAGCTTATCAAAGGCACGGGCAAGCCCACACGCTGCTGGGTGCGCAACGGACAAACGGCTCGTTACATCTTGGAGATATATCGCACTGTGGCCGGCGGCGACGCTCCCCTACGGGCAAAACCGATGGTGGAGGCTTTCTTAGAGCCGATCAGCCCGCTGCGGCTGCCTAAAGACGGGCTGGACATACTGGCGGAGTTTGTCCGGGCAGGTCAGCCTGCCAGTATCGGCCCAATGGCCATGACCTGCGGAACAGCGCCCGCGACACTGGCTGGCACGCTTGCTCAGGAAAATGCGGAAATCCTTGCCGGCATCGTTGTCACCCAGCTTTTGGTACCGGGCACGCCCGTAACGTATGGCGGGATTCCTCATATTATGGACCCCGGCACGGGTATATGTTCATTCGGCTCAGCCGAGCAGGGATTGATGGCAGTGGCGATGGTGCAAATTGCCCGGCACTACGGCTTCCCCGTATATATCAACGTGGGCCTGACGGATGCCGAAGGTCCCAGATGCGCAGGCGGGCATAGAAAAAGGCACAAGTATGCTGCTCGGAGCACTTGCCGGGGCAGATACTTTTGGCCATTGCGGCATCTGTGGAACCGACCACGGCGCCAGCCTGGAGTGGCTTTTCATCGACAACGAGCTGGCTGAGTACGTCAAGAGAGTCTCGCGTGGCTTTGAGGTCAACGCCGATACCCTTGCCGCCGAGGTGATAAAGAAAGTTGGGCCGCGCGGCAATTATCTCGCTGAGGAGCATACTGTCGAACATTTTCGCCGGGAGCTCTGGCTGCCGGGCGTCGCCTGGACACGACAGAGCTGGGGTATATGGGAAAATCAGGGACGCAATTCGATGGCCGAACGAGCGCGGGCCGAGATCAATCGTATTTTAAGCACGCACAAGCCAGAACCAGTAGAGGAGGGTTTGGCTGCGGAAATTGATCGCATAGTAGAATGCGCAAAGTGCCAAGCAAAATAGGTTATTCCAGTGCTCTGTCGCCGCTCAAACGATGGATGTCATTGCGAGCGAAGCGAAGCAATCTCTGCTGTTCCATAATGGGATTGCCACGGCCTGCAAGGCAGGCCTCGCAATGACAACTCCTCAAATAGCCAGCGACAGAGCACTAGTTAGGGAGGCGAGCAAGTTATGAACAGGATTAAGACTGCTGCGACAATCGTTTGTGTGCTTTTTCTATTTGCTTTCTGTATGAGCGGCTGTCAGACCAAAGATGCAAGTGTAGATACGGGTAAGACTGATAGCCAAGTGACGGGCGGAAGATGGAAGATTCTGGCTGACGTTCCTGCTCCCCGCTTTGGCGGCGCCGGGGCTGTGGTAAACGGCAAACTCCACCTGTTTGGCGGAGTCAATATGAACCCGCATACGCCAACCGGGGCGCTTCTGCGCGAGCCGTGAATCTTCACCACATTTATGACCCGGCTGCGAACACCTGGAGCGCAGGCGCCCCGATGCCTGATAGCAAAGGCTGGCCGGCTATTGCCGTCTACAAGGGCATGATATATCTTTTCGGCGGCGACAATAAGGCAATAGATGTAACTATGACGGATACGGCCTGGATGTACGACCCGCAGACAGATAAGTATGTGGACATCGCACCGCTGCCGCATCCTCGCTCATATTGCTACGCCGTAACCGTGGGCGACTATATTTACATCTTTGGGGCAAGAACGTTGCGCTCTGATGGCAAAGCCGACCGAAGCACGTTCCGATACGACCCGGCAACAAATACCTATCAGCGAATGGCGGATATGCCCGAAGGCGCAAGATTTATCGTCCACGGCCGCTACAATGGGTATATCTATGCCGTTCACGGCGAAACAGACTTTGAGACCTATGCCGACGGCGTTCTAAGATACGATGTGGCCGCGAATAAGTGGGCCAAGCTCAATATCCCGCGGATTGAGCAGCGCAAGTGGTATCTGAGTCAGCACTCCACCCACGCTGCGATAGGGCCAAAACTCTTTATTTTGGGCGGCGTGAGCAAGGTCACCAACAAAAGAAGTGCCCGAGCCGCCTATTTCAATATGAAAACAGAGACTTTTGACCAAGTTGAGCCGATGCCGGCCGGGCGGTGCTGCGCAGTCGCTGGTGTAATCGGCAATAAGATATATGTCGCCGGCGGATTCTGGGACGTAACCGAGGATGTTTGCGACTGTAAGGAAACCTGGGGCTACCCATTTCCGTGAATTTAGATAAAAAGGCCACGTACTCATCGAGGGAAAATGCGATGAAAAATGAGCGTAGAAGTACCAAAAAGCAAGTCTGGAATCTTTCACGTCGCAATTTCATTACCGGTGCTGTTGCGGCTGCTGCATTTACAATCGTTCCCAGGCACGTTCTTGGAGGACCTGGCCGGACACCGCCGAGTGAGAAGCTGAACATCGCCGGCATCGGCGTTGGAGGCCGAGGGGCCGATAATATGGCAGCAATCAGTACTGAAAACATCGTTGCGCTGTGCGACGTGGACGCTAGGCAGGCGGAGGCCACCTTCAAGCGATTTCCCGAAAGCCAAGATATACCGTGATTTCCGCCGGATGCTGGAGGGGCAAAAAGACATCGACGCGGTGGTAGTCTCCACGCCCGACCATATACACGCTGCAGCCAGCATGATGGCGATCAAAATGGGTAAGCACGTGTACTGTGAAAAGCCGCTGACGCACTCGATATACGAGGCCCGCAAGCTCGCCGAGGCGGCCCGCCGGCAGAAGGTAACCACACAGATGGGTATCCAGGGCCATGCCGGCGAAGGAATTCGCCTATTATGCGAATGGATTCGGGATGGGGCTATTGGCCCTGTGCGCGAGGTTCACACCTGGACAGACCGGCCAAAAGGCTGGTGGCCTCAAGGCGTCGACCGGCCAAAGGAAACGCCGCCCGTGCCGGACAGCCTGGACTGGGATTTGTGGCTGGGCCCGGCACCGTATCGCCCGTATCATCCCGCGTACGTGCCGTTCAAATGGCGCGGCTGGTGGGACTTCGGAACCGGACCACTTGGCGATATGGGCATACATAACTGCTCGCCGATCTTTTGGGCGTTAAAACTTGGCTATCCAACGAGCGTAGAAGTTGTCTCCCAGGAAGGGGCGAACGCCGAAACGGGGCCAACAAAATCAATTCTGCGGTATGAATTTCCCGCCCGTGAGGATATGCCGCCTGTGACCTTGATGTGGTACGATGGGGGCAATATGCCGCCCCGGCCCGAAGAGCTCGAAGAAGGCCGGCGGCTGGGCGATAACGACGGCGGCTCGCTGCTGGTGGGCGATAAAGGCAAGATATTGGCGCCGGGCTGGTGCGCGGCAAGTCCACGCCTGATACCGGAGTCGCGGATGAAGGCCTATAAGCTGCCGCCCAAGACTATCCCCAGATCGATCGGCCACCACGAAGAGTGGCTCTCGGCCTGTAAGGGCGGCAAACCTGCCCAGGCCAATTTCGACTTCGCAGGTCTGCTGACCGAGGTTATGTTGCTGGGCAACATTGCGATTCGTACGGGCGAAAAGATATACTGGGATGGACCTAACATGCGGTGCACCAACGTGCCCAAGGCCAACCAATATGTGCACTGCTCCTACCGTCAAGGATGGACCTTGTAGAGATTCGCATCGGGCACGTCGAAGTTTTTAGATTGCCCGCCGGATTTGACGAGGTCGTCAGTCGCATTTATGATATAATAGAGCCAACGGAGAAAGAGCGTAATAAAGCGCAAATTAAGAAACGTACTATCACAAAGCATCGGGTGTCTTCATGAAGCTGGAGATGACCGGAGAAATGCGGATGGAGCAGCGGATGAAGCTGGCTCCGCACATGATTCAATCTATGGAGATTCTCCAGCTTCCGATCCTGGCGCTTCAGGAAAGAATCGAGCAAGAGCTCAACAACAATCCGATCCTGGAAATGGCCGAGCCTTCAACTGTCGATGAAACTGAGTCCGTCGAGAAAGAAGTCTCAAGACGATATCAGCCAAAAAGACTTGGTTATTAGGACGGACAACAACAAGGTTGAAGATTTCGAACGCCTTGAAAATGTTGAGGATGACTTCAAAGAGTACATAGAGCAAGCCGGGCCTTTCTACGTACGCAGGCAGGCCGACGAGCAGGACAGAAAGCTCGAGGCGATCAAGAACGCCGCCGCCCCGCCTCTGTCTTTGCACGATCACCTGATGGAGCAGTGGCGGCTGGTTGAGGCTGACGAGCCGGTAAAAAGAGCCGGCAGTACGATCATAGGCTATATCGACGATAGAGGGTATCTAACCGTAAGATTAGAGCAGTTGCACAATAAAGACCGGGCGGAATTTACCCTCGATGATTTGAACCAGGCGCTGCAGCTTGTGCAAAGATTAGAGCCGGCCGGCGTGGGGGCGCGCAGCCTGAAGGAATGTCTGCTTATCCAGATGGCGCAGAGTCCCGACGATATGAGCTTCGAGGCCCAGCTTGTATCCGAGCACATGGACGCTCTGCTGGAGAATCGCCTGCCGGATATTGCCAAGAAGATGAATTGCAGCATCGAGAGAATCAACCACGCGATTGAACGTATGAGCAAGCTGGACACTTCTCCGGGGCTGCAAATCGGCCCGGAGCAAAATCATCCTATTACTCCCGATGTAATAGTGGAATCCTCGGATGATTCGGGCGAGTATTCCGTGCGATTGAGGGACACCGACCTGCCGGGCTTGCGACTAAATCCCTACTATATAAGAATGGCGAAAGACTCTCAGGTAGGTGAGAAGGCGCGGAAGTTTTTGCAGAATAACATCCGCTCGGCTCAGTGGATTATGGATGCGATAGAGCAGCGAAAAAACACGCTATTGAAAGTCACCGAAGACCATAGTGAAATACCAGAAGGATTTTTTTGACAAAGGGCCACTTTATCTTCGGCCGCTGCCGATGTCAAAAGTCGCCGATGATGTCGGGGTGCATCTTGCTACTGTTTCCAGGGCAGTTGCCGGCAAATATATGCAGTGTCCCTGGGGGGTCTTGCCGCTGCGAAAATTCTTTAGTGGCGGGATGGAAGACGACAACGGCCAGGCTCATAGCTGGGAAGCAATAAGGGTCAAGCTTCAGGAAATCATCGACGCTGAAGATAAAGCCAAGCCCCTGAGCGACGACCAGATCCGCGAAAAATTAGCCCAGATCGGGATAAAAAATCTGGCCCGACGCACCGTAGCAAAATATCGCAAGCTCCTTAACATCCCCACCGCAAGGTTTAGAAAAAGGTACTAACTCCGGCGAAAGCATTTGTCCGGAACTACTCAGTGACCTCAAACCAACCGATTCATAGTGTCATTCCTGCGGAAGCAGGGATCCATTACCTTATCGCTTGACTGGATTCCCGCTTTAGCGGGAATGACAAGGTGCGGTATGTCACTGTTAAATAGTTGTCTACAGGAGCATCCTATCGAAGAATCGGTCAGTTTGAGTCGGCGGCAATAATCTCACTCTTTATGGGCGAATACTCTGCCTTGTCCTGTCTCTTGCCATTTTGTAGCAGTATCACCTTCTGAAAGTAGCACTTTATGCCGGTCGCATCCTGTATGATGGGCGTATTTTGAAGGTGATAATGAAGGTGCGGCTCGGAGGAATTCCCGGAGTTTCCACAAAGACCTATCAGATGCCCTGCTTTGACTTTATCGCCGACCTTGACTTTTATGCTGCCAAGTTTCAAATGGGCCAGAACCGATACCTCGCTCTCTCGATGCTGAATAAGTACCGCGTTGCCCAGCGCTGAGTATGGGTTCATTGAGCCTGGCACATTGTCCCTGACGCCGGTGATGACATCGGTCACAGTCCCATCCGCGGGAGCCAATATCTCTCTGCCAAACGCAAAGTAGTCTTCGTTTGCGTGAGCCTCGCCCTTGCGTGTTTTGCCCTGCCCGTCAACGCCAAGAAAATCGAACGCAGACCTTTGGTTGGGAACATCGTGGTGCTGATTCATCTCTTCTGTATCACCGCCCCAGACAACAAGCCATCTGCCTCTGAAAGGAAGTGATAGCTCGGACTGGTTTCGGTCCGGCACCGGTATACTTGGCTTATGTGGAAGGAACAATAGGCCGATGACCTTGTTGTCATCATCCAGCCAAACCGTTATATCGAGCTTCCCCCGTTCGCATTGAGCTACAAAAACCGCTTGATCGGGCTGAACGAGTCGTGCATCTTCAAGCTCCTTGATTTTGCCGTATTGGCCGGACATGTTTTTGAAGAACGGCTTGCGTTTTTCCAGCGGAAAAAAATCCTCCATAGTCTGGGCAAAATCCTTCCCAACGCCGGCGTGATCTTGCTCATTGATGGCCTTGATCATCCTGGCGGCGACTTTTTGAAACCTGCCTGTGGGCTGGTGCTCACCCAATGCGGGCACAACCCAGCAGGCTAAAACGACGGCAAGAACAAGATTTTTCATCTGGCGGCTCCTATAATCTTACTGATTCCAGCACCGGGGATTATCCTAAACGAAGTGAAACAAAAAAACCAAAATTTTTGCGGATTCTAATTGAACTTTTGGATACTATGTGAGTATATAATCACACAGTAACAAAAGAGTTTTGCAAAAGTTCAACACAGTAACAAAGTTAAGGAGGCGTAATGTTTGCGAAGCAGAAACAACTGCTGTTTCAAAAACAGGCGGAGATCGCAAAGGCGATAGCACATCCGCTGCGGATTGCGATTATAGATTTTCTAAAAGACGGCGAGCAATGCGTCTGCGATATTGCCGAGCATCGTCGGCTCGGAACGCTCGAATGTCTCACGGCATCTTTCGGTAATGGTTAATGCCGGCGTGCTCGATATCGAAAAGAAGGACTCAAGGTCATATACAGTCTTAAGTGCGTCTGCATCCTTGATTTCTTCTCTTGTATCACCAGCGTCTTAAAGCAGCAGGCCAAAGAAAACGAAAAACTTCTGAAAGCTATTTAAAGGGCGTGTGATAATCGTCGATCAGCAATTTTTTCAAGACTGTGTGAATAAATGGCTCACATAGGCACATAATTTTAAAAGGGATATATGAAACGAGAGCTAAAGATTTTTGCAGCATTGGCCGGAATTTTTCTTGTAGCTTATTTTCTGCCGTTAAGTAATCCTAAGATTCAGGAGGCAATCCAGGAGTCCTTCCGGCTGCTTCAGTGGTACGCCCGCAATCATACGCTAGCCTGCGTAGTGCCGGCACTGTTTATCGCCGGGGCAATCATTACGTTTTTATCCCAGAGCTCAGTTATGCGATATCTGGGCCCGAAGGCCAATCCGGTTCTGGCCTACGGTGTGGCGTCGGTAGCGGGCTGCGTCCTGGCGGTCTGCTCGTGCAGCGTCCTGCCGATGTTTGCGGGCATCTATAATCTCGGTGCAGGTCTGGGGCCTGCAACAGCCTTTTTATATTCCGGCCCAGGCATAAATGTCCTTGCGATTTTCTTGAGCGCTCGTGTTCTGGGTTTCTCACATCGGAGTGGGCAGGTTCATCGGGGCGGTAGCCTTCTCTGTGATTATTGGCCTGCTGATGGCAGTGATATTCCGCAAGGGCGAGCGAGCAAAAGCAGAAGCCGCCCTACAGATGCCGGAGCCGGAAAAACCTCGCCGGCACATCGGTAAGACCGCACTGTTTCTGGCCTCTATGATTCTGTTTCTTATATTCAGCGACTGGTACAATCCCGGGCAATGTCATTGTGAAAACAAACGATGGTCGACAATTCAAGGCCGTGGTTATTCACGAAACAAAGGATATGGTCCGGTTTCAGCTTGAAGAGGACCTCGGCGAAAACAAAACCGGGCGACAAAATTGAGCTACAGAAAACCGAAATAGCCGATATGCAAGAGCAAAAGACGTGGATTATCGCGCTCCATCACATACGCTGGTATCTGGCGGGTTTGTGCGGCCTGGCGGTTCTTATTATGGCCTGGCGATGGTTCGAGCGGGATGAGATTGCCCAGTGGATGCACAATACCTGGGAATTTACCAAGCTGCTTGTGCCGCTGCTTTATGGCGGTGTATTCATCGTCGGCTTTGTCAGCGTCCTGCTGCCGGAAAAGCAGGTTGCACAGTGGGTGGGTGACAATAGCCTGCAGAGTAATTTTGTCGCAAGCGTTATAGGTGCATTTTGGTATTTTGCTACATTGACTGAAATTCCCATAACACAAGCGTTGATGAATTTGGGTATGCACAAAGGCCCTGTGCTGGCGCTTCTGCTCGCAGGCCCTGCGCTATCCCTGCCGAGTATGATTGTTATCCAGAGAATTATGGGAACGAAGAAAGCCGTTGTTTTCATTTCGCTCGTAATAATTATGGCCACAATTACTGGAATGTTCTTTGGTGCGTTTTGGGGATAAGACAAATGGACAAATCGGATGAAAATATTAGAGAAACAGTAAGAAGGGGATATAGTGAGATAGCAAAGGGAAAATCGTGCGGTTGTTGCGGCTCATCATCGCCCGACAAGCTTGCTGCGGGGATAGGTTACTTGAGCGAAGAACTTGAGTTTCTGCCTGAAGGGGCAAATATGGGGCTTTCCTGCGGCAATCCGACCGCCGTCGCGAATCTCAAGCCCGGCCAGGTGGTCTTAGACCTCGGCAGCGGAGGTGGATTTGATGTCTTTATCGCTGCGAAAAAAGTAGGTCCAAAGGGTAGAGCTATCGGGATCGATATGACAGCGGAAATGATCGGTAAGGCAAGGGCAAGCATTCCGAAATTTACTGAAAAGACGGGACTTTCCAATGTTGAGTTTCGCCTGGGCGAAATTGAGCATCTTCCCGTAGCGGATGCAAGTGTTGATGTCGTAGTCTCGAACTGCGTAATTAATCTTTCGCCGGATAAGCAGCAGGTCTGGCGAGAAATCGCCCGCGTATTAAAACGAGGTGGCAAGGCGTGTGTTTCCGACCTTGCCCTGAAAAAGCCTTTGCCGGAACAGGTTCTAAAATCCGCTGCGGCATTAGTCAGTTGTGTCGCCGGGGCGGTTGCGATCGATGATACGATAAAGATGGCAAGACAAGCGGGGCTAAAAAATATTCAAGTCGCCGAAAAAGCATACAACGTCGATGTGATGGCCGATTGCAGTGACCCGCTTTACAGGCAGGTGAAAGAATTTTTGCCCGAAGGAGCAAAACTCAGCGACTATATCGTCAGCGTTGATATAACGGCATTCAAGGAATAAAAAGAGAATCCGCGTTAAAGAAATCATTTATGGCAAATGGCAATTCACCTCAAGGACAGGGCAAAGGCCTAAATATCTTTGAAAAGTATCTGACGGTCTGGGTGGCACTTTGTATTGTCGGCGGAATCGTTTTAGGTAAGCTCGCCCCGGCTGTTGCGACATGTCTTGACGGCCTGGCAATCTATGTCAACAAGGCCCCTGTTGTCTCCATACCGATTGCGGTGTGCCTATTCTTCATGATGTATCCCATCATGGTAAAGATAGATTTCGCCGAGGTACTTCAAGCCGGGAAAAGCATCAAGCCCGTAGGGCTGACTCTGTTTGTCAATTGGGCGATAAAGCCCTTCACAATGTATGCCATCGCGTTGTTCTTCCTCGGCATCCTCTTCCGTACTTTCATAGGTTCCGGATGCGCTGGATTATGTCAAGATGCCCTTCGGCCTGGACCTTGCCAGTCGGCGCAACCTACGGCGTCGGGAAAGGTCATCGCTGCTAAACGGCGTGAAAATGCTCGAAGTGCCGCTCTGTGGCGAAGCTATCTGGCGGGCTGCATCCTTCTTGGAATTGCCCCCTGCACGGCGATGGTGCTCGTATGGGGGTATCTTGCCAAAGGTAACGATGGGCACACGCTTGTTATGGTGGCCATCAATTCTCTTACTATGCTTTTTCTTTATGGGCCGTTGGGCGGATTCCTGCTCGGCGTCGGCAGACTGCCTGTTCCCTGGCAGGCACTACTATTGTCCATAGCTATCTATGTCGCTTTGCCCCTATTAGCGGGATATTTCTCACGAAAATGGATTATCGCCGCAAAAGGCCAAGCCTGGTTTCAAAGAAAGATTTCTGCACTTTCTGACGCCGGTAACGATAATCGCCCTGCTTATTACGCTGGTTTTATTATTTTCCTTCAAGGGCGAGGTCATTTTATCTAATCCGCTGACGATACTCTGGATTGCGATTCCGTTGTTTATTCAGACAAACCTGATATTCTGGATCGGCTATTTATTATCCAAGCCTCTTGAAGCTCAGTTATGAGGATGCGGCCCCATCTGCAATGATAGGAGCGTCGAACCATTTTGAGGTCGCCATAGCCACGGCAACGATGCTTTTCGGTCTTTCCTCCGGTGCCGCGCTTGGCGACCGTTGTGGGCGTGCTGATTGAGGTCCCCGTGATGCTTATGCTGGTCAAAATCTGTCTGAGAACTCAAAACTGGTTTGCCGCCGATATTGACAGGGAGTAATTATGAAAAAGATTCAAATTCTCGGCACTGGTTGTCCTAAATGTAAGAAGCTGGCGGAAAATGCCGAGGTTGCTGCGAAAGATTTGGGCATTGAATACTCGCTGGAAAAAGTGACAGAGATAAATGAAATTATGAAGTTCGGCGTGATGATGACGCCGGCCCTGGCAATTGACGGCCAGGTGAAAATCGTCGGCAAGGTTGTTTCGCCGGACGAAATAAAAAAGATGCTTGTTTAGGTCATTTCAAGCGGAGGCTGCGAAGCAGCAGAAGTCGAGAAATCTTAAAAAGCAGATTTCTCCGCTTCGCGTCCCCCAAGGGACGCTTCGGTCGAAATGACAATCCTTCAGCATGGCATAAAATTGACATAAGAGATAAGTATTTGATTCGTGTTAAGGAGAATATTATGTGCGGTCAGGCTAATTGTTGTAGCGGCGGGCCGACGTTGATATTCGCCTGTTCCGGAGCAGCTGATGTCGGCGAAATCGCTGACCGAGCCGCAAGAAAACTGACCAAAGACGGCATCGGCAAGATGTTCTGTCTGGCTGGAATTGGCGGACGTGTCAGCGGCATTATGAAAACCACAGAATCCGCCGAGAAGATTCTGGCGATTGATGGTTGTCCCTTAAATTGCGTCAAAAATTGTTTAGAGCAAGCTGGATTCAATAAGTTTATGCATCTTCAGCTTGCCAATCTTGGTTTTGAAAAAGGAAAAAGTCCGGATAGCGAAGATAACATCAACAGAGTTTTCCAAAAAGCAGTTGAGATGTTGAAACCAAATGCAGGATGAAAAGCACGATGACATTCATATCTTTGCTTGTGTGGCTGACAGCCATCGTTGGCTGTCAACCAACTGAACGCGGCGGGTATAGCTCGCCTGCCCTGAATACGCACATTGACAATGGCGCGGTTCAAGGTGCAGCGTCTTCAAGCCTTCGTGTGATTATTTATTACTTCCATCCCACGCTGCGCTGTGCTTCCTGCCTGCTGGCTGAGTCACTGGCCCATCAGGTCGTTGAGGAACAGTGGAAGGATGCGGTCGATCAGGGCATCCTCCAGTGGAGGCTTGCTAATATCGACCTGCCTGAGAACCGGTCGCTGACGCGATTATTCGAAGTCGACTCCAGTGCAGTGGTCGTTGCCGCTGTTCGGGACGGTAGACCCGTCCGCTGGGAGAAGATCACCCAGGTCTGGGAACTGGTGCAGGAGGCGGATGCTTTCAGAGATCGCATTCATGGGCAGATTATGAAATTCTTGTCAGAGGAATAGAGGTTCGAAGTGACCTGTGTGCTATGTGGGTGTGATATTTTCGAAGTTGGCGCTGGTCGCCCAGTGCCCGTGCATTGGCGGCCGCGCTATAGATCCTCTGCTTCTGCTGGCAATCGTCGCAGGCATCTGGCTGCTGGCACGCTGGACAAGGTCGGTGCTTAGAAAGGAAGGGGTCTCGAAGATGAACAAAATCGGAAAAATAGCAATAGTTGTCGCTCTAATTGCTGCGGTGGCGGCTGTAGTTGCCGTCAAGTATAATCAGTCCGGCCAAAAAACAGCAGCGACGGGAGATGCAGCCTCTGTCGGTAAGGTTGCCCGGCAGGAAGTGCCTGCAAAAAACCAGCCGGCCCAGCTCGTGGGTAAGGGTCTGCCAGTGCTGATTGATATCGGCGCCGGCACATGTATTCCCTGCAAGTTGATGGCTCCGATCCTCGAAGAACTTAAAAAAGAGCTGGCTGACAGATTAGTCGTGCAGTTTCTCGACTTAAATAAGTTCCCTGACGCGGCTCAGACATATCAGATCAGGTTTATGCCCACACAGATTTTTTACGACGCTTCGGGCAAAGAATTGTTCCGCCACGAAGGCTTTTTCTCCAAAGAGGACATCCTGGCAAAATGGAAAGAGCTTGGCGTGGACCTGTCAGGCTCAAAAACGCAATTGCCTACCTTCGAGCGGCTTGCGCCCGTGCAGCCCGACAATCGCCCCAAAGAAAATGTATGCTATATGTGCGATGGTGATATTAATCCTAAAACACTTGTGACGGTTCGGACCGAAAAAGGGCCGGTGCGGCTTTGCAGTCCACATTGTTATTTCATAATGTATTCGTGCCTGACCGAGGACAAAACTGATTTCCAGAAAAAGGTTGCAGTGACAGATTGGGCCACCGGCGAACCCATTGCCGCTGCGGAGGCGATGTATTTATATGGGCTGGACGGTCGGAGCGGGCGACCAACCATCAAGGCTTTGACCAACAAGATACAGGCCGACCAGGCGACTTCTGGCGCGATCGTCATCAATTGGGAAGTCTTGCAGGAAAAGGAGTTGGCGACTCGGTGTGGCTTCTGCGACCGCGCAGTCTACGCGGAAGATGCGGCTGTGGTCAAGGCCGGCGGACTCCACACCTGGGGCTGCTGCTCACACTGCGCGATGGGCGTAGCAGCTCGCACGGGCAAGGATATAGAAGTCCACGAGAAGGACCGCCTTACGGGCGAAAAGATTATTGTCAAGACTTTTGGAGGCCAAGTAGCTTCACTCGAGCCGGCAACAGCCGTTGCCTGGTTCGGCCAGCGACAGAAACCAGACGGCACATGGGCTTCTGCCGGGTGCTTCCACCAGGGCTTTTTTATCAATGCCGAGAACCTCAAAAAATGGGTCGAGCAGAACCCTTATGAGACGGGCAAGCTGATAAGTATCAATCAGGCACTTGCCGACAAGATGAAAATGTCGCCCGAACAAATTCAAAAGGCCTGCAAGATTGGCCAGTGTGTACCTAAATAACAACATAGTATGAGGAAAATGACGATGAAACGCTTTGGCATTTTTACAGTCGCGTATCTTTCTTTGTTGGCATTGGTGGTGCCTCTCCAGGGGCCGAAAAAAATAGCACAGTCAGTTCGGTGCCCCCAAAACCGCGGGCAGTCAATGACCTGTATCCTGGCTTGACGATAGGAGCATTTACCTACGCTGTCGCCTCAGAGCTTCCAAAAGGAGTGTTGCTCAAGGCTGGAGACCTCCTTATTCACGATAAGGAGCTGAGCGAAGAGATTGCTAAAGCGCAGGAGCAAATGCGGCCAAAACTTGAAAAAAATGCCTTTTTCGTTGTGGAGCAAATGGCAACGTTGAAGTTACTCCTGGCTGAGGCAAAGGCAGATGCAGCCAAAGGCGGAAAGGACATCTCGCAAAAGAACGAACAGACAATTATCCAGGACTATTTGCCCACTTTAGTCAAGAATGTAGAAGTCGGCGATTCGGAAATCCTCTATTTCTACAATAGCAATAAAGACACCCTTGGCGGTGCTTCTTTGGCGCAAGTCAAGCCGCAAATCGTGCAGTTCCTGCTTCAGCAGAAACAGCAGGAGTTTATCAACAAGTACATCCAGACCCTCGGCCAGAGAAGGCAGATTGAAATTTCCGCTCCGTGGCTAAAGGTTCAGGCAGCCCTGGCAAAAGACAATCCGGTTGACAAAGCACGCGCAAGCGGCATGGTTTCACTCGTCGATTTTGGCTCCACCGGCTGTGTGCCTTGTGACATGCTGGCCCCGATACTCGAGACGCTAAGAGAAAAATACAAGGGCAAAGTCAATGTTGTCTTTATCCATGTTGGACAGGAGCCAATTCTTGCAGGTCGGCACGGAATCCAGGTCATTCCTGTCCAGATATTCTTCGATAAGACCGGCAAAGAGGTCTTTCGCCACGTCGGCTTTTTCCCACAAGTGCAGATCGAGGCAAAACTGTCGGAAATGGGTGTCAAATAGCGGATGGAAAAACTTTTTACTACGCTGACACATGCTGTCGAGGGGACGCCAGCGATAGCCATAACCGCCGCCTTTGTCTGGGGCATCCTGAGCATACTTCTTAGCCCGTGTCACCTGGCGAGCATTCCTTTGATAGTCGGATTCATCGACCAGCAGGGCCGAATCTCGACTCGGCGGGCCTTTTGTATATCCAGCCTGTTTGCGGTGGGCATATTAATAACAATTGCCGCTATCGGCGCCATTACCGCCGCAGCAGGGCGAATGTTAGGCGACGTCGGGAAATACGGAAATTACTTTGTCGCCGTCATCTTTTTCGTGGTCGGCCTGATACTGCTGGATGTGATACCGATACCCTTTAGCGGGCCAGGGCAGATTGGTATGAAGCGCAAAGGCCCGCTGGCCGCTTTTATTCTGGGACTGGTGTTCGGAATCGCCCTCGGACCTTGTACGTTTGCCTACATGGCCCCGATGCTGGCCGTGACATTTAGAACAGCGGCGACAAATCTACTGTACGGCTTGTCGCTTCTGCTGGCTTACGGCATCGGGCATTGCTCCGTCATTGTTTTTGCCGGAACGTGTACTGAGCTTGTCCAGCGCTATATGAATTGGAACGAAAAATCCAAGGCCACAAAACTAATCAAAGCCCTATGTGGAGCGGCAATAATCCTTGCCGGTCTTTATCTTATTTTCATCGCCCATTAGGACCACTTTATCGCCCGCCTTTCGTTGTTGACAATCACAGCCCAGGCCATAAAATGGCCACTAAGATGTTCATTGTTCATGGTTATTTGTTCGCCGTTAAACGAACAACGAGCGACGAGGAACGAGGAACGAGTTGATGGACCCAGCGATTTTTAAGGCTTACGACATAAGGGGCATCTATCCGGACGAGGTTAACGAGGAGGATGCGTGGAAGATCGGCTGCGCCACCGCGCAGTTTCTGCCGTCTTTGGTTCGCGGCTACGAACGCGGCCTGGCCAATAGCCACATCGCTGTGCGTCGGTCGTGACATGCGAACGCACAGCGACGCCCTCGGCAGAGGCGCTAATCAGAGGGAATGCGCGCCACCAGGCGCAAGCGTCATCGATATAGGCATGATCGACACGCCGCAGATGTATTTCGCGATCAATCATCTCGGCACCTGCGGCGGCGTGCAGGTTACCGCCTCGCACAATCCGGCCAAGTACAACGGCTTTAAGATCTCCGGCCTGGGCGCAAACCCGTCGGGGAAGATACCGGCCTAAAAGACATAAAGCACCTGGCGATGGCCCTGGTTCACACCAAAGGCAAAGCGACCGGCGCCAGTCAAGAAACTGGACTTGACAGAGCAATACAAAAAACATGTGCTGAAGTTCCTAAAGCCGAATCTTAACAAAGCTTAAAATCGCCATCGACGCCTCAAACGGCATGGCGGGCAAAATATGCCGGCGGTTTTTGGGGATTTGCCGATAGAAATCAATCCGGATCAATTTTGAGCACGCCGGAAGTTCAAGCATCGGCCCGACCCTCTGGTTGAGAAAAACCTGGCCCAGGTAAAAGCCTCCGTAAAGAGAAACCAGTGCCACTTCGGAGTCTGCTTCGACGGCGACGCCGACAGAATGGCCTTCATCGACGAGAAGGGACAGGCTATCGGCAGCGATCTGATGACCGCTATGATGGTGCCTTATTTCCTAAAAGGACAGCCGAAATCCACGATTGTCTACGATCTGCGCAGCAGCCGAGTAGTGGCGGAAGAAATCATCAAACATGGAGGCACGCCGCGCAGAGAACGGGTCGGGCACGCCTTTATGAAAAAGGCGATGCGAGACTCCCACGCCATATTCGGCGGCGAACTCTCCGGCCACTTCTACTATCGTGACAACTTCTGCACCGACTCGGGCCTGATTACCCTCGTGCATGTGCTGAATATCGTCAGCGAGGCCAAGACGCCGATCAGCAGTCTGATTGAGCCGTTGCGAAGATACCACAGCAGCGGCGAGAAAAACTTTGAGGTAAAGGATAAGCAAGCCAAGATGGACGAGCTTGCCAAGAGATACAGCCAGGGCCAAATCGACCGTCTGGACGGCATTACGGTCAGATTCAAAGAGTGGTGGTTTAATTGTCGAGCGAGCAATACCGAGCCGTTGCTGCGACTGAACGTTGAGGCCAAAACCAAAGAGCTGCTCGATGGCAATTTAGCCGAAATCGAACAGATGCTCGGCAAACCGGTGTAGGCACGCCGTTATGAGTTCATCGTTCATCGTTCATCGACAAACCACGAACAACCAACAATGAACTACCGAGAGGGGCGCATAAATGGAAATACACACAAAGACATTTCAGGCCGCCGGCGGAATGGTTGAAGGCGTACAGACCAAATGGTCCGGGTTCAACATCCTGCTGGTAGCCGGGACCAAAGGATTCTTAGCATGTCCGGCGATTGACGTAGATGCCTGCCAGAGATACGGCGTTGCCGCCGCGATTGTGGAAAGCACGCCGGATAATCCCATAGGCACACTGGAGCGATTCCCTAACCGCAAAATTACAAAGGCCAACGCCAAGGCCAAGGCCCTCGGCATAAAAGAAGGTATGCAGGTGGCCGATGCCTTTTCTCTCATAGCGTAGAGCGCAATGCCCACACAGAAGTCCGCAAAGGAAGGAGACAGCAATGCCTGTACAAGTACTATCTCGGCGTGAATTGTTAGTCGGCGCTGCAGTCGCTGCCGGGGCGGCTGTAACTACCGGCGGGATGATGCCCGCTAAAGGCGCAAGCAAGGTTCTGCCATTGCCGATTCCCGATTCCCGATTCCCGATCTATTGCTTCAACACCAGCACAATCCGCGGGCAGAAGCTCGGTCTCGACCAGGAGGTCGAGATCGCTGCAAAGGCCGGCTACCAATGTATAGAGCCGTGGGTCGACAAAATCCACGATTACGCCAAGCGCGGCGGCAATCTGAAGGACGTCCGCAAGCGGATCGAGGACTCGGCTCTGACGGTCGAAAGCGCTATTTCTTTCTTCCAGTGGGTTTTGGATGACGATGCCGAGCGAGCCAAAGGCTTGGAACAAGTTAGGCGTGACATGGACGTGCTGGCGCAGATCGGCGGCAAGCGGATCGCCGCCCCGCCCGCCGGCGCCACCAGAGAGCCCGGCCTGGACTTGGCTAAAGCTGCCGAACGCTACCGCACACTGCTGGAAATCGGCGACCAAATTGGCGTCGTGCCGCAACTCGAGATATGGGGGTCATCCAAGAATCTGCACCGATTGGGCCAGGCGATGTTCGTGGCAATTGAGAGCGGGCATCCCAAGGCGTGTTTGTTGCCCGATGTCTATCACATTTATAAAGGCGGCTCGGACTTTACCGGCTTAAAGCTGCTCAGCGCACAGGCGATTCATGTCTTTCATATAAACGATTATCCTGCCCAGCCGCCGCGCGAGACGATAGCCGACCGCGACCGCGTCTATCCGGGCGACGGCATCGCACCTCTATCGCAGATTCTCCGCGACCTGCACGCAAATGGCGGCGGCACGGTGCTTTCGCTTGAGCTTTTCAATCCTACTTACTGGCAGCAGGACCCGCTGGAAGTAGCCAAAACCGGCCTTTCCAAAATGAAGGCCGCTGTGAACAAAGCTTTAGGTACGACATAAGGTGAACTCTGGAAAGAGACGTGAGTTATGAAAACCAGAAACTGTTATCTTATTTTGGCTCTCGCGACGGCAATTTGTAGTGTCTCTGCTGCGGCCCAATTAGAGTACTACCCGCCTGCCCAGAAGCGTGAGTCTATTTCTCCTGACCCAGGTTTGGTGGGGATCAGGCTAATAACGGTTACTGTTGTGCCGCCCGATAGAGTACCAGAGAAAGGCTTTCTTGACCCGGAAGAGCTAAAAGCCCAAGTTGAAGATAGAGTGAAAAAAGCCGGGCTAAACATATTCACTCCCAAAGAAGGCGTGCGATACGACTTGGGTGAGATTTCGCAGCTTAAGGTTCAATTGGAGGCATTCAAGCTGGCTGATTCTGAAGAATACCTCTGCCGTGTGCAGACCTTTGTATCCAGGGCAGTTAATTTAGCACATAAATATGACCACTCTTACACATTTAGAGCGGATGTCTGGAGAACCGAGCCGGCCACGGTGGCTGCTTCACTTGCCGATATGTCCGGCCAACTTGCCAAGGTAGTTCTTTGCCAGATCGATACATTCATTGCAGGCTGCGTTGCAGCCAATCCACCTGGTGAACAGGCTGTCTCTGCGGACGGTGCCGCCCGCGCCGAACAGCCGAAAGGCGAATCTGCCGCCACGGCCCCAGCGATAGGACAAATGTATGTGGCTTCCAAAAACGCCAACGCCTTTCACAGACCCGATTGTCGCTGGGCAAAGAATATCTCTCCAAACAACCTGGTAAGCTACAGCAGCCGGGACGAAGCAATAAAGGCCGGCAAAACGCCCTGCAAGTCGTGCAAGCCTTAAAGATGAGGACCTGCGGTGAAACTGCAGGCCAAATATTTAGCCCCGCGTTTCACGCGGGGTATTGCTACAAAGGAACCATTTACAAACAATCGTGGTTTTAATCACAATCATAATTATCGCGGTGGGTCTATCAATGGATGCCTTCGCAATTTCCGTTGTCAGCGGGGCTACGTGCAAACAATTAAAAGTAAGGCACGCACTACGAATGGCTGGCTTCTTCGGCGGATTCCAGGCCTTTATGCCGGTCGTGGGCGCCCTGGCAGGTCTTACCGTAAAAGGATATATCGCGGGCTACGACCACTGGATAGCGTTCGCCCTTCTGGCAGCGGTGGGCGGCAAAATGATTTAC
This sequence comes from Sedimentisphaerales bacterium, assembly GCA_963814265.1. GTDB lineage: Bacteria > Planctomycetota > Phycisphaerae > Sedimentisphaerales > Anaerobacaceae > JAFNGF01. The sequence goes on along the minus strand of CAWFCJ010000036.1, from coordinate 5,353 downwards.
GAATCCTTTAAGCTCACTCCGCCGGGAGTAAGTTTTGACCTGTCGAACATTTTTGTCCTGCTTGTTCTGTCCATTGCCACCAGTATCGACGCCCTGACGGTGGGCGTAACACTGCCGCTCTTGAAAATTCCGATAGCGACAGCCGCAACAATTATCGGCATAGTAACATTCACGTTATCCGCCCTGGGCGTTTACATTGGCAAGAAAACCGGCCACTTTTTTGAAAACAAAATAGAAGCCATCGGCGGCCTGGCTCTTATCGGCCTGGGCGTGAAAATCCTGTTTGAGCATCTGACTATGTGAGCAGCTCCGGCTCGTTCATTTCTCAAGCCTAAGAAAGCAGAACAGTTAATATCTTAAGCGCCATTTTGGCAAAATTCCTCTCCCGAACGTAAGATTCTTGATGGTGCATAAATTCTCAATTTAGCTTGGCTTGCGCACTTATTGTTTCTAAATTCTGGAAAGTCCGATAATACTCTCTTGACAGATACAAACGGCAGAGTAGACTTGCCGAGGATAGAGGGATTAGACCGCAAACGCGAGGATTCTGCTTTACGAAAAGAGAACCCGAGACAGTCAGCCTAGCGCTCTGTCGGCTTTTCGTAAGCGTTCATGGGAAAACCGGATTTTTGTCACTGCGAGTGAAACGAAGCAGTCTAATATGACCCAAAGGTTGAGATTGCTTCACCCTAAGGGTTCGCAATGACAGAGAAACGCCCGTTTATCCCTGTGAAGGGTTACGGTTCGCCTGCTCAGCAAAGCGACAAGTGTACCAGCAAGGCAAATAAAGGACATTTTCGAGTTTGTTGATATAAAACACTTTGAACAAGCTGCCGTCTGGGACTGGTTGGGCGGCAGAAAGGAGGTAGCCGGCAAACAAGGAGGTGGCCCATCGTGTCGTGATTGCCGATGCCCGATCGGCAATCGAAAAAGGATTGGCAAGACACTTAGAACGAACAAGGAGGTCAGAAATGTCTCGAGGAATCGTACTTTGCATAGCGGCCCTTGCATTTTTGTCGGTCGGCGCTTGCCCTGCTCAGGGCTTTGTTCAGGGTGAGCACTTTACAATCGACGCAGATACCCTTCTGGCGATAAACGGAGGGTTCGGCATCGTCGGCGAGGCAAAGATAGCAGTAGTCGGTCTCGACCAGGCCACAATCAAGCCTGGCGGCCTTTGGGCCATAGAAAGCGATGACGCCTTCTTTACACAGAGGGCGGGCGCGATTGGTCTAGGCAGTATTCTGGGCGTATCGCAGACCGGCAGCGTCTCAGGTCGTCAATTCCAGTTTGTCGCCGGCTGGCCCGGCTCAAAAATAGAAGGACAAAAGCTTAATGTAGGCCTATCGCAAGGCATTGCCCAAAGTGGGGGTGCGGGCGCCGCAGCAGCTTCGCAACAGTTGACCGAAGGCGGCCTGCAGGCGGCAGGTTCGCCGATCGGCGTGATGAGCGAGAGTCGGCTGGTCAGCGTGGGCCAGGATGCAGCGATTCTTGGCCTCTCCAGCTCTGGTGTGGTCGTTGCCGGCATAAGTGTTGAAACAAGGCAGCTCCAGGCGGATATAGAACTGTCCGCGGAGTAGGCAAAAGATCACACAAGGCCCGTTTAGTAGTTGAATCGCGCAGGATTGCACCTCCTCCGGGGCCCGGACCGACAAGTTGGTACGGGCCCCATTTGCTTTATTTGAAATCCCTTGAAGCAGGCTGCTGAAACAGTATAATGGCGGCGCCGCTGGTCAGGCTGAATAGTCCCACAGCGGTGGGCAGAGCTTTTTGATTGCAGGTAACGGTTTCTATGAGCTCCAAAGTGTATTTTATCAAGGCCGCAGAAAGTGACGGCGAAAAAGTAATCTCTGAAAAGGCCCGCAAGCTGTTCAAAGCGGGCGGTTTTTCGAGCTGCTTTAAGAAGAACGACTTCACGGCGGTCAAGATTCACATCGGCGAAAAAGGCAACAATACATACATAAAGGCCCCCTGCATCAAAGGCCTGGCGGAGGAACTATTGGCCCTGAAAACAAAGCCGTTTTTAACCGACACCTGCACCTTGTACACTGGCACAAACACAACGCCATCGACCATAGTGTCTTGGCGGCTGAGCACGGCTTCAGCCTGGATGGATTGGGCATACCATTCATTGTAAGCGGCGGATTGTTCGGAACATCCGAAACCGCTGTGCAAATCAATGGCGAAGTTAATAAAGAAGTTTTTATCGCCTCTGAAATCGTCCGCTGCCAGTCAATTCTTTCTGTGGCTCACGTTACCGGCCACTGCGCCGCCTGTCTTGGAGCCACGTTAAAAACGCTCGGCATGGGCTGTGCAAGCAAAAAAGGAAAGATGAAACAGCACGCCGCTTTGACAGTCAGCATAGGCGATGATTGCAGGCTCTGCGGCGAATGTGTCGAGCACTGTCCGGCTGACGCCATCACACTTGAGCAGGTAAAGGCCCACATAAATCAGGACAAATGTATTAGCTGCGCGGAATGCCTGGCGGTCTGCCGATTCGGGGCGGTAGAATGTAAGTGGGGCCAGGAGTGCGAAATGCTTCAGAAAGGCATCGCCGAATATGCACTTGGCACGCTGAAAGGCAAAGAGAACCCGAGCGGCATTCTTTAATTATATTATGTCGGTTACGGCAGATTGCGATTGTATGGATAGACCGAATATGCGTAAAATAGTCAAGGATGTCGGCATAGCCGCTTCGACCAACCCGGTAGTTGTTGATAAGGCGTCGCTGGATTTGGTTGAAGCAAAAGCCGGTCGAAAACTGCCGGAATTATTGCGAAATGATAAACTTAGCCCACGTTACCAGATCGAGCACGCCGAACGCATCGGCCTGGGAAGCGCCGACTATCAGCTTATTGAAGTTACTTAGCGGGCCTGGCAAATTCTGAGAGCCGCGTATGTCGCTGGGACAAATAATAAGACAAAAGCGAGAACAATTGCGTCTGACGCTTGACGAAGTCAGCCATCGGGTGGGTTTTTCCAAGCCGTACCTATCCACCATCGAGACCGGCAAGGTGAAAAATCCGCCCAGCGACGAACTTCTGGCAAAGCTCGAAAAAATACTGAAGTTTGAGCAGGGGCTTCTGCTGCACATCGCTCACATGGAACGGATGCCAAGCGATATTCGCCAGGAATACGAGTCGGCAGAAGCTGAGAAACAGAAATGGCGACAGTTCGTCAAGAATCTCGTTCATAAAAAAGCCGATGCCAGGCGGCTGAGCGATCTGCTGGCCAAGAGCAATCTCGATATTGAACCGGCTGAGGCAGCTCTGGCTGCCGGACGGCTGGTGCCCGATTATAAACAAGGTTGCAGCGGGTTATCCCACCGATTTCGATGATCTGAATTACCCTGCGGGTGTGGCGGATGATTATGTTCGCTGCCCGGATTTGCACGACCCCAACGCTTTTGCCGTGCGGGTGGTGGGCGATTCGATGGAGCCGAGATTCTGCGAGGGTGACATCGTGATTTTCTCGCCCGTTGCGGAGGTGCATAACGGCGATGATTGTTTTGTTCGTTTTGCGATGCCGCACGAGACGACTTTTAAGCGAGTGTTTTTCGAGGCGGACAACAAAGTGCGACTACAGCCGAGAAACGATAAATATTCCCCCACTATTATTGACGGCAAACGCATTAACGGTCTCTACCGCGCCACCATAAAATACCAAAGGCTTTAGCAGTTCTGAGCTTCAGCAGGTCTGGATGATTACGGCCCGCGGTGTTTCCGGGCTGCCTTGGACCACCGCCGATAGAATTGGGCCACCTGCTTGGCCGCACTGCTGCACAAGGTATCCATAGCAGCTTTTGACGCTGGCTTCGGCCCCTGCTTTTTTTTTCTATCAACCGGCCGCTTCATATTCGGTTTCCTAAAAGACGTACCCAGAATACCATTCTTTACTATTTTCTTGCCCGTCACTGTTCTTGTCGGCTGAATTTTTGCCTGCATTAACACAGCCGGCAGATTTTTGGCTTTTTGATTGGACGTTGCCGATGTTCTTGGTAAGATCCTGTCATAAAATAGTGAAGTCTCTGCTATTTTGTTTTATGGGACTCTCAAAAGTGAGAAGCCAACGGATGGCAAAGGCTTTGGAAAATGGCAAGAGCAGGAAATCGGGCCTGGCGAGCGAGAAGTTTGGTTCGCAGCGCCCGGACGTATCAAGAACTGCGGGGGTCGAGCTTCATAAGGAGCCGGGCGGTCCAGCAGATGACAAACAGATGCGGAAACTCCTGAAACAGTGCTGTAGAGTAATTGCCGCGAAATTTGAGGATTGGCAGTGGTACGCTAAATAGGATTATGGCAGCGACAGCTTGTTCCTGTCGGTGTGAGCCTTATCAGAAGTGTACCCTGCATTTTTTGGTGGGGGTAGATGATGGCTATCCCTGAAGAGGCTTCCAGACGTGTAGCGGATGTGGGACGACTGCTCATCGAGGATGCAATGCTCTCACATTTGGCCAGCGTAGCCAAAGCCATCGAGCAACAAGAAGGTTGTCAGATATTCATAATACCTTTCGATAACGCGGCAAATGTTACGTCCAGATGTTGCGTAGCAACTTGCGAGTCATATATATCGCTGGGTTCGGCAAGGGTCTCTTCAAAAAAATGCGAAATGACCCCCATAAACCACCACTTCATCTTTTACAAGCCGCATTCCAAAGATATTGAGGTTGAGCGGCTTAGGGTCGCGCACGGACTCGCCCACTGCGCAGCTGCATTGGCCCTTAGGTCCGCGGCAGAAAAGATTGATAAGGGCGAGCCTCCATGGGGTCGACGTATATTTAGTACGGTTTCTGGATGAGGAAGAAGAAGAGGCCGACGCCTTAGCGTGTATGTTGACAGCTTACAGACAACTGGTGTGAGAGGGGTGTTCTGGCGCACCGATGTATTGTTTAACGCTCGCCGGCACGGCAACAACCATCCTCGACGTTTAGCGGTCGCCGGTACGGCGACCTTTAGGTAAACCGTAGTCGTGCCGACTACGGCTAAACAGACAGTGGCGTGACAAAGTCCCAAGATTGTGCAGGTAGACCCGCATAAATAGGATTGGTCCGGATGTAATCAACGGCGGCAACAAGGGTTTCATTATCGTCAATGAAGACCTTCCAACAACCGCGAGTCCAGGGTGTCTGCTTCAATTTCAACGCCCGTGTCGCAGCACCTTTGAGTTGGTTCACGATGTATTCGATCCGATATTGACAGGCAAGAGTGAGCACATGTACGTGGTCGTTCATTATCGCGCACGCCGGAGCTTTGATGCCTAACCGTTCAACAACGCTGCCGAACCCAGCGGCAATAATTGGCCGGGCGTTGTCGTCAATGGAAAACGCCCGGCGAGCGAGTCGGGGTGTCGCCGCGGTCCA
>CAWFCJ010000035.1:0-3509 GCA_963814265.1 Sedimentisphaerales bacterium | reverse complement strand
TATTCCTGAGCCTTAACTCTCCCCGGAGAAACCGAATGCGCTCTTCTCCCTCTGGATCTTCTTGATCAAATTGAGAACTCTCTTTTTCTGGATCTTTGCTTCCTCAACACTCGTCTCTTCATCGTCAATCTCATTCGTAACCTCTTGGATTGTCGTCTTTCCGGAATGGAGGGCCTTTCCAAGGTTGATGACCTCCTTGACGGCAATGGGGCAGTCGAACGCCGCGCCCAACACTTCCAATTGCCCATTCTCAATCCTCTTGGCAATCTCTACTTCCCCTTCCCCGGGTTAGTAAGGAAAATGATCCCATCTCCTTCAAATAAATACGAACCGGATCCACCACCCTGCCAAAGGGCTCCTGCTTGTATTCAGCAACCTCCTCATCTTCCCTCACCGGAACATTCTCGTTCTCCACTTTCAAGCCCGGAAACTCACTGATCAGGTCGATATCCAACTCATCGGATAAGATCAAAGCATCGTCGTCCCGCTTTTGGCGGGGCTCAGAGCTGTTAGATCTTGTTGAAGCCCGTTTTCTCAAACTTTTTCCTTTGTTTCCATTTACTTCATACTTTTCCGCTGAAGGTTTCTTCGTTGACCCCCGCAAGAAACTCCATATGATTGATGAAGGGTATACCGTAAAGTCGGCTTTGGAAAATGGTTTGGGTTTTTTCTTTCTCCTTCTTTTGCAAGAATGCTGTGAGTAAGTCTATGGGAAGGGGAAGAATTATGGTTGAGTTTTTCTCGGACGAAACCTTCGCTAGGGTCTGAAGGAACCGAAGATGCATGGCTGCAGGATATACACTGATAATGTTTGCCGCCTCAGCCAGCTTCTCTGCGGCCTGGGCCTCTCCCTCGGCGTGGATGACCTTCGCCCGCCTCTCCCTCTCTGCCTCAGCCTGACGGGCGATGGCCCGCTGCATCTCTGTAGCAAGGTCCACCTGTTTTGTCTCTACCAGGGATACCTTGATCCCCCAAGGCTCTGTTTGTTTATCCAAGACGTCTTGGAGTTTGATGTTAACCTTGTCTCTTTCCGACAATAGTTCGTCCAATTGGGATTGGCCTATGATGCTCCTCAATGTCGTCTGGGCCAATTGGGAAGTGGCGTAAAGGTAATTTTCAACTTCGACCACAGCTTTATTGGGATCTAAGACGCGAAAGTAGACAACCGCATTGACCGTAATGGAGATGTTGTCACGGGTGATCACATCCTGAGGTGGAATTTCCAGCGCCACGGTCCTCAGGCTGATCCGGAGCAATTTATCCACACCCGGGATGATGAAGATAAGCCCTGGCCCCTTAGCCCCGATCAGTCTTCCCAAACGGAAGATAACGCCCCGCTCATACTCCCTTAGGATTTTGATAGATGCGGAGGCAACGATAATGAGAAAAACGATCAAAAAAAAGATTGCTGGCGAGATCCCGGCCATAAGATTGTCTCCCTTCTAAATCTCTTATCAGTATTGGTTAGTGTTGAGTAGAGATATCAGGCCTTCAAATTCAGCCCTCCTCCCCCATTTTTTGCCAGCTTTTGCTAGACCCTGGTAGGAGGGCCTTCGAGGCTTTATAAAAAAACCCGCAAAGAAGCTGTTTAGAGTTCTCTGCGGGTTTCCCTGACGTCTAAAAAAGGACTCTTTGCAACTAAACTTGACCTAACTCTATACCATTCTCTGCTTGATGTCAAGAAATATCGCCAATTCCCAATCTTCAAGTAATTCCTCGGGGATGTGAAAACATTGCATTTAAGAAACCCGAAGTTTTTAAAGTTAGTGTTCAGATTTCAAAATCAATCAGTCGGTGCGTCCGAAAATCATGACTTGAAACAAAAAATAGGAGGGACATGTCAACTCTTAACAGGAGGTTTCTTTTTATGGTAGATTTAGAATACATTTTTCTAGTTATTTTTTGAGGCATAACCTCTCTCTCCCCCTGAATACATATCCTCTTTAAATACGTTGAGCAATTTTTCGGGTTTGTGAGCCCTCATAGCAGTTATTTAAACATCTTAACTACGCCCCGCCGTCCTATTACCTACTTCACAATTTTCAAACAATTTGATGTGCCGAAAGGGTTCTCAACAAAAGAACTGCAATTAGGATCATCTTGCCACTCCCCATCCACAAAGAATCGATATTCGTACTGACCTGGATTTAAAGAAAGTGAAATGCTCCAGACCCCTTTCTTATCTTGTTTCAAGGAATGCGAAGATATATTCCATTGATTAAAATCCCCAGCGATGGACACACTTCGTGCCTGAGGCGCTGATAAGGAGAACTCCGTTTTCCGACCCACCGATGTTTTCTTAAATATTGCTGCCATACGCCACCTCCTATTTTCAGGGGATGCGAAGACGGGATTCCATTGATTAAAATCTCCAGCTATGGATACACTTTGTGCCTGAGGTGCTGATAAGCTGAACTCTGTTTCCCTTACCTTTTGAGTGGTCTTTGGTTTTTTCTTAGATTTTGTCGCCATAACCCACCTCCTATTCGTTTTAACCTGCCCCTTCCACCCTGAGTCGATTAATGTGAAAGTTCCAAAGAAACCCTCGAATCAAAATCCTTATAAAGATAAGTCTTACAAATCTGCTGATCAGAGACTTATCTTTTGCTTTCTTCCGTTCCGCCTGGCAAGCCACCCATTTTGCCCAAATTCACAAAGGGGATGGCTCCTCCAGAGACTTGAGGTAAAATCCCATTCCATTTCTCGATACCCTTGTACTGCACGAGGATCGGGCTGATCGACTGTGATAGGGCTTCATTGGCTTTGGCCTGTCCCTGAGCCACCACGAGAATGGATTCAGCCTCACCTTTTGCGGTGGCGACCTTTTGCTGAGCTTCAATCTCGCGTTGGGCCAAAACCTGTTTCTGCGTTTCCACCTGTTGCTGGGCCACCTGTTTGGCCTCGATGGCCCCTTCATATCCAGGAGAGAATCGGATGTTGGCAAAGTAGATGTCATCGACGATGATGTGATACCTCGACAGGTTATCTCCCAATTTTTTCATCGCCCTCTTCCGGATCTCCTCCCTTTTGGGAAGAATCTCCCCGATCGGGTAAGTCGGCACAACCTCCTTGACGAAGTCATTGAAAGCCGGATCGATCACTTTCTCAGCAAAGTCGAGCCCCACTTTCTGGTAAAGGTCATTGACAAAAGCCGGATCGATATGAAAGTTCATCATCCCTGTCATTTGCACCATCTGGTATTCTTTTGAGGAGGCATCGATCTCCTTGAACGGATGGGGTTGAACCTTGACATCCACCTTGATGACATTTTCAGCAATGGGAACCTTGAAGTTGAGCCCCTCCCCCATGATTCTATTCTCTACGCCCCCCCACCAGAGGACAACCCCCCGGTGGCCAGCCGGGACGATGACAAAGGTGCCCCAAACAACGATAAAGATGATGATGAGTAAAATGAGTATTCCAACATTTCGTGGCTTCGGCAATTTGAATTCACTTACGTCTATGATTCTTTCCGCCATCATTTACCTCCTCTGTGTGTCTTAACATGA
>CAWFCJ010000034.1:0-9338 GCA_963814265.1 Sedimentisphaerales bacterium | reverse complement strand
CCCCGAATACATAAGAAGGAGACCCTGAAACGAGTTCAGACGTTTAAGCAGATTTGGGTAATTTTGGTCTAACATCTTCCTAAATACCCCACTTCAAAGGGTGGGTGATTTAATCAGATTCTAAAATCAGCCTAACAACCCAGTTCAATAAATAGGGCATTCCTTTCCAATACGGCACAGTATAGCAGTGAGATTGCGTATGGGCAAGCGGAATTCTAAGAGGGTTTTGGAATTTTCGCTATGCACTATGCTCTATGCCCTTTGCGGGCTTCGGATTAGTGATATCCTTCCAATTCACCCTTGGGGATGACCCATCGGAAATGCTCGGGAGCCACGGTTTCCAAACGTCCATCGATACGCAGGGTGAGATGGCTGTTCTCTCTTGACATGCCAAGCCCGAAGATATTTCCCAGATGGATGAGGCGGTCTACAATTTCTTTCCACTTTTTATCGTCGATGGGATGAACCGCACAACCCTTGTATTGGGCCTCTTCCAGCCTGCGATTTGGATCATAGAAGATAGCCTCGCCAGCAGAAGCGCCAGCTAAGATTTTTGCCCCTTTGTAAGGGGAGTCCATTCGGTGAATCATCCCATCGTACCCACGAAAGAGGCCAAGTATGAGCATCGATCCGCCCATCAGGGCCTGGCCAAGGTGTTCATAGGCAGTGCCTACAAGGTTTACCTGTAGCCCAGGACCCGTTGGATCGCTTACTGCACAGACCCATCCCCGGTCCACCACATTGCCGAAGATATTGAAGGTACCTCCTTTTGCTGAGTATCCTGTCACCTTGCCCGCATCACCATGAATCTCAAGCGTTCCAGAGTGCATCACCATCCCGGTAAAATTCTGGGCATGGTTGTGTACCCGCACCAAGGCGCCCATGTTAAATGCTCCACAGTATTCCCCGGGGCTTCCGAAGACGTCCACGGTGGTGTCAGGTGTAGAACCAGAGCCCATTCCCATGCCAATCCCTCTCTGGCCTCCCACCCTGTAAACGATGAATTTTCTCCATCCCGTTCGGTGGGCATGATCCAGGAAGCAACTTAATACACGCAGAGGGTCGATCCCCTCAGGCTTGAATCCCCGTGCATCCACCACCAGTAACTGTTCTTTCTTCTGGGGTTCTTTGAGCTCACCAGCGTTTTCAATCGTCACCCGGACCCTTCCATTGCCACCGTGGTCGCCGATCCAGCACGGAGTTTATCTTTTCATGAACCATATGAATTAATGTCCCTCTGTCTTTGCTTCCGATATCCCAGCCGGGGAGGGTGTCGTAAATTCGTGTCAGTTGCTCAACCGCTTTCAAAAAGGGTAGATTTCTTCTTATGTCTTCTAACGCCTTTCCAAATTCGTTAAACCTCCACAAGGGCAATCGCTCCTTAATGAACCCAGGGGCATCCGATCCAAAATCGATATCCATTCCCTGGGCCGTTACTGAAGGAATAGGTTCAACGGTATCAACAGAAGGGAATTCCCCATGGGGGATCTTTACAGGATGGCCAAATTTATCTACCACCTCATGGCCTGTAATTCGTCCCTTCTCGTCATAGAATACCCTGCTCACCATGCCTGTGTTCACCGTGAAGGTGAGGGCAGGGGAGGTGCTGCGCATCAACCCAAGACGATAAAGCTCCTGAATTCCTGCATCACTTCCCTGTTTTTCAGAGCAGATGATTGAGACAAAATTTTCTCCATCATCATAGAGCATGGCCACGTTGGGTCGAAGCAGCGATGGATCGATAATGTCCAATCTTTCAATCACTCGGCGGTATGGGTCGATCCGACCGCAAAGGTATTGGTAAGGGCCATCCGGTGCACTTTCAAGCTCAACCTCCTGCACGCGCTGGAAGTGCTCCCTGACTGCTGGGGACAACTGAGTTAGGTTCCATCCTGTTGTGGGGGAGAAGGATTCGACCAGAGCATCAAAAGGATAATGCAGGTATTGACTGAGTAAGTGAAGCTTCAAGGAAGCCACGGCTGTGTCGGTCTGGGCTAAAGGTGTTAGGTTAAACTGAGACACCCGGTTCCACATGGTACGATAATTGGTTGTCTCTCCATTATGGGTCAGGGCGGTGTGGAGCTCGGCAAAGGGATGAGCATTCATCTGATCCACAACAGACCCAGTGGCAAGCCTACGATGGATGACGTTCACGGGTGCATCCGGAAGTTCCCAAGGAATGTGCTTGCCATCACTCTTCCAGCAACCTGAATTCTTTCCGCAGGAAAGGACAGCTGCCTTCTTCTGCTGAACCTCAGCATAGTTCTCCCGGGTGATTATGCGGGCCAACCGGTAGATATATTCGTCCTCAGCCTCGTGGAGAAATTCAATATCGTTTTTGTAATTTTCAACCGTCAGATCTCTGTAGCGAATCTGTCTGGGTGGCCAGACGGGATCCTTTAACAGGTCGTTCTCAATAAACCGATATAACTCTTCTGGCCGAACCCGCACGAAGAACCTGAAGACATCTCCTGGGTCTTTCTCGCCAAAAAGTCTGAAATCCTGCTCTTCTCCGTTTTGATCGCGGCGATAAGGGATGCGGCATTTCTCCAGATCACCGTCGAAGTCCTCCACCCGAAGGCCGGTGAAATATGGGAGTAGAATTTCCTGCATGATTCGCCGCCGTTCGGCCAGAATCTCCTCCCTTGCCTTTGTCGGATCTCTGTAAAGCCTGTCTCCGGATGTTTCGCGAGAAACTCCTGCTCCACCTGTGATTGCAGCGCCCCTTTGACCAGTACGTGGAGGGCATAATGATCCATGCGATGGGGATAGCAGCCTCCCTTCCAGATTCCGACGCCATCCATCCCACGGTTTGCCATCCGGTCCAGCATCAGATCCATGACATGACTCGGAATGAAATGGTTGGAGACAATGGCAGCCACGCCGCAATCCGAGGGAGGCCTGGCCATCTGTTTCTTCAAAGGCCGGGCGCCGTGAGATTTCAGTCCGGCGACGCCGACGTTCTTGAACTCTCTCTTCCATGAGAGACCATTCAATGCAGTCATAACGTCCCCGGAGTTCCCGGATATCCTTCATTCCCAGGGCTGCGATCGCCCTGGCTGTCTGGGCCTGTAGGATTGCACGGAAGTTGATGATCTGTTGGGCATTGATCTCCACGTTACGCAGTAACTGCATCTTGGGTTCGATGGTGGAGATGCCGCTTCGACATCCGGACTCGCAGTTTCTGTCCCGAACACAGCCGATGGCGACGAGGTCTGCCGTTCCCAGAATGACTCCGTCGAGGCCCAAGGCCACCCCTTTGATCACATCGCCCCATGTGCGGAATCCGCCGCTTCCCATGAAGACGACATGTATCCCTCAGCCCGTCGTCCATCAGTTTTTCGTGGCAGATGGGGATCGCATACTCCATGTGCATTCCCATCTGGCCTTTGATGATATCTGGGGCTGCACCCGTGCCTCCACGGGGACCATCCAGCCAGATCTCAATGGCCATCCCATTGTCTTTGGCAATTCGGGCAAGGCCCGCGAAGATGAACTCAATGTCAGGGGAGGGCGAAACCTTGATGCAGATGGTGGTACGGCGGTTGATCATACGGACCGCGTCGATGAAGGCCTTGACGTCCTCAATGGAATAGCAGTTATGGAAAGGAAAGGGAGAGATGAGGCTCGTTCCCTTGGCCACCCCTCGAAGCCTTGAGACCAGACCAAAGACCTTTCTGCCCAGCAGATGTCCTCCTACGCCTTGTTTGGCTCCTTGGCTGTAGGCGATCACTACTCGCCGGGCGCGGCGGATTGTCTCTTTGGTGACCCCAAATAATCCTGTCTTGAGCTGGGTCGAGACGAAAGGTTCGTCTTCAGGAGTCACAATCGGAACATACTGAATTGGCATTGAGCCTGGATATCTTCGGAGAGCTTTGATGAGGTTCTGGTATTCTGGAGATTCATCGAACTCCTGTTCTACCCGTTGGATGACTTTTTCAAGAGGGATGAGTTTTCGTCTCTTCCATGATCCGACCCAAAAGGGCCACCTGTTGATCAGTCAAATCGAACGGGTTCCACTTCGAATCAAGGATGAAGATCGTCGGATATCCTCCCTCGCCGGTATCCACCTGGGTGCCAAGGGTGCGTGAGGCCACCACCCGGGCACGCCAGGTCCCTGGACCAATCGATCCAACCGACATCCCGGCCCCCATGAAGGGTGTCTTCAGCCGCAATTCCGGGGAGAGTCTGAAGGCCGTGGATACTTCATCCAATCTCTCTTCAGGGATGCGGTCTGGGTCTTCTGGGAACAGAATATTGATCTAATCGAAGCCATCTCCTAGATTCCCACGCTCTTCGGCATGAGAAAGAACGAGCGTCTCCTGATCACCACCCGCCATGTGGCCTACGGAAGCGATCAGAGAGGCTGGCCACACATGATCCTGATCGAAGATGCGATAGCATGGGCTTTTCAGGTTTACGCAGTAGAACCGGTGCGGAAGTTGAGTGGGCTGGATTAAATTCTTCAGTTGACTGTATCGCCACCCATACCCGTCACCTTCCCTTTGAATCCGGGCAGATTGCTTCTCTGTTCCGCTCCAATCGCTCCTGGTTTTTAAAATAGTCATAAATCCTTTCCTCCAGATCGTCGAAGATGAGGAGTCGATTCTCTTCCCCTACCGTCTTTCTGATTTCTTTGAATCCAGAAGCGCCGAAGACCTCGATGATCTGAATATTCCAGACCCGGATCAGGTTGGATATGCGCCTTGCCAGTGCCGGTGTATCATAGGGAATCCGGAGCTAGGTTCCCTCTCAGAAATTTTTGCCGGGCCATTGGATCGGCAGTGAACAGGACGGGCCAATCGATCTTTATTCCATTGGCGCCCCGCTGGATGGTCTTCTGGGCATCTGCAGCAGAACGGATGCCACCCGCGGCAAGGATGGAGAACCGATGTCGCAGTTTCTGCTCTACCAAGAAGCGATGGACAGCAGGGACGGCATCGGTTGTGGGGTAGTATCCTTTTTCTTTATCGTAATCCGAAGTGAGGCATAAAACATCAAAGGGGGATCCGAAAAGCCAAGTGAGCCGCTTCTCAAAGGCCGATGTAGGTCGAAGCTCTGAATCGATATCTTCCTTTTCAATATTTAACACGGCGCAGAGAATGGTTGATTCTGAGAAAAGAGTCTTTACTTCATTGATCCGCTCTATCACGTCATTACTTAATTCGATTTCTACCAGACCGGAAGTCTGATCTCTCAGCACCTGGGACCACTTTTTTCCCGTCAGTAACTCTTTTATATCTTTGGCTGTCAACCGGAGAATCAGGTTATGGGTTTTATCTCCCAGGGTCGATCCGTAACGTTCAACTTCCTCGAGCCGTAAGGTCAGGCGGGTCCCCATTTCTTTGGCTGCCTCAAGCATAGCCTCCCATAGATTCTCGCCTCCATCTATGGGCATGACGTCTAAGAGAAGGGGAGTTTTTAATCCGATCAGTCGAAGAGCGGGAGTTTCCAATCTCTCTCCGTTGAAAGTGAGATACTTCGGCCGTTGGCCGAGCTGGATGGCGATGGCATCGGCGGAGCTTTCATAGAGAAGGTTCTGGGCAGGTCCCACGATATGGAAGTGGCCGAAGCGAATGCCGTCATTCCCTGACCCGCGATGGGGGTCTCCTTGACCTGTCCCGGAAACAGGAATCTTTCCAGTGGTCGCTTCCAGGTCGATGCGGCTGATGACCCCGCTGTTCCAGTATGGATCATCCATCTTGAGAATATCTGGATGGAGTTCCACGGAGGTGGCGGGTATTCCATTGCAATCTGTGGGCATCGTTCCAGGCAAGCTCCGCAGCCTCGACAGAGTGCTTCATCATCGATCACCACACGACGGGGATCTGATTCACTTCGTTTCCGCACGCTATACATGCAAGCATCCACGCACGTCCCACAATGTAAACAGTACTCTTCGTCAATGAGGACATGATGTTTCGGGAAGGTTTGGCGCTGTTCGCGAATCTTTTGGTCGAAACCTGTTCGGATCACGTCCAGGAATCGTTGAAACTCAGGGCTGTTTTCAACTTCTTGGATAAATTGCGTCACTTCCTGCATCGGGAAGTCGATGTTACGGGACAGATACTTCTCCAGGTGATCGAAAAGCTGGCGATGTTTTAAATTGACCTGGCATTCTTCGTCGCAGCGGCCGCAGTGCATACAGAAATAGAGGGGTAAGACTTTCGACAACTCGAGGCTGTTCTTTTCCAGTGCTCTCTTGATGGTGAGCAGTTTTCCCCTTGCGGTAAATGTTTCGTCACGGGTCGCCCCATAGACCGGGCATTGGGAAACACAACTTCCGCACTGGGCACAGGAGAGGACATCGTTCGCGATCTCTTCAAGTCCTTCTGGAACGACGGGTACGCGAAGACGAAGTTTTTTCTCAGGGATGAGGGAGAAGAGTTTGAACAAGAGCCACTGAGCTGATGAAAGTTCAAGGTTGAAGATGTCCGAATTGAAAAGCACCTTTTGAAGCGGACCCAGTCTGCCCGAAACACTGAAGAACTTCCCCGGATTAAGGATCCCCGCTGGATCCACTTTTTTCTTATAACGAACCAGTTCCTTTAGTTCCTTTTTCGGGTAGAGATGGTGCAGGAAAGGCGTGTTCCATATTCCCAGGCCATAGGGCTTTCCATGGTAAAACTGAACAGCCAGCCTGACCATCATTGGAATGAGCAGCAGATCGGCGTAAAAGATGGCCTTACGGTGATCCGTGGCCAGCATAGCCAAAAACAGCACTTGCCCGGAGCTTACCAGATGGGAGGTCGGGTAAAAGGTTAAGCCCAGCCGCTTTCCCCATTCACTGATCTTTTCATAATAGGAAGCCACCTGATCAAGAGGGAGAAGCACCTCCGTAGCCAGAAGAGAGGGTCCCAGATGCTTGATGGACATAGGAAGAAAACGCCCTTCCCAGAGATAATTTGCCGATGCTTCATCTGCCGCCTGAATTCCATCTTGATCAAGATAAACTTTCAGCTTGCGGGCTGGCTCATCATCCGAAAAAGCAACCATGACCAGATTCTTATCTTCAACAGAAATCTTTCCATTCGATTGCGCCTTCAAAGCCCGTATGAATTCAGAATGGTAGACAACGAGTTCATCAGGTTTGATCGAAGGATGCTGGGATAGCTTCTTCGCGAAGGCATACGCAGCAGATCGGTTCCTCAAAGGGAATGACCACTGGATACCACCGGGAAGGTCTTCGGCCCACTCGGAGCGTTGCCTTTACGATGATGCCCATCTGCCCCTCGGTGGAAAGGAAGTAGTTAATCTCTGGATCCTCTGCTGCGAGATCCTTAATCTTTCCATCGGGCGTGATCACCCGGACAGAGACCAATTGATTTTTTACCGGGCCGTTGTGATACGTGCCGAATCCCATGCCTCCAGTGGCCATCCAACCCGCGAGGGTCCCGCCCTTTCCAGAGGTCATCGTGAGAAGGGTCAGGCCATGGCGCTCCAGTTCCCGTCCTATATCGAGAAACCGGGCACCTGGGCCCACGGTCAACTGGAGAGCTTCCGGGTTTACTTCGATCGTGTCCATTAATCCAAGATCGATCAGAATCCCGCCACGGGTTGGGACCGCGCCGCCGTATCCCCATGTTCCTGCGCCCCGAACGGTTATCGGGATTTTGTGCTCTCGGGCAATGGCAAAGATCTCTATGAGATGTTCCTCAGTGGTCGGCTGCAGGATAAGATCGGGCAGGCTTTTGAGCATGAGATCACGAATCAGGGGCGGGAGATCGACGTTGAGATCTTGACGGTAATACTCAAGCTTCTCCGGATCTTCGATGATTCTGAGGTCTGAATTCCGGTGCAAGATAGCATCGAGGGCATGCCTCCACGGAGGGCGATCTTTCTTCTCTTTCACTGAACGGTTTAACCTCACTTTATCTTTGCAGTCGTTTTCTGTTCCACGGGTTGGTAATAGACGAGCACGAAATGAATAAGATAGGTATTACAGGCATCCATCTCCGACATGATCGGGCCGCAAAATTTCCCAATCATGCCATATCCTCCGTCATTCATCAAGGGGATTCTCAAGAAAACAACTACAATTATTTTAATAGGTTCAACCCACAGATTCAATACAGCTTCATGAATTTAAGAAGCTTTGTTGGGAAGTCCGGAGAAGGTTTGCGGTAGACTGGGCTGGATGCTCCACTTTGAGTACGGGGGAGCATTATTCCCCCTAACCCCTTACGTTTTACACCTCACGGTTGGAAAGTTTTTCTAACAGCTCTGTCAGCACTGGATGAAATAATTTCTTGACTTTGGGTGACAATTGTGTACATAATTTATAACACAATTGGAGGACAACCCTATGAAGTTTATCAGTGTGCGTGATTTGAGGAGCAAGTCAGCTCAAGTTTGGAAACAGCTCCCCCAGGAAAGAGAGATGATCATTACGAGCAATGGGCGGCCCATCGCCATTATTGCGGCAATCGGCGATTCGAATGTGGAAGAATCGCTGTCGGCGTTTCGCCAAGCGCGAGCAGTCGAGGCAGTGGCAAGTCTTCAGCGCCGGTCCGTGGAGATGGGGATCGACAAGATCACGATGGATGAAATAGATGCGGAGATCAAAGCTGTTCGCAAGAAGCACACTCGATGAAAATTGTTCTTGATACCAACGTTCTTGTCGCTGGCCTTTTATCGCCGTTCGGCCCGTGTGGTGAAATCGTCCGTATGGTTTCCTCAGGCGAAGTAACGCTCTGTTTTGATGCCCTTATTTTGGCCGAATATAGCGAAGTCTTATATCGGTCCAAATTTGGGTTTGACAAAGACAAGGTCGCTGCCCTCCTTGACCATATTGAGCATCGCGGCGACACGGTGGCTTCCTCACCGCTTCGAGACTCTCTGCCTGATCCTGACGACGAACCCTTCCTGAAGGTTGCCGGAAAGGCGGTATGCCTCGTCACCGGAAATGCTTCTCATTTCCCCGCCAAACTGTGCCAAGGCCGGAAGGTTCTTTCTCCCAACGAATTTTTGATGCTATACAAGAAGCAGCAAAAACTCAAAAGCAAATAAGTTGTTTTAGAACCTACATCCCCTTTTTTCTCGCATCAAAGAACTTCTCCTCGCATATTCCCGTAGCGCTGGTAGCAAAGTTTGTTTGCTTAAAAAGTAAATTCTTGGTAATGTTGATAGGGTTGGTTATGCAAAGGGATAAGCTGTCCCTGAAATTTCACAAGTTAGGTCTGAATTGTGTTTTTAAGAAAATTCAAAGGGAGAATCTGGGGAAAGGAATGTTTTTCCCCTTCCTCCCTAAAATGGTCCCACCATAAAGTTACACTGTTTTTGCACTTCATGAATAGTGATTTTACCATTAAAGATTAAGAAAGGAAGAGCATGAAAAG
>CAWFCJ010000033.1:0-131955 GCA_963814265.1 Sedimentisphaerales bacterium | reverse complement strand
GTATACAGGCTTCCGTGCTTACTTTCATGGCACATCTATCCTGGTGTATGATAAACTGTTTAAATTGAAAATAGTTGTTGGGCATTTATTTGTATGCTGCTTTGCTTAAGTATCCATCTTTTATTACCATACCGCCCTTGCAGAAGCACTAATGGATAAGTTGCTGAATGCTCCACCGAGAAATTTATAATAACCAGTTATGGCAATCATGGCGGCATTATCCGTGCAGTATTGTAATTCGGGGATATAAGTTTGCCATTTCATTTTTTGACCCATTTCAAGGAATGAATTTCGTAATCCACTGTTTGCAGATACGCCACCGGAAGACATACCTGACGAATCCCTGTTTCCAGGCTGGCCTTTTTTAGTTTATTTAATAAAATGGTGATAATACGATGTTGTATACGCACCAATATCGTTCAGGTTCTTTTTGATGAAATCCGGGTCTTTCCGGGTTTCTTCCTGTATAAAATAAAGGATTGAAGTTTTTACTCCACTGAAACTAAAATCAAGGCCTGGTATCTGGGGTTCCGGAAAAGGGAATCTATTGGATTGCCTTTGGCAGCATATTTATCAATCAATGGACCTCCTGGATAGGGTAGCCCTAATAGTTTAGCTGATTTGTCAAATGCTTCCCCTGCAGCATCATCAATGGTTTCTCCGAGTATCTTCATCTGTGAGGTGATTCACATAAAACAATTTGTGTGTGCCCGCCGCTTACTGTGAGGCAAAGAAACGGAAACCCAGGCTTCTCTTCCGCAATCAGGTTAGCTAAAACATGCGCCTGCATATGATGCACACTTATCAATGGAATATGAAGAGTAAGGGATAAAGATTTAGCAATTCCGGAACCTACCCAGTAAGTGCACCAATTAGACCGGGAGCGTGGGTAAAAGCTATTGCACTTATCTCTGAAAGTGATTTACCGGATTCTTTGAGAGCTGTATCAACAACAGGAACAATATGTTGCA
This sequence comes from Sedimentisphaerales bacterium, assembly GCA_963814265.1. Lineage (GTDB taxonomy): Bacteria > Planctomycetota > Phycisphaerae > Sedimentisphaerales > Anaerobacaceae > JAFNGF01. The sequence goes on along the minus strand of CAWFCJ010000033.1, from coordinate 130,984 downwards.
TATGAGCCCTGCTGGCTAATTCAGGAACTACACCACCATATTGCTGATGGATATCCTGGGTAGAAATAAAATTGGAAAGTATTTTCCCGTCAGTACAAACAGAGGCACTGGTTTCATCACATGAACTTTCTATGGCAAGGATATTTACTGTTGCGGGCATTTATGCCGCTAAGGTAAGTATACCACATCATTTATCCTTATCTGCTGTGAGTTGTCGGATAAAGTTTTGATGGCATCATAACAAACCTGAACCCTTGCGCCAGATGAAATAACAATATTTGCAGTTTCGATTAATGGGTACTAAATTTTTTTGTCTTTCCCTTCTATATATAAGATGATACCGTTGTCTGTAATCTTTTCTTTCACCATTCCAATGATCTCATATTTGCACGATTTCAAGGGCTTATTCTTTGAAAACAAGAATAAGGCAGACGAGAATAATACAAATAACGCTGCGTAAATTAACTTGATCATAGGAATTAAATTTACAATAGGGTGGTACAGATACGTTTACGGAATGCCCGGCTTATAGTTTTCAATGTACTATCAGCATATAGTATAAACGAATGACTTTCAGGAATTAGTATTTTTTCTACTAAATAATATATAATATATTGATTATTAATATATTATATAAGGTAAAAAAGGATAAATACAGCTTATTATTTAGAGCGGATGGCTACAACCGGATCCATCCTGGCTGCTATGATCGCGGGAATTATCCCGGCTAAAACACCAATGAACAGACAGATCCCAAAGGCAAGGCCCAGAATATTGCCGGAGACTGTGATGGGGAATCAAAAACCTTAGACAAAATATTGGACAAAATTATAACCAGAAGTAATCCTATCATTCCACCAATAATACAAATAAATGAACTTTCAAGGAGGAACTCCATCAGGATAGTTTTCTTCTTTGCGCCGATGGCTTTTTTTAAACCGATATAAGGTGTTCTTTCTCTAACAGTTACAAACATAATATTGGCAATACCAAATGCACCAACGATCAGACTCAGCAAACCAATCATCCACCCACCCAGATTAACATTGCTGAAAAGTGAAGAAACTGCTTTACTGAAATCAGATATGGCATTCAATGCAAAATCATCCTCTTCCGTAGGTCCTAATCTTCGCATTGATCTCATGGCTCCTTTAAGCTCACCCTTAAGGGCATCCGAAGACATATTTTCCGGGCCCTTTACAATTATTTTGGGATTACTCAAGCGTTCGTCAAATAACATCTTTCTCATAAACCTATAGACAAAACCAGGCTTTGGTCGAATCTCCATCCGCCGCCGCCCAACAGGCTGGAGCCTTGTTTTTTGATAACCCCAACAATAATTGCTTTGCCTTTACGCAGTGTGACTTCTTTGCCCACAGCCCTTTCCGGGTTTCCAAATAAAAATTCTGCATTTTCATAACCCATAAGGATACTCGGAGTTCCACGATTATTTTATCCTGGTAAGAGACCGGCCGTATTGAATTTCGAGTGGCTGTATTTCAAAAAATTCATCTGTTACACCATGGTAATTTATGTTCTCCAGTTTGTTGTTTTCATATTCAACAAACGACTGGGGTTGAAAAATTGAAAACCACATTTATATTGGCACCAACTTTCTCCCTCAGGATTTCTGATTCAATCATTTTGGGTGTGGGCCTGTTTACATATTTCCACCATGGGTAGTCAGCACCACCCTGGTAATCCCATTTATCAATATAAACTATTTGTTCCCAGCACTTTACCCGTCCTGGATATTCTGTTCCAGGCTGCTCACGGTTGATAAAACTCCGATAATGCAGAATATGCCGATTGTAACGCCAAATAACGATAGAAAAGTCCGGAGTTTATTTTTATATAATTCCTGTACGGCCAGTTTTAACGTAGAAATAAGTATCTGGATAGTTTTTCTCATGTAAATCAAACTTGTTGCAGGTTAACGAACCTTTAACAAATATAACTAAACAGAGAACATCCCAAAGTTTTAAAAATCACTGTTGAAATTTGATAAAACTGAATGCAGAAGCGGAGAAAGTTGATTATTTCGATCTGTATTGTCATTGGCATCCCTACCATCGCGCTGGTGGATTCGGATCGCAAACCCTTCCACATCTTCAATTCTTTTTTCGACATTTTTGACTTTCGGCATACTGGTCCCCTTGCTTACATTTTAGCACCGAGCGACTCTCTTTTCTCGCTAGACAAATACGTCCGATAATAGAAGGACGCACTTCCTGCTGTACGGCCATATATCAACAAACTACCTGTGGTTCCGTCTCCGGTCTTGTTCGGTCAAAAAAGTGCTAATAAGGTAACAAAGAATCTATAACCTTAGGGTCGACAGATATAATATCGGCTTATCAAGGTGCTTGAATTAGAAAAACCCGATAGATGTATTCGCTTATAGGTCTTTGACTTCGCCGAGGGCGCTGGTCTCAGGCACTTTTATAAGGGGCCACGTAGCAATCAAGCACTTTTCTGATCATTTTCTGGTAACGGAAAAGGCGGTGCGCACTTGATGTCAATTTTAAAATATGAAAACAATCAGTAGAACTGCTTCTTATGAGTTGATTAAGAACCCGTGATGTTTTACCGCTCAAGTGCGATTGTTGCGGTTGGGCCATTTCCATTCGTTCCGTCTGTACAGGCACCAGCGATTAATGTGGATGATGAGTAAAAACGCGAAAATTATCAACATACATAAAAGACCAAGCCACCACAGGATAACATTAGGAGAAGGGGAATCTAATGCATGCTTACGATTGTAATAGAGAGCAACAAATGGTGGAAGTTCCAAAAGAATCAGATAACTGACAAGCCTTGCCCAAAAAAGTAACTTCTCATCACTCCGTGAAAGGTTTTTGAAGCATCCCATTGTGGCGGACATTTTTCATTTTTTCTTAGATAGGGACCAAGTTCACAAGTGCAATAGTACGAAAGCTTCCCGATCATAAAATCATTTCGAGCAATGAGGAATGTAAAAGCAAGATTTAGATACGGGATGCAGAAAAGAATCTCATATTTATCGTTCTGTAGCGCCACAGCAATCAAAGGTGCGGCAATAATAAGAGAAGTAAGCAGAGTATTATCTTTTGTCCTCATTCGGGACAATATTTCGTCTCGGGCGCTCTCATAAAACCTTTGGGCCAGGTTCTGTGCGCCATCCCCATTGTGATTTTGCGCACTACTCGGTATTCTTGTGCTTCCCGACATGTCACCCTCCTAGCACAAGTATCCTCCTCCCTTGAGGTTACTTGTTGAATTTTATCGCGGCTGCATATACCACAGCCGAGCATATTGTAACGATAAAACACTTGTTGTCAAACATTTTCCCCCTAATTTTGCCCAGGGGTGGAAACACTTGGTAGATGACAAAATTTCCGAGTTTTTAATCCAACTACTTAGGTTCGCCTCCGTAAAAGATCAACGAAACTGCGAAAGTTCACCGTTACGCGGTTGCATTCACACTGGCAGGCTCAGCGGGTAGATTCTTTTAGACATTCAAAAAAAACCATACAATTTGTGAAATTTGTCGTTACAATCAGGGCACTATGAATCTGCCAAAATTACAAAAGCCGGATAAATATGTTGGGCTGTATATTTTCGACTTCGGCGACCATGTCGGAGTCGGCTTTACCGCTGAAGAAGTGGCTGAGCTACTTGAAAGCGAAAGATACAAAGACTGCAAGGTCTACAAGATCCATCGGGCATATCCCGACGGCAAGCTTGAACTAAAAGGTGCGCTGGCAGAAAGGTTTCAGCTCGAAGCTGGAATGTTCTTTTACTCGAACGAGCTGGCGGCCGCTAGGCGGGATTTCAAACAGCTTTCTAGTTTAGCCGTTCGGTCCAGCCCACCTTGTCGGGCTAAGCTCCACCTGGCTAAGTATGCCGACGGCAAATTTGTCGTGGCTCTTATTTATCCAGCCGAGTACGACGATGAGGTAAGCTCTTGGCTTCTGGACGGCCAGTATAAAACCAGCGGCGCCGCCGAAGGCGGCACCGGCGCCGTGCAGAGATACTACGATTGCAAGCCTGACATCCTGGAAAGGCAGCAACTTTTTGGCCAGGGTAAATTCGAAAGTAGAACCGGGCAAGAATTATTGGCTGGTTTGAAATTGGCCGCGCAAAGATAAACTGCGATTTGGCAAGTATGATGCGAGATGCCATTTATGCAAAAGCAAGCTCGTTTCTCGGTTGGCTGGGCGGGCTGTTTATATCATTATTCGGCAAATCCCCGAGCAAGCCTACGGTTGAAGATTTCAAACGCGCTGAATTCAAAACAAGCACTCAGCGGCTCGGCATCCGATTTACTGAGAAGATTCGTGACATGTTTCGTTTTAGATGGCTAAGGAAAATTTAGCCTCGAATAGGAGTTGCTATATATAAAAGTAGACTTATGACCGCACCTCAAGCCGTATCACCACCGGGCAAAGCACCAGTTCTTAGCGATAGTGCGATGGCACTTCTGAATAGCAGATACCTGCTCAAAGATGAGCACGGCAAATGTATCGAGACGCCAACTCAGCTTTTCAGCAGGGTCGCCTCGGTAGTCGCGGAGGCTGAAATCAACTATGGAGCAGATAAGAGCGAAATCAGGAAATGGCAGCGAAGGTTTTACGATTTGATGGCCTCGCTGGAATTTCTGCCCAATTCGCCTGCGCTTATGAACGCCGGGCGAGGCGGAACACTATCCGCCTGCTTTGTGCTGCCGATCGAGGATACTACGGAAGGGATATTCGAAACGGTTAAACGAGCGGCCCTCATTCAAAAGGCGGGCGGCGGGACAGGATTTTCCTTCGATAAGCTGAGACCCACCGGAGACCGTATTGCATCCGGCGGCAGCGCATCGGGACCCATAGGTTTTTGGCGTGTTTTTACCGATGCCACGGATGCCCTTCAGCAGGGCATCTTTAATCGCGGCGCAAATATGGGTATGATGAGCCTTGAACACCCTGACCTTTTGAAGTTCCTAAATGCCAAACAGGACGTGTCAGCCTTTACCAACTTCAACATCTCCGTAAAAATCACCGATGCCTGGATGGGAAAGTTGCTCAAATCTCCTCGGGCAGTGCATGTCGTAAGAAATCCGCGTACAGGCGAGCAATATTTGTTGCCGCATCGAATCAACGTTGCCAGTTATAAAATCAGTGATTTGCACAAACTGACGGGCAAGGGAAAACTGCCATCTAAGAGCGTCAGTAAGTTCTGCACGGTCGGCGACATCTGGAAGATGATTGTCAAGTGTGCCCACAAAACTGGAGAACCCGGCGTGGTGTTTATTGACCGGATCAACCGCGACAACCCGACACCTTCGCTGGGCCCGATAGAAGCGACTAATCCTTGTGGTGAGCAGCCTTTGCTTGCCTTTGAGGCCTGCACCTTGGGCAGCATTAACCTCGCCAAGTTTGTCACGTACGCCAACGGAAAGGCAGATATGGATTGGCCGGGATTGGCTGAGACCGTCAGGCTGGCCGTGCGGTTCCTCGATAATACCATCGATGTGGGCAATTATCCGGTTACAGACACCATGCGTTTGGCTCGTGCAAACCGCAAAATCGGCCTGGGCGTTATGGGCTTCGCGGACTGCTTGTTTGCTCTTGGCATACCTTACGACTCGCAGGAAGGCGTGGAATTTGGCGCGGATGTTATGAGGTTTATCAATGAAGAATCACGCCAGGCCAGCAGTGAGCTTGCCGACCTGCGCGGGCCCTTCCCAAACTGGAATCAGAGCATTTGGCGAACCGAAAGGGGCAGAAAAATCCGTAACGCCTGCATTACATGCGTGGCCCCGACCGGCACGATAAGCATTATCGCGGACTGCTCCTGGGGAATTGAGCCCATCCATACGCTGGCATTTCTGCGCGGGCTGCCGGATGGCTCAGAAATACTACAAGTAGACCCTGTTTTCAGGCAAGCAGCTCAAATCAACAGCTTCTACAGCAAGAAGCTGGAAAATGAGGTGCTGAGAACGGGCAGTATTCAAGAAATAACCGCGATTCCAGCCAAAATACGGAGGGTTTTCAAGTCTGCCTACGAGATTAGCCCGCAGTGGCATGTCCAAATGCAAGCCGCTTTTCAGCAGAACTGTGACGCGGCCGTCAGCAAAACTGTAAACCTCAGCGAAAATACATCAGCTACAACTGTAGACAAAATCTACAAACTAGCGTATCGCCTTGGTTGTAAAGGGGTTACGGTTTATCGACGGAACAGCCGGAGCCGCGAACCAGCCTGTCTGACTTAGGGCAGCCTCAACGAACCTACAAAAGAAAAAATCGCTATTGTAAGGAAAAATGGGAAACCGCCCTGCCTGCATAGCGTATAATATGGTGAAAATGGGTAAGTCCGTATAGCTTTATCACGGTCATAATGCGACTACGAAAAGGTTTTTTTCTCCCCTCCGGAGAACATCGAGTAGCGGGACGTTACTCGATGTTTTCTTTTCTTGTGACGTGATGCTTCTTAGCACAAAGCTACATAGCTGGCGATCGCCAGAATCAGAATTCGCTTTTTTGTAAGTACAAAGGGAACCCAGATTTTATAGTAAAAGTTCTTCATCGCCTTTTGAAACAACCAACTTCTAAATTCCGCCCTGCTGTAATGATAGCATTATACCAAAAAAGGCCGCCAAAAGGCAAGAAAAACCAACTGCTATCGAACCTAACTCTTCTGCAACAAAGCACTTATGTTCTGCCAGCTAATAAGATTTTTCGCCTGCCTGAACCGCCGGCTCCTCGCGTCTGTGCCGGACGCGGCTAAACGCTCAACCTAACTTGCTGACCGCCTCGGAAATCAGCTCTGCAATTGGCAGGTGCTGCGGACACCGATACTCGGCAAGCCCATAATCGGCGCTGAGCAGTTTGCCTCTTATGGTGCCGGGAATCTGAGCAAACATTTCTCTGGCTCCGGCCCTGTCACTATAGCTATTGTAGTACATCAAGTAGCGCATGATATCGCTGACGCAGGGCACATCCGTCACAGCCGAATTGCAGATATAGGAACAGCCGGCACAGTAGCTGCTGCACGTTGCCTGGGCATATTCCTTGAAGACCTGTCTATCCGCCTCTGTCAGTTGGGTTTTATCCAGTACGGCAGCAACGTTAGCGGCTAAAACGGTAGTGTTCTCCATCTGAACAGGCGCAGCACTTATCCTTTTATCCTGCAAGGCGAGCTTCAAAGCCGCCTGCTCTTCGCTGAAACCTCGCTGGCGAAAGTCGGCGACCAGTTTCTTGTCCGCGTCGGTTTCGATTGACAGCTTGAATCGCGTAAGGGTTGTTTTTCCGGTAGTTTTCATCGCAATGATTGCTTTGCCAGCCTTGTAGCACGCCTCGATAGCGTCCATAAGCTCCTGATTCTGCATCAGGCGGAAATTGTAGCTTGTCATTACGGCGTCAATCCAATCGAGCTTGGCGGCGGCAGTCAGCATTTTGGCCATATTGCTGTGTGTGCTGAACCCAAAAAACCGTATCAATTTCCGTTTCTTGGCGCTTTCGGCCCACTCCTTCAGCTCGTTTGTAAGCTGGGCAGGGTCATCTGCTCCGTGTGGGGCGTGGTACAGGTCGATGTAGCTGGTGTTCATCCGCTTCAGAGAAGTCGCAAGGCGTTCTTCCACCTGCGCGACGTTTCTGGCACCGGAGGCTTTGGTGGCTATGAACAATTCTTTTCGAGCATCCGGGTTTTTTTGCAGGTACAGGCCTATGCCGACTTCGCTGTTTCCACCTGCGTATCCGTTTGCAGTATCCCAGTATTTGACGCCCGAGTTCATTGTGCCCCGTAAAACAATCTGGGCGTCAACGAGGTTGAACATTGTGCCAAGACCCAGGCACGAAACCTCAATATCGGTTTTGCCGAACTTGCGTTTGGGCACCTGAGGGTACTTCTTTGCCTCCGTTGGTTGTGAAGACTCAGCCTCAGCAGAGCTTGACGACCCTGCTTCTTTGCCTTTGCATGTAGCGATGAGAGAGCCTAATCCTGCTGCCCCCATCGTTTTCAGAAATCCCCTTCTACCCATTCCGTTTTGTTCTTCTGTCATCACATTAGACTCCCAAAACAACTGAGTTTTGAATAATAATGCTCACGCCAATTTGCCAACCGCTTCAGCAACAAGATTGCCTATCGGCAGACGCTGTGGACAGCGGAATTCCGCCGGGCCGTAATCGGTGCTCAGCAGTCTACTTTTTATCTGCCCGGGAATTTGAGCGAAGAGCTGCCTTGCCCTGGCCCGGTCGCCATAGCTGTTATAGTAGACCAAATAGCGCATAATGTCACTAACGCACGACACACTCGGCAAGGCCGAACTGCAAATGCGCCAGTCACGCGCAATAACTGCTTTGAGTCTGGCGGGCATATTCATTCAAGACCCTCATATCGGCCTGAGAAAGCTTGGTTTTATCAAGCGCGGCAGCGACATTTTCGGTCAAGACCGCAATGTTTTCCATCCGCACGCAAGCTGAGCTGAATCTTTTATCTTCCAGCACTACCTTTATCTTTGCCTGGCCCTCAGTGAAACCACGCTGCATAAAGTGATCGGTGAGTTTCTTATCCTCATCGCTGATGATACGCCGGGCCTGGGTCTTCATCGCCACAAGAGCAATGCCCGCTTCATGGCAGGCGTCAATCGCGGCAGTCATCTTAGGCTCTTGCATTAGGCGGAAGTTGTAGATGAACATGACAACATCGATCCAGTCAAGTTTGGCAGCCGCGCTAAGACACTCCGAGATGTTTTGGTGAGTGGGAAAACCGAAGAACCGTATCAGCTTTCGCTTCTTAGCGTTTTTGACCCACTCCTTCAAATCGTCCGTCAACTGAGCAGGGTTGGACAACCCATGACCGGCATAGCCCTCTCCCACCACGCGGTCCATAACGTGATATAAGTCGATATAATCGGTGTTCAACCTCTTTAAGGACGCTTGGAGAGCCTTTTCTATATCCGCAATCGTCACGGCGTCGGATGCCTTGGTAGAGATAAACAATTTCTTACGAATATCCGGGTGGGCTGCGATGAATTTGCCTATTCCAAGCTCACTATTCGGCCCGGCATAATCCGGCGCCGTGTCCCAATAAGTGACGCCCCACTTAACGGCGTTTCTCAAAACAGTCTGGTTCTCTATCACATCGAATATCGTGCCGAGAGCCAGGCACGAAACCTCCGCACCCGTTTTGCCTAATTTTCGCCTGGGCACCTGTGGAAACTCAGGCTTCTGCTCCTTTGATTCGGCAGTCCGGCCTTCAGCGTCTAAAACATCGGTCGAAGCAAGAATAGAGGCAACGCCCGCCGCCCCTACCGTCTTCAAGAAGTTCCTCCTACCGATTCTATTTCTTTTTCTGCCCATCTTCTTCGACCTCAACAGGATTAGCGTTCCAGTAGCAGCTTTCTATTAGCCTTCTTGTTTCACCTTCAGCAGAAACCCTTATTGCTTTTATACCACTTACAGGGCATTCGTGTTCGCATACGCCGCAGCCAATACATCTTTCAATATCAACATAAGGATGCTGAAGCCGAACCTGAACCTTGATTTTACTGACTTGAGCAGGCAATTTCTCTGAAATTTTTGTCAGCAGAAATTTCCATGCGAGCTTTGGGTATTTGCGGTGATTTTCCAACGCACGCCATCGTCAAAAGCACAATAATAATCGCCGGTAGCAAATTTATCCGGCAATCAAGCTATTTTCAACATATCTCAATCTTTTGATCACCGCCAATTTTTTTTACCGTCAAAACCCCATCTCTTATTGTGCTGAAATACTTCGCGTGTAAAAATTGCCTTGGGACTAACGGGGCAATTTTCCTCACAGACGATGCAGGGCTTGTCCATAGCCCAGGGAAGGCATCTGTTGCGGTCAACGAATGCGGTGCCCAACTTGATTGGCCCAGCCTCGGCAAATTCATTGATTCCGCGTTTTTCAGCCAGCGTAATCGGCCTGATAGCTGAAGTCGGGCAAACCTGCCCGCAGGCTACGCAATTCAATTGGCAGCCGCTTGAGCCGATGCGGTTATTCAGCACCGGCGTCCAGAGATTCTCTAATCCGCCTTCAATTCCTGCCGGCTGAATGACATTGGTGGGACATACCCGCATACATTGCCCGCATTTAATACATCTCTTTCAGAACTCTTCTTCCGGCAGTGCTCCGGGCGGACGAATGACTTTGTGATACCAGTTGCTGCCCAGTTTATTGCTCAGCCTGACCGCTCCGAGCGCAAATAAACCGCTAACGAATGACAGCGCAAATCCTCTGCGAGATATATCGGGAGCTGTACTTCACCTGTTGCTGATGGTTTTGTCTGATAGCTGATTATACTGTGCATACAGCCATCGAGACAATTAAAGCAGAGAACACATTCGCTTATCCTTATACTGCCGGCCGGCTCGCAGCCGCCTTCGCAATCGCGTTCGCATAATATGCAATTGATACATTCGGCTGTATTTTTGCCGATTCGCCATATAGCAAATCTATCAATTATCCCGAATAAAGCACCCAGCGGGCAGATGAAATCTGCAATAGAAACGCGGAATCACTAAGTTGAGCAGAACTCGCCGTCAGAAATATCACAAAAATCAGCCAAGCTCCTTCGTAGAACCGATCCGGCACAGAAGTGAAGTTGGTCGACTTATCAACAATAGGCAACAAGACCAGGTTTAATGAGCGGGTTATAAGCGGTATCGGATCAAGCAGGCCGGTCTGTAAAGTGGCAGCGGCGGAGGGAAATGCAGCCATCGCCAGAAACACGACGAGAATATAGGTATTTTATTCGCTGGGCTTTGCGGTATCTATTGAGCTGGATTTTCTGTGCAGTTTTCTTTTTACGCCTGCCTAAAAAGCCGACGAAATGGTGCATGAGCCGAAAGGACAGACCCAGCCGCAAAAAAATCGCCCGAATATTATTGTTAGTATAACTGTGGCCATGCCCACAAAAGAGGCCAATAAAGTGTATGCGTGGTAATACTGTGCCGACTGCCACCAGCGGGTCAAGCTGCAATAACCAGTTCACCGGCCAGCCGCGTATCTGCCAGAACTTGCTCGCCGACCGTGGACACGATGCAGAACCAGACAAACAGTAAGAAAAAGAAAACCTGGCTTATTCGTCTGACAGTTACTAATTCTCATATTTCTGCTTTTAGCTTATCGTCAGTCACTAATCGGCTTAAGTGATTCATATTTCAGTTGTTCCTGCGCCGGCTTTTTCTGCCTGGGCAAGGTAAGGTAAATCTGAGACTTTTAAATCCAAAAGGCCGCAGCCGTATGAATCAGCCGCCACGCAGTCGTGCTTGCGATCAGCGTGTTCGACCGCTTCAAATCAGAAACAGAGCCGCCCGTCGGGCCGTTGGTCATCATAACTTCGGTGCCGTCCAGTATTACCAATGTTGGTTTTACCATCATCGCTAACTCGGCAATAATAGTGTTAATATCCTGGTGAAAAACGTTGCGTCGCCCGCCCAAAAGCCCATACCAGTTCTTCATCGACATCGAAGCACCGGCTCTGTGGTGATGCTTAATCGGCGCAATGCCAATCAATTTGTCGGCCTTTTGCAAACGGCTCATAGAAAATCAGGCCAGTTATTGATAAGTTTGCCGTTTGCCAGCGTAGTATCTTTGGAAAAGATGCGGTTTTGGGAAGCACAACTTCTGCCCCCGCTTCACTGGCTGCTTTGCCGACACCGCTTAGCGTGAAGCAGCTTGCAGGGTCGTTGATGGGATTGTCTGTTACAATGACTTTCTTTGCTTTGCCCCTGCTATAGCACAGCCGGATTACCTCAGCAACCAATTGCGGATTGGCCGTAGCTCCAAGCAATCGGCGGCGAGGCAAAGGCAACGTTGGGTTTTATCGCAACCATGTCGCCGGGCTTGACAAATCTTTCTATCCCGCCGAGCAAATCTATTGCCTTGTCAACAGTTTTTACCCTGTCCGGTCCCTTGAACAATGCTGATAGTCTGGCCAGCTTTGCGCGGTACGGAAAAGTCCGGTAGTATTGCCGGCTCTTTCGTTTCTGAACGAGCTTCGGGGCCGGTCGGGTTCATAAAGCCAATACGACGCCAGGCCGCACGCGCCAATTGCGGCGCCGGCTTGGCCGATTCTCGCCAGCAGCTTTCGTCGCCCGATTTTTTCCCCGTTGGCCTCAATCATTGCGGACCGCTTCTGCGACCTTGCTGAGCCTGTGGCCCAGCGCCGCTGCTAATTCTTCTGCAGCCTGTCGGTTGTCGGCTTCGTGAATGCCGGCAACAAACGGCCCCACCGTAAAGACAATTTCGGTGGTCCCGTACAAGTCAACAACTCTGCCCTGCCAGTTCTTGAGAGATACATTGGCTGTCGGTTTAGCCGCCCCGCCATTCTCGATCAGAAAACGATGGTAGCTTTCGGCCATCTTCCTGGCATCGCTCGCATCAGGGCGTCTGCCGATGAAAGCAGTGACCGTCTCGTCACGCAGCTTGTACCCGGCGGTGAAGATATTGGTCAAGTCTTTGAAGCCGAAAGCGCTCGCCAGGTAAAGCCTATTACTACCCGGAACGAAACCTTCCTGAGGAAAGAACGCCAACTCGACTATTTGCTCGTCTTTGTCAATTGGGAGTTTTGTTCGTATCTGCTCTGCGGTCTGGCTCATTGGGACGGACAACTCGGGCGACTCAGAAGAGCCGACCAGTTCAATATAGTATTTGCCGTGCACAAAATACAAGCCGTTGCCGGTCCTATAAGCAAACTGGGTATCGGGCAGAATCTTCACGTCGGCTCTTCTCTGCCGGCTGTAGACTGAAAACGCATTTCGCAGACCGGCCATATCGTAGATGAAAAGCTCCATCCACAGACTTTCATCCTGGGTGCTGGCAAAACGCTCCGTAAGCAGACTCTGAAAACCGGATTCGGTGTAAAGAGGGGCTTTGCCATTGATTTTTTCGTAGAGATTTTCGGGGTCGTAGAATTCGCTTTCCGAGAGCTTTTTGAAGCCCTGCGGCAGCAGAGCGGTCAACGATATTTCACCTTGTGCGGTCATCGCCTGCGGTTCTGGCTCTATCACGCCGGCGGCAACCGGATCCATGCCGAACCGGCTCATGTCTACATCGGCTTGCTTAAGCAAAACACCAGCGGCGACAAGAACCGGAACTGCCAACAGACATATACTCACGACAGATTCCAAACGCCTTACTGGGGCAGGAATTGAACTCATTCTAGCTCCGGACGTATTATTCTTTTGACTCGCTAACCAGGTGAGATTATACTTTGTGCTAACATTTCAGTCAATCCACTATTTCTCGGATTGTCTTTAAGTGGTAGTTTGACAACATAATTGAAGGCGTCTATAATACGCCGCTAGAAATTAGGCAGGTCTGCTCTTAGTAAGCGATAAGGAGAATGAAATGATTAACTACTCACAGTATTTAGCATTTTGGACACCGGGCCCCTGGAGCTTATTGTGATTCTTGCCGTTCTCGTGCTGGTTTTTGGCAGAAGGCTGCCCGATATTGCCCGCAGCGTCGGTAGAAGCTTAACCGAATTTAAGAAGGGTATCAACGAAGCTAAAGAAACCAAAGACGATTTCGTCAGCGACGTTAGGAAGGTGAAAAACGACGTCGCAACCCAAGCCAAGGATGCTGCCGGATTAAACGATATAGACCGGGACAACTGACGATTTTGACCGCGGTGTACTCAATTCGAGCCTACCAGTGAAATGGACAACGGCAAGACGAAGAAGAACAGGAAAAACTTCGACCCAATCGCCGATTCCACCATGAGCCTGGGCGACCACATCGAGGAATTGCGCGTACGGATGATTCTCGCCATTATAGGCCTGGTGGCCGGTGCTGTAATTTGTCTCATTTTTGGCTCCAGAATAATAGCGTTTATGGAGCGACCATATACCGCAGTGATCGGCCAGGAAAACCGTCTTCAGGCTCTTGCGCCGATAGACGGTTTCGTAACCTACCTAAAGATAGGCCTGATCTCAGGCCTGATATTATCGTCACCGTGGGTTTTCCATCAACTGTGGATGTTCGTGGCTGCTGGGCTTTATCCGCACGAAAAACGCTATGTATACCTCGTCGCGCCTTTTTCTGCGGCGCTGTTCGTCACGGGGGCTTTGTTCTTTATGCTCGCGATAGCACCGGCTGCCCTTCGTTTCTTGATAGGCTTCAACAAGAGTGTCCTCGGCGTCAGCTCCAACTTTACCTTCAAGGACTACGTATCATTTGTTAGCACGTTGATGCTGGTTTTCGGCCTTGCCTTTCAGACTCCATTGGCAGTTTTCTTCTTGACTAGAACCGGCATAGTCTCAATCCAGACCATGCGCGAGTCGAGAAAGTATTTTCTGGTTCTTGCCTTTGTAGTCGGAGCAGTTGCCACACCTGGTCCCGACCCCTTCTCCCAGGTTGCCTTGGCCATTCCGCTGTATCTCTTGTTTGAGTTAGGCATGCTGCTCAGCTACTTTGCAGGTCGAAAGAAAAAGAGGGAATCCCAGGACGATTAGCAACGATCCCGTTCGCCCGTTGTTTATTGTTCCTTGTTCATCGACCAACAGTGAACCCTGAACAATGAACACTGAACAATCTATGTTGACACTGATTAACACAAACAGAATGGTGCCGCCCATAGCACCGATCGGCCTGGACTACGTTGCGGCAAGTGTCAGAAAAGCCGGAATCGATGTGGACGTACTTGACCTGTGCTTGTGCGACGAACCCGATGCCGCATTACAGAATTATTTTGGCGCTCACAGCCCTGAATTGGTAGGCGTTTCATTCCGCAACGCAGATGACTCTTTCTGGCCGAGCGCAAAGTGGTTTGTCCCTGCTTTGTCTGAGACGATACGCAAGATACAGGGCCTGACCGATGCCCCGGTTGTTCTTGGCGGCGTTGGCTTTTCTATCTTCGCTGAGCGTATTGTTGAGCACACCGGCGCGGACTTTGGCATCCGCGGTGACGGCGAAAAAGCTACGGTTTCGCTACTAAACGAAATGCGCCAGGCAAAACGCTTTGAACGAGTAGACGGACTAATCTGGCGTCAGGCTTGTCCCGAGCGCAGTTGAGGGAATGGCTTTATTCGCAGCAATAAACCTGCTTGGCCATCGCCGCTTTCTTTGCCTACCAGTCGTACCTCAATTGACAATTTTGCCTACTTCCAAAGAGGCGGCCAATGCGGCGTAGAGACTAAGCGCGGCTGCAACCGCGGTTGCCTATATTGTGCCGACCACCTGGCCAAAGGAGTAGCATTGCGGCTGCGCGACCCGGCGGAAGTTGCTGACGAAGTCGAGTCGCTGATAGGTCAGGGCGTAGAAGTGCTGCACCTGTGCGATTCTGAATTCAATATCCCGCGAGAGCACGCGTATGCCGTTTGCGAAGAATTCGTTCGCCGGTCGCTGGCAGAGCGTGTGCGCTGGTACACCTATATGGCGGTGGTCCCATTTGATGCCGAACTTGCCGAAATTATGAGCCGGGCAGGCTGTGTCGGCATCGACTTCACAGGCGACTCTGCCTGCCCTTCAATGCTCAATGCCTACCATCAGCCGCACAGCAAAGAAGACCTTGCCTCAGCGGTCTCTTTGTGCCGTGAGCACGGCATAAAAGTAATGATAGACCTGCTGCTGGGCGGACCCGGCGAGACGCCCGAAACGGTGGCCCAGACAATCGACTTTATCAAGCACACTGAGCCTGATTGTGCGGGGGCCGCACTCGGCGTCAGAATCTATCCGGGTACGGCAATGGCCGACGTTGTAGCCAGCGAAGGCTCAGCCCAGATAAATCCGAGTATCCGCAGGAAATATGACGGCCCGGTAGACTTTTTCAAGCCAACTTTCTATATATCTGCGGCTTTGGGCCAGCGCCCGGCTAAGCTCGTACAGGACTTAATCGCCGGCGATAAAAGATTCTTTGAGCCAATGGAGGAAATATCACCTGAAACCGCTACAACTGGCCAGCCCCGTGAGAGAAACCATAGCGCCTCTGAAAATCCGAACGACGAGATTCTCTCGCGGGGCCAGTCTACCGACCACAATTACAATGATAATACCGAGCTGGTAGAAGCAATTAAGTTAGGTGCCCGCGGCGCTTATTGGGACATTCTGCATCAACTGCGGAGCAGCTAATCGAGTACGATTTCATCCTGGTAACCCGGAACACTGACATCCCAACCGGTTTTTTGCATGATGTACTGCCCGAAGTTCTGTGCGCTTTCCGGCTCTCCGTGCACGACAAAGACTCGCCGGGGCGGCTTTTTCAGCCCGCTCAGCCATTTCAAAAGCTCGTCCCTATCGGCGTGGGCTGAGAAACCGCTTATTTGCACGACTCTTGCCTTAACCGGATATTCTTTGCCGAGGATCCTGGCCTGCTTTTCGCCGTCAACGATTCGCCTTCCCAGCGTCCCTGATGCCTGATAGCCGACAAACATTATCGTACTTTCGGGTCTGGAAATGTTATTAACCAAGTGGTGTTTGATCCTGCCGCCAGTGCACATTCCGGACCCCGCTATAACCATAATCGTCTTTTTTATGCGGTTAATTGCCTTAGACGCCGCCACAGTTTCAACCATTTCGAGGCCCGGAAATGTGAAGGGCGATTTGTGCTTCTCGATATACTCAGTCAGCTCATGGTCATAAAGCTCCGGATGCTGCTCGAAAATCCTGGTGATACTTGTAGTCATAGGACTATCCAGAAAAACCAAAAGGTGCGGCACAGTCTTTTCCAGCACAAGTTCATTTATGTAGTATAGAACTTCTTGGGAGCGTTCCAGCGCAAAACTCGGAACGATGATGTTACCGCGTGCTCGCCTGGTCGAATTTATCACTTCAGCGATCGCCTTTTTCATATCCTCGCGGCCCTGATGGATTCTGTCACCATAGGTGGACTCGACCAGTACGTAGTCGGCCTGGTCAACATAAGCCGGGTCATGCACGATGGGTCTGTTTGGTCTGCCGATGTCTCCCGAGAATACGATGCTTCTGGCCTGTCCATCTTCTGCGGCGGTAACTTTTATTATCGAAGAGCCGAGCACATGACCGGCATCGCAGAAAGTCGCCTGAACATTTTCGCTTATTCTGACAGGCTCTTTGTATTTGACCGGCGAAAATTGCGGAAAGCACGCCTCGGCGTCAGCTTGAGTGTACAGCGGAACCGCCGGATACGGACCTTTTCGGCCCTCACGCTCGTGCCTTCTGCGCTTGAACTGGGCATCTTCCTCCTGCAATTTGGCCGAATCCAATAATATTAGCCTGCGCAATTTCTGCCGTAGCAGCGGTGCAGTATATCTTGCCCTTGAATCCTTCTCGAACCAGCTTGGGCAGCAAGCCGCAATGGTCCAGATGCGCGTGAGTCAACAGCACCGCATCTATACTGTCGGGGGGTACAGCAAACGCCTCCCAGTTTCTTGCCAGCAGATGTCGTTCCTGATATAGCCCGCAATCTACCAGCACGCGCGTCCCGTTCACTTCCAGCAGATGCCGAGAACCGGTGACATTTTGGGCTGCGCCGAGGAATCTGAGCTTTATTTGCATTATTTGCCCCTATTTTAGCCCTGCCACCCCTGTCCTGAGCGAAGTCGAAGGATCTGGGCAAGGCTTGCCCCCGGCACGGGTCCGGGGGCTAATCGACTGGATTCTATCCGCCTTTGGGCGGACCGGCAAGTAGTGTAAAGCAAGGCTATTATAGAACAAGAGCACCTTTCTGCCCAGGGCAATCGCAAAGTCCGGAAAAAGGAACCATCAAGGCCGGTGACCATCTCTGGAAACCGCTCTGTTGCAGTTGAGAACAGCGATTTCATATAAGCTCGATTCTTGCCCTTCGGCCGTTTGGGCGACTTTGCGATTGCCCTGCCTTTCTGCCGAGACGGCATTGACTCGCGCCCTGTTATATGCTAAAATGGTAGGCTAGCAGGTCAAATTGTGACGTTTATGGAATCTCTCGTGAGAATACCGCTTTTTCTGCTGGTGCTATCTTTATCTCTGGCCGGCACTGCCAAGGCCAAATGTCCCACAGGCGACTTCAACGGGGACTGCCAAGTGGATTTGGAAGACCTTCATGTTCTTGGCTGAGCACTGGCTCGGTGTCACAGACAACCCAGCCGACCTGGACGGCGACGGCGATGTGGACGGCGCTGACTTTGCTCTGTTGGCCGACAACTGGCTCAAAAAAGATTCTGCTGTGGTCATCAGCGAGTTCATGGCACTCAACGGCAGTAAGCCGCCGCTGGTGCAGGAGAACTCCTGGACGAAGACGGCGACTCTTCCGACTGGATTGAGATCTGCAATTCGGCGGACACGGGCGTCAATCTGGATGGCTGGCATCTGACCGATGACGCCGATGATCTGACCCGGTGGGAATTGGCATCTATCCAGCTTGGTCCCGGCCAGTTCAAAATAATTTTCGCCTCAGGCAAGGATCGTGACAGTCCCGATGGCCAGTTGCACACCAATTTCCAGCTCGGTAGCAGCGAGGGCTTCTTAGCGCTGGTGAAGCCCGACGGCAAGACAATCGCGCACGCCTACAAGTACCCGCAGCAATTCGGCGACATCTCTTACGGCATAGGTACTAAAAGCGGCACGAGCACTACACTGGTGCTTGTGCCGGAGCCCACAAACGCAAAGGCGTTGATACCCACAGATGTCTCGCTTGGTCTGAGCTGGACTTACAAAGACTTTACCGAGGGCGCCGGCTGGCTCACAGGCAAAACCGGCGTCGGGTTCGAGGCAAGCTCAGGCTATGAAGGTTACATCGCATTAGATGTCAGAACCCAGATGTACAATAAGAACGGCACCTGTTATATTCGCATCCCCTTTGTGATAGACGATCTTAGCAACTTGGAGCAGCTTAAGCTGCTGATGAAATACGACGATGGATTTGTTGCCTACCTCAACAGTTACCCTATCGCTTCGGCCAATGCGCCGGCAAGCCCCCAATGGAACTCCGTTGCTACCGCTGATAATCCCGACAGCGCGGCTGTCAATTTCGTGGAATTCCCGCTGCCGGATGATTACATAGATTATCTTCAGATCGGCACAAACGTGCTGGCAATCCACGGCCTGAACAAAGGTGCGAATAGTTCTGATTTTCTGATACTGCCAAAGCTTACTGTGAATAGGACCCACACGGTTGATTTCTCCTCGGTGGTAGAAGGCTACTTTTTCAGCCCGACTCCCGGCAGTATCAACGGCGGAATTGTTACGGATCTCGGCCCGGCTATCCGTAACGTCACCGAGAATCCGCTTCCGCCGGGTGACAGCAATGACCTGATTGTCACGGCCCAGGTGACAGAGACATTCGCCCCGGTCGCCGTTGTAACGCTTGTTTACCGTGTCGATTTTGGCCAGGAAGTCTCCCTGCCGATGGTAGATAATGGAACTGTCGGTGATGCCGCGCCGGGAGATGGCGTTCACACCGGCATCATTCCTGCCAGCGCGTATGGTCCCGGTGACATGGTCCGCTGGAAGATCGCGGCATCCGATACCAAAGGCAGGGCCTGCTACAACCCAATGTTTGCCATAACAACCGGCACAAAACAATCGCCCGAATACTTTGGCACCGTCGTACGTGAACCATCAATCAATACCAAGTTGCCGGTATTGCAGTACTTCGTTGCCAATACCAGCGCCGAAGGGACCCGCACAGGAACCCGGGCTTCGGTGTTTTATCTTAGTGAATTTTACGACAATGTTTTCATTCGCTTGCGCGGCGCCAACACTACACACGGGCGAAAGTTCGAATTCAACGACGGGCATCATTTTCTCTTGGACCCGAACCTTCCACGCGTGGACGAATTCAACCTCAATGAGCGGGGCGCCGATTCAACCTACATGCGTCAGGTCTTAGCCTGGGAAACGTATGTTAACGCCGGCCAACCAGGCTGTTTTGCATTTCCAATGCACGTCCGACGCAACGGTAGTTACGTCGACGTCCGTATTTTCATCGAGCAGCCGGACCGAGATCTGCTTCGGCGAAACGGCCTCGACCCGGATGGTGCGCTATACAAAATGTACGATGACCTGCAAAATGGACAAATAGACGGTGAAGGCATCCATAGGAAAAAGACCCGCTTGAATGAAGACGCCGGCGATCTCCTCGCATTGGCCGCCGGCATAAATACCACCAATCCCAACCGCAATACCTTCGTGTTCGATAACGTCAATATCCCCGCAATGATCAATTACTGGGCCTCCTCGGTAATCATGCACGAAAACGACCATACCCACAAGAACTATTACGCCTACCGTGACACTTGCGATCCTGTCAATAATCCTAACGGCACCAACGAGTGGATGTTCCTGCCGTGGGACAAGGACCTTACCTTCGGTCTAAACAACGGGATTAGTGGCGTCATTGCGGATCAGGATTGGCCGGGCGATGTGCGATCACCCAGTCATCCGTTTTATGGATGTTCCGAGCACCAGAAGAACGACCGCCAGTGGAATTGTCTTATTGACGCCCTGCACGATAATCCCGTAACTCGCCAGATGTACCTGCGCCGACTGCGGACACTGATGGACGATTTGCTTCAGCCGCCGGGTACTCCCGTAGCTCAACTCAAGCTCGAGAAAAGAATCGACGAATTGCAGGCCCAGCTTAGCACCGAGTTGGGAAGTGCCTCCTGGAACAATAACGTAAACTTGATCAAAACGAGTTATTTGGCGGTCCGGCGTAACCATCTGTTTATCGATCACAGCATACATAATCCCGGTTACGACCAGAATGCCGGCATCCCCGATGCCCAGCCAAGCAATGTCACCATCAACTTTGGAACCGTTGAATTCAACCCCGCATCCGGCAACCAGGATGAAGAATACATCCAGCTTATCAACCCTAACTTATTTGCTGTTGACATTTCCGGCTGGCATCTGGAAGGTGCTGTAGAGCATATTTTCCCGCCGGGCACGGTCATCCCGGCAGGTAGTCCGCTCTTTGTCACGCCGAATGCTGTGGCTTTCCGCAATCGCACGACCAGCCCAAAGGGCGGACAACAATTGCTCGTACAGGGAAACTACAAGGGGCATCTTTCCAGTTGGGGCGAAACTATAAACCTGCTCGATAGCAATGGCACGCTGGTCAGCACCGTTACCTACCCGGGCAATCCCAGCGATAAGCAAAGATACCTGCGGTTCACAGAGATAATGTACAACCCGGATGAAGGAGGTGCCTATGACAACGAAGACTATGAGTACATCGAGCTGAAGAATATTGGAACCGCCCCGCTTCTGCTGAGTGGTGTGAAATTCACCGAGGGAATTTCCTTCAGCTTCCCTGACATCAGTTTAGCTGCCGGTGGTTATGTGGTGGTGGTGAAGAATCAAGCCGCGTTTGCCTCGGTGTACACGGTGCCCGCCGACACGCAAGTTTTAGGCCCTTATGACGGCCAGTTGGCTAATAATGGAGAAAGGCTCAAACTGAAGACCAACTAACAGTACAATTCTGGAATTTAGTTATAGCGACGCCTGGCGTGAGATTACCGATGGGCAAGGTTTTTCGCTGACTATTGTAAATCCCGCCAATCCGGACATAAATAGCTGGGGCGAAAAAGACTCCTGGCGGGCAAGTGCTTTCTACGGCGGCTCACCAGGCTGGGACGACACCGGCATTATTCCTGAGCCTGGCTCAGTGGTAATAAACGAGGTATTGGCACACGCTCACGCTGATGCCTCGGACTGGATAGAGCTTTGCAATACTACCGGCGAAGCGATAAATATCGGCGGCTGGTTTTTAAGTGACACCGACTCGGATCCCTCGGCTGCGCTCGGGACAGGCTTGACCAAATACGAGATTGCCGACGGCACAGTAATTGGTGCCGGTGGATATATTGTCTTCTATGAAGACCAAGATTTCGGTAATCCCGGTGACCCGGGCTGTCATACTGCTTTTGCCTTAAGCGAGAATGGCGACCAGGTATATCTGTCATCCGCTCAGGATGGCGTGCTGACCGGCTATCAGGAGGTGGAGGATTTTGACGCCTCCGAGACGGGCGTATCGTTCGGCAGGTACTATAAAGGCAGCACGGATAACTACAACTTCGTGGCGATGAGCGAAAATACGCCCGGTGCGGCCAATGCCTATCCGAAGGTTGGGCCAATAGTAATCAATGAGATTATGTACAATCCCGGCTCAGGCGATCAGAATGAGGAGTATATCGAGCTATTTAATATAAGTTCCGAGCCGGTGACTTTATATCGCTATGATAAATCTGAGCCCTGGCGATTTACTGACGGCATAGAATTTGTTTTTCCTTCCGATCCGGTAGTTACGATACCTGCTGGCGGCTATTTGTTGGTGGTGAAGCATCCGGATGCTTTTGCCGCCCGATATGGTGCGATGCCTGCGGGTGTGGTGGTTGTTGGTCCTTATGATGGCCAGTTGCAGAATGGCGGGGAGAAGCTGGACCTAAGTATGCCGGGTGACGTGGATGAATTTGGCACACGCTATTATATCCGTATTGACAGGGTAAGTTACAGTGACGGCTCTCATCCGGAGGATTGTCCAGGCGGCGTAGACCTTTGGCCGGTTGAAGCCGATGGCGGCGGGATGTCACTTTCTCGCAAGGTGTCCAGTGTTTATGGCAACGACGTAGGCAACTGGAAGGCTGCTGTTGCCTTCGCCGGGCCAATCCGTAGAACTGCTGCTCCGCTCCCTTTTGTCACTCGCTTACGCTTCCCTCGACCTTGCTCGGGACAGGCGTGGCTTTGTTTTCCCTCCTGGATTTCAATGGCAGTCTTTTTCCTTGTGAGAGGTCGGTTGTTATAGGGCTTTGTGTGCGCGTGGGGCAATTTAGACAGGATAACAGGATGAACATGTCAATCCTGTAAATCCCGTCAAAAAATTGGCTTGCGCGAACTTCAAAGGAAAGTCAGGCTCAAAGTCAACCGATAATACTGTTGTACTAACAGGTGAATAATTGGGCTCAAACAGGGGATGGGATGAATAACAATGACTCATTTGAAACGCGTATTGAAGATAGCGGCAATCTGTTTGGCTGTGGGCGCACTGCTTCTGGCGAGACGTCCGCCCAAGGCTGGAGATGCAGCGATCACCGGGGTCGAAAAGGAGCTGCTACAGAGGGTTTCCACAAAGCAGGGCGTCAAAAGCGAGGTTCTGGCGGAGCGGCCCTCCATACCGAAAGAAGACTTCGTGCCCAGGGCAGAGGATGCTTCAGCAGTTGGGCCGGTGTTTCAAAGCCAGCCGGTGGAAGAAACGGCTGCCGCTGAGACCTTACAGACTTCAGTCACCGCTGAAAGGCAAGTAGGGGCGCAGACGCCGGGGATGGGCACGCCAGTCGGGGTGGTCGATGCGCGGAATTGTATCGGACTGAACTACAACCAGATAATGCGCGGTGCGGTTTCCACCAGGATGGTTTGGAACGGGCACACATTTGTTCCTCAGAAAGTCTGTGTAGTCAAAGAAGGTAACTCTGTTGCCAGCGTCTGGAGCTTTGAGCAGAGCAGCAGCGCAATCGTTTCGGAGATTCGAGACGGTTTAAAAGCCCCAAGCGATCCTGCCGAAAAGTGAGCCTGTAAAAGGTACGCGGAACCCCAGTGCATCGGCCCGGTCCACAGCGCCACAATCCGGGCCACGATTCCCCTGATTTACGATTTACGATTTTCAATTGGCAATCGTTCGTAGTGCGTCGTGCGTCCTGCGTGATGCGTCGTCCGTTATACGCACTACGCACTACGGAATACGCAATACGCAGTAGCCCCACAGCGATTGCATCGGATTCAGTCCTCAATTGTCAATTCTGAGCGGGATTTATTTGAGAAATATTTTGCAAAAACCCACAAAAGCCCTGTAATGTACTTTGTAAGATATGCGTCTTAGCTGTAAAGGGACTTTGTTGTGCGAGCTCTTGGTCTAAGTCGATCCAGGGACTGATAGCTAATGGTATAGAGTTCCCTTTTTTGTGGGAGATTGAGAAATGACAAAGAAAATGCGGATTTGGGTCACCGTTAGTTTCTGCTTGTTCATTCTAACCTCGCTGGCGGCTGGGCAACTCGTCTCGGCGGAGCGAGCCGTAGCCGGACAAGAGCAATGGCTCCAGTATACGGTCGCGAATGAGGCCTGGCAGATACTGGGCGATATGGGAGCGGCGACCCCAAGACTCAGTTCTGATAAGCCCCAGGGTGTCGAACTGCCCG
Source organism: Sedimentisphaerales bacterium (assembly GCA_963814265.1). Lineage (GTDB taxonomy): Bacteria > Planctomycetota > Phycisphaerae > Sedimentisphaerales > Anaerobacaceae > JAFNGF01. Next base: position 106,900 of record CAWFCJ010000033.1, on the reverse strand, counting down.
AATTCAAGGGCAATGAGCCGCTTTTTGCCCGCTGGAATACGCCTATGATTGAATCCGGCGGTCTCTGGATAGCGCTGGACCGGACGAAAAAAGACGGGCGATATGATTCAGTCTATGTGGACTCAGACGCGGACAACAGCCTTGCTGACGAATCCGCTTACCAGATGTACCGGCAGGAACAGCGCGACACTTATTTTGGGCCGATAAAAGTAGTTTTCCCGGGTGAGGACGGCCCGATTACATATCATTTGAACATTCAGTTTTATGATTATCAGGGTAACAGATACGTATATATCAGGCCGGCGGGATGGTACGAGGGGACCGTTACCGTGGCAGGTGAGCAGAAGCACTGCACACTTATCGACCAGAACGTCAACGGAACCTTCAACGACAAATCGCTTGATGCCAGCAGCGCCGACCGCATCCGCATCGGCAAAAAGGACAGCCGAGACACTCGTTTTGCGGGCAACTACATCGAGGTTGATGGCGTGTTGTACACAACTGAAATCGCCAGGGACGGCGCTTACATAAAGATTGCCAAGGCTGAGGACGTGACCTTTGGAACCGTGCACCTGCCTGAGGTGATTACCGAATTTGCTGCCGGCGGCGAAAACGGGCTGTTTATTGTAAAGCCGAAGGAGGGCGTTGCCAAGCTGCCGGTCGGCAAGTATCGCATCGACCACTGGCGCATTGAGCGCAAGGACGATAAGGGCAGCAACTGGGCACTCCTTGGGAGATACTTTCCTGGTGACAGCGGCCTATTAACTGCGGCAGCAGATTCGCAGTTGGAACTTTCTTCGCTGGGCGAGCCGATTATCTCAACGCTCCAGGCGGAGCTAAGGGATCCCGGATACTACTTCAGCCAGAATTTGCAGGGGCGTCTGGGTGAGCAGATCGAGCTTACTCGCGAAGGTGCTCAGCCGCAGCCGCCAAAACTACGCATCAAGAGTAAAGATGCCAAATATGATCGAAGTTTCACGTTTGAGTATGGCTGAGGCGGCACCTGTTCGCTCTCGTGGCGAGAGCCTAAAGAAGTGGAGAGACCTTTCGTAGCAACCGTTGAATTCACCGGGCCATTCAAGATTTACAGCAATCCCTTCAGGATAAAGGCCGTCAGCAGAAAACCCATCATTACCGGTGAGCTGGCCACCCCCGCTTTCGCGGGGGCAGGCGCCGCCCCTGCGCAGGCAGGGGTCGGGATTAGCCGGGCGTTTGACGGCAGTGGCTTGGGCGACAAGAACAGCGACGGCCTGTTAGAGCATAGTAGCAAGCCGGCCGATATGTGGCTCAGTGAGAAGGGCCAGACGACCGGCTCAATTGAATTCGACCTGGGAAAAGTCCACAAACTCGACCTGATTCAGATATGGAACTTCAATGAGAAGTGGCACACAAATCGCGGTATAAAAAAGGCAGATATTTCAATCTGGACGGAGAGTAAAGGCTGGCAAAAGGTGCTCGATGACTTCGCGTTTGATGAGGCAGACGGCAGCGATGACTACGATGAGCCGGCACTTGCTAAATTGAGCGGCGTCCAGGCCCAGAAGATTCGGTTTGACGACCTGGCAAATCTTGGCGACGCTGAATATGTAGGCCTGAGCGAGGTGCGGTTCTTGGAAGTGCTGGGACCGGCAGCGGTCAGGCCGCAGCCTGCCGATGGGGCCACAGGTATTGGCTTAGGCGGCCTTGCGCTGGCGTGGACGCCGGGATTGGGGGCGGTTAGACACAATCTGTACTTCGGGACCGATCCTGACAACCTTGAACTGCTGGGCAAGCTTGAAGGTGCCGGCACTGCGAAGTTATCCAGACTGGCCGCCAGCACCAAGTACTACTGGCGTGTTGAGGAGGTTCAGGCTGATGGCTCGGCAGCTAAGGGCAAAGTGTGGAGTTTTAAGACTGGCGGCTTACTCGCCTGGTGGAAGTTCGATGAGGCCGAGGGCAGCAGCGCCGGCGATTCATCAGGCAATAACTATACAGGCACGCTGGTCGGCGAGCCACAGTGGCAGCCGGCGGGCGGCAAGGTGGGCGGCGCGCTACAGCTCGATGTTAACAGCCACGTGGAGGTGCCTGCGTTCGATCTGACAACCGACACAGCGACGTTTGTGGCGTGGATCAAAGGCTGGAAGGTAGGTAACTGGGCTGGGATTGTGTTCTCTCGAAAAATGCCTGAAGATGTTGTTGCCTGTGGGATGCACTTTGGTGAAGACAACAAGGTGCATTACACATGGAACAACAATAACAAGGAAACCTGGAGTTGGTTAGGAGGGCCACCGATACCGCAGGATGAGTGGGCAATGGTCGCTATGGTAATAGAGCCGAATAAAGCGACTGCATACGTATGTACTGAGCCGAACGGGATTCAACAAGGTGTGAATTCCGTATCACACGTCGCGCAGAGGCTAAATAGTCTGAAGATTGGCTGGGATGAAACAGACCAGAGTCGCCGTTTCAAGGGCCTGATCGATGATGTCCGTATCTATAATTGTGCTCTCAGTAAGACCGACGTGGAGGCGTTTTATTCCGGAAAGGCGTTACCTGCTGTTGCCAAGGTAATACTTGAAACGCCCGTTGCCAAGATAGCGAGCGAAAAACCTCCTGCTGAGGGTACGCCCTCCGCGGCAACTGGCCAGGAAGAACCCGGCAGGGGCAGGAACTGGATACCGGTTTTGATTATTGTGGCGGTAGCCGGGATAGCAGTTGCTTTTGCCACTCTCAGGAAAAAGTCGCCCACGTAGGGTGGGCTTTAGCCCACCATTAAGAAAACGGTGGGGCAAGCCTCACCCTACATACTTAGCTTGGGCATCCCCTCGCTAGTCGGGACAGAACAACAGTATGTACAAAGGCATAGAGACACAGAGGACTTTGTCACTTTGTGCCCTTGCCGCTTTATGCCTTTGGTACTTTGTGCCTGCGCTACTTTGTGCCTCTGTAACTGAACCAGCCAAACAGATAACCTGCACAGGCAAGGTTACTGACGCACAGGGCCAGCCCATCGCCGGCGCCAAAGTCAAATTCTACGAGATGACACTTGCTGACACGCGGTACTTGCAGGATGCAACGCTGGCGGCAGAAGCAACGACCAAGGCCGACGGTGCGTTTTCTTTTAGCGCAGGCGCTGAAAGTCATGATTACCGATATGGATATATTGTTGCCGAGAAGCAAGGCCTGGCGCTGGATTTCGCTAACTGGGATATGCGGCAGAACCAGGAGCTTGACATCAAGCTGGGCCAGGCAAAAGAGTTGGCAGGAGTCGTTGTTGATGAAAACGGCAAACCTATTTCAGATGCTACGGTGAGCATTCTGCTGCTTAGAATCGGCAAAAGGGAGGAACGGGTTAGTGTGCCCAGGGATTTGGCACCGAAACTACTCACGGTAATTACGGACACAACGGGCAAATTTGCATTCACTAATCTGCCGGCGGAAGCTACCGCCGAGTTTTCAGTAAAGAAACCAGCAAGAGCGACTGTCAGTACGTTCAGGTCCCGAAATCTATCGCGGGGAGTTCCTGCAGTTCTCGCCGGGACAAGCAGATATCCGGCTCACTCAGCCAGAAGAGGCCAAAATCGAAGGAATCGTTGTGGAAAAAGACACCGGCAAACCAGCCGGGGGCGTGAAGTTGGTTGTGACGCAAGATAAGAACCCGCCGCTTTACGGACGGGAATCAGTTGTTAGCTCAAAAGAGGATGGGACATTCAGCATAAACGCACTGAGTACAGGCAGACATATCCTGCAATTGGCCGCGCCGAGGCAAGGCTTGGCAGACTGGGTTGCTGAGCCGGTCGAAGTGATAACCGAGGCGGGCAAAACGAGAAGCGACGTGAAAGTGCAGCTCGGTAAAGGCGGAGTCTTGGAGGTCGTAGTTACAGAGGCCGCAAGTAACCAGCCTCTCGATAGAGCGAGCATAAGTATTAGAGATGAAAAGAACAAAGAATGGCTCAGCGCCGACTCCGACAAAGATGGAATCGCCCGGATTCGCCTGGTTCCGGGAGGATACCAGATCAGCGGGGTTTACAAACAAGCATTTACCAGCGATAGGCGCCAAGAGACTATCACTATTGAAGATGGCGCCACCGAGCGCATAGCGTGGGCACTCAATGAAATGCCAAAGGTCAGTGGCGTTGTGCGCGACGCGGATGGCAAACCTGTCGAGGGTGTTAAGCTCAGTATTTTGCCCGCGAGCGTTGAAGAAGCCAGTTCGGATTCGCAAGGCAAATTCGAGGTGATCTGGGACCGCCGAGGGTGGCCTGCGGAAGATACGACATTCTGTTCTTGTAGTCCGGCACGAGAAACGCAATTTAGCTGCGGCTGTGGAGATTGGCGAAGCCACAAAAACGCTTGATATCAAACTTACGCCCGGTGTGACTTTCACCGGAAAAGTTGTGGACCCTGATAGCAAAGGCATTGCCGATGCGCGTATTGTAATTATGTTGCAGGCGAGAGGTTGGGGTTCGACAATTGGGCGTGACAGTGTGCAAACCGATGCCGAAGGAATTTTCCAAGTCAAGGCTGTCCCTGCTGGGCGTAAATACAGCATCTATGCGAGCGCCGAAGGATACGGGGAAAAGCGTGCCGAAGCCCAGGCCGACAACACCGTGGACAATCGCCTGGATGTAGGGACGCTAACGCTGGCTCTGGCGAATCTTTGCGTTTCGGGCCAGGTTGTGGACGCACAGGGTAATGCTGTGCCCAATGCCAGCATCGAAGCCTCTGGCTATGGCGATGGTCAGCCCAGTCGCCGCGCTACGCAGGCCGACGCGCAGGGCAATTTCACGCTTGATGGAGTGTGCGCCGGCCAGGTTAACATCAGGGCAGATGTCGACCATGACGGTAAGCGGCTGTCGGCTCACATCGTCACCGACGGCGGTGCGACCGGCATAAAGATAGTCGTCCGTGAAGGACGCTCGCTTGTTCAATACATAGGGTCCAGAACCTATGAGCAAAAGATCCAGAGCAGCAAGGTCATCGCAGGTGTGGCAGTCGATGAAAAAGGCTCACCGGTCGCGGGCGTGCCTGTAGGGGTCTGCTGCCACAAGAAAAAAGATGAAAAGGGTAGATTTTCCTGGACGTTTTCTTCATTCGCTACGCTGAGCGATACGACCGACCAGCAGGGGCGATTTGCCATCGAGTTGGAAGAGGATGGCGAGTATAACTTGCGGTTCTCACCGGATAACCTCGCTGCTGTTATTACCTATGATGTCCCTGCCGGCAAAAAGGACCTGAAGGTCATGCTGGAGGAGGGAGGAACGGTCAGCGGACGGCTAGTGCGGGTGGAAAAGGGCAAGAATGTCCCTATCCCAAACGTCGAGGTCAAGGTTGAGCAGACCGACCGTGCGTCTTACACGCATCTGGGCTTCGACCACGACCGGACCACCATAACCGACTCTCAAGGACGTTTTCGATTTGAGCACCTGCAGACTAAAATTCGCCCCCGTGAGAGCATGTCGCAGACGCAGTGGGAGTACGCCCCTCGCGTTTGGCAGATTACATACGGCAACACATCCAAGACCATAACATTTGACGACAGCAACACGATTGAAGGCCTCGAAGTCGTTGTCAAACCTGATCTGGCCAGTGCGCAGCCGCTGCTGGGCAAAGCCTTGCCAGGATTTGAGGGCATTAACATCGATCTTGCTGCGGACCAGACCAAAAACAAGATGATCCTTGTCTGCTTCTTCGATATGGAGCAGCGGCCGTCACGTAACTGTATCAGCCAGCTTGCTAAACAAGCTGACCGGTTGAAAGACAAAAGTGTAGCCGTTATCGCAGTACAAGCTTCAAAAGCTGATGCCGGCACATTTAATGAGTGGGTCAAAAAGAACAACATTCTCTTCCCGGTCGGTATGGTTGCGACCGATGCGGAAGAAATCCGTTTCGCCTGGTGCGTACAGTCTCTTCCCTGGCTGATTTTGACCAATCGCGACCATATTGTCGCGGCAGAAGGCTTTACCATTAGTGAGCTAAGTGATAAAATCAAAAGGGTCAGCGACGCGAAATAGTAGACAAACTGATTAGCCCTGCCACCTGTGGGCAGGGCATCCCGCCGTGCCGGGAGCGTCACAGGTCCGAGCGTTAGGGCAGCGAAGGAGAATTATTATGCGAAGGAATTGTATGGCGGTTTTGTGCGTGAGTTTGGCAATTACCTTTGCCACCAACCCGGCCACAGCCCAGGGCCAAAGTGAACAAGCCAAAAAGGTAACCTACATCGGCAAGGTGATCGATGAGCAAGGCCAGCCAATTGCCGATGCCAAGGTCAGTTTGCACCAGATCACATACGGCGTTACGGCTTCTTCGTATGATTTCAAATTAGTCCAGGAAGTAGGGACGAAGGCCGACGGGGCGTTTTCCTTCGCGATGGTCGCCGGGCCTGACGGGCATCGACAGGCAATCATCGTCGCCGAGAAGCAAAGCCTGGCCGTCGGCTGGGACAACTGGGAGATGCAGCAGGATAAGCAGACAGACATAACTCTATGCCAGCCGAAACGGCTAAGCGGGTTTGTGATTGATGAGAATAGCAATCCCATCGCTGATGCAGAAGTGAGCATTTCATTTGCCCTGGCCGGGCAAGGAGATGACCGGCGATACCTGACCAACCAAGTAGCGCCGCAACTGCTTACGGTCAAAACAGACGCATCCGGCAAGTTTATATTCGAGCGGTTGCCGGCTGATGCCACGTTTGAATTTGGTGTCAAGAAAGCAGGCCGGGCTGCAGTCAGTACCTTCAATAACGCCGGATATCAAGGGGGGAAACTACAATTCGTCCCAGGACAGACCGATATCAAACTAATAGTGCCAATCGAGGCGCGAATTGAGGGAATAGTTGTTGAAAAGACAAGCGGCAAGCCTGTCGCCGGTGTAAAATTAGTGGTCCTGGAGCAGCAAAGGGTACTGCCTTTCGATCTGCGAACCATAGTCTCAAAAGAAGATGGGACGTTCAGCATGGATTCTCTTACTGCCGGCAAAAAAGTTCTTCAGATCGTGCCCCCGGCGGAAGGAACAGCCGATTGGGTGGCTCAGCAGGTGGAAGTAACGACCGAAGCAGGCAAAACCGTCGCCGGCCTGAAAATAGAAGTGGGCAAGGGCGGCCTTCTGGAAGTAGTTGTTACGGAGGCAGAGAGCAAAAAACCTGTTGAAAAGGCCAGTGTAAGTGTTCGTGACCTGCAGAGCAATCAGTGGTCCAGTGCCCGTACGGATAAAAACGGCATTGCCAAGATGCGTCTGACGCCTGGAGAATGCCAGATAGGTGGGGTCTATAAGCAGGGCTATACAAGTGACCGTCGCCAGGAGTCAGTTACAATTGAGGACGGCGTGACTAAACGCGTTGAATGGCTGCTCGCCGGCCAGCCCAAAATCACGGGCGTAGTGCTGGATGAAGTTGGCAAGCCGGTCGAAGGAGTCAAGCTCAAAGATTCTGCCGGCAGGTTACCAGGATACGGCCTCAGATTCGCAGGGCAAGTTCGAGGTAAACTGGGACCCCAGAAACTGGGGCTCGCAGCCAACCGTTTTCTATCTTGTAGCCCGGCACAAGCAGCGCAATTTAGCCGCGGCTGTGGAAGTCAATGAGGATACCAAAACACTCGATGTTAAACTTTAAGCCCGGCGTAATCTTCACCGGCAAAGTCGTCGACTCCAACGGCAAAGGCATTGCCGGCGGCCAAATTACTGTCATGCTCCGTGCATCTAATTGGGGATCGAGCATCGAGTACCGTGAGACGAAAACCGATGCTCAAGGCAAGTTCGAGGTCAATGCCATACCGCCGGAGCATAGATATGGCCTTACCGCGATGGCGGATGGATATGGCCAGAAACAGGTAGACGTCCAGGCGGATGACGCAGTGAATAATCGGCTCGACGCAGGGCAACTGGAGCTGGCAGTAGCGAATCTTTCGGTCTCAGGTGTGGTGGTGGATGTAAATGATAAGCCGGTAGATGGTGCGAGAGTCAATTGCAATGGCGGTGATGGCCAGCCGCAGCGCGACACGCAATCAAACGCCGAGGGCAAGTTCACGCTCGATAAAGTATGCCAGGGCCGAATCCGGATCAGCGCCAGTATCAGCGGCAAAACAAGCCAGTACGGATATGTAGAAACCGAGGCTGGTGCGACTGATGTGAAAATAGTAGTTAGCGAAAGTTCGTCCGGCACGCGTTATGTCCCCAGGCAGCCGCCTTCACTGGTGGGCAAAGCCCTGCCCGATTTGAAAGAATTGAAGCTCACTCTCTCGCCAGAGGATAGCGAAGACAAAATGCTGCTTGTTTGCTTCTTCGATATGGAGCAGCGGCCGTCACGATACTGCGTTACGCAGCTTGCCAAACAGGCCGAGCAGCTCAAAGAAAAAGGCGTGATCATTGTCGCGGTCCAGGGATCAAAGGTGGATGAAAACGCCCTAAATGAGTGGATAAAAAAATCCAATATCTCGTTCCAGGTTGGAACGGCTGAAGGAGATGTGGAAAAAACCAAGTTTGCCTGGGGCGTGCGTTCGCTGCCCTGGCTGATTTTGGCCAATCGCAAACATATTATTACTGCGGAGGGCTTCAGCGTCACTGAGCTTGATAAGAAGATTAAGGAGGCAGGCGATGCGAACTAATAGGCGGTTTCTTCGTGGTTCGTGGTTGGTGATTCGTAGTTCGATTCACGATGCACGAGTCCCGATTCACGTTGTTGCGGCGTTTATCCTAATGTTTGCCTTTGCGATTACGACCTGTTCAGCAAAAGGCGATCCTGATGCTGCTGAGCTGGTTCGGGCGGTCCGCGAAAGCGAGAATTGGATACACAACGTTGACACTCTGCTGATTCGCGTTGAGAGCACGTGGACAAAGATAGGTACGGCGGTCGCGCCTGACTGCAATAGTTGCGTCGAGTCAGATGACAAATGTCCTGCCCCCGCGCCGAAACCCAGCCAGCCTTCTCAGGTCGGGCCCATGCCAGCCGGAATTCTTGAATATGCCATCGACCAGGCACGGGTAAGGTTTCTGGATGAACAGCCGCAGCGCCGGCGCAGACTCAGGGTCTGGGACGGCAAACAATTGATAGCTCACGAAAAATCCTTCTCCAACAATCGAGAGAGCTACAACTTGAACTGGACAACACAGGGCAGCTTCGACGAGTTTATGGCCTATCAAACCAGTTGGCCCAGGGCGCAGCCGCACTCATTCTGGTGGGACATTAAAGATGTTGATGGACTTCTCTGCTACTATGGCCGGGCTGAAGAATTTGTGCTCACGGGACGCTCCAGCTACCGCGGGATGGATTGTTACGTCTTGGAATTCTGCCCGACAGAGGTGCGGGGCATAGTAGACGGCCAGTCGTACCGATGTGATTCGGCGGCGATAAGCAGCGACGAATATGGGCTTATCGGCGAGGCACGAGGGCTGGCGGACCAATCATACCGCTGGTATGTCGGAGCAAAAGACCGCCGGTTGTACGGGCTTGTCTGGCTGATCGGCAAAAAACCGCATACCGAGCACTGGATGTCGGATTACAGAGAAGTCTCTGCAGGTCGCTTGTTTCCGATGACTCAAGGCTATGAACTTTATGGCCGGGATGCTAACGGTGAGCCTTGTCTGGAGGCACGCAGAGAGCTTAAAGGTGCTGCAGGTGCGCGTCAATGAAAAGCTGCCGGATGAGCTATTTCGGATCGAGCTCAAAAAAGGCGTCCAGGTAGTTGACAGCCGGTCTGGCCGGGCGACCAGGTACACGTATGAACCGGAACCTCCACAACTGATCGGTAAGGTATTGCCTGCCTTACAGGATATTTTGGCAGGACAATCTGTTGAGCAGCCCCCGCTTTCGCGGGGGGGAAAGACGCTTGTATGTTTCTGGGACGTGGAGCAGCGGCCTTCGCGACATTTCATAAAGAAATTAGCCGAACAAGCAGAAGATTTAGCCCAGCAGAATGTGACTATTGTCGCCGCACAGACCTCTAAGGCAGAACAAAGACTTCTGGATGAGTGGGTCAAACAGAACGACATACGCTTGTTAATCAGCATCGTCCAAGCTGATGCGGAGGCGATCAAGTATTCTTGGGGCGTACGTTCGCTGCCCTGGCTAATCCTGACCGATCGCAAGGGCGTGGTCAGAGCCGAGGGCTTTGGCCTCGACGAGTTGGCCACCAGGATCGCAGAGCTTATGGATGCAGAACGCCGCGACCTAACCGGCGTCGCTCATGGCTTGTGAGCTGATGGTAAGTGAAATCACGGCGTCTGTCACAGGTTCGGTCAGGTTGATGCCCAATCGAGTGGGCTTTTTGCCGATACCTAAATCCTCCTGGATAGTTTCGGGCCGGATTTCAAAACCTGCACCAGTAACCGCGATCTCCACACGCAGAGCTTCTTTCTGGTCATAAATCATCAGCGATGAAGCAGAGAGTTTTTTCCATTGATCGAACGTTATAAGGGCTGTGCCGAAGTCGCACGGCTTTGAGAAAGCCACCTCGTCAGTCACGCTCACGGACCCTGACCCAAGCCGGGAATAAACAAACTTGCGCTGGAGCTTTTTAAGTTCCGCGACATCGTAGGCGGAAGAAATATCCAGAACCAGAGTATCAATGTTGTCGGTGAATTCATGGCCGACTATCCGGCCGCGGGCCTGGATTCCGGTTCGCTGCAGTTTGCCGGCGACTACTGGAACAGGATGGCCAAAGGAATTCAGGACGTTGCTTTCGTAACGCCGGCCGCTGAATGTACGGGCGGTGTATACTTCTGCGCCGGGATCGAGCAGCAGCGGCTTATCGTTCAGCACCACGACAAAAGAGCCAACGTCATTGTGATTATGATGCTCCTGATTGTGGCCTCCTTTTAGTGCCACGCCCAAATGTGATGATGAACCTGAGCCGGGCCGGCAGATCAAGATGCCTGCCTGGTCGAACCAGGAACGAATGCCCGGCCCTGCCGAAGCTTGCTGTGAGAGAGGCGTTTGCGAAGCTGAGTTGGGAAAAGAATACATCATACAGTCATAAAGCGAGCCGGAGGGCGAGGCCGGATTAATCTCCTCCCAGTGCCGTAAGCCCATGCCTAATCGCCGGCTGAGAAAATACATCAGGCGCGAGCCGGGCTGGGCATTGATAGAGCAATCGGCAAAGGCAGGATAAACACCGTTGATGATTTCGATTTCGCAGCCGAATCTGGCAGCCTGTTTTACCTTGGGTTCTTGCAGCAGATCTACTTTGCCGTTGGTGGCCTGATAAATCTCCTCGCTAAGGAAACAATAGTAGCCGAAGCCGTAGTTCCAATAGCCGAGTCCTTCTGAGCAATAGCCGTCGTCAGTGAAGCCTTCGAGAAAGTACTTCGAGTAGTTTTCTGCGGCGGCTACGAAAAACGCCCGGCGGTCTGGCGAATCGATCGCAGCCAGTGCCGAGCCGGTCACGCTGGCCAGACACACGGCATTCCAGTTGTTCGTTCCGGTAAGCCACCAGTTCTTCTGGCGTTTGCCCAGCACCATATCTTGGTAAGGTTCAAAGATGCGCCGACTCAGGTTTTGATGAATCAGCCCGCGGCTCTCGGAACTCAGTTTTTCACCAAGCAGATAAGAGGCTTCTGCCAGAGACCAGGCCAGCCCAGACGAGCCCAGGTCAATGTCAATACTCGTCCCATTAAGATTTCTAAGCTCGGCATCGTGTGCCGGCATCACCCAGGTGCGCTCGGAGCAAAGAACGCGGACGATCTCTTCAAACGCAGGCAAAAACCGCCCCTTGTTTTCCAGGCATTCCGCCAGGACGAGTGTGTGGACTCTACCACGCCTGAGGCCCGCTACTCTTTGCCATCGCGTACGGTTGCCCGTGCGGGAAAATTCCAGGAACAATTCGTCAGGCTGATCCGGAATGGGTTCTTTCAGGAGCTTTTCCGCTTCAGGAATTGTGCCCTCGAATGAATCGTTGCGGGCTAACTCGTTCCAGGCATCCCTGTCAGTGATGGTGCGCACCAAAGCCTTTTGGCTTTGCCGGCAGCAAGGCGGCAATAGTCTTAATGCGCTGCTGGTCAATTTCCGGGATATCGCCCGCAACCACTTTTCGACCGGCAGCACTGCAGCAAAGGACGACCGACAACGTCGCCATTGCCAATCCCGACCAGGTCGCGGGTGATTTAAGCATTACGTCCTCTGCCGTTATGGCCACATCTGCTCGGTAAGCCAGTTATCCACCAAAACGGCGAAATCTTTCAGGTCGATCTTCTGTGATCCTGGCGCCTCGGCGTCATACAGCTCGGCAGGTGACGGAACCGGTACGTGCAACTGCCCGTCATTCGGCGTCGTATCGGCCAGGTACGCTATCTCCGCCGGCGATAAAGCTCGGTTATAAATGCGAGCCTCATCCAGGTCGCCATTAAAGGTTTCGGGTGAGTCGGCCCAAGCTATAGAGCTTTGGGTGTTGCCTATCGTTACAGTGGCCCCGGTCATAGTGCCAGGTGTGAACGGCCCGGATGCTATTTCCGTGGCGTTGAGATAAATCCTGGCGGTAGTGCCATCAAATGTGGCAGCAACATGCGCCCACTTGCCAATATATGGCGTCATCGTATCTGCCGGTGAATATAAATCACTACCGTATTGTCCAAGCCTAAGTGCACCGTTGGAGAAAACCTCAAACATGAACCTCAATACGTCGGAGCCACCCCAGCCGTCTCTTTTACTAATCAAGCCCTGAGAACGGCCGTGTTGTCCAAGCCACCTGGTCCAGATAGATAGAGTCATTCCGCCTGGCCCTATAGGATCCCATGCTCCAATACTGACCCTATCGCCTGGGCCGCCGTTCACGTTGATTGCACTATTACCTAACAAACCAGGCGTTACCCACGTTACACCACCTTCAAAAGTACCATTACGGCCATTGCCGGATGCATCCGCAGTAGTAGTGCCGGTCCCCTCGTCCAGCGGATAATACGCAAGTAAACCGCCGGCCAAGAGCTGGATTTGTTGTCGGTTCAACAACATAATCTGTAGTGAGCCAGTTATTCATCATGATATCCAGCTCTCCGTAGTCAACGATACAATCGCCGGAAGTGGGATAGCCAGCCGGTGCATAATCGAGTTTCGTAAAGTCCGCCGTACGCTCCGAAAGAACGCACCGCGGCTGATAAAGTCGAATATCGTCGAAGTAAACTACGCCCGAGCCGCCCGGCGTTGTTGTATTTGTCTCGCCGCCGAAACCAATCGCTATCTCAGTAACATTTGACAGATCGATGCTAAACTTCGCCAGGTCAATGTTCCATTCGTGCCAGGATGGCTCGTTTACGTCATTCATATCACCGTCATACCAAACCCTGGTGCCATTTAGCTTGACATACATCTGCTCGGTTGCACCGGCACAGTTGGTCAGTCGCCATAGAACCACAGATGTTAATGCTTTGACGCCTGCTTTTGTCCAGTCTCGACCGATGGCCAAATGAGAGGTGTCCGCCTTAATCTCTGAATAGTACTTTTTGCCGCCATGGTTGAATATATTTGTGCCGTCATTGTCGTAATTAACCGCCAGCGATTGAATTCCTCCGTGCACTATACTGGCACTGGGATCAACAACTGAGCCTGTCCCATTGCCTTCGACAGTTGATGGTGCTGTCCAGCCTTCGCCGTCTTTCCATGTGTACCAAATCCTGCTGCCAGCCGGCGGCGGAGGTCCAGGTGTGTCGGCGGTGCCGTAAGATTCCATATCGTCCACAATAAAATAGTTGCCCGTCGTAAAGCTCCAGACACCGCCTCTCAAGGGAACAGTACCTTTGACCTCATCGACCCGCCAGTAGTAGGTTGTGTTGAATTGAAGCGCTGCCGGCTTATAGCTGCTGACATTCAAACTGGCGAAAGTCACGTTCGGATGCGCGGTCGCGGTGGCATTGTTCACGTCGTCCGAATTGGTGCCAAAATAAAGGTTATGGGTGCTGCATTCACACCCGGTTTCCAGCTAAGAACGGAACTTACCGACACATCTTTCTTCATTGCTGGGACGGGGATTAGTCGCCAAAGGTGAGCCGGCCAACTGCCCTATTTCAGCCGGCGACAGTGCCCGGTTGTAGATTCGAACATCGTCTATTCCGCCGTTCCACCATCGCCCAAGCCAACTGTACTTCAATACACCCAAAGCTACCCTTGCAGGCTCAGTGAACGCTGGGAGGTTGTTTGTGTTTGAACCCACCTGTACCCCGTCAACGTACAGCAACCTGCTGGTATCTGATTCCCTTACCGCCGCTAAGTGATGCCAGCGACCATCGTTGACTTTGACGGTTGAGGGGGTGTAGATTTCCTCTGGAGCACCCATACCGCCAGGAGCGAAAGGAGACCGATTGATGTAGCGTATGCCGTTGGGGGCATTGCTGTGACCATTCTCTAACAGAATGCCGTGGTCCCCGACGTTATTAGTGGCACCCAAACAAATCTCTCTGACCAGAGCCACCATCAACTCGAAACCACATCGCTATCGTATAATTCGCAAACATAGAATTTTCCCTGAGGGATGGAGTTGATGTCAACCCAATCGTTCGTCCCGTCAAACAATAGGTAGTGGCTTTGGTCGTACGGACTGCCAGTACCCCATGTTGGGTTGCCGTTAATAATGCCGTTGAGCCCATTGCCGCTCGAGTCAATGGCGACTGTGCCGGAACCCTCATCGAACTTCCACCAGCCAACAAGATTTGGGTCAGCACACAAAGCCATGTCTGAAAAAGCAAGACAAAACGCCAGAATACAAGCAATTGAATAAGCTGGTTTTCTGCACATGTTAATTCTCCTCCAAAGAGATTTCTGATAGTTTTGCCTTAATCAAAAACCCGAATAGCCCTTTTCAAGAAGTTAATATCTCCACCTGCTATCCGTCTTATTTATACAATTTTGGCAGCCCTATTTGCAAGAGAAACTTTCCACAAAAGGACTGATCCAGCTCTTTTTGCCAAGATTTTAGGAACGTAAATTCTCTATTTGAAGGCTCTGACAGGCAGATATTTGATCGGAATGCTATTCCCATTCAATCGTGGCCGGCGGTTTGCTGGATACGTCATAAACGACACGGTTAATGCCCCGCACTTCATTGATAATCCTGTTAGATACAACGCCCAATACCTCATAGGGAATCCGCGAAAAATCCGCCGTCATAAAGTCTCGTGTTTCAACCACCCGAATCGCAATCACATTTTCGTAGCTGCGCTCATCACCCATCACGCCAACCGTCGCCACAGGCAGCAAAACCGCCAGTGCTTGCGATACCTTCTTATAGAGTCCCGCTGATTTTATTTCATCAAGCAGTATCTCGTCAGCAGCCCGCACGGTCTCCAACCTTTCTGGCGTCACTTCCCCGATAATCCGCACCGCCAATCCCGGTCCTGGGAACGGATGCCGGCAAGTAATATCATCCGGCAGTCCAAGATACCGGCCAAGCACCCGCACCTCATCCTTAAAGAGGTCCCGGAGTGGCTCAATCAGTTCAAACTCAAGCTCCGCCGGCAGCCCGCCAACATTGTGGTGTAGTTTTATATTGGCCGCCGGATTGCCGTCCTTGTGCGCCTGACTCTATCACATCCGGATACAATGTCCCCTGAGCGAGGAATTTTGAACCTGGGATAGTCGCCGCCTCAGACCTAAAGGCTTCGATAAATTTGGCCCCAATTATCTTCCTTTTCTGCTGCGGGTCTGTCACTCCCATAAGAGCTGCCAAAAACTGACTAGACCAGTCAACTACGCGCAAATCCATATTGAAGTGGTCCCTGAACGTTGACACAACGCTTGCCCGTTCGTTCCGCCGCAGCAAACCGTTATCAACAAAAATGCAAACAACCTTGTCGCCTACGGCCTTGTGACACAAAGACGCGACAACCGCCGAGTCAACTCCACCGCTCAGGCCGCATATTACCTTAGCATCGCCAACCCGCTCACGTATCTGCCGCACGGCCTCATCAACAAAATCGCTCATCCTCCAACTGCCGGAACAATTGCAGATACGCAGCAGAAAGTTTCGCAATATCAATGTGCCTTTGGGCGTATGGGATACTTCTGGGTGAAACTGAACGCCGTAAAACTTCTTCTGTTTATGCTTCACGGCAGCAAACGGGCACGTATCTGTCTCCGCCAGAACAACAAAATCATCGCCCAATTCGCTTATCTGGTCGCCGTGACTTGCCCAAACGGCGGTCGAGCCAGGCACATTTACAAACAGCTTATCCCTCTGGAGGATCAAGGTTCTTCCGCCCGTCTCGCGACTGGCTGCCGCTTCGATCTTTGCCCCTAACATCTGACATCCCAACTGCATCCCGTAGCATATACCCAGAATCGGCACACCCAATTCAAAGATTCTCTGATCACACCGGAGCGCGCTTTTATCGTAGACGCTTGCCGGCCCTCCCGACAGAACCAGACCTTTGATGTCCAATTGCGACAGTTCTTCAGCCGTTGTGCCTGCCGGGCAGATTGTCGAGTACACGTTCTGCTCACGAATCCGCCGAGCTATCAATTGTGTGTACTGGCTGCCAAAATCAAGTATGGCTATGGTTTCCCGGCTCATAAAAACTCCGATTCACAACTGAACTTTTGCAAAACTCTATTTCACAATAACGGGCATTTTTTCGTCAGAGATTAATAGGGACGCCGCGGTAAGCAAGGTATCGTTTCATTTGCTCTATGGTGTAGTTTCGCCCATGTGCGATTGAGGCTACAAGCACTGCGTCTGCTCGGCCTCTGACGATGGCATCGTAGAGGTGTTGGAGTGTTCCTGCACCGCCGGATGCGATTACAGGAATATCGACCGCTTCTGCAACAGCCCTTGTTAGGTCAATGTCGTAGCCTGCTTTAGTCCCATCTGCGTCCATGGAAGTCAGCATTATTTCACCTGCACCCATCTCTTGCGCTTGCACGGCCCATTCAACCACATCAATATCCGTTGGTTCTGAGCCTGCCTTTATGCAGACCTGCCATTTTGGCTGGTGCACATCTTTCCGGCGAGCATCTATGGCAAGAACCACACACTGGTTTCCAAAACGCTGAGCGACTTCTGTAATCAGGTTCGGATTTTGTACCGCGGCAGTATTGACAGCGATCTTATCAGCACCGCTTCGAAGTATTGTATCAACCTGCTCGACTGTTTGTATGCCGCCGCCTACGGTAAATGGAATGAATACATTTTCCGCTACTTTTTCCACCAGATCAACGATCGTTTCGCGAGAGCGAATGGTAGCGGTGATATCCAGAAACACAAGCTCGTCGGCGCCTTCGTCGCTGTATCTTGCACCCAGTTCAACGGGGTCGCCTGCGTCACGGAGATTCAGGAACCTGATGCCTTTGACAACACGGTTATCTTTAACGTCCAGACACGAAATGATTCTCTTGGTCAGCATCGGTTCTCCCCGCCTGCACAAATTTTGGCAAAATTCTCGAGGACCTTTAAGCCGGATTTGCCGCTCTTTTCAGGGTGAAACTGCACACCATAAATATTGACCTTCTGAACCGAAACAGGCAGTTCAAAGCCATAGTCAGCGTAAGCGACTTTGACCTGGTCGTCGGTGACGTCGGCATAAAACGAGTGTGCGAAATAAAAATATTCTACTTTTCCAAAGCCTGCAAATAAATCCATATCATCCGGCAGCTTCACCAGATTCCAGCCCATGTGTGGAATTCTCCTGCCGGGCGGGATGGGCACAACGTTGCCGGCGACTAATCCAAGGCCCGTGTGCTGACCGTATTCACTGCTTCGGTCGAAAAGCATCTGGAAACCGACGCAAATGCCCAGTACCGGTTTGCCGATAGAAGCGGCTTGTCTTATTAGTTCGGCCAGGCAGCCCAAAGCGCTTATGGCGTAGCCAAAGGCTGCAACGCCAGGCAAAACCAGGCCGGCGGCACTCGCTACGTCTGCGGGCTCACGGCTGAGCTTGACCTCGCAGCCGATATGGCGAAATGCGTTACATACGCTTCTGATGTTTCCAACATTATAGTCAATGACTACTATCATAGCGGCAGTTATTAGCTTTGAGTTCTGAGTTTTTTGGTTTTCAATTACTCAAACTGACCGATTCGCCGTGTCATTCCTGCGGAAGCAGGAATCCATTGACATATCGCTTCAGTGGATTCCCGCCTGCGCGGGAATGACAAAGTGTGATATGTCACGATCAAATACTTACTCACGACAGTGTCCTATCGAATAAACGGTCAGTTTGAGTCAATTACCACAATCGGCCATTAATTCTACAAATTCTTCAAATAGATACCTCGAATCATGAGGTCCAGGCGAAGCCTCGGGATGATACTGGACACAAAAAGCTGGGATATTTGTACAGCGAAATCCTTCAAGGGTCTGATCGTTTAGGTTAATGTGCGTCAACTGAACGCCCTTATCTTTAAGCGAGTCGATGTCTATACAGAAGCCGTGGTTCTGGCAGGTTATCTCTATCTTTCCGGTCTGGAGATTCTTAACCGGATGGTTAGCACCATGATGCCCGAATTTGAGCTTGTATCTTTTTCCGCCGAGGGCCAGACCAAGCAGTTGATGCCCGAGGCAGATGCCGAAAATTGGTACGCGACCAAGCATTTTACGAATCTCATTTATTGCATAATCGACGCCACTGGGTCTCCCGGCCCATTGCTTAGGAATACACCGTCGGGCTTTTGCGATAAGACGTATTCGGCGGAGGTATTTGCCGGCACAACATAGACATCGCAGCCATGTGAACGCAGCAGCCTCAATATGTTTTGCTTGATGCCGTAGTCGAAGGCAACGACCTTGTATTTTGATAGGGGCGTCTGCTGTTGGCCTGTTAAAACGTCGACCAGACCCTCGTCCCAAACGTAGGGTTTTTTTGTTGTCACGTCCTTGACTATATCGCGGTCCAGAAGACCGGGGTATTGCTCCAGTTTTTTGCTGAGCCTGGAAATGCGAATTTCGCCCGAGGAGATTATGCCCTTCATAGCGCCTTTTGTGCGGATATGCTTTACGAGCGATCTTGTATCGATGCCCTCAAGGCCGATGACATTATTCTTCCTTAGGTAATCGCCGAGGGCATTTTTGTTTCGCCAACTGCTCGGATAGGGGCAGTTTTCTTTAATGATCAAGCCGCTGGCAAAAACCTTCCGCGATTCGGCATCGCCCATATTTATTCCATAATTGCCAATCAGCGGATAGGTTATCGTAATCATTTGCTCATTATATGAGGGATCGGTCAATATCTCCTGGTATCCGGTCATGCTTGTATTGAACACGACTTCACCGCATTTCTGGCCCACAGCTCCGAAGGACGTGCCTTCGAAAACCGTCCCATCTTCCAGTAACAGTACCGCTTTCACTGCTAAACCCTGCCGCTGTGCCCCGCGAAGCGGGAATCCCTTAATAATACGCCTGAATAGGCTTGACATCGATTTTTCTTTGTTTCAGCGCTTCAATCGCTTTGGCTACTGCCGTGGCGCTTCTTATCGTCGTGACATAAGGTATCCGCCTATCCAGTGCCGTTCTTCTAATCGGAAACGAATCCATTATAGCCGTCTTGCCTATCGCCGTATTTATAATCAGGTCTACCTTGCCGTTTACGATGTGGTCAACTATATTCGGTCGACCCTCAGATACTTTCAGGATAAACTCTGTCGGGATATTATTTGAAATAAATGCGATGCACGTTCCTTTGGTGGCAACAATCTTAAATCCCATCTCGTGGAGCTTCCGCGCAACCTCAACCGCCCTGGCCTTATCAACATCCCTTACACTGAAAAGCACAGTCCCGCTGGTCGGCAGAGCATTATCCGCTGCGATCTGTGACTTGGCGTATGCCATGCCAAAGTCATAAGAAATTCCCATCACCTCACCTGTTGAAAGCATCTCAGGCCCCAGCAAGACATCAGTGCCGGGGAACTTTGATAAACGGAAACACTGCTTCCTTAACCGAGAAGTGCTTTGGCACGACTTCCTTGCTAAACTTCAGTTCATCCAGCGTCATCCCGACCATCACCTTAGTCGCGAGCTTTGCCAGCGGCACTCCGATCGCCTTACTGACAAACGGTATCGTTCTGGACGCCCGCGGATTCACCTCCAGGATGAATATCTGCCCGTCTTTGACCGCATACTGGATGTTTATCAGGCCTTTGACCTTTAGCTCCAAGTGCCAGTAACTTCGTCTGCCTGTCTGACTTCATCGAGAAGTTTCTTATCTAACGAAAATGGCGGCAACGCACACGCGCTGTCACCGGAATGAATCCCTGCCTCTTCGATATGCTCCATTATCCCTCCAATGACGACTCTTTTGCCATCGCTTATTGCATCGACGTCTAGTTCCGTCGCATCATCGATAAATTTGTCTATCAAGAGGGGGTGGCCGCCCGATGCCTCAATTGCCTTGTCCACCTTTGCCTTCAAGCCCTCCTCGTCATACATAATCTCCATCGCGCGTCCGCCCAGCACAAACGACGGACGAACCAGCACGGGATATCCGAGTTTTCTTGCGATTCTTATCGCTTCTTGATATGTCATAGCTGTGCCGCCATCAGGCTGACAAAGCCGCAGCTTCTTAACCAATCGGTTAAATCGCTTGCGGTCCTCCGCGAGGTCGATGCTGGAAGGCGACGTACCGATTATTTTTGCCCCGGCTTTTTCAAGCGGCACCGCCAGCTTCAGTGGCGTCTGGCCGCCGAATTGCACAATCACTCCATCCGGATTCTCCTTTTCGAGGATGCTCATTACGTCCTCAAAGGTCAACGGCTCAAAATAGAGCCGATCCGAAGTATCATAGTCGGTGCTGACCGTCTCCGGATTGCAGTTGATCATTATCGACTCTATCCCTACCTCTTTCAGGGCAAAAGCGGCGTGCACGCAGCAGTAATCAAACTCGATTCCCTGGCCGATTCGATTAGGCCCGCCGCCGAGGATAACGACCTTTCTTGCGGTTAGTGGGATTAGCTTCGCATTCCTGTCTCAAAAGTTGAGTAAAGATAGGGCGTGGCTGCCTCAAACTCAGCCCCGCAGGTGTCGACGGTTTTATAAACCGCTTTTATCCCAAGCTGGGGCCGGCGGCTCCCGAAACCGCTGTTCATCGACCGCAAGAAGTGATGCAATGTATTTGTCACTAAAGCCATACTCTTTGGCCTGGCGCATCAGAGCACCGCTCATCTTCTCCACGCCAGTAGATGCTTATCTGTGTTTCGAGTTTGACGATATCCTTTATGTTATCGAGAAACCAGGGATCGATTTTGGTCAGGCTGTAAATTTCCTGGGTAGACATTTTCCTTCGCAAGGCCTCGGCGATGTACCAGATTTTGTCCCAGCAGTTCGTTCGGAGCTTATCCTTCAGTTTCTGCAAAGTGAGTTTGTCATTAACGTGCCGGCCATCCAATGAATAGCGGTCGATCTCCAGCGAGCTTATGGCCTTTTGCAAGTGCCTCTTTGAATGTTCTGCCTATAGCCATCGCCTCGCCGACCGATTTCATCTGAATCGTCAGCTCGGGACTTGTGTCTCGGGAACTTCTCAAAAGTGAAACGCGGCCACTTGACAACGCAATAGTCGATGGTCGGCTCGAAACAGGCCGGCGTCTTTTTGGTAATGTCGTTTGGGATCTCATCGAGAGTATAACCCACCGCAAGCAGAGAGGCGATCTTGGCGATGGGGAATCCCGTTGCCTTGGAGGCAAGGGCGGAACTTCGTCGATACGCGTGGGTTCATCTCGATTACGTAGAGCTTGCCGGTCTGCGGATGAACGGCAAACTGAATATTAGAGCCGCCGGTTTCAACGCCGATCGCCCTGATAATCTTAATGGCGGCATCGCGCATTATCTGATATTCCTTGTCGCTGAGCGTCTGAGCCGGAGCGACCGTAATGCTGTCGCCGGTGTGAATTCCCATCGGGTCGAGGTTTTCTATCGAGCAGACGATAACAACGTTATCTTTTCTGTCCCTCATCACCTCCAGCTCGAATTCCTTCCAGCCGATGACCGATTCCTCGATAAGAATCTCGTGTTTGGGACTTAAATTCAGGCCCCAATGGACGTATTTCTTGTACTCCTCTGCATTGTAGGCAACGTTGCCTCCCGTGCCGCCGAGCGTATAAGAAGGCCGAATAATAGCCGGAAATCCTATGTATTGGCTGATTTGCTTTGCTTCCTCCCACGACTGTGCGCAGCCGCTCTGTGGCACTTCGAGTCCACAAGCCTGGATCGTTTTCTTGAATCGGTCCCTTTCCTCGGCCTTTTTGATGGACGCCAGATTTGCTCCCAGCAGCCTGACGTTATATCTTTTCAGTACGCCGCTCTCAGCCAGGGCGACGGCAGTATTCAGACCCGTCTGGCCACCGAGTGTCGGCAGGAGACTGTCCGGCCTTTCCTTGCGTATTATCTGTCTCAACGATCTGCGGTGTTACAGGCTCGATATAGGTTCTGTGGGCCATCTCAGGGTCGGTCATGATAGTCGCAGGATTGCTGTTGACGAGGATTACCCTGTAGCCCTCTTTTCTTAGCACTTTGCAGGCCTGCGTGCCCGAATAGTCGAACTCACAGGCCTGTCCTATCACGATCGGCCCTGAGCCGATAATCAGTATTTTGTGGATGTCCTTGCGTTTCGGCATTCAGTCTTATGGCCTTTCTCCTATCCAACTCTATTAGGACCTTGTGCCTCGTGGTTCGTGATTCGTGGTTCGATTCACAATTCACGATACACGATTCACGATTTTTGAAGCCGGCGATCCCTCACATCTGCTAACTGCTTTTCAACCACCGGTCGATAGCCGTCGCTGCCTCCCGTCCACTGGCAATTGCGCGTGCAACTACTGAAGCACCACTGATTGTGTCACCAGCAGCGAAGACCCACGGCTCACTTGTTTGGTAGTCGCTAACTGCCACATCGCCGCGCTTATTAAGTTGCAGTCCGATTTCTTTTATTAGTCCGTTATGCACCACGTGCTCGAAACCAAGAGCAAGAATTACCATATCGACCGCAAGAGCAAAATCAGTGCCCGGCAGCTCCTTTATCTTCGAACCACTCGTCTCGGCGGAGCGCCGAGCCGTAGCCGGATCGGCCTGTTTAATCCATTCAACTTTGCAGCACTCCAACTGGCTAACTCGAATCTCGATCCCTGAGAATCTTTTGGTCATCACACTCCATATTCGTTCGCAGCCTTCCTGGTGCGACGAAGATGTCCTCATTATTCGGGGCCACGTCGGCCAGGGCGTGTCAGGTGGCCGAGTATCTGGGGGTTTCGGCAGTATCTCCAACTGATAGATTTGTTTCGCCCCTTGCCGGCGGGCGGTCCCGACACAATCGCTGCCGGTATCTCCTCCGCCTATAACTGCCACGACCTTGTTGTTTGCCGTAATGATGCTGGATTCATCAACCGGCTCACCTGAGGAAAGCCTATTCTGCGAAGTCAAGTATTCCATTGCAAAAATGATGTTTTCATATCCTCGGCCTTGCACATTAAGGTCTCTTGGCTGACCCGCCCCCATCGTCAGACAGATACAATCAAACATCTTTCGCAGATAACGAGCGGAAATGTCCTGCCCAACATTTACGCCGGTCTGAAACTGCACTCCTTCGGCAGCCAATTGCTTCAGTCTTCGATCGATGATGTGTTTTTCAAGCTTAAAATCTGGTATTCCGTGCCGCAGTATCCCTCCGGCTCGCTCATCTTTTTCAAAGACAACGACGTTGTGTCCTGCTCGTGCCAGTTGCTGAGCAACGGCCAATCCGGCGGGTCCTGAGCCTACAACTGCAACACGTTTTCCGGTATTGTGCGCCGCAACTGTGGTCTGATCCAGCCTTCGGAAAAACCGCGTTCGACAATCTGATACTCAATCTGCCTTATCGAGACAGGCTCATCGTTAATGCTAAGGGTACACGCAGCTTCGCAGGGAGCAGGACACACACGACCTGTTATCTCTGGAAAATTGTTGGTGGAATGAAGGTAATCGCACGCCTCCTGCCAATGGCCTGCATACACAAGCTCATTGACATCAGGTATGTAGCTGGCAAGAGGACAGCCGACGCCGTGGCAAAACGGTATCCCACAATCCATACACCGCGCAGCCTGCTGGCAAAGCGCATCCGGAGTAAGAGGCAGCTCGAATTCAGCGAAATCCCGGATGCGTTCTTCCACGGGTCTGTAGCTGGTCTCTGGCACGTTTATACTTTAGGAAGCCCTTAACTTGCCCCATAGAACACCTCCTCGGTTGCAGGCGTTGTTTCGGTGTATCGTTGTTCGGCTGCGCGCATCTTCTCCAGAGCCCTGCGATAATCTATCGGAACAACTTTTACGAACTTGCCGACCATATCAGGCCAGGCATCCAGAATGCTCTTTGCCCGTTCGCTGCCGGTCCACTTCAGGTGTTGCTGGATTAGGCCGCGAAGCAGCTCTTCATCTGTTTGGTGCCAAACGCTTTCCAGCTCAACCATGTCAAGGTTGCACAGGGTATCGAACAACTGCATCTCATCAAGAACATAAGCGATTCCGCCGCTCATACCTGCGGCGAAATTCAGCCCGTCTTACCCAGAACGACAACGGTTCCTCCTGTCATATACTCGCAGCCGTGGTCGCCGACGCCCTCTACTACCGCTGTTGCGCCGCTATTGCGGACGGCAGAAACGTTCGCCAGCCATTCCATTGATAAAAACCTCGCCGGAGGTTGCCCCGTAAAGCAATGTGTTGCCCGCGATAATATTCTCATGGGCCATAAATGGCGAACTATTCGGGAGTTTTGACCATAATTCGGCCGCCGGAAAGTCCCTTGCCCAGGTAGTCGTTGCTTTCACCGATGAGTCTTAGCGTTACGCCCGGACAGAGAAACGCACCGAAGCTCTGGCCTGCTGAACCGTGGAAAATAATCTCGACCGTCCCATCGGGCAGCCCCTGCGGGCCGTATTTGCTGACTATGCGATTGCTCAGAATGGCGCCGACTGTCCGGTTGATATTGCGAATCGGCATTTCAATTACGACTTTCTGTTTCCTTTCGATGGCGTTTTTAGTTTTCTCCAGAATCTGCCAGTCGATATTGTCATCAATTCTGACGGGGCTGGGGATTGGCTGACATCGTAGCTGCCTGCCGTCGATACTATCCGGCTGATAGAAGATCGCGCGAGAAATCCAGTCCTTTCGCCTTCCAGTGGTCAATTGCCTTTCGGGTGTTGCAGTCTGGTCAACTCTGCCCACCATATCCTCGAATTTTCTAAAGCCAAACTGGGCCATTATCCGCCGGACTTCTTCCGCCACAAAATACATAAATCGCTCAACATACTCCGGCTTGCCTGCGAACCGCCTTCGCAGCTCTGGGTCCTGTGTCCCGATTCCGAACGGGCAGGCCCCTTCGTGGCATTTGCGCAGAAGTGTGCAGCCCAGCGAAACCAGCGCCGCTGTGCCAAAACCAAATCGCTCTGCCCCGAGCAAGGCGGCTACAACCACATCTCTGCCGGTCTTCATCTGGCCGTCAACCTGGACTCTGATACGGTCCCGCAGACCGTTCATCACGAGCACCTGCTGGGTTTCAGCCAGGCCGAGCTCCCACGGGCAGCCGGCGTGCTTGATTGAAGATAGCGGGCTTGCGCCGGTTCCGCCATCGTGACCGCTGATTAGAACCTCGTCGGCATTGCCTTTGGCTACCCCGGCGGCAATAGTGCCAACGCCGACTTCGGCGACGAGCTTGACGGATACTTTCACGCCTGGGTTGCTGCACTTAAGGTCGTATATTAGCTGCGCCAGGTCCTCAATCGAGTATATATCATGGTGCGGAGGCGGCGATATGAGCGTTACGCCAGGCGTCGAGTATCGAAGGTTGGCTATTTCCTCGGTTACCTTGTGTCCGGGCAGTTGGCCTCCTTCGCCGGGCTTGGCACCCTGCGCTATTTTTATCTGCAGCTCTCTAGCGTCGCAAGGTAATTTATGGTGACGCCGAATCTGCCGCTGGCCACCTGTTTGATAGCACAATTTTTCGAGTCGCCATTTGCCTCGGCGTACATACCGCGCTGGGTCTTCGCCGCCTTCGCCGGTATTGCTCATCGCCCCCAGACGATTCATCGCAATTGCTATGCACTCGTGTGCTTCCTTGCTGATCGAGCCGTGGCTCATGGCGCCTGTGCAAAATCTTTTGACGATCTCGCAGGCAGGTTCGACCTCCTCGATAGGCGTCGCCTGCCCATCGGTGAACTCAAAAAGACCGCGCAGCGTATATAGTTTCCGCGTCTGTTCATTTACCGCTTTGGCATATTCAGCGTATGCAGCCGGGTCATTATTTACAACCGCGTGCTGCAATCGTGAGACCGTGGTGGGATTCCAGAGGTGCTGCTCGCCTCCACGTCTGAAATGATATTCGCCGCCAAAATCAAGCCCAAGCACCCCCGGGGGTGCTGCTGGAAAGCGGATATATAGCGGCTAATAGCTTCTTGCGATATTTCTTCGAGCCCTATCCCTCCGATGCGCGAGCTTGTCCCGGCAAAATGCTCATCTACGACGTCACGATTCAGCCCGATAGCTTCAAACAACTGAGCACCCGCATAGCTGCGAAGGGTTGAAATGCCCATCTTGCTCATCGTTTTTAAGATGCCTTTCTTTAGTGCGGCAATAAAATTGTCAGCTATTTGGGTTGGCTCCATTATGTTGGGCAGCTCTCCGAGCCGGAGCAGTTCGTCAAGCGCCTCGAACGCTAAGTAAGGATTGATGGCATTGGCGCCGTAGCCGCACAACAGGCAAAAGTGCATAACTTCTCTTGGCTCGCCGCTTTCAATAATCAGTCCGGCTTCTGCCCGAAGTCCTCTGCGTAACAAGCCATGATGAACCGCCGATGTCGCCAGAAGCGACGGAATCGGCGACTGATTAACCCCCAGACCCTTTGGTGTTAGCCCCCGCCTCTCGGCGGGGATACCCGGCCAGTGGCCGGGGCTAAAAGGGCAGGCTCTGTGCCGGGGGCTAAGCCCTGCCCACAGGTGGCAGGGCTAACGTCTCGGTCACTGATAATGATGAGTGAAGCTCCGTCTTTAATCGCCTTGACCGCCGCCTCGACCAGCATCTCAAGGCCGCGCTGAAGACAGCCTCCGGCGTTATTTACGTCCGGCTCAAACAACGCTGAAATAGTGGCGACCTTAAAGTCACGCCGATTGACTGTCCGCAGCCGCTCAACGTCCTCATTGGTCAGAATCGGATGCGGCAGTTTAAGCTGTCTGCAATGCTCTGGCGTTTCCTCAAGCAGATTCTGCCGCTTGCCTGTGAACATCATCAGGCTCATGACCAGTCCTTCGCGAAGAGGGTCAATCGCTGGATTGGTTACCTGGGCAAATAACTGCTTGAAATAGTCAAACAGCAGCTTAGGCTTGTCGGATAGGACCGCCAGTGGTGTGTCGTTGCCCATCGAACCCACAGGCTCCTGGCCATTTACGGCCATCGGCGCTAAAACCATCTTTAGCTGTTCGCGGGTGTAGCCGAACACTCTCATTCTTTGGAATATGGTTGCCGGGTTACTTCTTACAAGCTTTGGTGCATCAAACAGGCCGCGAAGCTCGATTCTATTTTCCTCCAGCCACCTGCGGTAGGGCTTGCGGCGGGCAATCTTGCTTTTTGCTTCGTTGTCAGAGATTATCCTGCCTTCAACCGTATCAACCAGAAACATGTGGCCCGGGCGTAAACGACCTTTCTGGCAGATTTTTTCTGGCGGAAACTCCACAACGCCCGTTTCACTGGCTAAGATGGCCAGACCATCCGTTGTAACGATGTAACGGCAGGGTCTCAGGCCGTTGCGGTCGAGCGTTCCCCCAATAAGCCGGCCGTCCGTAAAAACAATTGCTGCGGGGCCGTCCCAGGGCTCCATTATCGCCGCATGATACTCGTAGAACGCACGTTTGTCGGTGCTGATGTGATACTTCGGGCCGAAGGCTTCAGGTATCATCATCATCATAGAGTGCGGCATGCTTCGGCCACCGCGAACCAACAATTCAAGCGCGCTGTCGAAACACGCGGAGTCACTCATTTCAGGCGTCAGGACGGGCAACAGATCGTCGATATTGTCGCCGAAGAAGCCGTTGCCCATTATCGTCTCGCGTGCCCGCATCCAGTTCCGGTTGCCGCTGAGTGTATTGATCTCGCCATTATGGGCAATACACCGGAAGGGTTGCGCAAGACGCCAGCTTGGAAAAGTATTCGTGCTGTAACGCTGGTGCACAATAGCAAGAGCCGACTTCAAAAGTCCATCGGCGAGGTCAGGATAGTAGGCAAACAACTGCCAGGCCATAAACATTCCCTTGTAGCAGATTGTCCTGCAAGACAGGCTGGTTACATAAAAGTCGTCAGCCTCTTTGCCGAAATTCTCTCTGACGAGCCGTTCAGACCGTTTGCGTGCCAAGTATAATTGACGCTCCAGTTCCTCGCCTTCAAAGCCGCTGCCGTCAACAAATATTTGTTTTATCGAAGGCTCCGCCGACAGCGCTATCTGGCCAAGACAACTGCTATCGGTTGGTACATCGCGCCATCCAAGTACGCTCATCCCATAATGATTAAGTGCAGACTCAAGGATTTCGTCACACCGTTGGCGAAGTCCGACATCTTTTGAGCCGAAAACCATGCCCACACCATATTGTGCTGGTTCCGGTAAGCTGAAACCCAGCTTCTCGGATTCAGCACAAAAGAACTCGTGTGGAATCTGAAAAAGGATGCCGGCGCCGTCGCCTGTGGTCTGGTCAGCTCCCGCTGCTCCGCGGTGACGCAGGTTAAGTAGTATCTCTTTGCCGTACTCGATAATCGAGTGGCTGCGCTGACCCGAGATATTTACAACTGCACCGATGCCGCAGGCGCCGTGCTCGCGTCGACTTTCATATAGACCCTGATTTTCTAAGATTCGAGTCATTTTCTAACTATCGTAATACAAGTAAAACTCGTATGGATGCGGCCGAAGAGCCATCTCATTGATCTCCTTCTCACGCTTCCATTGAATCCAGGTCTTTATCACATCGTCTGTGAACACACCTGCTGCCAACAGGAATTCGTGGTCCTTTTCCAAAGCTTCGATTGCCTCTGCCAATGACCCAGGGGTTTTGGGATATTTTTCCAGCTCTTCAGGGGTCATATCGTATATATCTCTATCCAGCGGTTCACCCGGGTCAATCTTATTCTGAATCCCATCTATCGCAGCCATAAGCATCGCCGTCCAGGTCAGATAACCGTTGGCGGTTGGATCGGGACAGCGGAACTCAAGCCGTTTTGCCTTGGGATTCTGTGAATACATCGGTATCCGCACGCCGGCGGAGCGGTTCCGTGCGCTCATCACAAGATTCACCGGCGCCTCGAAGCCAGGCACGAGCCGGCGATACGAGTTCGTTGTCGGCGCTGCAAATGCCAGTATCGCGGGGGCGTGTTTCAGCATACCGCCGCAGGCAGACAACCCAATATCGCTTAATCCTGCGTACCTGTTGCCGGCAAACAACGGCTTGCCGCCCTTCCATAGCGAGAAGTGCGTGTGCATCCCGCTGCCGTTGTCCTGGAAGATCGGCTTGGGCATAAGTGTCACTGTCTTACCGTGCTTCTTGGCGACGTTCTTGATGATGTACTTGTACCACATGTACTGGTCCGCCATTTTTACCAGGTCTGCAAATTGCATGTCAATCTCGCTCTGCCCGGCTGTTGCCACTTCATGGTGGTGTGCTTCTACTACAATCCCAACCTTCCGCATTTCATAGACCATCTCACCGCGCAGGTCGTGGTATGTATCGGTGGGGCTGACTGGGAAGTAGCCGCCCTTAAAGCTCGGCTTATATCCTAAATTCGGCTCCTCAAAACGAGCCGTATTCCACGCCCCCTCAACCGAATCGATCGAATACATTCCAACATGCTGATTCTGCTCGTAGCGGACTTCATCAAATATGAAGAACTCCGGCTCCGGCCCGATGTAGCAGGTGTCAGCGATTGCTGTTTTCTTTAGGTACTCTGCTCCTTTGCGTGCCACGTAACGCGGGTCTCGGCTGTAGTTCTGCTTTGTAACCGGGTCCACGATGTTGGCAATGACACTTACTGTCGGCTTTTCAAAAAATGGGTCAATAACAGCAGTATCGGCATCGGGTATTGCCAGCATATCAGAGACGTGTATTCCCTGCCAGCCCCTAATGGATGAGCCATCGAATCCGACGCCTTGCTCGAATGTTGACTCATCCCAGGTATCAATAGGGAACGAGCAGTGCTGCCAAGTCCCGAGCAGGTCCGTAAATTTCAGATCAATCATTTCAGCATTATGCTTTTTTGCGAACTCGAAAAACTCTTTCGGTGTCATTGTGTTTCCTTTCAAAAATTCAGATATCTTTTGTCAACTTTTAACCGATCGCCTCACCGCCTCGCTCTCCGGTCCGGATCCGGATGCACTGCGGGCAAATCCAACATGAAAATCTTTCCGTCTCCGATGCTACCCGTCCGAGCACCTCCTATAATAGCATCCACCGTCGGCTCTACGTATGCCTCGTTCACCGCTATTTCCAGCTTGACCTTTTTCAGGAGACTGCCTTGCTCTTTGTGGCTGCGATACACCTCAGCGATTCCCTTCTGCCGGCCGCGACCGAC
Source organism: Sedimentisphaerales bacterium (assembly GCA_963814265.1). Lineage (GTDB taxonomy): Bacteria > Planctomycetota > Phycisphaerae > Sedimentisphaerales > Anaerobacaceae > JAFNGF01. The sequence goes on along the minus strand of CAWFCJ010000033.1, from coordinate 76,455 downwards.
AACGTTCGATACCGTCACCAAGTGATATCTCCTTCTCCGTCAATCTTTTGAGCACCTCATCAAAACGGTCAGGCTGAATTATGCCGATTATATATTTCATAAGCTTTTGCCTTTCCTTACTAATCAATCAGCGTGTATGCAGCCTCACGATGCTGCGTCAGGTCAAGACCAACACGCTCCTCGTGCTCACTGACCCGTAGCTTCATTACCATGTCCACCAGTTTGAGCAATATCACACCCACCATAAATGAGTACGCCATTGTGATGACGACCGCCTTGGCCTGCACCCATAACTGCATCGGGTTACCGTATAGCAAACCATCCGCCCCGGCCGGGTTGACCGCCTTGCTCGCCCAGATGCCCGTAGCGAATGCGCCCCACATTCCCCCGATCCCGTGCACGCCGAAGGCATCCAGTGAGTCATCATAATTCAATGCCCCTTTAATGTACGTGACCGCAAGCCACGGAAATACTCCTGCACCTATGCCGATGCAGATCGCGCCCATCGGTGTAACAAATCCCGATGCCGGCGTGATGGCAACCAACCCTGCAACCACGCCGGTGATCATCCCCAAAGTAGTCGGCTTTTTGTGCTTGAGCCAGTCGAGCAACGCCCATGTAACACCCGCCGCTGCTGCCGCCAGATGTGTCACGGTAAATGCATTACCCGCCAAACCGCCTGCACCGAGGGCACTGCCGCCGTTGAAGCCAAACCATCCAAACCACAATAACGCCGCCCCTAACACCGCAAACGGAAGATTGTGCGGCGGAGAAATCCCATTCGGATATCCTTGCCGCCTGCCCAATACCAGTGCTGCCGCCAAAGCAGTCATACCGGCGTTAATGTGAACAACCGTACCACCGGCAAAATCCAGAGCGCCCCAGATTGCCTCAAAAAGCCGCCCATACCCCATACCCAGTGCGCCACGGGATCATATACAAACGTCGCCCACAATAGCATAAAGACACATAACGCAGAGAATTTCATCCGTTCAGCGAACGCCCCAATGATCAACGCCGGTGTGATAACGGCAAACATCATCTGAAACATCATAAACGCCTGATGTGGTATGGTCGCAGCATAATCGGCGTTGGGCTCCATCCCCACGCTTTTCAGCCCAAGCCATTTCAGCCCGCCGATAAGCGAACTCTTGTCTGGCCCAAACGATAAACTGTACCCGAACAACGCCCATTGCAGACTCACAAGGCACAGAATCATAAGACATTGCATGAGCACCGACAGCATATTCTTCCGGCGAACAAGTCCCCCATAGAAGAAGGCCAGCCCAGGCGTCATAAGCATTACTAACGCAGCACTCACCAGCACCCAGGCCGTATCGCCCGTATCGATCTTTGGTGACGCAGCAGCAGCGATCGGGTGTTCCTGTAACTGTGCTGCACCGGATTCAGCCAGAACATTTGCACCAGGCAGACACAACACAACCAAAATCAACATCAATAGCTTTTTCACACAAAATTCTCCTACTTTCGTTTCACTGCATCGCACACCAAATCAAAAACTCCCTTCTTTTGTCCAGGTTAAGAAAGCTTCTCTGCAAATCAAACCTCGTAAAACTACTGTCTTATCAATTGCAATCGGCGTGCCAGCGTGAAATGTTCATCAAGCAGGAACCATAAGTGCTTATTTCATAAGAAGATAAATGGCAGAAGGCTCAAACCGCAACAGAGCAGAGTAATGACATTTATGTCGCATTTTCCAGAACAAGAGGACAAATCTGTAATGGCCGACACGATAGAATGAGGTTGTCTGCCGCGTTATATAAACTCTTTATTTTAAGGCCTTTATCGCCAGAGGCTTCGCGCATGAGGTTTGACTTATACTACATATTTGTAATACTTGTTTGACTTGGATGTAATGGTGTCGTATATATTTGGGGGGCTCGAAACCGAGGGGTTACGGATTATGGCCAATAGTGAACTCGATCTGCGGAATGTTATGGTGCAGCCAACTCAGCATGTACGCGAGTTGGAGACCCTTTACGCGATCAGCCAGATTCTGGCTGCTGGTACTTACCGCAAACAGGCTCTTGCTGATGTGGTGGACATACTTGAAAAGGACCTTGGTCTGAATAGAGGCACTATAACACTTCTGGCACCGGATGGCAATGAGATTAGGATCGAGGTTGCGCACAGCTTTCCAGAAGGACGCAGCCGCAAGGTCCGTTACCGGGTGGGCGAAGGTGTAACAGGCAGAGTAATGCAGACCGGCAAAGCAATGATCGTGCCGAAAGTATCGGAAGAACCACTCTTTCTTAATCGATTCCAGCGGTGGAACGTTACAAAAGAAGAGATCAGCTTTATTTGTGTGCCGATTTCGATTGGGCAAGAAATCATCGGGACGATTTCAGTTGACCGGCCATACGATAAGAACGTGTCGCTCGAGGAAGACATGCGGGCATTAAGTATCGTGGCGAGTATGATTGCCAATGATGTGAGGACCAGAAGAGAGGAGGCTCTTCGCCGGCAAGAGCTGGAGGATGAAAATCTGCGATTGCGTAGCGAGTTGGAGGATAGATTCAGGCCGGAAAATATTATGGGCAACTCCAGCGCTATGCGTGATGTGTATAGGCAAATTTACCAGGTTGCCGGCAGTGACACGACAGTTCTTATTCGCGGTGAATCCGGTACCGGCAAGGAATTAGTTGCTCACGCAATTCATTATTCCAGCCGAAGAGCAAAAGGCTCTTTTGTTAAGGTCAACTGCGCTGCGTTAAATGAAAATCTTCTGGAAAGCGAACTATTCGGCCATGAGAAGGGGGCTTTCACCGGTGCAATCCAGAGCCGCAAGGGTCGGCTTGAAGAGGCGGACGGCGGAACCCTGTTTCTTGATGAGATAGGAGATTTTCCACCAGCAACCCAGGTCAGGCTTCTTAGGGTTCTTCAGGACCGCCAGTTTGAGCGTGTAGGCAGCAATCGTACGCTAACGACCGACGCCAGAATTGTAGCTGCTACTAATCGCAACCTGGAGACGGCCGTCGAGCAAGGACTGTTTCGACAGGACCTTTACTACCGAATAAACGTCTTTCCTATTTACCTGCCGCCGTTGCGTGAGCGAAAAGACGACATACTCTTATTAGCCGATTATTTCGTCGAGCGGTATTCGAAAAAGATGGGCAAAGATGTCAGACGAATCAGCACGCCGGCAATCAATATGATGGTGGCATATCATTGGCCGGGCAATGTGCGGGAGCTTGAGAATTGTATCGAAAGAGCTGTGCTGTTGAGCACCGACAGCGTTATCCGTGCTCATCATTTACCGGCGACACTGCAGACATCGGATGCCTCTGACACTATCGGTACAGGTTCGCTAAGGGGCAGAGTCAGCCTGTTTGAGCGCGACGTAATTGTGGATGCACTCAAGACGCTCTGGTGGCAATCTGGCTGCTGCGGCACGGGACCTGGGTTCCACAGCTCGGATCATAAGATATAAAGTCAAGGAATTGGGAATCGATCACAAGAAATACTATACGAAGAAAGGATGATTCATGGCAGCTTGGGCAAGTACAGGTCTGAGAGGTTTGGATGAGATTCTTTCCGGTTTTAACAAAGGTGATAACGTTGTCTGGCAGGTCGACCGCATAGAAGATTATAAACGATTTGTCACCCCTTTCGTGACCAAGGGTTTGCATGATGGCCGAAGGATTGTCTACGTGAGATTTGCGGACCACCCGCCTGTTGTTCAGCCGGATTCTTATGTCAGGATTTACAACCTCGATCCGAGTGGCGGCTTTGAAAACTTCTCCAGTCAGGTTCACGCCATAATTACGCACGAAGGCCCGGAGACTTATTATGTATTTGATTGTCTGTCCGATCTACTCAGTGCCTGGGCAACGGATCTGATGATAGGCAATTTTTTTATAGTCACCTGCCCTTACCTTTTCGAGTTAGACACCGTTGCATACTTTGCACTGTTGCGTAGCAACCACTCATTCAAGACGATAGCCCGTATTCGCGAAACCACGCAGTTATTGTTGGATGTCTATAATTTCGAAGGCAACTTCTATGTTCACCCATTGAAGGTATGGGGTCGTTACTCTCCAACGATGTTTCTGCCACATTTACAGCAGGCAGAAGAATTCTCTCCAATCATAAGCAGTATGGATGCCGCTAAACTGTTCTCGCATTTTTCAGAGAGAGGGCTGAAGGGTTCTGCCAGAGCATTAGATTACTGGGATAGACTTTTTATGAAAGCGGAACGTCTGCGGCCGGAACCTGAGGATTCGCAAGAGGTTACAGAAACCAAAAAGCAGCTCTGTAGAATAATAATTGGCCGTGAAAAAAAAATTTCAGAACTGGCGCAGGATAATTTCACTCTCGGAGATTTGATCAACATCAAAGACAGGCTGATCGGAAGTGGCTTCATTGGCGGCAAAGCCACAGGTATGCTTCTTGCCAGAAAAATTCTGTCGCGGGACACCTCGCTTGATTGGGAGCAGCGATTAGAACCTCACGACTCGTTCTATGTTGGCTCAGACGTCTTTTACAGCTACATAGTTGAAAACGGTTGGTGGAATCTGTTTATGAAGCAAAAAGCCAAAGATAGTTACTTCAACAGTCGCCCCTGAAATGAAAGAAAAGCTACTTCGTGGGAAATTTCCCGATGAAATACGTGAGCGTTTCCAACAATTGATAGAGTATTTCGGGCAATCGCCGATCATTGTACGCTCCAGCAGTCTGCTGGAAGATTCTTTTGGAAATGCCTTTGCTGGTAAATATGAGAGTATATTTCTCGTGAATCAGGGCGACCCGCAACAACGTTACGATGAATTTGAGAGTGCTGTTCGAAGAGTTTATGCAAGCACTATGGACGAAAATGCGCTGACGTATCGCTGGCAGAGAGGCCTGGATCAGCAGAACGAACAAATGGCTTTGCTGGTGCAGAGGGTATCAGGCTCATATCAGAACCATTACTTTTTCCCTGACCTTGCTGGCGTCGGCTTCTCTTACAACGCTTTCGTTTGGAAGCCTGAGCTTGACCCAAAAGCCGGTATGTTGCGGCTGGTTTTTGGCCTGGGCACAAGAGCAGTAGAGCGTGTGGAAGATGACTATCCTCAAATGGTCGCTTTAGACCGACCGTTATTGCGGCCTTACTCCGAAATCGAAGATGTTATGAAATTCTCGCAACATAGCGTTGATTTGCTCGATGCCAACGAAAATATGTTAAGAACTGTTGAGGTGTCAAATCTGCTCGAAAACGTCAACGTCAGGTTAGACCTTATAGCAAGTCCAGACCGACAGGCCGAACAAAGGATGAAAGAGCTCGGCATGAAAAATAGACACATCTGGGTTTTGACGTTTGAGAAACTTCTGTCCGAAACCGACTTCAGTCAGACCATGCAGAAGATGCTTAAAATTTTGGAAAGTCATTACCAATACCCTGTTGACATAGAATTTACTGCCAACTTCTTACAGAACGATGAACTTAAAGATTAACCTGGTCCAATGTAGGCCACTGCAGACAAAAGGGCTAACTGATAGAGTGACGATACCTGAAAAAATTGAGGCGGCGAAGATTCTGTTTGAATCTTGTGGATATACTATGGGGGGCAGCATCTCACAGACGATAAGAAGAATCATATATGTTAATCCTGCAACTTATGTGCAGATGTCTCTTACGCAGAAATATGACGTAGCTCGGCTCGTAGGTCGGCTAAATAGGCAGATACCTAATAGAGAAACCACTCCGACAATGCTGGTTGGACCTGGCAGGTGGGGAACAACAACCCCCAGCCTTGGAGTACCTGTTGCTTTCGCTGAAATCAACAATGTAGCAGTGTTGGTAGAAGTTGCCTACGAGGGCGGTAATTTGATGCCTGAGCTTTCTTTTTGGCACCCATTTCTTTAGGGATCTGGTTGAAAGTGATATTTTTTACGCCGCCATCTTCCCGCAAAAACAAAACGTAATGTTTAATCAAGATTGGTTTTTGCAGATGCCCAACTTGCTGACTGAATTTTTGCCGGATAGCAGTAAATACGCCGACACCGTCAGGGTATATGAAACCAACAACGAACAGTTGCAGATTACCTGCGACATCCTCTCGCAAAAAGTCATCTGCTTCTTGGCATAAGGCAATAGTGAGCAGGGGATTACTGAGTTGCCAGCGAATGGATTCAATTTCCGTATCGAATCTCACGGCAGTGTAAAGTAGCAAAGGGGCCTATCCCGATGCGCCGGAACAGGCCCCAAAACGGTGCCCCGAAGCGAGCTTAAAACTCAACGCCAAAAAGGTAAAACTGCGGAATTCAACAGTTTTACGCTTTGCGCTTTCAAGTTTTAAGTTTCTGTCGTTACGGCCACAAGAGTTGCTCAAGCCATGAATCAGTCAATACAGCAAAGTCCTTGAAGTTGATCATGTTGTCCTGACGCAAATCAGCCGGTATAGAGAACGTCGATGTAAGGCCAGCAACCGACGCAATCTGAGCGTCAGTCAAAGCACGGCTATAGATGCGAACCTCATCAATGCGACCAGGCCAGAAATTCGTATTGTCGTGACGCTGGCCCATGTGGACATTGTTAGGCGTGTTCAGAACCAGAGTGCTATCGCTGCCCACGAGCCGACCGTCGCCGTAGTACTTTAACGTTGTGCCATCATAAGAAGCGGCCAGGTGATGCCACTCAAAATCAATCGGCATTATCCTCCGCTCCCAGCCGTAGACGTGAATACCATAGCCGCGAACGCCTAAAGCCTCTACAACCTCGATATCAAAATGGAGGTAGTTGCCGGATGGCCCGGTGAAACCAAAGATGTTAATCCAGTTCGGCAAGGCGTCCACCAAGGCATTGGCCCTGGCCCAGCCGGCTATCGTACGAGGTGCAGCTCCGCTGATACCAACCGCGTTAACATCCACCATCTGGTCAACACCATTCAGTTGAATCGCCTGGCCTATCTTACCTACCTCGTAGCTCGGCATACCAACGACTGTGCCGTTGTGGCCGCCAACAACATCATTGGCGTTGCCATCGAATGGGTAGTGCGCTATCAAACCGGTAGTGCCGGGATCGACCGGCGTAACCTGGAAGCCGGTATCCAGCCACAGATTAGCCAGAATATCCACATCAGCCGCGTCAACAACGCAGTTGCCGCTCAGGTCGGCAGCGGGCTTGGCAATCGAAGCAATACATCTGCTGGGATACAGTCTGATATCATCGATGAATATTGTGCCCGTGCCGCCAACCTTCGGGCTGGTTCGGTTGCCCAGGCCAATGTACATCTTCTTGACAGCCTTCAGATTCACCCCGGCAGCGCTGAATTGCGATAGCTCGATGTTCCATTCCTGCCAGCCGGCTTTCTGAACTGCCTCTATATCGGGATGGTTGACCACCTTGACGTGGGCGGCATTGTCTTCCATCGCCACATACAATTGTTCAGCAGCGTTGGCAGCAGCGCCATAGAAGTACAGCGTCAATGCCTTGATGTTATATCTGGTCCAATCCTGTGGCGATGCCCACTCGCGGAAGGTCTCTGAGTACCTGGCTTTGCCGCCGGTTCCACTGTTGTCGTAACCTAACGGCATCGACTGGATGCCGCCATGAATGGTAGTCTGCTCAGCAAAAGGAGCCTGACTGTAGCCCACAGTTGAGCCGGTGCCGTTACCAGAATAGCCGGTGCCGGTTCAGAGTATCCCCAGCCGTCCTTCCAGGTCTGGAAGATTCTGCTGCCGACATCGTCGGTGTAGCTCTCAAAATCGTCCACAATAAGGTAGTCGGCTATCGTGAAGCTCCAGAGTCTGCCGGTGCTGACAGTTGCGTCGGTATTATACTCATCTATTCGCCAGTAGTAAGGCCCACCGCCCCACTGCAGACCTTCCAGTGGAGTATGGCTGGCGGCGGCCTGCCGGCCTCGATATATGCCTGTTGAAGCCGTCGTAGCACTATCCACCGCAGTCTGGTCGGTGCCAAAGTACACATCATGCTGGGCCGCCTTTTCGCCCGGCGACCAGGTAAGCGGCACCGCCCGGTCTATATCCGTTATCGCCCCATTGGCGGGCTTTGGGTTCCAGGCAAGAGTTGGGTCGCCTCTCATAGCTTCCTTAATCTGGGCTTGCGTCAGCCCTACGTTGTAGATGCGGACGTCATCGATCATGCCAAGGAATCCGTTAGAACCCTCATGGGTCGCGGCGATCATAACAGTGGCTGTATCTGTCGCCCCTGGCAGCACAATTCCGTAAGCCGCCCTCGCCGGCAGGTTCTCCGTTGATGTAGTACCTGTGTCTGCCGCCTATTACCATTGCTGCCACGTGTACCCATTCGCTTAGCGGCACTGTTCCGGTACTGTTGGAGCCGACATAAGCGCCGCCACTGGTCGTGCTGAAGTGAAGGGTACCATCCGTATAGGTGTAAAAGCTGTATGAGCGTGGATCATTAGACTTGGCAAGAATCGCTTGCCAGTCTGCTCCGCCTACTGGGCCGCCCCTATACCTGGACGTATTTATCCACGCCATTACAGTAACTTCTGTGCTCACCGTCAGGCTGGCGGCGTGCGGTATCTCCACATAGTCATCGACCCCATCAAACGCCAGGGCATTGCCGCCATATCCGGCCACCCACTGTGGGTTGCCCCTGAGGGTCCGTGATTATTATGGCCAGACCAGTCAATAGTGGAAGTGCCTGAGTCCTCGTCAAACTTCCACCACCCCACAAGAGTCGGGTCGGTAATAGGTATCTCGGGCAGTGTTCTGAAACGCCAGACAGTGCCTGGGTGCTTTGCACCGCCTGAGTCGTACTCATCTATCCGCCAGTAGTAAGTGGTGTCCTTTGTAAGGTTCTGGGGTCATAGGTTACCATTGTCTGCTGGTTGGCTTTCAATGTGCCGCCCGTGCCATTAGTAACAGCAGTCTGGTCGGTGCCAAAGTAGACGTCGTGCTTAATTCCCGTGGCGCCTGCAGACCAGCTAATGTCGGCCTCAGTATCGACCCATTTGGCACCATCACGCGGGTTGGGGTTATAGGCGGTCAATGGCGCAGCCGTAAAGCTCCACACGTCGCCGGTGTGTATCGTGACACCATCGGCTTCCACCTCGTCGATCCGCCAGTAGTAAGTTGTCCCTGGCGTAAGACCAGCACCGTGCCAATAGACGTTGTAGCCCTGCCGGCCTCTGAACTCAGCCGGACCCGGCGTCGGATTGGTGCCAAAGTACACATCGTGGAATGCGGCGCCCTCGCCGGCCGTCCACCCCAGCAGCGGCGTAGTTATGCCGGTAGCCCCGTTGAGCGGGCTGGGAATCTCCGCCTTTGGCCATGATGGAGCGATGCCGTTAAACAAATCTTGAATCTGGGCGGGCGTTAGAGCCCGGCTGTAAATCCGCACGTCGTCTATCAGACCTTTGACACGTCTGGTAGCATCAGCAGTATCTTGACCAATATTAATAACGCCCAGCGTTCCAGCAGTATTTGCTACGGCATTTATTGCCGAATTAGCCGACCCATTGAGATATAAAGTTCCTTTTGATGGCTCTATTACAAGAGCAACAAAGGCCCAAACATTATCCGGGACCGTAAGTCCGGAAACGAAACTATACGTGGCAGCAGCGTCATTCCAGTGGTACTGTAGTTGATTAACCGCGTTTCCAGAAAATCCCAGGCCAGAAGCAGCACCGGTGCGGCAAAACGCTATACCGGCCCAGCCGATCTGGTCGCCGTTTCGTTTTACCCACGCCGTAATTGTAACGGTATTTGAACTCAGACCAATATTGGGGGTGGTTACATAGTCGGTGGTGCCGTTAAGCTGCAGGGCACCATCTATCTTACCCGCAACCCACTGCGGGGTGCCGGTCAGGGTGCCGTGGAAGTTGTTGCCGCTTGAGTCACGAGCCGTAGTCCCGCTGGTCTCATCCATTTTCCAGTGCCCCACCAGAAAGCCCGCGTTCGCAACACCCCCAATCAAGCTCAACAGCGACACAAAGGAAATTGCGTAGATTAGTTTTTTACACATAGCCTTTCTCCCTCAAAAAAACTCAAATATGGCTGTACATCAACCACACGCCAGGATGGCCTCTGTCCTCAGCAAGTCCGCCGTTGCCGGATCTCGGACTACTCCTGGCAACACATGCTCACAAATTGTCAGATCGCAGACCCGAGCAACCCTATTTATACCAGACTAGCTATGTTCCTTGCAAGAGGAATGTCGGATAAAGTTAGGATATTCATCTTGGTCCATCGCTATAGTGGCGTGCGACGTATGATTTCTGAGGTTTCATTGCGCGGCCTGCCTTGCGAGTCAAATCAGGCCAAATGCGGACAAACGGTGGCTGGCTCCCCTGGCAAGTGTTCAAGCCTCTTGCGAAGATAGATCATGCTGTTGCCAAGCTGCGGCCAATTTGCCTACTTTTCTTGAGCGGCTGGAGCAGGCTCGGCAGTACCAGGTACAACCAGCATCGGGGCGGTCACACGTAACTGGGCAGGACTCCCCTGTCCGGAGGTATTCTTCTGCAGCAGTTCAAGGTCCTTGATGCGGCGGCAGAGGATGCCATACGCCTGTTGGTCCAGGTCCATCCCGCGCTGTAAGTCCTGGATTTCCAGTTGCTTACGGCCTAACTTGACGATTTCCGAGTCTTCTTGGCTAAGCAGATTCCGCAGCCGCGCTTCATACTCTGTGAGCTGCTGCAATTCCGCCTGCAATCTGGCCAGTTTCTGCTGCTTGCCTTTGGCGGCTTCCTTAGCCATGAGTTCATCAAACGATTGGCCAACGTCGTTTTTCAACCCATCGAGCCGTTTATTCAAGGCTTGCAGAAGATTCACTTTCTTTGCTACTTCCGGACTTGATTCTGTCGACGTCTGGCGCACCAGAATAAGCTCCATCTCCACCTGGGCGACCTTTTCCGCCAGGGCTTTTATCGTTGGATCGCTATTTATGTAGTCCTGACGCATTCTGAGCAGCTCTTGTGGCGTAGCAGTCTGCTCGCCGGTCTTTTCGAGTAATGTCTGTTCAGTCTCGAGCTGCATTCTGCGTGCTTCGGTCTTGGTGAGTGTATCCAATAAGGTGGCCACGCGCTGCAGCTTGATTTCCTGGTGCTTGGTCAAGTCTGCCGTTCCGTACTCTTGAGCCAGTTGCCGGATCGCCTGGCGATGGCTCTGCAGTTTGTCTGCGAGAGCCTTACGCTCTTGTTCAAGGCCCTGTAACTGCTCAGTTCCTCCAACCAGGCGGTCTTGGCTGGATGTGTCCGCGGGCCGGGGTGTTATGTCTAACTCGAAACTTTGAAGCGATGTCTCAACTGCCGGTACGTCGATTTCGGCGATCAGCCGCTCCATTTGTTGCAAGTCGGGTGCAGTTGCCTGCACGATCAGTTGGTTTGCGCGGGCCTCGGGCACGATTATTACTTTTCGATCGGAGGTGAGCAGGCTTCTCAATATGGCGGCTACATCGTCACAATCAGCGTATTGAAGTTTGAAAATCTGGACGACCGTATCTGCGGGCGCTTGCTGACTTTCGCCACCAGCGCCTGGCGGCGCCGTTTCTGTTGGCTGGAATGTCGATGGTTCGACTGGAGGAGGTGCGTCTGTGGCAGGTGCAGCCGATTCAAAATCGATTCGGTCGATAAGCAATCTATCGTTTTGTTTTGTCAGGCGGCAGGCCAGGCGTCCTTTTATGCCATCGTGGATGGGTTTACTAATGAGAAGGGAGCATTTCTCGCCGGAAAAGTTGGCAGCGTCAATGGTGAAGCCCTGTGCCGATAGGATTTTGCGGACTTCGCCGAGGTCGTCGATTTGTGTGCCTGCAGCCGTTAGTTCGTCAATGGAGTCCAGCACCCCCCGGATGGCCATCCCAAACGGGTTCTGACGCGCTTAGCAATTGGCCGCTTTGGCATAATCCGCCGCCTTCATTGCCATAGTAACGGGGTATTCGCCCGCCTTCGTTGGTATGCCGACTCGCTCATCGGGGCGGCTTATGTGCGGGGTTATCTGCAGGATCAGAGTCCGATTGGGTCTATCTGCATCCTTTGGGCCGCGGATGATGACGGTATCTCCGTCATCGACCGTGATCTTGGTCGTGCATTCATTGCTGGTTGTTTGGTGAATTTTGCGGCCACTGCTATCTTTTTGTTCTGTCGGCGTTGCGCACAGTGAGAGTTATTTCCATGTGGACGACGTCGTCTTCGACCACGTTGGCTTTGATCTTTAGCTCCAGGCCGCAAAATACATTTTCAATAATCGGCTTTGGCTTGCCGTCCGGACCAGCGCCTGCCTCATAGCCGGTAATGCATGGGCACCTCTCACCTGTTGCCATCACGGCTTCCTCCCCGTCAAGTATGATTAGGCTTGGGGCTGCCAGGACATGTGCGCCTTGTATCGCTCTGATCGAGCGCTTCCAGTTGGCTGCTGAATTCTCCATCAAGCCGGATAATTACATCGCCAGGATTTTTGTCCTTGACGAATTCACAATCGGTGGGCACCTTGATAACCTTGGACTCGAGGGCTATTTGCGTCTTAGCCTCTATGTCGGCCAAAACGGGTGCCGGGGGCAGCATCCGGGCAGAGGTGGTCTCCATCAGAAGGTCCCTGACAACGGCTGCGCATGCGTCGTCGGGACTGCGGCCCGAAAACGCAAGGCTTGCAGGTATTGCCAGGGCGATGAGCAGGACAGCGACAACGGCAGCAGGCACCCAACTGACACGACTTTTTCGGGCGGTCTCTTTACCCAGCAAGCGAGCTATACGCCTGGATAGATTTCCGCCGCTGGCTGCAATGGCTAGTTCCACGTCGCCGGAGCGCATTCTCTCCATTTCCGCCAACGCCTTTGCGTACTGCCTGGTGTCGCCGCAGATGCTGACCGCCATATCGTCGCAGCAATTCTCACGCTCCTGGCGAATCGTATGTGAGATCCACCAGACGGCCGGATGATAGAAGCCGAGTATCTCCACCACGGTCTGCAGCATGTTGACCAGGTAATCCAGTCTCTTGATGTGGGCCAGCTCGTGGGCAAGGAGAGCCTCTATTTGCTCCGAACTTAAGCCGGTTATGGCGCTTGCGGGCAAAAGTATCACTGGCCGCAGCCAGCCGACGACCGTCGGGACTTGAACGAACGCAGATTCCAGCAACCGTACTGCGCGTTTGACGCCCAGGCTGTCAGCCAGTTCGCTGACTCTACCGGTCAGTGGGCTGTGCGCCTCGTTGACTATTCTGCGCTTCAAGCGCTGCAATTGTGCCCAGCCACCCAAATGCCACACAGCGAGCAGAACTACCCCGATCAGCCATCCGAGGACTGCGTAGGGCAATGCTGGCTCGAGCAGTCCGGCAGCACGCTGTTTCCAGGATGCTACGCCGACGCCTTGTGGCTCGGGCAGTTGTTCCGACGCCCGTATTTCTGCCGGAGAAATTTCTGACATAGGCTCTGCTGGTAGAACAAAGGCTGCGATATTTGCCGGCGAGGAAGATGCTGAACCGGCACCAAGTGAATCGTTACCACGGGCAATAGAACCATCAGCCCCAGAGCTGAACAGGCAACTATGTAGCGCAAGTTCGCTGTGGATCTTCGCAACACCCTAAGCAGAATTGCCAGAATTAGAGCCACTGCGCCGGCCTGCCAGACGAAGTGCAGCAGTGTCCAGCCGAGTTTCTGAACGATTTGCGGTGAAAGGATATTTTCCAGCGCTGCCATGATTATTCTCCTTATAGTTCATCCAGTAGTTTTCTTATTCTGGTCAGCTCTTTCGCTGAGAACCTTTTTGGCTGAAAGTGCCCGCATCACTAATTTTTCCGCTGAGCCGGAGAACGCTCTTTCCAGCAAATCTCCCACTAACTGCTTTTGAGTTTTTTCTTCTGAGAACGCGGGCTCGTAGATATGCTGCCTGTCGGACTCGTCTCGGACTAACAGGCGTTTTTCGGTCATTATTTGCATTAGCTTCAGAGTTGTGGTGTAACCGGTGTCTTCATCTTTGTTCATCACTTCGTTGACTTCTCGAACGGTGCTTGGTCCGTTATCCCATAGAATCCTCAGGATGGCCAGCTCTCTATCTGTCGGTCGAAGAGTCTTGTGCCTTGCCATATTGCTCTCCTAAGAGTGTTCTGCTTTGATTTATCGGTTAGATTATACGAATACCTTCGTAGTGTCGACGAAAAAATTCGTATTTTTTATAAGAATTTTTTCGCTTTATTTTTGAACCTGAAAAACGCGCAAGAAAGGCGTCTTTGTTGCGTTTGAATGAACAGTCGCGAGCCCCCGCCCGGGCGCAACCCTCGCTCCGTTTGCCGGCACAGATTCTACAGATTACGCAGTATTAATCGGCGTCTTTTTCTTTTGCCTTGGCGTAGGCGGCGACGACCTGCTGCTGGACATTCGGCGGGACAAGGTCATAGTGGCTGAACGACATAGAGTAGCTGCCGCGCCCGCCGGTTACGCTTTTGAGCTGGCTGGTATATTGGGTGACTTCTGCCAGCGGCACCGGCGCTTTAATGGCTAAAAAGTTGCCGGGCAGCATCTCCTGTCCTAATACTCTTCCGCGCTTTGGCGGCTAAGTCGCCGGCGATGTCGCCGACGTTCTCAGCGGGCACGGTAATTTCAACAATCACTATCGGCTCAAGCAAAACGGGCTTTGCTTTTTGAACCGCGTCGATAAATGCGCCTTTGCCGGCCGTACGAAACGCCACTTCCTTTGAATCAACAGGGTGATGTTTGCCGTCATAAACCGAGACTTTTATATCCTGCATCGGGAATCCTGCGACCACGCCGGCCTGCATCACATCGTTGACGCCCTTGAACACGGCAGGCTCATACTGCCCGGGTATTGAGGCGCCAAAAATATCCCAGCTATACTGCAAGGGCGGATCGGAATTGCGCTCAGCCGGCTCGACACGAAGGTAAACTTCGCCGAATTGTCCAGCTCCGCCGGTCTGCTTCTTATGGCGATAATGACCATCGGCTTTGGCGGTAATTGTCTCGCGATAGGGGATCTTCGGTGTCTTTGGTGCGTCACTGTTAGCTTAAAGCGTTTCTCCAATTTTTCCAGCATAATCCGCAGGTGCAGGTCACCCAGTCCGCTGACGACCAATTCTTTTGTCTGGGTTTCTCTGGTGACCTTAAAGCATGGGTCTTCTTCATTGAGCTTTTCAAGGGCGGCGCTTATTCTTTGCTCATCGCCGCGGGCGACCGGCTCAATTGCCAGAGAGAACATCGGCTCAGGCACTGCGGGCACTTTAAATTTGCCCGGCCGCGGCGCCGTCGTGAATAAGGTCGTCGAGCTTCAGCTCTTCCGCTTTGGCAAGGGTCACGATGTCGCCCGCAGCGCCGGAGTCGATTTCTTGGTTCTCGCCGCCCTGGGACCTGAAGATATGTCCCGGCCGAGTCGCCCTTTTCTCATCATTTCGTATCAGGCTCGTATCCGAGGTGAGTCTGCCGCTGAAAATTCTGATGGTCGTGTACTTCATATTTGAGCGTGGGTCTAAGCCGATCCGGAAGACCAGTCCCGCAAGCGGTCCGGCAGCGTCTGGCTTGAGTTCCGTAATCTTATCGCCGTCCGTAAGCTGCCGCGGTTTTGCATCAAGCGGTGACAGCGTGTATTTGGCAATAATATCCAGAAGCTCGGTAACGCCCACTTCCTTGCGAGCATCCGTGAAAACTATGGGGATCAGCGTCCCACGTTTTAGCGCCTCGACAAATACGGAAGCTATTTTTTCAGTGGAGACTGCTTCACCGCCAAGGTAGCTTTCCATAAGGGCGTCATCGGCCTCGATGACGCTTTCTATTAGCTCCGTATGCGCGGCGGCCACATCCATTAGAGGCGATTTGCCGGCATCGTTTTCAATACAGTCGATGACCGACGCCTTGTCCGCCCCGGGCAAGTTGGCAAAGCGGCACTTTGAGCCGAACGACTGCCGGATGTTCTTTATCAGTTCGACTAAATCCACGTTTTCAGCGTCGATCTTGTTTATGACTATAAGGCGTGGCAAATCGGACTTGCCGGCTAATTCGAAGAGCTTTCGCGTGTTGGTCTCGATGCCGGCAGCGGCGCTTATCACCACTACCGCGGTGTCGGCAGCCGGTATCGCTTTGATGGCCGGGCCTATGAAATCGGGATAGCCCGGTGTATCTATAATGTGAATGAGTTTGCCGCTGTGCTCGACGTGAACGACAGCAGATTGTATTGAGTGTTGGTGCTCTTTCTCCTCGTCGTAGTAGTCGCAGATGGTTGTTTTGTCATCGACGCTGCCCAGCCGGCTTGTTACGCCGGCTTTGTGTAGGATCGCCTCGGCCAGCGAGGTTTTGCCGCTGCCGCCGTGCCCCAAGAGAACAATGTTACGGATGTCGGCACTATTAGCCACTTTCTGACCTCCATAAGTCACTTTTTAGGTTCGCATATGATTCTAATTCAGTTAGACCACGTATGATATTTCGGAACGGTGCAAAGAACAAGGAATTTTTTGCCCATTTCGGGTAATAACGGGCTATATTGGTGTTTTCCTAACAGCCGGTTACCATATCGTGCAGCTTTTTGTAGGCGGGCAGGAGTAGGGGGGTGATTTTGCAATCTTTGCACGCCCAGTGAAATAAAATCTTCTGGTCCTGCTCCGGCAAACCGTTTGGGGCATAAGGCCGGCGAATGTAGGCGTCCACACAGCAGGCCGGGTAGCCAAAGAGAAAGCCTTCAAGCTGCTGGGTTTCGGGCGATTTATCTATCGGCGTATCCGCAAAGCGATCGCCGTATAACTGGATGTAGCCAGGCAGTCGGCTGAAAATCGTCTCGATAATTTCCTTGCCGGTCTGAACGCTGCGCCGGATTTGTTTGGTGAGCAGGCCAAGTTGCTGCAGCAGCTCAAGGTCGTGACTATCTAAAGGCTTTTCCCATCTGCTTAAAGGCTTTATTCCTTCGCCCGTGAGCAGCGCAAGATATGCCAGGTCGAAGTCGATTTGTTTAAGTAAATTTATGTATTGTTTCAATTCTTTTTCAGGAGGTAAAACCCCGTGTAAAACACGGGGCTAAATATTTAGCCCCCAGTTTCACTGGGGGTTTTTTCCGGTTTTACCGCGGGTTCGGGTCGGTGCTGTCCAGCCATCTTTCTGCGAGTTTGGCCAGGTCCGCCAGGTCGGTTTTGCAGTCCTGATTCATGTCTGATGGGGCGAATATGGTGCCCAAATCGCCACATCGGCGGGGCATTTCCAGAATCTTTGCCAGAAGCGGCACATCAATTCTGCCTTTTCCGTGACGGTCACCCCAGTAGCTGAACGAGCCGTGCTGCATATAGTGGCACACAATGTCAGGCACATCAAGAGAAAGACCGAGATTAGGATTTATGACCTGCCAGTAGCCCATATTGGCGGAATGGCCACATATTTCGCATAGCTCGATGCCCCTTTGCATGAAGCTTGCCTTATATAGTTCATCAACGCCCGGCGCGTTAGGTTCGTGGACGGGCAAAGCCTCCATTACCTCTGCACATTGCTTGGCCAGCTCGATCCCATCCGGAACAAGGTTGTTGTCCTGATCGGCATCATAAAGATTGTAGCCTGTGGCCAGTTCCTCGTTATCGGTTAGAAGGTCGCCATCTAAGTCATCGCCGGCAACCGGCAACTGGTGCTGATCCGGCTCACCGGGAAAACGCACTTCAAGCGCCCGCATCAATGTCGGAATATCTATTCTGCTGGTGTGCACGTTGCCGGCAAAGCTGAATGAGCCGTGCTCCATGTAGTGCAGAGCGATAAGGGGACAATCCACATTTAGGCCCAGTTTCGGATTGGCTATTCCTGCCGGACCCATGTTGACGGTTTCGCCGCAGATGTCGCAGGTTTCTATGCCCTTTTGGGCGGTGTGCCATCTATACGTTGCGCCTGGCGCAGCGTCAGCCTGCCAGGGCAATTGCCCAATAATAGCGGCACAGCGTGTGGCTAATTCCAGCCCATCGAGCGTGCCGTTGCGATTCTGGTCGCCGTCGTATGGGCGATACCCGATGGCAAGTTCTTCGCGGTCGGCGAGCAAATCTGCATCTGCATCTTGTTTGACGACCAGTTGGTGCTCATCGGGCACATTCGCGGCGGCGGTTTTATTGACCGCGAATCCCGCTCCCAGTGTAATTGCTGCCGCGGTGCCGGCTGCAAGAGCTCGTCTTTTGAAGATTCTGCCCTCACGGACGTGTCTTTGTTGTGCTCTTCTTAGTCTTCTCATAATACTCTCCAGGCAGAAGTACCCTTTTATGGGCGTCAGCACTGATAAAACATTATATCAAACATATTATTCTGTTTCCAGTGCCTTGGCGGCCTTGTCGGAAGATTCTTGGTTCTTGTCTCTGAAGTATTAGTGCTGATTTTATTGGACGCTCAAACTCGATCGTCAGGAGAACGACTTCGCAGTTATGGGGCGTTGGGTAAATCTCCTGCTTGTAGGCTAAAGAAATAAAGTGCTGTCTGACGATATTTGCCATCATGGACAAAAAGGAGTTGATTGACTGTATTTGCCAAATCAATAGAACCGCCAAGCCAGAATTCCTCGACAGTTTCTCGCATGAGGAACTCTCCGCCTACCTCGAGCATCTGATGGAGCTGGACCTGGAAGAATTGGTTCTGTGCAGCTAAAGCTCCATTTAGTTGTCGCCGTCCCGGCGACTGCTAAACATGCAATAGTCGTCTTATTCGAGTTCCCCGAATCGGTCTTTTTTTGAAGGGGGCTTTGGCTGTCTGGATGGCTGGTCACTTTCCCGCCGCGAAGAACCGTCAGACACAGCCGACCCAATTTTGACTTCGGAGGCAACGAAAGGCATTACCTGCGGCGCTTGGTCGGCGGGCACGGGCGTCGGCACCTCGGCAACACTATTTAGCTTGAACTCAACCAAAGCGGGCACAAAGCCCCTCGGCACACAAAAGACAAAGTCGATATATTTTGCCCTGGCTTGATCTGCGAAGTCGGCGTTCGTTAGTTGTATCAGAAGGCTGGTCTGCAGTTCGTTAGCGGATTTCAGATGCCCGATGGGATAGACGGGTACGCCTGATCCGCCCAGCGGGCCCTGGCTGGTGCCTCTTTCCTTGCAAATCAGTCTCAATTGCGACAGCGCAAAAAGCCCACCATCTGCGGGTGTGTTTGGCTTTAACGCCTTTCTGTTTATTCCTATTCGCACCACTGTAAGGTCGTAGTCGCCTTTCTGCCAGCCCGGCAGGAGCACAGCTTTAGTCCCATGCCCTGGCGTTTGGAGGGAATCCGGCCGGGAAAGGATGTTTTCTACCTGGTTTCTTATGGCGTCAGGGGCTGGCCAGGCGGCTGCCTTGCCCGGCACTTCTATCGCGTCAGAATCGGTAACAATCGGTATATTATCCCCGATGAACAAGCGATTCAGGAAAAGCTGGTCGAGATAGTCCGGATGCAATGCAGCGAAGCTCGTTTTTCCGCCGAGGCTGCCCCTGTTTAGGAGACTGAATAGTCCTGTTGCCAGGCCGTCGGCATTAAGCAGGACTTTTTGCCGGGCCGGGCCAAATCGCTCGTAAGGATACTTGATAGGAAGAGGCGCCATCTGAAGGGCCGTAAGCACTAAGCCGGAAACAAGAACGCCCAGGACAATGCCGCAGCCAATCCGCCCGACGCGCTCGGGCCAAACGCCCAAGTCAACGGGCTGGCGTATCAACTGACTTACGGCTGTCTGCAGGACGGCAAAGACTACGACAAGCAGCAGCACAAAAGACAGAAGTTGCGCCCAAATCGCCACGGAAGGCACGTAGCCGACCAGAAGTCTCGCCAGGAGTTCAAAATAGCCGAAAGCGGCCACACTTGCACAGATGGTGATGACTATCGTGGCGAATGCCTTTACCACTGTGCCTTTCAGATACTGGTATGCAGCACAGGCGGCGATGATGACAAGTACCGACAAATTGGCTATCCACATTACTGCATCTCCGGAGGAAACCCCGCAATGAACTCGTCCTGAGCCGGGTCGAAGGATTGCGGGGCTAAATAATTATGTTTTCTCCTGTTCGGTTTTCACCGGCTGCTTTTTTGGCGGCGCCAGCACGCGGAGCATTTCGTTTATTGCCGTTGTTCCATTGATTACTTTTCTAAGACCCTGTTCCTGCAAATAGAGCATCTTAGCGCGTCTGAATTCCGAGCTTATTTCAGCCAATGATTTCGATTGTTTTACAGTCTTTCTTAAGCTCATCGTTCAGGATGACCATTTCGAATATGCCGGTGCGACCGACAAAACCTGTTTCCTGGCATTTTTCGCACGGCATCGGCTTGCCCCGCTTGTCGTATATCACCTTGCCGATGCGATAAAGGGCTTTCACTTTTTCTGCCGCGATGTTGTATTTTTTGAAAAGCTCCTTGTTCGGAGCATACGCTTGTTTACATTCGCTACAGAGTTTTCTCAGCAGCCGCTGGTTGCTGACGCCCAGCAGAGTTCTCAGCGGTGAGGTTTCTGTTGCCGACGAGTTTTATCCATTTACCCAGTGCCTGCAGCACGCTGTCTGCTTTGAGCGTGACGTACACTATTTTGCCGTCTTTGGCTGCGGCGCACGCTACCTGGGCGGTCTCGGCGTCCTCGCAGTCGCCCACGCCGACGATGTCCGGGCCCATTCTCACCACTGTCTGCAACTGTTTGGCATAAGTTGTAGTGCCTGTGTCGCTGAGGCTAAAGACATTTTGAGTTATGTTCAGCAGGTCGGCGGCAGGCTGCTTCTCGACCGTGTTGATGCTGTTTATGAATGCATCGTGGTTCTCGCAGCAGGGCATACAAGGTTGTCGTTACGCCGCTTTTTGCGGGGCCGGATATTATGAACAGACCCTGGTTGAAGCTCGCGAAGTTTATTTAGCTGCTCGTACTGGTCCGGCATTAGCCCGATCTCGGTAAGCCTCGGCATAGTTTGCTTGGATTATATGCTTGAGGCGGACCTGCTCTCCTGCTGTTGAGCCTGCGGTCGTTAATTCCCATTCGGCGCTTTCCTTGTTCTGGCGGATTCTGAATTTTCCTTTTTGAGGCTTTCGTTTCTCATTGACGTCCAAATCGGCCAGGTGCTTCAAGAATGCGGATGAGATATTCGCTCTGGTCTCTGGACATGGCCGGCTGTTTTATGACTACCCCGTCAATATAGTAAGTCACGTTATAATTTTGTGATGCCGGGGTAAGAGCGATGATGCTTGCCCTTCGCCACGTGGCGTCCTTCAGGATTTCGTAAGCAGTCCCGATAGCCGAAAAAATCCGGCGTTTTAGGCTCAGGCGTGGGAACTTCGTTGTTGTTGGCTGTTACGAAAATAAAGCCCTCAGCTCCTGTAGTTTCTTTTCTTTGGCGGCGAACAAGCCCTTGATGTGGTCGGCGGTGAGAACGCGGTCAAAATCCAGTACTCTGGTGTTACGGTGCTTTACGTAAGCCAGTCCTGTTGTCCCACTGCTATATGTAGAGCACCATCCCGATTATGAAGATGCGGCACAATCATCCAGATTATGATTGCCGCCGCGCCTGCACCGAAAATAATGCCCGCCCAGTAAGCGGCATTGGTCTCCACCGCTTTTGCGTCCTGGTAGACCCAGTTGAGCAGCAGCAGCCATAGCAAAAACAACGTTAAAAAAACTACAAATTTGATGATGGATACGTAACCACCATATTGGATGGCCAACATTACTGAATCTGGCATAAGATGCTCCATGCCCTGCACGAATATCGAATATTGAACCCTGGTTAAGCAGGGGCAAGTTTATCCCCGCGAAGGCGGGGAAATTTCCAATTTCGATCATTCCTTGTTCGATGTTTCGACATTCCCAATCGTGGTTCATAGAATTCCTTCGGCGGTAGTTCTGAATGCCCTTTAGCGCCATCTTCAGCTCGTCCTTGTTTGGGGCATATTTATATGCGTCCTTCGGGTCGACAGAACCATCCTTGCACCAGCTTCACAAAGGTTGTCTGTAAGGTCCTGCATACCTTCCTGCTGAGAGCTTCGGATAACGCTTGGCAAATCACCTTCGCGTTCTTCGGAAATCAGTTTCCTGACGGCCGGATTCGCCAGCAGCATCTCCACCGCAGGCATGCTGTCGATGCCCTCCCTGATGCGAGGGCAGCAGTACCTGGCTGACGATCGCTCTGATGGCTATAGCCAAGGTCTGCCTGGCAAGGTCTCGCTCTGCTTGGTGGGAACAAGTCCAAGAAGCCGGTGGACGGCCTGCGAGGCGTTGGCCGAGTGCATCGTTCCGAAGACCAAGTGCCCCGTCTCAGCGGCTCTCATGCCGGCTGTTACTGTCTTGGCATCGCGCATTTCGCCGATGAATACCACATCCGGGTCCTGCCGCATCAAGTATTTCAGGGCATCCTCGTAGTCCGGCACGTCGATGCCGATCTCCCTTTGCGAGACTATTGCCTTTTGGTCCTTATACAGATACTCGATGGGGTCTTCGATTGTAACTATATGGCACGAGCGGGTGCGGTTTATATAGTCTATCATCGAGGCGATGGTGGTGGTTTTGCCGCAGCCGGTCGGGCCGACCACCAGCACCAGCCCCTGATTAGTGTCGGCTATCTTCTCCAGTATCGGCGGCAGGTGCAGGCTCTCGAACGACGGCACATACGCGCTGACCCGTCTGGCCGCCAGACTGATCATGCCTCGCTGGCGAAATACATTTATTCGGAAGCGGTGCTCATCGCCGATTTCGTGGGCGAAATCAAGCGTCCCATGTTCGAGGAAAAACTCCTTCTGGATGGGGCTGAGTATCTCGAATACCATTTCCTCCATTTGCTCTGGGTCATTATCTCGCCGGTGGTGTTTTTCAACTGCCCTTTGTAGGCGCAATTTTGGCGGCTGGCCGACCTTCAGATGCAGGTCGTTTGCTTGGGTTTTGATAGCTGCTCTGAAGTACCTGTGCAACTGCGGCTCGTGGTCAAGCGTTTGTGCGTATCGAGCGGTTGATCCGGACTCATAAGGCAACTCTATATTGACAATCCTAACGTTCGCAAAGACAACCTCTTACACAAGTTCATTATAGAGTTTCGTGGTAAATTGTCAAGCTCGGTACCCGCCAGACAATAGTTCCGCAAAAAGTGCGTCCTTTCTGCCTGCCAGATTGTTTCGCAGTGAGGCTTTCCTCGGATTTTTTGCCCTTGCTTTTGCATTGCGGCGCGGATATATATCTTGGCTACTATGACATATCTAACCGTTCCCATTGCGGCGGCGAATCTAAGCCAGGCAAGTCAGCAAGTCAGGACGGCTCTAACTGCGGGCGCTGAGATGCTGGAGCTGCGGACGGATTATCTGGAGAACCTTAGCGTCGAACTGGTTAGGCGTCTGATTTTCGAGGTCAGAAACGCTGGCGGTCGGCAAGTACCTATAATCGTAACCTGCCGTGACAAAAAGCAGGGCGGGGCGCTTGCGTATCCGCAACAGTTGCGAGTCGATGTGCTTGCCGCAGCTATAAAGGCTGGCGTCGATTTTATTGACTTTGAATATGAGAATTTCCTCCGGACAGAAGCTCAGGAAGAAATAAGATTGGCGCTGTCGCAGAATGCTCAAAAGGGCGGCTGATTTTGTCCGCCCATAATTTCGTAGCAAAATTTGCTGATATAAGGAAGCTATACCGCGACATCTAACCGCGTTTCCAGCCGCCATCCCAAAGATAGTTTACACGGCCAATCATATCAACGATTGCTTTAAGGTGTTTGATTTGCTGCATCAGACCGGCGGCGAGCGAATCATTTTTTGCATGGGCGAAGCGGGGCTTATCAGCAGAATTATTGCAAAAAAGCTGGAAGTTTTCTGACTTTTGCCAGCATCGATGAGCAAAGCGCAACCGCACCAGGGCAATTAACAATACAGCAGTTAAAGAGATTGTACCGCTATGATTGCATAGGTTGCTGACACTGAGCTTTTCGGCGTGATTGCTGACCCGGTAGGCCATTCGCTAAGCCCGGCGATTCATAATGCCTGCTTTGCTGAAAAGGGTATGAACAAATTGTACCTGCCGCTATTGGTGCGGGGCGGCCGGGACAAGTTTGACAGATTCTTAAATAACGTGCTTTCCAGACAATGGCTGGACTTTCAGGGCTTTAGTGTGACGATCCCCCACAAAGAAAACGCCCTTAAATATGTGCAGGCAAATCAGGGTTTTGTTGAGCCATTAGCTGAAAAAATCGGTGCCGTCAATACTTTGGTTGTGGCACGGGCTTGCAGCCCGTGGGGCACGGCCAGGATGGCCGTGCCACGATTCACGATCCACGATTAAGTGCCTACAACACCGATTATACTGCCGCACTGGATGCGATTACTTCCGGAATGGGTATATCGAGAGCCGGTTTGAAAGCGTTGCCGGTTGCAGTCATTGGCGCAGGCGGCGTGGCAAGGGCAATCGTGGCTGCCTTAAGTGATGCAGGGGCGAAAATCAAGGTTTACAATCGCACAATTGAAAAGGCTGAAAAACTTGCGGCTGAATTCTGCTTGCGAGTTTGCCACCCTGGATGATCTGCAGAATCTGGATGCGAAATTACTGATAAATTGCACGAGTATCGGGATGTCCCCTAATGTTGATGAGACGCCCGTACCGGCACGGTATCTGAAGAAAGGCATGGCTGTTTTTGACACTGTTTACAATCCTGCTAAGACTATGCTGCTGAAGCAGGCCAAAAAAGCCGGGACAAAAACAATCGATGGCCTATCTATGTTTATCAACCAGGCACTGGCCCAATTCAAACTCTTCACCGGCCAAGATGCAAATCCAGACCTTATGCGAAAAACCATTATGGGTTGTCTTTCTCGTGAATAATTTGTATAATAATTCATTGATTCAGATAGAACCGTGTGAGATTGAAGCAATAAACATGGGATATTGCGGTGCATAAGATACGGGTTTATGCAGATACTTCTGTTTTCGGTGGTACGCAGGATGAGGAGTTCACCGAGGCAAGCAGGCGGTTTTTTAAGCGGGTGCAAAGGGGCGACTTTGTGGTAGTTCTATCTACCGTGACTCTTCGCGAACTCATGGGATCTCCTGATGCAGTCCGGGCTGTCTGGCAGAACCTACCGGCGGAGTCGGTGGATGTTGTGACAATCGATGCCGATGTTGAGGAACTGGCAGAAGCGTATATTCGCGCTAAGGTGTTAAGTCAAGATTCACAAAACGATGCTCTACATGTGGCGGCAGCGACGGTAGCTGGAGCGGATCTGATTTTAAGCTGGAATTTCAGACACATTGTCAATTTCAATAAAATCAGGGGCTTCAATAGTGTAAATATCAGTCTCGGATATCGAACATTGACTATATTAAGTCCGTTAGAGGTAAGTTATGGGGACGAGGACGAAAAAATTTGATTGTGTGGAAATGAAAAACCGCATCCAGAAAGAGTTGACTCGGGAGTACCAGGCCAGAAGAGGTGAATTCACTTCATACGCAGATTTTCTAAATGCTGCCGCGAATGAATCGGAGGAGATACGTATCTTCTGTGATAAAGTTGCCAAAGCAAAGACTGCGGCGCAAAGCTGACACCTATTAGCCAGGATTAGCGGCATAGCTTGTAACGTGTAGTCCTTTAGAAAAAAATGCTTGATATTCAAACTCTTCACCGGCCGAGATGCAAATCCAGACCTTATGCGAAAAACAGTTATGGAGGTCATTAGATAAAAACATAAACTTTAACCTTTATCTTGTGTGAAATGGGGGCGCTACAATGAGAATGACAATTAACAGAAAAAATATCCTGAAGTATGCAAAATGGTACGATAGAGATTACAAGGAAAAAGAAAAGAATACCGAAGACCGAATGAAATATTTGCTGAAAAAACAGAGATATATGACACGTCAAAACTTAATAGATATCGGTGACTGGAAAGCACCACGGGCTAGAAGGCATTATTCGAGCAGGAAAAATTATAATCGCAGAGTTATGAAAATCAGTCAGTTCTCTTTTAGTACAAGAGATGAAAAAGAGAGGATAGAATCTCTGGACTCGTTGTGGGGAGTCGGCTATCCAGTAGCTTCGACCATTCTTCACTTTGCATTTCCTCATAAGTACCCCATAATAGACTTCAGGGTTTTGGGGTCTTTATGGGGTATGAAAAAGCCTATCCACTATGATTTCAGTTTATGGGAAAGGTATTGCAACAAGATAGGAGCTATTGCAAAAAAATATCGTTTGCCTATAAGAAGACTGGAAAAGGCGCTTTGGAAATACGACGAAGTCAAATTCGGTAAGAGGAAAACCTGTAACAAGAAAGGATAACGCACCCAGTGTAGTTGTACTGTCTATTTTCATTTTCGTTCTTTAACTCTTAGCGGAGCCAATAAGTTATGTCGTTTGTAATGATAAAACCGAGCCAGCTCTCTCCGCCTGCTTTTGCGCTTTATCAAATGCAGCGCCCATCCGGGATAGCGGCGGTCGCAGGCCTGCCGCAACCGCACGTACAAAAACGTCCGAACCTGTGGAACCGTCAACGCTGGTGTATACTTTTTTCCCCCGCCGTGTTTCCAAAATCAAAAACCATAGTGCGATGAGCGAGAACGTTTGATGATGATACCAACCTGCCCAGGTGCGAACTTCATAATCAGAAAGCCCAGCTTCGCTTTTTGCCCGCTTAGACAATCTTCTATACGATGTTCAGCCTTTACAACACGTGCCAGCTCATCCAAAGCAGTATCAGCAGGTGCATTGGAAAGATAATAGTCGTACTTGACGTTGCCACACTCATCCGCAGAGCGCGTCACCACCAAAAGTTCTTCTGTGCAATCATCCCACCCTCGTTCTGTACGGGCGACCACACGCCTCTTAACAATCTCTGTAATCAGCGGTCTTTTTTCACCATCCCGAACATCGATCTTCGTCCATACATTGCCTGCCAGCGAATCACGCCATATATCAACACCCCTTATAGGCTGTTTCGCAGGTTGACCACGACCACTGTATGCAGGCGGCTTGCTCTGAAGGTCACGAATGCTGGTATTGGACGGAACCGCCAGAAGATACTGTTCGCCCAGAGCCCGCAAATCCCTTCTAAAACCGCTCGAACGACCCATTTCATCATCTCCGGCTATCCAACTGTGAGGCAGATAGTTTCCGTTGTTTTTCAGCATATCCAATGCCAGCTCATGGCGCGTCTGATAGCGAATATTTTTAGGCACGCCGCATTTGTTTCGTCGAGCCTTGTCGTTGGCCCACTGGCGGGAAAGATAAATACGTGTATCCACCAACGCATGTTCTTTGCCAGAGGCATAGCCCATGTAGATACCAACTTGGCCGTTGTCCACTTTGCCAAGCCGACCCAGCCACTGACGCTGCACGCCTACCGAATCATTGCCGCACTTTTTATGCCCCGATGGATCAAAGACAATGACGCCATCCTCTTCGCCAAGTTCGATGCCAACCTGCCTGACCAATTCTTCCACCAGCGGCTGATGATCCCATGGCGCCGTGCCTACGAATTGCTGCAGCGCCCGGCGATCACGATCGTAGCGGTAGGCAATCGACTCAACATTCTTTCTTTCCAGGTCCGACAACAGGCCGCAAATATATATCTGGGCATTTTGCCTTGGCTCCCTTCTGCCCAAAGAGGCTATGAACGGTTGGACAAATTGTTCCAGTCGCCTCAGCATGCCATCGGCCACCTCCGGCTTGATGTCTGCTTCCTGAAGAATTTCGCGTTTTCGTATTTCAAATCGTCGCTCCATGACATTTCCTTTCCATTGGGACCATTCCCATGGAAAGATAGTCGTAAGAAAGACTTACAAGACTTTAATGAAAATAGACAGTACAGGTAGTTAGGTCTCGATTTAATTATTGCTCTGCGATAACGGTTATTGTTATATTAAAAGCAGTAGAAAGTGTATGGATGTTCAAAAGCAAGTTGATTACTGGGTAACAAGCGGCGAAGAGGACTTTGCAGCGGCGATGTCGTTGTTGGAGAAAGGTCATTTTCGCCATTGCCTTTTCTTTGCGCATCTTGCTATCGAAAAGATGCTCAAAGCACATGTGACTCGCAAAACAAATGATATTCCGCCGCGTACGCATAATCTTGTTCATCTTGCTGAAATTACTGGATTAAAACTGAGTCCTGGACAAGTGAGTTTTCTAAGACGGTTTGGCATTTACCAATTACAGGCACGTTATCCGGATTCTTCCGAAGTACTTCTGGATGAAAGAGCTGCTGCGGAGAAACTGTCATTTGCGCAAGAGATTCTGGAATGGTTGAAGTCACAATTGTAACTACAATCCGGCATTATATTGAAGCACTTGCTTCTGTGGGCATCCATGCCAGCAAAGTCGTCCTGTTCGGATCATTTGCCCGAGGCGATGCCAGAGACCTCAGTGATATCGATTTGGTTGTAATTGCACCAGAATTTGATGGTCCGCGTGAAGTGTCGCTTGTTGAAAAGCTCTGGGAGGCAACCGGCCTGGCAGATAATCGCATTGAGCCTATTCCCTGTGGCGAACGCGAGTGGGAGACGGATGGCGGCCGGCCTATTCTTGAGATTGCCCGGCGTGAAGGAATTATTATCGCCGCTTAAAATGAAAAAGGCAAGTATCGTCAGTATCGGCAATGAGTTACTCAGCGGTCAAACCGCAGGACACTAACGCTCCATATCTGGGCAGAGAACTACTTTCAATCGGCATCCCTGTTGACAAGCTCCTATACGGTCGGTGACGATATAGACTCGATCGTGCGGACGCTCAACCTGGCAAGCAGCGATGCTGATATCGTATTAGTAACCGGCGGGCTTGGGGCCGACCGATGACGATGTAACCCGCCAGGCATTTGCAAAATTTCTCGGCGTAGAATTGCAATTTCACAACGACCTTCTTGAGAAGATTCAAAGTATTGTTCGCTCGCAGAGAACGGCCAATGCCGAGAAAAATAAAGATCCAGGCATACATACCGGCCGGCGCAGAGGCTATTGACAATAAACTCGGCACAGCCCCAGGCATAAGGGCTGAATACAAAAGGCAAACTGTTTTTTGCTTTGCCGGGCGTGCCCTCGAAATGAAGCAGATGTTTGAAGATTCGGTCCTTGCCAGAGCTGCAGAAAATTCGGCAGCGGACAGGCCATAGTTGTACGAAAACTAAAGTGCTTCGGAACCGGCGAATCCAATATCGCTGAAATGCTTGGCGACCTTATGCAGCGAGGCAGAAATCCGCTAATTAACTGCACTGTGGAACAAGGCGTAATTACCCTGCACATCGTCGCAACAGCAAAAGATAAAATGCAAGGCCCAACAAATGGCTGAAAAAGATGAGAAATTGCTGCGCAACATACTGGGAGACCTTGTTTACGGAACCGATGAGCAGACTCTGGCCGAAGTTGTGGGCGAAAAATTGGCACAGCAGAATAAAACCATCGCGGTAGCGGAATCCTGCACCGGCGGCTACTTTGGCCAAACTATTGACCGACATGCCCGGTGCAAGCAGATATTTCACTTACGGCTGGGTTACATACAGCAACGACGCCAAAATAACTGAACTTGGCATACCGCCCGAGTTTGATTGAAAAATACGGCTCTGTCAGCGAGCAGGTAGCAGAAGCTATGGCACAGCAGGCCAGGAAAAAGGCCGGCACAGATTTTGCAATCGGTATAACCGGCATAGCCGGACCGACCGGCGGAAGCGAACAAAAACCGGTCGGCCTGGTATATATTAGTGTGGATTCAGTCAGCGGATGCGAAACTCAACGCTTTATTTTCTTCCACGATAGACACTCAATCCGGCTTCGAGCAGCACAAACTGCCTTAAATATGCTACGATTGAAAATCTGTAGTTTGACTAAACGTATCTAACAATGTTATAATAATACGGATTGGAGAAGCTATAAAACATGAGGTTGATATGGCTAAAAAACGCAAACATTTAGGCGAAATACTATACAAGGCCGGGCTGGTACAGAAAGAGGCTCTTATCAATGCGATTAAGGCCTCAAAAACCAACAATAAACGGCTTGGCCAGGTGTTGGTCGAGCAGGGCCTGATAGATGAAGAGACGCTGACCAAGGCAATCGCCAAGCAATTTGAGCTGCAATATGTAAACCTGGACCAAACTCACGATACCGCCTGATGCAACCAAAATCATCCCGGAAGACCTAATAAAAAGGCACAATATCCTGCCTTTGAGTATGAACAACGGCAAACTGAAACTGATTATCAGCGACCCGTCAGACTTTGATACGATGGATGCGATTCGACTTCGGCTGAACACCGAACTGGAGTGCTACCTTGCAAATCCGACGAAAATTCGCTCTCTACATTGACAGGGGCTTTCGACAAAACGCAAACGGAAGAAGACGACAAGCTGAAACACAGTATTGATGCAACTGCTGCCGAGCTTGCCGAGGCTGGCAATGATCTGCAGGCAGAGGCTTCGCGAATTCAAGGTGGCGATGACGATAGATGAGGCCCCCATTATCAGGCTGGTCAATCTGATAATCGATAATGCCTATCCATATGCGGGCCAGCGATATTCATGTCGAGCCGATGGCCGACAGGGTGCGCATAAGGTACCGAGTCGATGGCGTCTGTCTGGAAAAAGACAACATCCCCAAGAATATGCAGGCACCGCTGATTGCCCGTCTAAAAATTCTGTCCGGCATGGATATTGCCGAGAAAAGACTGCCGCAAGATGGTCGTATTAAACGCGAGTTATGGCAGGCCAGGACGATCGATTTTCGTGTCTCAGCTCTGCCCGGCAACCACGGGGAAAGCGTCGTGTTGCGTATTTTGCGCCGTGACGCGGTCAACATCGGCATCGAAGCATTGGGCTTTGAGCAGGACAACTATGAGCAATTTCAGAAGATAATTAGAAGACCCAATGGCATCTTCCTGGTTACAGGTCCGACCGGCAGCGGCAAAACCACCACGCTGTATGCTGCATTGCAGGAGCTTAACAAGCCGGATAAGAAAATCGTTACCGCCGAGGACCCTGTGGAATACAACTTTGACGGAATGAATCAATGCCAAGTTAAAGAGGATATCGGGCTGACATTTGAAAGGATTCTCAGGTCGATGCTCAGGCAAGCTCCCAATATTATATTGATCGGCGAGATTCGAGACAGCGCAGTAGCAGATATCGCGGTTCAGGCGGCACTTACAGGACACCTGGTTTTCAGCACCTTGCACACCAATGATGCCTGCAGTGCAATCACACGTCTGATCGATATGGGCGTCAAGCCCTTCCTTGTGGCCAGCTCGATACAAGCTATTATGGCACAAAGACTTGTAAGAGTTATCTGTGAAAAGTGCAAGGAAATTGACAAAAACCCCGACCCGCACTGCCTGCGAATGCTGAATATCACCAAAGAAGATATTGAAAAACACCCCATCTACAAAGGAGCCGGATGCAGTCATTGCCAGCAATACCGGTTTCAAAGGCCGACTTGCAGTCTTCGAGATGATGGAAATGAACAACGAATTAAGGGAGCTTGCTTTAAAAAGGCGCCGGCCGGCGAACTGAGAAAGGCAGCTAAGGCAAGCTGGAATGAGAACATTGTTGGAGGACGGCAAAATCAAAATATTCCATGGAATAACTACACCTGCCGAAGTGGCGACAATAGCACAGACTGAAGAAGTAGTGGTAGATTAAATCGAAGTATAGTTAGTTGAGAGGACTGTAAAATGTCAACAGTTAATATGGATAGACTTCTGCATGCTTGCGTCACGCAAGGGGCTTCTGATATACATCTTACTGTTGGCCGACCGCCGGTATTGCGAATAGATGAGCGACTGAGAACTCTGGAGACTAAGGTTCTTGAGCCGGATGACACCGTGGCCCTTATGAAAAGCATCACGCCCGATCGAAATCAGCAGGAGCTGCAGGAAGAGGGCGGTACCGACTTTGGCTTTGCCTTTGGCGATGAAGGCAGATTCCGCGTCTCTGTTTTCAGACAAAAAGGCAATATCGCTCGTTCTTCGGCTTATTCCCTCAAAAATTATGACCTTTGAGCAAATTGGCTTGCCCAAGATTTGCGCGGCTCTGTGCCGCAGACCCAGGGGTCTATTCTTGGTTACAGGCCCAACCGGAAGCGGCAAAACCACCACACTTGGCCTGCATGATAAACTATATTAACGAAAACTTCGACCGCCATATCATAACCGTTGAAGAACCCATAGAATATTACCACCCCCATAAAAAATCCATCATCAACCAACGTGAAGTCGGCGTTGATGTTCCCAGCTTCGGCGAAGCATTGAGACGTGTTTTGAGAATGGACCCGGATGTGATTTTGGTGGGCGAATTGCGAGACCTGGAGACAATCGAATCAGGCATTAGGGCTGCTGAAACCGGCCACCTTGTCTTTAGTACAGTGCACACAACCAGTGCCGCCGGAACAATCACAAGAATCATTGACGTATTTCCTGTCACCCAGCAGGAGCAAATCCGCATCCAGTTGAGCAGCAACTTGATTGCTGTGCTCAGTCAAGCTCTATGTCCGTTGGCTATGCGGCAAGGGAAGAGTTGCAGCTTATGAGTTTATGGTTGTAACGCCTGCGATTGCAAATCTGATCCGTGAAAATAAGACCTACCGCATCGATTCAAGCATTCAAACGGGCAAGAAGCTGGGTATGCAGCTTCTCGATGAGCACCTCTGGCAACTGTATGATGCGGGCAAAATCACGCTGGAGGAAATGCTGGATAAGAGCCGTCAGCCAGGTGCACTGCAGGATAAAGCCCTTGCCAAGATGAGCGCCATTAAAGGGAAGAGCAAAGGCCGCAAAAAGGCAGCAGTTGCCCAGGAAATGGAGGATATCGGGCCAATCCTGCGAACATAACTGGTCTGGAAAGAGCGACTCTGTACGGTGAATCGGTGCTTTTCAGCCTTATGGGACTTCTGAAGTGAATGAATTCTAACTTGCCACTGTCTTAATAACTAAGTGTCCAATTCATAATTTGTTTGCCAAGAAGGTGTTACTGTCGTATAATACAATAGTGCAGAATGGAATCCTTTATGAGGACAGATTCAGATGGCGAAGATGAAAGCCGTACAGAAGTTGCCTCCTGTAGAACAGTTGAAGGGCCGGCCGCTTGGCAGAATACTGATAAAAATGGGGGTTTTGCCAAGAGAGAAGCTTCATGAATGCCTAAAGATTCAAAGTCAGCGGCACGGGAAAGTTCAGATAGGGCAGATCTTCTTGGAACTGGGTCTGGTGGACGAGAGCCAACTGCAACTTGCACTGGCCGCCCAAAGGGGGATGGAATATGTCGATATAGACGGGCTTAACATCCCTGCCGACGTGATCGACAAGGTTCCAGCCCAGATGGCAAAGAGCTATCATATCGTTCCTATCGAATACGACAAAGAGCAGAATGAACTGACGGTTGCTCTGGATAGCGCCGATAATTTCAGGGCAACCGATGACCTAAGCACGCTAATGGGTTTCAAAGTCAGCGCTAAGATAACGGACCGAGACATTGGAAGCCGCCCTATCCAAGTATTATGAGACGCAGGACGAGAATATCAACGAACTCATCGATGAAATACAGAGCGACAGATTCCTTGCTGAGTTTGAGGGTAGAAATCAGAGCATCGACCTTGATGAGCTTAAGGAGTTATCCGAGTCTAACCCGGTTAAGAAACTGTTGAATCTGGTTCTTCTGCAGGCAATCCGCGACAAAGCATCGGACATTCACTTCGAGCCGTTTGAACACGAATACAAGATGCGATACCGTATTGACGGTGTGCTTTACGAAATGATTCCGCCACCAAGGTATATTGCGGCGGCACTTAGCTCGCGGATAAAGGTCATGGCGAACCTGGACATCGCTGAGAGAAGGCTTCCTCAGGACGGGCGAATATCACTGACCGTCCAGGGCAAGCCGGTGGACCTGCGTGTTAGTGTTCTGCCCACGATGTTCGGAGAAAGCGTCGTGTTGCGTGTTCTGGATAGGTCGCAGATGAGCTTCGATTTGGCAAAACTTGGCCTTAGGCCCGATCAACAAGACTTAGTGCGCCAGCTTATTAACAAACCCAACGGCATCATCATCGTCACGGGGCCCACCGGATGCGGCAAAACCACAACTCTTTACTCGGCTTTGAGTGAACTCAATAGCATTGAATGGAAGATAATTACAACCGAAGACCCGGTGGAATATGACATTGATGGTCTCATTCAGGTTCAGATGAAGCCGGATATTGGATTGACATTTGCCAGATGTCTGCGTCAGCATCCTGCGTCAGGACCCTGATATTATTCTGGTTGGCGAAATTCGTGACCTGGAGACGGCGGAAATCTGCCGCCCAGGCTTCGCTTACCGGCCATGTCGTGTTCACCACCTTGCACACAAATGATGCTCCCAGCTCGATAGCCCGACTGCTGGATTTGGGCGTTGAGCCTTCCTTCTCACTGCTACCCTGGAGGGCATCGTTTCCAACGGTTAATCAGGAAAATATGTGAGAATTGCAAAGAGCCCTACGAGCCGAATGAAGTCCAATTGAGAGAGCTGGAGCTTACCGAGGACGATATAAAGGGCAAAAAGTTCTATTACGGACGAGGCTGTGGCAGGTGCAACAATACCGGCTACAAGGGCCGGACCGGCATCTTCGAGATTATGATGTTCAATGACGAAATCCGTGAGTTGATCATGGATCGTGCCTCGACAAATCTCCTGCGCACAGCGGCTCAAAAAGCCGGTATGAAGCTACTGCGTGACAGCGGTTTGGCCGCCATCTATGACGGCATCACTACCATAGACGAAGTAGTAAAAGAAACGATTATGGAAGTGTAAGGAACATTAGTCCCTTAGCAATGAAATTGTACGCAATAGTCAGTGGGAATTAGCGGTCCAGAGGGAGGTTTTGCGATGCCCCTTTACCAGTATGTAGCATTGGACTCACAGGGCGTGGAAATAAAAGACGAAATTGAAGCCCTCAGTGAGAAGGAAGCGATCAGCAAAATACGGAATATGGGATATTTTCCCACCAAGGTCCGCTCACGGGCCGCCAGAGCAGCAGCGGCAAAAGCCGTTGCCAGACCACAGCACAGACGCGGCGCCGGCGGCAGGGTCAAAGCAAAGTACGTAAGTCAGTTCGCCAGACAGCTTTCCACGCTTCAGGACGCGGGCCTGCCTATTTTGCGATCACTTAGAATCCTTCAGGAACAGCAAAGGGGAGGAGCCTTCAAAAGGGTTATCGGCTATGTGGCTGACGACATAGAGGGCGGCTCAACGCTTTCAGAGGCAATGGCAAGATGCCCAAGAGCCTTTAACCGGCTCTTTGTCAACATGGTTGCGGCTGGCGAGACGGGCGGCGTGCTTGACCTTATCCTGGCGCGAGTGGCAGACTTTATGGAAAAAGCTCAGAGACTTAAGGCTCGCGTCGTGGGTGCGATGATTTATCCGGCGGTCGTTCTGTCGGCGGCTTTTACCATGCTGATATTGTTGATGACCTTCGTCATACCCAACTTCAGCGCAGTCCTCACTGAGATGAGTGAGGGCACGAAACTACCAAAGATAACGCAAATAGTGCTTGGCATAAGCAGTTGGATAGCATACGGGCCGGAGTGGTCTCCCAGCATAACCATACCATTCTGGGGACAGACGGTTCGGCTTGGTGGGTGGATTGTCCTTGTGGCAACACCGTTTATAGTAATTGCTCTGCTGCGATTCGGCAAGAGGTTTCGACCCAGCAGATTAGTCCTTGATATGGTCAAACTGAAGATACCAATACTTGGGCAGCTCAGCGGTAAGGTCGCTGTCACACGATGGACAAGAACCCTCGGAACACTAATTAGTGCCGGCGTGCCCATCCTCGACGCCCTCAACGTTACTCGCGAGACGGCGGGAAACGAGGTTTTCTCCAACATGCTCGCCAACGTTCACAATTCCATCCGGCAGGGCGATACTTTCGCGGGTCCCTTGCGGCAGTCCAGAACCGTTGACCTGATTATCTCCAACATGGTTGCGGTAGGCGAGGAGACAGGCGACCTGGACAAGATGCTTCTGAAAGTAGCCGACAATTATGACGAACAGGTTGAGGTAATGGTTGGCTCGTTAATGCACCTGCTGGAGCCGGTCATAATTGTTGTGCTGGGCTGTGTCGTTTTGACCATCGTGCTGTCGATATTTTTGCCAATGATATCGATTATTTCGGCGCTGAGTAGCGCCGCATAGAAACCATATTGAGCCAATAAAAATGCCATTTGCTGAAAGAAGGAGAAGAATATGAAGTCAATTACTAAGCCAACCAACAAGAAAAAAGTAGGGTTTACTATCGTTGAGCTGCTGACCGTTATGAGCATCATTGTGATTCTCATCGGCCTATTGGTGCCCGCCATAAGCAGGGTCAGGCAATACGCCAAGGAGGTAACGCAGAGGACTCAATTGGCTACTATAGGCACCGGGATTGAGTTCTTCAGCAGCGAGTCCGATGGTTATCCACCTTCCGGTGCACTTGACGGTGCAGGTCGGCCGTACTGTGGTGCGCTAAGCTGTGCGAGGCGATGATGGGGCAAGATTTGATGGGCTTTCATCCGGACTCGGATTTCCTTCGCGACGGACTTGACCGTGCAGGCAGGCCGCTATACGTTACCGCAACTCTTGACTCCAGAAAAAAACCATACCTGCCGTTGGAAAATGCCAACGTCCAGAAGCTATCAGAGATTTACGGTGCGGGCAATACAAACCCGTTCCTTCCGGATAGTTACGTTTTGTGTGACGTTTTTAACCACTCGTACAAAAGTGGCGCCAAAGGCGGCATGCCCATACTTTATTACAAGGCGGATCTGTCAAACAACCTGCACGATCCTAACACAAATCCTACTACAACCGACAGCAAAGGTAACATCTACAACTACTGGGATAACCAGATGTTAGTGATGCTCGGTAAACCCTGGGAGCAAGGCGTTTCGGCTCGGCACGCCCTTATTGATCCGCAAAGGTTTTACAAGAATACCAGGAACCACAAAATCCCATATCCACCCAGACCCTACCGGGCAGACAGTTTTATTCTGATTTCTGCAGGACTCGACGGCGAATATGGCACGGCTGACGATATCTGCAATTTCAACTGGAAGTACATAGAATAGCGGTCACGAGCATAGAAACCAGTTGCCAAATGTTGAACTAACCTTGCTGAAAGGACAGGAAATCAGGTGATGAAGAGAACGATAGTTTTCGGAGTGACGATGGTTGTACTACTGGCTGTAAACTCGGCGCAGGCGGGCGTTTGCCAGATCGTGAACGGAAGCTTCGAAGATGACGGCTGGATAAGCAACATCGCCGTAAAAGACCCGAACGGCTGGACGGCAAATGTGCCGGCGGACAAGTTCCGCGGGTACGTAAGCTCGGATTGGCGGACTGACGGCAGCTACAATTTGACGCTGTATTCGGAGTTCTGGCAGACATTTGCTCCAGCAGATATGGCGACAGTCTCTCAGCAACTGTATCTGGCAGACGTTAATGAAATTCGCTTTGACCTGAAGCTGGAGACTTACGCCTTCAGCCCGTGGGACCCTAACAAGTGCACTGCTGTTGTGCTGATTGATGATGAGGTGGTCTGGGAATCGAAAAGCACAGGGACAGATGTAAGGGGCGAATACCGCAACCAGGCCATAACCATTGGCGAGAAATACAAAACGCCGGGCTTGCACAAATTATCGCTGGGTGTCCGCGTGAACGTAGCCGAGCAGTTGTGGGACCGCTGTATTACGCACTGGGATTCCATAAGGTGCACTTTATACTGCGGCGGAGGTGGTCTTTTAGCCGGCGATTTGAACCGCGACTGCTATGTTGATGTGAACGACTTGAAACTCGTGGCGGATGCATGGCTGGGCAAAATAGACCCATACGACAGACGGAATCCATTCCGGGGCGACGATGTAGAAGGCTACGGCACGATCAACTTTCTTGACTTTGCGGCATACGCCGGCATCTGGAAAGGTAATGTCTCAGATCTATCCGCGTTCGGCCCGGAAGTGGTTAGCACAGGTAGACCTCGATGATGAGCATAATCTGTCCCGAAGCGATGACGTCGAGCCAAGTAGTATTGTCAATTTTCGTGATTTTGCAGTATTTGCCGACAACTGGCTTGGCAGCAGCTACATGGAAGGTCAGAGCCAATAAGTTGCCGGGGTAAGAACAACGGATTTGTGAAAGAATCTGGCTATGAAGCGCAGAAAATCAGGCTTTACGGTCGTGGAGTTGCTGACGGTCATCGGGATAATGGCGATGCTGGTTGCGCTGCTTATTCCGGCTGTGACCGCTGTGCGCCTTACCGCCAAAAAAGTCACCCAGAAAGCTCAGTTTGCCTCCATTGAGATGGGTCTGACGGCCTTTAGGAACGACTACGGAGATTTCCCGCCGTCTAACTGGTGGGACCCTCCTCCGGCACCCACCGGTCCACGCAATTACTGTGGGGCACAGAAACTGGCGGAGGCCCTGGTCGGCTGGGACCTGATGGGTTTTCATCCCAAGTCCGACTTTCGGGCGAATGGCTCCAACGATGCTGGCCTCTTCGTGTACAATCCGAACGACGCCATCTTGATGGCTCAAAGAAAAGGGCCTTACCTGGAGCTGGCAACTGCCAGCGTGTTTAGACTTGGTGACCTTTCTCCTGACAAACCCGGGCTATTCAATGGAACCGGTGAACTGGCGGCGGATACATTTATGCTTTGTGATGTGTTTAGCGTAAAAAAGATTACGTTCACAAAGCCAGGTATATATGAGACGACTACCCAAAATGCAGGGACGCCCATACTGTACTACCGGGCGAATACGTCGAGCAAATCCCTGACCTACGCAGCAGGGCCAGGCGGATCATCCAATCCCGCCGATTTGATTTATAATGCCCGTGACAATTTTCCTCTTATCAACCTGGGAAAACTGGCGGACTGGAACAAGCCCCCGGCAGCTCGTAGGAGGCATATACTTGAAGATTTTGGTTTCTTCTATGAGTACATAAGAGACCCGAAGATAACAGCCAGGCCCTGGCCTTACAGACCTGACTCCTACATATTGATTTCAGCGGGCCCGGACGGCGAGTACGGAACAGCCGACGACATCTGCAACTTCTGAAATTAAACCGTCACTTACACCTGCCCGCCTCTTAAAGCTATGAAAAGCCAGCAACCAAAATACGGCATGACGCTCGTGGAAATGTTGATTGTCGTGGCTGTGATCGCAGTGCTGGCCACTATTGTAATTGCCCTGGCTGCCCGGATCAGCACTCAGGCCAAAGAAAAGGGCCTGGAAAACGTTTTTTCGCTGCTGGAAAGTGCGTTGCAGGAATATTACGAGTATTGGAGCGTATTTCCTGACCCGAATAAGCCGCCCTATTTGACGCACTCGGCGGCCCTTTACGGCCAGCTCCAGGCGACGCCAAGTTCGCGCAAAAATACTGGAGAATATTGATAGGTCGTTAATAAAGAACAACCCGGCTGCCGTTGATATGCCGCAGATATACGATGTATGGGGAACATTGCTTGATTATAGATATATCCTCGGTGACACGTTCCCGGAGCTAGTATCGGCGGGTCCGGATAGGATGTTTGCCACCCCTGATGATATAAGCAGTAAAAGCAAAAAATGAAATTGTAAAAATGCTCTATAGAGAAGACTCATTGTCATTTCGACCGAAGCGTCCCTTAGGGACGTGGAGCGGAGAAATCTACTCAAAAGCAGATTTCCCTTCGGGGCTCTCCGCTTCGCTGCGTGTCTCGACTCGCCTGCGGCTCGCTCGAAATGACAACCTATGCTCTTTTCCACAAAGCAAAATGAAACGCCTGCAACCTGGTCTTACGCTGATAGAGATAACGGTGGTTATCGTAGCCGCAGCGCTGCTTATGAGCCTGGGGACTGCCGGCATTGCGGGCGTTTTTGAACTCGTTTGAATCTCAGGGCAGCGTAACAGGTATGATAAGCTCGGCATTGGCTTCAGCCCGCACTATCGCTTTGAAAAATCAGAGATACGCCGGGATCAGATTTCAAAAAGCCTATCATCCTGAAGGTCCGCTCAAAGCACTCAATATATGATTTTTATCGTGCAGGACCCGGATATGCTGGCTTATGGCTTTCGGGCGGTTCCGGGACTAAAGCCGATAAGACTGCCTGAAACAATAGGCGTGATGGACCTGAGACGCAGAACCAATATAAATCCAACGTACGCGGGGGACGAGCCTATTGATGACGACAGCAAGATTGACCAGCCGGCTGAGCTGCAGGATACAACCTCTTTTTCGATAATTTTTTCGCCATCCGGAAAATTGGTGATACACGATGTGCGCGTTAGAAACAGGCAGGGCATTTACCGGCCAATAAATCCCGCGGAGTCCGCGGACGATACCTTCAACTCTCAGGAAAACGTCGCCAACCATAACGTTGGCATGTTCATCCAGGATGACTACGCGGAATTGGGCTTGGGCAAAGAAGCAAGCCGCAACAGTTTTATTGTCTACGAAGAGCAGAAATTCAAGCGGGCTTATGCCCAGGGTACAGCGTGGTCGGAATACCTGGTAAAGCTGACGCCGGAAGCGATCTATATCAACCCTTATACCGGGACGATAATAAGTCAGTAACGCAGTTCATCGATGAACAATGAAGTCAAAACAATGAAAAATAGGCTGGCAAAAACCGGTTTTTCTCTTACCGAGGTTCTTTTGGCCGTCGCTACACTTGCCATCGGGATGCTTTTCATCGCCGGCACGTTCCTTGCCGGCATCTATCTGACGACCGTGGCCGCAGAGCGAACGACAGCGGCCGTGGTAGCGGACGAAGCCTTTGCAAAGATAAGACTGTACGGGATTAACCCCGCAGACCCTAATCTGCTTGTTGGACCACTCAGGCGTTTTGAAGACGTTGCGGCCAGGAGACCTGTAGCTGCGGAGGAATTCGCTTATCCCTCGACTAATCTGGATATCTCGGAGAAGCAGTATTACTGGTCAGCTCTTTGCCAGCATGTGGACCGAAACGGTGCCAGCCGACCCAGCAGACTCGTGCAAATAACGGTTTTTGTCACCCGAAAAACTGCCAGTGCAGCTTCATATCAAGGTGGCGCAGGAAGACCTATTCCGATGTCTGTACCTATTTTAGCGACACGCGGCAGCAATGTGCTCACACAAATATCGCCTGGGGTCAATACAACATGGATCAACGATGGCTGCACGATTGTAGACGATGAAACAGGCGAAATATATCGGGTGCTTCAACGACGTGAACCTGTGTCTGGTGCTTTCCCTGCACCTACCATTGAACTTGATAGGCCCTGGGAAGGTACATTTGGCGACCGCGTTTGGGTGGTTCCTCCACCAATAGGCAGCGGTAAAGACCCTTGTATAGCAGTGTATCAGAAAGTCATCAGATTCTAACGTTTAATATGCGAAAAGCGTTCACTCTACTCGAGCTTGCAGTTGCTGTGGGGATCCTGGCGATGGTGCTGTCATTTGCCGGCGTCATCTTCAAGGTCAGCATAAATTCGCATCGCACCGCAATCGCAAGCGCGGAGATTATGCAGAAGCTGCGGGCCATTACCGACCAGCTTGACGCCGACTTCAAAGGAGTCATATTATCATGCCCTGGCAGACTGAATATCGAAACTCAAAATAAGAATGCCGACTGCATTGCGTTTTTTGCTGAGGGAGATTTTCAATCGGTTAGACAATATCCCTATATAGAACAAGATGGGACGAGGATTGAAAACCGTATCCGGTAATGTTGCCAGTATATTTTATGCCCAGGCTGCCGACCCCTATCCTAACATTGACCCTAACACAGACCCTTTTACGGGAGATCCAAAAAAGAAGATACTGGCAAGAATACAGACGATTTTGACCTCCGATTCCTCTTTGCGGGATTCAGATTCAGACCCACGCGGCGAATACTGTAAGATTTCTTTGTCTGAGTGGCAGGCATCTTCTCCTTTTGCCGATATCGACCAATGGACGGCAAAACCACCATTAGACCCACGTTTGGAAAAAGATTTGGTGATGTATATGGCTAAGGGCGTAGACAATTTTACGATAGAATGGCTTGGTGGACCCGGACCAATAAATTGGGTGCGCTCGGCCGGTAAAGGAGTCTCTGTTTCCACAAAAGCCTTTAAGTTCACATTCACACTATACGATTCCAAAGGCATTATAAAAGACGGCAGGACCTTTACGCACATTGTGTATCTGGGAGATTAGTCAGCAGTAATTAGTTCATTGTTCGTAGTTCATTGATGCAAAAAATGAGAAAAAGATACGAGCCACGAATCACGAGCCACGAATCACGAGCCACGAATCACGAGTCACGAGCACAGGCCGGCTCAGCACTTATTCTCGCTGTGGTTCTGACCACCCTGTTGGCCATCGTCGGCGTGCTGTTTGTAATGGTTGCCCGCGTGAATAAGATTGCGGCCTCAGCCACATTGGAAAGTAGGGAACTGGACGCCGCGGTCGATACCATCATTGCAGAAGTATCGGAGGAATTGGCTCTGGATGTCCCGCGTGTAGCAAGCCAGGAATACTATGATTATCCCGACCCGAACAATAGCTGGCTGGCATCGCTTAAGCCTTACAGATTCGGCAACAATTATTACTGGAGGCAGATAAGCGATGTCACTGGATCCTTGGGCAGCTACGCCAGGGACGTACGAGCCGGCGTCGTTCGGGAGTACGACCAGATAACCGATTTCAATATGCCGGTTGCTACCGCCGATGCGGACGGCGATGGCGTGGGCGATTCCAAATGGGTAAAACTACCCGATATTACCTCCGGCAAGGGCAAGCCCATTTATGCCGCCGTCAGGATTATCGACAATTGCGGGATGATAAACGTCAATACAGCATTTAAGATGGATCCGAGTGCCGGCATCAGAAGAATTGACGGCTCCAGCCAGATACAGATAAATGCTATGGCTTTGGCCGGTCGGGAAGGCAATCCACCATTGCCGCCTGACCCGCCCACACCGGCTGAAGAGACAGCTCTGCTGCAGGCCAGAGCAAATTATGGCGTCAGCGTCGACCCGCGCGATTTGGGCCAATACGAGCAAAGTGTTATTTGGCGCTATGGTGAACCCAACAG
Organism: Sedimentisphaerales bacterium; assembly: GCA_963814265.1. Taxonomy (GTDB): domain Bacteria; phylum Planctomycetota; class Phycisphaerae; order Sedimentisphaerales; family Anaerobacaceae; genus JAFNGF01. The sequence continues at coordinate 33,586 of CAWFCJ010000033.1, read as the reverse complement.
GCCTTACACGCCGTTTGACATATCCGATGAGCTTGAGCTGCGGTATAGATTCATCCTGAACCAGAGTGACATAGACACACGGCTGGAGCCGTGGGGCGGTGAATTCCGAAAGTCCACTACGCTATCTACCCCCGTGACATCAGGCGGGCAGCAGTTGGATGCCTGGTTCGAGAGAGTCTATCATCCTGGCACTCTCGACCCCAACTACGACTACCGACACCTTGCTACCACGTGCAGCATCGACCGGATTATTAATCCCGTCGGGCAATCTCTCAATAACGGGAAGATGGTTAATATCAATAACGTCAATGACAAGGCGTTGCTTTATATAGCAATAAAGGCAGGGATGGATCTCAGCCTCATAGTTCCTGTAATTGCACCTACCGGAAAAGAGGTGGTCGCGCAAGCAGTTGTTAATCTGATTGACTTTCGGGATGCTGATACGAATGTTACTACCGATTACGTGGTAGGCGAGACCTACTATGGGTTTGAGGCACAGCCTTTTATAAGTGACATAGCGTTCCGAATTAGCGCGACTGACCCCTCCGTTAGGACTAACAACTATTTCGCGATTGAGCTCTATATTTCGACAAGCCTAGCTCCATTTCTCTCGAAATCCCGGATCGCGGCTTCAATATCATCCACTTCAAAACAGAGATGGTTGATGGCCCCGGTCTGAGCCTGGACCAGGGCGTTCAGATGATCCGGCGTCCAGCTCGGGTTGTAACTGACGAATTCCACCAGGGTGTCCCCAACCGGGAAAAAAGCGATCTTCGAACTCCCATCCCTTTTTTCGATGATTTCGGTACATTTAAACCCGAACCCTTCAAATTTCTTGATCCGACGATCAAGGTCCTCCACGATGATTCCGACGTGGTGCAATTTCTTCAGCAAGGTTTGTTTCCTCCTTTTCATAGAAATCAAAGCCTATACATCATAGCCTTGAGCTTCATCTTAGCCCCGCGAAACGGTGTACCTCAGCCCGTTAGGATTGATTGGATGATACTCACACGGTGTGATGATAATGTATTCAATGGTAATACCCTTGAACTGAACCCGTGGTGCTATATTTTAGCCTATATTCTATGGTTTGTATTTTATTTGTCAACAGAAAAGTGTTGACAAAACATCTTCACCGGTGTAGTAACTAACGGAAATGAATTTCCAGAGGAGATGAGCCATGGCATCGATGACGCATCGGGAGAGGGTTTTGGCGGCGATCAATCGTGAAGCAACCGGATCGTGTTCCGGTGGACCTTGGAAGCACAAGGGCCACGACAATGATCATCGCTTCTTATGAGAATCTGAAGAAGTACCTTGGATTGAATCACGAGACAAAATTGATGTGGAAGTATCAGAATTCCGTCGTTCCGGACGACACCATTCTTGAAAAGGCTTGATATTGACACCCGTCTCCTCATCCTCGGAGATTTCAAGAAGAAACCGTCGAAAAGGATTGATGCGAATTCCTTTATCGATGTCTGGGGCACCACCTGGAAGAAGACCCCGGCGGGGCATTTCATCAACGCAGAGGGACCTTTTCAGAAAGGTGACCCCGAGATAGAGATTCTTGAGAACTTTGACTGGCCCGATCCAAACGACCCCGGACTTTATGAGGGCCTTAAAGAAAGAGCTGAATTCCTTCGGAAGAGTACCGATTGTGCCATTGTGTCTGGATCTACCCAACGGCATCATGCTCCAGGGCTGGTTTGTGCGGGGATTCGCTGAGTGGCTGACGGATCTTTACATGAATAAGGAGTTTGCCTACCGTTTGATGGATATCATGACCGATATCTGGACAAAGATCGTTGAAAAGGCCCTGGAGATTGTGGGCAAGAACATCGACATCGTGGCCATGGCGGATGATCTTGGGATGCAGGACGGGGACCTTCGTCAGTCCGCAGGTTTACCGGGAAATGCTCAAGCCTCGCCACAAGAGAATGGTCGATGCCATCAAATCCCGAAGCGACGCAAAGATCTTCCTTCATAGCTGCGGTTCTGTCTACGCCATTATCGAAGACCTGATCGAGATCGGGATCGACGTCCTGAATCCAGTTCAAGTAGCGGCAACGAATATGGAGCCGGAAAAGCTGAAAAAGGAATTTGGTGACCGCCTTGCGTTCTGGGGCGCGATCGATACTCAGCACGTCCTCCCTTTTGGAACCCCCGATGAGGTTCGGGCAGAAGTCCGGAGGGTGATTGACTGTCTCGGTAAGGGCGGAGGATACATCGTTGCGAGCGTCCACAATCTCCAGCCAGAAGTCCCCCCGGAGAACATCATCGCCATGTTCGATGAAGCGAGATTATATGGTAGATATCAACAGTGAGGATAGGAATCTGAATTGGAGAAAGGCTGGACTGTTTTCTGCGGCAGTAGCAAAAAGCCCGGCGCCCCGGGCTTTGGGTGAGGGCTCCATAGCGTTGGGCTGCTACCTAACCGCCTTTAGGCGTAAGCGGAGGTGCTGGGTGCTGTTCGCCTTCACCTTAACTAAACCACTTGCCTTACTCTTGTGGCCGTTGTGGATGCGGGTCACGACAATCTTGGCTTAGCCCGTCGGCAGGCCAACCAACTTAAAGTGTCCATTGCTAGTGGTATGGGATCTCAGAACCTTCCCCTTACGTTTGATGGCCAGATCGACTTGGACATCATTGGCGTCTCCATCCTCCATCGGCTTCTCTCCCTCGTCAATCTCCTCGACGTTGACCTCAATGCTGGAGTTCTGGAACTGGACTATGGTCGCGACCAGCGGGGGTTTATTTGAGACGAGCATCAGATCAACGCACTGACCGACTATCAGCTGGTCCTTGTTAATGGGTTGTTCGTTGTCATCCTCGAGGATCGCACTGCTAATATCTACGACCAAGCCCAGAACTGTGACACTGGTCTTGCTCGAATTAATATCCTGAAGCGGGCCAGTGATTTTCGTGGGGTCACAGACGCTGTCGATGCAGTCGTTACCCCCAACGACAACCTTGATTGCCGTCAGCAATCCGGTATCGCTGGCCAATTTTACTTCCACCACCTGGTCGACTGCCAGATCGGCACAAGTTAGGTCGCCACTGCCCTTTGTATTCTTACCATCCGAGTTGCTGTTGATGAGGCTCGCCTTGCTAATGTCGATGGGGAGCCCGAGTACGCTGATGGTTGTGTTTCCACAATCGATCGCGTCGAGGGGAGCTTGCACCATAACTTCGTCCTGGTTGGTTTCATCTTGCGCCGATGCTGGTAATGACGAACCAATAACCCTACCCATATTAAGCAAGCAAGCTTTCTCCAGTATATAAAAAAACCTCCTCTCATATCGATTGATCAAATCCTAGAACGCACAGTGTCTTTGACCGGAGCCGCCTCCCCCCAACTCAAATTATTCCTTCCCCTCCTTTCCGCTCCAATATACACCCAAGACATTTAATGATGATTAGAAGGGTGTTACAGTTTTGTAATGTTCTGGATAGAACTTGTCTGAACATTACAGCTTCGAAAGATTTGCAGGAATGAAACGTTTCGGAGGTCAGCCGTTATTTACGAATATGCTCTTGATTAGCAGGTGCCTTGCGACCCGCTCCCAGAGCTTCTGTGTTTTGTGGAAGTGGAGGAAATCGACGGTCACTGGGCAAGCCAGCCGCCGTCAACGAAGAGAATATGACCGGTGACGTAATCGGATGCCCTGGAGGCCAGGAAAACAGTCGGTCCAATTAGCTCTTCAGGGCGGGCGAATCGCTTAAGAGGGATCATTGTTAAGACGGCCTCATACCTCTCTTTATCCGCTAAGAGAGGTTGAACTAAAGTGGTCTTCACTGGGCCGGGGGCGATTGCATTGACGTAAATGTTATACTTTGCCCATTCGAGGGCAAACGACTTTGTTAATTGTACCACCCCGCCTTTACTGGCGCAGTAGGGAACAATAGACTGATATGGTGGGCTTCCCACCAGGCCCATCACAGAAGCGATGTTGATGATCTTGCCCTGCCTTCTTTTCGTCATGATCTTTCCAACTGCTTGAGTCGTGAAGAAAGCCCCTTTCAGATTCGTATCGATAACGCGATTCCATTCCTGTTCCGTAAATTCCAGAGCTGCTTTTCGAATGTCGACTCCAGCATTATTCACTAAGATATCAATCTTCCCGAAATGGGAAACCGCTTTTCCAACGGCTTCGTTGATCGAATCAATATCGGCCACATCCGCCAACAGGAATAAACAGTCACGTCCCGTCTTTTCTATTCTGCTGACGACCTTTTTTTGAAATCGTCCGTTGACATCGACAACGGCGACATCACATCCATGTTCGGCTAATCCATTCGATAGTGCGTTGCCTATTCCCCTCGCTCCCCCGGTTACAAGGGCTACCTTTCCTTGAAGGTCAAAGAGGTTTGAATGCTGAATTCGATGCCCTTTCATGTCGGTTCTTCCCGGGCGGGTGTTCCCTTCTACCTGGATTCTTTCTTGGGGGAAAGAAGATCTGCGTCGGCAGCCGTAGCCTTTAGGCGGCGTTAATCAGGGTGACACCTCGAGTTCTTACGCAACCTGAGGGTTACGGCTACCGTCAAAACTGCCCCGTAGAGCCCACCTCTCATTTTCCTTTTAGTCCGAGAATCTTACGTGCCTCTTTGGGTGTCGCAATTTCACGGCCCAGCTCTTCGGCAATTCTCCTCACCTTGATGACCGTTTCAGCAGAGCTCTTGATGAGGTCGTCCTTGTGGGCATACATGTAAAGACCGTCCTCCATCCCTGCCCGAACATGACCCCGGCCGGTCAGTATTCCTTCCACCGTCGTGGGAAGCCAGTTTCGGCCTGCCGTCTCGAGGATCCAGTCGCACTCCTCGGGGACATAACGGAGCCAGGTTTGAAGGATATCGCGGCGCGCTGGATCTCCAAACAGACCAAGGCTCAAGTTCAGGAAAGGCTTCTTGACAATGCCGGAATCCATGGCCCATCGCTTCATATCCACGATCTGTTTCACATTATAGAGCGTAATGCAGGGCCTGATACCGTGGTCCTGAAGGTATTTCACTGCCTTCTTAAGATATTCTTCCCGGTTGACATAGATACTTCCGCCGATGACGTTTAGAGTTCCCCCGGATATAACGCCGGTTTCAATCGGGAGGTTGAGGTTGCAGAGCGGATCCATGCGGGCCTCAACATTATCGTCAGCAAAGGGGTAGGCGAAGCAACAATCGATGATGATGTCCGGCACCTTGTTTTTGAGTTCAAGGATGATGCGCTTGTAAAGCTCGGGACTGTCTGTCGGCAGGCGGTCCTTATCCCTGACGTGAATATGGACCATGGAAGCCCCGGCCTTGTAGGCCTTGATGTGATTCCTGATGATCTCCTGCGGGGTGGTCGGAAGGTTCGGGTTCTGCTGTTTTGAGATCATTCCTCCCGGAGCGGCCGCCAGGATGACCAGCTTCTGGAGAGGGGGAAATCTCTTTTCATCCTGAAACCTGAGCGGTTGCCAAGTCTTTCCAGTATCTAATCTTGCTTTCTGCTCTGCCATCTCAAAACCTCCTTTATGTAGAAAATAGCACCCAATATCTCCTCTCTCCCGACAGGGGAAGAGGATTGAGGTGAGGGGGAAACCCGCGGTGTCCCACCCTCTCCCACACCCTCACCCGCCAGCGGGAGAGGGCAATTAAAGGTCCTTTCCATGGTTCAAGGCTGCCAGACCAAGCGGCCACGGTGGGCCGCCGCTACGGAAAGGATAAAATCTGCTCCCATGGCTCGATGGTCACCACCCCTGCCATGGGGATTCGTTCTATACGCTCACCCCGAGGAATCTTTTTTGGATTTCCTTGTCTTCCAAAAGCTGGGCGCTGGTCCCTGTAAATTTAATAAGCCCTTTTTCCAAGATGTACACTCTTTGAGCGATCTCCAGGGCCACTTGAAGATTGGCCTCTACCAGAAGCATGGTGAGACCGCTTTCCTGCAGTGCCTTCAAGTTCTTGGTGAGGGTCTGGACAAGAATGGGCATCAGCCCTTCGGTCGGCTCATCGATCAACATCAACTTGGGACTGGAAACGAGTCCCCTCGCGATCGCCAGCATCTGCTGTTCGCCGCCGCTCAGCATCGATCCCCTGTTATTGAGCCGTTCTCTCAGCGGCGGGAAATACCTGAAGGTCATTTCCAGAAGTTGATCTTTATTCCTTTCCTTATCCTTCAGCATGGCAAGCTTCAGGTTCTCGCGGACGGTCAGATTCGGAATGATCCTCCGGGTGTCGGGAACCAGGGCAATCCCTTTCTTTGCGATCTGGTAGGGAGGAAGCCCCGAGATATTCTTATCCTCAAAGAGAATTTTCCCTTCCCTGGGGGGTTGGGTCCCCATGATGCTTTTCAGGGTAGTGGTTTTGCCAACGCCATTTCTTCCCAGGAGCGCTACCGTCTCCCCCCGATTGATCTCGAGGGAGATGCCCTGAAGAATGTAGCTGCGGCCATAGTAGGTATGGATATCTTCGACCTTAAGTAGCATCTCCGTAGTGTTGCCCCCCAAGATAGACCCTGTGAACTTCTTCGTTTTTTCGAATTTCTCCGGGACTTCCTTCAGCCAATACCTTGCCTTGATGTAAAACGGTGATCTTGTCCGAGACCTTCATCACCACGTCCATGTCGTGGGCCACGAGGATGATCGTCAGCCCTTTCGAAATGGTCTTAATAAGTTCCATGATCCTGACGGTTTCGTCAGGTGTCAGTCCCGCTGTCGGCTCATCCATGAGGAGAAGTTGCGGTTCTGTCGCGAGCGCAATGCCGATTTCGAGATGTCTTTGCTCGCCGTAAGGGAGATTGGCAGCCAGCGTCTCTCGCCGTTCTGTCAGTCTGAGCGTTTCAAGGATTCGCGCTGTCTTCCCGTTGATCTCCTCCAGTCCCTTCACATCTTTCCAGAAGTTGAAGATGACCTTCCTTGATTGAGAGGCGACCCGGATATTCTCAAAAACGGTCAAATTTGGGAACAGATTGATAATCTGGTAAGACCGGGCAATCCCTCTCTGGGAGATTATGTGGGGTGACAGACTTGTGATATTTTCCCCTTTAAACCAGATCTCCCCTTGGGTGGGTGGCAAGGTCCCGGCGATCATATTGAAGAAGGTTGTCTTCCCCGCGCCGTTCGGACCGATAATCGTCCTCAGCTCCCCTTCATCCACCTGGAAGTTGACATTGTCAACCGCCGTCATTCCTCCAAAATTCTTGGTCAGGTTTCTTGTTTCAAGAACCTTCAAGATCACTCTCCCTGAGCCTGTCTCGTTTCGACCGAAGCCAGTTTCTGCTTCCGACTCGAAACCATGCTCTCAATCAGTCCGCAGATGCCCCGGTTCAGAAACAGGATGAACAGGATGAAAATCAGGCCCACCACGATTTCCCATCTCTCGAGAACCTTATTGATGAGATCGATGAGAATCAAGAAAGTTGCTGAGCCCACCATCGGTCCCCAGAAAGTGCCGAGCCCTCCGATGATCGAAATGAAAATGACTTCTCCGTTTGTTGTGATCGAAAGGGTTTCAATCGGAACGAATCGGAGATGGATACAGTATAACACTCCTGCAAGACCGGAAAACATCCCGGAGATGATAAAGGAGATCAGCTTGATCCGCTTGGCATTAAAGCCGCAGGAGATCGCACGGTTTTCATTTTCGCGGATGGCCTGCATCGCCTTCCCGAAAGGAGAGTTCAGAAGCCTTCGGACGGCATAGACGGACAGGATGAAAAAGACAAAAGTGAAATAGTAAGTATGCAGGGGTTTCCCTAAGTTGATCGAAAAGGGAAGATGAAGGATTGGAACGCCGGCGAGGCCGTTATCCCCTCCGGTCAGGTCTTTCAACTGGAGCGTCAGAAAGAAGAGAAGTTGAGAAAAGGCCAGAGTGATCATGGCGAAATAGACATCGCGGCGCTTCAATGAGATATATCCAATGATAAGGCCACCCAACGTCGCTGCCAGGACTCCTGCCAGCATGGCCAGACCCAGTGGAGCGTTTGCCTTCACCAGGAGCAACCCGGTGCAGTAAGCCCCCAATCCAAAGAAAGACCCGTGCCCGAAGGAGAGAAGCCCGGTGTATCCGAGCAACAGGTTGTAGGCCATTGCGAAAATCCCGAAGACCAGGATGTTCGTTGCGAGGGCGGTGTAAGGAGCGACGAAAGGCAAAATAAGGAATATGGGGATGGAGACCCAGAACGGCCAGTCGATTTCCCTTCGCGGAGCGTGGTTTCCCTCTTTCATTCTTCACCAAACAATCCGTATTTTGTCGTTAGAAGGACGATCACCATCAGGGCGAAAACGCTGGCATGCCCTGCTTGGCCATAATAAAGCGTAGTGATGGAGATGATTTCTCCCACGAGCAGGCCTGCCACAACCGAGCCGGTCAGACTTCCCATGCCCCCCACCACGACGACCACGAAGGCTTCGATCACCGTGAAGGTCCCCATTTCGGGTATAATCCCGCTGATCGGAGCGGAAAGGGCGCCTGCGAGGGCTGCCAGTGCGATTCCAATGCCAAAAACGATGGTCCAGACCCTCCGGAGATTGATTCCCAGCATTTGGACCATTTCGCTATCCTTGGTACCGGCTCGGACCACCATGCCAATATTCGTCTTGTTGATGAACAACCAGACCAGAATCGTGACAAGGGCTCCGACGATAATCAGAAAGAATCTGTACTTGGGGAAGAACATGAAGCCAAGATTGAGGCTGCCGGTGAAGGCTTGAGGGATGGAGGTGGGCTCTCCGGCGAGGCCGAAAGCCATTCTGATGAGATCAACAAACACGTACGTTAGCCCCAATGTCAAAAGGAGGGGATTGATCTCATTCGTCCCGTAAAGGGGACGGAGCGTCACCACCTCGACCAGCATCCCAACGAGTCCGATGGCAATGGGAGCTAGAATCAAGGCGATCCAGAAGTGGCCGCTCAAGGAAAGAATATAGAAAAAACCGTAGGCTCCCAGCATGTAGAAGGTGCCATGAGCAAAATTGACGACCCTCAGGAGGCCGAAAATGATCGAAAGCCCTGAGGCCATGAGGACATAGATCACCCCCAGACTGAGGCCGATCATCAATTGTGGAAGAATAATTTCAAGAAAAATGATTTCACCTCCAAGAAAATAAAAAGTCCTGGTTTAAGGCCAGGGTAAGGATGCCGGTTTTGATAGTTATAGGGGCGGGTTTACCCGCTGCGCCAGCGCATCAGCGCGGCAAGAAACCCGCCCCTACAAGGTCAACAGGCTTCAAATCTTTTACCATCACCCTGTGGGAGACGGTCTTCAACGTGAGTTCAGCCGAACGTTTGAAACCGTTCCCTACGGACCCAACCGGCTTCCTCACCTTTAACCATGCTTGAACAATTGGGTTCCGCAGAAGGGCCAGCCTTCGGCTTTGCGAAACTATTCCTTAAATCCCAGATCCTTGCAGCTCTTGACGATGCTCTCTCCTCCCATTTTACCGGCAATCTGGAAAATGTCGTACTTCTTCTGGGGCTTCTTGGGTGTGACGACATACAGATCCTGAATGGACTGGTGATCACATTTTCTCCAGTATTGAGACCCGCGGACCCACTGGAATCGGTGCCCCTCCATCGCTGCAATGATCTTATCCGGATCTAAGCTCCCGGCCCTCTCAACAGCGGAAAAAATTTCCATTGTCCCTTCATAGGTGGTCGCGTGATCGTCTGAGGGCGGCCGATTATATCTTTTCGAGAAGGCGTCCACAAACTTCCTGGTACTCTCCTGGTCGTCCTCCCAGTAGAATGGGGCCTGGCCGTAGCCTCCCCAGAATGCGTCTACGCCAACACCCAGGACATTTGAAAAATAAAGCACGGTCCCGCACCACTTTCATCTTGTCAAAGGCACCGAATTCCCGGAGCTGCTTCCAGGAGTTGACCTGGTCTCGTCCCGCACTGACCGTAATCAGGACATCCGGTTTGGCCGCCATAATCTTGGTGATATAGGGTGAAAAATCGGTTGCCCCTAATGGATGGCCTGACATCCCAAGATTCGTTCCCTTGAATTCATTCAGAACGGCCGTATAAGAATTGTAGTTGTCCCATCCCCAGGCATAATCGGCAACCAGGAAATACCATTTCGTCCCGAAGTTCTTTGCGGCAAATTGGCCCACCGTATTCGCTGCCATCCATGTGCCTGGATAGATATGGAATATGGTTTTGTCGAACCCCTGTGGAGTCGTGATTGAATCTGCCATGCAACAGATCATCATGAGGACGCCATTCGGAGCCGTCTGGTCCTTCATGGCAGGTACCGTGGCACTCGATGTTCCTCCGACGATGAACTTGACCCTTTCTTTTTCAACCAGTTCCTTGGCCCGGGTGGCTGCGACTCCCGCATTGGCCTGTTCATCCCTGACAATCACCTCCACCTTCTTCCCCAGGAGGCCCCCCTTCGCATTGATCTGTTCTGCGGCGAATTGCGCCCCTTCCGATCTCTCCGTTCCGATGACCGCATACGGACCGCTCATCGCAAACATGGTGCCGACTTTGATCGTATCCTCGGCAGCCCAAGCTGTCGATTTGATGATCTCCGGGAAAGCGAGAGTCCCTCCAATAAGACCCGCAGTTTTTCCGGACTTCTTCAAAAATTCCCTTCTGGTCATCTTTCTTCTCTCTGAGTTAGCCATTTTTATTCCCTCCTTTTTGCAATGATTTTTCCAGAACCTTCGCGGCTAAACACTCCCTCCCCTCTTATCTCGAGATCCTACATTGAACTGACATGAGACGAAAATGTTGCCAATTTTCTCTGTATCGTTTGGAGGTTTTGAAGCTGGGTCTCGTGATTTCCGTCTGTTTTCTCGATGCCTGATGGCGCAATAGAGCCGACTATAAGCATAAAGAAAAGTACTTGTCAAGACATTTTTAATTTCACAAAATCCCCCTATTGCCTGAAGCCGTTCGAATAGGGAGAACCCTTATAACTTCTTGTCTTGCTCGGTGATTTCTCCCATATATCTGTAGTTTTCTGGTTTATTTTCCCCCGCATTCGGAATCGAATAAGCACCGCAAATTTCGACTTCTCCTTTGCCATCCGGTTCTAATACACGAAACCAGTGGATATAATTTTTGGGTATGAAAACGGCAACCCCGGGGGATACTTCACAGTCTACGATTTTCCCATCCGGTTCCTGAATTCCCACCACGCCTCGACCGCGGATACCGTAGACAACCTCCTCCGTATCGACATGAATATGTTTCTGGTGGGCCGAAAAACCGGACGGGAAGACCGTGCGATAAAGGGAAATCTCGGTCGCGCCCACTGTTTTATCGGTGAGAAGAAATCGAATATCCATATTTGCGAATCCCATCTCGGTTCTTGCTGATGAATGAGGTTTGACTTCCTCTTCACTGACCCTATACCTTGCCATGATGCACCTCCTTTAAATAATCTCTTGAAAAGACGGAAAGTAAATCTTTTACTCTTAAGACTTCAGGCTTGAAGCTCTAAGTCTCAGGTCGACTCCTTTTTCGGGATCCACTCCTTCCCATTTAAACTTCTCCACAGGGATGGGAATTCGATGGTTTGCAATCAATCTCTTGTAAGGATGATCCCATACTTTCTTACCCCCTGACCAAGCTTCCAGGGTCGCGTCCTTCACGGCAGAACCAATCTGGATACCCACTCCAGGGGAAAGTACCGGCAAAACGTGAGATTTCAATTTTGAGGGAGCGACCTTTTGGGGAACAACATACCGGATTGGAGCTTCGGCACGGAGAGAAACCCATGTGTTCTCTTCAGTTTCAGGGAAGGTTATCCTGCGAACAATAGCCTGCGCGGCCAATCTCCCCTCTAGAGCACATAAGTCGTGCATGTCCCCGCCCCGAAGGACGTTTCCAGCAGAAAAGATGTTTGGAATGGAAGTCATCAGATTCGTATCCACGAGAGGGCCCGATGTTGCCGGGTCCCGCGCAATCGGAATGTTTTCGATCAATTGAGAGATGGGGCGAAATCTTCCACTGATGACTACCGTGTCACACTGCAAAAACAACTTGTCTTTCGCCCCCGGGGTCGCCAGTTCCACCCCCTCGACCCGGTCAATGCCGCAAATAGACCAAACCGAAGTTTCCATAAAAATTGGAAATTTATAAAACCTGCTCAATGCTTTTGCCAAAAACGGATAGGTCTGAAGTTCTCGGCTTTCTTCCACCACTCCAACAATGGAGACACCCGCTCGCTTCAGGCTCATTACTGTGGATAATGCCACGTCCTCGCTCCCGATGACCAAAGCGTGATTCCCTGGTTTCAGGTGATAAAGATGGATGGCCTGTTGAATTTGCCATGTTGTAAAGATTCCGGAAGGTCGAGCACTTGGAATAAGTCTCTCCCCCAGCGGGCCCTCACAGCAACCGGTTGCCAAGACAACGAATTGACACCTATAGGTCGCGAGGCCTGCGGGTGACACAACGTTAATCGTATGTCTCTGCCCGATGCTGCCAGGGACGATATTCAATACGGTCGCCTGTGTATGGATTTCGACAGGCGTCTTTCGAACAAGAGCGCTCAATCTTCGGGCATAGGACGGCCCCGTGTAAATCCACTTCAGATCCCGCATTCCAAAAAACAATTGATGACAGGTCCGTGGAATCCCTCCTAACACTTCTTCGCTTTCGAAAAGAGCAACTCTTGAGTTCGGTAATTTTTTCGATAACTCAATGCACGCCGAGATGCCGGCCGGCCCTCCTCCGATAACGGCAACATCTAACGCGACCGGTTCCTGAGGTATCATAACTTCCCCCTTGAGGGAAAACATAGCGAGAATAGGGGCCCCTGATAAGGTAATGGCCTTTTTTTGAAACTGGCGGAATAACCCGGTGCTTTCGTCGTCGGATCCACCGGCTATTTCACTGCGCAGAAGATCCCTTGGTCTGATAGGAATTTCTTCCTTTCTTGGTTACTCGGTCGGCGGGGATACCCCTTTGTCTCACCAAAAGGTTAGAAATGGTTATTTCACATTCTCCTCCCTGGCAACGGCCCATCCCAGCCCTCGTAAGGTGCTTGATCGCATCCAGGGTATCTGCCCCTCTCCGAATAGCCTCCCTTATCTCTCCCTCGGTGACCTGCTCGCATCGGCAGATCAGACGTCCATAGGTTGAGTTAGACTGGATCAATCGACCCTTCTCTTCCAACGTTGCCTCAGAAAAAACAGGCCAGGCTTTTCTCTTTCCCTGGAAGCTCTTCTTTAGATTAAGAGCAAACCCTTCCCGAGTCAATAGACCAATCACATAGTCTGAAACTGCAGGTGCAGCTGTAACCCCGGGTTGCCCAATCACGGCATGGATGACCCCGGGCGAATAGCTGGAAGGCGCGATATAGAAATCGCCATTCGGGACCTGATTGTTATCAGAACGAATGCCTGTAAACGTTGTGAGGATATCCCTTTCAGACAGGCAGGGAATGAGCTCTTTGCCCATCCTGATCATGTCTTTAAGACCACAAGATTCGATTTTGAGATCGTTCTTACGTTCGGGCGCCGTAAAGTATCCAAGGCCTACGAGAAGGTTTCCATGAACGGTGGGGGTGATGGCTTGGCTGTGCCTGTTTGAAAAGGTCCCGTACACCATATGACGAACGAGATGGGAAACCGACTTGTCAAAGATCGCCATCGTTCCCTTGGTCAACGTCAGTTGAATCCCTGTATCGCCCACCATCGAGGCAATTTCGTCGGCGTGAAGGCCAGCTGCATTGACGATCCAGCGGGCTCGAAACTTTCCCCTAGAAGTCTGGATGAGATATCCCTCCTCCTTATCTCGTTCAATGTTCAGGACCTCCGTATTCAGATGGCATTGAACGCCATTTTGGGCCGCATTTTCAACCAAAGCGAAAGCCCACTCGGGAGGATGGATCACACCCAATCCCCGAACGTAGAGGGCCGCAACCACCTTTGGGTTGACATAGGGTTCCAGTTGTCTGACTTCATCCCCGTTGATGATTTCGAATCCTGTGCCTCCATGGCTTTCCCCCCTTTTTTTGGCATCCTCAATCGCTCCAATCTGAGAAGGCTCCAGGGCAAGCCAGAGTTCGTCCACCTCCCTATAAGCTATCTCTAATTCCTCTGAAAGCCTCTTGAATCGGGCGGGGGCTTCAACGCAAAGCCTTCCTTTGAGGGTCCCGGGCGGACAGAAATCAGGAGCGTGAATCATCGAGAGAGACCCTTTGGAGACCCCCCATCCCGGGGCAGGCTCCTTCTCGATAAGGGCGACCCTTCCCTCGAATCGAGAGAGCTCTCTTGCAATCATTGAACCAATGATACCGGCACCAATGATCGCTACATCGTAGTGGTTCGAACCAGAGGGATCGGCCATTCTCTTTTTCTCCAGGCGTATTGAGTGTGGTAGAAGCAATGATGAGCCCCTTTTCAGCTCTGCCCTCTCTCATCCCTTTCCCTAAAAACTTCTTTGGCGACAAACATAACATTGAGTGCAGCGGGAAACCCCGCGTAAACGGCCATCCGAAGGATCGCGTCAATCACCTCTTGGCGGATGCACCCAACGTTTAAGGCCCCGTGGAGATGGAATTTTAACCGGGCTTGGGCATGACCAAGAGTTGTCAGAGCAGCGACCGTAGGCAATCTCTCGGGACTTTAAGTCTAGGGCTGGGCGAGAGTAAACGTCCCCGAATGGAAATTCGATGAGGTAACGTCCCACATCGGGTGAAATATCTTTCAGGTTCTCAATTACCTTTGCCCCACCTTCACCGTCGACTTCTCCCAGTTTTTTCAATCCGCTTTCATATCGATCTCTGTCCATCCCTCCTCCCCCTTCGATTCTCCCCCATACCTTGCCCGAGCCACGTCTTATTTTTTAAATGGCCTCGGTTCTTTTTTCAATTGAAAGCTCTACAGCCAGCGCTCTTCTTCTAGAAGCTTTGTGATACCCCAGTCAATGCTATCCCATGTGGTCTTCTGAAACCGGATGGGAAGGCTGAAGCGGATATCCTCCAGTGGGAGATAAACGCTGGGTGCAGAATGCAAGCATTGACCCAAGCATCGGGCATACGACCCTTCCAATTTTTGAATGCTCCCCGTGGCTCAAATCCTTTTTGTTCAGGAATCGCTTCTCCATCATCATGAGATTCGATTCGTAAGCATCGGTTCCACCGTAGTCTGAAAGCCGAATCGTCCGAACACAATCGACCGGGTTGCGATCCGAGAGGTGACATTAGCTTTCTAAAATCGTATACAATTTGGGATGAAAGTCATTATACACAACTCTTTCCTCTTGTCAAGCTTTTCAATGAAATAATCGAAAAGTGGAGAAGATTTGATGCCCAGAAATGAGTCAGCATCGGAGGCTGAAGAGGGAGAGTGTCGAGAGACCAAACTTTTTTAAGATACTGATTCCCCCCGCCCATATCAAGGAGCGGGGGCCTGGCCACAACCCGATGGCCGCCCTTTACACTTTCGGGTCATATTCTCAGAGACTGTTAAGAAAAGAATGTCTGAAAATTGCAGATAAAAGGAAAAAACAGCAAACGGATAAGGTAAGAACCTTCTCTTAAGAATGGAAAAGTGCCACAGTTAGAACTTGACCCTACAGATAATGTCAAGTCAGGCAAAGAGTTCTTTCTGATTTTTAAAAATCTCAGCTCCATGCCGCATTCAGACAGTGATAATATCAAGAAGGCGCTGTTTGTCAACATTAAAAATAAAGTTGCAAAAATGTCCCTGTTTTTGTTGGGAAATTTAGAGAATGGATATGGAAATGAAAAAATACAGGTCTTGATTGGAACTACTTGATATTTATAGCTGTTTAGGAATCGCCTTCCTAGAAGAAACAAATAGGGCGGTGATAAAAACACTTGACTGGAATAAACAAGGAAGGAAGTCAGTACAACCACCCCAATATAATGGGGGTCTTTTGGGTCTTCAAAAGCGTGAATATCTTGCCAAACGTAAGTCCCTTAAAATAATAAGTAAATGTCTCTATTTGATCTTCAAACCGTAGGTTTTTGAGGTTTAGAAAAACGCAACAAGGATAGCAGATAGTCACACCCCCGGACCGTTCTTTTTATTAGATTCGGCTACCCTAATTGTGGGCACCAAAATTTGAACCGCCGAAAAGCCCGAAAGTAAATTGGCTGAGGAATACACTTCAGCTATTCGAAGAGTCGGGAATTGTAGATTATGAAATGGTATTGGGGTCAAAAAAGGGAAGAAAGAGAATGGCGAAGGAAACATCAGAACGATTTATAATAACTGGAATGGGTGAAATGGAATCGGTCAACCCCAAATGGTCGTCTCGGGCATTGATTGCACCTACTGCTATTCAAACCAGGATAATGTTACGATTCGACGATTACTGGATGGAAATCTGCATAAAATGAAGCGGGATTATTTTTAACTGTTCTTTGGGTTCTTGACAATCCAATGTCGATCCGTTTTCAGCGGTTAAAACGGGGGTATCCAGCATACAACCTATTCTTTAGGCTCTCTCTCTTTTTAAATCCGTTATTTCCTCTACGGACCTTTTTTGAATGTGGAAGAGCATTTCTTTTTGCTTTGCATCAATTGGAAGTAAGAGTTCATAATCACTCATCATTTTCTGGAATCTGAGGCCAAACTCTGTCAAAGAAAAGGGGGTTTTTATAAATTCCTTTGCTCCTGCCGCTATAGCAGTTACTGAAGAAAACTCGTTATCATGACCCGTGATTATCATAATGGGCAATTTCGGGGTCCGTTTTATTAATTCTTTGGTCAAGGCTATTCCATCCATTTTTGGCATGACGATGTCTGTAATGACAGCGGCAAATTTGTTCGTAACGGCTTTGTTGAGAGCATCAGCACCATCAACTGCCTGTAAACATTGATGACCCCTTTGGGACAAGAGAGTTACAATTAGTTTCCTCACCCCTTCCTCATCATCCACGACAAGAACGTTGTATCTTGGAATTTTCAACGTGTCTTGTTTGAACATCGTATTTTGTTCTACTCCCTCCCAGAGATTTGTGCCATCGACCAGGACTTTGGCCTTTTTTCTTATGCTGCTTCACTTTCCTTTTTGTCTTCCATGGTCAAAAAGGCGGGATGCCTTACTCGTGGTCGTAGCCCCATTGCGGACTGTAATTCAATTTCTCTGGCTTTCGTCAACTTCTTCGTCAACGCTGCATCGCGGTCACGCTTTCAACTCGGCATAGTTTTTTTTGGCCCGAAGTCCGGAGGCTTTCATTTATAAAATCATGTAATCGAAAAAACCCATTGACCCATAATTGTTCACTGGTGTTAATGATCTCCCCGCCCATAATATAGACCTTACCCTGCTCACCCTCAATGCAATGAGTAATCTTCGCGCTAAATAAGATTTCCTTTATAGGGGCTTTAGGCACGCAAATCAAGCATTCAATTAACGAACCAACAGGGAGTTTAAATTCACTCTTCATTCGAATACCACTGAGGCTGACATTGAGGAGTTTTGCAGGCTTAAACTCACCCGTCGGCTCTTTGATCTTACAGACCATGAATTTGTCATATATTTCAGACACGATGTATCTCGTCTCTCTGCGTCTGTCCAACATTGATAACCTCACTCAAAGATGCATTTCTCACACGGCTCATTAACAACGGTGTGTTTATATAGAGAACCGCAAAAAATGCAATAGGTCCCCATCATTCTAATCTGTGTTTATAGGCTTCTCGTGGTGGTCGCCCGTTGCATTACTTATGTTGTTTTCTATAAGATCTTGTTGTCTGCGGTTATGGTTGGAGAGCATCTCCTGTCAGCTTGGTTAAACATTGACTTATCGGACGACCTCCCGCCAGTAGAGCAGCTGCTTCTGAGAAAGTGGAGAGGAGGTCCGGGCTGAGTAGAATTTTCCACTTGTCGTGCCAATATAAACTGTGGATTGAGCTTGCGAATTGATCGAAATAACAGGTGCGGAGGGAACGCCATCCCCGATGACCATTGACCGATCTGACGGCGTTTGAGTTCGATCAAGCACGGCAAAATCTCCCAACCCTAAGGCTCCCCCGCCCGACAGGTAGTCGACCACATAGAGCTTCCCGGTCCCTCGAATGGAGCAGGGATCAGGGAAATCGATGTAGGTATAGGTTGTAAAGTAAACCAACTGGTTAAAAATATTTGGTTTTGCCAGGACCATCTCGTGGTCTTGTTCTCCCGTTACCGGGTTGGATGAGTTTTGCAGTTTTATATACCACCCCTTTTTAGTAGAAGCAGGAGGGGCATAGGTGTTGTTTGACGTTACGTCTGCCAGGTCTGTTTCTGTCTTGGGATAGCTTCCATTGTCGTCGTCCTTGACTGCGTAAAACCTCTCCTGGGGATTTGAAACGTTCATGGGGTCTTCCCGGTCCCCTGTCCCGAAATAAATCCATGGGTTTTGACCCTTGTCGACTGTAATTGCAGGCTGATAGTAGATGGGATGTCTCTCATGGCTCCCGATGGGAGCTGTAAAAAGCCTTGTAGCCGTCCACAGGCTGTTACTCTTCTTCGTTATTGCATTAGAGGATAGATCAAAACGCCACATCTGTCCTCCCAGATCACCGATATAAACCCTATCCACAAATCCATTCCCATTGGTATCGACCGCAGAGGGAGGCGCTGCCAGAGGGTAAATCATGTTTGGATCGGTCTGGCCACTCGGAGGATATTGCCAGAGGATACCCCCGGTCTTCAGGTCGACGACCAGAAAGGAATTCCCGGTCAGACCGTTAGGATCATAGCCCCCTCCCATAATTGCTACCCAGCGTTCATAGAGGTCGCCACTTAATTCGATTTTCACTCTCCCGATGGCCGGCTCGGACCAGCTCTGACCGACTTGACCCAGGGTTGAGGAATCGGTTGGAAACTCCCAGAGATATTGGGGATTTAGGGTATCTGTGATATCGAGGGCGAAATAGGTCTTTCCCCCTTTCCTCAGGCCGCAGATCAGGACCGTCTTCCACTGGTCCTTTGTCTTGGTCTGGTCCGTCGCATTGCCGTAGAACCATGCATCGTATACCTTGGGAGAAGAATCGACGTAGTACGTGTGAACCGACAAGGATGTGCCTGAGGCCTGCTGCATCAATTGGAGGTTCTTCAATACCGCGTTCGGGATAAAGGCCCAGGCCTCGACACCGGTGTCCGCGTTGAAGGCATGAAGCATCCCGTCGTTGGCCCCGACGATGACGACCTTGGTCCGGTTCTTGTTGGTCTCATAAAAATTCCCGGGGCCGTTGAACCCCTGGTCTACAAAGGAGCTCGATGGGGACCCCACAATCACCGAATTGGAATGGAAGATATCCCCCAGTTGCTGGCTCCTGATGAAAGAGATCAAGGAGTCCCGTTGTGCATTGCTTCCAACTCCCAAATCGGCCGCAGTCAAATTAGCACTTGTAAAGTCCTTCAGAACCCCGCCTGTGACTGTCTTGATAACCCGGCTGTCCGGGGCTGGAAGGGATGCCTGCCAGAGAGGGGAGTGCAGCGGGTTTCCGTTTGCATCGACGGCAATGGTTCCATCTGACTCTAATTGATAAGCTTTTAAACTACCCGGCCAGAAGGATTCATCGCTTGGAGTGAAGGTCGAGATATAAAGGGTACTATTATCCACGACCCGGATCGAAGGGACGGTCGGCGAAGTGAAGGAGTAGGCCTGCTCAATGATCTTATTGAAAATACTATTCAGGGTATCGGCCAACTGTTGCGAATTGTTCGCGTAATAGGCGTGACCATCGACATCCGTTCCGCCGTGGACGGCCATCTGGTCGAGAACCTGAGTGGCTTCATTACCAACGCCAAGGACAAAGGTTTTGACGTCAAAATTGTAAGATTGGCCCGATATCTGTTTTGTAATGGTTCGCAGGGTGTCGAGCTTGCTGAGGACCGCTGGCATTAACTGATTCACACTTCCGGTGTTCCCGCTCTCATTGACGCTCGGCAATCCATCTGTCACAAAGACGATGAAATTCTTCTGGCACCAGGCTGTAATGGGGCTGCTGTAGCCCGATACTCCTTTGAAATAACTAATCGCTGTCTGAAAGGTTCCGGCCGTTGGGGTCAAACCGGCATTAATGATATAGGAACAATTGTTTTTGTCCCCCTGGTTGCAGCTCATATATCCTGCCTCATCGCTCTCCTTGGGATCGAGTTTATTCCATAGATTGGTATACGTCGCTGTCGTATTATTGTTTGCATCGACTAGATTTCCTGCCGGCACCTGGAGGCTCCCACCACCGGGAGAAGTATTTGAAAACCAAGTCCTGCCTACATAATACCAGTTTAACCTCCTTCCAAAATCTGCATAGCCAACGGCATAATCCGAATCCGTCGGCATAAATTGCCAAGTGGTATAATAGTTAGAATAATCGGTGTTGCCATCCGAGGTCCCGGTCTTTTTCCAGTAACAGTTGTAGGCATCCCAGGGCGTCCCTTCATTGGGATTATATCCCGGGGAATAGCAAAACATGTTCCCATCATTCGAACCGTCATAGAAAGGATACGCATTCTTGTAATAAATATAATTCGAAGTATCCGTCGGGTTTACCGATCTCTGTGTTTTAGGAAAAACTAAACTACTATATCGGTTCCTCGGCTCTGATCCAATGGCATAGTTGGTGATGATTTCGTCAAGATATCCTGCATCAAATGAAGGATTGGCCGATCGGCAGGTTGTATTGCACGTATTCTTGGCGCCGAGATTTCCTGTCTGTGCATACTGAACGCATTCGGGCGGCGCATTGGGACAGTAGGATTTCGGATCGTAAGAAGCAAAATAGGGAGAGTTGTGGATGTACTGGGCTGAAACTCCTGAAACGTTGAAGGTCATCAAACCAAACCGCATCTTATATTTGAGCTGATCGATGACGCTTCTCAGGGCTTTCTTCCCCTGGACTGACTTGCTTTGCGTTGCAAAAGATCCCACCCCGTTGCCCACAAAATCCTCGTCCATGCTGTTTGAATTGTCGAGAATGATCAGTATGTTTGGCAGCGCCCGCGTCGTGAAGAGTTCCGTATCATCCGCAAATAGGGGTTTCGCCAATAGACATAGAAGAATAAACAAAATGAATCTGTGGAGTTTCATGTCTCCCTCCTGACTCCGTGTCGGGCCGTTCCCATGCAATGTTGTTTTAACATCTATTCATTTTAGAGGTAAATTCCTTCTTACCGTGATCCTGGTAACCTCGATCTTCCCGGTATTCACGTGGCGGACCGCTTCAACCGCGATCTGGGCTTTGGCTTTAATATCGTAAAAACTCAGCCGGTTCCCTTCTTCATCGACAATGGGGGTGTCGGAAGACAGGAGAATTCTTTCTCCGTTTAAGCTCACGGCTTTCTGCTCATGGTCAATCCTATCCACGGATCCTGATAGAGAAACAAGTTCCACCTTGACTGCTCGAAAACCCGGGAGGAATGTCAAGAGAACCAATATAGACATGATAACTGAAACAAAACGTATCTTTTGCCTTCTCATCCGTTGCTCCTTCTATCTTTTTAGTTGTTGTACTGGGTCCCCGTAACATCGGGCCGACTTTCACCTGGAGTTCCACCTCTTTTTTGGCCCCAAATGATTCGCCGGTAGCATTGATCTGGTATCGCTTGTATTCCCACATGGTCACATCATCCCCACGATTTTGGATGGTTCCCTTGTAGATTAGATTCTGCGGCCCCGGATCTATCATTTTTCCACTTCGGTAACGTTCGTCGCTTCCGAGGGTGCCGGTGTAAGAGCCTGTGCTCGGCAAATTGCTAACACCTGCCTCCGCCCCTCCAACCGCCGCGTAAAAGGCTGCGCTCCCAAGTCTGTCATTGCCCGCGATGTTTGCCTCATAGACTGTTGAAAAGATGGAACTCACCCCGATCAGTGTCAAAACAAGCAGCATTACCATGGCAATTACCAAGGCAAATCCTTTTTGGTCATTGGATGCGGATTCCATGCTCATACCCCACTTTTTTGCTGGTCAAGCGCTATGTCCTTCAATTTGACGGTAGTGGAAATACTTCTCCGGCGGTACCCATCTCCTCCCTTGAGATCCGGGTCAGGCCGAGAGGTTCTCGCGGTTAAAGAGATATTGATCATCTGAGCGTTGGCAGCAGGGGCGACGTTTCCTGAAGCGTCATAATACTGAAACTGGATGGCTTCGATGTTGTCGGCTTCCGGCTGACCTCCCTGCCCGGTATTTTCGTTTCTTATAAGCGAAGGGTTTCCATCTTGAGTCACGACTTGATACGTAATCGCCCTTACGGCAAAGACTGGGGTGTTGACATTATGGCGGTAGAGAAGGCTATCCTTTAGCGTAATCGTGTTCGTATGGGAGTCAATCGAGGCGATTTCATGGCATTCCAGACCATCAATCGAAATGTATCTCTTGGCATTGGTGTCATAGAGGACATTCCCCCGGCTATCCGTCAACGTTGAAACGATGATCTGACTATCGGGACGCCCGGCAGCGGAAGTAAGAGTCGTTGCATCATTCCCGGCCTCCACGATGGTTAGCGCGCCCGGGACCGGCGTATCCGGATTGATGATATTATTGATGGTCAACGTGCCGAATTGAATGGGCAAAAGCCTTGCCACTCCTCCAAACCCGGACATCCTGAGTTCTCTTGCCATTTGACCGATGGCCAGCCTTGCGTTCTGTTGCATGTCGACGGTATTTTCTTCGATCGTATAGGTTTTTTGCTGGTAGACAAAGATCCGGTAGGCTCCTGCGACGAGGACCGTGCAAATGATCATCGCAACCATAAGCTCAATGAGCGTCAAACCGCTGTTTTCTCTTAACACTGTGGTCCGCATATCCAGGGTCCCCATCATTGGAACCGGAGTGTTGAGAACGATACCGTCCGGTCCCTGCCGTCATTCCACATGACCGTATAAGCAATCGTTCTGACATTTCCGGTCATTGCTACAACATAAGACCGGTTGAGTGTAGTGTCATTTATCTTCACCGATTTATCATTGTGTGTCCCAGGCTGCAGTTCAGGGGCGGCAAGGTCGATACTCCCCAAGAACTCCAGCCCTGCCTGCGCAGAGTAGGTGGCCTGTGTGATATAGTTGCTGAAAAAGTTACCGCGGGTTGCACTCACCTGGAGCCCGGCTATCCCAAGGAGGCCAACCGCCAAAACAACGATCCCAATTAAGACCTCAATTAGAGTGAACCCTGTGTCCTTCATTCCCTTTCTTCGCATAGCCAGAGACAATTCTTTCATTTTGTAAGACGCTCCTGTGCCGTTTGATGTAAGAATTCATTCTGCCCAAAAAGTATCATTCATCTTGCCATTATCATGCAATTTGTTTGCCAAATAATTATTTTATATGTAACATATCGATTCTTAAGAGAAATGTAGGACGAAGCAGTTCCCGGTGGTGGTGGGCCTTACAAATTTTGTTAAGAGAGGATAAAAAATTCATAGTGATTGGATACCCTAACAGGTAAACAAAGAGTGAGAGGGATGTCTCATGAGACCTTCAGGTGGGTTATGGGCGTTTGATTTTGTCTCAGTTTAATGGCATGTACATTTGTCCTGGTAAGGGGTTGGCTTGAGCAGGCTATTGTTTTCCGATTATTCGGATGTCCGTTTCTGACGCCTTCTAAGGTTTGGAAGACTCAGCTTTTAGTGCCTTTCCCACCACCTCTAATAACTTCTTCGGATCATAAGGCTTTTTCATATAATATCGGATTCCGAGTTCCTTAGCTTTTAATTCGTGGGCAGTCTCCGAACCCCCGGTGAGGATTATGATGGGGATGGTTCTCTTATGTGTAAATAGTTTCAGTTTTTCTGCAAGACTAAAACCACCTCCTGCAGGCATTCGGATATCGAGGATAATCAGGTCCGGCTCTTCTTCGCGGACCATGGAAATACCCCGTATCGGATCAGACACCGAGACGACATCGTATCCATTCCCTCTAAGGCGAACCCTTAGTCCTCTAAGAATATCTTTCTCATCATCTACAACAAGAATCTTCTTTTTCTTCCCTCCTGCCTTGCCCTTCTCATTATTGGTCTTGCCTCTAGGGCTATCTTCTAGAGATCTTGTCAATAGGTGTGTAAAAATATTTCAGGCGGCCTTCCTTTCCAAGGACTCGAATTTGCTGTTGGCTACTTTCACTCCATCGACAAATTGATCTCCAGCATACACTACCGGAAGTAACAGGGAACCTTTCAAAATACGAAACCCTTTTTCCGCAACCATGAGCAGCTTCCAAATCATGGCAGTGGCGTTTTCTACTTTCTTAAACCGCTTCGCTGCATCCGTCCGTAACCGAATGGCACTGAAGGGAGACTCGACCACGTTCGTCGTCCGAAGATGAACCCAATGCTCCTTCGGATAGGCGTAGAAGGTGACCATCCGCTCCCAGTCGGCTTGAAGTTTCTGGGTCGCCTTCGGATAGTCCTTCTGGTACCGGAGAATAAAGACATCCCTCAACCGCTCGCATTCCTTTTGACTCTCCGCATAAGGAATCTTACAAAGGAATTCCCTCGCCTCGCTCCGTACCCGCTTCGGCAAGGCATCCAGAACGTTTCGGATCTTGTGATTCCAGCACCGCTGCTCTTCGTCCCTCCGGATGGATCTCTCCCAAGGCTGACCATATCCCCAGATGCCCATCCGCAATCGTCAACCGTCCCAGTCTCAACCCTCGCTCCTTCAGATCCCGTAAAAGACCCTGCCAGGATTCCTTACTCTCCCGATACCCACTCTCACAGGCCAGTAGAACCTTCTTGCCATTGGTTAAGGCTCCGATAATAATCAGAAGGGCCGCTTTGTCTTTTTCCAACCCAGCCTTAACATAAACCCCATCGGCCCATTGATAGACCACTTCCACACCCGACAGATCCTGCTGCTTCCACTCGTTATACTCCGTTTGCCATTTGCCCTTCAACCGCTGGATCGATCCCGTCGATAAGGGTGCTCCTTCCCCTAAAAGACCCCGCAGAGCCAACTCAAAGTCTCCCTTCGCTAATCCGTGCAAATACAATTCCGGCAACAACTCCCCCACTTCTTTCGTCCGTCGCTTGAAGAGTGGCAACACCTTACTCGTAAATCCTTCCTCGGTCCCCCTCACTCGCGGCCTCCGGATCGTTATCGTTCCACTTTGCAGAGAGAGTTTACGAGGCTTCCCATACCCGTTACGATATCCCAACATCCCATCGACAGACTTCATTCGCTCCGATTTCCCTCGTCCAAAAAACTCTGATACCTCTTCTTCTAAAATGTCCTGGATGAATTCCTGAACCTTCTCTCTGACAATTGCTTCCAACATCTCATACGTTCTGCTTGACTTCATTCCTTCTGAAATGCTATCTCTCTTCATGGTGGCGTCTCCTTTCGCTTTTGTTCCTTTTTGCCTATTGAAAGGATACGCCGCCTTCTTTACTTTTTCCACACCTTCTGATTATAGCCCATCTTCTATTTCTTCTAGGATAGCTTCAAACGGGGCCTCTTCAATAGTCCACAATCGCACACCTGAAACATTGCATAAATGGAACAAGGGCCATAAGGATACTGAAGAGGAAAGAACAAACGGGACGGAGATAGGGAACCTTAATCCCTAACGATTTAGCAGATATCTTGCCAAAACCGGCTCCCAGGAATGAAACAGGCCAAATGCAGATATGGTTTCACTATCTCAACTTTTTGAGGTTTGAAGGGGATTTGCTTTTCAGTTCGGATTGAGAACAAAATAACGATTGCACTCTCTGAATTCATTTTTCCCTCCTTTTAATCCAATTTAGCAGCTAAGGAATTTAGAATCTCCGATTTAAAAACCTATATTGATCCCTTCATTTGATTTTCGACTTCCGACAATGGAATAAAAATGAGAATGAGCGCTTGGTCAAGCAATCAGACTGGGAAATCTCGGATGAAAGCAGCCGTTTCCTCTGGCAGGGCGGTGTTGATGAACATTCCCGTCCCCAGTTCGAAACCAGCCGGAGTAACCAAACGGGGCAGAATTTGGAGGTGCCAGTGGTAATATTCTTCCTGTTCGTCCTTAATCGGGGCCGTGTGGATGATGTAGTTATAATCAGGATTGTTCAGAGCGCGATACATTTTCAGAAGGATCGTTTTCAGGACCCGGGAAAATTCTTTGCCATCATTCGTGGTAATCGAGCCAAAGGAGGCCTGATGCTCTTTGGGCAGAATCCACGTCTCGAAAGGAGCGCGGGAGGCGAAGGGGTGGAACGCCAGAAAGCGTTCGGTCTCCATGACTAGGCGGGTACGCACCCGCAGACCTTCCCGGATATAGTCACAATAAACACAGGTCCCGGCATCATCGTAGTGGCCCATGGCCTTCTCGTAGCGGTAGCGGATAGAGAGGGGGACGATGGGCGCGGCAACTAGTTGGGAATGAGGATGTTCAAGGGAGGTGCCGCCGCCTCGGCCGTGATTCTTGAAGATGATGATCAACCTAAAGCGAGGGTCTTCCCGTAGGGTCAAATAACGTTCCCTGTAAGCCAACACAACTTCTTCCACTTGCTTATTCTCCATCAGAGGGATACATAGATTGTGTTGGGGAGACTCAATGATGACTTCATGCTGGCCTACCCCGTCCATTTTCCGGAAAAAACCGTCTTCTTCTTTCCTGATAAGGCTTCCTTCCGGGATCAGAGCGGAAAACTTGTTGGGCACGGCCCGAACCCACCAACCGGGACCGTTGGCTGGTCCGCTCCGGTAAGCCATCACCTCAGGAGGGGTCATCTGTTCATTCCCGTGGCAAAAGGGGCAATCCGCTTTATAAGGCGGAAGGGGAAGGGGCATACTTTGTTTCACAAAATCATGGGGGCGCTTGGCCCGCTCGGTGGCAATAATCACCCATTGTTTAGTGGTCGGATCCTGTCGCAATTCGGTCATGGAACAACTCTTTTTTGATAAAAACTCGCGTTCAGTTGGGTTAAATATACGGAAAGCAAAATTGTATGTCAAGAAGAAAAATGACTGCAAGATATGAAGGAAGGTTTTTGGCCTCAGGAGCGAGTCATCAACCCCTTCTGCGGACAATCCAATTCCATAGTCCCCCAAACAACCACTCAGTTCACAGAGGAATCCATCGGGTAATCAGGGTCCGGATAGAAGGGAGGGGCAGAAAATGGAACTTGGGAATCTGAATCATCGATGGAAATCGCTACGGAGGGCTCCTTCACCTTAGGCGGGGGTCTGACCTTTAAGTCCCAAAGGCCGAGATGCTTGAGAATTTTTTTAATCGACCCCCTCATCCTCAATAAAATGGGGTCCCGGCCCTTCCATGATGCGAAAGGGCCGGTGATGCCATCAATCGGAATCAGGCCTTTTTCTGACCGTAAAGGTTATAGCTCACCTTATCGAATCGAAGTACGTCCTTTTTATAGGGGACCATCTCCTCGCCGGGGTACCCGATGGCGATGATGCACAGGACGGTTAGGTTCTCAGGAAGACCCAGGAGTTCGGCGATATACTGCGTGGATGTTGTGCCTTCGTTGAAATTATTCCCCCTCATCTGCGCCCAGCGGCTTCCAAGACCGAGTGCAAGGGCTGCATACTGCATGGTGACCGCAGCGACGGAGCAATCCTCAACCCACAGTCCGGAAGCGGATGGGTCTCCGCACACGACGACGGCAACCGGGGCATCCTTGACAAAGGCGGCCCCTTGGGGCTTCGCCACGGAAAGTTTTTCCAGGAGGGTCTTGTCCTTGACCACCACAAACGTCCAGGGCCTCGCAGCCTTTCCCGTGGGGGAACGGAGGGCCGCTTCGATGATGGCATCAATCTTCCCCGCCTCCACCGGCCGCTTGGCATATACCTTTACACTCCTTCTCTTTTCTGCAAGTTCGTTAAACATCTTCTCTCCTTTCTTTTTCAGGTTGAACGTCGCTGCAACAAAACATGCCAGTGAACAAATCACAGGGGACCTTTTCCTTTGGGATTCTACCATAAATTGTCAATAAAATAAAATGATAAGACCTTGCTTTGGTTGCGTTGAATAAAAAAAGAAAATAGTTTGTCGAGAAAAATCGACCACAAGATATGGTGGTGCTCCCCTCATACGTTCGCCCATCAACAAGGCAAGAGGCCTTAACAGGTAAGTCATGGCCATCGTAGAGAAGGCCTCCAAACTTGAACTCCAAACAGAGAGTATCTTGCCAAATTGTAAATCCTAAAAAAAAAAGAAAAAGGCTCTATCTGATCTTCAAATCGTTGGCTTTTGGGATTCGAAAAATGGAAACTCTATCACAGATTCACACCTCCGTGATATCGCAATTCACAGTCTATAAAAAGGCCGTTCCACCTCATCTCCCTCGATTATCGCTTCTACCTGCGACCCTTCACTCTACTACTGAATCGTAAACGCCCTCACCTCCGAAACGCTCTCACGGCTTATTCCATCCCATGCCCTTATCCTGAAGTAACCGGTCTCTGTTCCAACCAGCGTTTTCACCGATGACCACTGGCTGCCGACGCCGGATACTTGTAAACAGATTTGATCATTCATCCGGATTCTCCGATCTGCCGCTACGGCTGTAGATCGTTCCAGGTTCGTGGCCGGAAGGCCCGAGCCGTGATAGTAGGAGCCTTCCGGCAGAGACAAAATCACTGACAGTTTGGGCAGGGAGGATAATCCCGTGAGTAGACCGGTTTGGTCAAGAACACCTATGGGGTCATACGTCCAGAACTGCGACACGTTGGGGATCGTCGCGATGACGGTATTCTGAAGCTCTCCGCTTGACCCGGTCCACGCGACGGATATACTCATTCTCGACGACCCCGCCGTACGAATCGAAGCTGATCGGACCCCGCGGGGCATCGGAGATCTTGACGGCGCGCAAGGCATCCACGAGTCCCTGTGCCCCAGCCGGGCTTCCCGCCGGTATTCTCCAACGTCTTGGCTATAACCTGGCCCGTTACATAGCCCGCTTCCGCGCGGTAGCCCGGGGCATCCTTGTACGCAGCCCGTGAACTTCTTGACGAACGCCTGCGCCTCGGGTGCCTGAAGTGCCGCGCTCCAGTGGAGCACCGTGACCAGCCCCACGGCCTCATCGCCCATGGACTTCAAGAGAGCCTCATCGGTGATCGCGGCCAGCCCGTAGAGGGGGACGCTTCCCTTCAAGCCAAACTCCTGCCACTGTTGCAGGAAGCGAACCCCGTTCCCGCCGGACTGGGCGACGACGACGGCGTCCACGTCCTTCTTAATCTGCGGGAAATAGGGGGCGAAGTCCGCTGTGGTCTGCGGAGTCCAGATCTTCTGGACAATCTTGCCGCCCGCATCTTCGAAGGTCCGCTGGAAGCCGCCCACGTTCTCCCAGCCAAAGGCGTAGTCGTAGGCAATGATGGCGACGCGCCGCTTGCCCTGGTCGTACGCCCACTTGCCAAACGCGTGCGCTGGCTGGCTGGAGGTCCATCCGGTGCGAATGATCCAGGGCGTGCGGATGCGTTGGGTGATGTCATCGGCTGAGGCGGTTGGGAACAGGCTTGGTCCATTTGCCTGATCGATGTAGTTGCGGACGGCATAGGCTTCGTTCGCTTGCGACGGGCCCACGAGGACATCAACCTTATCCTGTTCGACCAGCTTGCGGGCCTTGGCCAGCGCGGTATTGGGATCACCCGCAGTATCCTCCACGATCACCTCGATCTTGCGGCCCCCTGCCGCATAGTCCATTTCCTTCAGAAAGAGCGTCAAGCCATTGAGCGTATCCTTGCCGCTGGCAGCAAAGGTGCCTGTCAGCGCACCGTAAAACCCTAGCTTGAAGGGTGGCAGGTTGCCGGCTGGAGTCGGTGTGCTGGCGGCGGCGGCAACCTGCGGCAGTGCTGCCATTGTGCTCAGACCCACAACGAAAGCAATGAGCAAAAGCGTCAATAGGGTATGTCTTGGTTTCATGATTCTCCTCCTGATTGGATTTGAGTGGCCGGCGTTGTCTCCACGCTCTTCGCCGGGTGCCGGTCCGATCGTGCGGGAGCGCCGGAGTCGATTCGAAGCATCAGGCGACTGATCGTGCCCATGAGACCGCCCGGCAGGAACATCACGGTGGCAACGTACACGACACCGGGTACCATCAGCCATCGCTGGGTGGCAGAACTCACGATCTGACGCATGACGACAAGGACGGCCGCCCCAAGGCACGGGCCAATGAGCGTGCCCGGCCCGCCGAGGATGACCATCAGGATCGCCGTAGCCGAGTTACTGATGCCAAGGGCTTCCGGACTGACGAAACCGGTCAGGTTGGCATTGAGGATTCCTGCCAGCCCCCAAAGAAGGCGGAGGTGATGTACGCCAAGTACTTGTGTAGCCAGGTGTGATAGCCGAGCACCTCCATGCGGATTTCCCGGTCGCCAATGCCGGGCTACGGTTCAACAAGCCTAACTCTAAGTGTGATACAATGATTGGGGGCCGGTCATATTGCCTCACACGGTCAACCCTTGCGGAGTTCCCCGGCAAAACCGGGGATTTACCTGTTTGATTATTAGCCTTATGGGCACCAATTAAATCAACTATAGGTATCCCCTTTTTGCAAGATCACCCGCCACTGATTCTAGGCCCAGTTTCTCCAAGGTGCCTCTCGTTGGATTTCCTGTTTCTTTATCCCATCTTCTGAGTTCATAGTAAGCATCAAGAAGTTTGTCAATCTCATTCCTCGACAATGAAGGACCTTGGGTTGACTCTTTTTGTAAAGGCTCACTAAAGAACCTCTCCGGAAAGTTATCCTTTGACCTGGAGGCTCCTTCACGAACGTTGTACGCTTTCAGGACGTTAGTGATCCTTTCCCCCGCTTCCATCACTTCTTGAGGAGTAAAGTCTACACCGAGGTACGCAGACAGCAATTTTGCACTTAAGGCTGAACCGATGGCACTCGTGGTATTGACCGCAAACAGACAGATTCCAAGGGAGTCTCTAACGAAAGATAGATCTTCGTACCATTGGGTCATGAGAGCAATGCGTTCAGGAGTATACGTCGAGGAATCAAGATTTGGCGGAGTTCCATAGATCCTATTCTTAACCTCATCGATCATGTCCAGTCTCTCTAAGAACCATTTTGCATACTCTTCTTCTTTAATCCCTTGATTGGTTGCCCAATCCGGCACCTTTTCTAAAATGGTATGAGCGTTTTTGAGGTCATCCCCTCCCCTGAGACAGGTGATATTCCCCAAATTCTTGGCCATTCCCCCGGATCGAGGGTCCGGACAAGCCAGCATTTCCATGCCCTTGATCGTCATCGCATATTTTTCGGACCCTCTCCCAATGCTCTTAGCAGCTCCCACACTTCCTTCAGCGAAGAGATCTCCCATCCCTCGTCGATGGGCAATGTTTGAAATCATTTCGAGTATTCCCTCTGCATCACCCCATTTCAGTTCTTTTCCCCCTAAATCCTGTTCTGTGATAATCCCCCGCTGATGGAGTTCAAGGGCCATGGGAATCGGACCCACCTCGTCCATTCCGAGCCTGTTGCACATTTCCTTGCATTTCATCATCGCGGGGAGACTCTCAATGGCACACTTGCTCGCCCACTCCCAGATCAGTAGCGAAAAACTGATACCTTCCATGGACAGACCTTTATATTTGCCTTCTTTGACATTCGCTGTCACATGGCATCCGTAATAATGAGAAAGGGAACACTGGCCACAATAGATGGGACCTTTTACAAGATATTTTTTGAAATCCTCAGGCCTCCAAAGATCATTCGATTCGGGGACGATACCCGACTGATAATTCCTGGCTTGCAGGTATCCCTTTTTCGCCGAGTCAACAACCTTGTGAATCGAACCTACCTCTTGCCTTAAGCCCCTCTCAGGGTAATCCCTGATTTTCTTTTCAATCTCATTGGAGACTTCCTGGAACTTTTCCAAAAATGCGATCGGTATCTTTCTCGTTCCCCGAACGGCAACAGCCTTCAAGTTCTTACTTCCCATCACACAGCCTGCATGGCTCCTCCCCGCGGCATGATAGTGATCGATGATCGGACAGGCAAACCTAACCAAATTCTCCCCCGCCTGCCCTATGGCCATCACACTAAAATCCTTTCCTATCTCCTCCTTCATAATATCTGTGGTCTCCCACGTGTCCTTTCCCCAAAGATGCCTGGCGCTCTTCAGTTCAACATGACCCTCATCGATTATTAAAGATACTGGGTTCCTGGACTTACCCGTCAGAACGATCGCCTCGTATCCAGCCTTCCTCAAATTTGAACCAAAGACACCTCCGAAATTCCCACTTCCGACGATCCCTGTCAGCGGAGACTTTGTAGTTATTTCAGCTCGGTATGCGGTGGGAGCGCCTGTACCGTTCAACAAGCCTGCTGAAATGATCACCACATTATCAGAGCTGAGCGGGTCAACGTCGGGACCCGTTTCCTCAAAGAGTATTTTTGCGGCTAACCCTATTCCTCCCATAAACACCTTGATAAGGAATAAATCGATATTCTCCACCGTCCAGCGGCCTGTCGATAAATTGACTCGCAAGATTTTTCCCACCAGTTCAGGCAATACACTCATGTCCCTTTTCATTCAGATACCTCCCAGGGTCCCGTTCGACCTCAGTCATCAGCTAGTTTGGTGAATCATAAATTCTTTCGCATTATGGATGCGTGCACCGAAGCCTGAATTGAGTAGCCGCACCCTTCAGGTTGCGCTCTTTCGGGTCCATCCAAGATCAGAACATCGTCCGGTGAAAACCGGAACGGCTATCCAAAAATATACTTCGGAACAAAAGATCCCTTGTTGCCACCCCGGATTTGTTTATGCGGGAGCTAAACCCGTGTCAGCTCCCATGGCGGCAACATCCTGGCCAACAGCTAGCGCATTCATCTGCGGCCAGAGGCGGGAGGCACATTCCGTTCAACCGTCTTGACAGATCCTCTTAGTGCTTAAGATATTCTACAAACTTAAATCCATTCCCAACGACCTGGGCAACGATGGCTCCCTTGGTCCCTTGGCCCTTCGAGTCAAACTTGATCGTCTCAGCGATCACCATCACTCCATCATAATTGTTCACCGAAGTGATCGAACGCACCCTCTTGAACTTCGTCTCGTATCTCTTGGCAAAGGCCTGGACCTTAGGATCCGGATTAATATGTGAACTCGAGGTATTCACATGCATCACCCCTTCCGCTGCGGGGCCCGCCAATTGAATGTATTCAGACAACCCTAGGGCTTGATTCCCAATTAATTGAGCCTGTAATCCAATTTGCTATAAACTCAGACATAATTTTCACCTTTCTCCTCTTTTTCAATCATAGTCTGCCACAAAATGATCCACAATTCAACTGACATACCCCGGCAATTGAATGGGCAGAGAGAACATCTTTTCCTTCTTCCACCTAAAAGTCGGGTTTTATTTTCAACTGTATTCCTCCCTGCTAGTTGAGGAAAGATGGAACGTCGGGGGGCCAATTTTGAGAGACATCAGCGCACGATGACAGACAATCTAAATCAGTCACGATCGGATTGCTTTCCAACCTCCTACATACGCGTAAAGTGGTTGACTCTCTCCTCCGTAAGCTCGATGCTTCAGAGCAAGCACCCACCATCCCTTCAAAGGAGGAGAGAAAACGTGCAACGCCAACTGCCCCTTTGGCCCGCAGCGGAAAGACCGCCCCAGGAACTGAACCTCTGGGAAGACCTCGACCCCCAGACCCAAGCAATGATCATCGCCATACTGTCCAGGCTGATCAGCAAGGCGGTTTATCCAAAAACTCAGGAGGACTCCCATGAGCG
>CAWFCJ010000032.1:0-14171 GCA_963814265.1 Sedimentisphaerales bacterium | reverse complement strand
CCTGTTTCCCCACCAGCCCGATGATCATAGCCTGTAAGGCAGCACAGGGAACGCCGATGGAAATCAACGTGGCGGCAATAAATCGCTCCTTGCGGCTTTCCAGGACACGGGTTGCCATGATAGCGGGTACATTGCAGCCGAATCCCAGGACCGTGGGAATAATGGCATAACCATGTAGTCCCAATCTATGCAGAAGGGTATCCATTAATACCGCTAAACGCGGTAGGTAGCCGACGTCCTCCAGAATCCCCAGCGCAAAATAAAAGGCAACAATGTATGGAAGCACGGCGCCGAATTCGATGTAGAGACCGGTGCTGAGCAGACCGAAGGACTGAAGATAGTCGATTTGTCCATCGATCAGCTTGCCAACCAGTATATTGTGCACGATGCCGTCGGAACCCAGAATGGGGCTCAACTTCATGAGGAGGGGACTCCATATCAGTTCGAAAAAGGGATTGGCTATATAGTTGATTATGCCTTCACCGATAAAGCGGATAATCCAGAAGACAGCGAAAAGCACTATCGCGGCAATAAACAAGCCGCTCACCGGGTGACTGCTGGCATCTTCAAGGAATTCGCGCCAGGTATGGTGACGATGGTGTAGTAATTGTACCTGAGCAATGATGGTGCCCACTTTGCTCCAGCGCTCGTCGTTGCTGGAGTGAGCCAGTTGCGGGTTCTTTGCCTCGGGAAAGCGGCTTACCAACTCTTTTATTCCCTGTCCGGTGACCCCCACCGTCGGCACCACGGGCACACCGAGCAGTTGTTCCAGCCTGTCGACATCGATTTCAATGCCGCGGTGGTGAGTATCGTCCCACATATTAAGTGCCACGATAACAGGGAGCTGCTGTTCCAGCAATTGCAGGGTGAGATTGAGGTTCCTCTCCAGGTTGGTGGCATCGACTACGTTAATGATGATGTCACCGCTCTTGAGCATCTCCACCGCCACCTCCTCAGCTTTACTGGTCGGCTCCAGTGTATAGGTGCCTGGGACGTCGATTACTTCGCTTCGTTCTCCTCCTATAGTCAGATGTCCTTTAGTGAATCCTACGGTCGTGCCGGGATAGTTAGAAGCGATAACTTGTGTACCGGTCAGGCGGGAAAAGATGGCGCTTTTGCCCACATTGGGGTTTCCCATGAGCAAAATGTTCATCGCTTGCCTCCCGAGTATGTTCAGGCGGGTGTCTCCGCCTCCACCTCTACGATGACTTTATTCGCCATGCCGAAGCCGATAGCTACCTTGGTGCCGTTGGACTTGAGGGTAACGGGACCCTTGAAGAGCATGGAGCAGACCTTGGTCACCTTGTTTCCCGGTCTGATGCCTATTGCCTCAAGGCGGGAGATGAAACCCCTACCGCCAGCGAGCTGGACGACTGTGGCGGTTTGCCCGTCTCCCAGTTGGTTCAAGTTAAGCTGTTTTTTTATTATCATTTCCAGTCCTTACTTTCTTCTTACGACAGTCCGCGCACAGACCGCTCAGGTGTAACTCGACTTCATTAATCTCAAAGCCGTGCTGCTTGCCGATTTTGTTTTTGAGCTGCTGGCTCAACGGCAGGTGGAACTCTACGATTTTGCCGCAGCTCAGGCATACCAGATGCTGATGTTCGGTTGCCGGCCTTGCCTCGTAGTGATGGTGTTCTTCGGCAAAGTGATATTCGGCTATCAATCCCAGCTTTTTAAAAAGCTGCAGGTTGCGATAGACGGTGGACAGGCTCAGCCTCTGGTTCCTTTCATGCGCCTTGCGGTAGAGCTCATCAGCATCAAGATGTCCGTAGCTCTGGCGGATGAGATCAAGCAACAGTGCCCGCTGATTGGTCACTCGCTGACTGGAGCTATTCAATATCTGCTTACTGGTCTTTTTTCGCAGAAGCCTGGTTGCCATTTCTTTTCTATCTACCTTTACAAAATGCAAATGCAAATCGTTTGCATATAGTAGTATAAAATAAATGGTACAAGAAGTCAAAACATAGAAAGGAACATGGAGGCGGATAAAAGTTGACAATTACAATAGACTGTGCTTAAAATACTGCAAGAAGCAGCATGATACGGTCCGAGTTTTGCTTCGGGAGGTGTATGATGAAGCTTCAAGCGATTTTGGGGGTTTGGCAGGTTGATGGAGAATGCCCTACGTAGCTGTAGGGCACCCAAAACTCGGTCTTGACTCGCTGGATTGAGTTGGGTTGTCTCGTAAAAGAGACGCAACGTGCGGCAATAAAGCCGCGGTGGAGTTGGGACGAGTAAAATACGTTACCCAAGCGGGCACTTATACCAAGTGCCCGCTTATTTTTTTATACTTCTTCCAGCGGTTTTCTAATCGGAGGGTATTCCTCCAGAAGCTGCACCAGGGATACTTCTTCACCGGTGATTCTGAAAGCCTTTTTCCCCGATGTGGAAATGAGTATGACGGCAACGGGTTGCTTGGTGCTGACGATTGAAATACCAGCCGCAGACGAGTAGCTGCTGGAAACCTTCGCTACGGGGATAATGGTCAATCCTTTGAGCGCTACCGGGGTTTCAAGGCTTACTATGCTCTTTTCCATCTGCTCACCACGAAAATCCTGGTGATATACATCGCTGGCGAGGAAAAAAGAAATTTTAGCAGGGCGACCAGTACTATAATGGGATGTAGTCTGGTAATGCCCTGTGCATGGGCTTCGAAAACAATATCGCCTTCAAAAGAGGGATATATCGTTATCCTGTAAGGTAAAAGGCTAAGCAGGAAATTAGCTGGCCCGGCAATAGCAAAGAGCAGCCCTGTATCCGCAGGATTTTCCAGCCCCACTTTGAGATATGCTGTCAGCTCTTTAATATCGAGGCTCTTATAGATGCCAGTAACCAGACGCTTAAGCTGTGCCCACAACCCCCTGGTCCTTAAGATACGATAGACAGTGCTGGCATCTATGCGGTGTTTCGGCTTCTTTGTGGTCTCAGCCACTCTCTGTTTCTTTTTCGGTTTTCTCTCCGTTTTTCTCAGCTCCCTGTCGAGCAATCCAAAAAGCCAGAGCAACCTTAGTCTATACGCGGGATTTTCATTGATAGTGATAGAGAAGAAAAGGTCAAAGGGGATGCACAATATCAACAAAATGAACAGCAATAAACAAACGAAGGCGGCGACAATCCACAACCACATCAGCCTTCCTTTTTACGTTCGCCCCATTTGTCGGCAAATTTTTCCATCATCTTAGGTACTGATTCGCCGATTTTTTCCAATGCCGATGCCATGCCACCTTTGATGGATTCAATGCGTGCGCCATCTTTATCTATGATGATGACAGCGATAGGCTTGACGCCAGCCCCAGCTCCACCAGCGCCGGCAACAGCTTCTCCGCCCTCTTTTTTACTATCTCCACCCATCCCTGCGCCACCACCACCACCGAAACCAAAGCCAATGCTCAATAGTGGTATGATAGTCGAATCACCAATGGTTATGGGTTCTCCCACAACCGTTTTGCTGCCGAGCACTTTCTCGATTTCCCCCAGTGTCGTCTTTACTATTTTTTCAACATCGTCTCGTTCCACGCCTTTCCTCCTTCTTCTGTTATTCCGTATGGTTAATCAGTTACAAGTTATGAGGTTGATACTATCGTAACATCATAGATAAGGTGCGTCAATAAAGTAGAGCTTCGTTGTAGCAAGATGGAACGGGACCGATTCGTGTGGTATTACTTCTTGTCTTAATGAATTCTTAATATTTGCGGTATACTATTTGGGTGAAGACGAAGGATTTGGGAGCCATTATTATGTCAACAAATAAAAAGGTCCTGGTAGTTGACGATGATGTCAAAACAGTAGAGATGGTAAAGCTTTACCTGAAACGGGATGGCTACAAAGTGCTGGCCGCCTATGATGGCATCGAAGCCTTGCGTCTTGCCCGCGAATGTCGCCCTGACCTCATAGTTCTCGACCTGATGTTACCGGGTATGGATGGACTCGAAGTTTGCCGCAAGGTGCGAGAGGAGTCAGATGTGCCGATTATTATGCTCACGGCACGGACAACTGAAAATGACCGCCTCGCCGGCCTGGATTTAGGTGCTGATGACTATGTCACCAAGCCCTTTAGCCCAAGGGAGTTAGCGGCCAGGGTACGGGCTGTGCTGCGGCGTATACCGGAGGAAGTACTGATGCGAGGGCCTGAAGAAATGCGGCAGGGTGAGCTGACAGTAAATTTCCGTAAGCATGAAGCTTCTGTGGCTGGCAGTGTCCTCAATCTTACTCCCATAGAGTTCAACCTCCTTGGTATCATGGCAAGGGAGCCACATAGAGTATTTAGCCGAGCGCAGCTCATTGAGATGGCTGTCGGCTACGATTTCGAGGGCTTTGACCGTACCATTGATGTCCATATCCATAACTTGCGTCGAAAAATGGAGGCAGTTCCGTCCAATTCGGCGCAAATAAAAACGGTATATGGGACCGGGTACAAGCTTGGCCTTGGCACTGAATAATTGCATCGCAGTCTATCAAAAGACTCGGAAAGGTTAAAGGCTGTTTCAAAGAGTTAGTTTCGCCCATCCCTGGCAAATGGATAGGGCAAATTGGTGAGAGGTTACTTCGTGATACATAGTTTACAGTTTCGTTTACTGATGGCTTTCACGCTGGTGATAGTAGTGGCTATTGGCACGGTATCTCTGTTTGCGGCATATACTCTAAGCAGCGAAGTCCGCCAGTATGAAGAACAGGTAGACCAGACTCGTCTTTTCAGGGCAGAACGATTGTTAGTCCGTCACTATCTGGACCGGGGTAGCTGGTCAAGCATTCAACCGCTTATCGAGCAACTCAGTACTCTCTATGGGCGACGTGTTGTGCTCACCAGCAGCAGTGGGACAGTGGTCGCTGACTCCCAGAACGAGCTTATTGGGAAGCAATACCAATCAGCATATTCAGGCAAGCCACTGACACCGCCGAAGATTGGCGAATCTCTGCTTTTACCAAGAATTGGAGAGACACCATCATCACCAAGAGCGAGCGAGGTAGTGCTGGGAACACTGTATATCCTTCCCAGCGAGACAGATCCGACATCGGCAGCGAGCCTGAGTAAAGCTATTAATCGGTTTTTAATTTTAGGCGGCTTGCTGGCAATTATTGGAGCAGCAATAGCTACCATATTTCTGTCGCGTCGTTTTCTAAAGCCGGTTCAAGAACTTACTGTGGCGGCAAGGCAGTTAGGGCAGGGTGATTTTACCCATCGGGTTCGGTTTCAGGATAAAGGTGAGATTGGTGACCTGGGCAGAACATTTAACTCAATGGCGGACAGTCTCGAGCGTGACGAGGCGCTGCGGCGTAATATGGTCGCTGACGTCGCCCACGAATTGAGAACCCCTGTTTCCCATATACGTGGCCAACTGGAAGCGATTGGCGATGGATTGATGCAACCTGATGCCAGGACCTTTAGCTCTATTCATGAAGAAGCGCTGCTGCTATCACGGCTCATTGATGATTTGCAGGAGCTTTCTCTTGCTGAGGCAGGCAAATTAAGTCTATATCGTCAGGCGACAGATATTGCCCCACTGGTGCAGAAGACTGCAGATGCCGTTCGAGCTGCGGCTACGACAAAGGGTATTATCCTGACTATCGACCTTTCCAGTGAGCTTCCGCTCTGCGATATCGATTCGCATCGTATCGAACAGGTAGTACGCAATCTCCTGGATAATGCACTGTCTCACACACCTAAAGGCGGCGCTATTACCGTATCTGCCACTCGGCTTGACACATTTGTAGAAGTAAACGTTATCGATACCGGCGAAGGAATACCTTCTGAAGACCTGCCCAATGTCTTTGAACGGTTTTATCGAGTGGATAAGTCCCGAACCAGGGCAACTGGTGGCTCAGGTCTGGGGCTGACTATTGCCAGGCGGTTAGTGGAGGCACATGGTGGTGACATCGGTGTCGAGAGTGAAGCAGGGAAAGGCAGCCGTTTTTTCTTTACCATACCAGTGGTAAGCTAGCTTAGTCTCGTTGTAATCACAATCCTCTTAAAAACTAGTTTCCCTCTCCTGTGAGGAGAGGGAAACATGGAGGATACCTGAAAGGTCGTCAATGTCTTTCGTGGACAATCTTACGGTTTTATCCCTTTAGAAAATCTCTGTATCATTTCCTGAAATCTCTGCTGCCATCGGTTCAGGAACTTCTTCATACCATCGTCGTTAGCAGCGTTAAAGTTGAATGGCTTCTGTAATCCCGGCGCTTGATCGATCCCCTTCCCGGGAACACCACGTTGTTTCAGTATCTCAGCTTTTGTATTTGTCGAATTGTCGCTGAAAGGAGGCGGCGTGGTACGATTATCAAACACGCCTTTCTTTCTGGCAT
Organism: Sedimentisphaerales bacterium; assembly: GCA_963814265.1. Classification (GTDB taxonomy): domain Bacteria; phylum Planctomycetota; class Phycisphaerae; order Sedimentisphaerales; family Anaerobacaceae; genus JAFNGF01. Next base: position 7,868 of record CAWFCJ010000032.1, on the reverse strand, counting down.
GTTCAGCAGCATTGGAATTCGGATTAAACGGCTTCTGCAGCCCCGGCGCCTTATCTATTCCTTTGCCGGGTACGCCATTTTGTTTCAGTATCTCAGCTTTTGTCTTTGTGGCATTGTTGCTGGAAGCGTTACCACCAGCACCATTTTTCTCCGGTGAGAGACTCGTTATTGTGGCGTTGTTCGCTCCGGACGCTAATTCCTGTGCTTGAACATTGAAGGTGAGTAGCGTTATAAAAAGGACACCGGTAGCTATTACACAAACTACCATCTCAATAATCGTTAACCTTCGTGTTGTCATGTGACTCCTTTCTTTCTCTACTGGCTAAGCCCTGTCATGCGACATTGCAGTTTCTTTTAATAATAAAAACGGAATTGAATAGGAAAAGGTTTATGCCAAGTCTGGCATGCTGCTAATTTTGTTAGTCTGGAGGAAGAGTAAATATTCCTGTATAGTCATCTATCTGGGAATAGCTTTTAGATTTCGATATTGTTCAGGATTTTGTGCTGTGAAATTCGGATTTAAGGGGAACGTTGGACAGGAGGCAGGTCTGTCATCTATTCGTTATGGTGGTTTGGTTTGTAATTGTAGAGAACGAAGTAGGTTTATTCGTATCTCCTGTACCGGTCCCGTTGCCGGTCGTTTCTTTGGGAATGACTGGTACTTGGTTTACTGGTGTTTGCGTGCTGCCCGTAGTGCTTTGAGGTTGCTGAATCGGGTCCGGCGGGATTGATTTGGGAATTATAGTTGTTGGTGCTGGAGAAGGCTTCGTTGTATTGCCCGAAGTTGGTAGCGTGGAAGTAGGTTTGGTTGTAGTGCCTTTGCTTGGCTGCTGCAACTGTAACTGTCTGGCTTTTGCCATATCGATAGCTTTTTGGAGCGCTGCTTTGGTTCTCTCCGGTGTCTTATCCCGTGCATTCTCCAGAGTAGTTACATTCTTCGATATAGTCGTTTTCAGTGTTTCACGCAGCTTTGCAGCTTCGGTAATGGTAACCTTCTCTTTTGATGAGGTTGATGGTACTCCTGCCTGTCCAGTATCAGTAGCGCTTCTCGATTTATCTGGTGTAGGTGGAGGTGTTGGCGTGATAACAGGCGGAGGCTTAGGCGTCATTGAGGGTTGAGGAGGTGGTAACACTGGTTGCGGCGGTGACACAGGCACTACCTGAGACGCCGGAGTAGCCTGTTTAATTTTGGTTTCCTCGATTTTCACAATGGCTTGCTCGGCTGCTTCAAGATGTTGAGCTAACCTGTCAGTAACTACGGCAACTTGCTCAGATTTACCCTGCGCAGCCATTGTGACGATTTCCTGTGACCTGGTTTCGACTAACTGCACATTGAGCTCTGCCTTTGCCTCATTGGAAAGCGCCATGGTGAGCCGTACCTGCTCTGTTGCCAGCTTGACCGGATAGAGTGGTTCATCGGGCATGGCATTAGAAGCTGCTGCTGCAGTACCGACGCTGGAGAACACCAGGATTAGGACCATGGCTAACGCTGGCACCCAGGCACGCTGTAGACTGAAAATGGTTGGTCGGTGTGAAGGCTGCTTTTCCTGGGTGGCGGCATACTGTGCACCGATGAACCGTGCTCGAGCATACGCTTTGAACTCTGGTCGGGGCTGTACCATGGAAGCACGCCAGTGTACATTGACTGCGGTCCTGAGCAGTATCTCCAGGTCAGCCGCCACTTCAGGATAGTTCATAAGACAGTTTTCGATGCTGTCTCCCCGTTCTAGCCGCTCGATGCATTCGTTGAAAATTTCTTCTAAATGCTTGCTCATTATATTCTTCCAGCCAGGAGTTTCCGCAGTGATATTGTGGCGTTGAATTGTAAGGCTTTCACTGTCCCTTCGCTCTTGCCTAAAATCCTGGCGACGTCGGCAATAGGTAGCTCAGCAATAAAGCGCAGCGAAATCACTTCCTGCTGTGCTGGCGATAATGCCATTATTGCTGCGTTTAACTCCGCTACCTCGAACCTCTGTTCAATTATGGCAACCGGGTCTTCGGCTCCCACGCTCGGTGGTGCTTCATCCAGGCTCATTTCTATGCCCTTCTTATGTTTTCGTACATGGTCAATCACCTGATTATGGGCAATGCGGAATAGCCAGGAAGCAAAGGGCGCCTTGCCTACCTTATATGACTCGATTGCCTTCAATGCCTTAATAAATACCTCCTGCGTTAAATCCTGCGCCTCATCTTGTCTTCTTAGTCGCACGTATATATAACGATATATCCTATCAAAATAGATGTCATACAGTTGCGTAAACGCTGCCTGGTTTCCATCGACTGCCTGTTGTACTATATATTCTTCGTTTACCACCAGTTAACCTCGTAAAACTGGTGGTATTATATAGTAAAACGAAATAAGTGTGAAAAGGTTTAGGATGTGCAAGAATCTCTCATCCCCTACCCCTTCTCTCCTTGACCAAGGGGAGAAGGGGTTAATAACCTGACCTTCAATTGCATCCCTCCCTTTTTCCCCTCTTTTTCTCCTGAAATAGTACGCTTTCTTGACAGCCAGCGGCCATGGCTATACCATAGCTCTTGAATATCACAAGGTCACGAATTAAGGATGTGGGAAGCAGAAAAGAAGCTGGTGCTTAAGGCAGCTCTGCAGATGGTGGAGAAGGGGCTGGTGGTGGGCACTGCGGGGAATATAAGCATGCGCATTTCTGGCTCTGGCCGTAGTGGACTGGTGGCGATTACCCCCAGCGGATGTCACTATGATTTGCTTAAGCCGAAGGATATGGTGATTGTTGACTTCAACGGCGAGCGTGTCCAAGGAAAGCGCAAGTCTTCAGTCGAAACGATGCTCCACATAGAGATTTATAAAGCGCGTCAGCAGGTGAATGCTGTTGTCCACGCTCATCCCGTGTTCAGCAGCGTGATTGCTGTAGCCAGGCAAAACATTCCGCCGATTCTCGATGACCAGGTTGCCTGCCTGGGCGGCGAGATAAGCGTGGCTGACTATGCGCCTTCGGGTAGCCAGGAAATGGTATGTAATGTGGTGCTGGCTTTGGGGTCGAGGAATGCGGTACTCATGGCAAATCACGGCGCCCTCAGTGTCGGGAAAGATATAAGAGAGGCGATTACCAACTGTGAGTTGCTGGAAAAAACAGCCAAGGTCTATGTCCATGCGCTTGTCATAGGTAAAATCATACCGCTTTCCTGAGCACGGCAGCCTTTCCCCGTAAGCATTCAGCTATTGTATAAAGAGCTCTTTGCCGCCAGCGAGAAGAATAAAGAGAGGGGTAATAAAGACCTCTATTAGAGCGGCGATGAATAGCCCGGCAAGTATCCATATAAGATAAATCCGTAAACCATGACGCAGTTGTGCTTTCACGGCACTCTTTTGCTTCAGTAGGGAATTGAAAGATTCCTTTCCTATGCTCAGACCCAGCGCTGAGGCTAATACCAGCAGGGGTATTTCGATAATACCATGTGGTAGCAGGCTGGCAATCAGCACTCCGTATCCTGTGCTGGATTGCAGCGCCGAAACTACTATGCCAATCATGAAGCCGTTGATGCCTATAAATACTAGTGGGGGTATTCCTACGACAACACCTAAAACGATAGTAGCCAGCGCTTTGATGGCATTATTCAGGAAAATGAGAAAAAACAAGGCGATAGGACCAAATGCCCCCATAGTCTGAATGAGAGGCAACAGGGCTTGCTTAAGTTCCTCGAGACTAGCACCCGCAAGTTCGATAGAGGCGTATAAACCAGCAATGAGCGATACGATAAAAAGGGCAGTTACCAGCAGTATATACGGCCATAAGCTTCTTTGAAAAGATGGGCTATTGCTAGCTGTCGTGTTTATCAACCTCTCACTCCTGCCCCTCTCTCTTTTTCAAGGTGAGAGGGATAATTTATATTAGAAGAGGCTATGCCCCTTTATATCCCTTTGGTTTCCTATTATTTATTGCAGTACCTTATAACCTCAGCAAAGCTATTAATCTTTGCCAGGTTGTTTGTTTCCAGGAAGCCATCGTAGGTGAGGCTGATCCAGGGTTTATGGTACGCACTGCTGAATTTCTCTGCCATGGCGGCGACGATGCCGCCGGGCATACAGCCGTGAGGCATCACGGAGATGACGCCGGCAAACGCTGAATCCTCCAGCCATTTAATGCCGCAGCCGATACTGAGGACAGCTTCGCTGCCGCATTTCGGCGAAAGATAACGGCTGGTCAGTGCCAGTAATTCAGATGTCGACGGCTCGTGTGTATCCAGAAGCTGTTTGCACTGTATGGCTACCGAATGCTCGTCATGCGCCTGGACATATTTCTTGATAGAGCTGACCAGTATCTTTTTGAGTTTACGGTCGGTGACGGCATCTTCAAGGTTTCGGTAGGCGGTATACTTGAACCATTCTCCCATTGGTGTAACAATGACTTCGAGTCCAGCGTCTTCGCAGACCTTCACCAGATTTTTATTGCTGAATTTGTTGGAGCGCAGATAAATCTCACCGTTAATACCAATCAGTGGTCTTCTGGGCAAGCTGGTGTCAATAAGAATGTTAAATTGCGCGGTTGCCTCTTTCATGATATCGGCCAATGCTTCTTTGCGGCGGATGCGGTTGGCAACCCTGGTGACGCAGGCGGCAAACAGGGTATCGGCTGCCCCTTTCTCTTTTTCATAAGGTCGAGTGCGCCAGACCATTTTCTCAAGGCAGTCTACCGCCACGATGCCACGCCAGGCAATGCGCTCAAAGTCGGGGCCAAGATTTAAATCGCGGTAGGCATTGTTGGACACAGTGGTGCGTATAGGCAGGTCAAATCCCATGTCTTTAAGTAACCGTATCTGTTCTATGGCATATTTGCCCAGGCGGCAGGGACCGTAGGAGCCGGCATTAAATCCTTCGAAGTTCTTAAGGTGGGCGCCGTTCTCGTAGTAAAACCTCATAAAATCGCCCAGTGTCACCCGATATGGTAAACATTCCGTACCCGAGGTTACCTGTTCACTATAGAAGAGGTTACGTTCGTCCGGTTCGGGGAGCACTATAGCACTGACACCGCACGCTTCCATGGCGGCAGCGACCGCTTCGGCATGAGGTGCCATCCTGGGAATAAGGAGCGTTTTCTGCGTATTTATGGTTGCTGAGGTTCCCCTGTAAATGTTTTTATGCTGAGTTTCTGGTTGTTTCTCAGCGCCAGCAAAGCCTCGAATAGTATCCACGAAAGCTTCAAGGCGGGTCACGATACCTGCCTCAGCAGCGTGTTCATCAATTTCCAGCTGCCCCAGCGGCTTGCCACCCATGATATCTTCCAGTATCTTCAGGATGAACGAATTAGGACCGCAGCCGAAGTTGGTCAATACCAGTCCATAGAGCTGAGGATTGGCTTCGGTAATGGCAGCGCCAGCTATGTGCTTGCTTTCGTAAAGCCAGTATGGTCGGTCGGAATAGTCGGTGGCAGCGATAGAGGTAAGGGGCAGGAAATCGAGTGGTATCGGCACTACTCCCAGCTGAGCCAGTTTCTCAGCGATGCCGAGGTTGGCCCCGGAGTCCTGCGACATATACGAGCGGGCAAAAATCACCACACCCAGTTGCTTACTATAGTGGAGCTGATCGAGGAGCTTCTCGCCCAGAGCTGTTTTATCTGACTCGAATTGCTGCTGTGCCCTGATGCCGGCGATTGCTGCCTGCCTCCCTTTCGCCTTACTGAAGCCCATCTTCACTGCACTGTGAGCAAAGTTGCGGATAACCTCTTCATTCCCACGGCTGAAGTCTATAATGGGTATGAGCAACTTTTCTTCGAGTCCGAGCACCTGGCGGATAATATAAGGGGATGCCTGGACCAGAGGACAGGCGTATTTCTGGTTCTCCTGCCCCTCTTTTTCCCCAAGACGAATAGTGCAGGGATAAAGGATATAGTCAGTGTTTGACAGGTTTGCCGCATGTCCATGGAGCAGTTTGACAGGAAAACAACTGTCGGTATAGCTGAGCTCCACCGATTTTTCCATAATCTCCTTGGTTGTTTTACTGGAGAGGATAACTTTCGCATCGAGGGCATTAAGGAAACCGATAAGGAGAGGAGCGTAATCATATACCAGCAGCGCCCGGGGTATTCCTACCACAGGTCCAGTGCCCGCGTTTTCCCGATAGTCTCTAAAAAGCAATTTTTCTCGCTCATCAAAGAACGTTGCTGTTTTCTCCTGGCTGAGCGTACTGTCATAGCGATCACATCTGCTGCCGTAGAACGTTGGTTTCTCATTGGGCGTTTGCATACGGGTGATGGCACAATTGTTGTCGCAGGCTTTACAGGTGAAAGTAGAAAGATTGTATTCACTGTCAATGACCTGTTGAAATCCCTTGAATTTTGATTTCTGACCGGATATAGCTTCTCTTGCCAGAAGCGCTGCACCGATGGCGCCGCTCACCTCCTTATGTTCTGGCACAGTCAGCGTTTTCCCTTTCAGTTGCTGTCTGAAAGCAGAAACTACGGCGCGGTTGTAAAATACCGCTCCTGTAAGGATGATTTTGCTGCCCAGCTTTCGATTGCCCACTACCTTGGAAAGGTAGTTCTTGGCGATAGCATTTGCCAGGCTGGCGGTAATTATCTCCTGCGACACGCCTTCCTGTTGTGCCGAAGCCACTGCCTGGCTCATAAATGCAGCGCATCGAGTACCCAGGTCGATAGTGCACGGTGCCTCGAAAGCAAGGCTGGCGAAATCACCATTTTTCACAGAAATATCGAGCATTTCAGCCAGCTCATCGATAAAGCTTCCCGTCCCAGCAGCACAGGCTTTATTCATCTGATAGTCAATAACGACGTTCTGCCTTTTGATGACGAGCTTGGAGTCCTGCCCGCCTATCTCTATAATATCAGCCTCAGGATCGATTTCTGCGGCAGCCCTGGTTTGTGCTGTAATCTCGTTCTTAATCAAGTCTGCGCCAATAAGACTGCCGATGAGGTATCTTCCCGAACCGGTTACACCTGCGCCAGCGATAGTTGCGGTGTCTGCCCCATGGTGAACAAGGTTTCTGAAGACTTCTTTGACGGCATCAATCGGTTTTCCAGCAGTCATCAGATAGTGCTTTGCCAGCATAACTTTTCCTGTTTCATCGAGTATCACCGCTTTCGTGCTGGTGGAGCCGACATCAACACCCAGATATCCCACGCATCGTTTGTCTATCTTTCCGTTTGAACCGCCATCCTGTTGTGGGACTGATTCCAGCCTGGGCATTTCGAAATAGTGCTGGCGAGCGTCACTTTCTGGAAGCAGAATTCCCCGGACTTTCTTGCCTGTAGCCAGCAAGGCCGAACCGATAGCTTCACTATGGAGATAATGCTCAGGGACGGTTACCTGTACTGAATTCCTATTCTTTGCCGAGAGCACTTCATTCAGTGCTCTCACTACCGCAGTATTGGCTGCCACTCCACCGGCAAAGTAGATTGGAGTCTCGAAAGTTCCCTGCTTAAGCGAGGTGACCATGCGAGCAATGCTTTCGCAGAGCGCGTACAACATGGTTTCAATTGGGACACCTTTCTGTTGCAGGTGGATAAGGTCGGTCTTGGCAAAGACACTGCATCTGGCCGCTATCCTGGGTGGACTGTCCTGGCACTGGAGAGCCAGACGGGCAAAATCATCCATGCTGATACCAAGTCGATATGCCTGTTGCTCCATGAACCTGCCCGTACCCGCAGCGCAGAGGGGATTTGAGACTACTTTCCAGGGCTTTTTTAAGCCGTCTTCCAGCACCAGAACAAGCGAGCTTTGACCTCCGATATGGATGATTGTTCTGGCATCGGGATAGTGGTGGAGAAGCCCCGCAGCGATTGAAAGAGGACTGCTATACTCAACCCAGTCGAGCTCTTTGGGAACTACAGCTTTGCCTGAGCCGGATACACCGGCACTGTTAATGTGTTCGATGT
>CAWFCJ010000031.1:0-14084 GCA_963814265.1 Sedimentisphaerales bacterium | reverse complement strand
TTGAAATCCCGAATTGCCCGTTTCCCTCCAGAGTATTGTCTTGGAACAATCCGTGCCGAACACGCCAGCACAAAAAAAGCCCGTCCGTTCCGTTATGACGGGCAATACAGCCGCGGACGACGGGACGCTGCGAGCCGCTGCCCGGATGGATTCCTAAAGCAGCGTTGTCTTCGCAAACGCAATCAACCACGGTGACATCATTGGACTGCTGGAAGCTAATCCCATCGCCATTGTAATTGCGAACTACGCAGCCTTGAATGACAGTACCGAAGGCTCTATACAGAAAGATGCCCGCCCCGCGGCAGCCGTTCAGATTAGCGTTAGACTGCTTGTTTCCATCGATCACGAGGTTTTCGATCCGTACCCCTTCGCTATCGTAGGCGCGAACGACAGGGAAAACGGTTGCCGCTTTAGCATTATTGGCGACCATGCAATCGGCCATAAGCGGCTTGTCGATGGAAAAAGTATTTCCATTGCGTCCTGTGATGCGGGCGACGGTGGTATGAAATCCGCCCGCCTGGTCGTCCCAGATGGCGACTCCGTTTCCTACCGCGAAGCCGGTTGGATCTGCCACGGTAATCTGTTGCTCACCGAAATCGCCATCAAGAACCAAAACGGATACTGCACCATCGGCCTTGCGCAGAATGGTTTTGTCTTTTTTGCCTCGGATGGTGACGTTGGAGCGCAAGTGCAGCGAATCGTGCATAATATACTGCCCCGGGCCGATCTCAACTGTGCCGCCGCCCAGGCCCGCGATGTAATCCACCGCTGCCTGCAACGCCCGGTTGTCGCTCCCAAGTACGGCGGCATCCTCCCGGCCGACGGTGATAGTGGGCAACTCTTTCATCTGCGAGTGCATAGCTCGCGGCAATTGCTGCTCGTCCGGCTTGGGCGAAAAATCTTGCTGGACTTGCGACACGCACGAGCGACCGGGTACACTGAGAATCAAGGTAGAAGCAAAGAATGATACGAGATAACTCCTTCCCATGGTCGACCTCCGGCACTTTCTTACCTACATTTATGCAGGATCGTTATACCAATTTGGCTTCTATTTGCTTTAGAGTTCGCATTGACTCTTCAGCAATTTTCTTCCGCCAGGCAAAAAATCAAATACCTCCAGTGAAATCCACTTATCGTACTTTAGATCTTTCAGCGTTTGAAAAGCCTGCACATAGTCGCGCACGGCATCTCCTGTCCCGAGATGTTTGCCATCCATTTCTTGCACATGGACGTGATGAATATGCTGAAAATACTTCTTCAGTAAAGCATCGAATGATTCAGTCTCGTCGCCGGTATTATGAAAATCAAATATGATCGCAATGGCGGGATTATTTACCTGTTTAGCCAACTCTAATGCCTCTGCCAGCGTGTTGACGACGTCCGTTGCGCCCTTAGCCAAGGGTTCTATGAGTATCTCAACGCCGCGTTGCTGTGCGTGGCCGGCAACTTTCGCCAGGCCTTCGGCAAAATACTTTTTTGCCTCGGCAACGGAAATGCCAACTGTATTGCGTTGCTTAGGTGAGCCAAAAATCATATAGGGGCCACCGAGGTCGGCAAAAATCAATCAGTTCGTGAAAGTAGGCGACGGTATTCTGGCGAACCGCAAAATCAGGCGTCGTAAAGTGCAATCCTTTTGGTGGCGGCGTTAACAACCAATGCAGTCCCACACATTCGATACCGGCATCCTGCATCACAAAGACCATTTCTCGACGCCTGGCGGCAGTTAACTCCTGAACGCCTTGTTTAACTAATGTGAATGCCGCGACCTCAATCCCTTTATAGCCGGCGTCACCAACAATTTGACATTGCTCCGGCCAGGTTAATTGGGGCATGCTCTCGTTGCACATAGCGTATTTGAAGCCGGGCCAGCGACGGCTAAACGCGGGCTCGCCTGTGCTTGGGCAACCCGATGTGAGTCCGCCCAATGCGGCGGCGCTCAAAACGCTGCCCGTGGTTTTGATAAACTTGCGACGGTCAATAAAAGGCATGAGGTAATTGTAAATTGCCAATTGACAATTTTCAATCAGATGCGTCCGGTGCGTCAGCCCCGCCATTTGTCGGGGTCGTTTCTTGGTTATTCAACCCTGCTTTCTTCTCATCGGCCTTTTTGAGCTTTTCAAGCAGGCTCAACAGCCGGGTCGCCGCTTGATGGTTGTTATAGTCCAGCCGGGCATTCGTCAGCGGCTTGGCCGCCTCATCCAACTTGCCCATGCCGAGCAGTTGGTAGCCCAGCAAGAGTTGCAGATCTGCATCAAGCGGATTTGACGCGGCTTTTTCCCCAAGGCGCTTCACTTGCACTTGCAGGGCGTCTTCAGCAGGATATAGGCCGCGAGGATAAAAGACGCCTTCTCTCTCCGGCGACGTTTTAGCTAAGACTTCGCGCAGAGCATCGGCGGCTTTTTTATGTTCGCCCTGGGCGAAAACCGCTTGCACGTATGCAAAAGGCAAAACAATATCATCAGGTGCAAGCTCCATAGCAGCGCCAAATTTGGCGGCAGCAGCGGCATAACTGCCAGCCTCGAAGGCTTTGACCCCCTCTTCAAAATAGGCATCCGCCTGGGTCTTTTCCTGCGGTCCAGCAGGAGGGCTTTCTTGGAGTTTTTCGCCGGCCTGGTCTACAGCATTCGCGTCAGGTGACTTCTTGGGCGGAGCATTGTAATAGTAGTAATTGTAGGTATCGCCGAGCTTAACATATTCAGGTGGACACGGCCCATACCACTCGTAGGGATGCCAGCCGTACCAGTAGTATCGCCGGTACGTGTAGCAGGGCCAATAGCCGCCCAGGCTTATGAAGACGAATTTGCGGTGATAGTAAGGCCAGAAAAAGCCGAACGTGCACTCCGGGCCGTAGTCGTAATATATCGGCCGGCAGCAATCAGGCCAGGAAATCCAGGAGAATATCGGGCGCGACGGATAGTAATGGCGGTCGTAGTAGTAAAAGCTCCTGTCTCTATAGGGGTACTCGAAGTGACCGCCGGCCTTTCTGGAAATCCGGCCCTGGCTAAGAACCGGCCCCTCACCCGGCGGCAGACCTGGGCCGGCCTTACGGTCACGCCGGGCGTCTAAAGCCGCGCTGGCACGTCTGTCGTCTGTCTTCCGTCCCCCCTCACCAGGCGATAGGCCCCCGCTTTCGCGGGGGTTGACCAGAGAGGGACGAGTCCCGTATTCTGGACCGACTTTCCTGGATGTTCTGCCGGCCGCACTGCTCGCCGGGGTGGAGGCTGCCGGAGCACGGCCACTCTGGAAAAGCCCCTGGCTTCTACTGCCCAAGGTCCCACTACTTCCCATCACACTTGCGGACCTGTCGATGCTTGGCGTCGAAGTACGCGGGATGGACTGCATCGAATGAAACGACCCAGTTCTAGGTACAGGCGAAGGGCTTGTGCGGGCCGGGGACGCAAACCGTGGGCTTTGGCTGCTTGGCGCAGGTCTGCTTGCAGCCGGTGCGGACTCCTTGCGACCTGTCCTTGACGCCCAGGCGCATTGGACAGCCAGCACCACAGAGAGCACTACCCAAATCGTTCGGGTCAATTTTAGCTTTGATTCTTTCATAATAGGCCTTGCCAGACCCTTGTATTGTAACAAGAGTTTTGCAAAAAGGAGATTAGGCACATATTATTTAAGGAAGTCCGTTTCTTGATTTCCTTAAATAATCGAGCTAAGTAATTATCTATCAAGTAGTTAATGTTTGAAAAGGAAAAATAAGACAACAAATTTTCCCTTTTCAAAGTGTACCTAATCTCAATTTTGCAAAAGTTCATTCGTAGCAAAGCAATAGCAAAACCGCCAAATAAATCCGCCTCCGTTTGGCGGATAAATATTTAGCCCCGCAATTCATTGCGGGGTTTTTTTCCTAAAATCTCCAGAGTAAACCCAGAGCGATAGCCTCGGCAGCCGAGGTGAGCTGGCACTCGATGTTGAGCGAACAGTTCTCCGCCAGGTCCACCTGCGCCGCAACGTATGCGCCAAGAACTGAATCTTCCTGCACGCTCCAGGAGTAATGCGAATTCAAAAGACCCTCGTCCGTCCACTCGCTGAACTGGTCGTCCAGATCGCCATCGACAAAGTGCAAAAACGGCCCGCCATAAATCGAAAGCTGGTCGGTCAGTCGGCAGGTTGCACCCACGGCGATCTGGATTTGCGTGATATCCATTTCCACAGAGTCTGCTGCCGTCCAGTGCGGCGCCTTTAATTCCCCGTCGAATTCGGCCCAACTGGCTTGAAGTAGCGCTCCCAGCCTGAGGTTGCCCTCTTCGTAAAAGGTCGCCTTGACGCCGCCTCCAATAGCCATCTGTGCGCCGCTATCAAATTCCTCTTGGTCCTGCCAAATCGAGTCGCCGAACTGGGCATCTGTGCCGCCCAGGCGGAGAAATACGTCCCAGTTGTCGGCGATGCCATATCCGAGGTTGGCGTATATTCTGCTGCTCTGGAAATCCTTTAGTGTGAAGGTTGTCGCTGCTCCTGCGTCGTTAAACAGGCCGTCCAGGTACTCAATCCATACACCATCCTTCAATTCAAGGTCCATCTGGCTGTAGGAGTAATCCGCCCCTATATGGAATTGCCCTTGTTTGACCCCGCTGGCTGGCGGTCCCATTGGGTCCAACGCAAAACAAGCTGAACTGCCCAAGCCGAACGCCAAAAGCACGAAGGTAGAATTTACGATTCTCGATTTAAGATTTTCAATTGGCAATCGGCAATCGCAAATTCTGAACCCTGGTATGATCTTTCTCGCTTGCATCGTTAGTCTCCTTCGCCTCAATTACGTTTAGCCGTCGCCGGCACGGCGACGGAATCAACCCTGCACGACAACGGACCCCGCAATAAATTGCGGGGCTAAATATTTAGCGGTGCACCGGTTTCTATTTAGACAAGGCATCCAACTGAACAAAAGTAACAAAAATCCGAAATTCAAATGTTCAAAATGAACATTCTTTCTGACTGACGACCGAAGGCGGTCCAACTTGAACCGCATGTTCTATGTTTTAATCGGCTGTGCATAATCCAAGATAGGGGGGTGATATAGCCTTGACCTGACCATTCCCATCAAATTGAACCCGAACTTTAAGTACGAGACAGTCCCTATGGCTGTAAATTGCAGCGAAACGTGTAGAGAGACCTCCATTTTGAAGTAACAACTGATCTACCCGTGCACGTGGGGTTCCTAGCGTGATAGCCTGTATCTCGGAGATGCGATCCTTTAACCAGTTTCTGTAGAATGGAATATCCGCCTTAGAAAGACGGGATATGTTTTGGCATCTTTGAAGGATATCTTCAACCACGTTATTCTCTGGAATCAGAGCAACGTCATTGGCCCCGATGCCATTAAATGAGCGTACTTCATTCGTTTGACTCCGAACCATTTCAACAACACAATTCTGAAGCCATTGTGATGGCATAGACGCCGAGGCTGGTCGGCGTTTCCCCGCTGAAGCGTTCCATTCAGCATCCAGCGTCTCTCTTTTCCACTGCTCAGGAACTGGCCGATCTAAAAATTGTTTGGGCGGCTCTGCGTATTTTATGCGTCTCATGAAAAAACGCTCATGGAATTCTTTGTTGGGATCGTACCCTATCTCCGGGACAGCCTCCAGCTCGGCACGGAGCTCATCATCGTTGTTTTCCCTTCCGGGCCAAAGACGTATCCTGGGCAGCGCCTGTACCAGGATTCCACCATGAAAAGGCTTCCAGGATGTACGAAGCATTGAATGGCTGCCCTTTCGGATCCACAGGACTAAGACCTTGTGGTCGGCTTCAATCGACAGAATCAAGGACGTCTGGGCACTTGTCACTTCCCACGAGCCTATTAGCTTCTGCCTGTTCTGCTCATTCGATTTGCGCTCTTTTTCTGTGCCGACCGCAAGTGGCAATAGTACCGTGATGACAATGCTTGTGCCCGCTATCAGCATTATCCTGTTCATGGACGTTCCTTTCTGTTTAGGCGCACGACATGATAATATACAATACGGAGTCTCGATACCTCAATAATGAAGATGGCCGCGCGGGATGCGTAAAAGAAGGATTACCATCAGCGACGCCCTGGGCAAAACCTTCTGCAAAATCAGCAAAGACAATCCAGAAGGGGCCGACGCGGTAGTCAGGTGCAAAACCAGCGAATAGGGCAATCAGACCAGCGAGACCCACGACTACACTTCCAACACCCAGGATCCAAATAAGGGGCAGGTAACGTCTTATGTCCGTAGAGAAGATAAAACCCTGTAGCCCTACAAAAGCATACATGAGCATCAGCATCCGCGCCAAATACGTCACCAGAATCCCTGTTGAGATTCCCGGCTCAGCCTTATTGATCATATAGGCAAGCCAGGATTGAGGCATCACAGCCGCAATGAATGCAGGTATTGTTGTAACCGCGATAAAACGCAACACCCATTTCAATCCGGACTCTGCCGTCATAATACCACCTTTGTTCCTAGCATAATAATATACAACCTGACGTCTACTGATTCTATGCTACTGCTTTGTCGCCGCTCAAGCCATGGATGTCCTTGCGAGCGAAACGAAGCAATCTCTGCCGTTCCATAATGGGATTGCCACGGCCTGCAAGGCAGGCCTCGCAATGACAACTCCTCAAATAACCGGCGACAGCGCACTACGTTGCGGAACAAGGCCGTTCTACATCACCGAACTGATTAAAATTTATCCGCCTCAGGCGGACAACCAACGAATGATAACATTGCGGATACCCAGTGGCCTTACAAGCCGTGCGAGTGAAACTGGCTCTCAGATTTCTTTGGCCATTGTGACAATCAACTTCCTGCCATTCGGAAGCCGTTGCACAAAACCACCATTTCTAAGAATTCTCAAATCTTCTAATTCTTGTGAGAACTCAATACAGTTCTTACTGGTTTCTGGCCTTTGAATAAGGTCTTTATAGCTTTCTCCATGATCTTATCGAGTAACTCTACCATCATGTTGAGATGTTCATCCAGTGCTGCCTTAAGATCAACGGAATTATGGTTACCTCTTCCATTTTTGCTATAAGTACAATTGAAGTTATCTAGATCGCATCGTATTGGCACATACCCTTGAATTGAATCGCTCTGTCTGTCGTGGTAATTAGTGCTGTGAGAAGAGAGCTTATGTCGAAGGGAACGTATCAATAGGGTATCAACCAATTGCTTTGTTTCCTTAAGTGAAGGGCCCACATTCATGAGCTGATATACTTTGACCAATGCTTCTTGTTGAACATAAGTTGCACTCAGAATCCCATATAACCGCAGATATTTCTCGCCAACATCATCGTATTTTGTAGGACCATTGAAACCAAACTTTAAGAAGTTATTAATTGCAGTGCATGCATCTTCAATGATATCCATTGAGATACAAAGAAATTCCCAGTCTCCGTCTTTGCTGAGTCGCAATGCTTCCCGAATACTAGCTTTGTTGGGCCAGATCTTGCTATTGATTAAGTCACGAAATGTACTGGCGTATTTTTCGACCAGTTCAACTTCTGTATTCATAACCTAGAATAATCTCCAGAACCTAACACAATGATATATAGCACTCTTTGTTGGCAGTTTAGTCTACCTAACGGAAATAAAATGTCAACGTAGAAACAGCGTACAGCGTAGAGCGTTTAGCGTGCAGCATGTAGGGTGCGATTCATCGCAGCCTACTGGATTTGGTGCGATACATCGCACTCTACCTTGTTTTCACTGCGTAGAGGTTCTTCATCGTGGTGATGTAGAGCACGCTGTTAGCAGCTACCGGCGAAGCAGCTATGGAGCTATCCAAATCAATCGAGCCCTCCACCTTTTTATCCTTGCCGGCAGCCAATATCCAGAAATCCCCCCGGCGTGTGCCAATATAGACTTTGCCGCCTGCCACAAGTGTCGACGCCCAAATCTCGCCTTTTGTTTCGTGCGTCCAGGAAGGCTTGCCGGTCTCCGGCATCCACACAGTGGATATTTCCCGCACAGTCAGCGACAAAAACCAAGCCCCCAAAAATTGACGGCGTTGAACAGCAGTGACGTTCCAACTGGTAAGACCAAATCTCCCCCGTGCCTGTTATATCGCCCGTCTTTGTCGCATCAATGCACTTGAGCCAGGCCTGGTTTTTGCCCCACCAGATGTCACCTCCGCCGGTCACGTACAGCCGATCTTTGTAAAAGACCGGCATACTCTTGATATTGCTCGGGCTTTCCTGGCGGTTTCCAATATAGTCGTGCACGTTCTCTTTTGGCGCCGTAGGATCGCAATCGAATCGCCAGACTCTTTTTAGATTCTCCACCACCCCCATCGGCGGAGCGGACTTTATCGGCTCGAACGCATAGACTACGCCGTCGCCGCCGCAGAAAAATACCAACCTTCGCCCGTTGACCTCACCAATCGCGGGCGACGACCACGTACAATGGAAAATTTTTGGCCCAATCTGCTCATTATCTTTGGCGATAAGCCGACCGGTTGTCTTATCAAGCACTATCAGGCTCGGGGCGTCAGGGACACGAATGCGCCGATGCGAACTATCCTTTCCGCTGCTTGTGTTGACGTACAGGAACTGCCCGTCAATCAGGATCGAGCTATGAGCTTCATCGTGCGGGGGCACGATCTCGGCACGTATGTCATACAGCCAGATTATGTCCGCGTCTTTCTCAGTCAACGCTGCCGGCTCAGCGCCTTCCACAGTTGCATGGCGGGCCTCATCCTGAAACGACCCATCGTTGCCGTTGGCCTGGCCCGCCAGGTCCAGGCACATCACCTCGTTGCGGTTGCTTACGACATAGACGCGCTGGCCTTCAACGGTAGGCGCCGACACAATACCGGCTCTTGGCCAATCCAGGTATGGGTCTGAGCCCAGTTTGGGCACGACAAGTTGCCAGCAGAGGCTTCCATCTTTTTCATCCAGGCACAGAAGTACGCCGCGGTCTCCTTTGTGCCGGGCGTCTCTTGGATTATTGTTGTTCGTGCCGATCAGCACCCTGCCGCCCGCCACCACAGGCGTGGCGTAGGTTTCGCTGCCCAATGGCGCTACCCACTTGATGTTCTTGCCGGTAGCTGGGTCGAAGGTCTCGGCAAGGCCGGTCTCGCCCGATACCATATTTCGCGAATGTCTCTCGCCCCACTGGGGCTGGTCATCTGCCGAAGCCGCGCAGGTAACAACTGCGATCCAGAAAAAGGTGCTGGTCAGCAGCATCCGAAGGGCATTTCTCCTGCTCATAAGGGTGAAAGACGGGATTTGAACCCGCGACCCCTGGATCCACAGTCCAGTGCTCTATCCAACTGAGCTACTTTCACCACAACTGTCCCGCCGCCGAAGAATGAATTCTATCAGGACTGCTCGTTCGCGTCAATATCCGTCTCTGGCTATTGTGGGTCTTCGAATGAGGCGGGGGCAAGTCACAATCACTTAACAGACTTGTCCAACTGTTTATAGAATTCAAGGGCTCTCTGGATTTTCTGGATGAACTCCTGGTCTCTGGCAGCACGAGCGAGCTTCAGGGCCTTTTCCTCAGCCAAGACCGCATCGTGAAACCGCCGAGCCTCGGCGTAGCTGCCCCCAAGAAGGTGATGCAGTAAGGCCGATGTGTCGATGTCCGGCTTGAGCGAGACTGCCTTAGAGTAATACGCCAGGCTCTTTTCTGTCTGGCCTTGCAGCGCCGAGATCAGGGCCAGCTTATAGTGGGCCTGGGCGTCATTTGGCTCAATCCTTAGAACCTCCAACAAATACTTGACTGCTGCATCGGGCTTTTCTTGCAGCAACATCGCCTCGGCAAGGTTGTAGTATGCGTTGGCGTAGTTCGGGTCGATGCGTATCACCTGCGAAAGATGCGTGACGGCCTCGGCAGGCATATTCTTCAGCAGCAGAACAGATGCCAGGTCGGCGTGTGCTTTGGCGTGGTTGGGATCAAGCTGTAAAACCTTCGAGAGATGCGTTACTGCCTCATCGAGCTTTCCCTGGTAAATCATGGCCAAGCCGAGGTTGTAGCGGGCGTCAACGTGATTAGGATCGAGGCGGATTGCCTCCAGCAGATGGGGCGTTCCCTCCTTCAGCAGGCCTTTATTCTTCAGGGCGAACGCCAATGTGTGGTGCGCTTCAGCGTTCTTAGGGTTTAGCTCCAACGCCTTTTTACAAGCCTGCACAGCGCGGTCGAAATCTTTTGCCTTGATGAACTGGGCCGCGGCTCTGACAAAAGATAAATCGTCCACGAATTTTTCGCGGATTGTCTTTATGGCGTGAGGGTCGAGCTTGGCGAACTCGGGGATGTTCGCCGCTCGGTCTGGGGTTGTAAAATGCGATAGCAGGACGGCGGGGCTGCTGCGGCCTTGTTCATCGATGTGGGTGAGGAAAAGCTGCGTATAGTCTGAATACGCCTTTGACGAAAATACCAGCCACTTGCCGTTTGGCGACCAACTGTGCCAGGAGTTCATCCGGCTTGTGTTGCACTCCAATCTTCTGGCCTGGCCTCCCTCGGCGGGGATAACGTATAGTTCGCTGTCGGGCTGGAGCAGCATATAGCTCTTTGCTTTGCAGAAGACAATCCATTTGCCGTCGGGCGAGTATTTGGCGAAGAAGTTGCTCATGCCGTTGTTGGACGCCCCCTCGAGGGGCTCGGGCGCACCGCCTTTTCCTTCATTGAATGGAATCCTATATAGGTCGAACAAGAAGGTTTTGCCCTCTTCAAGAAACTCTCTACATTCTTCAGCGGACAGAAGCACCTTGCCCTTATCGCGGACGGTCTTGAGTATGTACGTTCTGGATTTGGCAAAGACAATACTCTTGCCGTCCGGACTCCACGAGGGATTGCTCTGAACGTACTGCGGGTCATCGGCACCGGGCAAGGCCTTGAAAGTACCCGTCTGCCTGTCGTATACGCACAGAATGCCCTGAATCGGAAAGAAGAGTTGAGAAAAGGCAAGGTCCGGCCTTGGCACAAAGACAGACTTGTCCTTGACCGTGCTGACGACGAACCTGCCGTCCGGAGAGATCTGGGAAAGCAGACCAAAGGTGTCCTCGCCGTCCTCCTTTCTGTAATCATTCCATGTGATGACGTCACTTGTGGCAAGTGTCATCTCTTCTGCGACCGGCGTAATGACGTACGAGCCTTTACTGTTGGCATAGTCCACATCCATCGCGAGGATTTTTCCATCACGTGGGAATGAATGGCAGTTTCCGCAGACGGGCAAATTCTCAAGGACGACCGGCGGCTGCCGAGGCTGTGAAATCGCACCGAAACGCCATCTGATGTGCGATGGATCTTTGACGGCATCGATGAAAGGCAGGTCTACATCGCGGTAGAACAAAGGTGCGCCAACTTCATCTTTCGATGTTTTGATTGAAATCCGACCTGCTGAGATGACTGTGACAGGATTAGAGCGGGTGACGCCCAGAATGGTAACTTCTGCGCCTTTTTCCAGCGACTTTTTCTTTATGATCTCCCAGTCCTCGGCGTTCGGCGTCCATTGGGCACGGTTACTGAGGAAGTTCATCTGTCCCTGGTCCTGGAATTTGACGGTGATCAGCCAGACTCTCGATTGCGGATCGGCGTCTTTCCAGCCAAATGTGGGCGGCACAATCTCCGGAGGGAAGAGCGTTTCGTTAAGGGGGTAAGTGATGGTGAGCGTACTGTATGTGGTCTGTTCATCGTAGACTGCCAGCACATCCTCAACGCGGATGGAACGTCTGCGGAAGGTCATCAGCGCCGCGATAGCCAGACCCAGTATTACGATGCACACGAGCAGATACTTAGCGAACTTACGCATAAACGCTCTAAAGGGCGAAATTCTATCAACCAAGCCGTCCTGGCGAACGCATCACATTCTACAGCAAGCATCAGGATAAGTCAACCAAAGCCAGATGCGCCGCTCGCTGTTGAGTTTTTACATCTTATTTACAAAACCGGTTATCGTTTGTCCGTTATATTTATAGTAGAGAAAATCGTAAACTGACCAGAACAGAATTAAAGGAGACCAAAAGATGAAACCCATGAAAATGAAACTGACATCATGTTTGGGCCTGTCAATAGTCACCGCGGTATCGATTGCCGCGGGTATGACATTTTCTAACACGCCGGTGCTCGCAAATGAGCGGGAAGCCACACGGGCGGAGAATTACTCTTTGTCAGGGCCATACGCCTACAAAAACCTGGCTATTTTTCTCATTCACGACAAAGACGTGAAAGAAGCAACGAAATTCATGACGCTTCAGGAGGCACTGGAGCAGAAAAAGGCAACCGTCAGTGAGACAGGAACGGTCAACAACCTCGTCATCGAAAATGTAGCCGACGATGTGCACATCTACATCCAGTCCGGCGATATCGTGCGCGGAGGCAAGCAAGACCGCACGATCGGTAACGACTACGTTATTGCTCCCAAATCAGGCAAAATTCCGCTAAGCTCCTTCTGCGTTGAAAGCGGCCGATGGCGTCAGAGGGGTGATGAAAAGGCACACGAGTTTTCCGCCTCCACAAATGCGCTGCCTTCGAAAGGGTTGAAGGTCGCAGCCAGCTACAATCGTTCACAAGGCAACGTTTGGCAGGAAGTAGCCGATATGCAAAACAAGCTGAGCCAAAACCTCGGCAAATCGGTTAGAGCGCCACAGTCTGCATCCAGCCTGGAACTGACGCTGGACGATAAAGACGTCAAGAAAGCGGTGCAAGAATACATAGATGGCCTGACTCGCCTGGTCGATGGTAGAAACGATGTAGTGGGATTTGTTTCTGCCATCAATGGTAAGCTCAATACCGCCGATGTGTACGCTTCTGCTGACCTATTTAAGAAACTCTGGCCCAAGCTGCTTCAGGCCTGCGCGGTAGAAGCCATCGCCGAACTTCAGGAAGCAAATGTATTCACTCATCCCACGGCGGCCTCTGCGGCAGCTTTCCTGAAAGATGATGACGAGGCGAAGATTCATGAAAAACAGATCGATGAGCAACTCAAGATCGTTACCCGGCAAAGCAAGGATAAAATTGTGTTTGAGACGTACAGAACCGGCGAGAAAGAGGCACTTCACAAAAGCTACATCAGCGCAGATTCAAAGCTGCTCCAGCAGCAGACTCAACCCGGGATGCAAAGTCAACAGATACGGTCTAATACTATGAATTCGAGCCAACAGGACCAGCAGGCACAACCGCAGCCATAGCAACGGACGCCCTAAAGGAGGGGATAGCGTACAGCGTATAGGGTATAGACTAAGCCCTGAACGCTATACGCTAAATATTTGACGCGGAGCAACTGGCAAGTATAATGCAGCTATGCAAGCGTACACAACTTATGCCGACATTTTGCGGCCTTGCCAGAAGTCCAGCGCCGCGTTTTACGATGCCGCTTTAATCATCGGCGGTTCTTTGCTTGTAGGTTTGTCCGCCCAGATTGCGATTCCGCTGCCCTTTAGTCCTGTTCCAGTCACCGGACAAACTTTTGCGGTGATATTTCTCGGAGCACTGTTTGGTGCTCGGCGAGGATTTCTATGCATGCTTACATACATAGCGGAGGGAGCAGCGGGGTGCCGGTATTTGCGCTTGGCCAGGCTGGGCTTGCGGTGCTGCTTGGGCCCAGGGGCGGATATATTGTCGGCTTCGCTGCTGCAGCCTACGTTACGGGGGTTCTGGCGGAAAAAGGATGGGACCGGCGAGTTGCGACTACTATCTTGGCAATGATTTGCGGCAATATCACCGTCTATACTTTCGGACTGCTCTGGCTGTGCTGCCTGATCGGTATCAATAAGGCCGTATTAGCTGTCGGTTTATATCCCTTTATTGTCGGCGACCTGCTGAAAACAATTGTGGCTGCAATTCTTCTGCCGGCGGGCTGGAAATTGCTCCCGCCATGGGCAAGCGGACTTGCCAGCCCAACCAAATAGCGCTTATCAAGAACAATCAGTATCTTCTTTTTTGGGAGGCAAACCATGAAAAAGCACATTCTCGGCTCAATCATTCTGGCATCGTCTGTGCTGGCATCCACGCTTATCTTTGCCGGGCGATTACTACCCGCTCCCGCTACGGCCTCGGCCTTCGCCGGGACGAGTGCGGAGCGTGAGCCGGGCAGGTCGCCGCTTGCCAGCGAGCGTGCCCGCGCTACCCAGCCGAAAAAAGTCGGCCAGTTGAACATCATTTGCTTCGGCGCACATCCGG
>CAWFCJ010000030.1:0-18760 GCA_963814265.1 Sedimentisphaerales bacterium | reverse complement strand
TCTGCTCATCAGTGCCATTGAACCGTTGGTTATGCCGCCCAGCCGGAAACATCGGGCCGAACGCCTCGCACGGACTAAGGCCGAACACAAAAGAAAACAGCAGGAGCGTCAGCGGCTCTTGGCGGATATCTTGGAGAAGCAAGAGCGGGATCGGCACTACTGGCAGCAGGTTCTAAGGCCTCAAGCTGAAAAGCTCGCAGAACTCTTGGCCGCAGATGTGGACGAGTTCCGCAAGGCAGAATGCCAGGCAGTCGATATTGGCCTTTCTGCGTGGCAGCTTGGCGGAATAGCCTGTATGCGACAGCTTCGCGATATGGCCGTGGAAATATCAAGGCAAAAAAACCAGAAGGCACCTGTCGCCGACTATATCTCGTTCTGGTGGGATGGCATCGGCACCTGGCGGAGCCCTTCACTTGCATCAGGGCGCCAGATTTGCTGCCGGCAGAATCACAAGGGGCGAAGCTGTTTTGCTTCGCCCTGGTACTTTCAAGATGCTGCTGAAGGAGACTGGATATGAAATTGCTAAAAGTCGAGGCCCTGCGAATTGAGGCTGTAAAGGTCATTAGGTTTGCCCGCTTTCGTGACCACAGAGGGTATTTCGCAGAACACTACAGAAAGAGCGATTTCTCAAAGCCCGGCGATGTGCATTTCATGAAGGGCATCGAATTCCTACAGGCAAATGAGAGCTACTCCAAAACGGGGACAATCAGAGGCCTGCACTTTCAATGGAATCCGTATATGGGCAAGTTAGTACGCACTCTGGCGGGCAGGATGATTGATATGGTTCTGGATATAAGAAAGGGTTCTCCTACGTTCGGCAAGATTATCCTTTATGATATGCCTGCCGATGCCACAGCGGATTACGCCGAGTGGATTTGGGTTCCTCCAGGATTTGCCCACGGTAATTTCTTCACTGAAGATAGTATGATTGAGTATTTTTGTTCCGGCGAGTATAGCCCCGGCTGCGAGGCCGGCATATCGCCGCTGGCAGAGGACATCGATTGGACGCTGTGTGATCCGGATTTGAAGAAACTGTTCGACAGGATTGCCGGCCCCGCAGCACTAATCTCCGATAAGGATAAGAACGGATCGACCGTCAACGGTTGGAATAGCGACAAGCGCTCGGATAATTTCATTTATGGCAGATAGTAAGAAGATTATGAGTTGATCCGAAGGGCAGAAACTGTGCGAATAATTCACGTTGTGGGAGCAAGACCAAATTTTGTCAAGATCGCGAGCATCTTGCGGGCCTGCCAGAAAACGCCGGGAATTGAATCGCTCCTTGTTCATACGGGCCAACATTATACTGAGTGTATGAGCAAGGCTTTCTTTGAAGAGCTTGATATCCCCGCTCCTGATATTAATCTTGAAGTTGGTTCCGGCTCGCACGCCCAGCAAACCGCCGAGATTATAAAACGCTTTGAGCCGGTTGTGCTAAAGCATAATCCTGATGCCGTGCTGGTAGTGGGCGATGTCAACTCAACCCTTGCCTGCGCTCTGGTGGCAGCGAAGCTATGCGTTAAGACGATCCACGTTGAAGCAGGGCTGCGAAGTTTCGACCGGACTATGCCAGAGGAAATAAACCGCGTCTTGACCGATGCCATCAGCGATATACTTTTTGTCTCCGAGCCGAGCGGCCTGGAAAATCTAAGACGCGAGGGCATCGCCGCGACAAAGATACACTTTGTCGGCAATGTTATGATAGACACGCTTGAACTTCACAGGGCAAAGGCATCGAATTCACGCATACTTAACGATTTGAGTGTGCGGGCAAAAGAATATGTGGCGGTCACTTTGCATAGACCCAGCAATGTCGATCAGCAGGAAGTATTAACCGGAATATTGGATGCGCTGGCGGAAATTCAAAAAGAGAGCAAGGTTGTCTTTCCTGTGCATCCGCGAACTCGCGAACGTCTCGTGTCCGCAGGGCTTTTACAAAGGATTGAGAATTTGCCCAATATCGTGCTCACCGAGCCATTAGGGTATCTGGACTTTTTGAAGCTGATGTCCGAGGCTAAGGTCGTGATAACGGACTCAGGCGGCATTCAAGAAGAGACTACCATTCTTGGAGTGCCTTGTCTGACCGTTCGTGAAAATACGGAAAGGCCGGTCACCATTACCGAAGGAACAAATATCTTGGTGGGGACGGATACCGCCCGAATACTAAATGGCTATCGTGAAAGTCTGACCAGGACAAGGGTACTTAATAGACCAAAGCTCTGGGACGGTTATGCTGCGGAGCGAATTGTGCAGGTATTGTTAGAGAGTATTTTTGTTGCAAAATCAGTACCGCAATTATAGACTACCATATTGTAGATTGGCGGCGTAGCCAAGTGGTCTAAGGCGACGGTTTGCAAAACCGTTATTCGTGGGTTCGACTCCCACCGCCGCCTGTTCCCCTAACCTGGACCTACCGGTCCTGCCGATTGCCCGTATTCTACGCTCACGATGGCTGTTTGACAAATCCTGAATTTGGCCGGAAAAAGGTTGTGTCGTCAAGGCCGGTGTGGTAGAATTAGCACGGTAGGAGGCGCGCGACAAATCCAGGGAAGTGGATTGAATTCAAAAACATTTTATTGGAGGATGTAGGATGAAAAAGCAACTATTGGTAGTAATGGTTTTCCTAATGGCAGCGGTGAATTCTGCTTCAGCAGACATGATTACGGGGCATTCAGATGGACTTTGTAGCCATCGGCAATGCGGGGAATGCGCCGGATACGCAGGGCATGAGTGATGGCACCAGCGGCTATGGTGCAGTCGGTTACAATTACCGAATCGGCAAGTATGAAGTTACCGCCGCTCAATGGCAGACAATAAATACTGCCTCGGAATTGGTGATCTGAGGTACTGGAGCGGCAATCAGCCAGTGGCAGCGATTACATGGTATAGTATGAGCATCGCAATTTTGCAATTATCTAACGACCGGATAAATACCGAGAATGGAGTTTATGAATTTACCGGCAGTTCGCTGACAGATATTATGGATCATGAGCAAGCCGGTTCAACCTACGGAACTACCTACTTCCTGCCGACAGAAGATGAATGGCACAAGGCGGCGTATTACAAGCCCGATGGCAGCGGCTATTCGCTCTATGCCAATGGCACAAGTACTGCCACCGGTTGCTGGTGTGCAATCTGAATTATAACTCGGCTATCGGTGCTCGCCTGGAATGTTGGCATTGGTACGCAAGAGCAGAACGGCACTTTTGATATGATGGGTAATGTCTGGGAATGGAACGAAACTGGTGACGTTTCCGATCGTGTCATTCTCGGTGGGTCGTACCTCAGCATCCCCTGCTACGAGAGTGGCGGCCAGGAATACCGCGACCTCGCGTCGTCCCGCCGCAACTTCGATGACCCGTACAGCGAGAACTACTCTTACGGGTTCCGGGTTGCCTCCGTCGCTGGACCAACCGTCATCCCCGTCCCCGCGCTCTTATTCTTGGCAGCATCGGCGTAGGCTTTGTCACTTGGCTGCGCAGACGCAGAACGCTGTGATATGGTAGATGTGCTTAAATTCAACAGGGCTGTGGGCAAGCGCTTGCAGCCCTTCTATTTCTGTGCTTTTAGCATCTCTTCTATTGCTGCTATCCGCTTTTCCAGGTCTTCGACCTCTTCCGGGTGGGGGTAATGCCTTGTGATATTCTTCGCTGCCAGCGGTCTTGATGTCTCGTAGTTCTTCGTTTTCCTGTATAAGGGGCAAGCTACTGTAACTTTCCTTCGGGACACTTCCTGAGAACTGAGAGACCCTGCAGGGTAGACTGAAGTTCTTGACTCATTCTGATAATCATGCTTACATACTGTGGGATTTGGGAAATTGAAAATTGACAATTGAAAACCTTCTCCATTGATAGGAGGAAAAGGCTTCTGCAAAATTGCAGGTTAGGCATACTTTGACAGGAAAAAATGATTTTTGTTTTTTCCTTGTCAAACAGTAAGCTGTTCTCTGACAAATAGTTAAGCGATTATTTAAGAAAATCAAAAACGGATTTCCTTAAATAATATATGCCTAACCTGCAATTTTGCAGAACTCATGAAGGAAGAGATCATGGGACGATTGATTGGTCGACACTTCGGATCGATAGTTGTCTGTACGGCTTGTCTGGCAGCGATCGCGGGTTTGTCCGGCCCCGTTCGGGCCAGCGGCAGGTCGCCGTCCTGCAGCCTGCCGGCGAGCAAGGGGAACCCCGCCATAGTGATGACGGGGTTAACCGGTTAGCCCCGCAATTTATTGCGGGGTTACTTACTTTTGACGGCAATGAACCGCTGGCTGGCTGGACGATCACGGGCGACGTGACCATCGACGTGGCGAAGGGCCGCCAGGGCAAGGGGCGTTCGCTAAGGATCGGTCCGGGCGGCAAGGCCCTGTTGAAGCTCCGCGACAGGGACGAGTCAGGCAAAGTCGAGTTCTGGCTCTATGACGACGGCACCACGCCAGAAGATGCCAAGGCCCATCGAGTGGGCCCGCGATGGGGACTGGTGCAGAGCGACGGGAAACTGCTGGCCGTCGGCATCCTCTACGCCAGCTATCTGGGCGGCAACGAAGGTTATACCGCTACGGCCTGTGACGGCCAAGACTGGTTCAACCAGTTGTTCTGGCTCGGCGTGAATCGCACGCCGGCCGGCTGGCACAAGTGGACCTTCGACTTCGATCCCGAGGCGGGCCTCCAGGTCCTCCACAACGACAGGGAGGTCAATGCGGTCGACTCCGGCAAGACGGGCTTGAAGGGCTTCAGCGCCTTCGCCGTCTGGGGCGACGCAGGACAAGGGCAAGAATCAGACAATCTGGCTGGCCGACCTGTCCGTCACCCTGGGCGGCCCGGTGACCATTCCCGCCCATCATCGAGGCCGATCCGTACGACGAGAAGGCGCTCGCTGCGGACCAGACCATCCGGCGGCCGGTGGTCATTTATTCCCGGGACAACGCGCCCTCGGCACCCAAGCTCGAAGACCTGCCGCTGCGGGAAAGCGTTTCGCAATACGGCATCACCTGGACGTTTCGAGCAGCCGGCTCGCGTCGGGCAGTTCGTCAACGGCGACTGGTACGTCGTCGGCCCGGTGACGATCAAGACGATCGATCCCCGCCCGCTCTACGGCAACGAGATCCCGAAGCGCGAATTGGACCGCATGGACAAGGAACGCCCGGAAGCCCAGCGCGTCCGCAACGGCTTCATGCTCAATCCGCCGGCCCAGATGAAAGTCGCCTACGACAGCGGCGTGCGGAACTGGTTCGACCCGTCGCTGATCCAGAAGCTGCCCGTGACGATGAAGCCCGGCGATTCGCTCGTCTCCACCATCAGCATGCCCAAGGGCCTGGTGCTGCACGCCCAGTTGCGAAACAAGATCGAGCGGGGCGTGGACGACAGCAGCCCGATTCGCACGGCAGCGGTTCTGACTTGCGTGGGCGAGCCGCAGCCGCCGGACGCCTTCCGCCCGGCCTTCTGCGACCGCCAGCAGAAGATCTACCTGGCCCGCAACCTCAAGCGGGAGCTGCTGCCCACGGCCGCCGCCGACCAAGAGCATCCCCAAGGTCGAGCAGTACATCCGCTTCACGCAGCGGCCCTGGGTGGGAACGTGCTTCTTCGGCTTCGAGGAGCCCGTGGAGAACATGCCGCAGTACGGGCTGGAGTACGGCCGCGTGGTCGGCATCTCCGCCTTGCTGCTGTGCACGGACCTCAAGCCGGAGCAGAAAGAGCCGCTGCTGGTGAACTTCGTCCAGGTGGGCATCGACCTGGGCGGCATGGTCCGCGCGGGCCATCCCGGCTGGACGGGCTGGGGCGGGCACGGCAGCGGGCGCAAGCTCCCCATCGTCTTCGCCGGGACTTCTCCTGGGCGATGACGAACTGGCCAACATCAACGGGTCCTTCCCCAAGGTGAGTTTCGGCGAGGATGAGCAGACCGCCTACGGCGATTGCTGGACCGGCGCCAAGGTGGTCTTTGCCGGGCATTCGGGGATCGACGCGGCGACCGGGCGAGGGCCGGTCGCGAGGCAACGGCTGGGGACCCTACGAGCATACGCCGCCCTCGCAGTGGAAGGATGGCCAGAACACCAGCGAGAGCTACCGCCGGTGCTGCACGAGCGTCGGCTGGGTGGCGCAGGCCCTGGCCCTGCGGCTCATGCACGCCGAGAAGGCCTGGGACCACGACGCCTTCTTCGACTACGTGGACCGCTGGATGTACGAAGACGACGCGGCCTTCGTCAAGACCATCAAGGAGGCGACCGGCCGGGACCACGACAAGGAATGGGCGCGACAGGGCCAGGCCTGGGACGCCTTCGTCAACGAGATGTGGGCCAAGCACCGCCCGACGCTCCAGGCGCCGACCGACGGGTGGAAGCAGAAGCACGATGACGCCTATTACCGTACGGCCATCGCGGAACAGTCCGCTGCCCCGCCCCCGCAGCTTCTTGCCAAGCAAGAGCGGGGGCAGCAAGATGTACCCTTGCCGCCGGGCGTCAAAGCGGTCTGGGATCTGAGCAAGGCGTATCGCGAGACAACACCTACCCGCGAGCGGATCTGCATCAACGGGCTGTGGCGCTGGCAGCCGGCCAGGCCAATGCCGCGGACAAGGTGCCCGCTGACGGATGGGGCTATTTCAAGGTCCCCGGGTGCTGGCCGGGCATCACCGACTACATGCAGAAAGACAGCCAGACGGTCCACGCCCATCCGAGCTGGAAGGACGTGAAGCTGCGGCAACATCACGGCGGCCTGGTACCAGCGGGAGATCACCGATTCCCGCCGATTGGGCCGGCCGCCGCATCGCGGTGTCCGCTCGAGTACCTGAATTCTTACGCGGCCGTGTATGTGGACGGCAAGAAGGCGGGCGAAATGCGGTTTCCGGGAGGCGAGGTGGATCTCACCTCGCTGTGCCGTCCGGGCGGCACGCACAGACTCAGTCTGCTCGTGGTGGCCATGCCGCTGAAGGGCGTCATGCTCTCGTACACCGACACCGCCTCGGCCAGGGAGGTCAAGGGATCGGTGGCTCGGCGGGGCTTGTGCGGCGACGTTTACCTGGTCAGCACGCCGGCCGGGCCGCGCATCGCCGACGTGAAGGTGGACACTTCGGTCCGCAAGAAGGAGCTCACGCTTCGATGCGGCGCTCGAAGGACTTGCGGCGGATACACAGTACGCCTTTCGTGCGCGGATCATGAAGGATGGCCGCAGCATCAAGGAATTCACCAGCACGGGCATTCCAGAGGCAGCGATCTCAAAGAGGGCCGCATCGCGTTCACAGAAGAATGGATGCCCGACAAGCTCTGGGACATCCACACGCCGCAGAACACTTACGACCTTGAGGTCTCGCTTCTGGACGCCGGGGGCAAGGTGCTGGACACCTGCCTGGCCGTGCGCTTCGGGTTCCGCGAGTTCTGGATCGACGGCCGGGATTTCTACCTGAACGGCACCCGCATCTTTCTCTCCGCCGTGCCGCTGGACAACGCCCAGGTCGGCGCCGCGCTGGCGAACTACGAGGCCGCCCGCGAGAGCCTGGAGCGTCTCAAGAGCTTCGGCATCAACTTCGTCTACACTCACAACTACGGCTGCGAGCCGGGCTCGCATCTGAGCTTTGCGGAGATCCTGAGGGCCGCGGACGACGTGGGGATGCTCGTATCCTTTTCCCAGCCACATTTCAGCCACTACGATTGGCAGGCCCCCGACGCCGACCAGAACAACGGCTATGCCCGCCACGCGGAATTCTACGTCCGCGCCGCGCAGAACCATCCGTCGGTCGTGATGTACTCCATGAGCCACAACGCCACGGGCTACAACGAGGACATGAACCCGGACATGATCGACGGCATCCAGGACGCGCGCGACACAGTGGGCCTTGAGGAACGCCAAGCTCGCGTTGCGGGCCGAGGCGATCGTCAAGCACCTGGACCCATGCCGCATCGTCTATCATCACGCCTCGGGCAACCTCGGCTCGATGCACGCGATCAACTTCTACCCGAACTTCGTCCCGATCCAGGAACTGTCCGACTGGTTCGAGCACTGGGCGACCGCAGGGCGTCAAGCCGGTCTTCATGTGCGAATACGGCGCGCCGTTCACCTGGGACTGGACGATGTACCGCGGGTGGTACAAGGGCAAACGGGAGTTCGGCAGCGCGGTCGTGCCGTGGGAGTTCTGCCTGGCCGAGTGGAACGCGCAGTTCTTCGGGGACCGGGCCTTCCAGATCAGCGAGATGGAGAAAGCGAATCTGCGCTGGGAGGCCAAGCAGTTCCGCGCAGGGCAAGCTCTGGCATCGCTGGGACTATCCCCACCAGTTGGGATCGACCGACTTTCCCGAGCGATACCCGGTGTTTGCCATGTACTACACGGACAACTGGCGGGCCTTCCGCACCTGGGGGGTGTCGGCGAACTCTCCCTGGGAACACGCACATCCTGTTCAAGCTGCGCCCGGGCGTGGACAGGAACCGCAGGGAGGAGTTCAAGGTGGATTGGGAGAACCTGCAGCGGCCGGGATTCAGCCCCGACTACGAGGAGCAGCGCTATGAACGGATGGATTTGGCCTACGAGCGCTCGGACTGGATCCCCACGGCCGGCGCCCAGGCCCTGATCCGAAACAACCGGCCGCTTCTGGCCTACATCGGCGGCAAGCCCGCCCGCTTCACCAGCAAGGACCACAACTTCGTCGCCGGCGAGACGGTCGAGAAGCAGATCATCGTGATCAACAACTCGCGAGTGCCGGTGACGCTGCGACTGCTCGTGGTCGCTGGCCCTGCCCCAGCCGATAGCCGGTCAAAGCAAGGTTACTGTGGAGACCGGCCAGCAGGCGCGGATACCGCTGCGCTTCGCCCTGCCGGCGGCAGTCAGGCCCGGCGAGTACAAGCTGAGCGCAAACGCGGTATTCAGACACCGGCGAGACGCAGAAAGACGAGTTCACGATCCATGTCCTTCCGCGCCGGCCGCTCCCGCGTGCCGAGGTCAAGGTCGCGCTGTTCGACCCCAAGGGCGAGACGACGGAGCTGCTCAAGGGTATGGGTGTCCACTGTGACACTGTGGATGCGAAGGCGGACCTGGCGGCGTACGAAGTGCTGATCGTCGGCAAGGCCGCCCTGACTGTGGACGGGCCGGCGCCGGACATCGGCCGCGTGCGCGACGGGCTCAAAGTGCTCGTGTTCGAGCAGACGCCGGACGTGCTGGAGAAGCGTTTCGGCTTCCGCGTGGCGGAGTACGGCCTGCGGAACGTCTTCCGCCGGGTGCCGGACCATCCAGCCCTGGCGGGACTTCAGACGGAGCACCTGAGGGATTGGCGCGGCGAGGCGACGATCCTTCCGCCGCGATTGAAGTACGAGCTGAACCCCAAGTTCAACGGTGCGCCAACGGTGACCTGGTGCGGCATACCGGTGACCCGCGCGTGGCGATGCGGCTGCCGGGGTAACGTTGCCTCGGTTCTCATCGAAAAGCCCGCGTGTGGCGACTTCCTGCCCATCGTGGACGGCGGATTCAGCCTGCAGTACAGCCCGCTGATGGAGTACCGCGAAGGCAAGGGGATGGTGCTGTTCTGCCAGATGGACGTGACCGGGCGCACGCGAGACCGATCCTGCGGCACAGACACTGACCGCCAACATCCTCGAATACGTCAGCGCGTGGAAGCCGTCGCCGCGGCGGGAGGCGCTTTACGCCGGCGAACCGGCGGGCAGGGCGCACCTCCAAGCGGCGGGACTCCGGCTCGGCTCCTACGGCGGCGGTGAATTGAAGGCAGACCAGGTGTTGATCGTCGGGCCGGGCAGCAAGGACCTCTCGGCGCACAGGGACGCCATCGGCGCGTTCCTGAAGGCGGGCGGGCACCTGCTGGCCATCGGCCTGACACAGGAAGACGCCGATGCGCTGCTGCCTTTCAAGGTTTCGATGAAGCCAGGCCGAACACATCAACGCGTACTTCGATCCGCCGGGGGCGAACTCGCTGCTGGCGGGCGTCGGGCCGGCGGACGTGCATAACCGCGACCCGCGCACGATCCCGCTGGTGTCTGGGGGCGCCAACACCGTCGGCGACGGTGTGCTCGCCGTCGCTTCGGACGCTAACGTGGTCTTCTGCCAACTGGCACCCTGGCAGTTCGAGTACCGAAACAACTTCGGGCTCAAGAGGACGTTCCGGCGCACCAGCTTCCTCGTGACGCGGCTCCTGGGCAACCTGGGGGTGAGCGGCGAAACGCCATTGCTGACCCGATTCTCAACCCCGGTTGGAAGCAATGAACCCAGCCGGTGGCTGCAGGGCTTCTACCTGGACGAGCCTGAAGAATGGGACGACCCCTACCGTTTCTTCCGCTGGTGACAGAAGTGTCCAGGAAGACCTGGCCGCTCCACAGAAGGGTGAGAGAGTGAATCTACGTTAGAGGGTGATATGTTGGTGGAGTAAAGCTTGGATATGCCGGTGCCGTGGTCGTTGCCCATTGCCACGACAGCAGGAGGTTCTGCAGATTCGAGTGGCGTTCCTTCAGGGGGCGGAATATTGCATTTGCCGTTGACCTGAAACCGGACCTTCTTGGTTTTTAGAACGCGGGTCTTCGATATGAACCGGACAGCTCTCAAAGGTATTGTCTTGCAGAATGATCCGTTCAGCCTCTTGGCCGATACGAATGCCTATTTTCTGGTTCTTGCTTGCCGTATTTTCTAATCTTGTATTGCGAATAGTGATGTCCTGGGTTTTTCCTTGAATATCGATGCCTATTCCTGTTCTTTCTGTGCCGTTGTCGCGGATAATGCAACTGTCAATCTGGTTGCGGTTGCCGCAGCGAAATTCATTGGTCTCGCTCCGGAAGAGTATCCCTACCTCGCCATTGCGTTCGATTGAACAGCCCTTTATGAGATTATCCGTGTCACGGTGTCCGATGCTGATGCCATATCTCTTGTTATCCGATAGAGTGCAATTCTCCACAAGCCCGTCAGAAACGCTCCAGCAAAAGTAGATGCCCAGACTATTGTCTTTTGCCACGCAATTGCGGAAGATTGGCCGCTGCGAGCCGCTTCCGGGATGGAATCCCAGATCGGCGTTATTTATGGCCTTACAGTTCTGGAACTGAATATCATCGCAGACCTGGAAGCTGAAGCCATCGCCGTTGTAGTTTCGGCAGATGACGTTTTTGAATCGCCACCTTTTGCAGTCCTGGATGAAAACGCCGCCGGCGAAGTTACCGTTGATGTGCTCGTTCTTGTCCCTGTTGCCGTCGAGTACGATGTCTTGCACCTGGACATCGTCTACATGCTCGGCAGTAAGGATCGGAAATATAGTTGCCGCCGTAGCATCTTTTTCGAGCCAGAAGTTCTCTTTGGTCAGCCGGTCCAAAAAGATGACATTTCCTTCCATGGCAGTGACCGTCGCACGCAGCACATCGTACTGCCAGTCTCCGGTTCCTGTTTTGGAGCGGAGCATAATTCCTCCGCCTGGCACGAATCCTTTCGCGTCGTTCACCTGAACGCCGTACTCAAACCAATCCGAGTCCCTTGATAGGCTGGTTACGACACTGCCCGTTTTTCGCAATATCGTTTTTTCTGCCGAGCCTCTCAGAGTGATGTTAGGGCGCAGGTAAATGGCATTTCGCAGATCGTACACGCCTGGCAGAATGGCAAGCGTGCCACCACCCAGCCGGTTTAAGTACTCTATGCCGGCCTGGATGATCTTGTCGTCTTTGCCTTGCAGGTCGCCTTCGGCCTGGCCGACAGTGAGGACCAAATCCAGTCGGCTTCCGCATTGGACGATTGGTTGCTGTCACCGGTTGCGTGGCTTTGACTTGCTGGTCAGACAGTTTTTCGCCCGCATCTACATTAGTTGCAGCGTCAATCGCCGTGATGGAAAGAAACAATGTTGTCATAATTTCTGTTGAGAGTTTCGTATAGTTTTGCCACATTCTTGGTGCCTTTCGTTGATTAGGAGCCAAAAAGATCATAGAGTTCAGCAAGACATTATATCGTGGACTGTTAGCGTGCTCGAGTTGTTATTCGATCCGTCTATGGCGGAACGCGCCGAAGGCGTGGTATGGTACTTGAATGTAAAAACCTCAGCGGATAGTATAGGTAGCTGGTCTGGCAGGCAAAGCAGTGCCAAAGCGCAATATTGAGGGGAAAACACGATGGGTAAGACGGAAAACGCCGGAAATCGAGAAGCGGTTAGTCGGCGAAGATTTCTAACGGCAGCAGGAACCGCTGGCGCTGGGACGGCCTTATTCACAGCGGGATTGTCGTTGGCGACCGAGCGGGAGCGAGCGAGGCAGGTTCGGCAACCACAAGCACAGCGTCCGAGCCTTGAGGAGCTGGACCGCGTGGCAGCGGCGCCGGTATTGAATCTGGACAGGCTAACATCGCCAGTCATGATTGATTCGATCCGGCTGCTTAAGAAAAAGAACCAGTTCCTGGTCCACGTCCGCTCGAAAGACGGGGCAGAGGGCGTATCGTTTACAAACCCTCCGCGGGCTGAGTACCTCTCTGCGATCCTGAAGCAACTCGTGATCCCGTTCTTCATTGGTAAGGACGCGAGGGATCTGGAGAACCTGCTTTGGGAGCTGTACCGATGGCAGGACAACTACAAGTTGTATGGCTTGGCGTTGTGGTGCCCGCAGGCATGGGTGGAGTTTGCGATTCTGGACATGCTCGGGCGGATAACAGGCAAGCCGATGGGCGCGCTGCTGGGAAACATCATACGGACGGAGGTGCCATTCTATATAGCCAGCGGCAGGCGGGATACAACGCCGGAGCAGGAAGTGGAATACCTGCAGAGACTGCTGGAGCAATCGGGGGCAAAGGCGCTGAAGTTCCGAGTCGGCGGCCGGATGAGCCGGAACGCCGATGCGATGCCGGGGCGGACGGAGAAGTTGATCCCCCTTGTGCGGAAAACGTTCGGCGAGGCAATTGATATCCACGCCGATTCGAACAGCTCCTATGATCCGCCCAGAGCGATTGAAGTGGGACGGCTGTTAGAAGAGGTAAATGCGGTCTATTTCGAGGAGCCGTGCCCGTTCGATCATTTGGAGGACACCAAAAAGGTAGCCGACTCGCTGGCCATCCCAGTGGCCGGCGGAGAGCAGGAGTACAGTGACTGGCGATTCAGATGGATGATCGCCAACCGAGCAGTGGACATTGTGCAGCCGGACCTGCATTACTACGGCGGGATGATACGCTCGATACGCGTGGCCCGGATGGCGGAGTCCGCGAACATGCCGACAACCGTGCACATTTCCGGCGGGCTTGGGTTCGTGTACATGCTGCATTTTGCCTCCTGCGTGAAAGACATCGGACGTTACCAGGAGTACAAACTGGGAACGGAGGTGTACGGAAATTGGTTTGATCCTCCGATCACTGTGAAAGATGGTAGGATGAGCGTGCCGAGCGGTCCAGGCTTGGGGATCAAAGACCTCAGCGGATTGTTGCAGGGCGCAGTCGAGGTAGGATGAAGCAGAAACTGTTGCCCGAGCGGGAATAAACGCTTGCAGTTTACGGAGAACTCGCCATGAAACAAGATTCTCACACATCGAATCTCAATGCTGCGGAAGTCCTCACGTCGGGACGTTTTGAAGTGGAGCGGGAAGGTGGTTGCAGCATCCGCGCTGGCGGGGGTCGGCATCCCTGCGGTGTATGCGGCGGAGGATAACACCATTCGACTGGCCCTGATCGGCTGCGGCGGGCGTGGCAGCGGAGCGGCGGCGAATGCGTTCGATTCGCCGAATGGGCCGGTCAAACTGGTGGCGATGGCGGACTTCTTCGAGAATCGGCTGGCCAATGCCCACAAGGTCTTGAGCGAGCAATACGGTGCGCGGATGGATGTGCCGGCGGAGCGGCGGTTCGTCGGGCTTCGACGCCTGGCGCAAAGCGATTGATTGTCTGCGTCCGGGCGATGTGGCGATGCTGACCGGCTACGCGGGCTTTCGTCCGAGGCAACTGGAATACGCGGTCGAGAAGGGCATGAACGTGTTTATGGAAAAGTCGTTTGCGACCGATCCGCCGGCCGTGCGGCGCGTGATCAAGGCGGGAGAAGCTGCCGAGAAAAAGAACCTCAAGATCGCCGCCGGCTTGCAGTGCCGCCATTCGCGAAATCGTCACGAACTCATCAAACGCATTCGCGACGGGCAGCTCGGCGACATCCAGCTCATCCGTGCCTACCGGATGCAGCCGTGCGGGCCGTTGGGCCAGCGGCCGCCGGCCGAGAAAGACCTGCACTGGCAGATTCGCAACTTCACCCATTTCCTCTGGGTTTCGGGCGGACTATTCGCGGAGATGAACATTCATCAGATCGACGAGATTTGCTGGATCAAGGATGCCTGGCCGGTGTCCGCGCACGGCATCGGCGGGCGCGTGGCCAACAGCACCGACTGCGGCCAGAACCTCGACTCGTTCACCATCGAGTGGACGTTCCCCGACGGCACCAAGGCGTTTGACGTGGTCCGCTGGCTGCCGAATTGCCACACCGAGTTCGCCACCTACATCCACGGGACCAAATGCGCGGCGCAGTTCTCCGGCAGCAACCATGAAGGGACGGTGCACACCTACAAGGACCAGCGTTGCGATCGTGACAACATCGCCTGGCGAGCGCCGAAGGAAGCTGTCACGCCCTGGCAGGCGGAGTGGGACGTGCTGCTCGATGCCATCCGCCAAGACCGTCCGCACAATGAGGCCAAACGCGCCGCTCTGTCGAATCTCGCCGACATCATGGGCCGGGCGGCGGCCCACTCCGGCAAGATCATCACCTGGGACGAAGCGATGGCCTCCAACTTCCAGTTCTGTCCGAACATCGACCGCCTCACCGACGACAGTGCTCCGCCGGTCCAGGCCGACGCCCAAGGCCGCTACCCGGTGCCGATTCCAGGGCAGTGGACAGAGATTTGAGTTCACCTTAAACGCCCGTCCAATTGGGGGACGGAATTCATTGCTCCGGCGACTTGGTCTTTGACTTTGCGTGACGGGCTTCGAGACCCGCATTGACCTGCGTCATGCTCTGTGTGAGGATGTCCCAGGGACAATCCTCGATTGTGACCAGGCCGTAGTTCGAGTTCTCACCGTCGAAGCGTCCCTCCTTCGGCTCATCGGTATGCTCGAACCAGTGAAATCCAACCATAAAAGGCAGATCGATAAGTCCGTGGACATAGCGCGTGAATCCGTCAGCACGGTCCTTCTGTGTCTCGACCGGACGCCCTGCACCTTTTGTGTTCGGCAGGCCGGAGTCCATCGCCTTGAAGCTGAACTCGGTCAGCATGACCGGCCGCCCCGTCAAACGGTGGATTTCCCCAAGGGCTTCTACGGGAGCTGTTTGCCCATAGTTGTTGAAACTCACCACATCGACATAGTTTTTCAAGCCGCGTAGAACGGCGCTGGCGCTTGTCCTGCGAACCTGCAGCCCAGGATGAGATGGTTCGGATCGGCCTTGTGAATGGCCTTGTTGCATGTGGCGAAGTAGCGTCTCGCCACGATTTCCTGCCACGCGGCCTGATCCTCTTGAGCCGCGCTGCCGCTGGTTTCCTCACGCCCGCTCAGTTGGTCCCAACTTGTGACGTTCGTCCCCCAGGCCTGATTGAGTGCGGCGACGTCGGTATATCTCTGGGCGAGGAACTCCAGCGCTGCCTTTCTTCCCGCGGCACCTTCCGGGAGGCGGAGATATTCTTCCAGCAGGCTCAACTTCCCACGCCAATCGGCTCCCCATCGCAGCTCGTTGTCCGTAAAATACCCGAGAAGCCAGGGATCACTTGCTCGCGGTCCGCAAAGTTGCTTGCAGGTGGCTTCCATTTTCCCCTGGAAGTCCTCGGAGAAGAAATCGCCCACTGCTCCCTTCAGCCAGTCGGCGCCTACACGAGTGGCGAGATTAAGGTTGACGGTGTACGGCATATTACGGTTGAAGGTGCTTGGGCTAGACCAGGCCCCGACTGTATTAAATCCCCATCCCCGAAGCCTATTAACTACAGCTTCGGCCCAGGCATCCTGCGAACCGTACTTATTTTCTACCGCGCGCTGGTACGGTGAGTAGCCAAGCTTGGGCGCGTGGTCTGCGCGGAAGCTCACGTTATTGACGCCCTTGGAGAGAAAGGCGCTGCCCCCAGGGGTTACCAGCCACCAGATGCCGTCTCGCTGGCAGACGTGGAAGAAGCCCGTAGATTCGAACCGCAGATTAGTCCACCCGCCGTAGAGGTCTCGATCTGCCGGTCTAGCGAGGGTATCTGCCAGTGGAATAGAAGACGCCAGGCACGCAAAGACAAAACACATCGAGTTGAGAAACATCATGATCTGACATCTCCCTCAACAACGACCGTCGGCGAGTCGTTAGGCTCTACCAATGCTTTTGAGATATCTCTTTGATTTCTTCAGGCCCATTTTTGAAGCCTTTATTTCCACTGATTTCACGGTCCGCCCCAGTCGCTCAGCTACCTGCCTCGTGCCTGCAGTCGGAAATACCTTTCTAAGCAGCTTGAGCTCACCATTTGACCATCGACCCTTGACGAGTTTCTTCCTTGCCATCGAAAGCTCCTTTTGTCCTAACCGTATCTATTGTTTGCGGTCACACTCGGGGCATTCTAACTATTAATAAGGTTCCAAGCAAGAAATCTTCGTTTCCTCCCCTTTGTTCGCAGAATATATGCTGTCTCCAACCTGCAGCCCGTTTTGCGTTCTACTCATCTCCTTTTGCCCTTTTTTGACTTGCCTTTTCCGACCGTCCCTGCCACAATATCGTTAATCGTTCCTGAATACAGATAGATGCCAAGGGACCCCGCTGCGCGGGACAAAACGTGGAGGCTGCAATGATGTCGAACAAAATCACCAGGCGGCAGTTGATCAAGACCGGGGTGGCGGGGCTTTGCACGCTGACGCTCGGTCGAAGACTTCCGGCGGCAGAAGGCAAGAGACGGCCTAATGTGCTGATTATCACCACCGATCAGCAACGCGTAGACGCGATCAGCGCGGTGGGGAACAAGTGGGTCAAAACGCCCAACATGGATTCGCTCGTGGCCAACGGGGTGTATTTCACCAAGTCCTACTGCCCGTATCCGCTGTGCAGCCCCTCGCGGGCCGCGGTGCATGTCAGCCGAATGCCGCATGAGATTGGCGTGGACCACAACAGCATGGCGATCGATCCAAAGATTCCCATCTCCGGCCAGATCTTCCGCGACGCCGGATACGACACCGGCTACGCGGGCAAGTGGCACTGCCCGGAGGTGTATCCGGCTGACGGCTTCGC
The DNA here is from genome assembly GCA_963814265.1 of Sedimentisphaerales bacterium. GTDB lineage: Bacteria > Planctomycetota > Phycisphaerae > Sedimentisphaerales > Anaerobacaceae > JAFNGF01. The sequence continues at coordinate 1,608 of CAWFCJ010000030.1, read as the reverse complement.
CGGCTACGAGGTGCTGAACAAGACCGCACGGCAGGGTAAACTGGCGCAGGTGGTGGATGAGGCGACGATGAACGCGGCAATTGAGTTCATTCGGCGCAAGCGCGAAAAGCCGTTTCTAGCCATAGTGTCGTTCATCAACCCACACGATATCTGCCTGCCGGCGGGAGAGACCAGCCCGCTTCTGGAGGACTTGTGGAAGCGATATCAGCCGCCAGCCGGGGCCGAGCTGCCGCCGCTACCGGCAAATTTCGGCGATACTCAGGATGCGCCCGAGGGATTTACTCGCAAAGCCCGGCACGAGGCGTGGGACGAGAATCAGTGGCGCAAGTACATCTACGCATATTACCGCATGATGGAGGATGTGGACCGGCAGGTCGGGCAGGTGCTGCAAGCGTTGCGACAGACCGGGCAGGAGGAGCAATACGATCATCGTGTTCACGAGCGATCATGGCGAAGGTCTGGCGTCGCATCGCTGGACCGGCAAGATGATGTACTACGAGGAAGAGGCCGCCGTGCCGCTGATCGTGAGCTTGAAGGGCGTGACACCGGCCGGGCGGATCGACCGCGAGCACCTGGTTTCGGCACTGGACATGCTGCCGACGATCTGCGACTACGCGGGAGTGAAGGGCCCGGCGGTTATGCGCGGGCAGAGCCTGCGGGGGATCATCGAGAAGCCGCAGCAGCCGGGGCACGAGTATGTCGTGTCGGAGATGGCAAACGGCCCCGCGCGGAGCTTCATGCTGACGGACGAATAGGTACAAGTATATGGTGTTCCCCGAGCACGGGCGGCCAGACGTCAGAGATGTTCTTCGACCTGGAGCGGACCCCGGCGAGATGAAGAATCTGGCCGCCCAGCGGCATTCGCCGCCCAGATAGAGCGGCATCGAAAGCTGCTGGCAGACTGGAACAAGCTCACGGAGGAAGACAAGCACCCCATCCGGCCCGCGCCCAAGGCCCAGAAGAACAAAGCGCAGCGGAAAAACAGCCGGAAATAGCAGCCACCGCAGGTGTCGTGAATTACGGATTTGCTGCCCAGTTTAGCCCTGCCGCTCGCGGCAGGGGAAATGAAGTTACAACCCCCGTCGCAAGCAACGGGGCTAATCGTTGTGATTTTGTATGTATTTAATTCTTCCGGCCAAGTCGTCCTCGGTAAAACAGAACCGTTTGTCGAAACCGGCGGTCCAAACTGGGCCTGACCTGCCGACAGACCGCAGGACGCGCGTGGCCGCACTTTTATACATACTGACAATACGTTCTATCGACTTATCACAGGGCCGTGCCGCCAGATGAATATGATTTGTGCAGACTGCCAGTGCCTCAAGATTTTGCCTGATTCGCTGTGACTCGCTCAATATTGCCCGGCGGACAATTTCCTTTTCTCGTTTGGTTAGTTTTACAGTTTGCCTTTTCTGCAGACCTTTGCATAGTTCCAGAAGTGTCTGGTCGCCTTCAAGTATTCGGCCATCCTTAACGTAGCCGCGTTTGTCGCCCTGCAGCCAGGTTCCGTAGGTCGTCCATGTCACCATATATCCGACTAATTTTGCCATGCCTGAAATGCTAATGGGGTTTTCTGATGTGCAACTAAAATGTTTAGCCCTGCCGCTTGCG
>CAWFCJ010000029.1:0-49182 GCA_963814265.1 Sedimentisphaerales bacterium | reverse complement strand
GTGGTCTTGCTTATGTACGTCAGCGTATCTGCCGGTTCTGGCCGGGCGGCCTGTGGATTTCGAGCCGGCCATACCGTCATCTGGCCTCGACCCCGATGAGCCCAGGCATAGTACGGAATAGCGGTAAATTGCTTTTCGCCAGCCAGCACAACGTCGCCGTCGGCCGTGCGCTTTGCAACTCGGGCATTGCCGGTAAGAGCTACAACGCCGTTTAGCATCTCCGGCCTGTACTCGGCTTTGAGTTCCACCTCGTCCGGAATGACCAGGTTTAAGACCTTGCCGTCATTGTCGGGCCATTCAAGGCAGAAGACAATCGGCCCACGCTGCAGGGCCACCTTGTCCCGGTCGGCTTTAACATTTGAATGCGCGACGACCCTGCGTACAGGCATGGGTAGGTTCAGCTCAATCGTGTCGCCTTTTTGCCATTTGCGCTCGATGCGGGCAAAGCCTTTCTCGATGCTTAGTGAGATGTGCTGACCATTGACCGAAAGCTCCGGCTCATCTTGCACCGCCTCAAGGAACTTGTATAGGTCGCTTGGCACGGATTGGTTCTTCGCCCAGCCGGGGATGCGAACGTAGACGGCAAAGGTGGCGGTGTTTTCCGGCTCGATGCTGATATTCACTGTGCCATGCCACGGATATTGGGTCTGCTGAGTCAGCTTGATCCTGTTGTTGCCTGTTTCAATCGCAGCGCTGCCACTGATAAACAGGTTCACATACACGTCATCGTCCTTATATGCGTAGGCGTAACCTGGCACTGATGGAATAAACCGGGCGACATTAGAAGGGCAGCATGCACAGCCAAACCATGGGCTTCGGGCGTGCTGGCCGACAGATTCCAGAGGGTTCGGATAGAAGAAGAGATCGCCCTCCATCGAAATCCCCGATAGTGCGGCGTTATACAATACTCGCTCCAGGACATCGATGTACTTGGCGTCGCCGTGCATCAGGAACATCCGATGGTTCCAGAGGATATTGGCAATGGACGCACAGGTCTCGCAGTAGGCGGTCATATTTGGCAGCTCGTACGGCCCCGGCGAAACCCTCATGTGCCGCCGGCTGCCCCGATGCCGCCGGTAACATACAGCTTGGTGTCGAGGACGTCTTTCCATATCGTGTCGATGGCCTTGATGTATTCCATGTTGCCGGTCAGTGCCGCGACATCTGCCATGCCCGTGTACATATACACCGCCCGCACCGAATGCCCAACGGCCTCGGTCTGCTCGGTGACGGGTTTATGGTCCTGGGCGTATGTGCCGTAGAGTCCGCCGTCGCCGTTGGGCCCGCGGTTGCCTTTGCGGCCTCTCTGGTCCAGGAGAAACTTAGCCTGGTCCAGGTACTTCTGGTCGCCGGTGACACGATATAGTTTGCAAAGCCCGATTTCGATTTCCTGGTGTCCCGGTGGGTCGGTCCGCTTAGCAGGGTCCAATGTGTTACAGATTAGATCCGCGTTTTTCTTGGCGATGTTCAGAAATGCGTCGTCACCAGTGACCTGGTAATGCGCAACCGCTGCTTCGTACATGTGCCCCGCACAGTATTGCTCGTGATTCCACTGAATCGTTTGTCCAGCGTTTTTCGGGCTGCTTTTGCGGGCAAAGAGTAGAAGGTGTACAGGTATCCGTCATCCCATTGAGCGGCCTTCAGTATCGTGACCAGCTTGTCCAAGTACAGCCGCATCATCGGTTCAGGATGCACCTGGAGAGAGTACGCCGCGCCCTCCATGATTTTGTAGACATCAGAGTCGTTGAAGTTAATCCCTTCGTGTTTTCCTTGCCGCAGTCCGGCGGCCTTTTCGAAGTTCCTGATTCTGCCGGTCTCCTCGCACTTGCCGAAGGCGTAAGGGATTGTAACCTTACGGCTGGTCTCAAGTCGCGGCGTCCAGAAGTCGTCCTGGACGCTGACCCTGTTGAAGGGCACCGGTTTGATGCTGTAATCTCGCTTCAGTTCAGTTTTTTCCTCTTTCGCTGGGCATAACACCGCTGATAGGACACATATTACGGAGATCGCGAAAGTGGCTGCAAGTAGTTGCTTTTTTCGTAGCATTGGGATCACCCTTTATTGAACGCTATTCTGATTGGATTCTTGCCGGATGATAACTACTGATACCCTTTTCTGCAACTGCATATTGATCGAGTCCAGATGGATTTGGTATGCTGATGTGATAAAGAGGCGGGCAAAGACAGATTGAAGGAGAATAGGAAATGACATCTCGGCTCAGCCGTCGCAGTTTTCTCAGCAGCACTACACTTGGTGGGATTGGCTTGTTGATCCTCAAAGACAGCCGCGCCGCTCGCAGTTACCAGGCCAACGAAAAGATCAATGTGGCTCTGGTCGGCGTCGGCGGGCGCGGCCAGTGGTTCGTGGATACGATCCCGCGGATGGAGAACGTGGTTGCCCTGTGCGATGTGGATAGCCGCAGGATAGACGAGGCGTTTAAGCGGTGGCAGGTGCGTTTAGCCGTCGCCAGTACGCCTGCCCTGAGCCTGCCGAACGGGGCGACGGACCCCGCGATGCATCGCGGGGCTAACCTAACCGAGAATAAGCCGAAGGCGTATCGAGACTTTCGCCGGATGCTCGATGAAATGGGCAAAGAAATCGACGCGGTCATTGTTGCTACGCCAGACCATACCCACGCGGCAGCATCCGCTGCTGCCATCAAGGCCGGCAAGCACGTCTTCTGCGAGAAGCCGCTCACCCGCACGGTCGGTGAGTCCCGCGCCTTGCGTGAGCTTGCCCGCAAGCACAAGGTAGCCACGTCTATGGGTAATCAGGGCACCGCCAGTGGGCCATTCCGCCGGGCACTGGAGTTAATCCGCGACGGCACGATCGGCCAGATCAAGGAGGTGCACGTCTGGAACACGGGCGGCGGCGCGGACCGCAAACAGCCGCCCGGAGAGGAGGCTGTGCCCAACTGGCTAAATTGGGACCTATGGCTTGGCCCGGCAGCTTTCCGTCCCTACCATCCGGAGTGGCTGAACCGGAATCTCTGGCGTGACTTCGGCACATGTCAGCTCGGCAACTGGGCCCCGCACAGCGCGAACCTGGCGTTCATGGCCTTGAAGGTGCACGAACTCTGGCTGGGTAGCCAGGCTAAAGATTCTCGCCCCATCATCCGAGTTGAGGCAAAATCCTCGGGGATCAATAGGCTCTCGTTCCCGCGCTGGGAGATAGTAACGTGGGAGATACCGGCACGCGACGAGTTCCCGCCCATTACGTTCACTTGGTATAATGGTGTTTCTGCCGGCGTCCGCGAGCTGCTGGAAGGTCTTATCGGCGATGGCCTCGACTGGGGCGACAAGAAGGAAAAGAAGTGGATGGACCACGCCGGCGCAATAACCGTCGGCGCCAAGGGCCGCATTCACACGACAGGTCACAACATGACCTTCCGACTCCTGCCGCAAGAGCAGTTCGCCGGTGTCGATACGGACAGGCCTGCGAAAGTCGAGCCGTCTCGCGGGCATGAGATGGACTGGTTCATTGCGTGCCGGGGCGGCAAGCCAGCCTGGGCCAACTTTGACTACGCATCGGCGCTCAACGAGTTCCTTATGCTCGGCAACGTGGCTACCCAGTTCGAGGGCAAGCTCGAATTTGATCCGATCGCTATGAAAATCGTCAATAACGCCCAGGCCGATGTCCTGTTGCGGCCGGAATACCGCCAGGGTTGGTCTCTGTAAGAAGGGATCTGCTATGAAAATGCAAAATCGCATATTTCTGTGCTTGCTTGTCACCCTCGCGCTGTCGTGCAGGTTATTTGCTGCGGAGCAGATGCCCGTGCAGCAGGCCAAGAAGATCGCCGAAGCTGTGCCCGCCAACGCTCGTGCCGTCCCCACGAAACCTCGGCGTGTGCTCATCTGGATTACGCCGACCGATGCCGATGGATTCGACCAGCTCACCACAAGCATGGCCAAAGAGACGTTCAAGAAGTACGCGAGAGATATGGCCGCCGTTGAGCAGGTCCTGCAAAATAGTCTGCTGAATTGGGTCGTAGGGTATCGCAGCCTCTGCATACCATTTGCGGAATTTGGCGGTATGCACAGCATACCCTACGCCATCGCCGCGAACCGGCATTGGCCACTGTTCCCGAAAATTCTCGGCGGCACCTTTACCGGACATCCGTGGAACGAAGAGGTCGGCATTACGGTTGATGAGCCGGGGCATCCGCTTGTGGCGGCATTCGGCGGACTCGTCTCGGCGGAGGGCCGAGCCGTAGCCGGAAAGGATTTTCGCCTGGCCGATGAGATTTACCAGTATGGCGACCCTTACGACCGCAAGGGCGTGCGAGTGTTGCTCTGCCTTAACCCGGAGCGCACGAATATGGGCGTAGAGTGGATTGACCGGCAAGACAACGATTTCGCTCTGGCCTGGGTGAAGTCCTCTTGCAGGGGCCGAGTCTTTTACACGTCTTTCGGGCATCGTACCGAGCTATTCTGGAATCCGCAGATACTCCAATTCTATCTGGATGCTATCCAGTTTGCGACAGGTGATTTGCAGGCGCCGACCGCTCCGCGTGGCGAGCGGAAGGCTGTGCGTGCGCTGGGCCGACTCCGCCGGAGGTCAGGGCCGCCCCGCACACCAAACCAAAAATGGTGGGCATAGCCCACCCTACAAACCCGCTCTTTCTGCGGCACTTGCTGGCTGGAATTCAATTCGCAATCGGTGATTGTCCACAGATTACACAGATTCCACCGAAAAAGTAGGGAGGTCAAAAATGACGACACAAAATGTCAACAACAATGCCGAAGGGCAAAATCTTAGCCGCCGAGAATTCTTAGCGACGGGCTGTATGGCCTTATCCGGCGCGGGCGTCGGTTTGATGGCGCAAGGGCTTTCGGGTAAAGAAGGCCCAAAACCTGCAGAAATGCCGGACATCGATCCGGGATACGTGGGGCCTCAATTCTTCGACGAACGTGAGCAGCAGGCGCTGCTGGAGGTGCTGGAATCCGGCTCGCCATTCCGCTATTGGGGGCCGGGCAAGCCGGTGAAGGTGCTACGTTTTGAGGAGGATTTCGCCAGAGTACATGGGCACGCGCTTTGCGCTGGGCGTGACCTCGGGCACGGCGGCTCTGGATTGCGCGGTGGCAGGTCTCGGCATCGGGCCGGGCGATGAGGTGATCGTGCCGGCTTACACCTGGTGGTCGGACTATACTTGCGTGGTCCACGCGGGGGCGTTGCCGGTCTTTGCCGACATCGACCGCACCTTTAATCTCGATCCCGTGGACTTCGAGCGGAAGATCACTGCCCGCACCAAAGCGGTTATAGCCGTCCACCTGCTCGGCGGACCCTGCGACATGGACCCGATCATGGAGACCGCCCGCAAACGCGGCATGGCGGTCCTGGAGGATTGCGCACAATGCGTCGGCGGCTCTTATCGGGGGAAAAAGCTAGGATCCATCGGCGACGTGGGCATCTACAGTTTTCAGATCAACAAAATGATTACCTCCGGCGAGGGCGGGGCGGTGGTAACCAGCGATCCGGTCATTTACGAACGCGCGGCTCGCTTCCACGATATGGGCACGATTCAGCAGCTTTTTCTTGACCGTGTCGGGGCCCAGCCGGGTACAAACATTCGCGGGCGAGAACTTCAGGATGAGTGAGTTTACAGGCGCCGTACTTGGGGCGCAGTTGACTAAGCTGGATTCCATGCTCGCTCAGCTCCGCCAAAATGCTGAGGCCATCTACAGCGGCATTAAAACGCTGCCGGGCATTCGTCTGCGCCAGCGTCCCGACCCAGACGGCGACATCGGTTACGGCGTCTATTTCCAGATGAAAGATAAAGCCTCTCGCGACCGCTGCATCCGGGAGCTAAGGATGCGGAAGGTTCCGGCATCTACGCTGACGGGGTCGGTGCTGCTGCCGGTCGAGGAATCGGTAATGAACAAACGAGCCCGGCATCCTGACTGGCCGTCGTTCAGCAGCCCACAGGGCAAGCAAATTAAATATGGCCCGGACAGTTGCCGACAGACGCTGGAGATATTCGACTGCTTTGTCCAGGTCCGCATCGGGGCGAAATACACCCAGCGAATCAACGACTATATTATTGAGGCCATCCGCCAGGTGCATCAATTGGTGGTGTGATCCTGCACCTGGGCAGACCTCAATCGCCGACGCAGTTGGTCGAGCAGTTCTGTGCTCAGGCGGAAGCGGCCCAATTCGCCGGCGTCGCGAAGCCGAACTTGCTGGCTTTCTACGCCACCAGCCGGCAGCCTGAAAGCGACGTCCACGTAGCCGGCGCCGCTTTCATCTCGCCAGGCTTGGCCGACTGCAATCGCCCATCGGCTTGCGGTGGCATCGGCTGCTGCCGCGGCCAATTGCTCTATTTTTTTGCTGCGAGATGTGCTGCCGGCCCAACGGTCATCGGGCACGCCGAGCAGGCGGCGAAGTTTCTCCACGGTTGGAGCAGCATACGCGCCGGCCAGCACTTGGTGTGCGTCCTCCGCGCCGCTTAGTGCCACAGTTAGGCTCCCGGCGCTGGCGACTTCTGCCAGTGCCAGCGTCGCCTTGCGCGCCTCCAGCAGTTTTACGACGTGTTCTTCCAGGGACGTGTCACTATCCGCGTAAATATAATCACCCAAGTATTCCGTAATTTTCTGTTTCAGGTTTTGCAGCCTGGCTCTGTCGCCCGGCGTGTCGTCGGGCAGTGAAAAGGTGAAGTCGACCCGGCTGCCTTGGAATTGCGAGGAAACCGTGACATCGGGCGATAGCGGCACGCGGTCCTTGAGCGTCTGGTCAATCTGGGACTGGCCGAGGCCCACAAATCGCAGTGTTAGCGAGCATCCGGGTAGTCGTGTGCCGAATCGACGGCTCAGATACGGCACCATCTGATCGCGGACCATAGCCTGCAATTCGCCCGGCGGGCCCGGGCAACGCGATGATCACGGTGCTATCCGTTTCAAAAACCAGGCCGACAGCCGTGCCGTTGGGATTCTTAAAATACGTGCCGCGCGTCGGGACCTGTGTCTGCCGGCGCAGGTTAGCGCGAAGCTCAGCGGAAGAAACGCCGAATCGCCGTGCCAACTCCTGCAGCACCTGGGCGTGCTCCTTTATCGGGATTCCCGTGAAATCGGAGAGTACTTCGCGGGTAATATCGTTTGCAGTGGGGCCAAGGCCGCCAGTGACAATCAATAGGGCCGCTTTGCTCGTGGCAAAACGAAGTGCCGCTGTAAGATCAGCCTGGTTGTCGTCCACGCACATCGAGCCGACACAGGAAAGGCCCAGCGGGCGAAGAGTCCTGGTGAGGAAGTACGTATGCCCATCCTGGTAAGCACCCGCCAGCAGTTCCCCGCCGGTGACGATTATCATATAGCGGGTCCTGATTAGCCCTGCCACCTGTGGGCAGGGCTCGCCCCCGGCACAGGTCCGGGGGCTAAACATTCCCCCAAAGGCGGGTAACAGTCCGATTGGGAGTATCAGCAGCAGCATGTGCCTGGCACGTTGTTTTTCAATCATAATTCAGACGCTTTCAGGTGTGGGATGGACCCACGGCTGCGGTACGGCCGGCGCAACAGACGGTTCGCCTCCTCGTCGCCAACGACCCTGCCCTTTTCGGGGTCCCAGACGAGCGTTCGGCCGAGCTGGCATGCAATGTTGGCCAGGATGCACGAGGCAGCGGTGATGTAGCCCTGCTCGATGTCAGACACGGGCTTGCCGCGTGTTCGATCGCCGCCAGGAAGTTCTTGCTAGTGCCGCGCATAGCTGAGGCCACGTGACGTTCCAGGTCCTTCTCGGTCTTGTCCTCCGGGATATTTGTCATACTCGTACAGGACCTTGCCGTGGACCGCTTTCGCCCTTGCCGCGCGGAATGAATTCGTACTTGTGGACGTCGGCCTTGAGCGTTCCCTTCTCGCCGTAGATGAAGGCGGCCCAGGGATATTCCGGGATCGGGCGTGTTGCCCCAGGTGCGATGCGTCCAGACGACCGGCAATGTCGCCGAAGTCGAAGGTGGCGATCTGCGTGTCGGTGATGTTGGCCTTGCTGTCCTTGTCCACCAGGATGCCGCCGGAGGAGCTGATGCGCTTGGGCCAGCCCAGATCGAGCATCCAGCGGACCATGTCGAGCATGTGCACGCACATGTCGCCGACGATGCCGTTGCCGTATTCCATGAACGCCCGCCAGCCGCGCGGGTGGGCGATTCGAGTTGTACGGCCGCATCGGGGCCGGCCCGGTCCACATCTCGTAATCGAGGTGCTCCGGCGGGTCCGTGTCGGGCGGATTGCCGCGGGCCCGCATGTGATAGTAGCAGCAAATCTCGACGTAGGCGATCTTGCCGAGCTTGCCCTCTTTGATGATCCTCTCGCGGGCCTCGACCAAGTGCGGCGTGCTGCGGCGCTGCATGTTGACCTGCACGACCCGGTTGTACTTGCGGGCGGCGGCGAGCATCGCCTGGCCCTCGACGACGTCCGCACTGATGGGCTTCTCGACATAGACATCGGCCCCCGCCTTGACGGCCGCGATCATCGCCAGCGCGTGCCAGTGGTCGGGCGTGGCGACGTGCACGATGTCGAGCTGCTCCTGCTTGAGCATCTCGCGGTAGTCGCCGTAGGTGCGGGGCTTCTTCTTCGACGTCTGGCGGGCGGCCACCATCTCGGCGGCCTCGGCCAGCATCTTCTTGTCCACGTCGCACAGCGCCACCACCTCGACCGGCGCGACCTGAAGCAGGCGGAACAGGTCGCTCTTGCCATACCAGCCGCAGCCGATCAGCCCGACGCGTCTCGGCTTCTGGTTGGCAAACACCGCCGGATAGCTGCCGATGGCTGACAAGGCCAGCCCGGCTGCACTGGCTTGAAGGAACTTGCGACGATTCATGGCGTTTCTCCTAATCCGGACGAGCCGTAACGAAATAGTTGTATTATGAGCTGAACTTTTGCAAAATTGAGATTAGGCACACTTTGAAAAGGAAAAATCTGTTGTCTTATTTTTCCTTTTCAAACATTAACTACTTGATAGATAATTACTTAGGTCGATTATTTAAGGAAATCAAGAAACGGATTTCCTTAAATAATATGTGCCTAATCTCCATTTTGCAAAACTCTTGTTATGAGTTCTCAAAAAATCGAAGTTGGGCATACTTTGAAAAGCAAAAATGCGTCAGCCTTTTTGCTACCCGAATAATCTTCTTATGTCTTCGTCTGTGATCCTTTCATCAGGCCTTATAGGCTCTCCTCTTTGCTGGCGCAGGTGCTCGAAGAATTCCTTCAAATTCCCTGGAGCTGATTTGATCGCCAGTCCCAACGAATATCTCATCAAAGAGATGTCTGCACCGTCAAGTGCTCCTTTTATCAGTCCCTGTCTCTGTGTCTTCTTGGCTTTCCATCTGCTGGTCGAATTTGTCGAGCACATGCTGCATGCTGCCATACTCTATCTGGTCATCGGCGATGGGCCTATTAGTTATCGCAGAGTAAGGCAGGTGCATTGATCGCAGAAGATATACAGCGTCCGGCGGCATTTCATGTGCGTGCTCAAAGCCTTCCTTAAACTCTATTCCACCATAATGGGGCGGCAGCAGTATATGTGGTCTTTGAAGCAGAACCATGCCTTTTCTTACGATGGTCCGGTCCTTAAATTGCGCGTGTTCAGCCACCAGCACGTACGGCAGTTCCATATCGCCAAACGTGAAAAGCATCCTTCGGTACTGCCTGATTACCTCAGTTGCCTTCCAGTATTCCTTGAATTTTTCTCTGGGTTTCACGAGCCTCACCCCTGCTTCTCAGCGACTATCTGTACACACTGGATAGCATTATGGCCGGATTTGGGGAATGGGCGCGGCATGGGCTGGGCGATGCCGTTGGCGTCGATTGTGCGGCAGCGAAGGTCGTATTGCCCGGGCGCTCGACCGTGAGCAGTGTCGCCCAGTGGACAATCGTGTTGCGGATCGGCCAGTGGTATGGCTTGCCGGTGGCGGGATCGATCTGACGCGGGATCGGCGGCAGCTTGCCGTCGGGAAGGCCGCCTCCCCAATGCTCCGGCGGCGGCAGGATGTCGGCGTCCTTCCATTCGGCTTTGGTGAAGTAAGGATCGTCCTTCGGAAGAGGCTCATCGTGCGGATGTGCCCAGTACTGGACCTTGCTCAGGCCGGACATGCCCACCTGTGCAACGTCCTGTTATCGGCGCCGGCTCTCCCGCCTTCATCTTCTTTGGGGTGTAGATGAAACCTGCGCAGGTCTTTATGTGACTGACGGTGTCGTTGTTCCACAGGGCGTACGTATCGTTCGCCTGGTAGTTGTTGGTCAGCATGACACGCTGAAGCCATTTGACCGACTTGTTGCCGTAGGCGTCGGGGACCAGCATCCGAACCGGCCCGCCTTGCTTGCTCGTGAGCCATTGGTTGTTGAGCTTGTAGCAGAGGATCACCGGGTGCTCGCCCGGCGGGTCCTCCAGCACGCGGCCGATAGGCAGAGAGCTTTGAAATCTCTGCTTTGGATCGTCGTTGTGATAGCCGTAGTAGAAGACGCGCCGGACGTTGCTCTGTCGGACGAGCCAGCCACACCACGTCTCGCAGCGGCACGCCCTCCCATAAGCCCATGCCGCACGGAAATCGCCCATTCGTGCAGGACATCACGCTCATAAAACGCACCGCGTGTTTCTCGGCAAGTTTCATCAGCCCGTCCCAGTTCAGGGCCGTGCCCAGGAGCCTTGGAAAGCGGTCGTCTCCACCTTGGCGTCGCTCTCCGGGTCCGGCAGAACCTCCAATTGCCAGGTCTCGCGTACAAGTCCCACTTCGCGAAGTTTCTCCAGGCGGCAGCTCATGCGGCGGCGGATCGCCACGGCCGTAGGTGATGAAATTTTCCTCCCGGGTCAGATACTCTAATTTTGCAATCGCCTCCCTCAGTAGGTGGTGGGCGTCATCTTCAGCCCCGACAAGTCGGGGTTGGGCCCACAATTCTGAAATGCCTACGGCGGCAACCGCCGCTGCGCCCGATTTCAGAAAGTAACGGCGTGTAACGTCACTATGCTCTTTCGCTAATCGTTTCATTTCGTTCATATCGAAGCTCCCCACAATTATGACTCATTAAGGTGCGCGCCGTCAAGGATTAACTGCTCGCGATGACGCAGATGCAAATGTTCACATCGGGTCTTGTTCGGCCCAGGCAAATCAAGTAGAATCCGACCTTATGATTTGCCTGGCTGGAAATTCAAAGATTAAAAATCAAAAATTAAAATTGTGGAATCCCTTAGGGATGACTTCCTCAATTTTGCGTTTTGAACTTTGATTTTTGCATTTCCCTGGAGGCATAGAAAGTGCAACTGCTCATTATCGTTGGCTTTATTGCGTTAATTGTAGTCCTGGGCATCCTGGGCTACATTAGCGCCCGGAAACGCCGCGAGGCGATGACCGCTCTGGCAGCCAAGCTCGGCCTGCACTTCGACCCTAATAAAAACTGGGACCTGGCTAAGCGTTATCAGTTCCTTGATAAGCTGCGGGTGGGGTCCAATCGCTACGCATTCAATATTATCGCCGGCAACTATCAAGACCACGATGTGAGCCTGTTTGACTTCCATTATGAAACGCATTCCACAGACTCCAAGGGACGCAGGCAGACCCACCACCACTATTTCTCTTTTTTCATCCTGCATCTGCCGGGGTCGTTTCCGGAACTGCTCATCGGTTCGGAGGGTTTTTTCTCGAAGATTGCCCAGGCACTGGGGTACGATGACATTGATTTCGAGTCGCACGAATTCTCCCGCAAGTTCTGCGTCCGGTCGGCAGACAAAAAGTTCGCGTATGATGTGTGTAATGCCCGTATGATTGAGTATCTCTTATCGAACACCGACCTGACTATAGAGATCGAGGGCGACGCCCTTGCCATTTCATTTGGCTCGCAGTTGTCGCCGGAGCACATAGAGCCGAATTTGAATCGGCTCATCGCGTTGAGGTCGTTTATGCCGGAATACCTATTTTCTCCGAGGTGATTATGTGGGGACTACTGATTCTAATCGTGGCTATTTTTTTGCTGCCGGTCATTTATGTAGTGCTAACCTACAATACGCTTGTGGCTCTTGCGCAACCACATTCGCGATGCTTGGAGCAATATCGACACGGAGCTGAAGCGGCGGTACGACCTGATTCCCAATCTGGTCGCTACGGTCAAAGGGTACGCGGCCCATGAAAAGGAAGTCCTCGAGCGTGTTACTTCCTTGCGGGCACAGTGCCTGGCCAGCCAGGGAGCTCCCCACGAGCAGGCCGCGGACGAGAACCAACTTGTGGACGCCCTGCAGCAGCTTCTGGCAGTTGTGGAGAACTACCCTCAGCTTAAAGCAGACCAGCATTTCGTTGGAGCTCCAGCGAGAGCTGGTTAACACGGAGGACCGCATCCAGGCAGCACGGCGTTTCTTCAACGGCAATGTCCGCGACTATCGCAACAAATGCCAAGTTTTTCCGAGCAGCGTTATCGCCGGCATATTCGGTTTTGCGCCGCATGAGTACTTTCAGGTGCACCCATCGGTTCGTGAGGTTCCTGATGCGGACTTTGGATAATATGTGGGTGATTCGGGCTTGGATTTCAGATTGCTGTACATGGGTTCAGTGGCACGGCCATCCTGGCCGTGTCCACGGGCTGGAAGCCCGTGCCACGGAACTCAGTCAACAATCTTATAAACCACGTCACCCTTTCTTACCCGCTCGGTTATCTTCACACCGACAGAGTCTCCGGCCTGAGCCTGCTCAACGGCTACGTTGTCAACCTGCATTGATCCGACATTCACTTCGAGGTCGGTAGTATGACCCTTAATGTGGATGACATCGCCCAATTTTAAGGGTTCGGTCAACTGGATAGCGGCTACTACCGGTCGGGCAAAGAAATCTGCTACCTTCCCAATCTCCTGCTCAGACATTTGCATATCTCCATTAGGTTTTTATTGCTTGCCTTTGAATCGCATCGAACTGTTTGGTATTGTAACCAATTGGCTCTTAAAGGCAAGCCCACCGTGATTAGCCCTGCCACCTGTGGGCAAGCCTTAGGCTCGACACGGGTCTGGAGTTTCGGGTGTGCGAGCATGAACCTACTAATAAACATGAGGTGTACAAATGGACCGATTAGATTCTGGTTGCTGCGGTTTCTCCCGAACAGGGATGGCCAAGCCATTGAGAAAATTGAGGCTTTTCTCGGCACGTTTCTTTGTCGGGGTATGCTTGCTGAGTGCCTGCAGGAGCGACGTTCTGCCGAATACCGAATGCAAAGACCGGAAGCGTGCAGATAAACTCGTCTCGGTGTTCTTACAGCCCGAAGTCCAAATATCCGGCACATTCTCAATTGTGGCTGTCGATCCCAACGCCGGTGTTTGTGGTGCTGCCGTAGCGAGCAAATACCCGGCTGTTGGCAAGGTCGTGCCTTACGTTCGAGCAGGCGTTGGGGCGTTTTGCACCCAGCATTGGCACAACCCGCAGTGGGGAGAGGCGGCACTCGACCTGCTGGCCAAAGGCTATTTGCCTGAACAAGTTCTATCTGAACTTCTGCGTAACGACACTCAGCCCGACAAGCGCCAGTTGGCGATTATCGACATGTCTGGTCGCGCCGCAAACCGTAACCCGGCTAAGGCCGATCCTTCGGGAATCTGGTGGGGAGCAGTATCAGGTAAGTACTACGCCTGTCAGGGCAACACGTTAGTCGGCCGAGAAGTCATTTTTGCGATGGCAACAGCCTATGAAGAGACGCAGGGCAGCCTTGCAGACAGGCTGATGGCTGCTTTGATAGCCGGCGATCGTGCCGGCGGAGACCATCGCGGACGCCTGGCAGCAGGTATACGGGTCGCCAAACGAGGGATTGATGGTTATTGGCTCGAACTGTACGTGGATGAAAGCCAGGACGCTGTAATTGATTTGGCCAAGAAATATGCTGCGCTGGAACATGAAGCCAAAGGTTCGTGGCCCGGTACAAATTACCCTTCAAGTTGAATGCCCACAAAGAAAGGATCAGCGGCCAACCATAAGCGTTGCACCACCCATCGGCAGCTTAAACGCAGCGAACGTTTCCTTACCCTCCACCAGAAACGCTCCGCTACGAAAATCACGCCGCGACTTGACCTGGCGCAGATCAGCACCGTTCAATTGCACACCCTTCGCTGTCCACTCGTGGATTGTTAGCGTGAATTTGTCCGTCGGAAATTTCGTCGTGACGCGGATTGTACATTCCTTCTCGCTGGCGTCCTCTTGCACCTGCAGTTCGCTCAACTGCCGTGCCATCCAGTAGTGCCCAATCTCACTATTCTTCATCCAGAGCGTTTTCGTCCCATCAGGGTCGTAGGCATCCAGCCGCCGCTTGACTTCCTTGAGAACCTTGAATCCAACCTGTTCATTGACGTAAAAACAGGGCCAGTGACCGAACCAAAACGCAGGGGCGTTCCTTCGCCAACACAGCCGGCAGCCGTCCACCCTGCAAATCTGCCGTAATAAACAAGTCCGGATTGGCCTGGTCGTAACCAGTCGCTCCGAACCAATCGCCCGCGCAACCAACGATACTGGCGACAGCGACGCCATTGCCTTTGTCGGCGTGCCATATCGGAATATCAGGCAGCTCATCATCCTTAAGCCACAGGAAATAAAACGGGCGGGGGTTATTATTCACACGCAGAGCCGCGTCCAGCACCGCCCTGGCATAAGCTGCCTCTTTGCGCTTGCCGAACGTCCCCGGGCTGGTCACGCCCTCACATGCAATGCCCACGTTCTTCAGTAGTTGCATCGCCGTTGCGATGTAATCGGTCAGCAGCTCTACCGGTGGGTCTACCCACTCGTCCTGCTCCCATTCTTCCATGAGCTGCCAGGTCTTTAAGTCCACGACATGCGTGTGGGTGAGCATTTCGGGCGTGAGGTCGAAGCTCTTCCAGATGATTTCTTTCGTTACCCGCAGCCATTCCTTCAGTTCGCCCGGCGGGAAGCCAGGGAATCCTTGGTCAATCCGTCCGACGCCAGCCGGGAATGGAATCATACTGAACTTGCCTTTGATGCCTTGCTCGCCACACCACTGGCCCCATTGTTCGGCGAAGACAGCAGGGATGGTATTCGGCATGAAGCTCAATTTGTCGTAGTGCACTTCCCAGCCTGATGGCGGTGAGTCCGGGTTGTGCCGCAGGCGCCAGTCGTGACGCTGCTTGATCCAATAGTAGGCTTTATTGATTACCGGGCATGAATCGTCAATGATTAACGAAAGCGGCGTGCGCAGCAGCGGATTAGAGACGGTAACACGCGCCGGCTTTTGGGCGGCACCAGCTCGGCCTGGCAGCGTCAATCCGACACCGGCTGCTGCCGCGGCGGCAAGAAAACCACGACGGGTAAATTCGTTACTCATCATTGCTAATTTTAGTGATATTGAGTATGTAGTGCAAGTGCTGGAAAGAGGAAAACGACAGTTCCGTCATAAAGGGAGGCCAGGAAGAATGTACAACAGGGTTGTCAGAAGCGATTTTCTATTGCTGCTGGCGGCTTTCATCTGGGGAACGACCTTTGTCGCGCAGCGCAAGGCAATGGAGTATGTCGGTCCTATGACCTATAACGCACTGCGTTTTGCTCTGGGCGCAGTGACGCTTTTGCCTGTGATTGTGTGGCTGCGTATGGTCGGCGGCAGGGCTGAGCAGGCAAACTGGGGACGGCCTATGATATTGGGAGCCTCGCTTGCCGGACTGGCGCTATTCGCTGGCGCATCTTTCCAGCAAGTGGGCTTGGTTTATACGACGGCAGGAAAGGCAAGCTTTATCACAAGCCTCTACGTCGTGATAGTTCCTATTATGGGCTGGTTTCTCGGGCAACGGTGTCAAACCGCAGTGTGGCTGGGCGCGATCCTGGCAGTTGCCGGATTGTATCTACTGAGTATGACAGAATCGTTCACAGTGGGGCGGGGGGATCTGATGGTTCTGGTCAGCGCGTTTTTTTGGGCTGTGCATGTGCTGCTGATTGGCTATCTTGCCAAACAGGCAAATCCTGTGCGCATTGCCTGCATACAATTCTTCACTTGTTCGGTTCTTAGTCTGCTGATGGCTGGGCTTACTGAACGTGTCAGCGCTGGGGCTATCCGGCAGGCGGCGGTTCCAATCCTCTATGGGGGCGTGTTGTCCGCTGGGGTGGCTTTTACTTTGCAGGTGGTCTCTCAGCGGACCTGCCCGCCGGCACACGCGGCGATTATTATGAGCCTGGAAACCGTATTCGCCGCTTTAGCGGGCTGGGCGATACTCGGAGAGAGATTCCAGTTGCGGCACATTGCAGGATTTGCGCTAATGCTAACGGGATTTCTGGTTGTGCAACTGCCTCGATTGTTATCGTTGCAGGAACGGCCATTGCAGCATAAAATATGATTGGGAGAAAAATATGAAGCGGACATGCTGTTTATTGATATGCCTTACCGTTGTCATCAGCCTGGCATGCCCCCGCTTGCGCGGGGGGTATGCCGATGCTTTGGCTGAAGGACAGGCCAGGGAAAAAGTCCAGCCTGTCATTCCGCTGAAAGCGCGGGCTTTCCGCCTGGAGGACGTTCGCCTGTTTGAAGGTCCGTTCAAGCGCGCGATGGAGCTTGACCGAGCGTACCTGCTGTCGTTGGATGTGGATCGGCTGCTTCACAACTTCCGCGTCAACGCAGGGCTGCCTTCTTCAGCCAAGCCGCTGGGCGGCTGGGAAGAGCCGAATTGTGAGCTGCGAGGGCATTGTGTCGGACATTACCT
This sequence comes from Sedimentisphaerales bacterium, assembly GCA_963814265.1. Classification (GTDB taxonomy): domain Bacteria; phylum Planctomycetota; class Phycisphaerae; order Sedimentisphaerales; family Anaerobacaceae; genus JAFNGF01. The sequence continues at coordinate 32,541 of CAWFCJ010000029.1, read as the reverse complement.
GTCCGCGTGCGCGATGATGTACGCCAGCACCGGAGACGAGCGGCTCAAAGAAAAGGGAAACGCAGTAGTGGAGGGCCTCTCCGAGTGCCAGGCGAAAATCGGCAGTGGTTACCTGAGCGCTTATCCGGAGGAATTCATCGATCGTGTCGAGGCGACCAAGCGAGTTTGGGCGCCGTACTATACCCTGCACAAGATTTACGCCGGCTTGCTTGATATGTACGTCTACTGTGGCAACCAGCAGGCGCTCCAGGTGTGCGAAAAGTTTGCCGATTGGGTCATCGCCCGCAATGCCCGCTTATCCGACGAGCAGATGCAAAAGATGCTCGGCACCGAGCATGGCGGAATGAATGAGGTCCTGGCCAACCTTTACGGCCTTACCGGCCAGGAGAAGTACTTGAAGATAGCGCAGCGTTTCAACCACATGGCGGTCATTGGCCCCGCTTCGGAGCGGCAGGATAAACTTACTGGTTTGCATGCCAATACCCAGATCCCAAAATTCGTGGGCACGGCCCGGCAGTACGAGCTTACAGGCCAGGAATGGCTCAAGACCGCTTCGGTCTTCTTCTGGGATACCGTCGTTAACGAACGTTCTTATGTAATTGGCGGACATAGCGACGGCGAGGGTTTCTCGCCAAAGGAAAGGTTGTCCGAGGCCCTCGGCCCCAATACCACCGAGACCTGCAACACTTACAACATGCTCAAGCTTACGCGACACCTATTCTGCTGGGAGCCGCGAGGCGAGTATGCCGATTATTACGAGCGAGCGCTTTACAATCATATCCTGGCGTCGCAGAATCCTGAAACAGGGATGATGTGCTACTATGTGCCCCTGAAGTCGGGTTCGAAGAAAGTCTATAATGACCCGCTCAACTCGTTTTGGTGCTGCACCGGCACGGGCATTGAAAACCACGCGAAATACGGCGACAGTATCTATTTTCACGATGATGACAGTTTGTGGGTCAACCTGTTCATCGCATCCGAACTGAACTGGAAGGTAAAAGGCCTGACGCTCCATCAGGAAACCAAGTTCCCTGACGAAGGCAGCAGCCGGCTCATATTTACCTGCGAGAAACCTGTCCAGTTGAATCTGCTTGTTCGCCATCCTTACTGGTCTGTATCGGGTTTCCAGCTCAGTGTGAACGGCCAGGCAATCCCTGACGCCTCGTCGCCGGGAAGCTACGCGAGTCTGTCGCGCACGTGGAAAAGCGGCGATACTGTGGAGGTGCAGATGCCCTTTAGCCTGCGGACCGAAGGCTTCCGGGATAATCGGCGTCGCATTGCTTTTATGAATGGCCCGCTTGTCCTTTGTGCCGAAGTGAAGGCCAGCGAGGGACCCCGCTCCACGGGAACTCAGAACTATCCGGCCATCGTGACCGAATCTGACCGAGTCGTATCGGGCATTAAGCCCATCGCTGATAAACCATCCTATTTTGCAGTTTCATCGGAACTCTTGCGTGTATTGGGTGACGCCAATGCCGTTAGTATCACGCTGGAGCCTTTCTATCGTATGCACGGCGGCCGGCGCTACATGGTGTACTTTGACGTGTTCACCCCACAGCAGTGGCAAAAGAAAGAACAAGCCTACAAGGCTGAGCTTATCCGCGAAAAGGAACTGCAAGCCCGGACGGTAGACCAGGTTCGGCCCGGTGACAGGCAGAATGAGCGCGATCACAATTTGCAGGGCGAGAAGACAGCATCTGGCGTTTTCTCGGATCGTAGGTGGCGCCACGCAACCGACGGCGGATGGTTCAGCTACGATGTCAGAGTGCTGCCCGACCAGCCGCAGGAATTACCCGTCACCTATTGGGGCGGAGACAGTGGCAACCGCATCTTCGATATCCTGGTTGATGGTACCAGGGTTGCTACCGAGCGTCTTGAAAATAACCGGCCCAGCAAGTTCTATGACGCGGTGTATCCGATTCCCGAATCCATCACCAAGGGCAAGGAAAAGATCACCGTCAAATTCCAGGCTCATCCTGACGCGTGGGCCGGCGGCGTCTTTGGCGTTCGCATCCTCAGAGTCCAGAGAACCCCGCCATAGCGATGGCGGGGTTAACCGGTGAAGGGGCAACACATGAACGCAGTAATGATCATTCCAACGGGGATTGGATGTGAGATCGGTGGGCATTGTGGCGATGCTAATCCGGCTGCCAGGCTGCTGGCCCGCTGCTGCGATACTCTCATTTTACATCCAAATGTGGTGAACGCTTCAGACATCAATGAGATGCCTGAGAATTGTCTATATGTGGAAGGAAGCATACTGGATAGGTTCTTGAAGGGAGAGCTTTTCTTGGAGAGAGTTCTCTCGAATAGAGTCTTGGTAGCGGTAAATAAGGCAGATTATCAATCCATAAATGCCGTATCTGCCGCAAGAGCAACAATAGGATTAGATGCTGAGATAGTGGAGCTGCGAGTTCCATTGCAACTGATAGCCCAGATGAAAGATGGAATAGCCACCGGCGAAGTCAGGAACTGGAAGGAGCTGGTAGAGCAGGTTAGAGAGCACGAATTTGATGCCTTGGGCATTGCAACTCCCATCACAATCAACAAAGAGACCCTGAAGAACTACTTCCGACATGGTGGAGTGAATCCGGTCGGCGGCGTTGAGGCAGTCGCTTCAAAATTGATCGCGGATGCGCTGGATAAACCTGTGGCTCACGGCCCGGTAGATTATTGCATAGAGGGCTTTACCGAGGTTGTAGACCCAAGAATGGCGGTAGAGATAATTACGCAGAATTTCATCCATTGTTTGTTGAAAGGTCTGGCTAAAGCTCCTCGCATCAATTACCAGAAGGGAATTAGTGTCAAGGATGTTGACTGCATGGTGTCCCCGTACGGTTGTTTTGGAGCTCCTCATCAGGCCTGTTTAGATGCCAACATCCCGGTGATTGTAGTAAGGGAGAATAAAAGCTGTTTGAAACATCCTGAGCACAAGAAGTTCATATATGTGGACAATTACATAGAGGCAGCCGGGATGTTGATGGCAATGCAGGCGGGAGTTCATCCATCTTCGGTTAGAAGGCCGTTGAAGCACACCATCGTAAAATAGCCCCAGCATATTCCCGTCAGCGGACGGGAGCAGGGGCGTGTCAGAGGGTGGGTACTTTCTGCGCTGTTTTCTGCAGGCCGGGCAGCAGATAGTTTTTCACTATCACATCCCAGCTCATCTTTGCGGCCAAGCCATAGCCGGTTCGAATCAGACTCTCAATGTCAGATTCGTTCTGGGGCAGGCGCCGCATTATTTCTTCTGCGATCCTTTTGCTCTCTTTGATTTCCAGCTGGTCTCTCGCCGCCCGATCAATCAACTGTAAATTCTCAATTGTCAATTTCCGGTTTTCGAACTGACCATCCAGGTTGGTGTAATCAGCCACGATGACATTCGGAATCTGGGATCTCCAATCTCCAGCTTTCAACTGTAGATTGTCAATTCTGGATTTCTCAAACGTATCCCGCAAGAGACCGGCACATCCGCAAACGTTAGTGAATGCGCATATTCCTCCGAATGTTAACGGCTCCAGTTGAGATATGCCGAACGGCTCATAGATGCTCTGCCCGAATTCGACATCGGTTCCTCTACGGATGTCCATAAACTCCATATCTTCGGGCATTTTTCGACCACAGTTTTTCTGGCGGAATCCAAACTGGTTGATGAAGATGATTTTTATGTTTCGGCTTCTGGCATGGAATTCTTGCACAGAGGCGTAGAAGTTGGACTCGCCGCCGGATAGATCCGGCCAACCTTCTCTGTGGGCAACAGGCCAGTTGTATTCCGACTCCATGTTGAAGATGTCTTTGCTGGGTCGCTGCGGCATCTCTGTAGATAGCACATAAAGCACGGCTGTTTTACCCAGAGATCGCAAATGCTCTTCTATTGGATACAACACGCGCAAATCGCGCCACAAGGCTTTGCTGCATACAAGCCTGGTGACGTGTGTAAATATGAAATCTGGCTTATAGCCCAGCAGAGTTTGGCAGTAACTTTGCAGCTTTCCTTTTGAGGCGAGCTTTTCAGCCACAGTGATTCTATATGCAGGTATGCCATTATAGGCTATATGTATGTCAGCCGCCTCGAATTCCGGCGCAAGAAACCGCAACTCTTCTGCTGCATAATCGCCTACCGCGTATATATGGTCGCAGTATTTCGAAGCTTCCACCAGGGCGTGTTTGAAGTAGGAGCTCTGGTCGCCGAACACCTCGTTGACGTAGAGTTTGTCCTGATGAGCTTGTTTAATGACGTTGTAGAACATGGTGTCGTGGCCGGGATGCTCTTCAACGATGCGTCGCATTGTAGCTACTTCGTGGGCGTAAAAAATCGTTGTGAAATTGGCCCGACTTGTCGGGCGCTTGAGGATAGCTGCTAACGCTGTGGGCATTCCCATGAACTCGTGCGAGATGATAACCGTCGATTCATTAGCTGCACCGAGCGCCTTTAATGCAGCGATGGCCACCGGCGCCAGCCTCAGCATACTGTTCGTATTCCCACAAGTGCTCGTACAAATCACTGCGGATGCCAAATTCTTCGTATAGGCGTCTCTTGAATTCGTTGATTACGGCTTTGTCGATGTGTCTTACGTCGACCAGCAGCACCTCTGGTGAGCTTTTCACGCCTGTCTGCTCGTCCACGAATATTCGCCTGCCGTAGACAATACCGGCATTGTAAAAGCTCTCCAGCTTACGAAAAGCCGGCGCATAGGCCGGGTTTATGACCCCATCAATAGACGAATAAAGCACCTCGCCGTCCTCACCGAGACGGTCTAGCGCTGAGCCTTCTGTTGTGAACACCGGCCCTACAAGAATGGAGCGATCAACCGCATTGAGGTACGTCCTAGAAGTGAAAAAGCCATGTAGAACTGCCCCTATGCCCCCTACTTTCCCTATCGTCTCATGGGTGACGTGCACAACTGTCGTCTCGTTGGCCATACCAAGTTCCCTTCCAAGTTTCAATAGGCAAGCTCAACCGAGTTTTATTGCACTTGCCTTATAAAACATAAGAAATAGCGGGGCTTGAGCCAAATTGGAGCGACCTGCTAAGTTGGCGGATATTGGATTGGGAAGACTAAGTTGATTGGGTAATATAGGTGAGTTTTAGGATTCTATCCGTAAAAGGTGGAGGAGAGAATTCCTTGGCTCATAGTCAGCTTATTCTCGTCCGTAGGTTTCTTATGAGGCCTGAGAGCACATGTGGTGGGATGTCAGCCAGCTCCGGTTCAGGAATCTGGCTAACAGCTATCTGATCGAGGATTTTGGCTGCTTGGCGGCGATAAGGTGCTATCAAATCTGCGGTCCTTTGGGCTTCGTCCAGGTCGCCGTCTGCCATTAGTCGAAGATAAGTAATTATGCGCTTTGTCAGCTCTTTCTCGTTTATCTCGGCTGCGTACCCATCCAACCCAACCGTCTCGGGAATCTCTCTTTCCTGCAATATGTCCTGTGTAAGCCGGTGGGTCTCCTCCATCAACCGCCGCTTTCTTTCTTCCTCGGTTTCGTCTATCGGGGCAAGCTTCAGGTCTTCGTCGCTACTGAGGTCGGGGACATATATTTTGTTGCGACAGGCCGGACATTTCACCCATTTGCCGGCTGCGCTATCTTGCGCTCCACCTTTTTGCCGCAGTGATCGCAGTGAAAGGTTATCGCCATTCTTGTCGCCTCTGATGAAACAGTTGCTATTTGTGGGCTTCATATTCCGCAACTACCTCTGTGGTTATTCCACCCCGCGGCCTGAAGCGCGAGGTAACTTTCATCCAGCGTGGTTTGCACGCCGTTCGCAGATCGTCCAGTATATCGTTAGTTAGAGCCTCGTAGAAAATGCCCTTGTTGCGGTAGCTTTGCATATAGAATTTCAGGCTCTTCAGCTCGATGCATGATTTGTCCGGGCAGTATTCGATGACAATTTCGCCGAAGTCTGGCTGGCCGGTCCGGGGACAAACACTCGTAAACTCAGGACACCTGATTGTAATGCAATAGTCACGTTCTGGACGCGGATTGTCGAATAATTCTATTTCCGGCCGTTCGCTCATTATTGTTTTGACCGCTTTTATAAACCTTCCTACGATAGTATAATCAAGATGTTGTTCCAGAACAAGAAAAACCTGCTTGGCATAAGCCGGCCAGGCAGATCGAGAATCTTGCATTGAGGTGCAAGCTCAAGTATATTGACCATTTCGCCGTTGATTATCTGAAAGGAAGCAGGAGATGACTAAAAGATCGATCGTTGCAGCTTTTCTGGTTGGGCCGGTGCTTTTCGCACTGTCGGGCTGTGCTTGGCTGGGCAGCGCCAAGGAAACCAAACAGGCTAAACAGACCTCTCAGCCGCAAGAGGCTCAACAAGCCGAGCAGATCCAACAGCCCAAAGAGGCCAAAGAGACCGGACCGGCCAAAGGCCCCAAGGTCATTTTGCGCGTCAACTGCGGCCTCTTCGAGCCTTATACCGACAAGTCAGGCAACCTTTGGCTTGCCAACCAGGAGATGGCAGCCGGCAAAGAGTGGGGCGCCGTTGGCGGACAAACGGTGGATCGGGGCGATTTAGCAATGGCTGGTACAAATTCGCCCAGGGTGTATGGAACCGAACGCTACAGTATGGACGGATACAAATTCAGCGTTCCCAACGGCAAGTACACCGTTCGGCTGCATTTTGCTGAAACGTATTCCGGGATAGTGAAACAGGGCGAGCGGATTTTCTCGGTAACTGTCAACGCAAAGACCGCTCTTACGGACTTTGACCCCTTTAAGGAGACCGGTGGTTTCCAGAAGCCTGTGGTTAAGACAATCGAGGGCGTGACCGTAACCAATGGCGAGATGGTCATCGGATTCACCGCGAATATACAGAATCCAGAGATAAACGGCATCGAGATACTGTCCGAATAGTTGGACTAAACGAGAACCAACCTGTGGCAGACACAAGAGCAGTCGTCTTGCTTAGTGGAGGCATGGATTCAGCTACGACCTTGGCCATCGCTCGCAGCGAGAATTTCCAGTGCTTCGCGTTGACTTTCAAATACGGGCAACGGCACCAGCGTGAGGTCGCGGCTGCAAAGAAAATCGCCCGTTCAATGGGAGTAGTTGAGCACCGGGTGATTGAGATTGACTTAGCCGTCTTTGGTGGCTCAGCCCTAACCGATTCGGGCATTGAAGTGCCCAAAGATAGGGCAAGGCTTGGCGACACATCTAAAATTCCGCCTACATACGTGCCTGCTCGCAATACGGTTTTCTTAAGTTACGCCCTTGCCTGGGCCGAGGTGCTTGGCGCGTTTGATATCTTCATCGGTGTCAGCGCGGTCGACTACAGCGGTTATCCTGACTGCCGGCCTGAGTTCATAGCTGCGTTTGAGAAGACCGCCAACTTGGCGACTGCTGCGGCGGTTGAAGGTAAGGGCCGATTTCGTATTCGTGCCCCTGTTATCAATATGACCAAAGGAGAAATTATCCTCGCGGGGGCTATGCTGGGCGTGGATTATTCGCTGACCCACAGTTGCTACGACCCGGACCAGCAGGGCAGAAGCTGTGGCCGATGCGACTCGTGCAGACTAAGACTGAAGGGTTTTGCCGAAGCAGGACTGAAAGACCCGATTGAATATGTAGAGGTGTGAATAGTGAATGATGTATCGTAATGAACCACGAATCACGAGATATGAACTTATGAGGATAAGCGAAATCTTCTATTCTCTGCAGGGTGAAGGATTTTTGGCCGGCGTTCCCAGCGTGTTCGTACGCCTGGCGGGCTGTCCTTTACGCTGCCGATGGTGCGATACGAAATATGCCTGGGAAGAAACTGCAGGGCAAGATTACAGCATCGCTGAAATAGTCGAGCAGGCCGTCGGAAAATGGCCCTGCAAATTCGTGGTAATAACCGGCGGAGAGCCGATGATAAATCCGGATCTGCCACGAATTGGTAGCAGCGAGCTAAAGGCAGCTGGCAAGCATATAACAATTGAAACGGCGGGTATTGCATTTATGCCCGGATCTGCCGTGCGATTTGATGAGCATCAGCCCGAAATTGAGTAACTCCATGCCGACGAACGCGAAACTTGCCTGCGATTCATGAAGATTCGAGATTGAATTTGGCCGTTCTGCAGGAAGTTGATTGACAATTACAATTATCAATTCAAATTTGTTGTTGATTGCGAGGCCGACTTGGCGGAAATACAACAGACGATAGAAACAATCGGAAATGTCGAATTGGAAAAAGTGATGCTGATGCCGCAGGCAGCTACAAGAGACGAGCTGTTGGCCAAATCCCCGATGGTAGCTGAAATGTGTAAGTCAACTGGTTTTACTTTATGCCAGAGTCTGCATGTTTTGTTATGGAACAACAAGAAGGCAACGTGACATCGGGTTCTTATTTAAGCGGTCCCTTCAACAACCGAATATCGTCAATCCACGCGTTACCTCTGCCATCTATCACCAGGTTGAGCCTTACATTGTCGGGGTTTTCTCCGCCTTTTAGAAAGAATGGCGTTTCCTGTGTTGTCCAGTCCGTGGAACCGGACAAAGGTGTCATAAGCCCTCTGGAGAAAAAATCTCCCTTGCCTGGGAATTGACATAACATTTCCAGGTAAACTTGACCTTCGACATTTTCAGTTTTGACTTTCGCCTGATAGACGAGCCGTGCATTCTCAATGTCTATGTCGCCAGTCTCAAATAGGCGTATTGTCACGGGTTTCGCCGCCTCAATTCGCAGAGAGCCGTTGCCATCGCTTGAAGATTTGCTTGTCGATCTGCACATCCGTTTGGGTTACAAGCCCCTCCATATCGTCGAGCGGGAAGCTTTTCAGTTCGACTACTGCTGAAATATGTTGTGCTGACCTGACTTTTGCTCCCAGGAACAGCAGAAAAGGAACAGTTACGGCTATTGAAATCCCAAGAATGATATACCCTATAATCAATCCCGCTATAGCCAGACCATAGCCCCTCACTGCTGGCTTGCTTGTTATTTTGCGAAGGGCCAGGTGTCCGCAGATTACAGCGGGGATGCAACAAATTGGGCCAAGCAGGGAGCAGGCTAAAGATGCAATTGCCAAACCAGAAGTCCGAACGGGCATAACTTTATCCTGCAGGACTGGTCCCGCATCGGGTCTGGCTGTTTTTTGCAGTGTCTGGCGCAAATCCTCATATTCATCTTCGGTGATTTTACCTTCGTTGCGAAGCTGTAGCAGTTCCTCTTCTGACGATACATGTGATATGTTTGCCATATTCTAGTCTCCTGAAAGTCTTTCAAGTTTCTTTTTCGCCTCTGCTACCGTTATTTGGTCTGCTCGCAATTGTTCCAGGACAGCCCTTCGCTGAGCATCCATCTTTGTAAGTGCCTTGTAGCCGGCGATCAGCCTGTCTAACCGCGTGCGTATAGCTGCGTATCCAAGGGAGCTATTCTGCTCCAAGGCTTTGATACTGAACCCAGCTAAGAGATATTGCTCCAAGAATTTCTGGTCTTCTGGAGCGAGTCTATCAAAAAAGGTCTCGCTAAAATTGCCTTCAATTTTAACGCCGCAGGCTGCACAGAACATCGCTGCTATTTGCATAGGCAGCCCACAAGCCGGACAGGATGTTGATAGTAATTTTCTTGCCATAAATAGAATTATTAGTCTTAGCCTTGCCGAAGTCAAGAAAAATTTGTGTAAAATTAGTAAAATCCTAATTATTTTTGGATGGTTGACTCAGGGAAAGTGGCTTTATTTGCTGCACGGTACCGGTTTGCACCAGTTGCAGAGCCACCAGTTGTGGGGGCTTTCTTGTTGATGTTGTCTTAGGGGCGTGGTATATTTTCTTTCAGATTTGGTAGAAATGGGACTGAAGATTGTTTTTGGGGAAAGGTAACGATGGATCTGTTGTCGCGTACTGTCTTGGTCTGAGAGGTCGCTGGGGTGGGGTGAGAATTGGTTCTGAGTAACGGGTAGGAAATAGCTAGTCGTCAATTGAATGGCCCAGGTGGCGGAATTGGCAGACGCGCCAGCTTGAGGGGCTGGTGGGAATTTCCCGTGCAGGTTCAAATCCTGTCCTGGGCAGTTTTCCTTGACTATTGAGAATCTACAATCTGCTATTGGGTGCTAACTTTATCTTCTTTTCCACTCGTTGCTTTTCAATAGTCAGAGGATAAATCCGTCGCATGGTCACCACCTCTGGATTGTCATACCGTTTTCAACGAGCAGCTTTTCTTGCTTGGCGAGGTTCAGTCAGCCTCAATCATCATTGCCACCAACTCTTCGAAAAACACCTTCGGCTCCCACCCCAAAATACGCCTGGCCTTGGAGGCATCGCCGCAGAGCGCATCTACCTCGGCAGGTCGCAAGTAGCGAGGGTCGATCTCAACGCATTTTTCCCAGTCAAGCCCAACAAAATCAAAAGCCAAATCCAGAAATTCCCGCACCGAATACGATTGGCCGGTAGCGATAACGTAGTCGTCAGGACTATCTTGCCGAAGTATCAGCCACATTGCTTCTACGTAGTCACCGGCAAAGCCCCAGTCTCGCTTGAAGATGCTTGGTAAAATCGAACTTCCAGCCCACTGTCGCGGATCGCTTCGAGCAGCCTTATGGTGCCGACCGCATCGACCTGCGCCGTGTAGACCGGCTGGTCGAAACTCACGCGAACGTGTGACTGGGCCCCGAGGTTGTAGACTTCATCCGGCTGGACACAGGAAAGCACCTCACGCAAACCTGCCCCATCTATTAAGTCCGCATAATGGAGAAATAGTCCTGACTCAGGATCGTGAGGGTCTTTATACAGGTGGTCGATTCGCTGGGTATTGAAGGAGCTACACCGTCGGATCAATCCGTGGACCTCATATCCTCTTTCTAACAGGAACTCAGCTAAGTAACTGCCGTCTTGGCCTGTAATGCCGGTTATAAGGGCTTTCTTGCCCATTGCTGTATCACTCTTAATAAAAATAGCGGGCTGTCGAGATTGCGGCGCCACATCCGTTCTGGCTTTTTCGCAAAACGGTATGCCCATTCCAAGCCGACTCTGCGAAGCCACGTGGGGGCCCATTTCACATTTCCGGAGTGAAAATCGAAGGCCGCGCCGACGGCGATCATCGCGGTTGCTGTTATTTTGCCCACGTGGCTGGCCATCCACTTCTCCTGCCTGGGCGACCCCAAACCTACCCAGACGATATCGGGTCTGGCTCTATTTATTTCTTGGATGATCTCGGCATCTTCCTGTGGCGTCAGCTTCCTGAATGGAGGACTGTAGGTTCCTGCAACCTTCAAGCCGGGAAACTTCTGGGCCAATCGCTTAGCTAACATATCAGCCACTCCCTGCGATCCTCCGTAGAAGAAATGGCCATAATCTTTTGCCCTGCCCCAGTCACACAGTCTGAGCATCAGCTCAGGTCCAGTTACTCTACCGCGATGAGGGTACTTCAACAGGTTTGCCGCCAGTATGATTCCTACGCCATCGGGTAAGGTCATATTAGCTTGGTTGGTAGCCCTGCTCAACTCATCGTCAGAGTGGCACATCAGCACACTGTGTGGCGGGCTAAGTGTAAGATAATGCTGCTGCCCATTGCGCACTCCATCGGTCGATATTTTCCATAACGGCTCGGTAGTCCACCAAGTCGAATTGGACATTTAGGACCTTATACTTGCGGTACGTCATCTGGTCAGAGAGCACGCGATATCTCCAACTCTGAGTGCCTAAAGTGCGAAGTGACTAAAGTGCCTAAAATTACAACTGTCAACTTCAACTCAATGTTTACCGTGGAGAATCGGCGGGCCAAGCTCGATGGCTTTCTCATAGACAACCATGAGACGTTCGTAGTACTGTTGTGGTGAATAACTACGACGGAACTTTTCGCGGCCTGCATCGCCCATCCGCCGGCATAAATCGGGTCTATCCCATAGATACTGAATTTTCTCGGCAAGCTCATCTGCATCTCCAGTCTGGAATAGCAAACCTGTCACTCCGCAATCGACGACCTCAGGCAACGCCCCTAAGCGGGAACAGATAACGGGCTTGCCGTAGGCCTGGGCTTCCATGGCAATCAAGCAGAAAGTTTCGTACCACAGGCTGGGTGCAACTACTATCCGACTGAAGCGGTAAAACTGCGAGAGTTCTCCAGAGCGCAGATGGCCTAAGAATCGGCAATTATCGGGTGCCTGCGTAAGGATTTTAGGCGTGCGATCATAACTTCCAGCCACACGGAATCTAATGTGTGGGCATTTTTGTGCAGCTTTAAGGAAAGTAATGATGCCCTTTTCTATGACTGACTCTGCCAACGAATCCGACATAGTCGCCCGGAGAGCTTATATCCGGTTTGTCTTTAACCGGGACCATATTGGGTAAAATAACCATTCTATCCTCTGGGTAGCCTTGCGAAACTAAGTGCTGTTTCTGAAAATGTGTGAGGCAGACATAAATAGAGACGTTCGCACGATATAACTGCGTTTTCCTTGCGACGTAACTTCTGAGAGCATAACCTAAGCTTTTCGGCAAATTTCCTTCGCAGTTTTTTAATATGCACCAATACTCTCGGCCGCCACAGCACTTTTCACAGATACGAAGGTCCATTTTCGGCATGTGCAGGCCGTTGGGGCACAAGAGTCGATAATTATGGACGCTCATCACAACAGGAATATGTGCTCTACGACACTCGATTAGCACAGAAGGTGAAATCAATGGAAAAAGATTATGAATGTGGACGATATCAGGTTTGCTCTGGCTAAGAAAGCATCGAAAGGCTTTCATTACGCTGAAATTGAAGATGCCGGAGAAGAATGCACGTGCCCGCCCCAGCAACATCGTACTAATCTCTGAACTGCTTCTGGTGAACAGAGCCACATCGTGGCCGTGTGCAGAAATAAGATCGGCGATATTTTCAACAACAGTCTCCTCGCCGCTATCAACAGCGTATCGATTGTGCACTAAGGCGATGTTCATATCCGGATTAGGAGAAGAACACCCTGCCGCATATGTGTTCTCCCGCCATGCGAAGCCTATAAAGCAGCCCCCCGCCACGACAATGTCCCACCATTTTGGCTGCGAGCGTTTCGAAGCATCCTGAAAAGCTGCTTTGCTCTAAATGACATCATAAACATAGCACGCATTTCGGCCAGTTCTTTGCCGGAAAGCTCCTCTGTGCGCATAACGATGTGACGACTGGTATACCTTCTCCAGTCGTAGGTAAGTATTAGTTGTTTCTCTCTTGCCATATCAAACAACTCCGTACCGGGATATGGCGTGACAACGCTACAAAGTATATTGTCGCAATCCAGGCGCATCACTAAATCAAATGTCTTTCTGATGGCGGTCCTATTCTCTCCCGGCAAGCCTAACAGGATGAAAGCAACAGCGAATATACCCTCGGCAACGGTACTCTCAAAACCTTCACGAATTGTCTTAATAACAAGGCCTGGCTTTCCAACTTCTTCGAGCAAAGTCGAGTCTCCAGTTTCCACGCCGTACTGAATACGAATGCAGCCAGCCTCTCTCATTTTCCTGAGCATGGGTTGTGAAACTTCATCTATCCTGGCCTCAACTAACCAACTGACGTTAAGATTCTTTGCCGTGATCAAATCGCAGATGCTATTGACTCTACTGCTGCTTGCCGTGAATAGTTGGTCCCTAAATATGAAAGCCTTTACGCCAAAATTTTCCTGTAAAAAGTGCATCTCATCCACCACTTTGATTGGGGATTTAAGGACAAGCCTTGTCCCGTATCCCAAAGGATATGGGCAGTACGTACAACGATAGGGGCAGCCTTTTCCTCCGAGGATTGGAAAATAATTCGTGCGTTTTCCTCGCAACCCCATTGCCTCTATTTTGTACTTTGAGATAGGCAGCTTACAGTAGACTTCCAAATCCAGATCATTCAGCGATCCATCAGCGTGTGTCTTCGGGGGCGGAATGTCCACAATCTGGGACTGCGACTTACTCTTGTAAGTGAATATGACGCCGGGAATCTCGGTAGCATCGTGGAGAGAATGCTTTTCCAGGTTCTGTAGAAACATCAATATCGGCGTATGATAAAAGGGGTATTCGCCCTTAACGAGCAAGTCCACGCCACTCTTTTCCAGAATCTCGCCGGCTAAGGGTGTGCAGACCGGTCCGATGCCGATCAATGTAGTTTTTGGCAGCGTCCGTTTTATCTGGGCGAGTACGCAGCAATCTCCCCAGATGGAAGGCAGCGAAAGAATCGCAATGGCTACTGCAGGATTCTCCTGCTCTACCCAAGCTACGAAACTGGCCAGTGTGAGTCTCTCTGCCTGACCATCAAGTACCTTAGTTTCATAGCCGTTCCGAAGCAGGTTCGTTGCTAGATATGGTATGAAAGTAGGCAGGAACACATTAGAGGAGTGCCCGTAATCTTTCCTGAGGACATATTGTGCCGTACCATACGCTCCCGCTGTATCTCTGTAGACATCTATTCCAGGAGGGCTGGGAAGATTTAGTATCGCTATTACTGGACGTTTCATGGTGTGTTATTTACTCAGCGGCTGCCAAAGCCGGCATAGGTCGTCTCTGAGGTTAACTAGACTGTATTTCTCCGCGATGCGCAGCGACACCGGATTTGGCTTCTCTAATAGGAGGGCTTGTGCCACCGCCGAGGCGAATTGCTCCGGGTCACGATTTGAGATGACGAAACCGTTCTGGCCTTGCACAATCATATCTCTAGCCCCACTGACATCGGTCGAGACTACCGGTTGCCCACACGCCAGCGCTTCAAGCATGGCTACGGACCAGCCCTCCTCGTAAGAACCGACGACAACAACATCGGCGGCATTCAAATACTGTACGACCCTCTCAGAAGGCTGAAAGCCCGTAATCGAGACGGAATCTGCCAGCCCGTGCTCATGGACTGCCTGTTGTAGGACAGCCCGGTCCTCGCCGTCACCGACAAAGACCAAAAGTGCGTGCCTGTGTGTACCTCGAAAGAGGACGAATGCCTGAACCAAAAGCTCCCATCCCTTGACCTTGTTGATCCTTCCACAGGCGACCACCAGTGGTCCCGGCCCATCGAGCCCGAGCGTTCGGCGTATCTGTGGCGCGGGCAGCGGCTTGAAGATTGCCGTATCCACTCGCGTCGGAAACTGCGTGATCCGCTGCGGCTGCAACAATCCCTTGCTTCTACGGGCGAAACTCTCGATAGCCGGCCTGTCGGCACAAGCCAGGATAACATCCACGTGTCGCAGGGCGGAGAAAAGCCTTGTATCATACAATCCTGTAAATGGTCTAGCCCAGCGGTATCTTGACATCTTCAGCGGATTGGCATCTCCGGGAATCATGTAGCAGAAGCTGTCCCAGCCCCACTTGGAAATCGCCATTAGTACCTCGGGAGATTGGGTGAATGCCGAGCGGATGCCGGCTGCAAGTATCTGCTTTTTACACCTTCTTATATCAAGATACGCCGTCACGCGCCGGCATCAACGGTTTTGCACTGGATGTTGCTCGGCGTGCCACCGCGAGAAATTTGTATTGCTGGCCGTCGAACTGTCTTGTGACCCAACGTCCCGTGGGGGTGTCGTCAGTACTTATTCCTACGAGAGCCAGGTGGTTCCCAAAGGCTCTGATCATTTGCCTGGCAAAGGACAATTGGCCGCCAACCGGGAAGCTTTCGAAATCACACGGCTCGATAAAAAGCACGCCCGGCATAGTAAAATGGTTCCCAGTAAGAGGATTGGCCTGCCCAGAATCCCAGGGCGGCGTAAGTCAAAGCAAAACCTGGATCATAAAATCCGCCTGTTCCAAGCGAAATAAGAAACAATATAACGATAGCCGGGAGTGCGCCTTGAAACAGTAAATCTCCGCCCGATCGCAAGTAGTTTGCGAATCGTGCCAGTTCAAAGTATGCCCACACGATTGTCATCAGGCCGAATATGCCAAACGCATAAGTAAGGTCAAGCCAGGCATTGTGGTTGCCAATACCGAGACCAAAGTACTGCTCAAGCATATCTCTGGTACTTCCCATTCCCTCTCCGATTATGTGTGTACCAATGCTGCGTTTTAAGATGTGATTCAATGAAATTTGCCAGAAGACGTATCGGCCAGACCCGCTTCCTTCACGCGGGTCCAAATCGCTCATTCGGGTTAATAAGTCCGATCCCGCCTGGGTTCGAGAGCCGATTACAACGAGTACGCCCAGGACCAAAATGGCCAATACGAATTTCGACCAATGAATTCTTAGCTGGAATAGCCGCAGGTAATGTATCAGGACTATTAGTATTGCGATAGCAGCAGCAATCAGGGCGGTACGCTGCATCGTGAAAAACAGGCAGACAAGGACAATCAGGATGCCAGCCAGTGACCACCTACAATACGGAAAGAATCTGAGAAAAATCGGAAGAGTCGAAAGAAGCAACGCAGCAGTAACCGATGCAGAGTCGATGACGCCCGCGGTGGCATAGTTACTCTGATACGAAGCTACGGTATTGCCAGTTGCCAGTCCGACAGCTTGAGCTATCGCCATAAAGAGTAAGACTGCCCAAGCACTGCCAATGAGCCACTTTTCACTGATTAATTTGCTCTGCGCAAGTGAAAGGCGCCTGCAAAAATGAAAGCCGAAAAAGTTATCTTCATAGCGAAAACTATGTTCTCGTAAGGATAAGGACCCAGCATACACGTCAGGACCGCATAGGCTGCCAAAAACGTAAGAGGCCGAATAATCGGATGCTCCAGCAGGCGCAAGCGTCTGGAGACAAATAGGGATAGAAACATCGTGAGGCAGAGTGTTCCGCGCAGAACCTGTGCCACACTGAAACTGCCGTCTTTAGCGTCATCTGGCCTGGTCAGGGAATAAACAATGGAAACAAGAGGTCCACTAACAACGGCAAAAGTGCACGGAACAATTGGATAAACCCGCCGACCGGCCCAGCCTCTTTCATTTTCTGTTGCTATCGGAAAGAACATATCGGCTCGCTTTACATTGCCAATACCATCAGGCCGCATCCCCCCAGGATACGAACAGCGAAATCTTTATGAATGCTGAAAAAGATCCTCCTGGGTACTTTTGCAATGTAGCTTTTAATTGACTTGCTTGGCAGTTCAATACTGCCGGTTGTATAGAAGTAGTCCAGCACTTCATAGCCCACGTCATTCAACATAGAAAAAGCTATCTCCTTCGTGAAGTAGTGAATGTGTCCCACCAACTCCCGATTTTGCAGAAGTTTGCTGCGGCGAAAAACCGACTGTACCGACAGATCCAGCGGAATCGCCAGTATTTTGTACCGACCTTTCGGTTTTAGTTGCCTGAGAAAATCAAAGTAGTTTTCCAAGTGCTCAATTAAATCAATCAACAATCTGCGTGTACATCCGCTCAGGCATAGCGATTCTCAGTCTTTCTTGCCAGTGCCAGAATTTTCCTCACCTGAGCCTTATCTTTTTCCCAGGCCAATCTGTCTCTTATTCGTTGAGAAAACCTTATCCTCTGAAACATCCGGGAGATGCTGGGAAAAGAGCCTTTGCCAAACCTTTCACGAATCAGTTGCTTTTCAATTTGGTAAATGTTCTGCATCGTTGAAGTCTTGGAACTTGGATGCAGGCGAAAAGCTGCCAAGTAATCTGGTATGATTGCAATCTGGCCGAGCCGCCGAAGTCTGACAAACAGGTCTGCGTCAAAGCCAAACTGAAGCGATGTATCTAATCCGCCGGTTTGTTCGTAGGCGGTTCGTGTCCAAAGGGTTGACATTTGAGGCAATCCGTGTCCATAAAATAGCATTTTCGCCCAGGTTCGTTGAATGGGCAGATTAACCTTCAATGGCTCACCGGAATGTCCAATTATAATGCACCTTCCTGCCAAGGCGACGGTCTTTCCATCTTGAGGAAACTTATTAGCCACGGTAAATAGACAATCAGGACAAAGAAGGTCGTCACTATTTAGCCAGCCCAGAATGTTCCCACTTGCCATTTCAAAACCCTTGGCAATTGCAGAAGCCTGGCCGCCGTCAGGCTTACTTTGCCAATAAGCTAACCTGTCGGCATATCGCTTGATAATCCCAACGGAATTGTCTGTTGAGCCGCCGTCCATGACGATATACTCAAGATTAGGATACCTTTGATTGAGGACGGAAAAAATGGCTTGCTCAAGGTACCGGCCCTGATTATAAGAGGGCGTAACAATTGTTATTTTTGGCAAGTTCAAAGTGATTCCTGCCCGTTTATAAGCTCGACCACCCAGCTCTTTAGTTTTCCACGTTTTTGATGAAGACGGAGTCGGCCTGAAGAACACTTCCATTTAGTGGACTCCTCAACTGCTCCAAAGCGCCAATATATCTAAATCCTATTTGCTTCAATATATCATAAATGTCTTCAAACATCGGTTGGCCAATATACAGGCATTGGAAGCTTGTCTCGATAATAACGACCTTGGCCCGCGAAATTGTCTCTTGTCCTCCTCTGATTACTCTGTCCTCGTAGCCTTGCACATCTATCTTAATAAGTAAGTTATCAGTCAAATCTAAATCTAGAGCAATTCCGTCAAGCTGCTTAATTTTCACCATTTCTTTACAAGCGTTAGCTGTGAACGGAAATGCTTGTTTGTGAAGGTCCTCCATTTGCAGCAATGAGGAACTTGCCGTATAATCATTCACGTACATCTCAGCGTTTGTATCTTTTTCGCCGAGAGCATAGTTGAATGCTCGGAATTTTGGCACACTTGCCATATTCCTAATTAAACTCTTATAGCATTCTTCTATCGGCTCGAAGGAATAGATGTGCGCATCGGGCAGCACACTACGAATCCACCTCGCAAATTGGCCGGTATTGGCCCCGATGTCAAGAACGGTCCCAATGTCATACTTCAGTAACCAATCATAATTGTTATCAGCCGCGTTAATACGTTCGATATTAAGTCCGCACAGGCGGAATGTCGTTTTGACAATTCTCTTTACAGGGTCTAGCACGCCCAATCCCTCGACAGTTGTTGCCTGTGCTGCTACAATTATCCTTTCATGCCCACGACATTCTGTGCCCGTGAAAAGTCTGCTGGCCGCTGTGCTAAGCCTGAAATTCGCCCGTGCTTGTCAAAATGGTACATACGGTAGCCAAGCCTCTCAAGGTAATCCCATATCTCGGTCGCCTGATACCCGAAGCCAACAGTGTTGATGTCTGCCAGCTCAACTACGATTGTCGGGGCAGCCGCGTTACTCAGCATCTGCACAGCACCGCAGAGCGCCAGAAGCTCAGCACCCTCAATATCCATTTTAATCAGGTCAATACGGTTTATACCGGATGTTTTGGAACAATAATCGTCCAGTCTTATTGTTTTTACTTGCTCATACCCTATAACGCTGATTTTTCCTTCTTCCCGTCTATGACGGCCTATCGAGCCGTAGACCTCAGCACCAGGTTCATAAATAGACAATCTTGCGATTCCTTCATTATTTGAGAGCGCTACTTTATTTAGCCGACACACGGCAGCGAGGCCGTTGAGCTCTACATTGTATTTTAACTCAGCAAACATCCTGCTACTGGGCTCAAAGCTGTGGACCTGTCCGGCACTGCCCACACGATGAGCTGCCAATAGTGTGTATTGTCCAAAGTTCGCTCCGGCATCAAAAAAAACCATTCCGGGTTTGAGGAACTGCATCACAAATCTACATTCTGCTTTTTCAAACATTCCATTTACGTAGATGTCCTTGCCGATGACATCGTGGGTATATATTCTTGCCTTCAACTCTCTGCCCAGCTTGGTTATTATTGCCTTGTTAGGATATCGCCTTTTCACGTACCGCCAGGTGATTGCTCTGGGGCTAAGTATGTCCCTC
Source organism: Sedimentisphaerales bacterium (assembly GCA_963814265.1). GTDB lineage: Bacteria > Planctomycetota > Phycisphaerae > Sedimentisphaerales > Anaerobacaceae > JAFNGF01. Next base: position 12,853 of record CAWFCJ010000029.1, on the reverse strand, counting down.
GTGTGCCAAATCACGCGGCGACAACCGCGGTACAAGATTGACAACATCGTAAAACTCCTAATTGGGGCTATGGGCGATTAACCGACGCGATCACGCGGGCGGGTACGCCAACAGCCGTTGAGCTTCCCGGTATATTGTCTCTGACCACGGCGTTTGCACCTATTACGGCATTATTTCCAACCTCTACGCGTCCGAAAACTTTAGCACCGGCACAAATCGTGACATTCTCTCCTATGGTGGGATACTCATGCGAACGGTCTTTAGGATAGTTCTCACCGATAGTAACCCCCTGCAATATAGTGCAATTGGTTCCTATCTCAGACTTGCCGCCGATCACGACGCCAACCGGATGTGCCAGCACGAACCCAGCACCAATTTTGGCGCTGGGCACTATGTCGGCTCCGCTTTTCGATAAAGTTCTGTTTCTAATCATCGTGGGCAGAAGCACTAATCCCGTTTCGGCAAGATAATTGGCGATTCGATACCAAAACACCGCTCTGAAACCCAGGTCTGTATAATACCGGTACACGAATCTTAGAATCGTACATTTCTTACCAATAGCCCGCTGGCAATCGAGTTTAATCGCCTTGATTAGCGACACAGTATGTTCCTACCATAATGTTTTGTTGTACGAGCAAATATATGGTACTGACCAGCATTCCGGACAGAGTTGCTACGCAAACAATATAAACCGTCATTTTTCCGGTAAGGTACAGAGCCACAATTATTAGAATAGCATTCGTGAAGGATTGAACGATATTACCTGCCAAGATGTGTTTTACTCTGCCCGTGCCCATTAGCGTATAAAAAGCTGGAACGCCCAGCAGATTGAAGTAGGTTCCCATCAGAATGATTTGGAATGCAACACTGATGCTGGCAGTGTATCTTTCGCCCAGCCATGTACGCAACAAGCCGGATGCGCAAAGCGCGATTATTGCATAAATGAATAACCCAGCAGTCATAATGAGCTTCATGCTCTTGCCATTTATTGCTTTTATTCTATTCAAGCCCTGTCGTGAAATGTTTGCATTAGCACGGCTGATCTCAGGCATTGTCGCTCTCAATCCCACTTCAAACAAGGCTCTGATTTGCATGCTTGCTGCAAAGGCAATCTCGTAAACCGGTACTGTAGCAACGCCTGCATATCGAGAAAGCATCAACTTGTTAAAAGGGCTGAACAGCGTGCTCACTATTGAGCCTCCGAACACGGCTCCTCCAAAATGCAGAAGGCGTCTGCATCGCGCGTTGTCAAAATTGGTCACCTGCAGCAGGCGAAACCGTTCAATGCGCCGAATACATACAAAGCTCAATAAATGATTGAACAGATACGACAGCGTGTTTCCTATGAGCAACCCGACGATCCCAAGACCCTTATAGAGCAGAAAAGCAGCGGCAATAATGCCCGCAACCCTCGCGGCAGCCTGGCTGTAATTGGCTAAATCCATCCGGCCCAGACCCGACAGGGTTGCATCGAAGACCTGCACCACGAAGACGTAAATGCTCAAGATGCCGATGTATGGCACCAGTGAAGACACCGCTTGAGCATTGGCGTCGCTCAGTCTGAATATAGCGACAATCTTGCCCTTAAAAAGCAGTATTGTAATCAGGACAGCCGACCCACTCAGGCACAGTAAGACAAGAGCCGTTGTAATATAATGTTGAATGGCCTCAACATTGCCGCGGCCATACTCTTCCGCAACGAGCTTTGTAACTGCCGAACCGATGCCGAGATTGCCCAACTGTGCAAAAGTCAGAACAACCGAGAGCACAAGCCAAAGCCCGTACTTTTCGTAGCCGAGGTAGTGCAAATAGATAGGGTAGCCCACCGCCATAACGATAGTGTTGATGACTGTGGCTATCATTCCGGAGGCGATGTTCAAACGTAGCTGAGATGAGAAGAGTCTCTTGATCATGAACTAAGTGCTTGCCGGAAGAACCACTGTCTTGTGCTCGTCAATCAACCGACTAAACAGCATTGCTCTATGTCCGGCTGCTTCCAGAGAGCCGTTGGCCCAAATGGCGAACTCCAATTCGCGCGACACACCAGGCTGGCCGTTTCCAAATGGAAGGGTTATAGTCACTATGTGCGACAGGTTACCCCCGTGTTCCTCCCGCTCAAGCGGGGATTGCCCCTGCGCAGGCGGGGTTATGACGCTTGGTGTCCGCCAGACTGTTGTGTCGATGTGACCGTCCTGATAGCTTGTCTTCAGACACACCCATACAAAATCCATCTGCTGGGCCGCCTGGCATATAGCGAACCAACATTGGTCAAAGTTGCGCACTTGACGAAACTGCAGTTGCAGACGGTCAAAGGTAGCCTTCTCTTGCTTTTGACGCTGAGTCAACATGTACTTCTTTTGCAGGCCGGACAATGTCTCCCGCAAACGAATAGCCCCCACAATGCGGAATAGTAGCACAATCAACAGCAGAACACAGCCAAAAACAAATAGCGAACTGATGTCCTGCCTAACCAGCATGATTAGACCCAAGCTGGCAAATAGAAGAGTCGCCAAATAGATCGTTACCACCACGTGCCGCTGGTCAAGACCCAGACCGAGCAGGCGGTGATGGAAATGACTCCGGTCCGGAGAAAAAAGCGACCGCCGTTCCAAGAAGCGGCGCAACATCGACAGTAGCGTATCGAAAATCGGAATACCCAAGGCCAGGATCGGAAGAGCCAAGCCGACAAAAGTGACCGACCCTTCGACTCCGCTCAGAGCTTGCCCCGAGCCTGCCGAAGGGGCAGGCTTGGCCAGGGACGCCACACTTGCTGCCGAGATGACAAATCCCAGAAAGAGACTGCCACAGTCACCCATAAAAACCTTCGCCGGATTGAAATTGAAAAACAGAAACCCTGTTAAACTCCCGAGCAAAGCAAGCATCAATATCGCCACAACAACCTGTCCGCTATATACTGCAAATACGGCAATGACTGCGCAGGTGATTGCAGAAATCCCGGCTGCAAGGCCATCGAGGCCATCGCTCAAGTTGACAGCGTTGGTGATTCCGACAATCCACAGCATTGTCAGCGGCCATGAAAGCCAGCCAAGCCTCAATGTGAACAAGTCCGCAACGTTTACGGACATTATGCGCACACCCGCGGCACAAACAGCCGTCGCGGCAGCCATTTCCGCAAGTAACTTTATTCGCGCTGGCAGGCACCTGATGTCATCAATTAGACCCACAACAAATACAAAAGCTGAGCCGGAGAGCAGGACAATGACCTTCGGCAAAATGTTGTGGAAGGCTGCACCCATTGCGTTGTCTAAGAGCAGCACCGCCAGCATAAGAGAAATGGTCGATGTGAAAATAGCTACGCCCCCGATGCGTGGGATAGGCCTGGAATGAATGTTCCGTGTCCCGGGTAGGTCCACGGCATTAATTTTTCCCGCAAGGAAAATCACAACCGGCGTGGTTACCAGCGCAAAAAAAGCAGAGCCAAGATATACGCACAGATAGCTTTCCATCACTTCATGATCGGAGAATATCAAATTCTTGATAGGATTTCACAATGGTCTTCTCATTTTCTCAGGACAATCAAGCAAAGCCACGCTTTATGTCTTAAAGAAGGGAAGTATCCTGAATAATGTGAGATCAATTCGATCGAAAAACCTCCATGGAGAACAAGAAATGGGTATCCGCTTCTTTATTCCTATCTTACTCAGCAAACAATTGTTGATAATCGTGATAATGAAAAGGTAAGGTAAAAGCGTCAAAACGTATTCAGAGATGTCGACACTGGAAACATTGCGTCCCAACATTGAAAGATCTTCCTTCGTAAGAGGATGCTCGTCTGGAGTTCGCCAAGATGGTGTGATCTTGCGAAAAATCTGTAAAAACATGTTTCCCACCATCACCTCCCGGAAGATAGCCAATCCTTCATTCTTAAGAAGTCTGTAGATTTCTGCTTGGGCCCTATCAATATTAAGATGATGCAAAATGGCATTTCCATAGATAACGTCATACTCATTTGAGGGTAATCCAGTATCATGTGCGTCTCGAACTTGCGCTGTTACAATGACGTTGGCTTTTCGAGCTATGCATTGCTGATTAATCACCGATTTCTCAGAAACATCGATGGCATCAACAGCGGCCCCATTCTTTGCAAACCAAACAGCCGCCCCATCGTTACCACACCCATAAACCAGAACTCTTTTGCCCCGTATATCACCTATTTGCCTCAATATGTTGCCCCTGAGACGAGGCAATTTATCCGAAAGATACGTTGCTGGAGAGTCCTCCCTCAGAAAACGCTCGATGAGCGAGTCGCTGATGCTGATTGTTTGGGCTAGAGTATCGTGGAATCGGGCCTCCCGTTCTGATCTGGGTTTTGTTTCTTCGATTGCTCTCTTTTCTGGCATTGAAGGGCTTCTGCGAAATTGCAGGTTAGGCATACTTTGACAAGAAAAAATGGTTTTTTGGTTTTTTTCTTGTTAAACAGTAACCTGTTCTCTGCCAAATAGTTAAGCGACTATTTAAGAAAATCTAAAGGCAGATTTCCTTAAATAATATATGCCTAACCTGCAATTTTGCAGGACTCATGCATTGGAAGAAAGTGGGTGATGCTATGTATTCGGGAACGATTTACCCTGCGCATACGCCGTCCCTGTCGGCGTACGGACACCCAATTTCCGGCTTCCAGTCTTTTCTAACGAGCGCTCCACTGTTCTGCGACAGCCACAGGTTTCTTTTCGCCTTTGTTCTTTTTCTGGCGGCCATAACTGTCATGGTAGTAATGATAGTATCCGTAGGCCCCGTGATAGCCGTAGCGGGCACTTTCTCTACGTACATCGTTAACCACCGCCCCAAGTATGTGTGCGCCCACACTTGATAGCGCGTCACGGGCCTGCTGACCAGCCTTTCTGGTGGACCTTTCCGCCCTTAGTACCAGAAGCGTTATGTCGCAGATGGCAGCCAGTATCTGGCTGTCGGTGACAGGCATAACTGGTGGCGAGTCGATAACGATTCGGTCATATTTTTCGCAAAGGTGCTCTAAAGTCCTGGCAAAGGTTCCGCTGCTTAGCATCTCAGATGGATTAGCTACAGCCGGCCCACTTGGCAGGACTTCCAGGTCCTTAATCCCTGTGTGCTGGATCGATTCCGCCAGCGTGCCAGCGCCGGCGAGGACGGTGCTGAGTCCTGTATCCCTGTGGTTGATTCTAAAGATTTCGTGTTGCATCGGCCTTCGGAAGTCTGCATCGATGATAAGGGTCTTTTGGCCGGCCTGCGCCATTGCAATGGCTAAGTTGCTGGCCATGCTCGTCTTGCCATCGAGCGGTGCAGGAGAAGTAATAAGCACCGTCTTTGCCTGGTCTTTAGGTGCACCGAAAAACACGGCGGTGCGTATTGTGCGATAGGCCTCTGCAGCGCTGGAATCGGACGAGAGATGAACCTTCTGACCCCGGTCCACTATGCTTTCCCTGCGGGACATCGAGGGCACCGCACCCAGAACCGGCAGCCCAAGCACGGCCGATATTTCCTCAGCCGAGTGCAGCCTCTGGTCCAGCCAATCCCGCAGTAGTGCCAGACCCGCTCCCAGCATAAGCCCAAGAACCAGTGCGATGCCCATAATCCGGGCCTTCTGCGGCTCGGATGGGTTGGTGGCAGGCCGGGCAACCTCAAGAATACTTATATTAAGTGCGCCGACATCCTCGGTGACATTCAGCTCTTTGATTCGGTCATCCAGAATATCGCAGAGTTTTTTGGTCTGTTCCCACTCCGATTGCAGTATTGTGTATTGTGTAACTTGCTCGTTAAGCTCCACAGCCTGTTGGCGCTGCTCTTGGAAGTACTTGGAGACCTCGTCTTGTTTTTCCTTCGCGGCCAGGTACTGCTGTTCCGCCACCGCCAGTTGTGCCTGGGCGAACTGCACAGTCAGGGCGGCGATCTTCTCTTGTATGTGGGTGATCTCTGTATCCAGCGCCTTGATAGCAGGGTGGTCGGGCCTAACCTCCCGCAGCCGGTCTGCGCGGCGAAGTTGTAGTTGGTCAAGCCTGGATTGGAGCTCTGCCTCCTCCCCCTTTTGAGAAACATAACCACTGCTGCTCCGCTGCGCCTCTAGAAACTGCTTCAGCATCGTTGGGTCACTCACCATCTTCTTGATGGACTCGTAGGTGGACCTACTTTCAATAGCTGCAAGCTGAGCCTCGGTCAAAACAGTAGAAAGCCGGTCCAGTTTTTCAAGTATTACGTTGCCCTGGCTGCTTTCGAAAGCAAGCCCTATGTTCTGTCTCTTGAAGTCCATCATCGCTCTGAGCTTTTCAGAAAGCTCTTGACCGCGTTTGGCCTTTTCATTTTGGAGGATTTTAAGCACTTCCGCCGAGGTGCTGCGCTTGCGAGTCGCGTGATAAGTTACGTAGGAATCCACCACCGCATTTACTAACTGGGCGGCCTCGGCCGGATAAGGACAGTCAAACGAGACGCTGATAATCTCGTCTTTCTTGCCTACCGTCACGTCAAGGGCCTTTTTGAGGTACGCAATCGGATTATCTATATTGGCCAGCGTTTTCAGTTGTCTTACGCCGGATGTATCAATCGCGGCAGCAAGGATCGGCGTAGATTTGAGCAGTTCCGTCTGGGTGTACAGGTAATTCGTCGACCTGGTCATGACGCCCTGGTCGGTCTCGGTCATTATTTTCGGACCGGTCTGCTCGACATAGACTTTGGAAGTGCTGGTGTAAATGGGCGTCGACTTGGATAGGTATAGAAAACCTGCTGCCAGCGCTAAAGCGATGCTAAGCAGTAGAATCCAGCGGCCTTGCCACAGACAAAAGATGAGGCTTTCACGCATCAGTGCGGCCACCGGCGGTGATTGCCCGTCAGGCCTGCCCTGAGAGCCGTCGCAGGAGGGCCTCTCTTGGTTACCTCCTGCTCGGTATATCGTATGTCGTATGTCATTCACCATCCCTAGTCCCTCGTGAATCGTCCCTCGATGGGTCTTATTCCCACACAGGCACGTAAGCTCCAACATGAATGCTGAACATCCTCTGTAGAAACGCAGTTGTACGTGTTCGTTGTGTGTGCTCCACAGCGACAATGTCGTTTGGCTTTATGGGGATATTCAGGGCATTGGTCAACTGTGCGCCGTTGGCATTGTTTGCAACCAGAAAACTCGCGCTGGCAATCGTACCATCGGCTTTGAGGCGGTAGATTGTAGCGTAGCGCGGCTCGGTATCCTTATCCAATCCGCCGGCAAAGGCTAGCGCCTGCATAAGGTTGTACCGCTCATCAGCAGGATAGGGGAAATTGCCGGGCCTATTTACCAAACCTACGACCGAGAAGACGGGCACACGAAGCGGCTCTACTATGACAGTATCACCCTCGTCAAGTGCAACGTCAGCAAATGGAATGTTCAATCCCTTCACCGGGAGCACGATGGCCCTACGATTTTCACCTTCCTGTGGTCTGCCGGTCCCTTGTTTCCTCAAGCTCTTCTCCTGCTTAAGTACCTCAACAAGTGCGTCTCGAAGCTTCTCCAATGCCTCATCGGATAGCGTATGCATCTGTTGCTGGGGGCTTGTAGTTCCTTTGGCAACGATCCCGAGTTCATCGGGACTGTCGCTGGCGCTAATGTTGTAGCTGGGCGCTAATTGCCCCGCGAGCAACAATAGCTGCCGTTCCACCTGAGCGGTCGAAACTGCCGGTTCCTCCGCCGCGAGTTTCTCCAACAAGGCTCGCCTCTGAATGTTGCTGCTAACATCCAACAGCTCGATGAGCACAACCTTTTCATCTCGCTTTACAGTCAGCAGGCCCGTCGTACCGGACGGCGTCAACTGAGTAAAAGACAACCCCAGTCCGACAGGGATTGGCAGTTGGCGATTTGCGATTGCCGATTCGGCAGTAGCGGAGGAACGGATTATCCGTATAGTAGCAGCTCCATCCTCAACTATGCCGCCGGCCTGCATAACAAGAGCGACAAGCGACATTTCGTCACTTCGCAGCGAGTAAATGCCGGGCTTCTTAACAGCTCCGGCAATGGAAACCTTTGCCGTTTTGTACTCTAATATCTTGGCAAACACAGACGGGCGAGTGACCGCATACTTAGGATAATAAGCATCGACAACGGCTGCTTCTATCTCACCCAAGGTTTTACGTGCCGCCTCGACTTGGCCGACCGCCGGCAGCGTGATAGTCCCACTTTCGCCAATCCTACAAATGTATGCAGTGGTGCTCTCCGTAACTCTGGGATCCTCAGCCGTGACGACCTGCAGAATCGTGGGCATAGTAAGCTCGATCACTTCGCCAGGCACGACACGGTAAGGTCCCTGGCTTATTCTGGCCCGGACAATTCGTTCCAGGTCGATGGCTGGCCCCACGGGACCGGCATTGTCGAAGTCAGCCAACTGATCTGCCGAAGGCAGATACACCTGATCCTGGCATGAGAACTGGGAAAGGCAAACAATTAGAGCGACTACCCATCGTAGATTGACAATCAAGAATTGGGAACTGGAAATTAGCCCCTTCCCAATCGCGTCGTCAGATGAAAGACGCCTTGCTCTGCTTGACATAGCCCTACCTCCTTGCTTGTAGTTTTCACAAAAAAAACCCGACAGGACATTGTTCCGCCCTGTCGGGATCGCTTTTCGTAAAGTAGCATCCGTCAAAAACTCAGAATCGTATGCTGTGCAATATCAGCCCTTAGCCTGCCCTTATTCTCCTTTACACTACGACATCAACTTGCTTTATTGGACCTTCACACGTACTGTTTTATAAAGCCTCCTGCTTCTAATTCGACGGCTTAAGACAACCTACCAGGCAAAACTAACAGCTCTTTTTATACTTGTCAAGGGAAAATTATAGGACGCTTCAGATTTTTTATAGTATTCCTGTCAGTTGTACCGCCTGATTTCACTATCGTTCTGCAACACACAGTGGGACAACAACTTAAGGCGGTTATCATCCTGATGGCGATACCAACCAGTGTCCACGGCCAGCGGACTGCAAGCAACCCTAATCTAACTGCTCTGGACGTGATTTTGTCGGCTAAGTCTCCAGATTTTTCTTGATAACAGCTTGGCTAATCTGGTATAAATAGGCTACTCCAGTCTGCGGTTTCTAATTCTTGATTTATAAGATTGTTAGGCTTTTCAGGAGAAGTTGTGTACTACTAAAGTGCAAAGGTCTCAGATAGACCTTGCCGCTGCGCTTAAATTGTAACCTCAAACGCTCCACCGGATTCTTGGAGGGAAGGAGGTAAAAAGAGTTCAGAATTTTGAATTTAGAATGAAGAATTCTTAATTCTCAACTCTTCATTCTCAATTTTGTTTTGGCGTGTGGCCAAAACGCGGTTGTTTTGTTTCATTTGAGGGAGGAATACTATGTGCAGAAAAATTCTTTGTTTAGTTTCTTTTGTGCTGGTGCTTGGCTTAACGGGTAACCTTTCCGCTCAGTTACCGGCGGGATGGTCGCAAGCAGACATTGGGACGCCGGGCGGCAGCGCCACGGAAAGCGCCGGCACGTGGACGCTCAAAGACAATGGACTCGATATCTGGGGAACGACGGACGGTTTCCAGTTTGCGTACCAAAAACTGACCGGCGGGTGCGTCATAACTGCCCGTGTCGCCACCATAGGGACGGGGACGAGCACCTGGGCGAAGGCCGGCGTGATGGTTCGCGAGACGCTCGATCCTGGTTCCAAGCACGCGATGATGGTCATCACGAGCCTGCAACGGCGCCGGCAAGGCATTCCAGCTCCGACCCGATACCGGCGGCTCGTCGTATTCATCGCATAGCGCTGGCAGCCAGGTTCAGGCGCCGTTCTGGGTCCGGCTGGTGCGCAATCTCGACACCTTTACAGGTTACTACTCGGCGGATGGCGTCAACTGGGAGCAGCAGCCCAGCGCCCCTCTGGTAATGCTGACGCAACCACGAACCCCCGCGATATCACCATGGCCAAGACTGTTTACGTTGGCTTGTGCCTGACGTCGCACGCGGACACCGTACTTGGAGAGATGCGTACAGCCACGTTTGACAACGTGTCGATTGTTAACACGATCTATCCGTATGCCTGGGGACCTGATCCGTCTGACGGTAAGACCGGCGTAACCATAGGGCTGGTTCAGTGGAAGGCAGGCGAGACCGCAGCTTTCCACGATGTGTATTACGGCACCAATCCTACGCCAGGTCCGGCTGAGTACAAAGGCCGACAGCAGTACACCGTCTATTGGGCTGGCGCTGTTACGCCAGGAACTACTTACTACTGGCGTGTCGATGAGGTCGAGGCCGACGGTACTACCATTCACACCGGCAGTGTCTGGAGTTTCATGGCACAACCGTTGAAAGCCTGGAACCCCAAGCCTGCTAATGGCGCTACAAGTGTGCTTCCTGCTACACAGCTTAGCTGGAGCGCAGGTATGGGTGCAACTAAACACCATCTGTATTTCGGTGACATCGCCACCGATGTGGACAGCGGCAGCGGTGGTACTGATAAAGGTGAGCACCTGCTAGCAGATACAACCTACGCTACAGGGCCGCTTTATCCTGAGACCACCTACTACTGGCGTGTGGATGAATACAATGGCACTACCTGGCTTAAAGGCGACACCTGGAGCTTTACCACCGGCGCCGGTGGCCAAGGAGTCATGCTGGAGACGTGGCTGAATATCGGCGGTGGGACTACTATACCCGACTTGACCGGCAATGCAAACTACCCAGACAATCCAACCACCCGGGAGGTCTTAAACATCTTTGAAGGACCTACAGACTGGGCGGACAACTATGGAAGCCGGCTGTACGGCTGGCTTATCCCGCCGGAATCGGGCGACTACACCTTCTGGATTGCCACTGACGACCCGGGCCAGTTGTGGTTGAGCACCGATGCGGACCCGGCCAACAAAGTGATGATTGCCAGCGTGCCCGGCTGGGTGCCTTCACGCGACTTCGATAATACCGGTGGAGGATCTGGCGGGGCCAGCCAGAAATCAGCCGCTATAAGCCTGGTGAAGGGCAACAGATACTATATCGAGGGCCTGATGAAGGAAGGTGGCGGCGGTGATAACATAGCTGCTGCCTGGCAAGGCCCAGGCATCACCGGCCGACAGGTCATTGCTGGTACTTACGTTAGTTTAGCCCCATTCGCTCCAGTACGGGCCTATAGTCCGACACCGGCCAATCTTGCTACCGGGGTTACTGACACTCCGACTCTTCGCTGGTTGGCAGGACAGAAGGCTGCTAAGCACAACGTGTACTTCGGCACCGATGCTAATGCGGTGGCAAATGCCACTACGGCTTCAACAGGCATATATCGAGGTCAGCAAAATCTTGATGCTAGCACCTATGTACCCACCGAAGGTTCCACTTCTGTGGAGTAAGACTTACTACTGGCGTATTGATGAGATCAGTGGCGCTGACGTATGGAAGGGCGTCGTCTGGAGCTTTACTACCGCCAATTACATTCTCGTGGATGATTTTGAGGACTACACAGACGATGTTGGCAGGAGAGTCTTCCAGACCTGGAAGGACGGCTGGGGATTCTCTGAACCGGCACCCGGCTATCCTGGTAACGGCACCGGCTCGACCGTGGGTTATGCTCAACCACCATTTGCTGAGCAGAATACCGTTCATAGTGGCAGCCAGTCGATGCCGTTAGGTTACGACAACAGCGGTGCAACCGGCAAAGCACGTTACTCAGAGACCTTCCGTGAGTGGGCCTCACCGCAGAATTGGACCAGAAACAACGTTAAGGCTTTGACTGTGTGGTTCTATGGCGCTCTTGCCAATGATGCTGCACAACTGTATGTGGCGTTGGAAGATAATGCCGGCCACATCAAGGTCGTGAACCATCCTGACCCAGAGGCGACCCAGAAGCCGGGCTGGCGTGAATGGAACATTGAACTGACACAATTCAGCGCTAGCGGCGTCAATCTGGCTGCTGTCAAGAAGATGTATATTGGCCTGGGCAACCGGAGCAGTCCGACGGTTGGCGGCACGGGCACGATATTCATCGATGACATCCGGGTCTATCCCAGCAGATGTGTTCCTTCGATGGGTACGCCCGCCGCTGACTTGAGCGGCAACTGTGTTGTTGACGCGGCTGATGTGGATATTCTGGCTAATCTGTGGCTGGATACTGGCTTCCAGGTTACGCCGGTCGATCCCGGCACTACCGGTTTGATTGCGCTTTCCGTTCGATGGCAACACCAATGATGTTGTTGGCGGCCACAACGGCACAGTCGTTGGTATGCCGAGCTACGAGGTAGGTAAGATAGGCCAGGCGATTCAACTGAATGGTGTTGACCAGATGGTGGATGTTAACGCGGTTGGTATCAGCGGGGCTGCTCCTCGTACGATAGCCGGCTGGGCCAGGGCTAATGCCTTGATCGATGCGTTGCCGAACTGGATTAACATCTTTGGTTTCACCGGGCCATCCGGCAACTACCTCCATTTTGATATCGAGGTTGTAGAGGCTTTAGGCGTTCGCGGCTATGGTATTCACGTCTACGGCTGGGAGCGGAGGATAATGCCGATTGATCTTGAGTGGCACCACCTGGCCGCCTCTTATGATGGCACCACGTTAAAGTACTACGGCGACGGTCGCCTCGTGGGCAGCGATAGCACTCTGGTTCTGAACACGCCTAACAATGTCCACATGGGCCAGCGTCACGACAATACGAATTTCTGGCCTGGTCGCATTGATGAGGTTCGCATCTATAGCCGTGCTTTGACTGACGCTCAGATTGCGTCGGTTGCTGGCCTTACATCGACGTTCTCTATACCGGCTGATTTGCGTCAGGACAACATGATCAACTTCAAGGACTTTGCTGTATTGACTGATTCATGGCTTGAGCAACTCTTGTGGCCGTAATCGCATCGTTCATTGTTCACCGTTCATAGTTCATCGATGAACAACGAACAA
>CAWFCJ010000028.1:0-48458 GCA_963814265.1 Sedimentisphaerales bacterium | reverse complement strand
AGCCGAGTTGCCGGTGAGTAAGCAGTTCTTGACCAGGTGGGTGATATGCCCGCCGTAGAAATTGATGGCGCCGCCCGATCCGTTGACACCCTCTGCGGCGTTATTGCTGAGGGTGCAATTCTCAATGGTCGCCGCGGTATCGGCGCATACCATACCGCCGCCGATATCGATGCCGCCACTCAAATCCATGCCCCTGCTCACGCCAAAACTACCGATCAAGTCAAAGCCGGCAGCGGTGTCAATACGGCTGGCGCCAGTTCGCTCTATTATCGCTTATCATTCCTCCCTTGAACGTGACGTTTCCGCCGGCCAGGAACAAGCCGCCGCCGTTCTTAGCCGTATTGCCGAGGAAGTAGCAATCGCTGAAAGTGGCGTTGAAGTCCTGGAAGTGGACGCCGCCACCCCAGCCATCGAAGCCTTCGTACGCCAGGTTTCCGGCAAAGCTGCAGACTTGAGGTCCAGCGTCAGTATTCGCCGCGTGTTCGGATCATTGGTATCACAGAAGACATCGATTGCACCGCCGTGGTCGCGGGTCTTATTTCCGCCGAACACGCAATTTGAGAAGGCTGCATCGGTCAGACAGCGGATGGCCCCGCCATCGGTCCAGGCAGCGTTGCCGTGGAACTGGCTGTTGCGGATATTCACATTAATACAATCAGGGCCAAGATAGATAGCACCGCCAGCGTACTGCACCGGGGCCGCAGCAGGACCAGGACCAATCGGACCAAAACCTGGGCCGATGAACTGCATAAAGAAATAGCCTGCATAATCAGTGAAAGTCCGATCAATTACCTCGTTGCCCCTAAACAGACAGATCGTTGACGTCGACTTTGCAGCCGGACTCGACGTAGACCGCGCCGCCATAGTTTTCCACGAACTGACAGTTCTGCAGAGTAACGGTGTTGCCTGGCTCGGCATACAAAGCACCGCCTCGCGTATCTATCAGTGCCTCAGCATCTCGCATGTGCTCATCACTGGCGCTGTAGGCATTGAAGGCCTTGTTCTTGGTGAATGTACAATTGATGAAGTTCGGATCCGTATTTGTCGCATAATAGGCGGCACCGCCGGACACATTGCCGTACGGAATAGTAAGACCGAGCACACCAGGCTGGGCACGCGGGTCGCGTGCCTGACCGCTACCAACCGCACCGCCAGGCCCGCCGCGAGCACATCGGGCGACGTTGTTAATGAACATACAATCTATAACCTTCGGGCTGCTTGCACCGTCGCAGTAAATCCCGCCGCCTTGTCCGTCGCCGTAGCCGGCTCCACCATTACCACCGTCGCTCTCCTGTCCGCCGCTGGTGCTGCTGCCGCCGTTTCCGCCATCGCCGCCGACGCCGCCCATCGCGGTATTGTCCCTGATGATACACTTGACTATGACAGGATTACTCCCGCTCAGACAGGCAAAGGCACCGCCAAAGCCGTTTCCTGAGCCGCTGCCGCCGTGGCCACCCCACTGACCGTTATTCGTCTGCTGAATAGTCGAAGCAGGCTCCGGCGCCAGGAAAGACCACTGCTGAAATTGTGGGGTGGTTGATTGGCCAACCGCCCCGTAACCACCTTAGAGCCGCGGTTACCATGCAGTTAGTTATTACGCAGCTTTTTATCGTCGGCGAACTGCCGTTCTCACACAGAATAGCGCCGCCGTAACCGTTGCCGGTGACGCTGGTGCCACGCTCTGCCCGCGGCGGATCGGTCAGGTTGGGCCCGATCCTCTCGTATGGTATAGGAGTCAGCATCCCTGGCATTCCGTCCGCCCCCAGCAGACCTCGGATGTAGCCATTTCTGATAGTGAATCCCGTGACGATACTCCTGGGGTCTTCGCCGCTGTGGAAGTAGAAAGCCCGGCGCGGAATGTATCTGCCGCCCTGGCAGTCAATAATCGTCCTGGCAACAACGTTCGGATCGTTCGGGTCGGTCGATGTCAACGTGATGACCTTGCCCTGGAAGTCTATGCCGTTGAGGTTCGTCACATAGTGGACACCCTGACTGACGATGATATTTGTGCCGCCAGGACCGGCAGCAGCCACAGCAGTTTCAATAGTGCGATACTCGGACGGCACCAGGATATTGCGACTTATGTCAGCCTCAAACTCGACCATGACGGTCCGGTTGCGGTCGAGCATCACCGTATTGGTGTTGCGGCTCCAGGATGGGTCGTTATTGGTGCCGCGCCAAGCCTTGACGCGATAGCCCACATCCGGCACAGCGGTTAGGACAAACAACGTGCCGCCGTCAGCCTTGTACGTGTAGACCTTATTACTCGGATTGTACTGCTTATTATTGGGGTCAATTGCATTGGGGTCGACTGTCACATTGCCGCGACCAATAACGGTGACAATAAGCTGATATTGAATGCCCTGGTAACTGGTGCCAGAACCATAGTGATAACCCATATCAACGATGTTGGCGTCAGGAACGCCGTCTGTTCTGGTGCTGTATCTACCTGCCAGACCAACGCTGTTGGCATCGGCGCTGCCGGCATCAACGCATGGGCTGTTCCTCGTCTGACGCGCCGCAATCTGGCTGAGATAGTAGGTATTGGCGCCTCCGGTTACAAACAGCGGATTCTGATCTATAGCCGTATTGAAGTCCCAATTGAGCGTACAACCTGCGTCGACAAAAACAGCGGCAGGATTTACCTGCTGGCCGCCCGGTCCTCGCGAGCCCTGAATATCGGAGTATGACACGGCTACGGTTGCAGGCCGTGGGTCGGCTGCGAATCCGGTGCCGATCGAAATCTGTGAGCCTCGGGTACCAATATTCTCCCAGAATATGCTATTGATGACGCTTGCAAAACTTGCGTACGAGCAGTATAAGCCACCGCCATATCCACCGGGACTGAATGGGCCGGTACTTCTGGCGCTATTTCTATGGACGGTACAGTTAGATATAAGCAATTGATTATTCCAATTAGAGGAAATACCGCCGCCATCTCTGCTGGCCGAATTGTTCGCTATCAGACAGTTTCTAAGTGTCGTTGCTCCCGACGCACCGCCAGATGAATACACGCCGCCGCCCGAGACGCTTGCCTGATTAGACATTATTCGACAATCGGCAATCAGAGCCGGCGTCGATGCGCAATATATGGCGCCGCCTTCACCGCCAGGGTTGGTGGCTTGATTGTTCGTAAATATACTTCCGCTGATTGTAGAAGCAACACTATCACTGCAAAATACGGCGCCGCCCTTGAAAGCTATGTTACCGATGAAATTCGAGTCAGCGACCGTAGAGTTAGTCTGCTTCCAGTACATGCCGCCGCCCAGCGTTGCACTATTACCACTAAAGTTGCAGACCTTGACTTTCGCCGCACCTGCGTCAACGTAACAGATGCCGCCGCCGTAGCTAATATAGGGGCTGAGCCGATATATCGGCAGATTCGGATCGTTCGGGTCGCTGACATCGACAGCGAAGTTGCCGGTTATGTTGCAGCCCGTAAACACCGGCTGCGACTCGCTATCTGCGAATATGCCTGCTCCGTAGGTAGGAATCAAATAGCTGACTTGCGGGTCAGGTCCAGTTCCGGAGGCTGGTGTCCCGCCGACTCCGCTCATACCGCCAGTAATACTGTTGCCATTAAACGTGCACTGCTCGAAGGTGATCTGGCTGCCTGCACCACAGTACACGCCGCCGCCGTATGCGCTATTTAGCCAGTAGTCGCCGAGGAACCCGCCGCCAAAACCGGCGCTACCCACGAGGCTGCCGGCATTTCCAAAGTCGCCGCCATCCCCCGCATCTCCGGCGGTGGCTGAACAGTTCGTAACCTGGCAATTGGAAATAGTAGCCTTGACCCTGGCAGCGAAGTATATGCCGGCTCCGCACGCCCTACCGTCGTCACCGCCGTACCCGCCCCAACCACCGTATGCTGAGTTGTCATTCGCGACAGCACTACCACCGTTGCCGCCGTCGCCGCCATTGCCGCCAGTAGCTATGCAGTTCGTTATCACACAATCACTGATCTTGGGCGTACTAGCGTAGCCCAGATAGATTCCGCCGCCGTAAGCAGCACCTCCATGTCCACCGTGACCACCGTCGCCGCCGTTAGGATCGCTGGCATTAGTATCAGAACTGAATCCCGCGGCGCCTGCGCCTGCATTCGCACCTATCACTGTGCAGCCTGTAATTGTACAATTGCGAATCGTTGGACTGCTGTATGGGCCGCAGAAAATACCGCCGCCGAAGGCATTACCGCCGTTGCCCCCGTAACCGCCGTTGCGAGTCTCGCCCTGATCGTAGTGTGCCCGTAAGGCATCGACTATCGGGTCATTCGCATCGTCGCCGCCACCGGCACCGCTGGCGGCGGCACCCGCGGTGATCCGGCAGTTGGAAATGACGCAATTAAGGATTGTCGGACTGGCGCCAGGTTCGATGTATATTCCACCGCCCAGAGTATTCAGACCATCAGGGCCATCAGCGCCCGCATTTGACGGCGTTGGCATTGCCAACGTAGTGCGGGCGCAGTTCGTAATGGTCAGGCCAGTCAGAATGGTATCCGGACCACATTCGCGCGAGAAGTAGACGCCGCGCATAACGTACCCATTGCAGTCGATAATCGTCTGGGCAACCGCAGATGGATCATCAGGATTGGTGCTGGTCAACGTAATCGCCTTACCCAGGACTCTAATATCGCCGCCCATGTACCGGCCTTTGTTGATAACAACCATATCTCCGTCGCCAGCGGCATCAACAGCTTGCTGGATTTGCGGGTAATCGCCAGGTACGTTGATGGTCTTGGGTTTCTCGATTATGACGGTTACGGTTATGTCCGAATACATGGTGACGGTATTGCTAAAAGCCCTGGATGTGTCATTATCTGTGCCTAACCATCTGACGCGATAGCCTGGATTCACCGTTGCGGTGAGCGTCACGGCGGCAAACTTCCCAAAAAGTCCGCCATTAGGATCAATGCTGCCGTGCTCTTTGCCAACGACATTGACAGTCAACCTGTACCGGCCAGCCGCAGGATAGTGCAACCCTACGTCGGCGACGCCCTGGTCGCCCGCGCTATCGGTTCTGGTAGTGAATTTATCCAGGCCAAGTTTCACCGCTAAATCGCTGCCGGCATCGACACACGGGCTGTTTGCACTTTGGCCTGCCGCGGTCTGACTAAGGTAATAAGGCCCGGTAAAGATGGGGTCAGCGTCGATATTGCCGGCGAGCCAGTTCAGGATGCGGCCCGGCTCGATGTAGATCGCTTGCGAACTGCGGCCGCCCTGGATATCGCAATATGACACAGAAAGTTGCGCAGGTCGCTGTAAGTACACAGGGTCATTGACGCTGCCAATCGCAACCTGGTTGCCGATAGTTGCGGTGTTGCCCCAGAGGATACTGTTGATAAGATTTGTTACGCTCTCGTATGAGCAGGATAGACCGCCGCCTCTTCCATTTTGGGAGTTGGCGGAACCGTAAACGCGGTTGTCAACGATCGTGCAATTCGAGATTGTCGGTGCTACGGACCAGTAAGAGACGATGCCGCCTCCATCCAGCACAGCGGAGTTGCCTTTGACCAAGCAGTTCTTAAGTATGGGCGAGCAGGGGTCTCCGCCGAAATACACGCCGCCGCCTGAGCCGGTGGCCGAATTGTCGGTTATGAAGCAATTGGTGATGACGGCCCCTGATGACCAGCAGAACATTCCGCCTCCGCTGCCATAGAAGTCTGCATAATCAGCCATCCGAGCAACCCAGACTGTCTCTCCAGCGGCTCTGTTAGCTCTCAAACCGCAGCCACTGATCGTGGGTGCGCCGCCGCTCCAATACAAACCACCGCCGTGTCTGCCAATATTCTCATTGATGACACTATCAAGGATTGCTATGTCCGAGCCCTGGCCATACCAGTATAGGCCGCCACCGAATATAGCTCGGTTTTTCACGAATTTACTGCTCTTGACCTTTGCGGCGGCACCTTGCTCAATGTATATTGCGCCGCCGGCGCCCTGATCCTGCACCGCCAGGTTGCCCGTGAATCTACTGTTGCTGATATCCAATGAACAATCGTACCAGTAGTACAATCCGCCGCCGTCGTGCTGGGCTGTATTATTGCTAAAATTGCAGTCGTCAATCTTTGCCGAGCACGACTGGTCAAAGCACATAGCGCCGCCATTATACCCGCCGCTGTTGCCGGCGTATTCACAGCGGAGCAGCGACACTGTGCAGCCATCTTTGTAGTCTTCGCCGCCGCCGTCGTCATATTCAGACAAGTTGTAGTTAATTCTGCAGTCGGTAATCTCAACGGTGCAGTTGACGTCATAGTAATTGCCGCCCGCAAAACTGCTGGTGAAGCTGTAATCCGAGAAGCCGTCCGCGCCGTCCGCGCCATCGCCTCCATCCTGGCCTGCGGTGCCGCCGGTGCCGCCGGCACCGGAAGGCTGACCTCGGCCACCTGCGCCGCCGTCGCCGCCATTGCCGCCCGTATCACCGCCGTTGCCGCCGTTGCCGCCATTGCCGGCAGAGAAGGTGTACAACGGAACCGCGGTAGTAGTGGAGTTATAACTGATGACGGTGTCGGAGACCTTAACCTGGCAGTTTTCGCCATAGAATATAGCACCTGCCCAGGAGCGCTGCCCGTTGAGGCTCATATTGCCGCCGTCACCGCCTGTGCCGCCGTTTCCGCCGGTGCCATCTTCACCGGCTTGGCCGTCTGCTCCGTTGGGGTCACCGCCTCCGCCGCCATCGGCGCCAGCACCGTTACTGCCGGCGTTGGCACCGTTGCCACCAGTGCCTGCCGCACTGCCCATCCCCTGCCTGGTAATAGAGTTCGAAATAGTGCAGTACTTTATTGTGGGCCGGCAATTAGGCCCGAAGTAGATAGCGCCGCCCAGGGCCTCGCCGCCATCGCCGCCGTCGCCGCCTCTACCTCCAGCCCCGCCGTTGCCACCGTTGCCACCTGCGCCACCTGCGCCGCCGGCACCCCCTTGCCCGTCTGTGCCGTCATTGTACCCCTCCTGACCGGCCTGGCCATCCTGGCCGGGCTGGCCGTCCTGACCGTCTTGGCCGTCCTGACCGTTCTGACCTTGCCCGCCGAAGCCACCGTTTCCGCCAAAAGCCTGGCAATTGATAATGGTACAGTGCAGAATGGTCGGAGCACTGTTGGCATCAAAATACAGGGCGCCGCCGTAGCCATTGCCACCCTTGCCGCCTTGGTAGCCAGGCTGACCATCAGCGCCGTCCGCCCCAGCCTGGCCGGGCTGACCGTCCTGCCCGGGCTGACCATCCATACCATCTATGGGCGAATTCGGGTCGCCAGGGGTGACCACATTATTCGGGTCGTATGTATTCGGGTCGTTCGGATCGATGTCCGGCGGATCCGCCGGCGGATCAAGCGGGTCCAAAGCAGCAGGTGCGGCCGGCGGGGCTGTCGGAGGATCCCAGATAAAACTACCATCTTCGCCGTCGCGGCCACGTGCAATGCAATTCCGCAGAACTAAGTTGGAAAGGGTAGGACTGCTTCCGTTAAAGCAGGCGATTGCCCCGCCCAGGCCATCCGCGCCATTGGCGCCGGTGCCCCGGTGTCCGGCGGCGTGTTGGGGTCGGAAACCGCCGAACCATTTGCAATTGTAAAACCATCGATTACCGCGTCCGGCCCCTCGCCATTCTGGAGGATAAAGGCTCGGCCAAACCGTTGGCAATCAATGATAGTAGCAGCAACACAACGAGGGTCGTCCGGATGTTCACTGGCGATGGTGATTGCCTTACCATCGAAATCGAGAGAGGTCTCCAAGTAAGTACCAGCCGCTACAATGACCTTGTCACCATGGGTGTAGGCCGCAGCCATTGCGCTGCTGATTGCGCGATATTGTCCGGGCACGTGCAGACTCTTGGGCTGCCGGAACACAACAGTAACATCTTTGTCGGAATCCATTGTCACCGTATTCGTCGCGGCCCAGGACTTGTCATTGTCGGTTCCGCTCCATTTGTCGACAATGTATGTCTGGTCGGGCGTGGCAGTAAGAGCTACTACCGTGCCTTCAGGATAAGACTGCCCTCTTCTGTGATATGGAGCGATTGTTCCGTGTTCGCCAACAACACTGGTTCGCAACTGATATAAAGGAATCTCTTCAAACTGAATAGTAATCTCGGCATCGGCAAGCATAGTGACGGTGTTGTTGGCCGATCTATTGGAATCATCATCGGTTCCGGTCCAGGCTTTGACTCGATAGCCTGGCTGCGGATATGCTCGCAGCCGCACCACTTCGTACTGCCTGTAGGAACCGCTGTTGGGATCGACATAACCTTTGGCAAGGGCCGGCTGGAGAGATACGCCGTTCGCATCGACAACTGTCACCGTCAACGGGAAAAGCAAAGCCTTCGCTGTCAAATAGTGAGCACCAATGTCAACGGTATTGGCATCAGCCACACCGTCGGTCCTGGTGGTATACTTGAGCATCTGCATCCGCAGAAGAGGACTCGTGTTGGGGTCGCCGGCGTTCACGCAGGGACTGTTATTGAGCTGCCCGGCAGAGGTCTGGCTTAGATAGTAGCTGCCGCGCGGTCCGGTGACAAACGCTGGGGCTGAATGGATATTGCCGATGCCCTCGTCACTATCCTCGATGGCAGAGTAAGTAGCCCCACAGTTGTACAGGTCGTCGCCATTGCCCCACAAAATGCAGTTCTTAATTACCGGCAAGGACTCCTGATAGGCAGAGACACCGCCGTCTTTTGACGGATTGCCCTCGTCCACGACAATGGTGCAGTTCGTAATTACAGGCGATGATGCCTCGCAGTCGATTCCGCCGCTTTTGTAGACGGCAGAGTTGTTGGTTATAAAGCAGTTAAAGATAGTCGGAGACGCATGATAACAGGCTATGCCGCCGCCGACATTACTGGCAAAATTAGCGATAATATGACAGTTAGCGATATTGGCAGAGGCTTCTTCGCAGTTAATACCTCCGCCCGTGCCGGATTTTCCAAAGGCTCTGTCGCCGGTAATGGTGCAATTCGTAATCTTGGGCGAAGCACGATAGCAATCTATTCCGCCGCCATAGTATTTCGCGAAGTTGTTGGCGATGATGCATTCGGTTATCGTTGGCGACGCCTGGTCACATCTGATGCCCCCGCCGTAATCGGCACTACCAAAACTGATGGTAAAGCCTTTTAGCACGGAACCTGCGCCTTCGTTGCTGGCGAACGTCACCGCAGAAGCGTTCCGTGAGTAGCCCAATATAAACGTGCTTTCGGGATATATCGTCGGATCGCTTGGGCTTCTGACGTTGCCGCTGCGAAGGGTGATTGCCTTGCCGCGGAAGTCAACATTTTCAATGAAGATACTATTCGTATCAGCAAATGTCTCGGCAATTAGCACATCGCCATCTCTGGCGGCGTCTATGGCTGACTGAATTGTTTTGTAATAACTGGTGGGCTTATTAGGATCGTCCCTGGTATTTAGGACTCTGCCGGCCTTTCCCTTGGGGATTATTTCCAGTGCGTTGTGAACGTTAAGGCGCCCACCTGATAAACAAAGGCCGGGCAACGTCCGGTTGGCAGTCAACAAGAGGATTTGCCTTACGATTTGAGAAGATAACGATGGATACTGCGACCAAAGTAGTGCCGCAGCCCCGCTGACATGCGGAGCAGCCATCGACGTCCCATCGGTGACGTCGTAATTGGCCGACAAACCAAAACGCCGCATTGTCGGCGTCCGTAAGGTTGGCATGGTGCTTATAACTTCCGCCCCAGGCTCAGCTATATCAACAGACGCAGCGCCATAATTGGAGAACCACGCAATCTGGTCGTTCTGGTCTGTCGCCATTACCGAGATGATGTTGTCGCAATCGTAACTGGCTGGATAGAAAGGAGTCTGGTCGTTATCGCTTGAGTCGTTTCCTGCCGCGGCTGCGACCAATACGCCAGCTTCTCCGGCGGCATCGATGGCATCTTTGAGCGCCTGACTGTACTGATACCCTCCCCACGATACGTTTATAACCTTGACGCCAATTGTGGTAGCGTACTCGATGGCTGCAATGGCCGCATCCAGACTCACGCCGTTGGCGTCACCGACCTTCAAGGCAACAATGCTGACGTTCCAGCAGACACCCGCAATACCGGTCATATTGTTGCCCATTGCGCCAATGATGCCTGCACAGTATGTACCGTGGAAGACGTCGTCGGCGGGATCGCCGTCGTTGTTCACAAAATCATAGCCGTAGAAATCGTCTGCATAGCCGTTGCCATCGTCGTCGACGTTAGGTAGGCCGAATAGTTCCTTGGTGTTCATCCACAGGTTAGGTCCAAGGTCGGGATGCTTGTAGTCGATGCCCGAATCTGCTACGGCTACCAGAACCTTTTTGTCGCCGGTCTGGATATCCCAGGCTTCGGGTGCGTCAATATCGGCGTCGACCATTCCGCCGCTCTGACCTGTGTTGTCCAGGGCCCATTGCTGAGGGAAATTCGGGTCATTGGGAATGCGAAGGAACCGGTACTTGTAGTTCGGCTCTGCGTACAGGATGTTTGCCGACTGGTTGAATCGAGTAACAGCATCGTGAATGGAAGTGCCCGCAGGCAGTTTTACCAGGGCAAGGCCGGAAACCACACGGTCGTACTCTCTGCGCACCGTTGCCCCACGTACGATAGAATCCGACACGGCGCTTCGTATTGACCGTGTCGTCCGCGGACCTAATATCTGCGGACTGGACGGCGGCTGGAGGTCCTTGTCAACAAACCGCACGACCACTTCACCCCGCCCAGCGGTGACGGCCGGAGCGTAAAGCCAGTTTGATGGTAGGGCAAGCCCCACGTTATGGGAATTGTCCGCCGGGCCTTTCCTCGCGTCGCCGCCGAGTGCAGCTTGTGCCCATACGGACACCAAAAAGCCAGCCAGCAAGTACAAGGTGCCGGGGCGCGTCCGAAAAATTGTCAATCCTTCGACTGTGCTCAGGACAGGTCTACGATTGTCAATTGTCAATTTCAACGGATGCTCCCTCTAAGACCCACGTTCCATGGCTGCAATTGCCTCCTTCTCCCGCTCTTCCTGGAGAATTACGGTCGGCTTAACCAGTATTATTAATATCCTGCTATCTCTAACCTTGCTGCGGTTACCGAACGCCATTCCTATAATAGGTATCTTACTTAATATGGGCACCCCCACTTCCTTTTCGACTTCGGCGGTTATCTTCTGGCCGCCCAAAAGCAACGTCCCGCCATCCGGCACACTCACGCGTGTCATTATATTTGAAGTCTCTGTTTCAGGCACAGAATAAGGAAGCTCATAAACCTCGCCATCCGCAGTAACCCCTGGCGAGTTGAGTGTACGCATCCGGAGCAGCTCACTTAACATGGCTTGTATATTCAGCAAAACGTTTTTCTTATCCGGCATAATAATGGGAGTAATGGTAAGATATGTGCCGGTCGTGAACATCTGCGGGTAAGATGGTTGTATTTCGTCCACTGCTCCAGCAGGCCATGTAGGAACCACAGTCCTAAAAGCATTAACGGGCAAAGCGAAATAGCCTATGTCTGTGATCGAGAAACTGGCCGACTCGCCGCTTAGAACAGTTGCCTTTGGCGCCGTCATCGTCTGCGCATCCGTTCTGCCCTGAGTCATCCGCAAAAGGAAACTCACCTGTAAATCGTCGAGGATACTTCCATAACCGCCTGTAACTGCGGCGGCTGATGCCATACCGCCCATGCTACCTGAAACCTTCGTCCCCTCAGGTTCGCTTGACAGCGCTGAACCCTGCTCTACAGTAACAAGGCCCCACTTGCCGCCAAGATTGTAACTAAAGTCCACATCCAGGCCGATATCTTCGAGGAAATTCTCGCTTACCACCAGGAATCTGGCCTCTATCAGAGACCTGGTAGCCGAGGGCCACGCGCAGCTCCTTAAGCAGCTTTTCAATCTCATTATGGACTTCGCGAGTCTGCAGAACAGCAAGTTTCTTTGGCTGCTGCCCGCTGGGATATGTCGTTATGCTGCCCTCTCCTGTGTCACTAGATCATACCAGGTGTCTGGGTAATGGTATTCTCAATAAGCGTAACCAGGTCTTGGGCTCGGTAAATGCTCGTGTCCTGCATGCCCATGCCGCCCATGCCGTAGCCGCCCATGCCACCCATGCCGCCATAACCACCGCCCATGCCGCCATAGCCACCACCCATGCCGCCCATGCCACCATAACCACCGCCCATGCCGCCATAGCCGCCGCCCATGCCACCATAACCACCGCCCATGCCGCCATAGCCGCCCATGCCACCCATGCCGCCCATGCCACCATAACCACCGCCCATGCCGCCATAGCCACCGCCGCCGTAGCCACCCATACCGCCGCCGTAGCCTCCCATGCCGCCGCCGTAGCCGCCCATGCCGCCGCCGTAGCCGCCCATGCCGCCCATGCCGCCCATGCCACCCATGCCACCCATGCCATAGCCACCCATGCCGCCCATGCCCATGCCGCCCATGCCCATGCCGCCCATGCCCATCATGCCCATGCCGCCCATCT
Source organism: Sedimentisphaerales bacterium (assembly GCA_963814265.1). Lineage (GTDB taxonomy): Bacteria > Planctomycetota > Phycisphaerae > Sedimentisphaerales > Anaerobacaceae > JAFNGF01. Next base: position 36,027 of record CAWFCJ010000028.1, on the reverse strand, counting down.
GACGGAAATTGGCAGGCTCACCGACAAGGTCGGTAATATCGTAGACTCGCGTCTCCATCTTGCTCGGAAGCGACCCCACAGTCGCTATGGTGATAACTCCCTTCTCAACGACGTAACCGAGTTCTGCGAATCCGCCGGCTACCGCTTTCAATAGGTTTTCCAGTGCAGTGCCCAGCCGAACGGCAGGTATACCGTCCATATTGATCGGCGTAGTCGGCTCGATCTCAGCGTTGTCCAGCAGGTCTCGCCATAGCACCACTACCTTCAAGGGCGGCGCAACAACATTTCTGATTGTGTCTATCGCCTCACTGAAGGGCATAGTAGACGACAATCGTGAAAGATCGACAACCTGGTCCAACTGCTCATACACAGCCACATCAGCCGGGTCGAGCCCGATCGGCTTGTCAGGCTGACGTGTCGGTTTCTCAACAATCTCCCGCCAATTCCTCGGATAGACAAGGTCCTCAGCATACGGAATCGCCGCCTCATCAGTTTTCAGCAGCATATCCGCCCTCTGTTTACCCGATTCCTTTCGCAATTCCCATTGTTTGCGGAAGTAAACCATATCTTCCAGCGTGTCTTTCAGCACCAGGGCATCATCATTTTGCGGGTCCAAAGCCAGCAAAATTTCCAACTGACCAAGAGCAGCCTCATATTTCTGCTGTTTCTGATACGCTTTGGCACTTTCCATTAGAGACGCTATTCTTTTCTGTTTCTCCGCCTCCATCTGCTCCCTGAACAGGCGTTGAGCTTCGGTTGCTTCGCTACGTTTCTGCTCGTCCAACTGCCGAGCATTTTCTTGCGTTGCTTGGCTTATCTTCTGCCCCAACTGACTTAGCTCGCTGCTATAACTCTTGAAAAGGTCATCGCCAAGTTGAAGTTGGTTGTTCTCAACCACAGCCTGCGCCCCTTCAATAACCTCTTTGGCCTTATCGAACCGGCCCTGGCTCATATATCTCTGTGCTTTGTCCACAGCATCGCTAACAACCGCTTGGGTATGACTTCGGATAATACTTCTCCGCCGATTGATCTGTTCAATATAGCTGCCCTGCTCAGTCTCCTGTGGGGCAACCTCCGGAGTGGCGAAGATTTCCACAGCGGGCTTTTCCTGTTGTAGTGTTACCTGAGGCTCAGGTTCGGGCTGACTTTTCTGCTGCACCTGAGGCTCAATGACCGGTGCAACGGTCGCTCCCTCGGCTTGGCTCGGGACAGGCTCCAGCAACTTTTGCTGGGGTTTTTCTTCCTCCAAAGGCAGAGGCTTGACCTCTATCTGCCTCGGCCCCAAAATACTATCGATTCTCGCAACATAACCCTGCAAGGTCTTGGCCATAGGTGGTGGGATCAATCCGCTATTTATGACCTGGATGAAACCTTCGTGCGCCTTTTCAAGCTGACCGGTGCGGTAGTAATTCATGCTGCGCGAATAAAGCTCGACAACCTGTTTTGTCCGTCCATCCACCTGCTGAGCAGCTTTGTTAGGCTCTTCGGCACCTTTCTGCGGCACCGGCACGACCGCAGACTGAGACTCTTCGGGCTTCTTGGGAGGCGGTTTAGCCCCGCCTGTCTGATACTCTATTTGCAGAAGCTGCCCGGCTACTTGTTTCCTCTCGGCTTCAGTTAAGAATTGACTATCCTTGATTCTCTCCAGATGTGCCTTAGCCGTGGTTAGCTCACCTTTGCTAATTAAGTCGGCAGCCATTTGCTTATACTTCAATGCCAGTTCTCTTTCGAGCGCCGCTTTGTGAGTTTTGTCCAGGAATTCGCTCAGCCTGCTGCGCTCGGCAACAGTTAGGTACTCCTGATAGCCCTGGGCCATGAGCAAGGTCTTTTCTGCCTGGGGGTAGTAACCGCGCTGGAATTGATCCGTGCCTACCTGAATGAGGTACTGCACTACCTGGCGCATCATCTGGTTTTCGCCGACTTCTTGTGGTTGGGACGGGACTACCGCTGATGGGACCGCCACCAGTAACACGAACAGCAGCAGAATAATCGACAGAGGCTTTATGCCCAAGGATTCAATTAGGAAACTCGGCTTGCTCAAACCTAACCTCCTGCCTAAACAGATCACCCTATCGGGAACCCTATGGCAAAACGTACAGTATCCACAACCTCCAATTCAAGATGCAGGTTGGCCTTATAATGTTTCACTTTATAAAAAAATAATTCTTTTTGCAAGAGAAAAATTCGGTTTATACTGCCCTGACCGATAATATTCGGATTTGCAGTTTGATAAAATAGGATATTTGGAAAAACCTGGCAAGAATTAGTCGCCGAACGGACGTTTTTTATAGGCACAACAAAGCTGTCAGCAATCAGGCGAAAAGCCGCAGCCGTTTAGAACATTCGATATGATGCCAGAGCCGCTGATATTAGCCGTAGAGACAGCCAGCAGAGCTGGTTCAGTCGCACTAGCACTTGGCGAGAAATTACTGGCCGAAACCGCCTTCTCAGGCCCGATGCGGCACAGTGCCGAGGTATTTCCTGCCATCTTAGGCCTGATGGAGCAGTTCAGCCTAAAACCCTGCCAGGTTGAGCAAATCCACATCTCGATCGGACCCGGCAGTTTCACCGGCCTGCGCATAGCAACCACTCTGGCAAAAACAATGCACCTGGCCAACGGTGCAAAAATCGTCGCAGTCGATACACTGGACGTAATTGCCGCAAACGTAATCTACCCGGCTCCGGAAAAGAGTCACGAGCTACAAGTGACCGGCTGCGAGAGAATAGCCGCTATTCTCGATGCCAAGCGCAACCAATTCTTCATCGCCGTGTACGAATACACAAGCGAAGCGACCTGGAAGAAAGCCGTCCCCGATTCCCTGATGACCGCCGCGAAATTCGTCGAACAGTTCGCCCCAAGCGACAAGCCGATTTGGCTGCTCGGCGACGGCCTATTGTATTATAAGGATAGATTCAGGGGCGAGGGCATCCGGTTTTTGGATGCAAAGTATTGGAGTCCGCGAGCGAGCAATGTTCACTTACTCGGCTGGCAAAAAGCCTTAGCCGGCCAATTCGCCAACCCCTTGACTTTACAGCCCTATTATTTGCGGAAACCAGATGTCACAATAAAAAAAGATTGGAACTCAAAATACAAAATGTAAAATCAACGCAGTTATTCGCTGGATTGCTCAATTTTGATCTTGCTCTTTGGCTTTTGAATTTCGGCAAAAAGGGGTGTGTTATGGCAAGAAAAATGCTATCGTTACTGCTATTCTTTGGCAGTCAAATTGTCTGTGCTCGAACGGCTGATTATTTCGACCTTCCCTACGGCGAATTGCTGCCGGCAACCACTGGGCAGGTCGGCTTGTGGTGGGCTTCGTCCGGCTGGAAGATAAGCCAGGAGAAATCGCTGCCAGAAACAAAAGGCAAAGCCATTATCATCCGCGCCGCCCGCAATGAAGCCGAGGCGGCACAGTTGGTTGTCCGGCCCGCATCCCATGTGAAAAACTTCACCGTGCGCACTGGGTCACTGGCCGGCCCGGGCAGCGCTGTCATTCCCGCAGAGAACATCGAAATACTCAAAGTAAGATACGTCAATGTCACAAAGCCTACAGACAAAAGTTCTATGCCCGGTCTTTGGCCTGACCCACTGCCGCCGTTAGCAGGGCCAGCCGATCTCGAAGCCAACAAAAATCAGCCGTTCTGGATCCGGGTGAAAGTACCCAGCACGGTGCCGGCAGGAACGTACATCGGTCATATCGACCTATCGGCGGAGAACTTCAACGCTACTGTCACAGTCAACGTTGAGGTCTACGATTTTGCGCTGCCTGATCGGATGAACCTGCACGAGCGCCTTCGGTTTTTCGCCGGGAAATGTATTTCGCTATCAAAATCTTTCCGAGCCGGCACAGAAGCGGCAGGTCCTCGAAAGGTATTGGGCTAATTTCAGTGCGCACCATATCTCGCCTTATGACCCCGCACCGCTGGACGGCACAAATGTCACCTGGCCAAAAGTCACTGAATCTGCCAAGCCCGAAGAACTGACGCCCGTCTTTGACTGGACGGCCTGCGACAATGCGATGCAACGCGCAATTGAACACTATCATTTCAATTCTTTTCAACTGCACATCCCTGGTCTTGGCGGCGGAAGTTTCCACGCACGTCACGAGCCGGAGCTTCTCGGCTTCAAGGAGGACTCAGCCCACTACAAGGCTGCTTTTGCCGCCTACTGTCAGCAGGTCCAGAAACACCTGCGCAACAAAGGCTGGCTCGACGAAGCCTACGTGTACTGGTTCGATGAGCCTGATCCCAAAGACTACGAGTTTGTTATGAACGGCTTTAGAAAGTTGAAAGACGCCGCCCCGGATATTAACCGAATGCTCACCGAACAGGTTGAGCCGAACCTTGTCGGCGGGCCTAACATATGGTGCCCTGTCTCGAATAATTACCAGCACGACCCAGCCGAGAAACGCCGCGAGCATGGCGAGAAATTCTGGTGGTACGTCTGCACCGGCCCCAAAGCCCCCTACTGCACATTGTTTATCGACCACCCAGGCACGGAACTGCGCATCTGGCTCTGGCAAACCTGGCAGCGAAAAATCGACGGCATCCTCGTCTGGCAGACAAATTACTGGACAAGTCCTACCGCCTATCCGGATCCAGAGCATCCACAGAATCCTTACGAAGACCCGATGGGCTGGCGGTCAGGCTACGGCACGCCCGAAGGTGAAAAAAGGCCCTGGGGCAACGGCGACGGGCGTTTTATTTATCCGCCGGAGGCGGCGGCCGCCGATGCCCACCCCGCTGAGCCGGTTCTGCAAGGGCCGGTTGATAGCATCCGCTGGGAAATGCTCCGCGACGGCATCGAAGACTACGAATACCTCGCCATTCTGCGCAGGTTACTCAACGCCAAAAAGGATAAACTCACTCCTGAGCAGCACAAGGACTTTTCTACCCTGCTTGAGGTGCCCGAAGACATCACAAAGGATATGACAACATTTACCAGAGACCCTGCACCCATCGAGGCGCAACGGGACCGAGTTGCGCAAGCCATAGTCAGATTGAGCAAATTATGACTCCACAAGTGTCTCGTTGGCGGGGAAAATTTTCTTGCAAATAGAATTCGGCACACTATGGTACAGACACGTGGCGCCGAGGATAACGCCGATAATCTGATTTTCGAATCAAGTAGAAAGGGCAGAAATGGAGGTCACACAAATGTACCACTACCCTCAGCACGCAAACGCGGAGCCTGTATTGATTGTATTTGCCGCCTTGTTTGTAACGTTGCTTGTCCTGATATCTGTGGCGCTGACTCTATTGATCTGGTGCAAGCTTTTTTCCAAAGCAGGCTATAGTTGGGCGCTGGGCTTACTAATGCTCCTGCCCATAGTAAGCATCATTATGCCCTTTTTCCTTGCCTTTGCCGACTGGCCGATCCGGAGAGAGCTGCGCAGCTCAAACAGCGGCAGGAAAAACCCCAGGCGTGAATCGCGGCTAGTCAAGCCATACCGCAGCACTGAAAATCAACGAACCAGACAAAATATCGAAAAAGCCTGAGTGATTCGCTCTTTGCGCACATAATAATAGTAGAAACTCGTGCCCGAAAGGAAAACTAAAAAAAGTGCCCGAAGGATTAGAACAAGAAAGCTGGCTGGGATTCGCCGAAGGTGATGCGGAAATATGGCGAGAGTTTGTCAGTCAACAGATTCCGCGACTTTACGGTTTGTTTGTGAGGCGATGGCCGAATCCTTCGCTCGCCGAGGAGTTCGTACAAAAGACAGTTTTTGACGCCGTGCGGGGACGCGGCAGCTATGATGCTTCAAAGGGCAGTCCCGAAGAATGGATTCTCGGCATCGCACGCAACAACATCAGCCTTGAGGCGAGAAAGCGAGCGAGCCGGCCAAGTCCCAATGGTGACATCAGCAAGTATTTTGCGGCAATTGACAACCAGCCGCTTCCTGATGAAGTGCTCGAACACCAAGAGACAACCTTGATTGTCCGCTCGGCGCTGAGCCGATTGGAAGCCAAGGAGCAGGCCGTGCTAATGGCAAAGTATATCGAAGGGCTTGACGCACGTGACATCTCCCGACAGATGAACGTCACGGAAAAGGCTGTGCACAACATGTTATACAGGGCAAGAATTTCTCTTCGCCAGGAGCTTAAACGCGTGGCGATTCAAGATGTCGAAGGACAAAGACTATGAAGCCAGAAAACGACAATTCGTTCTACTACAATGGTATTATCCTGTTAGATAAGAATCTCTCGCGACTGGTAAAACTGACTTGCGATCCAGATAAACCCACTGAGGCATTTACACAGTCGCTGATAAGCAATGTTCTGGGTGAGCTAAAGAGTTCTGCGGCGGCATATAAACGCACGAGAGAAAATATCCTGGCGAAGGTTAGCTGGCTGGATAAAGCCATCGGCTGGGCTGCTATGAGTGCTGCCGCCTGTGCTGCGTGTCTTGCCTTTGTGGTCGCTGCTCTGCTTAAGATAAATAGCTGCCTGGCAGCAACGGCTATTATGACCATGTTTGCGAACTGGTTCAGTTATATTGGAGGGCTTGTATCATGACTGCGGAAGAACCGGATAGAGTTAGTGTCATCGACCCCATAAGCCCCGCCATCGATAGGGTCAAAATCCTGCTTTTTAGGCCCTTCGAACTGCGAAAGTGGTTCGTGATTGGCTTTTGTGCCTGGCTGGCGTATCTGGGAAGCGGCGGCGGCGGAGGACAGGGAGGCGGTCCTAACTTCAATGTCCCCTCCAGAGGAGGACCTGACGCCGAGATAAGACACGCCCTCGAAGAGGCCAAAGAATTCCTCGCGGATAATTTGTATTGGATAATTCCTCTGGCTGTTATCGTCGTTGTGCTGATTGTTGGGATCGGTCTTCTTATCACGTGGCTAAACAGTCGCGGACGATTTATGTTCCTTCACTGCGTGGCGAAAAACAAAGCCGAGATCAGAGTCCCCTGGCGCAAATTCAAAAAGCAAGCCAATAGCCTCTTTCTGTTCCGAATCGTTCTGGGCATCACTGGCTTGCCGGTCGTAGGCCTGCCGATCTTGGGCATTGTTTTACTTATTATCCTGATGGCCACCCGAACTGGCCCACTTGTAGCCTCTATTCTTGGTCTCGCTGTGCTTGTCCTGGTCATATTGGTTCTCTTAATCGCGCTATTCCTGGTGAAGAAATTCACTATGGATTTTGTCGTGCCGATCATGTTTTTGCAGGGAGCAGGCTGCGTAGCCGGCTGGCGACAATTTATGACCATCCTCTCGGCAAACAAGCTGCGTTTTGCCTTGTACCTACTTTTTCAAATTGTAATAGCGATTGCTATTGGTGCGATTGTTGCCATTGGCTTTTGTATAGGCTGTTGCCTTTGCTGCATAAGTCTGCTTTTGTTGATACCGTATATCGGCAAAGTTATAGTGCTGCCCTTGCTGGCTTTCGAGAGAGCATATTCGCTGTTTTACCTGCGCCAGTTTGGCCCAGACTTCGATGTCTTCAGCCTCGAAGGCGAAGCTGCCGGGTAGCCTCTTCCGCCCGTGTCCCTTGATATATTGTCACAACGTAAGTGAATTGGCGCTGTGAGCGAGGCTTCAACTGGAGCGTGAATTTGACCGTATCCAGATCAACTTGCTCGAAATCCCCAAACTCGCCGCTCTTGGTCAACGTCCAATATGGAGTGTTGAAATTGCGCTGAATCTCTACCTTGACCGCAATGTCCCGCGTGTTCTTAACCTCCATCTTGAACGTGCGAATCTCGTCCCAGCCGGCGATGTTGCGGTTCCTGTCGAACCGGTAGTTGGCCGTCTTATAGTCCATCAGAGTCGGCTCAATAACTACGTTGGCTACCGGACCAAGATTAAGCTCTACGTCCTCATCCACTGGAATGTACTTGAAGTCAGATTGTCCCGTGTAAGATAAATGCCCCTTCTCGTCCGCACTTCTATAGACCTTTAGCATCCCGCCCGGTATGGGCGTCTCGCCTAACTTGTGCTCCTTGTCGTTCTTGAAACTCAAGAACCGAACCACATTTTGCCCGTATCTTTCCTCTTCATATTTATATAGATTCACCACCGGCACATCTTCCACATCAAAACTAATAAGCCTTTTCGACCAGCCGGTAGGAATTGTCTCCGTACCTTCGATCGTATAGAGGAAATACTCGCTAAGACCTTCCTTTTTGATTTCTTTAGGTTTCGCGGGAGCTGGGGCAGCAAGAGCCAATTCAGCAAGCGACTCCCTTGCCCGCGTTGCCAGTGCGCACCTTCCAGCAAGGCGTTCTTCCACCACGATTTCGCCCGGTCTGCCGTAGGGATATTGTCTGCGGGCAAGCTCTGCGATCTCATCGAGGATATGAACCTTGCCCACGATAAGCCGGGTCTGGGCGTTCTCATAATCTTCGCCGCTATTATTAGTTACCCGGACGTAACCCTGCAAGCGCATCGCCTTTTCATCCGGCGAAAGCGTCCCCATATAAAACGCCCGCCAGGTTAGGCCGCTTGTAAGATACGTGATCTCCACCGGCACTTTGCCGCGTAGTTTGCTCTCGATGTTCCATAAACCTAAGTTCTGCACCCTCGGTGGATAGACTAGTTCGGCTATGTCAATCTTATCTGCATCTGCTTTGGGCAGCATCTCCAAACTGGTAGGATCAATAAGAGTATTTGCCCAGGAAAACTGTAAGGCGTTTTTGCCCTGCTTTAACGTAAGTGCCCTGCTTTCACGCACTAACGTCATATCCGCAGAGTTGTAAATCGTAAGCTGAACCGTATCCCGCGATGAAAGCGTCACCAGGTCCACCTTCGCCAGACCTGTAGATGTCACCGCAAGGATTATAAATATGTCAAACATTATGCGTCTCATTTTGCCGCTCCTGTATTCCGTTTTCGTCGTGCGTCGTGCGTGATGCGTCATACGCAATACGCACAACGCAATACACAATACGAATCATATCATGGCCTAACATTACGCCTGTGATAGTGCATCCTAAGCTCCGTCACCGCTGGACCAGACTCACTGCGGGCAGGCAACTTTATCTCAAACTCCAACGTGCCGGCGTCCTTCTTGGTGTACTGCATGTTACAGTCCTCCATCTCCCACTCGCCGGGAACGTGCTGAATCATCGTAAGCACCGCTGGACTATCCTTGAAATTCTCGATCTTCGCGACAATCTCCTCATCGGTATCGTAAAGCACCACTCTGTCTTCGTTGTTCTTCTGCTGATTGATCTGGACATCCTTCATCTTTCGCTGCGTAACTACGATGTCCCTGCTATCGCCGATATAAAGCTCCATCTTCTGCCCGACCGGCACAACAGCCGTTCCATCCTCACCCAAAAAGATCGTGCTGCCGTGACCATCATCCTGAAAGAGCCTGGCCTTGCCGCCCCATAAGGCAAACTTGCCCAGCCCGCTATTGGGGTCATTTACAATCCGGTAGCTTACAGGAATGCCCACATTCTTATTCTCAAGCTTCTCCGGGTCCCAGGGCAGTCTTGCCGCATCGAACGTCCAGACCTTAACGATGGGCACTTTATCCGCCTTTAGGAAAAGCATCTGCTTGGTCTCTTCGTGAGAGATGCCCTGCTCAAAGGCCTGCCCATAATCCAGCAGCACCCTTGCCCTGGCAAAATCCTCGCCTGAGAAGTTCCGCAGCACCAAAAAGCTCTGCAAATCAACGGCGGTTTCTTTCTTGTCCGCAACCGCCTTGTAGGTAATCAGCCGGTCGATATTGCTCAGTAGATAGCTGATCCGCACTGCCTCTGCGTAGTCGCCGACGCTGTTTATGTCCCAAACCAGCGCTGCCTCACCAGGCGGATAGCTCACACTCAAAAGAATGACCTTATCCGGATGGTCCAGCACTTTTAGCCGGATAGAATCCTCATCAATGCTGACCCCCTTCCAGGAAAAGTCCACCTGATTAAGGCCCTTCTGCAGGGTCAGCACCCGTTCTTCTTCGATTAGTGTCGCCTGCGGATTATCCAGGCGAATCACCGTCGCCGCCCGCTCCGGCAGCGCCACCAATTTGATCCTCGCCTGGCAGATTCCGCCGACAACAAGCAGCGCCATTGCCGTTAGTATGATTTTTTTGCTGTTCATAATGTGATCTCCGATAAAAATGGTTCAACCTTTATCCTTATCTTCTGCGCTTCTGCTCAACGTGCACCACTTCAATATCGTAGGTTTTACCGGCCTCCACTAAAACCACCTTGGCGTTTGTTCTTGTCGCCTTCGGTCATAAGCGTGAAATCCGTGCCAACAAGATATTCACCGGCCGGCACGCCGGTGAACTCAAAGCTGCCATCTTCTTTGCATTTGGCGGAACCGCCCCATTTACCAATCTGCTCACCCGGCGGCCGAATATGAATATGGATCTCACCAGCCGGCACTTTCCCATCCGCATCAACAACCTTACCTCGAATAATGCCCGTACCGGTCATCGTAAGCCTGATCTGCTTTGAGGGAACTGTATACATCTGGAATATCGAGTCGGCTTGATGTAGACCTTCGGCACGACACCTGATGCTGACAAAACCCTTGGGCAGATCAGAAATCTCGAACCTACCCTGCGCATCTGTCAGCACAGGGCTGTCTGCTTGGCGGCGATACTCATTCCCATCAAACCCAACGAAATCGCCGGCCTGTACTCCGACGCCCTGCAAAGGGGCTTCCTTTGCATCGGTCACGATGCCCGTAATAGAAAACGGTCTTAGCAAACCAACCTCAAATTCATAACATTCTGCCGGCGTATTGTCATACCGCTCCAACTCAACCGAGACGTAGCCTTCTGCCGATACGCTGACCTCATAAATGCCAAGAGGAACCTGGTCGATCTGGCAAAGGCCGCGGGCGTTTGTCGTTACGTCCTTGACCGTCTTCCACTCCTGGCCGCTGGAAGCGGCGCTTCTGCCCGTGCCGGCCTCCGTCCTCTGAACACGCTCCAGCAACAAAATCCTGGCCCCGGCAATCGGCTTCTTTGTTTCAAGGTCGAATACCTTGCCGCGCACCAGGCCCTTATCTGCAAACTGCGGAGCAACCGACCCCGGCCTTCGATCAATGACCACCAACTTCGCCGGAACCTTCACGTCCTTCCAGATTATGGGATTGTCCCCACCGAGGTACACATCAATTGTCGGTGCGGGCATCGTTTTCCTGGCCATAGGAACCGGCTTCGTCGAACCAGAATCGGCCAGGCGATAGAAATTCCTCGGACTATTGTTGAGAGAATCCCAGTTTTTCCCCACCCACGCTAAGAAAGTCCAATCAACCCGGCCATCCACTACAAAGTCTTTCTTCGGGCCGTTATGCACGACAAGCTCAAGCCTTCCGGCCTCAATGGCAGCGAATTTCTCCAGAGCTTGATTAAACTGGCTTGTATTCTGGCAACGATACAGGAAATGATACTCGCCGCCCCCGAACGGCGGGCCTTCCCACCAGCCGAAACGAGTCGCCAGGTTCGCCATCTCTACACAACCGGAGGGCCAGCCGCGGTCTTCAATTCGCTCGCTGCCCCCAACAATAATCAGCGACATCCCAACATCCGAGAATAGTACGATGATACCCAAAATTGCCAGAAAACCGAGTAACTTACCCTTACTGTTCATAATCTCTTTCTGGTATGCAGAGCATACCCTACCTTTTTGCCATCACTTCTTCTCGTGTTCCATGATAGGTTGTGACCGTATATTCAAATGCCCGCTTGCCTCTCGCCTCAATGGTCAGCTTGAACCGAGCATGCGTGGCGTCGTGCTTCTCATAGACGACTTCTTGTTCGTCAAACCGCAGCCTCCAGTACGCGGTGCCGAAGCCACGGGTGATTTCAATCTCGATGGGCAACGTGCGCGTGTTGGTAACCTCTATCTTCCAAGTCCGTACCTCATCCCAGCCGGCAACGTTCTTCTTCCCGTCAAAAACGTAATTATCTGTTTTGAAATCCATCAATATCGGCTCAACGCTAACCAATCGAGCCGGGCCGAGATTTAGCTCCACCTCCTCATACACCGGAATATATTTAATATCCGTGCCGCCGACATACGACAGATATCCCTGCTCATCAGCCTGGCTATAAATCTTCACAGTGCCGTTTGGGATAGGCGTATCGCCAAGATTGTGCTTTTTGTCGTTGCTAAATGAAACGAATCTTATCGTCTGCTCGCTCCAGCGCTCTTCATCATATTTATACAGGCTCTTTACCGGAATATCCTCCGCCTCAAACGAAAGCAGGCGCTTGCCCCACTTATCCCGTATGGTCTCTGTACCCTCAATCGTATAAAGGAAATACTCACTGAGGCCCTCTTTTCTGATCTCCTTACGCCTCAATCCATCTTGCAGGTCACCCCAAAAGGAGCGATAGTGGTCTAATGCCTCCCCATTTGCAACGGCGGCACCCTTCATTATCCCGCCAAAGGCACCATAACCACCGAGAGTGCCCAGGGGCATCGGCATACCATACGGATATGGGCGTTTCGCCAGTTCAGCTATTTGGTCAAGGAGATGTACTTTGCCCACAATGAGGCGAGTCTGGGCATTCTCGTAATCTTCGCCGGAATTATTGCCGACGCGGACGAAACCATCTAATCGCATCGTCTTTTCATCGCCGGAAAGTGTACCCATATAGAACGCACGCCAGGATAGGCCGCTTGTAAAATAAGTAATCTCGAAAGGTACTCGGCCGCTGACATCCGAGCGGATAAGCCAGCGGCCAAGCTCCCGCAGCCTCGCTGGAAACACCAACTGCTGTACGTCAATCTTGTCGGCCTCCTGCAACGGCTCTAAATTCAAAGAAGTCGGGTCAATCAGAGTATTTGCCCACATAAATTGCAGCCAGTTCCAGCCCTTCTTTAATGTTAGATTACGCCGCTCCCGTGCAAGCGTCAAATCCGCAGAGTTGTAGATAGTTATCTGCACATTATCGCGCCTGGGCAGTGTCACTAACTCTATGGCGCTTGCGGGTGCAAAAGGAGCATCTTCAGACATTACAGCCTCATGTGCAACACTGCCGCCAAGACCTGCCAAATATCCCCCCGGCTCGCTCGGCTTCGCAACCAACAGCCCCGGCTCTTCTTTTATCGGCGCCTTTTTCTCCATAGCTATCCCGGGGGCAATCTCTTTCTCCGCCAAGTCGGTGGGCCTCTCCGGGGCGTGCCTGTTCATATAAGTAACCAGAAACAATAGCCCCACTAAAAGTACAGCAGCCGCACCGAGCCAGGGAAGACCCCGCCTAAAAGGCGGGGCTAAATATTTAGCCCCACGTTTTACGTGGGGTTTTTCTGCGGCCTGCTCAATCACCCGTGAAATCAGATCCTGCGACGCCGTTACGTCCTCACGCAATAAATCCAAGGCGGCAAACTTACGCCTTAGCTGCTCCAGATTCCGGCGACACTCTGCGCAGGCAGCAAGATGCCCCGCAATTTCCTCCAGATAAGAATCGGAGACCAGCTTGAACTGGTACTGAATAAGCTGCCCTTTTGTAAGGTGACCTTTCATTCTACGCCTTGCCCAATATCAGGTAATCTATCCGCCAGCTTTCTAAGTGCCCTAAACATTTGCGTCCTCACCGTCCCGATCGAACAACCCAGAACCTCCGCTACCTGCTGGTAACTAAGCTGCTGATAATAAGCCAGGATAAGCGTGGCCCGCTGCCTGGCCGGCAGTAGCGCGATAGCGTGGCGCACTTTCTCAGCCTGTTCGGCTTTTATAGCCTCTTGACAAGGATCGCACTGATTGTCTGCCGCAATAGTTGCGCCAAATTCCTCATCGCTGCCAGGGCAATCTACCGGCTGGTTCAGGGATACCAGAGCGCAGGCGTTTGCGCCTGCGTAAGCCGTCGATAGCCACGTTGGTTGCGATCGCAAACAGCCAATTCTTAAATGTGCCGCTGCCAAAGGTGTTGGACTTTTCACAAACACGCCTGAAGGTCTCCTGAAAAAGGTCCTGAGCTTCTTCTCGATCTCTGGCCATTCGCGTTAAATATCCAAGCACACTATCCGCGTATCGGCGGACAATTTCGCCGAACGCCGTCTTATCGCCCTGACAGTAGGCGGCAATTAGGCTTTCGTCAGTGCTATCCATTGAGGCTACCTGTTCTACTGGGGGTATAGACGTTCATCGTAGCCCATCAGTTGACAGCGAAAAGTAAATTCTTGGTAAAATCCGCACGCATCGGTGCAGGCCTTGCTTATCTTATGGCCTTTTCCTTCGGAACCGGCTTATCCATCGCCCAGAAAACCGCGTTTATAAGAAGCCGACGGAACTGCGGATTGCCAAAGTCGTCCGGATGGCCCAGCGACGTATAGAAGATACGGGCCTGCTTATACATATTTGTCCAGGCGACCGGCTCGGGCTTCTGGTCCGGTATGCTGCCTGTCAGAAGCAGTTGCGCTGAACCAGCCAGCGGACTGGTTTTATACAGCGAACCATTACTCATAAAGGCCGTCGTGACGCCGGATAGAATTGTGTGGTCTTGCGCCAGTGGCGGCGGTTATGGTCGCCGGTGGTCCGGCGGAGTAGTGGCCGGAGTAGTTCCCGCCCAGCACGTCGTGGTCGAACTCTCGCCATTCGACGTGACCTGTAGGAGTGCTGCCGCGCGTATCAAAGGCGTGACTGGCGGTTCGCAACGCAAGGAGCGGCTTGCCGCTTTCTGAATAGTCGCGCAAGTACTTCATCTGCTTGGCTGGAAACGACCGCCGACGCACAAATACCACCGCAAGGTCAGCGTCCACGAGCGATTCCATGCCGCAGATGTAATTGCGCTCTTCACTTTTTTCGTCTGTGCCGGCCTGAAGTATCTCGCACGACAAACCGTATTCCGTTTGCAGTTGGTGCGCAAAATCAGGCAGTGTCTCGGCAGCTTTGTACTCACTCTCGGCAGAAATAAAAACTACACGAGGGCGCTTGTCACCGCTGAAACGAAACGCCGGCTGATCCGTAAACGCCGTCGATGGAATTGTCGGGCAAACAAATCTCTCGACGTGCTCGACCACCAGATCCGTGCCGGCAAAATGGCTAACGAAGGGCTTGGCGCGAGTTGTACATAGTATCGGTCAGGTCGCGCATGAGCACCACATTTTTGCCGAACCTGGCCATATTGCGCAAGCCAAATGGCCAACCGAGCACGCACATATTTGTGTGCACGCCCATAAGGATAAGGTTTTTGATGCCGCGATGCTCCAGCAGATTCCAGATTTCCACGCCCGAATCACTGACAGCATCTTCGTCTTCAATCTCGATGCTGTTTATCTGCTTTTGCCAGGGCGAACCTTCTTTGCACTTGGGCTGGCAGTCGCACCCGCCGTCGGAATGATCGATTGGATAGCCTGCCTTTTCCTCATCTTTACCGATCCACTTACACCAGTTGCCGATACCATCGGGCGTCTTTATAGCCCTGGGCACATTCTGGGCGTGCTTACGAGCAGGATGGTTCTTGTAATGGTCGACCGTACCGCTGGGCGCATGGATGATCAAAACCCCCTTGTCCCGCGCCTTTAGAGACAACCTTGTTGATTACTGTCGCCAACTCCCCGACTCGGCTGGTCGCACCCTCGCACCAGTGCTTGTCCCACATATCGCAGATAATAATGGCCGTTTCTGCGGGATTCCATTCCAGTCTATTATATAATACCGCGAATTTCCCGCTGTCCTGCGAGGTCTCCAGGCGACTTCGGGCATCGAGAATGAGCGTATCTCGGCCTGAAGAATTTCTCGGCTTATCGGCGGCAACAACGAAAGTGCTCAGCAGCGTAACTGTCGCCAGGAAGAAAACTGCACCTAAGACCTTAGATTTGCTGATACGCATAATAGTTGACTCCAGATGTGTTTTTATGAAGATCTATGCTCTACAACATTGCGAGCCAGCCGCCGTCGACATACACAATCTGCCCGGTAACAAAGTCACTGGCGGACGAAGCCAGAAAAACAGCCGTGCCAACGATATCTTCGGGCTTGCCCCATCTGCCGAGCGGGGTCCTTGAAAGCACCCATTTGTCAAAATCCTGGTCGGTCCACAGCGGCTTAGTAAGCTCCGTCTGAACGTAGCCCGGCCCGATGGCGTTCACGTTTACATGGTATTTTGCCCACTCGACCGCCAGCGATTTTGTAAGCATAAGCAGGCCGCCTTTGCTGCTGGCGTAGGGGGCGTTCGTGGCACGCGCTGCCTGGCACAGCAATGAGCCGATGTTGATAATCTTGCCCGGCTTGGCAATTTGTTTTCGATGCCGGCAGA
Organism: Sedimentisphaerales bacterium; assembly: GCA_963814265.1. Taxonomy (GTDB): domain Bacteria; phylum Planctomycetota; class Phycisphaerae; order Sedimentisphaerales; family Anaerobacaceae; genus JAFNGF01. Next base: position 19,860 of record CAWFCJ010000028.1, on the reverse strand, counting down.
AAGCCTGGCAGATGAGAAACACAGCGGTCAAATTCACCTTGATAACCCGCTGCCAGCTATCCAGGTCGGCCTGTTCAGCGGCCGCACGGGCGGTTGTCCCCGCACAGTTGACCAGGATGTCAACTCCTTGAGTTTCTCGGACTATTTTCTCGAACAGAGCGTCTATTCCTTCGGCCTTTTCGAGGTCGAACGGAAAGGTCCAGACGTTTCTATCGCCGGCTGTTTTTTGAATTTGCTCTCTGGCCGTTTTAAGCCTGTCCTCGCCCCGCGCTATGATTGCGATATCAGCGCCATACCTGGCAAGGGCCTCTGATATGGCAAAACCGATACCTCTACTGCCGCCGGTGACCAGGGCCGTCTTGCCGGACAAATCAAAAAGTCCAGTCTCCATAACCTGCCAATTAAACAAAAAACCGCCCGAATAGCAAGTTTCGGGCGTCAAGTCCTCGCGATTTTCTTGGGTCCTTGACAAATCGCGGCAAATCGTAGACAATCATTTATGGAGCTTGAGAACACCGATAGGGACGGGAAAGCCGATGCACTTAGTTGTAAAACAAGGTGGTCGAACGGCGAGCGAATTCCGATTCACAAAAAGCCCGATTCATATCGGTAGACACACTGACAGCCAAATACTTTTGCCCGATCAAAAAGTCTTAAAACAGCACGCGGTTATCTTCGACACGCAGGACGGCAAATGGCTGGTTAGAGACCTCGATTCAGCAAACAAAACCTACCTGAATGACAAGGCGATCCACGAGGCCGAACTTAAAAGCGCGGACCGGCTCAGCATAGGCGATTTTACTGTCGAAATCCGCCTGGAAGATGCCGGCGGCGCTGGTAAACGGCTGCACCTGGAAGACACGCTGACCACGACTTTCCGTGAGCCGCAGACCATAGTAAGGAAACTCGATGCCGAGCACGCTCCAGACATAAGGCTGCCGGGGAAAAGAGCAAGGGACTTCATACAGGCTACCGAAGCAATATGCCAGGCCAACGGTCCGGATGAAATGTTGAGAGTTCTCTTGAAGATCGCAACAACACAATTTGCCGCATATCGCACCTGGTGCGCCTTGAGAAGTGAACCCGCCGGGCCGATGACCTGCCACGCAGGAAAAACCCGAGACGGGCAAAAAGTCCAGCTCAGCGACCTCGAACTCAATGAAAAAATAACTAAATCGGTGGAAAAAGGCGAGTTTTTGCTCCTGCCACAAGTTCAACAGCCTGCCCTGAGCCTGTCGAAAGGGCAAAAACAAATAGGAAAGATAAGCTCTGCCATGATAGCCCCTATTTTGGGTGCTTCCGGTCGCTTTGGCGTGCTGTACGTCGACAACGACAGAACTCAGGAGCAGTATAGTCTCAGCGACCTGGACTATCTAATGTTGCTTGCGATTCACACAGCAGCCGTCCTGGAGAACTTCTGACTGCCTTCCACACCAGTGTTTAGTCACCGCTAAACGGATACTCGGGACCCTTATCTCATAGGCTTTGTCGAACCCTTAAATTTAATATCGGGCATCTCTTTGCCGAGTCGTTTGTAGGTCGCCTCGAGCTTTCTCAAAAATTCGTCCGGTTTCAGTGTTTCAACTTGATAATCCAACAAAAGAGCAGTAATCGTATCGCTGCAAAACTGAGGATTTTCATAAACAACAATATAGTCGGCAGCCCGTTTCGTATTCACTGATTGTCCAGCAATGTATATATAGCTTGGTCCCTCAAAATCCTCTGGCTTAAGCGGTGATTCAAGGGTCTTTGGTGACAGTTCAGTTTTCTCAATCAGTTCCGCCAGATTCGAGGGCAATTTGCCGTTGTTGTCATCCGCATATATATTGCAGGCCATTGCTATCTGTTTTAAGTTTTTAGCACGGGTCTCGCTGGTCTCTATCATTGACTTCTTCTGCTGTTGCATCTTTTGGAAAACACCCATTATTTCCATCAAATGCTCTTTCGGCAAAGCGACATCAATCGTCATCTTGCCGCCAGCAACGCTGCCGGCAAATACCATGTTGCTCTTGGTAGGTATGTCCATTTGCGGCATGGCTGCTGCCATCGGCATAAAAGCCCAAACCATCTTTAACAGTCGCAGAACGTTATACGTTGCCACAAAGTCGGCCTTATCCGCTGCCGGAAGCAGCGCCAAAGCTGCCTTTACTTCGCCTGCCATTTGCTTCGATTCGCCTGCTTTTATCTGGTCTATCAGCTTGCGTATAGCCGAGTCCGAGTCACCACCTGCGGCGCAGACCCACAATCCGTCAACCGTCGCCCACCGGTAGTCAATCCCTGGCCCGTACATCACATTTATCATCTGCCCCTGCGGTGAATTTGGCTCAGTGGATTTCATCACGAACTGCGCAGCATCTATTGGAACATCCTTGTAACGGTCTTGACTGCGCTTTAGTGTAAAGCTGGTCTCGAAGCCCAAATCTTTATAGAAACTGGCAATCGCACCGGTGTTGATAAGCTGAGCACTTTCACCAATAACCTTATTGAGTGTTTTGCCATCCTTAACGGCCACAATATACTTAAGCGCAAATGGCGGCTTGCTCTTAACGTCAATCAAGAACGCCCCTGCCATCGGCCCACCGAAGCAGCCCATCGACTCTTCGACAAGGGCTTTCATCTTGGCTATATCATCTGCCGACATACCCTTGCCCATCATGGCTGCAAACAAATCGATCGCCTTAACGTTAAGTGCCTTCCAGAAAGGCGTATCGAGCCTGCCGGCAAAATTCATCGCTGCTCCGTCCTCCAGGTATCCCAAAAGCCTGTTTTCCTCGCTCGCAGAACTACCGACGGAGAACATCTTAGCCATATCCGTGCCGGGCACAGCCGAAACCGCGACGGCAGCAGTCAGAACATCCGGCTTGGGATCCGCTACTATACTCAGCGATTGCGTTTCTTTCATCAGCGTCTCAGAGAATGGCAGCATACGCATCCATCATTCTGGTTACCGACTGTGATGTTTGCGCACCTTTTGATTGCTGGTCCATCTTTTTCAGTTCTTCGATTTGCTGGTCAAGCATACTCAGGACTTGCTTATTATCCTGCTGACTCTGCGCCAAATCATTTCTCATCTGCTGGAGTTTCTTGATCTGGGCCTGCATATCCCAGTTTCCGCCGGCACCCATCTTTTTCATTTGTTCGATCTGGCTTCGTAGCATCGGCCCAAACGTTTTCGAGACCACCTGCATATTCACGTAAGCCCAAACCGGTGACTGCGAAGCTTGCTTTACCTGACCGGCATCGAGAACACCTGCCAGGCCGGGCGACCTGGCAGCAGAAATTGACTTTGCGGTTGCGATCAGCCTGTCATAACTTTTCGCCGATTTGAGCAAAGCATAATTACCCACCTGGATAACCAGTCCATTTTCGCCTGCGATTTTGGAAACGCCGTTGGCATCCGGTTGGGACAGTTTGGGATTTGCGCTGATGAACTGTTTGTAATCTGTAACCGGCATAAGAACGGAGATGAGGTCATCACCCACTGGTTCGCCCGGCTCAATCGTTCCAAACACGGCGAAACTGCCGCTGGTATTCACGCCCTTTAGGGTGGGGTCGCCAAACTTCTCGGCCAATTGTGCCTTTACGAGCACCGAGACAGGCGTCGGGTACACGCCGGCCAAAAACTGATCCACCTGGGCAAGAGTCTGATCAAGATTGTTTATCCGCACGCAAAAAAGACTTTCAGCCGGCACCGCCGCAAGCAGGTTATCGCCCGCCCTTACTGCTACAGCAAAAATTGAGAACACCGACAACCACAGCACAACAGCGTTTCTTAAACTTTTTGAATTAAACATTTTTGTACCTCCAAAAACCATTCTCAAAAACCCCGCAATAAATTGCGGGGCTAAATATTTAGCCCCCAGTTTCACTGGGGGTCTACAACTTCACCGCCGTTTGTATTTTCCGATTAACTGACCCTGGGCGAGGATATGCCCTTGCACAGCCTTGAGCAGGTCGCTCTTTCTGGCGCCGGCAGGCAAGTCCAGTGTCGTATCCAGAGCGTAGACTTTGAAAAAGTATCGGTGCGTGCCGCTGGGTGGACACGGGCCGCCGTAACCGATCCTGCTAAAATCATTGGTGCCTTGTCGTGCGCCGCTCGGCAAGGTCTTATCAGCCGGAACCTTTTCCGACAACTGTCTGATCTCTGCCGGCAAATTGAACAGGACCCAGTGTACAAAAGTGCCCATTGGGGCATCCGGGTCATCGCATATAAGAGCGATACTTTTGGTGCCCTCCGGAACCGTATCCCATTGCAGCGGCGGCGAGACATCCGCGCCATCGCAGGTGTACTTGGCAGGGATCACACCGCTGTCCTGGAAAGAAGAACTCGTGATTTTGATTTCCATTGTTTCATCTCCTGTTGTGGCACGGCCATCTTGGCCGTGTTTTCACGGGCTGGTAGCCCGTGCCACGGGCTACTTCTCGAATCTCCACATATCTATTGTCATGTCCTCGGCAGCCATCCAATCGACGTGCCAGTCAAGAAACAGGCAATGGCAGCCGGCTCTATGTCGAGTGCGCGCCACTCGTCGGCCATAAGTTATGTCCTGCCTGTCGGAGAATGGCATGTGGTCCGGATGCCAGACATCGCAGCGATTAACTCCCTGGTCGTCGGCTTTTCTAACTATCAGCCGCCACGACCCGTACTCGTTGTCGGCAAGGTAAATAGTATAGGCCCGCTGGGTGCAGTTGGTTAGCTTGACCGGGTCTATCCTTTCCCTTCCGACCATATCGTTTTTGTCCCTGAAGGTCCAGCCGTTCACCACAAAGCAGACCGTCTGGTCTTTCTCCGGATAGCTTGGGCAGCGATATATTTCCACGTTTCGATAATCGTTGTCTATCGGCTTTTGCGCCAGAAAGGGCATAAAAAGCTCGAACCACGGAATTCTGCCCGTCGCCGGAGCACGATTTGTCAGGCCCCAAGGAACATATAGGTCATACTCTTCGGCATATAAATTCACCGCCAGGCCGATCTGCCGCAGGTTGCTCTTGCAGTTCACGGCCTTAGCCTGCTCGCGGGCCTTTCGCAGTCCCGGCATCAGTATCGCCATCAACAAAGCGATGATGGCAATTACCACCAAAAGCTCTATCAGCGTAAACCCAGTTCGCTTAGACACAACCGCACGCTACTGCAAATCTAAGTCTGGATTGTCAGGCCCAAAATGTTTGAGCATGACAATGGGGTCGGCTTTAGAGGGATTAGTGATCGTTACTCCCTTTTTGGCAGCCTGCTCAGTGACAAAGAACTCGTCGTACGTCAACTGCCCGTACCTTATCAGCGACGGCGTCTCGATATCCCACTGCGCCCATCGTGCCGTGCCCCTGCATCATGATAAACCCGTATGCGGCGCTATCCTTAATAGTTACTGTCTTGCCCGGCAGAACCGTAAGCTCTTTGGCGCTGAATGCTCTGGACTTGTAGCATATCCAGTTCTCGATGTAGCCCTCGGCCTTCATTTCTTCGACCGGGCGCACGGGCTTGGGCCGCATAAATCGGTTCTTGGCAAAATTCGGGTCAACGTTCAGGTCCCAGTCAATCACCGCAAGCAGATGGTCAACATCCCCTACCTTATCCTTGGGCGTATCTTTCCAGAGCAGCTCTTTGGGGACAACCTGATTGTGCGGAACTGACTCGTACATAGCGAAGACATCCGATGCCTTCTGCGGCTCATAAGTGCACAGACTGCCCGGCGCGTGCAGCACGCCCGGCGGCACATCCCAGCCCGTGCCGACTTCCAGCCGATACGCAGCCGACAGGTTCGTGATTTTGTTGTCGCCTTTGTCAAAATCAGCCAGACACTGGCGGACCTGCTCTTTTGTTGTGCCGGGCTTGAGGCCGAAGAAGGTATAAGGGAAATCGCCGCCATAGTTATTTGCCTGCGGCGGAAAATAATAGGCCTCGGGCTTGCCCAACTGGCCTGTCAGCTTGGCGTGCTCGTCGCGGTGATGGATATGATGCGGCAACGCGCCTTTATTGTCGAAGAACTTCGAGTACATCGGCCAGCGCTTATGCTGCTTCCAGATCCGGTCGCCGATGATCTCGCCCTTCAGCTCATCGATCGCATCTCGCAGCAGGACCTTTTCGACTTTTCCCTTGTCCTCGAACACGATAAAGCTCAGCCCTTCGTTCGGCGAGGTCAGCGGCCCGTTGTCCGCAGGCGTGGTCGATGCAAACCAGCGCTCGTCGATGCCGCCGCGCTCGCCGCCCAGCGCATAATAGTCGTCCGGATGCAGCTTGATCCGCCGGCCCGGCACACAAAAAGAACGCGGCACCCAGTTCGGCGCCAGCCGCAATATTCCCTGACCCTGCTCAAGTGCCTTTACCGGCAATAGATTTAGCAGACATAAATCTTCCCTTTCCTGAATAATCGCGCATGATCGGTCCAGTCACTATGTCCTGTGTTCATACGCTTTTCACTGTTTCCACTTTTCTGGTTTTTGGCCGAGGCCAGCACCGCGTCGCAGACGTACTGTGTCGCCAGGGCCTCGCGGAAGGTCGGCGAGGTCGGCTTGCCCTTCGCCAGGTTCTCCAGGAAGTCCGCCACCTGGTGGACGAACGTGTGCTCGTAGCCGATCTGCAGCCCCGGCACCCACCACTTGCCCATGTAGGGCATATCGCCGTCGGTGACGTGGATCGACCGCCAGCCGCGGACGATCGATTCGTCGCGATGGTCGAAGTAGCTCAGCCGATGCAGATCGTGCAGGTCCCAGGCGATCGAGGCGTGCTCGCCGTTGATCTCGAAGGTATAGAGGGCCTTGTGCCCGCGGGCGTAGCGGGTGGACTCGAAGTTGCCCAGCGAGCCGTTCTCGAACCGGCAGAAGAACGTGCACGCATCGTCGATGCCCACCGGCTCGACCTTGCCCGTCTCGGCGTGCATCCGCTCCTTCACGAAGGTCTCGGTCATGGCGCAGACGGACGGTGATGGGCCCGTTGTGCCACATGGCCGTGTCGATGCAGTGGGCCAGCAGGTCGCCCGTCACGCCGGAGCCGGCGGCCTTGACGTCCAGCCGCCACGTGCCCATGCCGCCCTGCGGCACCTTCGCCGAGATCGTCCAGTCCTGCAGGAAATTCGCCCGATAGTGGAAGATCCGCCCCAGCCGGCCCTCGTCGATAAGCTGCTTGGCCAGCGTGACGGCCGGCACCCGGCGATAGTTGAACGAGACCAGGTTGGCAACGCCGGCCTTCTCGACGGCCTCGACCATCTGCTTGCCCTGCTCCGCGTCCAGCGCCAGCGGCTTCTCGCAGATAGATCGCCTTGCCGGCCTTGGCGGCGGCGATGGCGATCTCCGCGTGCACGTTGTTCGGCACGCAGATGTCCACCACGTCGATATTCTTGTCCTCGATCACCTTGTGCCAGTCGGTCGTGTACGACTTAAAGCCCCACCGATCGGCGAAGGCTTTGGCCACCTTTTCTTCCAGCCCGCAGATGACCTTCAGAACAGGCTCGTACGGCACATCAAAGAAGTTGGCGCCTTGCAGTAGGCGTTCGAGTGCGTCCGGCCCATGAAGCCGTAGCCGATGATGCCGACATTCAGTTTCTTAGTCATTTTAGTGATTCCTTATTCAAGTTTTCAGGCTAAGAAGAAGCATATTTGAGGCACCTGTTTCGACTTCGCAGCTAAGATGTCCACCCGTGCGCCGCACGCACTTTGAGCATCACATCGAGGATCTCGTTCCACGTGTCCGGCGTTTCGAGCATCGCGTTGGGGAACATGCAGCCGTCCCAGCAGATGTGCTGGATGCCGCGCTCTGCAGCGTCCTTCAGCCAGTAGCCGGCGCAGCGGACGATGTCGAGCTTGCCGTTGGGATCGTCGGCCGGGCAGTGCTTGCCCGTCTTGTCGTGCGAACCGGCGCCGTGCACCTGGCCGTCGTTCTGCGCGACGTGGAAGTCGATCGTCCAAGGCCGCAGCTTGTCGACCATCTTTTCGTAGGCGGCGTAGAACTCTTCCTCCGAATAGCCTGGCTGCAGCAGTGCATGCTTCCGGCGCATTGTAGCCCATCAGGTACAGGTACGTGTGGGCCATATCGGCCTGGAAGCCAAGTGTCTCCGGCATTCCCACCGCTTCCAGCAGATCGAGCATGTCCTTCCAACTGTGCATGCCGGCCCAGCAGATTTCGCCCTCGGCGGCCAGGCGTTCGCCGTGATCCGCAGCGATCTTGGCGGCTTCGCGGAACGTCTCGGCGATTTTCGCGGTGTTCTTCTTGGGATTCTTGCGCCATTTCTCGACACCGAACTCAGCCGAATCGATCCGGATTACACCGTACTTGCGCACGCCGTGCTTGTTGAACACGCCGGCGATGCGGCACGCCATCCGCACGGCGTTGAGAAACTTCCCGCGAGCTGCGGCATCCCCCATCGCCGAATCGCCGACCGTGCCGGCCCAGACCGGCGCGACAAGCGAGCCGACGTTAAAGCCATATCCCGCAATCAGGTCGGCAATCTCCTTTAGTTCGTCGTCGCTGGCGTTAGGGTCGGTATGCGGCAGGAAAAGGAAGTAGTCGATCCCGTCGAACTTCTGGCCGTCCACCTCCGCGGCGGCAGTCAATTCGAGCATCCGTTCGAGACTGATTGGCGGCTCCTGGCCCTCCGCATCTCCTTTGCCAACCAGCCCGGGCCACATTGCGTTGTGAAGCTTGGGGAGAGTATGTGAATCCATATTCAACTCCTTTCAGGTTGAGTAGCATTCATGACAGCCATCGCCTTACCTTCTCGTAGGCCAACTCGGCCGCGCCGCCCGGCAGCGTTTCCTTCTGCATGACAGCCGATTTAGCATAGCATTTTGCAGCTATTTGTGCAGAATTCAAGAGAATTTTCCATATTTCCACTGCCTCACAGATAAATCCGGCACCTCGTCAAATATCGAGGATTAGCTCATCCAAAGGGCGTTTCGGCACATGATGCACGCCCTGGTTATCCCGCCAGTACTTGATGTCGCCGCAAGTCCCCACCGCCTCAATGACCACCATCTCTTTAGGCTTGCCGAGGGCCAAAACAAGAAGTATCTCGTAACGAGACGGTATGTCCAAAGTTTTGCGAAGCTCCTCTCTCTTGACTGTCCCGATCATACAGCCGCCCAACCCTTTTTCTGCTGCACCTAAAAGAATGCTTTGGGCGGCGATTCCGTGGTCGCAACCCCGCCATAGTGATGGCGGGGTTAACCGGTTAGCCCCGCCGTTCCCACGGCGGGGTTCTATCTCGGTGTCGCCGAGTATGATAATATACGCCGATGGCCTTTCACCTTCAGCAGGGCCGGGCCAATCTTTCAGATACCCCGCCCAGCCCAGGTGCTGGAAAATAAGGGCATTTTTTTTAGGCTCACAGCAAAGGATGTATTTCAAGGGCTGTAAATTCGCCGCTGACGGAGAGAGCCTGGCCAGCTCGACCAGCTCCCGCAAAACCCGCTTGTCTATCGCCACTTCCTGGAAGAAACGTCTATAGCTCCTACTTTTGGCTACCAAGTCCTTTATCATTTTGTCGCCTTTGTGCAAAAGTTCGATCACCGCGTCTTACGAATTAAAACTTGCAGCACCTGACCTTCAGAAAGAACCAACTCTTTCTTCAATGTAACCTCGACTCGGCCCTCTCTAAGCTGGTAAGAGGACTCAACCGCCTGGCCTTGCACTGTCACAGAAACGCCGGCAGAGCGAAAATCTTGCGGAACAGCAAAGGAAAGCGTTTTCAAATTGAGCCTGCCCCAGCGGACCTCGACTTGCTCGGTTTGAGCCTGTGGCACGGCCATCTTGGCCGTGTTTTCACGGGCTGGAAGCCCGTGCCACGGTTGCTTCTGTGAAAAGCTGCCCCAGCCCCCGGCGGCGGTAAAAGCAGCCTGGAAGTTCTCCGGCGTTATTTTTGGCGCAAAGCCCAGATGTCCCCTCGGCCCGTGGTACTCGTAGCCAGCAAAGAGCTGTGTAGACGCCCCAACTGGCCATCGCCCTGGCGTAGTGGTCGCCACATTCGATCTCGTTGAAGGGGTTGTGCTTGGCCGGCTGGTAGCGCTGCTGGACGCCGTGACATATCGCAAGTGCCTCGGGGACCATACCTTCCCAGACCATGTGGCCGGCCACCTGATACTCGATGCCCGTCCAGACCTCCTCTCGATAGCGAACGCCCTCGGTAAGATATGGGCTTTTAGGCCAGGTGCAGGTAAGTAAGCCTGGCTCGCCGGGCCGGGCAAACCACCGCTCCGGCTTGTGCACATCATTGTACGGCCCGACATCAGGCGCCCAGTTGTATTTCCAGACCGATTGCAGCGCCTTTTCGACAAGCTCTCGTGGATAAATATAGCCCAGGCCAAGCTGGTGTGCCCAGCCCTGGCCAAAAAGCTGGTCGGAAAGACACCCTTTTCCATACTGGTACTTCGGATGCTTCGCCAAGTCAACATGCTGAATGAAGTACTCGCCGTCCCAGAGTCGCTCGACCGTGAGCCGGCTGCCGCTCTCGAATATCTTTCGGCAGCGCTGGGCAAATTCCTCGTCGCCCATCTCTTTTGCCATTTCTTCGCCGGCTCGAAGGGCAGCCAGATAAAGTGAGCCGACAAACGTGTTCGGCCCTTCAAAATTGATGTCGTAGGTATTGGGCTGGCTGTTCTCAATCAGGCCATCGTCATTGCCGTCCTGAGCGATGGAAAATCGAGGGCCTTTTTGATCCTCGGCCAATTCCGCTCCAGGAAAGTAGTATCGGCAGACATCTGATGCTCGCGGTAGGCCTTTAGAATCGTGCCGCACTGGCCATCGGCGGCGTAAGCGCGATTGCTGCGGAAACCAACCAGGCCGGTCTTCTCGTCAAAGCCCTGGCCGAAGTCCTGCATTTCTCGCGCCGCTCGCTCCAGCTCAGGAAAAAGCCGAGCCGCAGCGTGGGCGTAATTCCACACGTGGGTGCAGGTCCCCTCGCAGCAGCCGACACCCTCCCACGCCCAGAAGCGCCCGTCCTTCCACCACTGGCAGGTCCCGGTCGCCAGATTGCAGACCGTCGAGTGCAGCCGGAACAGCAGCCACCGCGGCAGCGTGCTATCCTCATAGAACGTCTGGTGCCATTTTTGCGTGTCGCCGGCGAGACGGTCGTGATTGTCGAGGACGTAGTGGGCGACGTCAGAGGCGCTGTTGAAACGATTAGCGTACTCGTGACCATGCTGTGATTCGGGAAGAACCACGCCAGGACGAATGTGAAGGTCCTTTTTTCGCCGGCAGCCAAATCGACAACGGCCGTTGAGATGGCCGTGCTTCTTTTCTCGCGTGACGGGGTAGGTCGCGTCATCATCACGATTGAGCACCCCGCACCCGTGTGCGGGGGCTGCCTCGGCCAGCATTAGCACCATCGAGCCATAGTCGGGCAGCTTTTCTAACGGTCCCAGGGGCTTTCTGCGGCTCATCGGCTAGCTCGATCTGGTCGATGTTGATATGTCCCCAGCCGCCGGATGCCCGGTCAACTATTTCGATTTGCCCCTGCTTGCCCTGCAAATTCCTGCACGTTCCAGAAATGCCACTCGAGCTTTTCGTTGTCCTTACCCGTGGCGGTGCGCACGACTTTGCCGTCGACGAGCAGATTGATACAAGTTTGGCCCGCCTGACCGCCGCCGCCGATGAGAAAGTTGATAAATTTGCGGGAGATTTCAAAAGCCGGCGAACTGAGCGTCCCGTGCGGGCCGTCGCCGCCGAGGAAGGTATTCACCAGGCCTTTGCCCAGAAAGCCGCTTACCTGCTGCTGGTTTGGCAGCGTCCCGGCTGCGGCGCTTTGCCGAAGGCTTCGCCGGTTGCTTTCCAGTCGCCGTAATCGTCGCCTTCAAAATCGGCAAGAACGATCTTTGGCCGGGGCAGGGCAACTTCCTGCGATATCGGGGCCTTTTCAGCCGTATGGATAATCAAGGTCCGGCCTTTCTCGGTGACAATTCGGCTTCGTCGCAGGACATTATCGAGCGATTTCGCCGAATGTAAGCAGACAGCGTTCTCCAGCCAGCCCAAAATCCCAACATGAATGCTTTTAGCGGAGACATTCTCGATAGTGATATGGAACAGCGTCGCGGGAAGGGCGGAGTCCTTTGCATTGAGCGGAATAAAAGGCGAAAATGCCTCCATTTCTACCTTTACTGGGAAATCATCACTTCGATAATGCACGATGCCGACCGGATATTCGCCGGCAAACTCGACCGTCCCGAAATCCTGGTTCAACGGCTTGGCGATGACTCTTTCCTTCATCTTGACGATGCACCGCAAAACCGGAATCCACGGGCGAGTCCGGCCTATAAGTGCGGTAATTGTCCGCTCCGTAACCGGAGAAAATCTGCTTATTGAAGATTTGCCAGAGGCCGAGCGTACCGTCGCCGCGCAGATAAAGCTGTCCTGTGCCGATGCCGCCAACCGGCATCCCGATCGTCTCCAGCTCCTTGCCCGATAAACCTGCGCGCTCGCCGCGCTGGAAAAGCCGCTGCACGAAATCCGGCGACAGATTCTTGTCCGCAGGAACCAAGTGACTCCGACTGCGTCTCTGCGGTACTTATGGACAACACGGTACAAGAAAAAACGAAATGAATAATGCCACTATCATGATCCGGAATGTTCTCATTTGTTACCCCTCATCTTTTCCAGTCCCGATAGCCAGCAAAGTCGGCTCAACAATGTGCAGATTGTTCAGCAGCGGCTCGGTGTATTTGATGTCCCCATACTCTGCCTCGTCGAAATGGTGCTGCTTGCCGACGTGATTGTTCCAGTCCACGCCCTCCGTGAGAAAGCCGGTGTCCCGCTGATGGTGTTTCGCGATTGCCCGCAGGATAGTAAGGCCATCCTGCAAGATACTATTTGTTGCCGGTATCATGATAAGCTTCAATGTAAGCCAGCGCCGCCTCGGCGTTTTCCCACAGATACGCCGTGTCCCAGCTTTTCTCCATAAAAAGCAGTCCCTTGGTCTGCACGCCGTTTCTGTCTTCGGTCATCTTGAATTGGTCCAGACCGGCAAGGCACTTATCGTATGCAAAATCACGAATTTTTTCGTCACCGAGCAGCTTGGCCGCCTCTCGCAGAACACGAAACGCCACTGAGTAGGAGACATTCTCGTGCTCGTCATAAGTATCGTGATTGATGCTGCCGAAAATCCCGCCGCTATCCATAAAGACTTTCACCTTCTCCCTGACTTCTGTCGTGTAATCAGCCAGGCCCCGCTGGGTAAGAGCTGTGATAGAGTTGAATTATGAACAGCCCATCGGCGCTTTTTTCAAACAGCGGTCGTCTCCGCCGTATGGACTTTTAGGATAAGTGCTCGCCCGTCGGCGTGCAACGCCTTGGATACCATCCGTTCGGAGTAGGCTTGACGTTGGCATCTATCCAGTCGGCGGTCTTGGCAGCGACGCTGTACATTTTATCTTTTCTTCGCCCTCCAGAATGTCGCCAAAGATAAGCAACTGATAAGCAACCTTTGCCATAGAGCCGGGACAGAACCAGTCGCTATTGTGCTTGTAATTAAGGCAAAACTTATCGGTAACGGTGTCACGGTATCCGGTAATAAATCCTGTCTGGTAGTCGATAAACCCATCCTCAAGAACGTGGTCCAGCAAGCAAATGGCCTTTTCCGGCAGACAAGGGTCTCTGATATGACTGGCAAACAAATAAATTTCGTAAGCGCCGCCGACGGCATTGGCCGCCCAGCCCGGCCCTTCGAGATTGCCAAAATCGTGCCAGCCCATTACCTTGCCCTCGCTGTCAACAAAGCTCGATTTGCAGCAAAGATTTCCCTTATACGGAATCAAAGTCCGCTCTACCGCGAACCTTACCGAGTCGCGTGCCGAATCGAGAATTGTATAAGATGGGTCCTCCGGCAGATAGAAACTGGATTTGACTTCTTCCAGCAGCAAATAATCAAGCCCAAACATATATGCTTTTACAGCCTTTTCATTTGCGCCCGACAATCTCAACCGTCAATGTGTGCTCGCCTTTATTTAGCTCGTGGATACCCATATCCAGAACGCCCGTAGCCACCACGCCATCGTTGTAAAGGTCGATTGGCTCTCCGAGCTTTTTGCCATCTAAATAAAGCTGAACGATGCCGTAATCAACCGCCTTTGTAAGCTGCATTTTCAGCCGGTATGCTGCGGTTTTCGCCACAGGCACAGCCAAATCGAGTGTGTCACCCGGCTTGGCATCAGTCCACCACAGGTGAGCATCGCCGCTCCAATCGTTGCCATAGCCATCCATATCCTGCCGCTTGGCGTCCCCTGCCGTCTTTGCGAGAATCCTCGGTTCCTCTCCTTCCAGCGCACCTTTAACCTTGGAGACCTGAATCGGAGCCCAGTATCCTCTGCGCCGCTCGACCGGCACAGGCTGATAAGGGTCGGTTTGGCCGGCGGCCTGATACCAATATACGGTGGCGGCATAAAGTGTCGGCTTATTGTTAGGATAATACTTTTCAATCGCAGCCTCGAAAGATCCCTGGAACGGAACATTGTCGGTGATGTGCCAGCGGTTCACAGAAACGTGTCCCTTGTTGCCCATACTTATCGTCTGGTTGTGGTAGCAGTTACTGAATAACTCCGGCGTGCACCAGGCATAACCAAAGTAATCCTCCGAACCGGTCCCGATAGTTGACGGAAACTTCTCGCCATCGACAAAAAATTTCTCATCTCCTTCACCCCACCATCCGCCTCTCGGATTCCAGACGTGCAGCATCACGCCGCAGAAACGCCCCTGTCCCTGCGTCTTAAGCATTGTCCAGTCGATTGCCTGCGCTCCGGATCTTCGGGAAGAAATGCATCACGATGCCATTTTGCGTGGAACCGAGCCGAGTTGCTCGATCGGCCGCCGCAGAGGCTCCTGAACTACCTTCAGTTCCAGTGTCCGTGCTTTATTCCCCTCGTTGATGAATTCAAACTTCGCAGATTTTGCATAGGGCATGTACCAGTTGCAGTAGAACCCATCCTTGGTCATACCCAAGGGGTAGGAGCGGTATGAATTCACTCCCGGGGCGGTGCCGAAGAAGTCCCCCAGCGGCGACCACACAGCGGGCTTTTCCTCATCATCCCATGTGACCTGCAGCACAATTTCGCGCAAAGCCTCGCTTTCATCCTCGCGGTCGTCGAACTGGGCGTTGACCCAGAATCCCGTAATGGCACGCGGCCCATCCTGCGTCGCTACGAAGCCGCTCTCCAGGCTCGATCGTCACGGTCTTTTCCGATGTTGTCGCATCGGATGCTATCCCAGCCGGCGCAAGACCGCCCTTGCTGAGAACCTCGTTGGCCTTAGCCAGGCTTTCGACTCAGCATCCGAAAGTTGACGCTTGAACGTCGGCAGAATCGTCCCCTTCGGATATGTGGTGTAGGTAAAATGGTAATATGCTCCCCAATCCTTCTCCGCTACGATTTTGCAGGATTTTTGATACGGAATGGGCACATAGCAATTCTGCCCTCGCGCGGCTTCGTGCACAAGTGCCGGATGCGTGAACGGCTCATTCTTACGGTTAAAGTAACCTATGAAGGGCAGGTCCACCGCCGGCTCCGCGGCACCATCGAGATAAATCTTTACGTGCCCTTCTTTGGCAAGCGCCGACCAGGTCCGCCAGATCACGCCGGGGCCTTCCATCTCGGCGAAAACAAGTTTGCCGTCTTCCTTTCTGATGATGCCGTCACCATCGCCGTTAGCCGTCCAATCAATATATTTGCCCGACGCCTGGTCATACTTACTTTTGCGGTCGTAGCTCGACCACTGGACGCACTTTTCGCCGGCTGTGGGCAACACCGCCAACTGCTCCAGGTCGGTGAGCCGGCTGATGAGGTCAATGTATGTCAGCCGTTCGCCGCTGCCGGCCTGTGCACATGGCAAAAGCTGCACACCTGTAATAGCGCAACACAAAAACACGCCCCAGACTATAACCCCGAATTTTGCCACCTGGAATCTGCTCATGTTTCACTCCCTTTCATTGCAAGGCTAACACCAAAAATGTGGCGATAACAAACCAGGTTTTTAGAAGGCCATATTCTAACTGAACTTTTGCAAAATTGAGATTAGGCACACTTTGAAAAGGAAAAATTTGTTGTCTTATTTTTCCTTTTCAAACATTAACTACTTGATAGATAATTACTTAGGTCTATTATTTAAGGAAATCAAGAAACGCGATTTCCTTAAATAATATGTGCCTAATCTCCATTTTGCGAAACTGTTATTGTAATAGGAAAGGCCCTGCCTTGCCAATGTCTTTCGCCAAAGACAAAAATATGTCGGCAAACAAAAACCCGGCAGGCTTCAGACTTCGGTGCTACGCCCGATTTTGTTCAGGTGTGCAACTTCAGCTTTGGTGAGCGGCCTGAATCTGCCCAGGCCGAGCCCCGCGCGGTAAGATTGCCGATTCGCACTCGTGCAAGGGCCTTTGCAGGCAAACCTACTTTGGCCAGCATTCGGCGAATCTGGCGATTCATGCCTTGCTGAATTGTAATCTCCACCCAGGATTTGGCGTGGCTCCGCCTCATTATCTTGACCGAGGCCCTGGAAGTTTTGCCTTCAGCAAGCCAGACTCCGCTTTTTAATTTCTCGACCTGCTCTGGGGCAATTCGGCCCGTGACCCGGGCGATGTAAGCTTCGGGAACTTTATATCTCGGATGCGTTAGCCTATTTGCCAATTCGTTGTCGTTGGTCAGGATTACCAAACCGGTTGTATCGGCATCAAGCCTGCCAACACAAAAAATACGCTCGCGGACGGGCACAAAATCTGTCGCCTTGTTTCTTCGCAGCGGGTTGGAGCTTGTGCAAATGACGCCCTTGGGCTTATTCAGGAGAAAATAGACCTTTTCTTCGGGCTGAATTCTCCTGCCGCCCACCATTATGGTGTCCGTTTCCGGGTCGACAAAGGCTGGCAGCTTATCCACCACCTGGCGATTGACCTGCACCGCCCCTTCAAGTATCAGCTCTTCGCATCTTCGGCGGGAGCCAATACCCGCCGAGGCCAAGACCTTTTGTAATCTCTGCTTTGCCATTTGGTTGTTAATATTTAGCCCTGGGTTTCACCGGGGGTTTATCCAAGCCCGATCTTATCCGCATAAATAATGCCGATGCAGGACAACACCCACAGGACAAAGCCGATCTGAAACGGCAAATCCTTAAGGATAAGGTCCACCGGGTCTGAAAATTTGCCCTGCTGTATAAGGCGCTGAAACGAAAGATGCAATACAACACGAAAGGCGTGGTGTACACGAGATTATTAGTGCCAAAGAGCGCAAACGTCCGCTCATCCATAGCGTAAAGCAGAAAACATACTGCTGCCAGACCGCTGGTAACGTCCAGCATGTGGGCCAGCAGTTCCGGCGTGTAACTGCCCAGCGTCCTGCGGAATAACTCGCTGTTTTCTTGCAGTTGCGCAATCTCGCTGCGACGTTTGCTGAACGCCAAGAACAGGCACAAAGCGAACGTGCATATAACCAGCCAGGGCGAGATAAACACATCCACCACAATTGCTCCAGCCATTGCCCGTAGAGAAAAGCCGACCGATATGACCACGCAATCCAGGATCATCAACTGTTTCAGCCAAAGCGAATAAAGAACCATCAGCACAATGTATGCCAGGATGACAATGGCGAACTTATCCAGAAGTATGTAGCCGCAGGTTATCGCCGCCACGGCGCACACGGCGGACAATACTGCCGCAGCGGCGATGCTTACCGTGCCAGCGGCAATCGGCCTTTTAGATTTTTCGGGGTGGAGTCTATCCGTTTCACGGTCGATTATGTCGTTAAGGATGTAAATAGCTGAGGCAGCCAGGCAAAAGCAAAAAAAACCACCAACTGCGCTGGCGACAGCAAAAAACACTTCATCAACCGGCCCAAAAAGTTTTTTGCCGAATATCAGGGCGGCGAAAACAAACACATTCTTGATCCAGTGCACCGGCCGCATAATCTGCAAATATCGCATGATTAACCTTTCCCTGCGGGGCTAAGATTTAGGATAACACACAGCGTTTTTCCTATCCACTATATCCTACTTTATGTCGGGCGGCTCTTGGAGCACCGTCGCCTCCGTCTCGTGGGTCGACTTGCTCGATCCGACCGACCTTCTCATCTCGACCCAGGCCGGCACCGCCGCGGTCCTCGACGGCAACAGCGTGCTGGTCACGACGAACGGCGGCCTCACCGTCGCTGCATCGCGCAACGCCCAGCACCCCGCCCGGCTACTCCCCCGCGTCGGTCGCGGCGACCTCCGGCCACAGTCTGGCGCTGCTCCTGCATCGGGCAGGGCTACACGGGCCATACCCAGAAGCTCGTCTATGTCAGCGGCGATGCCGGTGCCCACTGGAGCAAGGCCGGTACCCCAAGCAGCGAGGGAGATGGTGGCACGCTGGCCGGCGGCGTCGCCACCAACCTGGTCCTCGTGACGGCCAGCGCCGCGAGCTGGATCGAACAACTCGGCCGACGGCGGCACGACCTGGGCGACCGTGAAGACCTACGGCGACGGCGGCATGGGCTGGCGCGACCTCGGGTTCACGACCCCCTCGAACGCCATCGTCGTGCACGGACCCGCCGACACCAACGGCAACAGATACGGTCGGCTCGGGCAGCTGCTTCTGAGCTCCGATGGCGGCGCGACCTGGCAGTTGGTCAGCTTCTAGGACCGGTGGCTTCCGCAGTGCGAGGGCGTTGAGTGGACACTTGGCCGATATGGGATCTACCGCGACCGCCAGGTTGGATACGAGACGACGATGACGAGGAGGTGATGCACAGGTGAGGAGAGTCACAACAGCTGCCGGCTGCGATCGGAGTCCTGGCCGGAACCTCGGCAGTGGTGCATCGCCTCGCCCGCCGCTCGGGCGTGACTGCCGAGGAGCGAGGCGCCCGTTGCCCGGCGACGACGTCGTCGCTCACCCGCTCTGGGTATCGACGCGCGGCATCACCATCGACGCCCCGCCGGCGGCGGCGTGGCCCTGGATCGTGCAAATGGGTTACCCGACCTTCCGCGCCGGCTGGTACACGCCGCACTGGCTGGACGGCTCATGGGGCGAACGGCCGCGCAGCGCCGAGACGATCGTCCCCGAGCTGCAGGACCTCAAGGTCGGCGACAAGGTGCCCGACAGCGCCGATTTCCGCATGTACTACACGGTCGACGAGATCGAAGCGCCCGGCCACCTCGTCCTGCACTCGACCAGGCACGTCGTGCCGCCCCGCGCACGGTCGACTTCAGCTGGGTGTTCGTGCTCGTGCCGCTGCCGGAGGAGCGCACCCGGCTTCTCGCGCGCGCCCGCGTCGCCTATACGCCGGTCTGGCCGTTCCCTTGGTAGAGGCCGCGGTCGGCCTCGGCGACTTCGTCAACGTCACCGTGATGCTCAGGGGCATCCGCTCGCGCGCTGCTATTTGGCGATGAGGAAGACCTCGTTGTGCAGCATCGAGACGCGCACCTTGTCGCGCACCTTGAGCGACCTGATCGTCTTCGCCAGCGCCGAGCGCACCGTCTCCGGTTTGCGGCCTATCTTGGCGACGTTTACTTCCATGGCGGCCTCACCGGATTCCATGAAGGCCTTGACCAGGTCCGGGTAGAAGGTCGATGCCTCGCGACCTCGACGCGTGACCAGCATCGAGATATCCCGCGGCTTCAGGTAGTCGGCTCGGTTCCATTTCTTCACTGCCATCACTGTCCTCCGTTTGTGTTCGACGTACGTCGCCGTCTAGAGTTCCCGGTTCCGGCTCCCAGTATAACCAATCGTTGCATGCAGCCGGCGATTCGGCTCTCGGTTTGTTCCGGACAGCCGGCCGCCACACTCCGTTACCCGTCTCGCTTGCTGTCCGTGGCCAGCCGAAACGATGTGTGACGGATTATGCAGCTCGGTTGCGCGGGATACGTCGGTAACCCGAATCTGGAGGACGTCATGACCGAGGCACAGTCGGTTGCTGAGGCGTTGA
>CAWFCJ010000027.1:0-64587 GCA_963814265.1 Sedimentisphaerales bacterium | reverse complement strand
CCTTGATTATATTTCTGCCTGGCATGAGCGTTACGCCTTCCAGCCTGAATCTCCCTCTATTATTGGCAGGTACTGTACCCACAAGTTCATTATTTCTGTAAACCTCTACTGAGGAGTAGGAGTAGGCATTTCCCTCTACTGTGAGGTTCGTCTCATTGATGGGATTTGGGATAGGATCGATCTTTGGAGGTATTGGTCTACCTGTGCTGCCAAGTAGCATGCCGCCCCATAGAGTTGGGGATACATTATGAACGCGCATCGGCGCACTAAACGAACCTTTATTACAGGCCTTATCTTTTGTAATTATACCTGCGTAATGCTGACCTGCACTGACGTGGGTGATTATGTAGAATCTACCCCGCTCATCTGCTGTTGTCTGGTATTTATACTCTGGATCGTAATCTATACTGATATCCACCTCTGCTAAAGGCTCTGTTATCCCGGTTAACAGAACCCGTGAGGCGGTAAGGTCCAACGTGTCTATTTGATTCTTAACCTGATGGATGGCAGGTATTATTGTATCTCTTATGACAACCTCTTCGTTGGAGAGGTTGCTTTTGTTTCCATAAATGTCAATAGCCCTGGCAGAGATATGGTTTGGGCCTTGATCTGGTAGGGATATTGCGGCCTTAAAGAGGCCATTGGAATCGGCCCACACTACAGCCCGACTTGTACCGTTAACAAATATCTCTGCTTTACATGAAGGGAGAGTAAGGCCAGGATACCATTACAGAAAACTGTGTATACTCTGGAAGCTCGCTTAATGTAGGCGTAGGCGGAGAGGGATAATTTGGATCGTATATGACTGTAATGCTTACAGTGGCAGTCTCCTCGGTGGGTATCCATACAGTGGCTGTGATGAAATTTTCTCCAGGAGAAAGGGGGACGGATGTAGCCTTGAAACTCCTGGAGTCTTTATTTAAATCAGCAAATATCCCGCTTACATCTCTACCTCGGCTGTGCTGTGGGTTACACCACCAGAGACAGCGATGGGGGAATAATTAACGATTGCCTGATCAAGGGGTGAATAGATGGTAATACCTAAGGGCTTACCAGGTGCTTCATAGATAATTTTAAAGGTATCAAATGCATCGTGTCCAACTTGCATTTGTGGCATGGACTGTCACATAATTGAGTCCATCATTTCAATGGAACAGGGGCAGAGAATCTCATTCCCTATCGTATTTACCACTGCCATGATACTCATTCACTTTAACTGTGGCTGGGGATACTGCTGAAAGAACATCGTAAAACTCCCCCTGAACCTCATATGGTGAATAGGTGACTATCTGGTTAGAAGCCGGGTCTGTGATTTTGACAGTTAATGGGTCATCGGATGGGGAATAGGTGTATGCGAAGCTTGTAGTAGCAACCTGTCCATCCTTTGAATAAGCAGTTACTGTGACTGTGCATACCCATGACTGCTGCTTTATGGAAACGGACTCAGGGGTAATCGGCGGCTTGCAGGAATAGATGGAGGCGCTGAAAAAATTATCCTCAACCTTGGCAATGGTGTCATTGACAATTACTGTTGCAGTGGGGTCACTCACGACTCCCGAAACAGTAAAGTACGGCGTTTCTATCTCGGAGCCTTCAGTAGGAGAAAGGACTCTTATAGTTAAAGGCGAAGAAAGCGGCTGGTAATAGACCCGAACTGATCTTCAGCAGTCTGGCCTGCTGTATTGACGCCCTGTGCTGTAATCATATTCGTTCCTTCAAGGAGCGTTATGCCATGAGCGATAAAACTTCCACCAGATGATACAGAAGCAGGGATGCCGTTCACTTCGACGTATGCAGAAGGGTCGCTTATTATGCCTTCCACGGATACAGACGGTGTTGACAGGACTTCGCCGTCGGAAGGATAGGTTATGGATATGCTCAACTGATTGTAATTGACTATTATTGTATCGACTCTTTTCCTTCCGTTGCCGTCTGTGGCTGTCGCTGTGATTGAATTCGGCCCTGGAGTTAACTGTATTCCCTTTCCTCAAAGGTATTCCCGAAACTATCGCCTCGATGCCATTGACAATAACCGTTGCGGCAGGGTCGCTCACTGTCCCTTTGACGTTCATATGTTGCGGAAATCACTTCGCCGTCTAATGGCGAGTTATCTTTACTGCAAGTGGCTTAATCGGTGTCAACTGAACATCTACTGTCTTTGTCTCTCCGGCATTCAAAATCCCTGTCACTGTATTATTTTCGTATCCTGACTTTTCGGAGAAAGCTGCAAAACTCCCTTGGGTAATCCCGGATACCGTGTATTTTCCGTTGTCGTTTGTTGTTTTACTATGGATAACATTGAGTGGTTCCTTTACTTGCCACAGATGTCCCGGATATGGCCGGTCCTGTGGAGGAGTCTGTCACCCTGCCGGTAATTCAGCCTTTGGTTATGAGTGTTACTGCAATAGTGTCGGCAGCAGTCCTGCCGTATCCGTCCCCGGCAACTGCTGTGATTGTATTTTGTCCTTCCTGAAGCATTAAGCCTGGAAGCGTAAATGTATTGCCAGAAACAGCGGCCTTAAAGCCGTTCACACTGACTGCTGCTGTTGAATCGTTGACAGTTCCTGAAATATCAACAGGTGTCGCGTAAAAAACCGCTCCATCCAGAGGCGAGTCTATCCGGATAGAAAGCTGTGTGGAAGAATAACCGATATCCAGGGCCTCAATCTGTTTAAACCCGTCAAGCCGCTGTAGAAATTCTCCGTCCCGGCTTAGTTTAAGAAGAAACTTCCTCCATGCTATCCAGCATGAACTGTCATACGGGTCGACTGCGAGAGTCACGAGATTCCCTTCGCATCTTAAATTATCATCGTCGGGATCGTTGCATCTGCTGTTAATATTTTTCTTGTGGTATTTATATTTGTCCTCCTTTGAGCAGGGGAAAAGCCTGAAGAGTTTCTGCCCTTCAGCGCTATATTTGAAAACCTCCTTTTTTGTTACAGCCCATACCGAAGAATCGGATATATCTATTTTTATATCCTGAATATCAAGGGGTTCTTTGATATGGAATTTAAAACCATCGCTGCCGACTTTTATAAGTCCCTTTTTTGAGCCTATCCAAATTAAGCAGCCTTTTCATTGTTCATAGTTCATTGTTCGTAGTTCGCTGTCAAACAACGATGAACAATTAACAATGAACATCTTTATTTTTGTTTGCTGCCGGTGGTGCCGACCATACCTCGCAGCGCCGCCGTCCGGATGACCGCAGGCATATCAGGCTCATACAGCTCCTTGTAGATGGCAGTGGCCTCCTTTTTCTTGCCCTCTGCGGCGAGCTTGTCGGCACACTTCAGATACGCATCCAAGACAACCATTTGCAGTCTGCCAGAGGCGGTGCCCTTTGCCTTAGCCAGCGCTAGGTGCCTTCCGGCCCGCCGATCTTACCCAGAGCGGCGGCTGCGGCACAGGCAACCATCTCATCCGAGTCGCCGATCATCTTGGATAAAGCGGCCGCGGACTTGGCGTCCCGCCGTTCGCCCAGCGAGTTCATTATGCCTACCTTGACCTTGCCGGCGGTTTTTGCCATAGCCTCCCGCAAAGCAGCGTCAACGGCGGCGCCAGGTATCCGCTCCAGCGCGTACCTTGCCATGTCGGAGAGTTTCTCGTCGGTCAACATCTTGGCCAAAGTAGGGACAGACTGCTCGGTCCCGATAATGCTCAATTCCCGGCAGACGAATTGTTTGCCGGCGTAGGTCGCATCGGAGGCCAGCAGCGCCGCAAGGCTTTTCTCGATTTCCTTCAACTTCTCGGGCGAGCCGTAAGCCTCCCGAATCTTGTCGCTTACCTCGGTCAGCGGTAGGCGGCTCTGACCCCAATCATAACCCTTGACTTTCGCAAGTAGCTCATCCATTTCTGACCCCTTTCCAGAACTAACAGTAGATGTGCCCTGCCCCGAAGCGGGGGCCTTTGGTTTCGTATCAACTTTATAATCGCCCAGTGCGAATTGAATGCCCGCGAGATAATGCTGCAATATCGCAGGGTCCCAGGTAAGGTCGTTATTGTGACCCAGCGAGCAGTAGAATACCCGTCCTTTTTCAAAGGTCTTGACCCAGGTAATGCCCGTATCCGCATCGCTATCCTTCTCGGCCTGTTTGCGAGTGGCCTGGTCCGTCATATCCAGGCTCATAAGGACAAGCTGTTCCGCCCGCGAATAGAAAGGCGCCGCTGTGCGGTAGATCTCATCCTTAACTTTGAAGCCCTTGCCCTTAAATGCTGCGGTGAGCGGGTGGTTCGGCTCATCTATCTTTATCGCCCAGGTTCCGCCGCCGCCCCAGGGATGGCCGGAAAATTGTCCGCCCATCATTTTCGCCGCATCAGGCCAGTCGTAAAAATTATCCGTAGCAGCGTGGATGCCGATGATGCCCTTGCCGCCCTTTACGAAATTCATTAAAGCCTCACGCTGCGACTGATTGAACTTCAACCCAGTTGTATTATTGAGACAGACCGCATCGAATTTCGCCAGGTTCTCGGCGCTGAACGCCGACATATCGTTGCTGATTTCGACCTGGAACGCCCCGGTCTTTTTGCCCATAATTTCCAGAGCCTTGTCCCAGTACGGAATCGAGCTATGCTTAAAGCCGTTGCACAGGTTGAACACCAGTATTTTGCGCGGTTTTTCGGGTGGGTGTACCGGTTTTGCCGGCATCGCCTGCTCCATCTTTTGCATCTCGTCCGCCGATACCGCCGCACACGAGATGTTTGCAGCCAGCGCCAGGCACCACACAATGAGCAATCCCGCGCCAATAGCTTTTAACCTTTTACTCATTTTTGATCCCTTCTGTTTTGATTATCAGTCATCAATTTTAACCACAGATTTCACAGATTCCACTGAATCGTTTTTTGCGTTTTAATCCGTGCCCATCTGCGTTAATCTGTGGTCTCAATTTCTTCATAAATGCCACGGGCTGCGCATCGGACGCCGCAGCATCCTATTGGCTGCATCGTCATTGACAAAGACCTCTTTATCCGGGTCCCACCGCAGTTTTCGCCCAAGCAGCATCGCAATCTCACCCAAAAGCCCCACACTTATCGAGCGATGCGCCACCTCAATCGGCGCAATAGTCTTTTCGCGGCTCTTAACACAATCCACAAAGTTCTGCTGGTGGTCATTGCTCTGATACAATCTGATTTCGTTTGGACCAATGACCTCCTGCAAAATCTTCTCCGAGCTGGCCTGGAACCTGCCGCGGTCAACGTGAATCCAGCCATTTTCACCGTACCAGACGGCGCCCATGCCCTTGGGCTGCTGGCGGTCGTTGGCCACAATCATCGTCAGGCCGTCGGCGTATCTGCACGTGAACTTATATTCTGTCGCGGCATCGAAGATGCCATCCTTCGGATAAACGCCTTTTCCTTCAATCTCCACGGGTCCGGTCGAGTCAAGTCCCAGCCCCCAGTGTGCGATATCTATGTGGTGTCCCGCCCAGTCGGTAAGTTGCCCGCCGGAATAGTCCATCATCCAGCGCCAGTCCCAGTGCATCACGCCCCTGAACGGCACCCACGGCGCCGGCCCCAGCCAGAAATCCCAGTCGACGCCTTCCGGCACAGGCTGAACCGGGCGATTGCCGGTGCCGCCGCCCGTGGGCAGTCCCACCTCCACGGTATGCACCTTGCCGATTCGCCCGTTGCGGACGAGCTCACACGCCCGATGGAAATCACGCACCGAGCGCTGCCAGCTACCCGTCTGCCAGATCCGCCCATAGCGATTGACCGCATCACGCATCACCTGGCCCTCGTAAATCGTTCGGGCCAGCGGTTTTTCGCCGTACATATCCTTTCCGGCTCGGGCAGCCATGACCACGGGAATCGAATGCCAGTGATCGGGCATCGCCAGCGATAACGCGTCAATATCCTTGCGGTCAATCACTTCGCGGAAATCCACATACGTCTTGCAGTCGCTATTCTTGTACCTGTCATCTACAATCTTTTTGGCCTGGTCGCGCTGTTTTGCATCCACATCACAGACCGCGACCACCTGGATCTCCTTCTTGCCCAGAAATCCGCGCATGTTACCCGTGCCCTGCCCGCCGACGCCGATGCAGCCCATTACGATCCGCTCACTCGCGGCGACGTTACCTTCTTTGCCCATCGCCGATGAGCGGACAAGATACGGGAATCCCGCCAGTCCCGCAGCGCCAGCAGCGGCACGTTTTAGAAATTCACGCCGTTCAAACAGTTTTGAGTTTTGAGTTTTGAGTTTTGAGTTATACATACCACGGACTCCGATAAGGCCGACGGAGCAGCCGATTGGCTTCGTCGTCAGCCAGGAAAACTTCGCGCTTGGGGTCCCACTTCAGGGGGCGTTTCAGCTTGTAAGCGATGTTGCCCAGGTGACAGACCGTCACAGACCGGCAGCCGGTCTCTATATCACAAATAGGCTTGGTGCGTTTGCGAATCGCATCCAGCCAGTCAATGTAGTGGTTGTTGCTGTCGTAAAGATGGATTTGCTCGGGACGAATTTGCTGGTCCTTGAGTCTTTCCGGCCAAGTGCGCAGGTATCCACGATTGACCTCGACCTTGCCTTCGCTGCCGGTAAATAAAATGCCGTTGGCATTGTCGCGAGTCATTATGACGCCGTTGGCATATTTATAGGTGAGGACTTTGTAGTTTTTGCCATCGGGCGGAATGATTTCGGCCGGGCCGGTCTCGTCCATACCCAGGCCCCATTGGGCGATGTCGAAGTGATGTGCGCCCCAGTCGGTCATTCCGCCGCCGCCAAAGTCGCTGTGATAGCGCCAATTAGGAAATACGTCGACGCTAATATGCGGGGACAGATCCCGGTTGTATGGCCTCCAGGGAGCGGGCCAACCCACATATCCCAATCGAGGTAATCCGGCACCGGCTCCGCGGGCAAAGGTTTATCCTCCGGCGGCCCGCCCACGCCGACAGTCACCGTTTTTATTTCGCCGATATAGCCGTTGCGAACCAGCTCGCAGGCAAAGCGGAAACGGTTGTCTGAGCGCTGCATACTGCCGGTCTGGAAAACCCGCCCGTATCGCCTGACCGCGTTAACCATCGCCCTTGCCTCGGCGATTGTTTGCGAGAGAGGCTTCTCGCAGTAGATATCCTTGCCGGCCTGGGCCGCCTCGATAACCATAATCGCGTGCCAGTGGTCGGGCGTGGCAATCACCACAGCGTCGATATCTTCTCGGGCAATCAGCTCGCGGAAATTCCCGTAGGCTTGCGCAGCCTTTGTACGGCTGGCCGGACTTTTGGGCATAGAAATCCTCGACTATTTTCTGCCCGCGCTTCAGCTTCAGCCTGTCCACGTCGCAGACGGCCAGAACCTGCGTGCCGGGCGAATTCAGAAAGGAGCGTATCAGATGCTGACTCTGCTTACCTGAACCAATAAAGCCCAGCGTAATCCTCTCGCTCGCCGGAGGTTTTCCCTGCTGGCCGAGAACCGAGCTGGGAACAAAATACGGCAGTGCGACTGCGCTGCCGGCGATACCTGCCGCCTTTTGTAGAAACTTACGCCGGCTAAACTGTCTTTGCTTCATATCAAATACCCTCATTCCGGATTCATAATTCGGAATTCTAAATTCTACATTCTAAATTCACAGGTGCCACGGGCTGCGCATTGGTCTTGCCGAGCATTCTCGTGGCGGTTTCGTCGCCCAGGATTTCTTCGGTATCGGGGTTAAAGCGAATCTTACGGCCCAGAAGCATCGCAATTTGGCCTAAATGCCCGGGCGTCGCCGAGCGGTGCGCAACCTCGCAGGGCGCGAACGTGGTCGCCCGACTCTTTACGCAATCGAAAAAGTTACGCCAATGCCCGGGCGAATTGAAAAGGGCAGTCTCGTTGGGGCCCAATCTTATCTTCGAGCAGTTTTTTGGGGCTGGCGTCTATTCCGCCGCGGTCGACCCAGATCCAGCCGTTCTGTCCTATCCACTTTGTGCCGCTGCGGATGTCACTATGTCCGCCGGCGATAATCATGGTAATGCCATCGCGATATTTTGCGGTGATGCGATACTTTGTAGCGGTGTTCCACAAGCCGTCTTTGGGATATTCGCCGACGCCTTCGATCTCATAAGGGCCGGCGTAATCGAAGCCAAGGCCCCAATGCGCGATGTCGACGTGGTGGCCTACCCAGTCCATCAGTTGCCCGCCACCGTAGTCGAAATGCCATCGCCAATTTTTGTGCACGCGGGCGGGACAGTAAGGCGCGTAAGGGGCCGGCCCAAGCCAGAGCTCGTAGTCCAATTCGCCGGGCGGTGGACCGAACTGTTCCTGGCCCTTAGTGCCGGCAAAATCGGTGTGCCCGGCAGGCAGACCCACCTCGACGGTGTGCACCTTGCCGACGCGGCCATTGAGAACCAGCTCGCAGGCAAAGCGGAAATTCTCCTGCGACCGCTGCCAACTGCCGGTCTGCCATATCCGCCTGTAGCGACCGACCGCGTCGCACATCGCCCGGCCTTCCGTCAGATTGTGCGAGAGAGGCTTTTCGCCGAAAATATCCTTGCCGGAAGCGGCGGCTTCTATGGCAGGAATGGCGTGCCAGTGATCCGGCAGACCGATTGAAACCGCATCAATATCCTCGCGAGCCAGAAGCTCGTGAAAATCGCGGTAAGCAGCACAGTCTTGATTCCTGTAGTGTTTGTTAATCTGATTGACCGCATCTTGCAGGTGATTCTTGTCCATGTCACAAGCGGCGACGATCCGGCAGTCTTTCTCGCTGAGAAAGGAATTCAGATTGCTTGTTCCCTGCCAGCCTACGCCGATGCAGCCCATGGTAATCCGCTCGCTGGCAGCGACGGTGCCACTTTTACCTAAAGCCGAGGAGCAGACAATATATGGAAACCCTACTGCCGTCGCAGCGGTGCGGGCTAAGCCTTGAAGAAACTGCCGCCGACTGATATTATTGTTGCCGTTCATCACATAATTTCCCTTTGAAAAAAATCAAATAATTCATTCAACCACGGATTACACGGATTTTCACTGTTAGAAATAAAGTCGGTGTAATCTGTGAAATCTGTGGTTTTACTTTTCAAACGCCGCATCGAAGCGACGCCGGAGCTCTTAAAGTCTGCCTTTTTGATGAACTCGCAGGCCTCTTTTGCACCGTGCTCGCGGTCCATTCGGCTGTCTTCCCACTCGACCGATAGCGGCCCTTGGTAGCCGATGTCGTTGAGGGCGACGATGATTTCCTCGAAGTTGATGTCGCCGTGGCCGAGCGAGCGGAAGTCCCAGTAGCGGCGCGGGTCGCCGAAATTGGTATGGCCGCCGAAGACGCCCACCGTGCCGTCGCCGTGTCCCCACCAGACATCCTTCATGTGGGTGTGGAAGATGCGGTCGCGGAAGGTGCGGATGAACTTGACGTAGTCCACGCCCTGATAGCCGAGGTGGCTGGGGTCATAGTTGAAGCCGAACGACTTGTGGCCGTTGACGGCCTCGATGGCACGCTGGGCCGAGGCGATGTCAAAGGCGATCTCG
Source organism: Sedimentisphaerales bacterium (assembly GCA_963814265.1). Classification (GTDB taxonomy): domain Bacteria; phylum Planctomycetota; class Phycisphaerae; order Sedimentisphaerales; family Anaerobacaceae; genus JAFNGF01. The sequence continues at coordinate 55,154 of CAWFCJ010000027.1, read as the reverse complement.
GTCGGGTGCACCTCAAGGGCGAACTTGACGCCCTCAGCCTTGAAAGCATCGAGAATCGGCATCCAGCGCTTGGCGAAATCCTCGTAGCCGGCCTGCAATCATCTCCGGCGACACCGGCGGAAACGAATAAACCAATTGCCAGATCGAGCTGCCGGTAAAGCCGTTGACGACCTTGACGCCGAGCTTCTTGGCGGCCTTGGCGGCCTGGATGACGCTTCTGGGCTGCGCGCTTGCGGACGCCCTCCGGGTCGCCGTCGCCCCAGACATCCGGCGGCAGAATCGCCTTGTGCCGCTCGTCTATGTTGTCGCAGACCGCCTGGCCGACCAGATGCGTCGAAATCGCGAACACCTGCAGGCCGTGCTTTTTCAGCAAGCTCCCGCTTGGCCTTGCAGTAGTTGTCGTCCTTGAGGGCCTTATCCACCTCGAAGTGGTCGCCCCAGCAGGCCAATTCCAGCCCGTCATAGCCCCAGCTTGCCGCCTTTTCCGCCAATACTTCCAGCGGCAAATCCGCCCACTGTCCGGTAAAAAGTGTTACAGGTCTAGCCATTTGGCGTTCTCCTTAGCTCTAAGTTTATCCTCCAGAAAGACTTACATACAAGCACGATAAGACCGTCCCGTGCCGGGGCCGGTAAAAACATTTATTATAAGCTGCAACAATCCAGACGCAACCTAAAATTTTCCAGCTAATTGCTAATCGAGAACTTTAGTTTGCTGGCAATCAACAAACGCCGAGTAACTGCCTGCAAACCGCTCTCGAGCAGGCATTTCGCCGCCGACAATCCATATTCGATAGCACAGTTGCAGGCTTTCGCCTGACTTGATGGTACGCGTGAAGAATGCACCGAACCGCCCGTAGTCTCGGTAAGCCGAGTAGATCGTGGGCCTGGGATTACTCGGATGGTCCATGTGCAGCACACAATACCGCCGATTGTTCAGCCCGTACGACATCGCTGCCCAGGGCAGGTCTTTATCCTTTTTCGGGTCGACTCCATCATTATGAAATAGATAGGTTGCCTTGACTTCTTTGCCGCCCGAAGCAACATCATTATGTGCTCGATAGTGAAAGCCGGCGTGCTCCACATCGCCGCCCAGATTCACGTCGCCTGCGACAGCTTTCAGGTCGGTGCGAAACTCCAGCAGCAGAACCGTAGGGTCGCTCTGGCGAAAAACCGTAGTCTGCCGCTGTTCAATGACAATAGGCTGGCCGTTCTTGCCCCCGACTGGATCGGGGGTCCAGTGAACCAACGAAGTTGATCTTGCAAGGACGGGTCCAGCCACAAGTTCCGAAAATTTCTGATGCACCTGGGCGGCGCCGCCTCCCATACCCCACAAATCATATTGTTTACCTTCCCAGTTCAGCCGACTCCAACCGATGAAGATGCCGCGATGGTGCGGATATAGAATTTTGTCTTTCAGATACGGATGCACGCCGTCCGGCCCATTGGTCAGAAGATTTTCGCCCTGGGCGTCAAAAACGTGAAGAAAAGGTTTATTGGTTTCAAAACGACGTTGCTCGCTTGACGTGTCGTAGGCGTACATATAGCGAGTAACCTTGCGGGCGTCGAAAAGCAAATCCAGATACCCGCCTCTCTTATCCTGCCAGGAAAAAGTCTCCCATCTGACTTTATCCTTCCGGCTGAGAGTAGCAGACCAACGGCTTATTTCGCCGGCTGTCAAATGCCGTGCTATCCACCATAATTCTGCTGTTTTAGCGCTTATCATTACCAGTTGAGCGGGTTGCCAGAGGCCATATACAAACATCGAGCCATCTCTTGTCTGCCGGACCGTGGCAGTAATATCTTCCGCAGGGACACCGGCTAAAGGCTCAGGCAACTCAATAGATGCACAGAGCGGGACATCGACGCAATCGGTCTTTGGTGCCGAGACTGTAAGATCAAGCCTGATTGCATCACCGGCGATGCCGAGCCGGCAAATTGCCGTTATTGTCATTATGATAGCCAAGAACCTCGCTGCGCTTTTCATATCTACATCCCTAATCAATTTCAGAGCCGCCAAGGGCTGCGCATCGGGCGCTTAAGCATACGGCTAGCCTGCTCGTCGTCAACGAATTTCTCCTTGTCTGGGTCCCAGCGGAGCTTTCTTGCCAGCCGCATCGTAATGTTACTTAATTGACACAGTGTATCCGACCGCAGCGCTACCTCGACCGGCGCCACCGTTCTGGCCCGGCTCTTGACACAATCGAGGAAGTTTTGCTGGTGGTGGTTGCTTACAGGCAGATGTACCTCATCCGGGCCGATTTCCTTCCGGAGCAACTCTTTGGGCTGTGCATCGACCGTGCCGCCCAGATGCTCTTCCTTGACAGACACCCAGCCGTCCGCTCCCTCAAACCGAACGCCCAGCGGATTCTTTTTGCCGTCGGTAAAGTTCATCAGCACGCCGTTGGCGAATTTGAGATTCACGTCCCAGGCCGTCGCGCAATCGCATAGCCCGTCGCGTGGAAATTCGCCGGTTCCTTCAACTTCCAGCGGGCCGGTAAGGTCCGTGCCGTTGCCCCAGGTGGCGAGGTCAATCGTATGAATTCCGCAGCCAGCTATAAATCCAAGCGCATAGTCGCTAATATGGAACCAATGACTATTGTTGACCCTGTTTTCGGTGTACGGCGCCCAGGGTGCAGGTCCCAGCCAGAGGTCGTAATCCAGCCAATCCGGCACGGGCATCGGCGGATAGTTCTCCGTTGCCACGCTGTACCGGGAGGCAACGGTGATTTTATGAACCTTGCCGATGCGTCCGCTGCGAACCATCTCGCAGGCAAAGCGAGAGTTTCGGCTGGACCGCTCCTGCGTGCCGAACTGAAACACCCGCCCGTACCGATTGACTTCTTCGCGCAGCACTTGTCCCTGCTCCACGCTCATACCGAGCGGCTTTTCACAATATACGTCTTTCCCCGCCCGCACCGCCTCCAGCGCGTGCAGCACGTGCCAGTGGTCGGTGGAGGCAACTACCACCGCATCTATGTCGCGGCGTGCACACAACTCGCGGAAGTCGTTGTATGCCGCGCACACCTTCTTGCTGTAGTGCTGGTCTACACTCTTTTGCGCACCCTCGCGCTGAGGCCGTTTGGGATCGCACACTGCAACAACCTGGGCATCGGCCAGGCCCATAAAATTCGATAGAAGTGCTCCGCCTCGGCCGCCTGTGCCGATAAAGCCCAGCGCAATTTTCTCGCTGGGCGAATTTACCCCAAAGACAGAAGAAGGAACAATCGTTGGTAAGCCTACTGCGGTGCCAAAAGCTGCCAAGTTTCTTAGAAACTCTCGGCGGGACAACTGGGCGCCTGTCGGGCTTTTCTTACTTTTCATACTTACCCTCACCAAGAAAACCCCCAAATAAATCCTTCGACCCGGCTCAGGACAGGTTTGGGGGCTAAATATTTAGCCCCGCAATTCATTGCGGGGTGACTCATCGAGAGGGACAATCCGGATGTTGCGGAACATCACTTCGCTGCCGTGCTCCTGAAGAAGAATAGGGCCGGGCTCAGGACCTTCCGGCTGCCCGGCGCCGGTTTTGTTCGGTATCTCCACGTCATCATGTATTAGGACGCCGTTCTGCCAGACTGTAATGCACGCATTTTTGACTTTTTTGGCATTTTTGCCCTGCCCATCGAATCGAGCAGCGTGGAACGTAATGTCGTAGCTTTGCCACTCGCCTGGCTGTTTGCAGACGTTTTTGTCCGGGGCTTTTACCGTGTACAGCGACCCACATTCATTGTTTTTGGGCGGCAGACCAAAAGAATCCAAAATTTGAATTTCGTAACGCCGTTGCAGATAAACGCCGCTATTGCCGCGTGCCTGGCCTTTGACGTTTGCAGCCAATTGCGGGGTCTTGAATTCGACGTGCAATTTGAAATCCCGGAAATTCTGCTTTGTAACAATGCTGCCACTGCCGGGCACAATCTTCATCGCACCCCCGACTTGATCGGGGGCGATAATCTCCCACTTTATGGGCTGGCTGTTGGTGAGCGCCAGTGAGAAAAGTCCGTGCCATCGAACAAGGTAATTGCATTCTCCGGTCTCGCAGCCTCCACCTTGACCTGCGGCGGCTCGGCAAAATCCTGCCAGACCCGCTCGGAGTCGGCGACGTTGACTTTGCCTTGGTGTACATAAAGCCGATAGCGGAAGATGTAGTCTTTGCCGGGTTCCATCACCCAGTCGCCCAATTGCGAAGGCGCCCAATTAAAGAAAACGTTATTCTCAAACTCAGGCCAAATACGCATTGGCTCAGGATGTCGGAAATTATCCGGATGGCTTAGATGCGTGATGCCCGCCCATTTGCCGTTGATAGCGCCCGACGTGTCACACCACCGGGCACGGGTTCCGTGCCCATCCTTGCGAGTTTTGCCTTCGCTGGTAAGATACGCCGCGTTTTCACCTTTCCATTCGGCGGCGGCGCGGAAACCAAAGCCGCCGTAGCGATATTCAATCTGATAAAGCGGACTGTCAGCCACACACCGCTGCGTGGACTTAAAGTCCACCAACCAGTAACCATCTTCCGGTCCACCGACCTTATAAACACGGACATCCCAGACCTCTTTGAGCACTACCTTTTCGCCCCCTGCTTGCGCAGGGGCAAGCCTGTCCCCGCTTTCGCGGGGAGTCTTCAGAGCCACGTGGTCCTGCTCCGCCTGAAAGCCGCCATAAACTGACCCGCCGGTCGTGCTCAAGAATTTTACAAAGCGAACCGTGCCCTGGCCTTCTTTGAGGTTCCAGAAATCTACGTCTTTGCCCTGGAATTTAGTATGCGTCCAGGGCATCCAAATTCCCAGATGATGAATATGGTCGGGCGGATGAATGTTTGTAAGTACGTCACCAGTCGGCGACCACAAGGGATGGATAAATCCACTGCGGCTGAAAAGCTCGCTCTGTCCTTGCGGCGGGGGGACAATGGCGTGATTATATCTGAGGATTTTTCTTCCCCTTGTACCAATTTCTAAAAATGAATCATTTTTTTCGGTTAGAATAAGCGCAGACCTTTCTACGAAGGATGGGCCTTCTACAAGTTCATAGATACGTTCACTATGAGCGGGTGTTGTGCCGCTAAGTATCCACCATAGGACTGGCGGATTACCTGGCTCGATCTGCTTAGCAATAGGTGTAAGGTTAGAGCTATTGATTTCATACAACGCTAATTTAGTGTAACTTATGCCATCAAGGGCAACAAATACGGGCGTGTCAATACGGTCATATTTGCCTGCTTCAACGGTGATTCTTGCCAGTACCTTGCCGGTGGCAAAAGAAAAAGACTGATCGGCCAGAATAAGGCTTGTTCGACACGGATTAACACCGATTAACACCGCAAAAATTAGAATTTCCAAGACAGTGTGAATCCGTGTAAATCCGTGTCTAATTGGAAAGTTACCAGTGAGCACGGCGGATAAACGGTTTGGCATCATGGTTTCCTTTCGGCTGAGAAACGGTTGCATAGACTACCCTTTAACGCAGACTATCGGTTCGAGTTTAGCTACTTTCTTGGCCAATTCCGCCCGGTCAGTGGCGTCAACCACCTCATCGTACATCTTTGTATGCCCCGGGGGCCTCTTCAGCAACGCCGCGGACGGACGCCCCTCGGATGATAATGCCCTGCTCGGCAAGTGTCTTTATAACGTCTCTTCCCTGCCATTTTTTTGTTGCCTGGGTTCGGCTCATCGCCCTTCCTGCGCCGTGGCAGCAAGAGCCAAAAGAAAGTGACATGCTTTTCCTCCGTGCCGGCCAGCACATAAGAAGCGGTTCCCATAGTTCCGCCTATAAGAACGGGCTGGCCCACCTCTTTCAAGTCCGCCGGCAACAACGGATGACCCGGCCCGAAGGCGGGGTCGCGCCTTTACGGTGCACATACAATTTCTTGGCTTTTCCATCAACGATGTGCTCCTCGACCTTGCAGGTATTGTGAGAGACATCGTAAAGCAGCCGCAGATTGCTCTTCGGCAGGATTTCGCTAAAGACCTGCCTGACTAAATGCGTCAGCACCTGGCGATTAGCAATGGCACAATTGATTCCGCAGTTCATCGCCCCTATATATTCCCGGCCTACATCAGAATTTATCGGTGCACAGGCAAGCTCCCTCTCCGGCAGCTCTATACCCATTTTCTCGGCTGTCTTTATCATTCTCGCGAGAAAATCCGTCCCTATCTGATGGCCGAGGCCTCTTGAGCCGCAATGGATGCTTAAAAGAATTCATCGTGAAATGCAAACCAAAAATTCCGCACATGCCGCATCATAAATTTCAGAGACTTTTTGCACTTCAAGGTAGTGATTGCCCGAACCAAGTGTGCCCACCTCCTCCTTCTGGCGTTTTTTTGCATGGTCGGAGACGTATCTTGGCTCAGCGCCGGCTGCTCGACCTTTTTCCTCGGTGTGTTCGAGGTCATCCTGCGTTCCGTAGCCTCGCTCAACAGCCCATTGTGCTCCTCCCAGTAGCATGTCGTCCATTTCGGCTCTGGAGAGGTTCAGCTTTGCTTCTGCTGCCCACGCCGGCAGGTATTCGCCGGGCAAGTTGATCTGCCAGTCTTTTTTTTAAGGCTTAATGTCATCGAATGTTAGGCCGGTGCATATTGAGCCGCACGCCGCAGGATATATCGAAGCCCACGCCCCCAGCTGATATTATGCCGCCTTTATCCGGGTCGAAACCTGCCACTCCGCCTATCGGAAAGCCGTAGCCCCAGTGTGCATCGGGCATGGCATAAGAAGCCCTGACTATGCCGGGAAGTTTTGCTACATTGGCCGCCTGCTCATAAACCTTTTCGTCCATATCTTTAATGAGCTTTTCATCCGCGAAGATAATCACCGGCACGTGCATTTGTGCCTCGATCTGCCACTGACAATCGGAATCTATTTAGTTTCTCCGTATCCATTTTGCACCTTTTCAAAACAGGAATCAGGATTCAGGGGTTAGGGTTCAGGGATCAGCGAAAACCTGATTCCTGAACCCCGATCCCTGGCCCCTAATTTCTACACGTCCACAATACATTGCACCAGCCAATCTTCCATCTTTGCTCTGCAGGACTTTCAAATCAGCGTAAGTAGCAGCTTTTACTTCCACAGCGGGATTATGCTTTTTCAAATCTATCTTTTCACCCAAGCCCTTGCCGAGAGCCGTTCATTCTTGACACCGACCTCGAATTTGCTAAACAGCATCCGCCGAGTGGCCATCTCGTATATCAATGCATTTAGCCAGTTTACAAAAAGTAATTCGTCATCCTGCTCCTGGCAGGTGATTTTGACCTCTTCTTTCGGCTCTACCGTTTTCAAATCCGTGATAACCGCTGTTAGAGCCAGAGCCGCCTGAGCGAATGCCTCTTCTTTAGTCGGCCCAAAACCGCGAATCCCTATATCAGCCGGATGCGAATAATGTTCCCAGTGCGCATAGAGTTTTGAATTTCGAATTTAGAATTTAGAAATTCCCGCCGGCTTTGTGCCTTCGCTTTACGTCTTCCGTTTAATGTTTTTAGCTCCGGTTGCGGCGGGCCGGTTCGGCACTTTTTTTAGCCTGCTCCCGAATCGGGATACGGGCAGGTTCCTGCTCTTTTTGCCCCGCTCCGGCTTCGGCCTTTGCCGAGACGAGCCGAAGAACTCGATTGCACCGCGAATTCAAATTGTCCAGGGCGTTCATAAAGTTTATGTATGCCTCGTACGGCGAGTTGTATGGGATTGAAGTACTTGTGCACGTCACCGTCGGAAAAACATTTTGTGCACATGTAATAAAAATGGTCGGATGTCTGCATCTTTCTCCAGTCGGCAGAATCTGTATGTCTTTTGCCGCCTTAACTTGCTCTCCAGCCTGTAAAGTTCTCAGCAGGGCATTTTTCTGCATGGGATTTCCCTGCCAGGCGGAAAGGTCTCTTTCGATATCCGCCCAGCTTATTGTATAAGGCACATCGAACACACCAACCGCATCGTATGCGGCTACCACCTCAGAAGGCGTTTTGAAGTCGTTGTGCGGGTACTTGAAAATTTCATCCGGCAGATGGCGGAGAAAATTGAAAATGCCCGTATCCTCCCATTGGTGCTCGCCGAAGGTTTCGTAGTCCATAAACAGATTGACCACATAACCATTGCCGTTGACGGCGTTGACCCAACTGGCGAACTTGTCGGCCTTGAGAGGCCACTCGCTCCAAGCTCGATTGGAAAATCTAAATGCTATGTCGTCGCTGAGACGATAGTTCTTCAGCAGCAGCTTCAGCCTTTGCGAATTGGGCGGACGGTAAATAAAGTTCGGGCTTCTATAGCCCAGGATATGGTCTGCCCCTTCTGCCAGTATCGCGTCAAATCCACCCATCTTGCCAATCAGAGGGGGCAAATTATTGTTGTAGATAAGCTCGGTGTTTCTGAAGATTCGGGGCGTCTGGCCGAAGAATTTCTGCATAGCGGGCTTGTGAGTCTTGATCTGCTCGGTGAATTCATCTAACGAGTATAAAAAACTCAGGCTATGGTGGTAGGTCTCCGCCAGAAACTCTACACAGCCGGTCGCTGCCAGCTCGCCAAAGCTGTTTAAAACCTGCGGGGCGTACAACTGCAACTGCTCCAGCAAAACGCCGGTTATGCTAAAGGCGACCTTAAACCTGCCCTGGTATTTTTTGATCAGCTCCAGCAGCAGCAGATTCGTCGGCAGATAACATTTATTGGCTACCTTTTTGCAGACCTCCTCGTTCTTAGCATCGTCGAAGTAATTGCTGTCCTGGTGGAAGATGGTGTAGTGTCTGAGCCTGCAGGGCTGATGAACCTGAAAGTAAAAGCATACCGATGCCACGAGAAACCCAAAACTTAAAACTCAAAACTCAAAACTGCTGAGACAAGGAATCAACAATGTTAGGGCAATAATTGTAAATTGACAATTGAAAACTGCCCTAAGGTGATTTCAGTAGTCCTTGAAATGTCTCATCCACTGCGGCCAGTCTTCGGGCCGAACCCCGCCGGTTTGTGTCCAAGGACCAGTTGTGTTAAACTCGCGATGCCACTTCAGCGTCCACAATTCTTTAAGGCCAACGTTCCGGACGGACCAATCCATGAAAAGGGCGTTGGTGTGGGCGTCATGCCGGTTGATGCAGAAGGTCCACATCGCACCAGTCCCTACAGACTGCCTATCCTCATCTTCGGGCGGGTCGTTATTATGCCACGGCGCTGCGTGCGGCACCCGACAATCCAGAAGCACAGGGACGCTGCTGGCACCTCTAACGAGGCAGTTCTGCCATAATGGCGGAAGGGCAGCCGGCAAAGCGGCACCGGCAGACTCAGACGGATAGGAAGTAAGCACCCAGAAGTTCAGGCCGTAACTGCCGACGAACCAGGGGTCGCCGGGATACGTCAGAAACCACGCCCATGCTGACGACTTGTCGCCGAGCTCCAGATAGGCTTGTACCTTGGGTGTTTCGTAATCTCTGGCCTTCTGAGCGGTCGGGCACAACAGCAGTCTGCCCCGGTCGTGACGGTAAGGGCCAAAATAATATCTGCCGTTGTGGTCGCGGTAAAACCACGAAAAGAACGGCCTAAAAAACTCGTCCCATCCGAAAAACTTGCCGTCGTTCTCGCAGGTGTACGTCGAACAAATATAGGCCCATTCGCGCAATCTGGCCTGACAGGCGATTGCTCTAGCCTGCTCTCTGGAACGCTGTAGGGCAGGCGCAGCAGCGCCAGTAATAGGGCGATGATGCTAATCACCACCAAAAGCTCTATTAAGGTCAAGCCTTTTCGTTCGAGCATCGGCGGTCTGCCTCCTTTTAAGGAGTTTTTCTGCCCGACACTTTCCATCAAGAGATACTGTATCCGCCAGGTTCAGCTATTGTGATTATAACGCACGTTCGCCCGATAATGCAAGCGATTTGTCTGGACAATGCCCCCACAAATTTGATACAATTTTATACAAGTGTGGGATGCCACCCTATTTCTTCGGAGGATAGAGATGGGTAATTTGGACAATCGAGCCCGGATCCGGTCGAGATTACTGGCAGTGTTTGCTATCTGCTCGTTCTGCCTGCCGGCTGACGCCAAATATGGCGGCGGAAGCGGCACGGCAGTAGACCCATATCGGATTTACACAGCCGAGCAGATGAATGAAATCGGGGCAAATCCCGGCGACTGGGACAAGCAGTTCAAGTTGATGGCCGATATCGACCTGAGTGCCTACACTGGAACCGCTTTCAATATCATCGGTAGAGGAACACCTTTTGAGCCCGTTTCAAATCCATTCAGCGGCGTTTTCGATGGCAATGGCCATACCATCTCGAACTTCAGGTACACCTCTACGGGCGTAAATGCCATAGCACTTTTCGGAAACGTCAGCGGCGCAAGTGCAAAAATCATGAATTTGACGTTGCTGACCCCCGACGTCCAGGCGGGGGTAGGCGATTATGTGGGCGCCCTGGTAGGGGTGTTAGAGTCCGCGGTGGTCACCGGCTGCCGGATTGAACGCGGCAACGTTTCAGGCAGATTGTATGTCGGCGGATTAGCTGGGTCGGATGAGGGGACAATCATGGAGTGCTGCTCAAGCGGCAGCGTCTGGGGCGACTGGTATGTCGGCGGCCTGGCCGGAGAGGTTGGCGACGGCAAAGTAACCGAGTGTTATTCCGCCGCCGATGTATCGGGCAATAGAATTGTCGGTGGATTGGTCGGCTGGACCGCCGATGAAGGAAGCACCGTCACCAATTCCTACGCTATGGGCACTGTCCAGGCAGGTATGTATGTGGGTGGACTGGTTGGCCTGGTTGAACGCGGCGCAGCCTATAGGTCCTATTCAACAGGCAAAGTCTCGGGCAATCAATATGTCGGCGGCTTGGTGGGAAACGTGCTGGTGCTGGGAACTGTCATGCACTGTTTCTGGGACACTCAAACCAGTGGCTGGCAAACCAGTGCCGGCGGAACCGCCAAAACTACTGCCCAGATGAAAACGATGAGCACCTTCACTTCGGTAGCCTGGGACTTCTTCACCGTCTGGACAATCTGCGAGGCTGTCAATTACCCGGCGCTACTCTGGCAGATTCCACGGGGCGATTTTCGCTGCCCCGATGGCGTAGACCTGATCGATCTGGCGTTGTTTGCCCAACACTGGCTGGATGACCACTGCTCGATCGCCAATTCCTTCTGCGAAGGCGTGGACTTGAACGAATCCAGCCTTGTGGACTTTGCCGACTTCGCCATATTTGCCGATAATTGGCTGACAGGGATTAGATAAGGCAAAATACTAAAAACTCAAAACTTAAAGCTTAAAACTCAAAACTATTTTCCATCGCAGTACGAGCAGCGAGTTTTGTCCGTTTCCCACACGGTCACACAAGCAAGCGCCGCTCCGCTGAACTTGCCCACGAGCCTGGCCCACGCAAAAGCGGCGATGTTCTCAACGGTGGGAATAGTCTTGGCAAACTCAGCAACGTCCACATTCAGATTCCTGTGGTCGAGCATTTTTATAAGCTGGTCATTGACAACTCTTTCAAAATCGCCGATGCAAAAATCCCTGATCCCTGATCCCTGATCCCTGATCCCTGATCCCCGACCCCCGACCCCTGATACCTTTATCGTAACCTCGACAACGTAGTTGTGTCCGTGACCGGCGGGATTAGCGCATTTTCCGAAAATCTCAAGATTGCGCTTCTTGCTAAATTGGTCATTCCACAGTTTATGCCCTGCTGCAAATGAAAACTTCTCGCTAAAGTAAATCATTGCTGACTCCTCGGAGTCTACCGCAAGCTCTCTGAAAGGATTGAGCTTCAGGCTTAATTTGTTCAATCGGGCTGCCGAACCGCTCAGCCAACTGATCCCACACCGCCCTTAGCAGTTCCGCTACCGCCGACAGGCCAACAGATTTGCCCTGTTGGAAATCTGCTCTTAATCGCTGAGCAAAAATTGGTATGCCGAATTCGCGAACCTTGCTATCGATGTCGGTTACGTTAACCACGAATCCTGTCGCTGGGTCAACCTTACCCGCCAGCTCCACAGACAATTCAAAATACAGCGATAAACCTTCGCCCACCCCTGCCAATTTAGACACGGATTTACACGGATTCACACTGTTGGGATCCAAGTCTGTGTAATCTGTGAAATCTGTGGCCTCCTGCGGCAAGAAAGGACTTATTGAAAACCGCACCTGCCGGGCCAGCGTATGCATAACACTTAAGCCAAAAGTTAAAACTAAAAGCCCAAAAGTTTTGAGTTTTACACTTTAAGTTTTGAGTTCTTTTATGAGGCTCAGAAGCTCGCTTCGGCTTTTTGGGTCTTTCCTGAATATCCCTCGGAGTGCCGATGTTACCATTACCGAGCCGGGCTTCTTTATGCCCCGAATGGTCATGCAGCTATGCGAGGCCTCTATCACCACCGCCGCGCCCTGCGGCTTTAGGCTGTCCATTATGAAATCCGCGATCTGGTAGGTAAGCCTCTCCTGAGTCTGCAACCTACGGGCAAAATCATCAACGATTCGAGCTAATTTGCTGACCCCCAATACTTTGCCCTTGGGCAAATAAGCAACGTGAGCTGAGCCCATAAACGGCATCAAGTGATGCTCACAAATGCTGTAAAAAGGGATGTCACGCAGCAGAACAATCTCATCGTAGCTTTCGCTAAAGACGCTGCGAAGATGCTCCTTCGGGTCTTTGTGCATCCCCGCCAGGAGTTCGCCGTACATCCTTGCCACCCGCGCGGGCGTTTGCTTTAGTCCTTCGCGCTGGGGGTCTTCACCAACTGCTGCGAGTATCTCAGCAACGGCTTTTTCGATCCGCTCGGTATCTATCAACTTGTTCTCGTCGCCCATTTAAGTGCCCTTGCGTGCCAATTCCATCAGGTAGGTGGTCAGCAGCCGCACGCCGAAGCCGCTTGACCCTTCTGCTGTGTATTCGGTGGCGGTTTTGAATATATCCACCCCTGCGATGTCCAGATGCGCCCATTTAGCGTCGCCCACAAACTGTCTCAAGAACGCAGCTCCTGTGCATGCTCCACCCCATTTGCTGCCGATGTTTTTCAAATCAGCTATCTTGCTTTTCATTTCCGCCGCGTATTCATCGGTGCTGGGCATTGGCCAGACTTTTTCGCCGCTTTCTTCAGCCGCCCGCTGCAACTGCTTTAACAATTTTTCATCGTTGCCGAACAGTCCGGCCATATAAGTGCCCAGAGCGACCATGCAGGCGCCCGTCAGTGTCGCAATGTCGATGATGATGTCGCACTTCTGTTTGACCGCATACGCTATGGCATCGCACAGTATCATCCTACCCTCAGCGTCGGTATTGAGCACCTCGACGGTCTTGCCGCTATAAGTGGTAATGATGTCGCCGGGTCTGTAGCTCGTCCCGCTGGGCAGATTCTCCGCCGACGGAATAACTCCCAGAACGTTCAACGCCGGCTTCAATTCTGCCAGTGCTTTCATCGTGCTCAGGACTGCAATTCCGCCGGTCTTATCGAGCTTCATCTCGTCCATGTCGGCTGCCGGTTTGATGCTTATGCCGCCGGAATCGAAGGTTATCGCCTTACCTACCAGAGCAACTTTCGGTTGGCGGCCTGCGCCTTTCGTCGACGGGGCATATTTCAGAGACGATCAATCTGGGCTTATTTTGCGACCCGGACCCGACCGCCAGCAATCCGCCCATGCCCTGGGCTGCCAACTGTTCGTCGTCCAATACGGTACAGCTTAGATTCTTCAGACCCCGCGTCAATTCTTCTGCTGTAGCCGCCAATTTCGCCGGGCTTATTACGTTGGCTGGGCGATTCGTGAGCGTTCGGGCATAACTCTGTGCCCGTCCTATAATAACACCGTTGGCGACACCGGCATCCAGTTCTTTTGCCTTCGCCGGGTCTGCGTCAATCACTTCTACCTTAAGCGCCGCCAGGCGTGGTTCTTCGCTTTCGGTAACGTACTCATCGTAGCGATAGCTGCCGAAATGCGTCCCTTCCGCCATAGCCCTTCCCATCGCGGATAAATTGAACCGTCCTCCGAACGCCCGGTGCAGCGCGAGACTTACAGTTGGTATGTTCGCGGCTACTGCCTTGTTGGCTGCATTGGCCGCAGCCTTGCGAACCGTATCAAGCGAACCCCGCGTGAAATGCGGGGCTAAATATTTAGCCCCCGGTTTTACCGGGGGTTTCCCCTTTTCGCCCAGACCGACCAGCATCAGCCTTTTAGCGCCGATCTTGCCGTCGCTGTAGATGATCGCATTGGTTCCCTCTTTGCCTTTGAAATCGCCCAATGCGATCAGCCGCTCTATCGCGCCGTCGAGCTTCTTGTTGAGCTCCGCGTTCAGCTTGTCAAGTCCTTTAACGTCTGAGAATAGCCCGACCACGAGCAGGTCCGTTTCGCACTTGGCAAAATCAGCCTGTCGTGTCCGCATTTCGACGTTGATGATTTCCTTCATTTTCTCAACCTTTGTCTTATTGTGCTTTGTCTTTCTATTTGTTTTTACTTACCCCGCTTTTGCCCGGTGCCGTAGATAAACTTCGATAAACTCATCAAGGTCTCCATCCAGCACAGCCTGGACGTTGCCTGTCTCAAAGCCCGTTCGGTGGTCTTTCACTAATCGGTAAGGCTGCATTACATAGCTGCGTATCTGGTTGCCCCAGGCGATTTCGCCCTTTTCACTATACAGTTTGGCTATTTCAGCGTCACGCTTTTGCCGCTGGAGCATATACAGCCTGGCCTTGAGCACCTTCATCGCCTCAGCCCTATTCTTATGCTGGCTTCTTTCATTCTGGCACTGCACCACGATGCCGGTCGGCTCGTGTCTTATTCGTACTGCTGAGCTTACCTTATTTACATGTTGTCCCCCCGCCCCACCGGCGCGATAAAAATCTATCCGCAGGTTGGCTTCGTTTATCTCAATATCAATATCTTCATCAAACTCCGGGATGCAATCCACCGCTGCAAAGCTCGTATGCCGGCGCTTGTTAGCATCGAACGGGCTTATTCTGACCAGCCGATGCACGCCGACCTCGCACGAGAGCTTGCCGTACGCGAACGGCCCACGCACTCCCAGAGTAATCGACCTTATACCGGCCTCTTCGCCGGGCGTGATATCAAGCTCACGGCATTTGTATTTGTTGGCCTCAAAGTGCCGTGTGTACATTCGTAGCAGCATACTTGCCCAATCGCAGCTTTCAGTTCCGCCGGCGCCGGCGTGAATACTGAAAAAGCAATTCTTTGCGTCTTCGGGCCTGGATAAAAGCCCCGTCAGCTCAATCTGGGCACACCTTTTGACAAGCGTCTGCAAGTGACCGTCTAATTGTGCCAGCTCGTCCTGGTCTGATTCGGACGACGCCAGCTCGAAAAGCTCCTGGATGTCTTTGGCATCCTGCTGCAGTTCTTCTACCGGCTCGACCACGGCTTTAACGGCACTTAGCTGAGAAACTACTGCCTGAGCTGCTTCGGGATTATCCCAGAAGCCCGGCTTGGCTATCTGAGTTTCCAGTTTTTGGAGCTGGGATTTTTTGCCGGAAAAGTCAAAGCCAGTCCCGGATATTCTTGATCCGGGCCGCCAACTCTGCTATGCCTGATTTTAACGCTGCAACTTCCACCTGCGTACACTCATAGAATTCAGCCATCAAAAACCTATTGGACGATTACCCTTATACCACGCACGTACAAAGTACGCAAGCCCCTCCGGCTTTGGCAATGCCAACAATCGCCGCCTTTGTGTTTCACCTCACTCTGACAAGGATCTTGTGCCCAAGCCAAGTCATCTATCGCCGCCCTGCCGGAGCAATCAACATTGTGCTTTGTTTGGTCAATTTACAACCAACATTATGCACGTCCAGGAATGGGGCGGAACTCCGGCGAGAGCCCCCCCCATGCTCCAACATCCTTCCCAGCGTTTGGCATTCCGCACGCTGACGTACCCGCACTGCTCACATCACCATGTTGGCGTCGCGCCCTCACCTGTCTGATGGTCACGGCAGGTCACCCAACAATTGGTAGCCGTTCACAGCTTAATACGGTGAATTTTGGCGATTCTATGTCACTGCTAGCGAGCCCCCATTCTTGCTTTCGCAAGAAAGCACGGGGTCGACTGCGGCAATCTCTCCGCCGCAAAAGTGCGAGATTCCTGCGTCCCGACCTGCCGGGACTGGCAATTACACAAAATCGCTGTCTTGCCCCCGTGACCGGCTACGACGATTGTTCCACGTGAAACGTCCTGCCGGAGTGCTCTGATGGATGCTCCCACTGCGAACCACGGCCAACGCCGACACACGCGATCCAATGCTGCGCACAGAGTGGACGCGCACTTGTCGGGGCACAGATGCTTTCTGCCGGTGACCTTGCCAGTCCTCACATCTTGACTCTCACCTTCAGTCGGCGGGAAATGCCTTAGCCGTTTTTCTTCCTGTTTCACGTGAAACTTTTTTTGTGAAAAGGCATCTTTTGCCGGAGCAAGACTGCAGAACTTTGAGAGGTTTGTCCGAAATATGATTTAAGGTGTGTGACCAGACTTTATGGCAGACCCTTGTCATTGCGAGCCCCGACTTGTCGGGGCGTGGCAATCTCAAAACTAACAATGGTAGAGATTGCTTCGGTCGCTTCGCTCCCTCGCAATGACAATGGACCATAAGACCATGCCACGACCTTGATATATGCCGCCAGAAAAATTAGTCACACACAATTTAAGTGAAAGTGCAGCAGCCCGGCTGACAGCAGCGGTGCGAAAACGGTTTGTTGAGAGAAGAAGAAGGAGCAATTCGATGACTGACAAGAAAAAGGAGAAACCACGGCATCTCGGCAGGGGGCTAGAGTCCCTTATAGGTCCTATAATATCAGGACCCACAGAGGCAAATCATATAGTGCCCGATGCTGGCGTAGAACTTAACTTCCCGCCCGACAAGGAGTTACGCAGCTCGCTGCGAGAAATTAGTATCGACGCAATCTCGCCAAACCCCTACCAGGCACGGACAACGTGGAACGACCAGGAACTGGCCCAACTGGCTGAGTCTATAAAAGCCAATGGCGTAATTCAGCCGATCATCGTTCGCCCGGTTGGTCCGGCATATCAGTTGATTGCGGGAGAACGCCGGTTTCGGGCAGCCCGATTGGCTTCGTTGATGACGATTCCAGCCATAGTCCGCCAGGCAACCGACGAAGAATTGCTCGAATTAGCATTGGTTGAAAACATACATCGAACCGACCTTAACCCCGTCGAGCGGGCAAAGGCTTACCAAAACTACCTGAGCACGTTCTCTCTGACACAGGCTGAAGCCGCGGAACGACTGGGCGAAGACCGCTCCGTCATCGCTAACTACTTGCGAATACTGGACTTACCAGATGAAATAAAGCAGATGCTAACCGAGGGCCAACTGACGATGGGCCACGCCGGGCGATACTTGCCCTGCCTACGGACGAACTTCGGCGGAAATTAGCGAACAGGGCACTGGCAGGCCGGCTCAGCGTCCGCGAGGTTGAAAGGCTGGTCAGAATATACCTTACGGGCATCGGCCAAGCGAAGGTAACCGTCCGGTCCAAGCCGGCACACATCCTCGACCTGGAGAACAAGCTAACCAGCCAGCTCGGCAGCAAAGTAACGATAGAGACCCGAAGAGACGGGCAAAGAGGAAGAATAATCATCGAATTCCACTCTCTCGATGAATTCGACACTATCACGGAAAGGCTCGGACTGGCATCATTAGAACAAATTTGACAGCGGCAATTGAAATTTTGCTGCATAATTGGTATGTTGGTACAAGAGTTTTGCAAAATGGAGATTAGGCAGGAACTATATTGGACACTATTGCATTTCGGAGGATATGCCGTGAAGCGTTTGGCTATCTCAATGTCAATCTTGGTGATAGTTTTGTCCTGCGGCGCCGGGTTTGTGCTGGCCCGCGTAGACGAGGGCAGACCAGCTAAGTCACTCCATCAGGCGGCAGTAGATGGTGACATGAACAACGTTCAAGCACGCATTTCAAGCGGCGCAGATATCAATGAAAAAAATATGATGGGCTGGACGCCATTACACGCGGCGGTTCGAAATCAGCAAAAGATAGTCGCCGAGTTTCTTATCGGTAAAGGCGCCGACGTCAACGCCAAAAACAACTCTGGGCAAACACCTTTGCACTTCGCTATCGAGTTCGGCCAGAAGGATGTGGTCGAACTTATGATTGCCAAAGGTGCTGATGTAAATGCCATGGGCAGTCGCGGCGAGAACGCACTATCAATGGCGCAAAAAAGAGGCGACAAAGAAATCGTAGACTTATTGCTCAAGCACGGTGCTAAGGAACCGCCCGCGAACTGGGGACAGGACGAACTGTACAGCCCTACAGAACAGGGGCAAGTGCCAACTTCGCCTGCTCCCGGCATAAGAAGGCAGCCGGATACTAGCACCGTTTCAAGGTCCGACCCAAATTCTCTGGCGAACATACTTGCTGATCCGAACGCAATCATTGCCCGGATCAAGACGTTTGAAGGTCTGGATAAAGCACTGGCACAGGTAGATGGCAGGGCCCGGTATGAGGTACGCGAGTGGATAGAGAAAAAAACCGATAACAGAGTCGATTTAGCAAAAGCGTTGGATAGACAAGTCAAGGCAGAAATTCGATTCATACGAGATTTTGCTGTCGAGGAGAAGGCCAACAAAACAACCGGCGCGATTGACGCTCTGCTATTAGGCAGACAAGAGCAATTAAAAAGACTCGTCGCGGACATGGAAGGGGAAATCAAAGCCCAAAGGCCGATCAGAAGTACACGTGGTCGGCTTAGCAGCAGATATTCCGGCACAGGACAAAGTTATCAGCAGGAGCAGCCGACAAGAGGTCGCACGACGCCCTACTACGGCGCAGCCCGGCTGCCAAGAGAAGGCGTCAGACAACAGGAAGGATTTGCCGGACGCGAAGCTGTGCCTGGATCCCCGCAAAGGGCAATGCCGGGTGCAGGTGGGGCAAATCAAATCGAGATAGATATGTGGCTGCAAAGAGACGCGGAGAGCAGATTGGATTTAGCAGATGCTGTGCACAACCAAGTCGCGGGCCAGATACTGCCCATACGAAAGATTGCCGTTGACGAAAAGGCGAACAAGAACTACTGCCGCCATTGACGGCGTTCTACTGGATCGGCAAAAGCGGTACGATAAACTCGTTCAGGCACTGGAAAAGGAAATTGCCGCCTCGACTGGCCGACGCGATACATACTACAACCAGGGACAAAGATATGCGCCTGGCAGACAGAGCGGCACCTACTCACCGGGAACAACACAGCCAGACGACTCTCTTGGCCAGGCGCCACGCCGGCGATAGAGATGCCAAAGCACCGTGCACGCTGATTTGGATGCTTTACCACCAGAAACAGGGATTGGCATAATGCTGCCAGAACCAGCGGTGCTCCATTTCGCTAAAAGGCCGCCATACGACATGCCCATCAACGAAGAGGATATTTCCGCCGGCAGGGCGTGAACCGCTTCTTAAATGGTTTGTTCTGTCGTAGACTCGCCAGCGTGACCAGCACCCGCCGGTCGCCTCGGTGAAGTCGGACTGTGACGGGTCCGGCCCATCGCTGGCGGTTACGTCGGCGATCAACTCCACCATTGCGGCAGAGATCTGCGTCGCAATGACGGACCTGACCCATTCCTTATGTCTGTTGTCGGCGCTCATGGGCGGATTTTTTCTGCCGGCTACCGTATCGATAAACCAGAAGTATCCCATAATGCGATGCATGTCTTTGCGAGTGGCTTCAACCTGTGGTTCAGGCTGAGGGGTGTTCTCCGGCGTCCCAGCCGGAAAATTCTCTCCATAGCGCCAAAAGATAATGTTGTCTCTTTGCCGCCATGATGGGCAATAGAAAATATGCCGGTCGAAGGCCCCGGTCCTCAGGACAATATCTGTCGTCCAGTACGAAACATCGAAGAGCCAGCGGTCGACCTGATTGAGGGGCAGCTTGCCATCGTAGTCGTTGGCGTATAAGTATAAACCTAATGCGGTGTTCTTCTCGTTTTGGCCGCAAACCGCTCGTCGGCCCTGCTCCCGTGCGGCACTGAGCGCAGGCACAAGAATCCCCATTAAAAGGGCAATGATGGCGATGACCACAAGAAGTTCGATGAGCGTGAATCCTTTTATGTGCGTCATGACGCTTATTTTACCACAAAAGCGGTGTTTTATCTACCCTGATTTTCGATTATAATTCCGTCATTACTCTTGGAAAGATTGGGAAATGCGACAACGGCTGGCTGGGAAAATAGCAATTGTAACAGGAGCAAGCAGGGGAATTGGCAGGGCTATTAGTGTTGCGCTGGCCAAAGAAAGCGCAACAGTGGTTCTTGCCGCGCGCTCGGGCGAAAAACTAAAAGACACTGCTAAGCTCGTGACAGAGGCGGGCGGAAAGGCACAGATTGTAGTGACTGATTTGGCTGATGAGCAGGCTATCAAGAACCTGGTTAAGATAACCGCCGAGAGATTCGCCCGCCTGGACATTCTGGTCAATAACGCGGGCGTCACCCACTCAGCGGCATTGCAAGAAACTAAAACAGCGGATTGGGACCGCTGCTTTCAGGTCAACGCCCGTGCGCCATTTATCTTATGCCGGGAAGCACTGCCGTTACTGAAAAAGGCTGAATCGGCCTACATTATCAATATCGCGTCGGTGGTAGGGGTCAAGGGCTATCCGCTTCAAAGTGCTTATACGGCGTCCAAGCACGCCCTTCGCGGAATGACAATATCGTTGGCTGAGGAGCTTAGAGGCTCAAATATCCGCGTGCATTTACTCTGTCCCGGCGGGGTGGATACGGAATTAGTGCAAAAAGTCCGCCCGGATATAAAAAAGCAGGACCTCCTCCAGCCGGACGAAATCGCTGAGTTGGTTCTCTACCTTGTCACGCACAAGGGCAACGCCGTTATAGATGAGCTGCACATCCGCCGAGCAGCGTCATCGCCGTGGTTTTAGAGCCACAGATCACACAGTTTTTCTCGACAAAATCGCTCCTGAAAGGACAGCTATGCGGGCAGTCATACAACGGGTTTTACATGCAGAAGTGAAAATTGGCGCTGAATCGGTCGCAAGGATCGACAAGGGCATGCTGGTCTACCTGAGTGTCGGCAAGGAAGATAGCCTCAAAGATGCTGAGTATGTGGCCGAAAAGATGGTGAATCTGCGGATATTCGAAGATGAAGCGGGCAAAATGAACCGAAGTGTTCTGGATGTCGGCGGGCAACTACTGTTGGTCAGCAATTTTACATTGCACGGTGACTGTCGAAAAGGGCGTCGGCCAAGTTTTGACGCCGCCGCCGAGCCGGCAGCAGCACAGCAGCTTTACGAAAAAGTAATCGAGCTAATTGCCCAGCAGGGCGTAGGCGTAGAAAAAGGAGTGTTCGGCGAGTATATGCACGTTAGCAGCATCAACGATGGCCCGGTGACTTTCTTGCTGGATAGTAGTCGAGTGTTCTAATACATCCGTGCGACGCAGGTATCCTGTGGGAACTGAGAAAAACTGGCAGAAAAAGCATTGATCGGTCGATATGAAATATGTAATATAAGATTTTTGAAGAAAGAATCCGGATAGAGCCGGATTTCCGAGGCGTGCTGATACGGGAGGATTGTCATGGATCGGGGACAAATCGCACTTAAATTAAGCTTAGACAGTTTGAGATTAGGATTTCAAATTGACGATTTCAGGGATCGCTTTATACTGCAGAAAGCGGTTTATCTTGTCCAGGCTGCCGGTGTGCACCTTGGGTACTATTACCAGTGGTATCTGCATGGGCCCTACAGTCCGTCTCTGACGCGAGACGCCTACCCCATGTCGGCAGAGCTTGCCAGTGGTATGGATGAATCCCAAGGATGGAAGTTGGGCGAACATTCACGGAAGCGATTAGAACACATTCAGAACCTCGTTCAAGGTCCGCAGGAAGATAGAGCCAGATGGCTGGAGTTGCTGGCGTCGGTACATTTCCTTATCGACCGCGGGCAGGTGCGAGCAGACGATGTTAAGAAAATCTGCGAGATTTTAGGCCGGTTCAACAAGACTTTCACAGAGAATGAAGTTCAAATGGCGCTAAGGGAGCTTAGGAAGTATGAGCTCCTCAAAGCCTAACGGCACGGGTAAAATGGTCGCGGATGCGGTCCACGGCCAGATCCACCTCAACGATCTTGAAGTTCGGGTTATCGACACCCCAACATTTCAGAGACTCCGGCAACTTAAACAGCTTGCGATGGCGCAGATGGTATATCCCACAGCGACCCACACAAGGTTTGCACACAGCATAGGCGCCTTGGGGACGATGATACGTATTCTGGATTCGGCAAAACAGAAATTCACCAAGGAACAGCAAGAAAACCTTCGGCTCGCTGCGCTGCTGCATGATGTTGGCCATTATCCATACTCACACCTGATGGAGACGCTCGATAAAGTCAAACTGATTGAGGAGGAACTTGAAGGTATGGTGCCTGCCCGAGAACCGGTCGAGCCAGCAAAGGCCACTCCGTATCCTGAGCATGAAGAGGTTGGCGCACTGATTGCTACAAATCAGGATGACCTAATAAATGCCATAGGTAGCAAAGATCGTGCAGAGGCGGTTAAGGACATTTTCACAAGAAGTGGAACTGCTGACCCACAGTTGAGCAAATTCATTCACAGTAGCTTTGATATCGACCGATGGGATTACCTACTTCGGGATTCACACGCTACCGGATTACCTTATGGCTGTATTGATATCGACTATCTGCTTAACAATGTGAGAGTAAGTCCGGAAAGGATGGTTGGTTTTGCGGAAAAGGCGCTACCAGCGATAGAACATTTTCTTCTTGCTCGGTTCTTCATGTATCGCGCAGTATACTATCACAAAACCATCTACGGGTTGGAGGAGGCGTGTCGTCAATTATTGAGACGTCTCCGTGACCGGTATGCCAAAAAATATGATATCCCGCGTGACGGAAAAGAAATAGAAGAGCGGGTCGTTTCGAAAAAGCTATACACATTCACTGATGCTTTTGTTGACGGCATCGTCCGAGAGGCTGTCAAGCATGAAGGTGCCGACGAATGGGACGAAACAATCCGTGCACTAGCGAGATCAATACAGGGCCGAAACACACCCAAACTGCTGAAGGAAGTGCAGGTCTGCGAAGAAAGAGGAGCGCAGTATCATGCTGGCAAAGCATTCATTCAAAACTGCAAGAGTAAGATCAAGAATATAGGCGATGAATTTGGTATTCCGCTTGGGCATTTCTTTCTTTGTGAACCAACGATTTCGATAGTGAAGCCGCCACGGGAACGAAGGATTAGTGATATAGCCACAATGGGACAGGCGGACATCCGGGAGGTCGCATCTAAGGAGGAAGAAGAAGATATCAAAATCTTTCGTGGTGACGAGGAAGAACCATCCTCGCTTATGGATGTGGAGCAGAGCCTCGTAGTGAAATACGCAAAGTACTCGCTTCAGATATTTCGCCTTTACGTGGTTCATGATGATAAGGACGCGAAGCAAAAGATCAGCAGACTACGAGAGAGGATTAGAGAATGGCATGAATCTTAGCCGGACAGCCTTTGAAAAGGATTATCTCGTTCTTCTCAGTACCACCGCTGCACCCAGGCTCAACAGCAAAAGTGTGGCTGGTTCGGGTACGTCCGATGCTGGGAAAGATGGCAGGCTCGGCGTTGGCGGGTTTACGTCCACGGGCCGGCTGTGAGACCCCATCCAGCCTTGTTGGCCGAAATCGGCTTCAGCGGCAAACAGGCCACCACCCCCACCGCCCGCACGCGCTGACGATCCCTGAGTACAATAGTCCTGTGCCATTCGCTCAAATACCGCAACAACAATCTTCGGCTCATTGAGAAACACGGTTGTACTGCTGGCGGCTGGGTCACCGACGTCGCCCAGCCAGTAAACGAATTGATAGCCCGGCCGTGGAACAGCCGTCAAAGTGACCTGTGAATTGGGTGCGAAGTTGTGAACACCCACATTAGGAGTTATCGTGCCGCCCTGAGTGGGCGTCTGCTGAACAAAAAGAGTGACCTGCTCAAGGTGGGCACTGCGGCAATACGCTGTCTGCAGCATGCCACCTATAATAGCTGCCACGGTTAAGATTAGACTCTGTAATCCAGAAGGTATTGAATTGCGTTGCTTCATAATCCTCACCACCGCATAAACAAACAGTTTGACCTGCTCATGTGATAGGGATTCCCTAAGCCACCCCCCATTCTGTCAACTACCCCCCCAGAATGGATGTTAGTAATATAGTATCGTATCGACGCGCAAAAGTCAAGAGTTTTTCAAAAGCAGCGATTAAGAACAACGGGGTTCTTTCTTATATCCGCCCTTGCAAGGCTAAGAACAAGGTTGTTTTAGGACGTAAACACAAACTAGGCGAACAATCGGCGCGGAATTTTTTGGGTTGGTACGCAGAATGTTGTTTTGAACCCGTCCAATCGGACAGTGGGCTATCCAGATATGTTTTGTAACAAAAGATTCTCGGCCTAAAACTTATCAAGACATTGCAGGCGATTGACCGATAATATAATGAAAATGACTTTGAGCTGAAGCTGCCAATTGGGGGGTAAGCCGGCTCTGAACGAATTCTAATAACAATACTTGGCAAGGTTGCTACCCAGCGTTCACAGAAAGGGCTATGGTCACAAGCCGTAAGCTAAAAAATTCTCTTGCGACCAATTTTTTCGTTGAACTTGTGTCCTTGCGCCATACAATCGGAATGTATAGGTGTCTAATACAATGGGGGGTAGCTTGTTGAACGCTGGGAGGTGTAGTATGCCTTAGAAATGGCGAACACAGGTTGACACAAACACTATCTGGGACTTGACCAGGGATGGGGAAAAGTATGTCGCAGGGACTGGACCTCCAGAGAGCCACCCCTAAAAGGGTAGGGCAAACGATATCGGTTGTCCAAGAAATAAATAAGGATAATAGACATCGAGTGCTCGCTATCGACAGCGCGTTCGCAGGTGCGATCGTTCAAGACAGCATGTCCCTTTATTCATCGCCTGCCTCAGCATCACAGAGATCAAATGCCAGTGAAATTTTCATACGAGCTCTGGATATTGTAGGTTCTGTTACAATTCTTTTTCTTGCGGCGCCACTGATGCTTGTAATTGCCTTACTGATCAGAATCGTCTGTGGTGGGCCGATTTTGTACAAGCAAAAAAGAGTGGGCAAAAATGGAAAGATTTTTACGCTGTATAAGTTCAGAACGATGGTAAACGGCGCTGAAGAGCATACCGGCCCGGTCTGGGCTACTGAGGATGACTCACGAGTGACGCCGATCGGCAGCATTTTGCGAAAAACGCGTTTAGACGAGCTTCCACAGTTGTTCAACGTGTTAAGGGGCGACATGAGCTTGGTGGGGCCTCGGCCCGAACGACCATATTTTGTAGGCCAGCACAAGGCTTTGCAGGGAATAAGATTGACCGTAAAACCTGGGCTGACGGGACTGGCTCAGGTAAGAAGCTATTACAATTTGAAACCCGACCACAAACTGAGGTACGACCATTTATACATCCAGAGAAGGTCACTACTACTGAATCTGTATATACTGCTACAGACCATCCCCGTGATTCTCAGTAAAAAGGGCTGGTAGAAACCCTAATGGGCGATGCAGGAATCGAACCTGCGACCACCTGATTAAGAGTCAGATGCTCTACCGGCTGAGCTAATCGCCCGAACTGAGACACAAAAAACAAATCGCCGACAGATCCCAGTGCTGCAACCTTTCGGCTGCAACTTACTGTACACTCGCTGAGCCGGCATTGCAAGAAAATTAGGGCCGCAGAACGATATTGTACACATACCACATGCGATTTGAAAAATTCAATTGAATTGTCCGTCCAAGACGGTAAAATACGGGCAAGTTGTTATTTCGTGGAGTTGAAATTATGAAAGAAGGAATACATCCAAAATACAACAAGGTAGTGGTTCACTGCGGCTGCGGCAACACGTTCGAGACCCGTAGTACCGCCAAAGAAATCCACGCCGAGATTTGCTCGATGTGCCATCCCTTCTATACGGGCAAGCAAAAGTATGTCGATACTGCCGGCCGAATAGAGCGATTCCAAAAGAAGTACGGAACAAGCTACATAAAAAAGAGCAAAAAAAAAGACGAGCAGCGATAGCTGAGTTTTTGGCGATAATAGCGTTTCCTGCGAAGCGGGATGCGCTATTTTTGCTTTCAGAGAACCGCATTTATGGTTATGCCTGAACGAAAAGACGTTCTGCTGACCAAGCTCGACCAGATTGAGCAGCGCTACAACGAAATCCAAAAGCAGCTCGCTGAACCAGCCATCGCTGGCGATTCAGCCAGGCTGGTAGCGCTGTCTAAAGAGCAAGGCAAACTGAAATCAATAGTTGCAAAATACTCCGAGTACAAGACGACAGTGCTCCAGATTGCTGACGCCGAGCAGATATTGCAGGATAGCACGACAGATAAAGAGCTTAGGGCTTTAGCCAAGGAAGAGCTTGACCAGCTCCAAGAGAGAAACATCGCCCTACTTGAGCAAATCCAGGATACCCTTGTAATGGCAGATGAGATGGGCATTGATTCGATCATAGTGGAAATACGACCGGGCACAGGCGGAGAAGAGGCCGCCCTTTTTGCGCGCGACCTGTACAATATGTACGTCAGATACGCCGCCGACCGAAAATGGAAGGTCGAGCAGCTCCATTTCAGCAGCACGGAAAAAGGCGGCTTTCGTGAGGTCATCCTGAGCATAAAAGGGCCGGGCGTCTGGTCGGAATTGGGCTATGAAGGCGGCGCACACCGCGTCCAGCGGGTGCCCGAAACCGAAGCCCAGGGCAGAATCCACACATCCGCAGCCACGGTTGTAGTGCTGCCTGAGCCGGAGGAGCTTGACATCCAGATAAATCCCAACGACGTTATCGAGCACGTCAGCAGGGCAAGCGGCCCAGGTGGGCAAAACGTCAACAAGGTCAGCAGCGCCATCAGGCTCGAACATATCCCAACCGGAATCACCGTTAGTATGCAGGATGAGCAAAGTCAGCACAAAAACCGCGCCAAAGCCTGGCGAATCCTGAGAACTCGAGTCTACGAACATTATGACAGCCAAAGAAGGGCCCAGCGCGAGTCGACAGCGCAAAACTATGATCGGCTCAGGCGACAGATCTGAAAAGATAAGAACCTATAATTTCCCACAAAACCGTGTAACCGACCATAGGATAAACCTGTCGCTGCACAGCCTGGACAAGATAATGGACGGTGACATACACGAGTTGATCGCGGCACTAAAAGACCACGACATGCAGCAGAGACTGAAAAACCTCTAATTGCAATTGAGGAATTCACCATGAGAAAGTTCAAGATTGTTGTAGAAAAGCATGCTGACGGTTATGTGGCATATCCGTTAGGGCTAAAAGGCGTTGTAGTTGGGCAGGGAGACAGCTACGAAGCGGCGCTTTCTGACATAAAGTCTGCCATTCGTTTTCATATCGAGACCTTCGGAAAAGAAGTGCTGGATATAGAGCCGCCAATTATTGAGGCCTTCGTTGCCGAAACAGGGGTGGAAGTTTGATGACAAAGTTTCCTGCCGATGCACCTGTGCGAAAAGTAGTAAAGGCCCTGGAAATGCTGGGCTTTCAAATCGCAAGGCAGAAAGAGCACATCTCAATGGTGCGTGAAAACCCTGATGGAAGTAAGACTCCTTTGACTATGCCAAATCATCCGAAGATAAAAGCCTCCACGCTAAGAACAATTTGCACCCAATCCGGAATTACACGAGATGAGTTTTTGGCGGCCTACAGTAGAGTATAAGCCTGGGCGAGGCAGGTGATTTGCGTTTCTGTTGATCGGCCAGTCGGACATGATAGTTAGATCCATTCTCACGCTGTCGGATGGGCCAGCAGCCGTATCCATCTGAATGCTGAATATGGTTTCTGGGTGTCAAGTGTCAAATGCAGAGCTGCAAATATCGTATAGGCAACTGGCAGGTTGTATTGACCACGCTCTGTTGGATTCGACCGCTACGCAAGAGCAAATCAGACAAGCATGCCAGGGGGCCGTTGACTTTGGATTTCATGCCGTCTGTGTGAATCCTCGATGGGTGCCGCTGGTTGCTGAGCAACTCTATAACACAAAGGTAAAAGTTGCCAGCGTGGTCAATGTGCCGCTCGGGGCAGATTCCACTAAGATTAAGGTCGCTCAGGCAAAAGATGTTATCTTCGCCGGGACCGATGAAATTGATATGATGGCTGACCTGGCGGCGATAATCGAAGGCGACTGGCGATACCTGTCTAACCAGGTGGAGGCGGTGCTGAAAATCTGCCGCTCGATGAGGCCGCCGGTCGTGCTGAAGGTGATAATCGAATCAGCAGCCCTGACCCAGCAGCAAAAAGTATTCGCCTGCCAAGTCCTGGACGCCTGTAGAGTCGATTTCATAAAGACAAGCACCGGCTTGCACCCGGCTGGGGGAGCAACCATCGAAGACGTGAAACTAATCAAGCAGGCGGCGCCGAACTGTAAAATAAAGGCAGCCGGCGGTATACGAACCGCAAGGCAGGCCCTTGAAATGCTCCAGGCTGGGGCTGAAAGAATAGGCACTTCATCAGGCCCACAAATTATAGAGCAGTTCAGAGCGGGACAGCTACAATGACGGTAGGGATAGTCACCAGCAAAGATAAAAGTATCGCCTGCAAACTGCACTACAAAAAAATCCGTGCGGCTATAGACCTGGCCGCTCTAAGCGAAGTCTTTGCCGGGCGTAAATCGGCCTCGATTCTCGGCGGAAACACATCCAAGGCGAATGCCGACAGATTCAGTTACTGGGCTGCCGAGCCAAGGGACATATTCCAGTTTCGAGCAGGGCAAAAAATCCCTTCCAAAAACTGCATGGGATTCTAAATAAATATGAATTTGTGAACCGCACAATAAATAGTGGCAGGAACCCCCCAGTAAACTGGGGGCTAAATATTTAGCCCCCAAATTTATTTGGGGGTCGCCAAAGGGCATGTTTTGTGGTGGGTGGATTGGCTATCTCGCCTACGAGCTGGGCAGGTACATTGAGAAGCTGCCGGCAACCACCACAGATGACCTTGAAATGCCGCTCGTCCGATTGTGCTTCTACGACCGTTTTATTGCCTACGACCACGTCGACGCAACTTGCTGGCTGATCGCTCTGGACTTGCCCGGCGACACCGAAGGACCGGATGAAAAATTAGTCACTCTTGAAAATTTGCTGGCCGAATCACAAAAGATTCATGTCGAACCGCCTGTTGCTGCCGACCTTGACAAGATAGACTTCTCGGCAATTCGCTCAATATGAGTAAAGATTATTACTCTGCGGGCCATTGCCAAGATAAAGCACTACATCTACGAAGGCGACATCTATCAGGTCAATTTTTCGCAGCGATTTGAATGCGACTTCGATGGCAAGGCCGATCGACCTATTCCACTGGCAGAACTACTACAATCCCAAGCCCTTATGCGGCGTATCATCGACGCCGGCCAGCTTCATATCGTCAGCGCCTCGCCGGAAATGTTCATAACCATCCGCGATGGCGTCATCAGTACCAAGCCCATCAAAGGCACACGCCCACGGATAAACAACCCGTCTCAGAGCCAACAGATCAACGAGAAGAATTTCAATGAGTTGCTTACCAGCGAAAAAGAGCAGGCCGAGCTTAATATGATAATCGACCTGGAGCGGAACGATGTGGCAAGAATCTGCCAGCCGGGAACAAGAAAAGTCGTGCAGCCGCGAACCATCGAAAGTTATCCGACAGTCTTTCACGCCGTTGCAACCGTAGCCGGGCAACTCCGCAGAGAGATTACTTTCTGCGATGTTCTAAAGGCTATGTTTCCGGGCGGCTCTATTACCGGTGCTCCCAAAATCCGCTCGATGGAAATTATTGATGAAACTGAGCCGACCGCCAGAGGCGTTTATACCGGCAGCATTGGCTTTATCGGCATCGACGGCGCCGTGTCCCTGAACATCGCTATACGAACGATTATTATCGCAGGCCAAAAAGCGTATGCTCAGACTGGCGGCGGTATCGTGGCAGATTCCGACCCACAGGCCGAATGGGATGAGACAATCACAAAGGCAAGAGCACTAATTGCAGGAATAAATAGCATTCAGCGTGCAGCGTATAGCGGGTAGCGTGGAGTGAATACTCATGAAAACGAAGTCATTCAAAGACCTTGTAGTCTGGCAAAAAAGCTATCAGCTATTTTTGGAAGTATATAAGATGACAAGCACCTTTCCTAAATCCGAGATTTATGGCTTATCTGGGCAGATGAGAAAAGCTGGTGTATCCATACCCTCCAATATAGCTGAGGGGTACGGCAGAAAACACAGAGCAGAATACGACCAGTTTCTGGCCATCGCTTATGGCTCGCTGCTGGAATTGGAAACGCAGTTTTTGCTGGCCAATGACCTGCGATATGTCAGCAAGAATCAGACTGTGGAAAATCTACTAAGAGAAGTTGGCAGCATGTTATACAGAATGATCAATCCTATCCGCTAAACGCTGTACGCTCTACGCTAAGGATATGGAAAAAGTTTTTCTAAATGACCGCTTAGTGGACATCGATAAGGCCTGCATCCGGGTTACCGACAGCGGGTTTCTGTATGGGGCGGGCGTTTTTGAGACAATGCGAAGCTACAATGGAGTCGTTTTTGCGTTGGCTGACCACTTAGATAGGCTCTTTTTCAGCGCAAGCAGCCTGTCGATAAATAATCCATACGACAGAAAATATCTCACCAACGCCATCTATGAGGTTCTTGGCGCAAACAAGCTCGATCGCGCCCGCCTGCGGTTGACGCTAACCGGCGGCCCGATGACTGAATCTGACCAGCAGCGAAAGCCGACACTACTTATTACGGCCACGAAATTGCAGCCCTATCCGACAGAATATTACAAAAAGGGCGTTGCAGTGGTGCTATGTCCGTTCAGACAAAATCCCGGCGAGCCGACTTGCGGGCATAAAACGACCAGCTATTATGGGCGGATGCTGGCGCTAAAGTGGGCACACCAGAAAGGGGCTGCCGAAGCCTTGTGGTTCACCGTAGATAATCGTCTGGCTGAAGGTTGCATAAGTAATGTCTTCTTGGTCAAGAATTCGGTCTTGTACACGCCGCCGATTAGAACGCCGGTGCTTGCAGGCATTGCGGAAAGACTGTCTGCCAGATTGCTATTGACAGCTCCATCGAACTGAGAGAAAAAGACCTTTACATTGCCGATTGCCTGGAGGCTGATGAAGTCTTCCTGACTAATGTGATTATGCAGGTTTTGCCCGTAAACGCGATAGAGAAGCATACGGTGGGCAGCGGCAGAGTTGGTCCTATGACTAAGAAACTACAGAGTAGTTTTAATGAAATTGTTAAACGTCAGTGTGGTGCAGAGAAATGCGAGTAAGCGATATTGCCACAGCGATTGAAAAAATTGTCCCGCTTGAATTAGCGCAGGACTGGGACAATGTGGGACTACTAATCGGCGACCCTCAAAACAATGTAACAAACATCTTGTTGACCATTGATGTCACCAAAGAAGTTTTATCCGAAGCGATAAAACAAAAGACGGACCTGATTATCGCATATCATCCTGTGATCTGGGACGCCTTGAAAAAAATCACCGCGGAACCCTCAGTGAAACTGGGGGCTAAATATTTAGCCCCGCGTTCCACGCGGGGTCTAGTCTACGAACTAATTCGCCGTGGGATTGCGGTGTTCTCAATCCATACTGCTCTAGATGCAGCCGTAGGAGGAGTGAATGACGGCCTTGCCGAGATTATTGGCATTGCCGATGCTAAACCGATCGGCGATTACGTTGATTACGCTGGCCCGGACAATTACAAGCTGATCGTTTTTGTGCCGGTCGAGGCGGCAGGCCAGGTTTCAGAGGCGGTTTTTGCCGCCGGCGCAGGATGGATAGGCAATTACAGCAGGTGCAGCTTCCAGGCTCAGGGCACGGGAACATTTCTGCCGCTGGAAGGAGCAAAGCCAGCTATCGGCAAAAAAGGACGACTCGAAAAAGTGCCGGAGATACGGTTTGAAACAATCGTGCCGGCAGAGAAACTGGAAAGCGTAATAGCTGCGATGAAGAAGACGCATCCATACGAGACGCCGGCTTACGATGTCTTTAAGCTCCACAATAGCAAGAATAAATTCGGTCTGGGTCGAATCGGCAAATTAGCGCAGCCTTTATCGGTGGAGCAGATTATCCGCAGAATCAAAAGGCGCACCGGTGCTAAAGCAGTTGGCATCGTTGGAGATGCAAAGCGATTGGTGAAAACCGCGGCGGTCTGCGCAGGTTACTGCGGCAAGATTATCAATTCGGTTATTGCCGCAAAGGTTGATCTGTACCTGACCGGCGAATTAAGACACCACCAGGCGCTGGCTGCACAACAGGCGGATCTAACCTGTATTTGCCTGAGCCATACAGTGTCGGAGCGGTTTATGCTACGAAAGCTTGCCAAGCAACTGCAAGAACAAATAAAGCAGGTAACAATCAAGATTAGTAAGAAGGATGTGGACCCGTTCACGTGGAAGAATGTATGACAGAAGAGAATGAAATAATTCCGAGCGACGAACGACGAGCGACGAACGACGAAATGACAGTCGAGTCGGTCATAGAAGCGGTTCTATTTGCCAGCGATGAGCCTCTATCGGAGGCCCGGCTTTCTAGTATCGTTGAGGCGGGCGCAAAGCAAATCCGCCAGCACATTGAGAATCTCAATGCCAAATACAAAGCCAACAATCACGCCTTTCAAATAGAGCAAATCGCCGGCGGTTATCAGATGCTGACCCTGAGCACCTATAATCATTGGCTGCAGAAATTGCTTCGCGCCCGCAGCGACAGCAAACTAAGCCCTGCCGCTCTGGAGACACTGGCGATAATCGCGTACAAGCAGCCGGTTATACGAGCCGATATCGAAGCCATCAGAGGCGTTGCAGCAGGTGAGCTGATGCGAAGCCTTATGTATAAGGGCCTGGTCAAGATTGTAGGCAGGGCAGAAGTCTTAGGCAGGCCCATGCTCTACGGCACAACAAAAAGATTCCTGGAAGTCTTTGGCCTAAATTCGCTCAAAGACCTGCCGAAAGTCGAGGAACTCAAAAAACCAGAGTAGCGAAAACCTTCTGCAAGTTAGCTACAACGGCGGGTCAAAACCCAAAAGAATCATATTTATTCCCAAACGTAACCACAGTTTCCGCATTTATACTTTTTCTTCAGAATTGGGAGAGGAAATCTGAAAAATAATATAGAAAGGAAAAATACTTTTCTCGAGAACTTTTCATATTCTATGTTTTTAGAATGACATTTCGGACATAGTAAGTCGTATGTTTCGGCAGTTAAATCTTTTTCTCGGTCTTTTTCCAATCTTTGGCCTTTTTTTGTTCCGAGTATCTCCAAAGCTCTTTCGGCTTCGGATTTGTTGACCTGAAGTTTTACGCCGCGGTCAGCGGTTGACAAAAGCCAGTATGTGGCTACAAAGTTTTCGCCAACCAAGAAGCATTTTATACCTTCAGACTCCAATTTTATTTTTGCCAGGTTCGCCTCTAAAGGCTCACTAAAGTTTGCTATTGT
The DNA here is from genome assembly GCA_963814265.1 of Sedimentisphaerales bacterium. Classification (GTDB taxonomy): domain Bacteria; phylum Planctomycetota; class Phycisphaerae; order Sedimentisphaerales; family Anaerobacaceae; genus JAFNGF01. The sequence continues at coordinate 21,719 of CAWFCJ010000027.1, read as the reverse complement.
TATAAGTCTATCCGCCATACAAATAGAGCAACGATTTGACAAAAGATCCCACAATAGTTTTTAGCTTCAGGTTTCTTGCTACCATCTTTCCAGTGGGTTTAGGTCCACGGTCTTGACAACATTGCCGTCCTTCCATACAGGCGAGAGCAGGATTGCCACCCGCACGAGCCCTTCGGCTTCCGGCAATCGCACCAGAAGTCGGCTGACATCTTTATTCGCCTCTTGCGGCGGCTTTTGCTCGGCTGACTCGACCACAAACTCCGCATCGGCAGGCGACAAAACTCGTGCAACCAGCTCTTTGTCTTTGAGGGTCAGCACCGCTGTGCTTTTTTGTTCTATATTTATCTTCGCATCGGTAGTCATGGCCCACGCGACCTCGCAAGGTTCTTTTAGCTCGAATTCATCCTGTACCAGAACTGCCCGGCGGCTCCCAATCATCGCCACGCCGCGCGTTACTTTCTTTGCGTGCTTTTGGTAGGCACTTGTCAAGTCCGCAAGCACAAATGGCGTCTCTTTATTTGTTTCGACCCGGATGAATCTGGATGTGGCTTCCGGGTCCTGGTCCTCGCCGGCCAGCATTGGCACATTATGGCTGGCAGAATTCAAGCGATAGTATGACCAGCGCTGGCCGCCTCTTTTTCCGTCCCAGTAGCCGGGCAGGTTATAGTTTTCTGAGCCGAGGTCGCGTGCCCATCTGACGCCCAGGGCATCCAGCTCGAAATTGCCTAAGTCGAGGTGTCCGTGATTGACCTGATTGTAGCCGGCTTTTACGCCGACAAACAGGGCGTCAGGATCGTTCCAATCGCTGCGGAAGACTGCCACTTCCACAGGTCCGCGGAAATAACGGTCGAGGTCTCTTGCCGGAGGTTTCTCTTGGGGGGCAGGAACATACCAGATGATATGCTGGGGACTGGCGCCGCTCTTGGCAATCATTTCGTGTTCGGATTCTGCGTACAGGGGGTTATTGTAGACACGGGCGAGCCAGAACATACACGGCATCGGTCTTCTGGAGCTTTTCTCTCCGCAGTCAGCAAAGTTCAGGAGAAGGCCGGTCGGGCCGGTCGTATATATCGGAAATCTGCCCGATTCGGCAAGGCCCTTGATTTGCAGAAGCTCAAAGTCCTTGCCCAGAGCACTCTGTAGCGCGGCCAGGCCGTATGCGGTGTAGTGTGTGGCATAGCTCCAATAACCCGGGCCTTCACCCCATGCGCCGTCCGGGCCGTAGCTTTTCAGAGCCAGCGGCAGCGAGCGAACAGCCGCCGGTATAATTTGCTCGGCGTAAGCAGGGTCGGTTTCGGCAATGGCAAGGGCGCCGATTATCATCCCGCCGTTGCAGACCTGGTTCCAGTTGAATTCGCTTTGAGCCCACCATGTCTTTTTGTAGGCGCCTAGCCCCGGCTCCAGGCCGTTTTTAATCAGCCCAGCCTTTATTTTTTCGCGGGTCTCGCCATCGAGGTAAGGGTATAGCCAGTCATAGCCGAGGCCGACCGCGTGTGACATCTCGGCGGTGTCAAGAAAATGCGACGGATTCCAGTCCTTGAATGCACAGACCGTCAGCAGGTTTTCTACGGCCTTTTGGGCGTATTTTTCATCGCCCGTCCATCGCCACGCCAGCGCAAGGGCGTAAATCCGATGCAGGCAGTTTCGGCTGACGTGCAAAAGCCGTGGGCCGATCTTGTCGTATGTAAGCATCCTGGCATTAATGTAACCATCTGCCTCATCGAGCACGTCCTGCAGGCACTTTTGCAGCGCCTTATCGCTCTGGCACTGTTCTTTTAGCTGCCGTAGGTCTTTATCTTTCAACATCAGCCGTGGGTGATTTTTATCAAGGGTGGAAAGAACATCCGCCGGCTGAGCGAATAAAAGCCCAGCGCACAAAAGGCATGGGACTAAGACTATCTGTGCGAATAGACACGTGTTCTTCATAGCTAATCTCCCGTTTGTAAAACTCAAGCCAGTTGACGATTGACAATTGTAAATTGAAAACTGACAATTGCAAATTGGCAAGGAGCAAAATTATGGAGAAGTTCATTTTCAAAACCAAATCACAAATGGGAGCCGCAGCAGCAGCATCGGCGGCACAGGTTATCAAACAGGCGATAAAAGTCAAAAAGCAGGCTAATATGATTCTGGCGACGGGAACCAGCCAATTTGAGATGCTCAAGAACCTCGCGGCGGCGGATGAAATCGACTGGCAAGAAGTAACAATGTTTCACCTGGATGAATACATAGGGCTCTCTGCTGACCACCCTGCGAGCTTCCGCAGATTCCTGAAGGAGCGATTCGTAGATAAAGTGCCAGGCCTAAAAGCGGTACACTTTGTCAACGGCGACGCAAAAGACCCGCAGCAGGAATGTCGCAGGATTAGTGCCATCATCGCCAAGCATCCTATCGACGTAGCGCTTTTGGGCATCGGGGAAAATGGGCATCTGGCGTTTAATGACCCGCCAGCGGATTTCGCAACCCTCCAGCCCTACATTGTCGTGGAGCTGGACGAAAAATGCCGAAGGCAACAGTTGGGCGAAGGCTGGTTCAGAGACGATAGAACAAGTGCCGCGACGGGCGATCTCAATGAGCATCCGGCAGATCATCAAAAGCGAGTGCTTGATTCTTTCTGTGCCCGAGAAACGCAAAGCCGAGGCGGTCAGGAACGCTCTGGAAGGGCCTGTCACGCCAGAGTGTCCCTCCTCCATTTTGCAGCAGCACGGTAACTGTAAGGTATTTCTGGATGAGCAAGCAGCGTCACTACTTTCCAACTGAAAACTCAAAACTCAAAACTCAAAGCTGCTTGCCTGGCTTAGTTGACCTTCAGGTCAATGGCTATAAGGGCGCGGACTTTTCCGGCAGCGATCTGACCGAGGCGGATTTTGTGCGGGCTTGCCGGGCCATGTTCGCCGCGGGCACGACAGCTTTTTTGCCCACGATGATAACCAGTCCTGAGGATGTTTACCGACACAATCTGCCGATTATGGCAAAAGTTCTGCAAAAGCAAGAGTTTCGCGGATGTCTACTCGGCATACACCTGGAAGGACCTTTTATCTCGCCCAAGAAGGTGCCCGCGGAGCACATAATCCCGACTGGATTAGAAAACCGAACTTGCGCTTATTCCAGAAGCTACTCGACTGGGCCGATGGCTCTGTAAAACTGATAACCATAGCAGCCGACCTGGAAGGCACCCTGGAACTGACCCGATATGCCGTCGGTGCAGGTATATCAGTTTCGCTTGGCCACCAAATGGCAGACGAAGACGACCTGGATAGATTAGTCCAGGCCGGCGCCGTTGCAATCACGCATTTGGGTAACGGTGTGCCGGCCATGCTGCCCAGACATCACAATCCGGTTTGGGCGGGCCTGGCTGAAGACAGGCTGGCCGCGATGATTATAACCGATAGTCATCACCTGCCGGCTTCTTTGGTCAAAACGATCATTAGAACCAAAGGGCCGGAAAATTGTGCGGTCGTTAGTGATGCTTCGCCGCTGGCGGGCTTGGCGCCGGGCAGCTACCCCGCCCCAGGTTTGCCCGGCCGCAAGGCGATACTGACCGATAGCGGACAGTTGTACGAGCCGGCATCAGGATACCTTATCGGTTCTTCAGCCACGATGCTACAGTGTATGAATTGGCTGGCGTCACTTAACATATTGCCGATTGAGGACTGCCGATTTCCGATTGAGAATCCCAAATCGAAAATCGAAAATCGAAAATCGAAAATCACTTCCTTGCTGGCTGCTATGGGCTTCTACAATCCCTTGCGAATAATTGGCCTGGCCGCTGAAGATGTGACGCCGGGCCCAGTTGTCTGCTTTGACGAAGATCGGCAGGTTCTTTATCTGCAGGCGTCGAACAACCAAGAATGTCGAATATCCAACAAGAAACGTTGAAGTTTGAAATTCTTGATTCAATGTTCGATATTCGTTATTCCCCGTTGGGCAGCATTGGCTCAACACGCTTGACAAACTGTATGGCAACGCCCCACGGGTCGCGGAGAATGGTTATCTCGTCACCAGCCGGCGTTGTGGATACTTCCCCAACGGGCGTGGCACCGGCGGCTATTAGCTTTTCTCGTACGCCTTTCACATCGTCTACCATAAAGGCAATGTGGAACAAGAGCGGGTCCATAGACACATAATCGGGCACAGCATCAGGCGGATTGTGGTATATCTCCAGCATCATATTTGCCCCAGCATCGCAAATGAAATGCGCGTTGACCGGAGCGGGCCCTTTTTTGACGACCTTCATTTGCAGGTTCTTGCAGTACCATTCTGCCATACTGACGGGGTCCTTGACGTTTATGGCAACGTGCTAAAGACGTATCGCCGCTTTCTTTTTGGTCTGCCCAGACACGCCGGTAACAACTCCTTTCTCCGTATTCCCTCCGCAGGACGCCTCATGGCGGATTGACTGTTCGCACCCGCCGAACATAGTCAGCGCCGAGAATACAACGGGTAAGTTGAAAAGGCACAAAGGGACAAAGTACCTAAGGCACAAAGGGACAAAGTACCTAAGGCACAAAGTTGTTCTGCGCCTTTGTGCCTCTGTGCCTGTGTACCTTTGTGCCTTTGTACCTCTGTGCCTCATTAACGAACAGCCTTTACGCCTCCGCTGGCTGACGCTCTTTTTGCTTCAGCTTCCACGGCCTTTTGGTTGATCATAGTGATATCGCCGGGCGTTTCTTGGACCAGAATGCCGTGAGCGGCACCCCAATTGACGGCCGTTTCCAGGTCTTTGCCCTTCAGCAAGGCGGCCAAAACGCCCGAGGCAAACGAGTCGCCGCCGCCGGTCCTATCTCTGATGGGAACGTTCTCTCTGACAGGCGCTTTCATAAAAAATGGCCTTTCGAGTGTCATACAATACAGCCCCCCAGCTAATTAGGTCTGCATTATGGGCGCCTCGCCATTGAGTCCCGATCAAGCCCAGATTGGGCAAATCCTTTGCCACCTGGCGCACGGTTTCTTTATACGCCTCAGCCCATTCGCTGTATGGGGCATTTTTCTTGACCTTGGTTTCGTAGCCCAACGCATCGGACAAATCCGAATCGTTTCCAACCAGCATGCCCAAATAGGGGGCGAGCTTCTTGTTTATGGCCCTGGCTTTATTCTTATCCGGCTCAACCTTTGCCCGGTAGTTCAGGTCGGCACAAACGAAAGTGCCGTATTCCGCCGCCTTTTGTGCCGCTTCCACAGCAACATCCGCGGTTTTAGGTCCTATAAGAGTAAAGATTCCGCCGGTATTGAAGATGCGGACGCCCTCTTTGCCGAATATCTGGTCAAAGTCAAAGTCGCTCGGTTCAAGCAGCCGTGCAGCGGCGTTGCCGCGGTAATAGGTCGTGTCGGAAGGCAGAACGCCGCTGCCGTTGTATGTAAAGTTGAACCCATTGCAGATAGTTCCCTTCCCGTCTGTGGAATACTGGTACCATCGGAGTTTGTATTCCACCAGATTATTTTGCCCGTATCAACGCCGGCTTCTCGCATCTGATTTCTAATGTTTTCGCCAATAGGATCGCTTACCAAAGCCGTCAAAACCGCTGTTCTTAGCCCGAACGTATAGGCCAATCCGCAGGCAACGTTGGTTTCTCCGCCGCCTTGCGAGACCCTGATGTTATCTCTGACCCTGGCGGTAGGAACGTCTCTGGGGTCAAGTCTGAGCATGACTTCGCCCAAAGATACCGCATCGTACCTGCACTTATCTACCGATTTGATCGACTGAAAATCTACTACCTTGGCCATATTCACCTCCATACCTGGAAACTAAAAGCGAAAAAGTTAAAAGTAAAAACTGTTGAGTTCCGCAGTTTTACACTTTTAGTTTTACGTTTTGCCCTTTCTGCCTCCGGCCAATTGTCAGTTTCCAATTTACAATTGTCAATTGCAAATCACGAAGGGGGCGGAATTATCGTTACCGTGCCTTTGGTTAGTGCCTTTACTTTATGAAACGAAAGGTTGCATATAGTTAAGGAGACCGGCCATGTTGACGGACAAATACATAACGGCAAATGCGAGATTCTCGCACGTAGGCATTGCGCTGGCTTTATTGCTGCCTCTGTTAGCCGAGCCAGCCTTGGCACAGAGAAGGAGCAACAAGGCTGACAGCGGTAATCGAACGAGCCAGCCGGCTGCGAGTCGCCCGGCTTCACCCAGTCCCAGCCAGTCACCCAGCGTAAGTAGAACACCCAGCAGTGTCGCTGCTCCTGCAAGACCGGCCCAGCCAGCGACCATGGCAAGCAGCCCAATTTCTGCGAGCCCAAGACCGAGTGTTACCTCCGGTATCCGCAGTCCTTCCAGCAGTTTCTTTGCCAGCGCAAGACCAGCCCAGGCTGGTTCGTCCATAGCAAAGCCTGCTATCCCCGCTTCCGTTGGGACCGGAAGCTTTATAGGCGTTAATGCGCCCGCGACTACCGCCAGTCCCGCCCGTCAGAACGCCACCCCGACAGGAGTCGGGGTCGGGCCAACATCCGCTGCTCCAACCGCAAGCGGGCAGATAAGCACAGGGAGGACTTCTCCGCTGAGTAGCTTTTTCAGCAGAAAAACGCCATCGCCAACAAGTACGCAAACAACAGGAACACCAAAGTCACCTATCCGTTTAAGTACAAATCCTTCAACTTCACTCAGGACAGATGCAACCAGCAGCGTAGGGAATTTAATCGGGGCACAGAACCCGGCAGGGGGCACGCAGAAATCTGCATCCCCTTCGGGTTCGGCCTTAGCCCGTCAGCCATCGGCAAGTTCGGTTGCGCCTGCCAGCGCAAAAGACCGCCACTGATCGGCACGCTAAGCACGGCAAGCCCACTCGGTCTTTTTTCCAGAAGCCGTAATAACAAGGATGGAACGTTCAATTCTCTTGAGCGAAGCGAAAAACTTGGCCTTGGTAAGAGAGATTCTTCGGCTGCGCCTCAGAATGACATAGCGCCGCCCAACCAAAACAAGGCGGCAAATGCTGCTGGGAGCCAGCAGGCAGCCAATCCGGTTAAGGCACCAAAGCTGTTTGGTTCCCGCGAAGCAGGGTCCTTCGGTCACGCTGGCAGGATCTCCAGAAAAGCTGAACCGGCGCAACGTCAGGCTGATAATCCGCCTGCTGCGGAAGCCCCAGAGCGGCAGAATAAAGGACCAAGAATCGCCCCCGAAACAGCCGATGGCCCGCGACCGAAAAAAATTGGCCCGCACGACCAGACAATCACCCCAAATAATGTTCGTGACCGAGGTGAGATCGGCATATATCGCTCCGCCAGATATGGCTCCCGGGGTGTGCTATATCACGACCGTCCATATTTAGCAGAACCCAGACACCATTATGTGCACGTATATCGAGACTGGCACGACCGTATATGCCACAGGATAATCTGGCCGAGATTCCACTTCACTGTCGGCTATCACTGGGGCCCGTCCTGGACGCTGGGGTATGTTTATCCTTACTACCTTCGCAAGTACGTTTTCGTCAGCCTGAGCGGCTACTGGCCGATAGAGTACGGATACACTCGCTACTATTGGTACGGCTGTCATCCGTACTATTGGTGTGGATATTATCCGGTTGCCCAGGAAGTGCAGGGCGACACCTACAACTACTATACATACAACTACTACTATGAAGATGATGGGGCGGTACAGCCTTCAGCGTACAGCGTAGAGCGTGTAGGCTATCCGCTGAACGCTGAACACTCTACGCCGTCTGTTCAGCAGGCAGCCGAACCGAGTCCGCCAACTGTGGCCGACAACTATTTCGAGGAGGCAGTAAAAGCATTCGGGGCTGGCAACTACAACGCGGCTGTTGAGAATTTCGCCTGTGCTATGGAGTATGCACCTGAGGATATGGTGCTGCCATTTGCATACTGCGCAGGCGCTTCTGGCCAACGAGCAATATACCGAGGCGGCAAACGTCCTGCGATCCGCTCTGGAAAAGGTTTCTCCCGAAAAGGAAGGAGTCTTCTTTGCCCGAGGTCTGTATCCGGATGACGATGTCCTCTCCCAGCAGATTGACCGCCTGGCCGAAAAAGCTGCAGCTTACAGTTTCGATGCGGACCTGCAGCTTCTCTGGGGCTATCAACTGCTCGGCATCGGCGAAGTTGACGAGGCTCTCGAACCGCTGAGCCGAGCCATGCAGGATTTGCAGAATGCAACCGCTGCCAAAGTGCTGCTCGATCTGGCGGAAAAAATCAAAGCAGGGTCAACAACCCCGCAATAAATTGCGGGGCTAAATATTTTTCACCACGTTTTACGTGGAGTTGCCGGGTTTTGAAAGCCTCGCGGTTTTACGGTATAATTTCGAGTATGGATAAACGGCTTCGTAACGCCCTGAAAGGCCTGGCAGACCCGGATGTGGAACATCGCCGGCGGGCGATGGAGCCTTTTGTGCGAGCCACATTTGGAATCTTCATCAGGTGTTTGTATCGTTACCTCGGTAACGAAGTCGAGTGCGAGGATGTATTGGAAGATGTTTACGCGGATATATGGCAAGACCCAGGCCACTTGCGAACATTAATAGCGAAAAAGAGCTTTTGAGAAATGTATATCTGTACTACATGCGCAAGCACCTGCGGGAAGTGTACAGGAGGATAAATCGAAATTCGTATTTGTCACAACAGGACTTGATGAATCTTGTCGCCCCGGATTTGAGTATTCCGGAGATGATGTCTCAGGCGGAGCTTGGGCAGGTTCTTCGCCGGATGCTGGGCCGGCTAAAGGCACGAGAGCGAAGGGCTATAGAACTCTGGATGCAAGGAATGTCGAACCGGGCGATCGCCAACGAGCTTAAAACCACGGTTGGAGCAATCAAGATGCTGGAGTTTCGGACCATACTCAAGCTCAAAAAGATGCTCTCCGATTGCTGTCGCGAGGATTGATTATTCAAAGGAGCAACGAACAATGCCACAAACAAACCGAGAAATTCAAGAATTGTTAATCGATTACGCAGGAGCGCTACGAGATGGCTGTGTGCCGGATTTTCTGAAGTCGCTGACCCGTGAGGAAGCAGACAGGATCGCATCCTCGGCGGAGTTTTGGCAGGCTACCGAGGTCACCCGGATTCTCAATAGTGTCGGGTTCGCCGACAAGGCTGTTACGCCCGACGTGGGCCTATTTATCTCCCGCGTCAACGCCGCGATTGCGTGTCGCTTGAAAAAAGCCAGGGCATCGTCGCCGGTAAAACGCAGCCCCAACAGGAGTCGGGGGGGTCAAAGCCGACAACACAGGCTCAAACCTGGGCCGAGGACCTGTTATGATCTTGGATTGCTACCAGTGTTCCTCATGCTATTTCCAAGACAAGGAGCCTTCATCACGGATAGACCCTGTGACCATACAGCCCCGCCAAAACAGAGTTACTTTCTCCAACGTGCTGGTTGCCTTCCTATGTGTCGAGTTGTATGACGGGCGAGAAGAGCTACAGGAGGCTGTCCAGGAGCTTGCGTATCTTTCAGTTATGATAGGTAAAAGACCGATCGTGTTGTGTCCGAATGTACATCTATCAATTGATAGTGCACCCGAAAAGCAAGCCGTCGGCCTCATTATCGAATTGGAAAAAGCATTGAAAGCCGAGCACTATGATGTGCACCGCCTCTCGTTCGGCTACCACAAACAGTTCGGGCTGGACTGCAACGGCAACGTAGGCAGCGTCGTTGGCAGAAGGTTCTATGGTTCTGCCGAGAAGCAGTTTCTGAGGCTCTTAACTCGGCTTGGCGTCTGTCCGCCCGATTCGCTTCCCAAAGACCTGCCCCCCTGGGCGAAGATCTTAACCGAACGTCAGTTGAAAGTTTTGGGCAGCCGAAGAGAAACTTACAATGTTGCCAAGAAAATGCTCCAGGAACAGCTTGACGCCACAGGCTACGGCGAACTGTGGACGTGCATGCTGTTTGAAGGAGAGAGGCAGCCTATGGAGGACTATCTTGGCACGCTGTATGAAATTATAGAAGACTACCCGGATGTGAAAATTCACCGCGCAATGAATCTCAGCGTGCCTGGTTTCTCCAATGCCGCCCACCATCTTTTTCGCAAATACCCCGAGGCAATCGAATCGGGCAGACTGCGCATATACAATAGTAAAGTGTCCGACCTGGAGTTCCTGTTAACCGGGACCGCAGTTCTTCTTGCCTTCGCTCACATGCCTCGAAAAGCTGGATCGCACGCAGGAGAAATATCGTTCGGCATCTACTGCAAAGATGAAGACTTTGCCAAGAACCTGATTCAATGGTACCAGACCTTCCTTGTGGATGCGAGATTTGGATGGATCCGTACTGAGTCTGAATTAGACGCGACGATCAACGAATTGCAAGAGGAAGTGTTCCAGGATAGACCCGAGGCATAGCGTTCAGCGTACAGCGTGGAGCGTATAGACTATCCGCTAAACGCTGAACGCTCTACGCTGTCTTTATATCGAGAATCGAGGCGTGGATACGGTTTTATCTGGGGCTGCTATTGCTGTCTACGTGATTCTGCTGGTGTTTGTCGCTCTCCGCGCGTGCAGCCCGCGAGTTTGAAGACTTCTCCGTAGCCAAGCGCGAGTTGCCATTGGCGCTGATATTTGGCAGTATCGCTGCCGACTATATAGGGCCAGGTTTCTCGATCGGCTTTGTCGGAAGGGGATTCAAAAGTGGTTTTCTTTTTTTGGCGGTTGGATTGGCTTACGCCGTCCAGAACATCTTTGTCGGGTTGCTCGTCGCCCCGAAGCTAAGGCAGTTGAAAGACTGTTACACATTAGGAGACGCTATCGGGCAAAAGTACGACCGCAAGTGCCAGATTCTTGCCGGCGTTATATCCGTGGCCCTGTGTACGTCGTTCTCGGCAGTAATGATTAGCGCCGGCAGCGTGGTCCTGGACGATATATTTGGGCTGCCGCGATGGCTGTCTGTAAGTGTAATTGCGGTCGTCACGGCTTCGTACACGACATTTGGAGGATTGCGGGCTAGCGTCGTTACCGATGCCTTTCATTTCGTGCTGTTTGCCTTACTTCTGCCTGTGACCTTGTTATATGCGCTGCTATTCCATTTCCAGGGCGGAGCGGCATCTTTTTTCCAGCAGGCGTTTGCTGCGACAGCAGATGGATTCAGCTCAACGCCCACTATACAGATAATCGGTTTTGTTGCAGCATTTCTGCTTGGCGAGACGCTCATACCTCCTTATGCGAATCTTGCCCTTGCCTCCAGAGACAACCAAGGTCTCGCGCAACGGCTTTATCCTCGCAGGTATTTTCAGCACTCTGTGGTTCACCGTGATGGTAGCGATCGGAATTGTTGCCAGGACTGTTGTTGCCAGCGATACCAAGCAAAACTACGTGCTTCTAAATTTTACGGGATCAATAATGCCCCACGCCGGGTATGCCCTCTTGTTGGTGGCGCTGGTTTCGATAGTGCTATCGAGCCTTGATTCGCTGCTCAACGCTGGGGCGGTGGTGTTCACGCAAGACATCATTCGGAGGTTTTCGATGTTGCCGGACGCCCTTGCGCTGAAGGCCGGGCGCTACTCGACGATTATTATTGCCGCTGTTGCGGCGGCCGCAGCCGCATTTGTGCCAAGCGTGATAGAGGGCTTGCTAGCCTGTTACAGTATCTGGCTCCCGCGATTCTGCCGGCTCTTATTTTCGGTTTATGGCTGAAGGCCCCTCGTCCTCTTGCAGGAATTCTATCTATGGGAGTCGGAACGTGTGTTGCCGTAATATTTCAGTTTGTCTTGCCCGCATTGATTAATGTCCCTGCCATTATTCCGGCTCTCGGCTCGGCATTACTGGCGTATGCTTTGGGACATTGGTTGGGCAAAACCAAATCTGGAGCATAAAGGATGAAAGTATTTATTCTGGTCCTGGTGGTAATTTCAGCGTTGACCGTTATCGGCAGCGGCGTCTGGGTGGCGGCTGCACTGATCCATGCAATTTGCCCGCCACGCGCTGCCCGACCGGAATTCGATGCGCGGAATCCACCAGATGATATATCCGGTAGCTAAATTACGGAAAGATACGCTGCTGCTTATCTACCACGGTTACCGTTTTCGGTTTTGAAAAGCCGAAGCTGCCGTTAGAGTTTCCTCTGCCCTTACGCCGCGATAGGTCGTCAAAATGTAGCTGAAATTCCTTACGAACCAGGCTTCAGCTCCAGAGTGAACTTGACCGTGCCCAGGTCCACCTTCTCGAATGCCCGAACTCGCCGCTGTTCTTGATATCCCAGTATTGGGTGGGGAAGTTGCGTTTGATCTCGACCTTGACGTCTATGTCGCGGGTGTTCTTGACTTCGACTTTGAAGGTGCGAATCTCGTCCCAGCCGGCGACGTTGCCTTCCTGATCGAACCGGTAGTTTTCCGTCTTGTAGTCCATCAGCTTGGGCTCGACGACAACGTCGGCCATGGCCCCGAGATTCAGCTCGATGTCCTCATCGACGGGGATGTACTTGAATTCCGATTGGCCCGTGTAAGATAGGTTTCCCTGGTCGCCGGCGGTTCGATAGACCTTGAGCATCCCGCCGGGGATGGGGGTCTCGCCTAACTTGTGCTCTTTATCGTTCTTGAAGCTCAGAAACCGCACGACGCCTGGCCCGTAGCGTTCCTCTTCATACTTGTAAAGATTCACGACCGGCACGGCGTCAACGTCGAAGCTCTGCAACCGCTTCGACCAGCCGTTAGGAATCGTCTCGGTCCCTTCGATGGTGTAAAGGAAGTATTCGCTAAGTCCTTCCTTCACGATTTCCTTGGGCTTCTCGGCGGCACTCTCAGACCATCATCTGCACTGCGGGAAACCGCTCATCACGCGCCTCGCGGGCAGCCAAGACCGGCCAGTCGCTCAACGCACTTCGCCCGGTCGGCCGTAGGGGTATTGCCGCCGGGCAAGCTCGGCGATCTCATCGAGGATATGGACTTTGCCGACGATCAGGCGGGTCTGGGCGTTCTCGTAATCCTCGCCGCTGTTGTTGGTGACTACGACATAGCCCTGAGGCGCATCGTCTTTTCATCTTCCGCGAGTGTTCCCATGTAGAACGCCCGCCATGACAGGCCGCTGGTCAGATACGTAATCTCGACCGGCACTTTGCCGCTGACGCCGCTTTCGATATTCCACAGGCCGAGGTTCTTTACCCTCGGCGGATAAACCAGCTCGGCTATCTCGATCTTGTCTGCATTGGCTTTGGGCAGCATCTCCAGGCTGGTCGGGTCGATGAGGGTATTCTCCCATGAGAATTGCAGGCGTTTTTACCCTTTTTAAGGTCAGCGCCCGGCTCTCCCGCACCAGTGTCATATCCGCGGAGTTATAAATCGTAAGCTGCACCGTATCCCGCGACGGCAGCGTGACCAGATCGACTTTCGCCTGGCAAATTCCGCTGCCGACAAACAGCACCATTGCCACCAACATCACTCTTTTATGGCTCATAATTGAGTCTCCTAAGAATCAGGTCGGTAGGGTATGCAGGTTTCTGCATACCGATCTGCTGGTATAGACGCCCATCGCAGCCCATCAGTTGACAGCCAAAAGTAAATTTTCCGTAAAATATGGTGCCAGCTACGGCTGCAACAATGATGAGGGTACGCCATTCCAGGAACTGGTGAACGATGTAGCTTCTGAGCCACATACCTGGCATAGCTGCAGGCCGCTGCCCTGGGACGTATAGAAAATCCGCCCATTCGAGACGACCGCCCCGACGCACTCCCGTACATCCACGCATGGGCCTGAGGAGACAAACTTATTGCCGCTCGATGTGTCGATCATATCCATGTTGGCACGGAGCAGGTAGGCTCAGACAACGTGAACCGTGTGCAGGCATAGCCATAGTCGAAGATGGACAGGATTTTGCCGGTCGCCTTATCTATTAGATAGCTGGGCTTGCCGCTGGAGGCGTGGGCGAACAGGAAATTCTTGCCCACTGTGATTACATTGACGGCTTTTGCGACCGGTTCGGATTGCCAAATTAAAGAGCCGTCTTTGGCATCCAGGCACCAGACGTAGCGGTTCTGCGTTTTCTCGTTCGGTGGGTTATAGCCGCCCAGGTACAGACGCCCATTCTCTGCGGAGATTGTGGTGCCGGCGGTGACATAGTATTGGGTTGTCAACCAGATGACTCGTCCGGTCGCTGGCTCAATTGCCGCGGTAAGACCTTTTGCACCTGGGGAGCCTTCTTTTGTCTTGGCTGCATAACCGAAAAAGCAAGAGTAGTACAGCGTGTCGTCCATCAAGCACAAACCGGCGTCGTTTCCGCCGCAGCCGAACTGCGAAAAATCTACCGTCCAAACCTCATTGCCCGTATCTATGTCCCACGCTCGCACCAGCGGTTTGTGGTCTTTGGGATAATAAGGATTATCGTGGCCGTAAATCCAGCTCATTATCTCAGCCCCATCCGGTGCTTTTATGGGTTCGCCCTTCTGTAGGTATGCTTTTCTGTCCCCTGCGGTGCGTAGATTCCGCCGCCAAAGATATAGATGGCAAGGTTCTTGCACACGATTGGAGGTTGCTGGCGGCTCCAACTCGGTGAGCCAGTAAAAGGCGCCTCCCAAAGCAGGTTGCCCGTGGCGGCGTCCAGGCAGCGCATAAAGGATTTCTTCATTCCCGCCTGGGGGACAAGCAGACGCTCGTTGTGATAAATCGGGCAGGTAAAAGAGATGTGCACGCCCGGCCAATATCGCCGCCATAATAGGCGGCCTGTTTCCTGCTCGACGGCAAAAATCTGGCCTTCCGCGGTGTGCGTGTACATCCGTCCGCCGCCGCAGACCGGAAGGTGCTTGAAGGTTCCTTCGTACCGGCGAATCCATTTGATCTTAAGCGGCGGTTTGATAGCCTGATCACTTGAATTAGTGCTCGCTAAGTTGCCGTAATTGGTGAACCAGTCGTACTTCGCGTCGGTGAATTCGCCAGTCAGCGGACTCCGTATCTTGTGCAGTTGAAGATCCTCTGTCGGCAGCAGCGCATTGCCCTTTGGTCCCAGAACGTATAGATAGCCATCTTCACAGCCGAAATATATCCGGCCATCGCAGACGGCAACCGGTGCAGAGATTGCTTTGCCAAAAGCGGTCTTAAATGACCACGCCCCTGCTTCCGCAGGGGCAAGCCTGTCCCGCGCAGGCGGGGACCATTGCCGGATAGCGGCACAATGTAAAGGCTGCCGTCCAGGCCGCCATATACTGCGCTGTCACGTAGAAGAATGGGCGGGGCGATGGAGGGATAGCCGCCCAGGTATTGCGTCTCCTTGCCGGACGAATGTCGGCAGAAACCAAAGCCCTTTTTGGGCCGGCACCGATAAACATCCTGTCCGCGAACACTCACCGAGCAGAAGCTCAATAAGCCTGGCCGATCTATCTCCGTTTGCGTGCCGGCGACGTAATCGGTCTGGGTTTTATTGTCCAGCAGCCGAATTATTTCCACTCGTCCGGTGTTGTCCCGCCGATGCCACTGCCGGTAGATTGCACCATCCTGGCCCACGGTCAAGCCAAAGGTGGCGGGTGGCTCTGAACCGGCATACGGCGGCACAGAAGCCGTGCCCGAAGCCGGGCGGCGCTTCCGGTATTCCAGGCAGACAGCCGAGCCGCCGGCAGGAATCACAAGCATTTTGCCGTCCACCGCGATATCGGCTGAGCAACAGAATTGATCTTGCCAGGTCACGCGCCCTTTTTTGAACTGGCACCAATCTTCGCCGCTCCAGCGATTGCCGGTGAAGGCGAGGACCTCCCTGACGAAATCCCATATCCAGCAAATTGTCCCATCCGGCTCAAGGGCATAGACCTTTGAGCCGAGCGTCGCAAAATACACGCGGCCATTAGCTACTACAGGGCTGCCAAATATGGGCTCACCACAGACAATTTCTTTGACTACACTTCCGCCGGCCGCATCAAGTACGTAATATGAACCAGACATCGTGCCGAAGTGCAGGTAGCGCCCTGCAATTGCCGGCGAGGATATGTTGTTGCAGTTTGCCTTGCCGCCGGGAGTTTGGAACTTCCACAGGACATCGAGCGTTGCCGCATCGATGCAAAATGCTGCGCCAGCACCATCCACGACATAAATGCGTCCATCGGCCAAGACTGGGGCCGTAAAAATAGCATCGGTCAATGGCACCGCCCAACCAATGCGAGAGGTGGCGCCACGCTTCTATCGGGCACGTCGCCGGAGTGTCGGCAATCGTATTTGAACTGTAGCCAGTGCTCACCGGCGATTAGAGGCGTCACTGAAAGTAAGTAAAATAATATCAACAATCTAATGTTATTACGCAGACACTTCATCCTGGTCGTGCTCCTTTCGTCGAGACCTTATCGGTGGGCTAAAGCCCACCCTACCGAACTGAGGACTCATAGTAGACCTTATCGGTGGGCTATAGCCCACCGATAAGGTCTACTATGAGTCCTCAGTTCGGTAGGGTGGGCTTTAGCCCACCGATAAGGTCTCGACGAAAGGAGCACGACCAGGATGAAGTGTCTGCGTAATAACATTAGATTGTTGATATTATTTTACTTACTTTCAGTGACGCCTCTAATCGCCGGTGAGCACTGGCTACAGTTCAAATACGATTGCCGACACTCCGGCGACGTGCCCGATAGAAGCGTGGCGCCACCTCTCGCATTGGTTGGCGTGGAGCCATTGACCGATGCTATTTTTATGGCCCAGTTTTGGCCGATGGACGCATTTATGTCGTGGATGGTGCTGGCGCAGCATTTTGCATCGATGCGGCAACGCTCGATGTCCTGTGGAAGTTCCAAACTCACGGCGGCAAGGCAAACTGCAACAACATATCCTCGCCGGCAATTGCAGGGCATACCTGCACTTCGGCACGATGTCTGGTTCATATTACGTACTT
This sequence comes from Sedimentisphaerales bacterium, assembly GCA_963814265.1. Classification (GTDB taxonomy): domain Bacteria; phylum Planctomycetota; class Phycisphaerae; order Sedimentisphaerales; family Anaerobacaceae; genus JAFNGF01. Next base: position 4,980 of record CAWFCJ010000027.1, on the reverse strand, counting down.
GATGCGGCCGGCGGAAGTGTAGTCAAAGAAATTGTCTGTGGTGAGCCCATATTTGGCAGCCCTGTAGTAGCTAATGGCCGCGTGTATTTTGCGACGCTCGGCTCAAAGGTCTATGCCCTTGAGCCGGATGGGACAATTTGCTGGATATGGGATTTCGTCAGGGAGGTCCTCGCCTTCACCGGCAATCGCTGGAGCGGCGAAGATTGGTGCCAGTTCAAAAAAGGGCGCGTGACCTGGCAAGATCAATTCTGTTGCTCAGCCGATATCGCGGTGGACGGCAAAATGCTTGTGATTCCTGCCGGCGGCTCGGCTGTCTGCCTGGAAGATACCGGAAGCGCCGCCCGGCTTCGCGGCACGGCTTCTGTGCCGCCGTATGCCGGTTCAGAGCCACCCGCCACCTTTGGCTTGACCGTGGGCCAGGATGGTGCAATCTACCGGCAGTGGCATCGGCGGGACAACACCGGACGAGTGGAAATAATTCGGCTGCTGGACAATAAAACCCAGACCGATTACGTCGCCGGCACGCAAACGGAGATAGATCGGCCAGGCTTATTGAGCTTCTGCTCGGTGAGTGTTCGCGGACAGGATGTTTATCAGTCCGGCCCGAAGAGGGCTTTGGTTTCTGCCGACATTCGTCCGGCAAGGAGACGCAATACCTGGGCGGCTATCCCTCCATCGCCCCGCCCATTCTTCTACGTGACGGCGCAGTATATGGCGGCCTGGACGGCAGCCTTTACATTGTGCCGCTATCCGGCAATGGTCCCCGCCTGCGCGGGGACAGGCTTGCCCCTGCGGAAGCAGGGGCGTGGTCATTTAAGACCGCTTTTGGCAAAGCAATCTCTGCACCGGTTGCCGTCTGCGATGGCCGGATATATTTCGGCTGTGAAGATGGCTATCTATACGTTCTGGGACCAAAGGGCAATGCGCTGCTGCCGACAGAGGATCTTCAACTGCACAAGATACGGAGTCCGCTGACTGGCGAATTCACCGACGCGAAGTACGACTGGTTCACCAATTACGGCAACTTAGCGAGCACTAATTCAAGTGATCAGGCTATCAAACCGCCGCTTAAGATCAAATGGATTCGCCGGTACGAAGGAACCTTCAAGCACCTTCCGGTCTGCGGCGGCGGACGGATGTACACGCACACCGCGGAAGGCCAGATTTTTGCCGTCGAGCAGGAAACAGGCCGCCTATTATGGCGGCGATATTGGCCGGGCGTGCACATCTCTTTTACCTGCCCGATTTATCACAACGAGCGTCTGCTTGTCCCCCAGGCGGGAATGAAGAAATCCTTTATGCGCTGCCTGGACGCCGCCACGGGCAACCTGCTTTGGGAGGCGCCTTTTACTGGCTCACCGAGTTGGAGCCGCCAGCAACCTCCAATCGTGTGCAAGAACCTTGCCATCTATATCTTTGGCGGCGGAATCTACGCACCGCAGGGGACAGAAAAAGCATACCTACAGAAGGGCGAACCCATAAAAGCACCGGATGGGGCTGAGATAATGAGCTGGATTTACGGCCACGATAATCCTTATTATCCCAAAGACCACAAACCGCTGGTGCGAGCGTGGGACATAGATACGGGCAATGAGGTTTGGACGGTAGATTTTTCGCAGTTCGGCTGCGGCGGAAACGACGCCGGTTTGTGCTTGATGGACGACACGCTGTACTACTCTTGCTTTTTCGGTTATGCAGCCAGAGAACAAAAGAAGGCTCCCCAGGTGCAAAAGGTCTTACCGCGGCAATTGAGCCAGCGACCGGACGAGTCATCTGGTTGACAACCCAATACTATGTCACCGCCGGCACCACAATCTCCGCAGAGAATGGGCGTCTGTACCTGGGCGGCTATAACCCACCGAACGAGAAAACGCAGAACCGCTACGTCTGGTGCCTGGATGCCAAAGACGGCTCTTTAATTTGGCAATCCGAACCGGTCGCAAAAGCCGTCAATGTAATCACAGTGGGCAAGAATTTCCTGTTCGCCCACGCCTCCAGCGGCAAGCCCAGCTATCTAATAGATAAGGCGACCGGCAAAATCCTGTCCATCTTCGACTATGGCTATGCCTGCACACGGTTCACGTTGTCTGAGCCCTACCTGCTCGGTGCCAACATGGATATGATCGACACATCGAGCGGCAATAAGTTTGTCTCCTCAGGCCCATGCGTGGATGTACGGGAGTGCGTCGGGGCGGTCGTCTCGAATGGGCGGATTTTCTATACGTCCCAGGGCAGCGGCCTGCAGCTATGCCAGGTATGTGGCTCAGAAGCTACATCGTTCACCAGTTCCTGGAATGGCGTACCCTCATCATTGTTGCAGCCGTAGCTGGCACCATATTTTACGGAAAATTTACTTTTGGCTGTCAACTGATGGGCTGCGATGGGCGTCTATACCAGCAGATCGGTATGCGGAAACCTGCATACCCTCCAACCTGATTCTTAGGAGACTCAATTATGAGCCATAAAAGAGTGATGTTGGTGGCAATGGTGCTGTTTGTCGGCAGCGGAATTTGCCTGGCGAAGGTTGATTTGGTGACGCTTCCATCACGTGATACGGTTCAGCTTACGATTTACAACTCTGCGGATATGACGTTAGTACGGGAAAGCAGGGCACTTACCTTAAAGCAGGGCAAAAACGCCTTACAGTTTTCCTGGGCTAATACTCTGATTGACCCTACCAGTCTGGAGATGCTGCCCAAAGCCAATGCGGACAAAATCGACATTGCTGAGCTGGTTTATCCGCCGAGGGTGCAGAACCTGGGCTTATGGAACATCGAGAGCAAAGGAAGCGGCAAAGTGCCGGTAGAGATCACGTATCTTACAAGCGGCCTAACGTGGCGGGCGTTTTATATGGGGACGCTTCGCCGGATGAAAAGATGATGCGTTGCAGGGTCATGTCCGGGTAACCAATAATAGCGGCGAAGATTATGAAAACGCTCAGACGCGCCTAATTGTTGGCAAGGTTCATATCCTCGATGAGATCGCTGAGCTTGCCCGCAGACAATACCCTTATGGCCGGCCAGGCGAAGTGCTCATTGAAGAAGACCGCTATGGAGGAAGCGGCGAGTTGACGAACTGGCGATTGTGACGCTTGAGGAGGAATGGCTCCTGTTACTGCGGTGCCTGCGAAAACCTAAAGAAATCAAGAAGGAAGGGCTTAGTGAGTATTTTCTGTACACCATTGAGGGCACTGAGACGATACCTACCGGCTGGTCGAAGAGGCTGATTAGTTTCGATGTGGAAGATGTGCCGGTGGCGAATCTGTATAAGTATGAAGAGGAAAGATATGGCAACAATGTCTTCCGGTTTCTCAGTTTCAAGAACGACAAGGAGCACAAGTTAGGCGAGACGCCTATCCCCGGCGGGACATTGAAGGTTTATAGAACCGCAGATGATAAGGGGCATCTATCTTACACGGGGCAATCTGACTTCAAGTACATTCCGGTGGATGAGGACGTTGAGCTTAATCTTGGTCCGGTAGCCGATGTTGTTGTTGAGCCGACTCTGATGGACTATAAGACGGCCAACTACCGCTTTGATAGGAACCGCAACATCGCCGGCTGGGACGAGATTCGCACTTTGAAGGTCGAGGTCAAGAACACGCGGGATATTGCGGTCAAGGTGGAGATTCAGCGTAATTTTGATAGTTCCAACTGGATGCTTAAGAAAGCGGCGATTTCGATAAGTTTGAGAAGGTGGACCTGGACACGGTCAAGTTCACGCTGGAGCTGAAGCCTCGTTCAGTAAGGAATTTCAGCTACATTTTGACGACCTATCGCGGCGTAAGGGCGAGGAAACTACCCGGCAGCTTCGGCTTTTCAAGACCGAAAACGGTAACCGTGGTAGATAAGCAGCAGCGTATCTTTGAGTAATTTAGCTACCGGATATATCATCTGGTGGATTCCTGCGCATCGAGTTCCGGTTCGGGTACGCGCCTGGCGGGCAAATTGCATGGATCAGTGCAGCCGCCACCCAGACGCCGCTGCCGATAACGGTCAACGCTGAAATTACCACCAGGACCAGAATAAATACTTTCATCCTTTATGCTCCAGATTTGGTTTTGCCCAACGAATGTCCCAAAGCATACGCCAGTAATGCCGAGCCGAGAGCCGGAATAATGGCAGGGACATTAATCAATGCGGGCAAGACAAACTGAAATATTACGGCAACACACGTTCCGACTCCCATAGATAGAATTCCTGCAAGAGGACGAGGGGCCTTCAGCCATAAACCGAAAATAAGAGCCGGCAGAATCGCGGGAGCCCAGATACTGTAACAGGCTAGCAAGCCCTCTATCACGCTTGGCACAAATGCGGCTGCGGCCGCCGCAACAGCGGCAATAATAATCGTCGAGTATGCCCCGGCCTTCACGCAAGGGCGTCCGGCAACATCGAAAACCTCCGAATGATGTTCTGCGTGAACACCACCGCCCCAGCGTTGAGCAGCGAATCAAGGCTCGATAGCACTATCGAAACCAGCGCCACCAACAAGAGGGCATACCCGGCGTGGGGCATTATTGATCCCGTAAAATTTAGAAGCACGTAGTTCTGCTTGGTATCGCTGGCAACAACATCCTGGCAACAATTCCGATCGCTACCATCACGGTGAACCACAGAGTGCTGAAAATACCTGCGAGGATAAAGCCGTTGCGCGAGACCTTGGTTGTTTCTGGAGGCAAGGGCAAGATTCGCATAAGGAGGTATGAGCGTCTCGCCAAGCAGAAATGCTGCAACAAAACCGATTATCTGTATAGTGGGCGTTGAGCTGAATCCATCTGCTGTCGCAGCAAACGCCTGCTGGAAAAAGATGCCGCTCCGCCCTGGAAATGGAATAGCAGCGCATATAACAAGGTCACAGGCAGAAGTAAGGCAAACAGCACGAAATGAAAGGCATCGGTAACGACGTTAGCCCGCAATCCTCCAAATGTCGTGTACGAAGCCGTGACGACCGCAATTACACTTACAGACAGCCATCGCGGCA
>CAWFCJ010000026.1:0-10948 GCA_963814265.1 Sedimentisphaerales bacterium | reverse complement strand
AGATTAGCGAAGAGATGGCTCATGTGACCGTCTGCGATGTGCTCAAACGCATTTTCAAATCGGGCAGTCAGTAGGGTGTGCAGGTTCTGCCTGAAAGGCAGGTTCTGCACACAAGATTGCGTAGGCTAATTTTGGTATGCAACAAAGTTGCACACCCTACCTCACTTGGGGGCAAGATCAAAACGCCGGAAATACTCTCATTCACGTTGGTACAGAAAATGTGGGAGGGTCACAAGAGGCGTCAGACAGTGGCCGCTGAGACGTAACGCGGCAGGAATCGCCGGCAAGGCCAGGTTTACACCTAAGCCGGCCGGCGAGCGGGGTTATTCAATTGACGATTAACAATTGAACGGCGCCTCGCGCGTGCTTGTGCCGCCCGAGCGCTCGCCCCATACAGGGAGCTCTTCCGCGCGATCGAACACCACAATGGTGTTCAGATGCCTCTCGCGGAAGTCACGAGCCAGTTCCTCGCTCACCTTCAGCGGCATGTACGTCAGGTCAGGCTGGTTGTATTCCATGTGGAAAATGCATGTCCGGAAGTGCTTGTCCTGGAAGCGCCGAATGACCTCCTGCGTCCGGTCCTCGGGGAAGCTGATGCCCGGGTGCCACCAGATCGGCAGGTCCTTGGGAGACTGGATGCGTTCTCTTCCTCGTTGAAGCATCCGGGAACAACACTGATAAGCTTTTTCGTCATCCGTCTTGACATCAGTTTTATTGCTGACTTTATATACCTATCATTTCCCTGTTCGGTTTTTCGGTTATTTTCTTTCAAATATCACTACGTTATCACGTTGATAAAAATCATAATTCATGGCTAACTCTTTGATTATCTGCGGCGGTATCCGGGTAAATTCCCCATTGGGACATTCCGGATTTCGGTAAAAGATGCACGTCTTGAAATGTTGCTGGCGGAAAGAATCGGCAGCCTTATCCACTAATTCACGAGGGAAACTGATGCCTGGGTGCCACCAGATCGGCAGGTCCTTGGGAGACTGGATGCCCAGGGCCGCGTACATAAACTCTATCCGTGGGCCGAAATAAACGGGCAAATCCGGCGTCCATGCCGACATCGGTCCGTATCGCAACACCAAGTAACTCAGGCTCTCCCGAACTACCCCGACGGCCTTAGGTGAGATGTAAAAATCTTCAAAAAACTCCAGTCCTTTCAAATTACCCAACGTGATATCCGTCCTGGAATAAAAGTCATCTATGTTCATAACTCGCCATCGACTTGCCCCGGCATACAAGGCGACGCCCCCCACTAATAGGACGATCAAACCCCATATCGCACTCAGCTTTATTTGAGACAATATGGCCAGCCATTGAGCCTTTGCCAATGACAACGGAACGTCCAGAAACCTGGTTACCGCTTGTGCCAGGATTAACACCAAGGCTGTCAGACTAAGAACAACGAAAGTCGACGACATAAGAAAACCAGCAGGAGTGACGCTGATAATATTCACCACCTTATAGTTGTCCAAATAGTAAATACGGAGCAGCAATCCGACCCCCAGTGCTGCCGAAGACAAAAGCACGGACAATGAGCCGAATTTGCCCGTACTCTCGTCCGATCGAACTTCCTGATCGCTCCTGGCAAACAAAAGCAGCGATCCGCACAGAAAAACTAACGGCATACCGACGACCAGGCCTGAATCGCTGTCCGTAGTCCAGGTCAGGACAGCCTCCAACAATCCTGCAAGGCCCAGCAGCCACCACATCCCGGCAACCGACCGCCACGGCAAGCCGACGCGGCGGCGACTGGGAACCGCCGTAGCCAGCAACGTCAGGCATAGGAGCAGAATTGGAATGGAAACGAATAACTCTTCCTCCTTGTCCTCCACCACCCAGTAAAATGACGGCACACCACGCTCCCTGGCTATCTCCCTGTAAACGGAAATCATGTCTAAGGGATTGATTCCATTCAGCAGCAGGATTGCGATAAAACATATGGCGCTGGCGGCAAAAATCGGGATCACCCAGCGACGGCATCCCTTGCGCAACAACAGGATCAAGCCGACAACTACCAGCGAAGAACAAGCCACATTGGGCTTCATCGCAAGCAGAAGGACAGAGGTTATGAATAAATACGCCTTGGACCCGGCGGACGCAGGGTCTTTCACCGTCACGAAAGCCGCCGTCAGAAAAAGGCAGGCGGATATACTCGTGATCGGGTTATACCACCAATAAGCGGTAAAGACCAACGTAAGCAGTTGGCATACAATCGCGACGCCCCATGCCTGGTAAAAGGACAGAAGTTTCCTAAGCATTAAAAAATGCAGCAGGAACGTTGCGACGGAAAACACACCGGTAATTAGCACAAAAGAGGACCACTTAACCCCGAATAATTCCATGGCAGCCCACGCACCAAGATAAAAACCCGGAGGCGTGGTCAGGAAAAAATCCTTATACGGTACCTGGCCGCTGAACATCCGCCAGCCGGTATCTATCAAACCACTAAAATCATATCCTCCCATTTGCATGCGGCCAAAATACCATATAGCCGCAAAAAGCCCACCGCAGGCAACAATCACAGCCAGCCTGGGCACCCACGGCCAGCCGGATGGCTGGGCAAGGTCGGACAATGGTTGACTGGGTTGTTTCATGAGACAGTCCTGCGGTACTTCCTGCGGAGCCTGCGCATGCGGAACAGTGACAGGAGGAACCACCAGGCGAAGACCACCAGGTTTCGCTTGGGCTTGCCGTGGCGCCTCTTCTGGAATGAGAAGGGCAGCTCCGTAACGCGTGCCCCCCTCCCTTGGGGAGATTCCCACAGCAGCTTGACTAGGATCTCCTCCATAATGTCGAAATGGTGAGACACCAGCGACAAGCGACGAAGCATCTCTCCCCGGTACAGCCGGAAGCTGTTGGACACGTCCACCACCTGCATGCGGACGACGATTTTGAAGACCAGGTTTAGAATCCGGCTCATGGCCACCAGAAACCAGGGGTTGTCGGTACGTCCTCCCGGGATGTACCGGGAGGCGATGACGACGTCTGCCTGGTCGCGCTGGCCCCACATCTGCCGGAGGAAGTGAGGATCGTGCGAGCCGTCGGCATCCATCACCGCCACGAATCGGCCGCGCGACGCGGCGATGCCCGTGCGGATGGCCGAGCCGTACGTGTTGTCGCCCTGGCGCGGTACATAACGAGCCCCCTGGGCCTGGCAAACAGCCGGCGTGTCATCCATAGGGGATTGGGTGTCCACCACCAGGATCTCCGCCCCTTGGGGGCCGGCCAGTGAGTCCGTGACGAGCCTAAGCACCGGCAGCAGTTCGCGGAGATTGTCCGCCTCACCATAGGACGGCAGGATGACCGACAACTGCACTTGGGAATCATTGCTCATCTCGTGTTTCTCGTTCGTCACCTCAGACCCTACCGACTTTGGCGAGTCCACTCGAGCATGCGGCGGATTCCCTCCGCCTTATGCACTTTCGGGCTCCAGCCCAGGATGCGTCGGGCCTTGGCCACGTCGGCCACGAACACCTTCTGGTCGCCAAGCCGCCATGGCAGTCGCCGATACCGCATTGGGTGGCCCGTCTGCGCTTCCAGATCGGCGAAAAGCTCCAGAAGCGAATAGCTGTTCTCCATCCCTCCGCCGATGTTAAATATCTCGCCGGCTGCCTCCGGGAGGCACTCGGCGGCGGCCAGATAGACGCTGACCAGGTCATCGGCGTGCAGGACGTCCCGTACCTGCTTGCCGTCGCCACAGATGGTGAACTGGGGCGAGGCAGGATCGGACATCTCCAGCGCCTTGTGGCAGAACCAGCCGATCCACCCCTGATCGTACGTGGCGAACTGCCGCCCGCCGTACATCGAGGAGTGGCGGAAGACCACCGACCGCAAGCCGAACATCCGGGCATAGTCGCGGACGTATTGCTCCGCCGCCAGCTTCGAGCAGCCGTAAGGCGAGCACCCGTCCAGTTGTAGCGACTCGTCAATGCCGGCAGGATAGTCCACCAGCAGGTACCGCGTGGGCCGCTCCTCGTACCGCAGGTAATCCAGCGACCCATAGACCTTGTTGGTGGAGGAATAGAGCACGCCGGCCGTGGGGCAGGCAAGTCGCACCGCCTCCAGGAGGTTGAACGTGCCCATAGCGTTGACCTCAAAATCCAGCCGCGGATTCTCGACGCTGGTGGTCATGGCGACCTGCCCGGCTAAATGGGCAACGAGATCAGGCTGGACTTCCCGCACGATCCGACAGAGCGAATCACCGTCGCGGACATCGGCCTCAATAAGTCGCCAGTCCTTCCCGTGGCTGTCGCGCAGCCAGGCGAGGTTCTGACGTGAACCGGCGCGGCTGAAGTTGTCCAGAACGGTCACGTCGTGCCCCTGCCGCAGGAGCGCATCGGCTAGATTGGAGCCTACGAATCCACAGCCGCCATTGATCAGCCATTTCATTGGTTAGCTCTCTGTGCCCGATACCACTGCACGGTCAGGTCCAGCCCCTGCCGCAGGGTCCAGAGGGGCTGCCATTGAGGTAAGATGGTGCCGGCGGCGCCGGCAACCATGTTGGTCTCGTCCCGGCGGTCGGCAATGGCCCCGAAGCGAGGCTCTGCGTGGCCGCCGATCAAGCTGACCAGCAGTTCCACCGCCTCCCGCAGGCTCGTCCCCTGGCCGGTTCCCAAATCCACCAGGCCTTGCGGCACTGTTTCCAGTGCGCACGTCAGCAGGCCCCGCACCACGTCCCTGACATACACGAAATCGCACACTCGCCTGCCGCTGCCGAGCAAGGGCGCCTGCCCCCGCAGCAGGCTGCTAATGACATAGGGGATCACCTTGTCAGACTGCTGCCCCGGGCCGTAATTCATGAATAGACGGACCACCACGCAGGACAGCCCGTACAACAGGCGATACATTTGGGCATACGAACCGGCGGCCGCCTTGGCTGCGGCGTAGGGACTCGTCGGAGCGCCACCGGTCTTGAAGGCGCCGAGTTCCTCGCAGGAGCCGGCCACTACGACCCGCCGGCAGGACGCCGGCACGGATTCCAGCAGATGCACCGTGGCCAGCAGGTTGTCCCGAAGCATCGGCAAAACCAACGCGCGGTCCTGTGAGGCGTTCACGTTGCCGGCCAAGTGAAACACAAACTCCGGACGGATCTGATCGAGCAGTGCGCGCACAGCCGCCAGCTCGCTAAGGTCGATCGTGTGGCTGACGCACGACTGGCAGGAGCCCTGGAGCCGATCCACGGCATGTACCCGTGCCCCAAGCTCGGCCATCGCGCCGCAGAGATGGCGTCCAATAAAACCGCTGGCGCCGGTCACCATCGCGACCCGGCCGTCCAGACGACCGCCGAACTCCGTCCGCCAGGAGTATGCTTCTGGATTAATCACGTCAAGTTGACCTCGCGATCATCGTCGGTTGCCTACAGCGGCGGACGGCATTTCAGAAACTCAATGGCCCGGGGAGGATAGCGTCAACCGGGATTATTCACCAATACATATGCAAGATTATAGTGCCTGGCGTGAAGGTCCGTCAAGCTGCTGATCCCCGCTTTGACGGCTTTTTGCATTGTCGGGGTACTATATGCGTAATACAACTGTCATCCTTGACCGCCTGGCAGGCTTAGGATACATTTGATTTGCAAGGTTAGATGCAAGAAGGCGCCTTCCTTGCCCGATATTCTTGTCTGACCGAGCAGATACGCACGCCCGTAGCTCAGTAGGATAGAGCGGCGGTTTCCTAAACCGCAGGTCGGAGGTTCGAATCCTCTCGGGCGTATTTTTGCAAGCCTTTATCATGCGGGATTTTTGAATGCGGCTGACACGACCGGGGAAAAGCCGTTGGGGGGCGAGTTGGTCAGTTTTTGGTCAGTCGGGACGCATTCCACGATTTCCGACAGGCCCCTTCTGGCCTTTTCTAGTTCTTCCTCTTGCACCGACAGTTAGTTCTGCCACTTGGTCTTGATATCGCTGTGGCCGAAAAGATTCTGCATAGCATCTAGTCAAGAATGATTTCGACTGAATCGATAATCGGAAGATGAAACTTTAAAAGTTCTTGACATACTTAAAAATCTACCAGAAAATCGCACAAGTTGGCGGCACGTTCCCCCCAACGTGCCGTTCTGGGCGGTTCGCATGGTTCATGGCACGTCCCCCCCGCGTGCCGAATGCGGGCCGCCTCTTTTTATTTGGGGAAGTTTCTTGACAGAATCCGAACAGAGATTATAATTATAATTCACAAGTACTGGCTCGGTGCTTGTAAACATAGCTTTGCTTAATGTAAGCCATCGGAGGAGGTTATGTTTGCTTTACGATTTTTTCTTATTTTGGGATTTACCATAATTATTCTGAGTTTTCCATGCGGTGTAATTGCTTCGCCTACCATTGTTTATAATAACACATCCACCGCCGTCACTGGAAGCTGGACTCCGGATGGGTTCTGGCCTTTCAACTCATATAATCCTTATGAACCAACGGGAGACCAAATCACACTAGCCGATACCTGCCGTATAGTTACTGAGTTTGACTTGATCTTCTCATCATCGCAACAGGTAACTCTCAGCAGCCCAACACTTTCCTTCTACGAGAATGACGGCATTGACGCTTATGGGCTCTCTGGTCGCCCTGGAACCATGCTATGGACAACCACTACCAATGACGTAAATATAAATGGAATAACCACAGTGGTCTTCAGTGTTCCTAATGTGGTCGTTCCCGATACTTTTACCTGGATTGTCCAGGCCGACAGTAATTATGCCGGCCTTGCAACCTATGATCCCCCAACTATCGGTTCCAGCGATGATTTCTTCTGGGATTATGATATATCTGTTCTAAAGTGGTACCCATTAATGTTTAAAGATATTCCACTCCCCCAATACCCCAGCGACCCGGTAGCAAACTTTGGCGCAAAGGTGTTGGCTATTCCTGAACCGACGACATTAATGCTGTTAGCTCTGAACGGATTGGCGATAGTCTGTAAAAAAGGCGTCGGTTTTTTTAGCAACCTACTGGCCCAATCACTCAGTGTCCCAAACGCAATTGCCCTTCCTGGCTGACATGCTGTCTAAGTCCTTCGTCTCATAACTCAGCACCTTGCCGTCCAGGAAAAGGCAGTTAGTTCCCAAGTGCCTGTCCGCAAATCGGCGGGTAATATCAATGTTAAAGTAACTAGTTTCAGAGGGAGGAACTATCGCAGAAGTTCCAAAGCTCTTGTAGTTTTGGCTTGGATACGTTACTGGCCCTTTGGTAAGGCACGAATCAGCCGCATATACGCTATTGGGCGGATCTCGCCAGGCCGCATCCGGCACTGTCGGAAATGCACAGCTCCACATGGGATGGCCGCGTTCGATTACGCCCATGTAGTTAAGAGTCTTATACGAGGGGAGAGAATACTGATAAAGCACACCATAACTTCCGGCGTTGATGGTGTTATCCATGTCATTGCCGGTAATTTCTGCATCCGAGTGGAATGTTTCTCCTATTTGTCCGTTGTCTGAGGCGGCAGGGCAATTAAATGTGGCAAAGCCAGGTGCGTAAGCAAGCAGGTTCGTCCGCCACGACTTCCAGGGGCAGGGATAGGTGGTGCTTATATTTGCCCAGCAGATTGGAACGTATCCGTTGTAAACCGTTTGGTAGATGAGAGCGGCTTTACCAACAATCCCAAGGTTAGCCAAGCACACAGTGCGCCTCGCAAACAACCTGATTTGGACTAAAGAAGGTATGAGTATCATAAGCAAAATACCGATTATGGCGATCACCACAAGCAGCTCGACTAGTGTAAAACTAAGTCGGTCTAATCTTGCGGCCCACTCAACCAGACTCCGACGCTTGCGGCAAAATATATCTTTGGCCTCCTGATCGGCCTGGAACTGCAGATGGCTATGGGAAAATACTCTTTTCACCCTATTCCTCGAGAAAGACAACTCAATTCTGAGAAATTGATTTTATCATCGTGCTCTTTGAAAATCACGGCTTTTGGGCGACGGCTTGCATGTTTACGGCAATCTTGCTAATATTTGTAAAAGCATTTCAGGGTTGGATAAAATTCACCTGCACAATATTGTGGGTTACTATCTTCCCAACAGAGAGACTCGGGAGGCAAGTGCATGGCCGATTCTTGTTTTGAAGAGGGATCGCTGAGTCGCGCAGATATGTGCGACGTAAGACCACAGGGAAATCTCCCGCGGAACGATTCTTCCCCTTTCATTCACAGATTTCAGACCCAGCGGTTTAAATATGTCTACGACGTTAACACTCGTCGCATAATCCGCGTGTCTTCGCTCGTGTGGGACATTCTTGAAGATTTTGGATGCCTTGATGAAGAACAAATTATCGCCAAATATTTACCCTCATACAGTGCGGAGGAGATTCGTGCAGCAATAGGACAAATTAAATTGTCGCGCGAGCAACAAGAGATATTTCTGTCCTTCCGACCCCAGATGATCCTGCCACCAAAGGAGGAGATGGTTCGTAAACATCTTGCCGACCAGCGAGAACAGTTGATACTCAACGTCACGGAAGACTGCAATTTTCGCTGTTCCTATTGCATCTTTGGCGGTAATTACCGTCACCGACGCTCCACTCGGCCAAGGCGATGTGTTGGGATATTGCGAAGGCAGCCATTGATGAATTCATGTCGCACTCAATGCTCTCGGAAGGCCGCGTGATAAGTTTTTATGGAGGAGAGCCGTTGCTCAATCTCCCTCTTATCCGCCAATGCGTCTCATACGTAAGGCAAAGTTACGGAAATCTTCACATCCAGTTTGCCCTTACAACCAATGGTTACTTGCTCAAGGGAGATGTTGCGGAATTCCTAGCCGCAGAAGGCTTCCTGATTGTCATCAGCCTGGATGGGCCTCGGGAAATACATGACCGTGATCGCCGGACAAAGGGCGGCTTACCAACATGGGAGCAAATTATTTCAAATATCCGAGATTTTCTTGTTTCCTATCCCGAGTATAGAACAAATGGAAAAATCAGATTTGCCGCCGTTGCCCCTCGGACAACCGACCTTCGCGAGGTTCAATCTTTCTTCAGTTCCTGTGAGCTTTTCACCGATTCCATGGGCCTTGAGGTTAGTGAAGTTAAGCATACAACCGACCGGCCTACTATGTTCTTACCGAACGATCCTGTGGTTGTTAGTTTGAAAGCCCTACATGAGAATTTTGTCCAGTGCCTTAAGAGCGGGCGATTCCAGGACGAATATAACTGCAAGTCCCGATGGGTCCAGACATCTGTGCTTCAGAAGCCTTTTGTGATTTTTCATAAGCGGGGCTATTCCTCACCGCGTCAACGAGACAAGATGTCGTACCTTAACACTTGCATTCCCGGCGCAAGGAGAACTTTTGTCTCCGCAAGCGGCGACTACTACGCCTGCGAGCGCGTTGTGGAATCACAGGAAGGAATAATCGGAAATATCCGAGAAGGTGTTGACCTGGCACGAGTCATGATCTTGCTCGAACAATGGATTCAAGCCAGCCAGGATCAATGCCGCTATTGCTGGTGCATGCCTACCTGTCACGTCGGCTGCTTTGCAACCGTAAGCGAGAATGGAAAAGTGACGCAGGAGGCTAAAAACAGGGCTTGTGCAGCCTATAGGCGCAGCATGGATCGATTCTTAACCGAGTATTGCGACATACTTGAGGAGAACCCAAAGGCGTTTGATTATATGGCTGATATGAGCCTTATGTGAGCAATCCTGGCCGAAAATGAGCCCTAAAAATCCCTTCGGGGGATCTGTTGAATATTGGAAATTTCACTGGAACTGCACTTTCTAAGGGCAATTTTCCTTTACAAAATCAAATTTAGCATGATAATAAAACGATTGGTAATCGAACCTTTTTAATCACGGGGAGACAAAAATGAACACAAACAGCGTACTTGATTGCCCCGAAATTCAGGATACATTGTTCGGGGAAAGCCAGCTCTCAAAGGTGGAAGCAAACGTCGATCCCGATGGGCCTTGCCTGTGCATATGTGGTTGTCGCACTCAAACCACCAAGATATCCAACAGCGAGTTGCTTTCGGCCGCCCTCTGGGTGGGAGGCATGCCCTCTGAGTGATAAGTAGACGGCTGGCCATCGAACTGCCTACGATTTTCAGGGCTATTTCTTTAAATAAAACGGCCACACGGGCGCGAGTCAAAGCGATTTAACAGCCTTGACCACCTCTGCAATAGCGGGTCGGGGGTCTGGTTGTCTCTATCGCAGAAGCAAAACGCCTGTGTGGCCTTATTCTTTTAGTTCTTATTCTCTTTGGTGTTGGCCGCCTGACTGTTTATTTGTCGGCGGCAGTTTCTCCGCTGATACATCCCTGACTTGTAAGTCACCATAGACAACCCTGAACAATCTTGAACCTGGCAGCTTCCACCAACACACTGGAGCAGATGCTTCTCCAAGCTTTACGCCTTGCCCTACATATTGCCATTCGCCATTCCCATTTACTTTTTCGATAAAAGCCAACCCAGTTAGGCAAGAAAGGTAGATATCCCTGGCCTGATCGTCATCCCGAGTAAGGGTTTGGGCGACGGAATCCGTTTCGTATCCACGATGTCTTGGAACGCTTGCCAAAACCAGTTTGAGCACCGAACTGGAATCTAATCCGGCAGGAAACGATCCCTGACCCATCTTCGCGCAAACCTGTAGCAAGTAGAGCAGCGATTCCTCTGATGGATTTTTCTGAGGTTCTTCCAGGGTGTATCCTGAGGGAACATCCAACGAAAATAAAGAATCAGGAATTGGTATGTTCCAGCAGAGATTCTCCAGAATAGTGACGGTTTGCCGGCCATCTTCCATGGAGTAGCTAGACTCGATCTGGACAGGGAACTCCTGTCGGGGTTCAACCCATATTTTCATTGTCCATTGCGGCTGAGAAACCTCGTAGACGGCGACTTGTCGGTTGTTTAACAACTCCCAGCCGATAAATCGCCCTGCCGATGCCGAGACCCTCCGTATAATCCTCTATGGATCGCTTAGGTAACTATCAGTAAAATATAACGTAATCAACCA
>CAWFCJ010000025.1:0-6798 GCA_963814265.1 Sedimentisphaerales bacterium | reverse complement strand
CCATGGCCGAGCCGGGGGTTTGCCTATTCCTTCGCCCGTGCTTCCGCAGCAGGTCGGTGATGGAGCGGTGCTCGGCAATGAGAAGACTGCGGTAGAGGTACGCCGAAAAAGCAGCGCAATGCCGGATTTTGCGGCAGAATGACGGATTCTAACGGAGGAACAGGCCAAGACTGATGACCAGAGCTATTGAAATCGGATGCAGTACCTGGGTATCATGGGACGTGTACCGTGCAGGAGCACAGTCTATGAGGTCAAATGGGAAATCCCGGTTAATATAATGGACACGTTCGAGCAGAATAGGCTATAAAGTGCGGGTACTTAGAAAGGTTGGAAGTATTTCTGATTGGTGACTACTGGGAGTTTTGACCCTTGGTACTCGCAAAGTGCAGGTGAGAAGATGATTGAGATACCTTTTCTTATTGACTGGTTGAAAACATCACTGTTGTTGACTTCTGTCTCATTGGGAACTTCTGCAGTACAACTTGGCGGTGGCAGTGATATTAGTGCAATTGATAAGGAAATAGTCATTGTGGCCAACCAAGCAGACTTGGCGAGGTATTCGGGCGAAGCATTTGAGCGTGTTTTGGACGCTTGCAGGGCCCTGGCACAAGGTAAAGACAATCGAATCCTCGATGCTGCGGATGCTTATAACAAGCAATTCGGCAAGCCCCTAAGGATTGATAGTTACCCATCGGAGGAGGCAACCAAGAGAGCACATTGGTGCGAGATTGGCTCTCCGACCGTGTTCACCAAGGTGGCACAATAGTTTTATTGGGGGATGAAAAATCTCTGCCCATTTGGCAGTTCAACTTAGAAGGAATGCAGTTTACCACAGATTCTCCCTATGGTGACCTGGACGGCGATGGTGTCCCTGAGACAGCTGTTTGTCGCATCGTGGGTCCACCCGAAATCATGATTCGCCAACTTTCGGGAAAAAGTAGTTATAATTCCAGAGCCATCATACTCTGTTCCGAAGACACCAGGATTCACCTTGAAACACACGCTTTTGCGAAACATCTGGCGGAGCTTGGCTATGATGTGAGCATCCGTGGTGCGCGGGACGATGAGGCCTTTACAAGCTCCGATTTCATCATCCATTTCGGACACGGTAACCCCAGTGGTATTTCAAATCGTTTCGGCGAGGCTTTCATCACAGCTCTAAGCATGCCAGCTATGCCGCGTTCGCCTATCGTTTTTGTGGATGGATGTGGAACACTACCGGTAGGCTCGCCGCTCCTCAATTCTTTTCTTAAGCGGGGAGCTCTGGGTTATCTTGGCAGCACTGCCACAGTCCAAGGCATGATCCCGGTGCGTTTCACCAATGAACTGGTTGAACACTTTCTTAGTTTTCATTCGAATCATCCCGATTTTTCTATTCCTTATTGTTTAATGGCGGCTCGCGCCGCATACGTCGCGGGCATCCGGGCCTCAACAGTAGACTCTGCCAACTGGATAGTGCTGGCAGCATACGTGCTTCCCCAGACGAGCTTCCTCACCTGCTGACCGTTGCTGAATGGGTCTATTACGGGGACCCAAGAGCTACGATGCCTAAGGTCGGTCCGCCAAAAGACATGACCCGCCAGGCTTTTTCGCTTGCCAAACCTATCCGACTTGATGAAGCGAACAGCTCCTGGCAAACATCTTTTCAAACCAAGGCAAACGATGGACAGGCTGTTCTTGCTCTCTACGCGGATATGCCCCTTTCGGATTTGGCCAACTTCAGCCTTGCTGTTTCCCAGAACAGCAAGGAGCTTGCTGTTCTGAATGGCCGAGAGCTCGCTATATATCAGAGAATCGGCCGCGATTGTCGGGGAGGCTATGTTTCTGGAGACGTTTATCGTGCTCGACTTCCTTCTGCCCCTAATTCAGGGTGAGGGAACACAGAAATTGGAACTTAGACTGGTTTCGGGCACATCTGCAGTGGTGATGCCTGGAACCACAGTTGACATTTGGCCACCGGATTTCGAGAAAAAGATAGGACTCCGTCAGGAATCTGCCCGTCAAGAAAAGGCATTGGCGATTCCGAAGGTTGTTATCCCAGAGAAGAATACGAAATTCCCTGAGCAGATGCGCACCTGCGCGGCGAATTTTCAAAAGATTTATGTAGCAATCGGGAAATACAGAAAAGAAAAAGGTACCCTGCCAGGATGGTTGTCGGACCTCGTTCCAGACTACCTTATCGCTGAGACGCTATTGTGCCCTAATGATTCACAGAAATACTCGCCGTATGCCCCAGACCCGTATATGCCATGTAGCTATAGCTACGAGTTCTCGATTGCCCAATTTGATTCTATGAGTCAAACGCGATACAGGGACCAGAGAGCCCAACAGGTAACGATTTTCGGTTCATTTGTTCCTTTGATTCGCTGCCATCATCACAGTGAGACGTGTCTGAATATTTCGTTAGGTGGTCAACTCTATTGGAGTCCGCTGGTATGGGAGCAGATGTTCAAAGCTTCCACTGGGGTAAAAGCAGGTAAACCGCTTTGAGCGAAGAAATCTGCCATATTTGAGGTATGCCATCTGAATTTTTTTGGCCGCTTAAATACAAAAAAACAATTTTCGGATTTCAATGGGAAGGTTAAACAATACAAATTGGAACAGATTTGCAGGATATATCAAATACTGTTAAACATCTTCTTTTGCTTGCCGGTTACTTCCGAGATAATCACCTTGAATGGGTAAGGTTATGGTATGCAGATGGAAGAGCAGGCACCTCATTGGAGAGAATCTATTATTATAATAATCATTATGGAATCATGTGCCTCGGCATCACGACAATCCGTGAAAAGGGTCAAGTGGCGAGCCGCACTGGTCCTTGGAGGCCCCTAACAAACGACAGCACGCGGCGTGGTCCGGGGGGCACCCAGCTCCGCATCCCGGTCCAGCCGCCAAGACAGCCCGTCACCCTGTATGGGGTCCCAGAGATCTTCCTGAAAGGAGAACACTGTGAAGTGCGAGAATCCGATCAGACGCATGATAAGGCTGGCCGCGATCCTGGTTGCCTCAGTCTCCATGACCAAGTCCATCTTCGCGGCCTCTGACGCGCCGATCTACGCGGACGCGAACCAACCGCTGGAGAAGCGGGTCCAAGACCTGATTTCGCGTCTGACGCTGGAAGAGAAGGCCATGCTCCTCAACCACAGGGGCACGACCGTCGAGCGGTTCAACATCCGGGCAGACCAATGGAATCAGTGCCTGCACGGTGTGTGCTGGGCGGACCGGCCGACGACGATGTTCCCTGTGTCGATCGCCATGGCCGCGACGTGGGACCCCGCCCTGGTCCACGAGGTGGCCACCGCCATCTCCGACGAGGCCCGCGGCATCTACAACCTCTGGCACCAGCAACCCGGACCAGGTCAGGGAGAAGAAGGGCCTGATCTATCGCGCCCCGGTGATCAACATCGAGCCGCAATCCCTATTGGGGCCGCAATGAAGAGGCCTATGGCGAAGATCCGTTCCTGACCGGCCGCATGGGCGTGGCCTTTGTCAAGGGCCTGCAGGGTGACGATCCCAAGTATCTCAAGCTGGTCTCCACGCTCAAGCACTACGCCGTCAACAACGTCGAGCAGGGCCGCCAGAGCCTCTCGGCCACGGTGACCGAGCGGATGCTGTACGAGTACTGGCTGCCGCACTTTCGCGACTGCATCGTCGAGGGCCAGGCCCAGTCGGTCATGGCCTCCTACAACGCCATCAACGGGGTGCCCAGCAATATCAATCCCCTCCTGCTCACCGAGATCCTCAAGAAGCAATGGGGCTTTCAGGGCTTTGTCGTGTCCGACCTCGGCGGCGTACGCTCGATGGTCGCGGGCCACATGAAGGGCAAGATGACCTACGAGGACGCGGTGGCCCAGTCGCTGATCAACGGCTGCGACTTCTCGGACAGGGAATTCGAGACCTACATCCCTGCCGCCGTGCGCCAGGGAAAGCTGCCGGAGGCTCGGCTCAACGACGCGGTCTACCGCGTGCTGCGGGACCGCTTCCGCCTGGGTGAGTTCGACCCGCCCGCCATGGTCCCCTACAGCAGGATCTCCCCGGACGTGATCTGCAGCCCCAAGCACCGTGAGCTGGCGCTGAAGGTGGCCCAGAAGTCGATCGTGCTTCTGAGCAACAAGGACGGCCTGCTGCCGCTGGACAAGACCCAGCTCAAGAAGATCGCCGTGATCGGCCCGCACGCAGACCTGTTCACTTCGGGCGGTTACAGCGGCAAGGCCGACAACCCGGTCAGGCCGTTGCAGGGGATCAAGAACCGCGCTGCCAAGGGCACCGAGGTCGTGTACGCCAAGGGATGCGAGATCACGGGGATGGGCAGCGCCCAGGTGACAGTCGATCGGGAGACCGGCTTCAGCATGGGTGCAGGCGTCAAACTGGACGCCCAAGGCGCAGGCGCATTCATTCAGTTCCCCGTCGAGATCCCTGCACCCGGCACCTATGAGATCAAGCTTCACTACAAGAGCTATCCCAACCGGGGGATATTCAAGCTCAGCATCGACGGTGCGGACCAAGGACAGTCCATTGACATGTATTCGCCGTCGGCGAGCTATGACCCCGTCGTGAGCCTCGGAACCAAGTCGTTCGATCTCGCAGGCAGAAGGCAGTTCCGATTCACGGTCGTGGGCAAGAACCCGGAGAGTTCCTCCTATACGGGGCATTTCGACCAGATCCTTCTGGCGGGGACGTCGAACCTGAGCATCGAAGCAGAGGAACTCAGGTACACTGCCGGTGCACCGGAGACGGCCGATTCCATTACCCAGGCCGCGGCAGTGGCCAAGACAGCGGATGTGGCCGTGGTGATCGTGGGCACCACCAACGCGATCGAGAGTGAAGGACGCGACCGCACGAGCCTGGGCCTGCCCGGGCGCCAGGAGGAGTTGGTTCGCGAAGTGCTGGCTGCCAGCCCCAAGACGGTCGTGGTGCTGATGAACGCCGGTCCCCTGACGATCCCGTGGGTCAAGGACCATGCCCCGGCGATCCTGGAGGCCTGGTGGAACGGCGTGGAAGGCGGCAACGCCTTGGCCGACGTGCTCTTCGGAGATGTGAACCCAGGCGGGCGTCTGCCCCATACCGTGTATGCCTCGGAGAGCCAGGTCCCACCCCAGGACGAGTACGATGTCACCAAGGGCTTCACGTACATGTATCTCAACGGCAAGCCGCTCTTTGCCTTCGGCCACGGCCTGAGCTACACGCAGTTCAGATACAGTGGCCTGCAGGTCTCGCCTAAGCAGATCCCAACGGACGGGAAGGCCTTCGTGAGCGTGGAGGTGGAGAACGTTGGAAAGCGGGCAGGAGACGAGGTGGTCCAGCTCTATGTGCATGACGTAGAATGCAGCGTCAAGCGGGCCATCAAGGAACTCCGTGGACTGGAGCGAGTCAGCCTGAAGCCTGGCGAGAAACGGACCGTGACCTTCACCCTGCCCGGGGACAAGCTGGCCTTCTATGACGTCAAGACCCACGGCTTTGTAGTGGAACCTGGGGCATTCGACGTCCTGGTTGGAAGCTCGTCCGAGGACATCCGAGCCAAAGGCACGTTGGACGTGGTTTCATTAAGGTAGTAGGAGGAATCGCTTCATGATGACACGGACTCTGTGCGTAGACCTGTCTCTGGCCCTATGCGGGGTGGGAATCCGGTCCGAGGCCGTTCTGGAAAGATTCAGCGCCACATTTCTCGGGGCTACGCTCATAGGTGCCACTTTTGCCTAGTGGGATTTTCCTCATTATGCTTTAGGCAGTCTGGTTGGCTGGCTGTGGCTGCGAGGAATCAGCGGCATTACAGCTTACCGAATACGATGGTAGGTTTTTAACTTCTTTTTTGGAGTGTGCATGATTAGTGGAATAAAGACGCAGCTTTCGAATCAGCTCGTATTGATACTGTCAAGTGTGGTTATCATAGCCAGTCCTCCTGGACATGGGGAGACTTTTTCATTTGCAATCATTGCTGATCCCCATCTTAACGGAGATGCAGATCACAAAGCCAAATTCGAGACCGCAGTCGACTGGATAATCGGCAACAAAAATGATAAGGATATTGAATTGCTCTTTTTGTTAGGTGATATTGCATGGGGTGGCTCAAGAGGTGATAGAAACCTGCAAATTGCAAACAGAACTCTCGATCGCCTGAATAATATGGGCATTCCTTACATTCCTATAATAGGCGACAACGAAGTCCATGCCGGGTGTGAAAAGGAATTTGAGGATGTTTTTGGAGCACAGTATAGGTATCTTTCCAAGATTCTTCAGCATTGGCAGAAAGCATCTGTTCCGGTTAACGGACAGTATCTTCAGAATTTTTCTTTTGATTATAAGGGCTGTCATTTTGTATGTGTGGACTTTATTTCACGCAGAGCGGGAGACGAAGGCGGCGAACTGCATGACTATGCTGGCGGTAGCTGGCCATGGTTTAAGAACGATATTGAGCACTGTCCTAAGCCCAAAAAGGAAAACATACTTATTATGACGCATATTGGGATGTTTCGTACCGGCTTTCAATTTGCAGACCGGTATCTTTTTTCAAAAAACCAGATGAGCAAGATCAAACGCTTTCTTTACGACTACCGAAATTATGTAGACTCAAATTACGCAGGCCACCTACATCAGAATTGGTACGCCCCAGTATGGTCTGGATTGTTTGTTCCACTTTATCACGTTAGAGTAACAGATGAAACGTGGTATGACACACAATGGCCTGAGAATAAGGACCAGGAATTAACTGTTAGGTGGGTGCAAGTAAGTGACAGCGGCTCGAAGATTTCGTATCATCAGAATATTGAAAACATAACCAAAGAAATGTCAATTGGGAAA
>CAWFCJ010000024.1:0-7258 GCA_963814265.1 Sedimentisphaerales bacterium | reverse complement strand
ATGAGGCACTTATCGACATTTCAGTTGGTAGTGACGCTTTTCCTTTGGTGCTCAACCTGGATGCCAGCGCCGAGGGCAATGGCGCAGGCCCCGCAGCGCGGGCCAGAGATCGTCTCACCGGAGGTCCTGTCCGACCACCGGGTAACGTTTCGCATCCGAGCCCCCAAGGCATCGCAAGTCACCCTCCGCGGCGACTGGATGGAGGGAATTGCGTCCGAGAAGCTGTCCAAAGACGACCAGGGCGTCTGGTCGGTTACTGTCGGGCCGCTCACGCCCGATTTCTACAGCTACTCGTTCACCGTTGACGGCGTAAAGACCCTCGATCCGCAAAACGCCATAGTCAAACAGGGCGTCAGAAGCCTGGACAATATGTTCTTCCTCGCCGGCGAGGAGGCCGCGTTCCAGGACAATAAGCCCGTCCCGCACGGCCAGATTCGCCAGGTCTGGTATCAGTCAGGCACACTGGACTCGCAGCGGCGGATGCACATCTACACGCCGCCTGGATACGATGACAGCGGCGATAAGTATCCGGTCCTTTATTTGCTCCACGGCGGCGGCGACGAGGACTCGGGCTGGAGTACGATCGGGCGGGCGGGCTTTATCATAGACAACCTGATCGCGGCGGGCAAGGCCAAGCGGATGATGATTGTCATGCCTAATGGCAGTCTCCCTCGCCCGACGAACATGCCGGCGTTCACACCCGGCACTCCGCCTTCACCCGAAGTGATGGCCGCCCTTCAGGAACGGTTCACAAACGAGCTGACTAAAGAGATCATTCCGTACACAGAGAAGAACTTCCGCGTAGTCGCCGACAGAGAACACCGCGCCATCGCGGGACTATCTATGGGAGGAGGCCAGACGCTCCAGGTCGTAACCGCCAATCCGGAACAATTTGCGTACGTCGCGGTGTGGAGCGCCGGTATCTGGCAAAACGCCGCGGACTGGGAGAAGCAGAACGAGCAGTTTCTGGGTAAGGCCGACCAGATCAACCAGTGGATCAAGTTATTCTCTATCAGCGTCGGGGACAAGGACTTCACCCTCAAGGGATCAAAGGCCCTGGCGGAAATACTGGATAAGCACGGAATCAAAAACCAACTGCACATCAGCGGCGGCGGCCACACCTGGATAAACTGGCGTCAGTACCTGAACGCACTTGTGCCGCAACTCTTCACCAAAGTCCTGCAGTTGCCGCCGGACTTTGACGTCCGCCGAGACGGCATCGAGCGCGGCAAAATCGAGGCCGTTGAGTACGACTCGAAGACCGTCGGCGCGAAGCGCAAAATGCTGGTCTACACGCCGCCGGGCTATTCGAAAGACGTGAATTACCCCGTTCTCTACCTGCTCCACGGCATCGGCGACAACGAGACGGGCTGGAAGGTAAAAGGCTCAGCCGACGTTATCCTCGACAACCTATACGCCGACAAAAAGCTGGTACCGATGATAGTGGTGATGCCCAACGGCCGGGCCAGTGCCGAGCCGCCCCCGGCCAATCCCTTTGATCGCAAGCAATTTTGAGGCTTATGCGTTCTTTGAGAACGACTTGGTCAAGGATATCATTCCATACATCGAGTTGCACTACACGGTGCAGGCTGACCGCGAGCATCGTGCGCTGGCGGGTCTATCTATGGGCGGCGGCCAGTCGCTAAACTTCGGTCTAAAGTATTTGGGAACGTTTGCGTGGATTGGTGGCTTCTCCAGCGCGCCCAACACCCAAAAGGCCGAATCCCTCATCACAGACCCCGCCAGTGCCGCTAAGCAGCTCCGACTGCTATGGCTTTCCTGCGGCGACAAGGACGGGCTGATGAATATCAGTAAATCGTTCCACGATGCCCTGGAGACGATGAAGGTTCCTCACGTGTGGCAAGTGGATTCCGGCGGGCATGACTGGCCGGTCTGGAAAAAAGACCTGGGCCTGTTCTCGCAGATGCTGTTTCGCGACAAATAGGTGGGCAGCAAACATGAGCACAACATTCTCTCGACGTGAAGCAATACGCCGCGGCCTTTCTGGCGCAGCGGGGCTGTTTCTTGCGAATCGCCTGTGTTCCCCTGTCCGGGCAGCGGTGCCACCGGCCAAAGCCAAAGCGGTTATCCAAATCTGGATGTGGGGCGGTCCGGCGCACCTCGACACCTTCGATCCCAAGCCGGAAGCGGGCAATGACTACTGCGGTCCGCTGAATAAGCCGATCCCCACCAACGTGGACGGGATCATGATCGGCGAGCTGCTTCCCCTGCTGGCAAAGCAGGCCGACAAGTATTCCATCATCCGCAGCATGACTCACGGCGTGAACTCCCACGAGACGGCGTCCTACATGGTTCAGACCGGGCGGATGCCCGGCGATGGGCAGGTCTATCCATGCGTCGGCGCCGTGGTCTCGCTGTTCAAGGGCTATGACGCCGGATACAGCGGACTGATTCCGCCCTACATTGTGCTGACCGAGCCTGCAGGGGCGTTTCTCCGAGGCGGGATTTCTGGGGTCGCGCTACAAGCCCTTCGCCACGGGCGGCGATCCCGGCCAGAACCCCATTCGTCGTGGAGGGCGTCGTTGCCCAGGGCATCACCGACCAGCGGCAGCAGGAGCCGGCGCGAATTTCTCCACAAGCTGAACACGCTGGGGCAAGCCATGAAAGGCGATCCGCAATTGGCGGCATTGGAGCAGTGTGAAAAACAGGCGTATGACCTGATTTTGGGCGACGCGGGCAAGGTGTTTGATCTTTCGCAGGAGAAGAAGGAGCTGAGAGAGCAGTACGGCCTGAACACCTTCGGCCAATCCTGCCTGGTGGCACGGCGGCTGGTCGAACGCGGCGTCCCTTATGTCACCATCAACTACAAAGGCTGGGATACGCACAAGCAGCATTTCCAGGCCATGCGCCGGAAACTGCCGGAAATGGACAAGGGCATGGCGACCCTGCTGCAGGATTTGTCGGACCGCGGCCTGCTGGACAGCACCATCGTCTGGTGGAGCGGCGAATTCGGCAGAACCCCGAAGGTCCAGTGGGAAGCCGCCCTGGAACGGCGGACGCAACCATTATGGCAAGGTCTTCTCCGCCGTGGTCGCCGGCGGCGGGTTCAAAGGCGGCCGCGTGGTCGGGGCATCGGATGCGAAAGGGGAAGAGGTGAAGGAGCGGCCCGTGTATCCGTGTGACCTCATCGCCAGCATGTACGAGCTGCTCGGCATTGACCCCGATGGGAAGCTGCCGCATCCACAAGGCCTGACGGTCCGCGTGACGCCCTCCGCCGCGGATGGCGTGAAAATGGGCGGACGCTTGAAAGAAATCATGTAAGGGCCCCCGCAATGCAAAGTGTAAAGCGTAAAGTGCAAAGCTGCGGAACTGGTCAGTTTTTCGTTTTTAGCTTTCAGCTTTTCGTTTCCCTGGTGATTGCGCCAGCAGCCCTGGCGGCCATGCCAGGAGCACGGGCACAGAGGGAGCCGCATATCGGTTATGTCTATCCAGCCGGCGGCCGGCAGGGCGCCACGTTCCAGGCGGCGATCGGCGGACAGTATCTGGACGGCGTGAGCGGAGTGGATATCGGTGGTGGCGGGGTTCAAGCCACCGTGATCGAACACGTCAAACCACTGAATGGAAAGGAGATCAACCTGCTGCGAGATAGACTCAAAGATCTGCAGGAAATGATGAACCCCACAAAGCAAGACAGGTGGGAAGGTGACACTGGCGGCGGAGCGAATGTCACCGCAAGTCCTGACCCCAACATGGACCGGGCAGCCCTGCAGAAGGAAATGGCCGAAATCAAGAAAAAACTTGCCAATCCCAAAAACCGAAATCGCGACAATCCTCAGCTCTCCGAAGACGTCACTCTCAACGTCTCGGTGGCTCCGGACGCTGAGCCTGGTCGGCGGGAGCTAAGGCTGAAGACAGCCACGGGCCTATCTAACCCGCTCGTCTTTCACATAGGTCAACTGCCTGAATACACCGAGAAGGAACCGAACAGCAAGACGGCCGATACCGAGGTATTGTCACTGCTGCCGTTGGTTATAAACGGCCAGATCATGCCCGGCGATGTAGACCGGTTTAGGCTGAAGCTAAGCAAGGGCACACGGCTGGTCGCAGCCGCGAGCGCGCAGAAACTGATCCCCTATCTGGCCGACGGCGTTCCAGGCTGGTTCCAAGCTACGCTGGCGCTTTACGATGCGAACGGCAACGAGCTCGCCTACGTCGACGACTACCGTTTCCATCCTGATCCCGGTCCTTTTTTACGAGATTCCCCGCGACGGCGAGTACTTGATCGAGATCAGAGACTCCATCTACCGCGGACGCGAGGATTTCGTCTATCGCATCGCTGTGGGCGAGCTGCCGTTTGTAACGAGCATCTTCCCACTGGGCGGCAGAGCCGGCACTCAAACCACAGTCGAGGCCAACGGCTGGAATCTCCCGGCATCCGAGCTAACGCTGGACGGCGGTCTTCGGCCGGGAATTTCAAATTTCGACTTTCGAATTTCCAATTTGAAATGTTCCGTGCCCTTTGCGGTGGATACACTGCCGGAATGCCTGGAGAAGGAACCGAATAACGAGCAGGCTACGC
Source organism: Sedimentisphaerales bacterium (assembly GCA_963814265.1). Classification (GTDB taxonomy): domain Bacteria; phylum Planctomycetota; class Phycisphaerae; order Sedimentisphaerales; family Anaerobacaceae; genus JAFNGF01. The sequence continues at coordinate 2,718 of CAWFCJ010000024.1, read as the reverse complement.
GCACAGCCTGTTACCCTTCCAATCATCGTGAACGGACGCATTGACAGAAGTGGTGACGTGGACAATTTCCGCTTCGAAGGTCACGCCGGCGACCAGATCGTTGCGGAAGTCTATGCACGCCGGCTGGACTCTCCTGTGGATTCCGTGCTCAAACTGACCGACACAACCGGCCGGCAATTAGCGTTCAACGACGACCATGAGGATAAGGGCGAGGGGCTGACCACGCACCACGCTGATTCCCTACTGAGCATCACTCTGCCCGCCGACGGGACGTATTACCTTCACATAAGCGATGCGCAGCACAAGGGCGGCCCGGCCTACGGCTACCGCGTGCGCATCAGTCCGCCACAACCCGATTTCGAGGTGCGGGTCGTGCCGTCCAGCGTCAACGTCAGGGCGGCCGCCACCGCCGCCCTGACCGTGTACGCCCTTCGCAAAGACGGATTCTCCGGTGAGATCACCCTAACACTAAAAGATGCGCCGAGCGGATTCACGTTGACTGGCGGCAAGGTGCCTGCTGGCCAGGACCAGGCGAAGGTTACGCTGAAGGTGCCGCCGATGCCGACGAGGCAGCCCATCAGCCTGCACCTGGAAGGTCGAGCGGTAATCCAGGGACGGGAAATCGTGCGGCCAGCCGTACCGGCGGACGATATGATGCAGGCGTTTTTCTACCGGCATCTGGTTCCCGCAAAAGACCTAAAGGTGACGGTAATCCCACGCGCCAAGCCCAGCCCCCGCCCGGATTGGGCCCTGCCAAAGGAGCCCTTGCCAAAAACCTCGGCCCCAAAACCGTAGAGTCCTTGATAGACATTGAAATGATAACCAGAAACGAATGTTTTGTGATGTTGGCCTGCTTGATTCTGTGCCAGTTCTCAGCCGGCACAAAAAAGAGCCACAGAGGACACAGAGTCCACAGAGATGAAGAAACGGATTACCTTCTCTGATCCCTCTGAGCTCTCCGTGGCAAAAAATGTGGCTGAGTCGCAAGGGGCCAGCCCCCTCGACTCCGCTCGGGGCAGGCCTGTTGAGGTGGTTGTCGATGCAACCAAGCCTGGCAAACCACTGCGACACGTCTGGCAGTATTTTGGCTATGACGAATGTAACTACACTTCAACGCCTGGTGCGAAGGAGTTAATGGCCACACTGGCACGGATAAATCCCGAGCGCGTGTATCTGCGGCAGCATTTTCTGCTTGCCAGCGGCGATGGGAAACCATCGCTGAAATGGGGGTCGACCAACGTTTACACCGAGGATTCCGCCGGCAACGCTGTATATGATTGGAGGATCATGGATGAAATCATGGACGCTATTATCGGTTCTGGCTGTCGGCCCTTAGTGGAGATCGGTTTTATGCCAAAGGACCTTTCCGTCAAGCCGGAGACTTACAAAAGTAGCGATCCCTTCAAGATGGAAGGATATGGGGTCTATTATCCTCCGAAGGACTATAACAAATGGGCTGAGCTTATACGACAGTGGGCGCGGCATCACGCCCAAAGATATGCTGGGGCGGACAAAACGTGGCTGTGGGAATTGTGGAATGAACCCAATATCAGATACTGGCAGGGAACCTTCGAAGAATACTGTAAGCTCTTCGACTATACCGAGCACGCACTGCACGAAGTCCTCCCGGAGGCCCGTTTTGGCGGGCCACACACGGCTGGAGCTCCACCATTCCTTCGCCGGTTTCTTGAACACTGTCTGCGAGAAAAGAACTATGTTACCGGGCGGCAGGGTGTACGCCTGGACTACATTGGATTCCATTCCAAAGGCAGGACAAGATATATCGCCGGGCATTCCCCCGACTCTCCTGGGGGCAGGCCTCAGATGGATTTAGGGCAAAACCTGCGGACCAACCGAGACGGGTTTGGCATCATCGCGGAGTTTGCAGAATTGCACAATCTTCCCGTTATCATCGGCGAATGTGACCCAGAGGGAGCGGCAGCGCTCTCATCTCGCGTAGATCCCGCGAATGGCTACCGAAACAGCAGCGCATACGCAGCCTACGAAGTTGCCCTAATGAAGCATACTCTTGATCTGGCCGCTCGCAAAGATGTGAATCTGCAGGGAGTGCTGACGTGGGCCTTCATGTTCGACGGCAAGGATTACTTCGAGGGGTTTCGCACGCTGTCGACCAACGGAATCCATAAGCCGGTATTGAACGCCTTTAAGATGTTAGGGATGCTTCATGGTAGACGCATCCCCGTCAATAGCAGTGGTGCGCTCGGCGTAGACCACATCCTCCAGCAGGGCGTTCGAGACAAACCGGACATTGACGGTTTGGCCGTCGCCGCTGAGCACATCGTGCAGATACTCCTCTGGAACTACCATGACGATATGGTCGATAGCGCCCCTGCTTGCGTAAGGTTGATTGTCCAGGTGCCCGACAATAATGCAGCACGCGCTCGCGTGGTCCACTATCGCATCGACGATACCCATAGCAACGCCTACACCCGCTGGCTTGAGCTGGGCAGCCCACAGAGCCCCACGCCGGATATATTAGCCCAGTTGCGAGCTGCGGGTGATCTTGAACTCTTGGAACCAATCCACTTCTGTGACGTTTCCAACGGGAAGGTAGAATCTACCTTCAGCCTGCCAAGGTATGCGGTCTCGTTAATCGAGATCAGGTGGTGGCCATGATCACTGCAAGCTCAGGGCAAACTCTACAAATGAAGGGGGACTATCCCGGCACGCCAGGATAGGCCCCGAAGTCCATAGTTG
>CAWFCJ010000023.1:0-19283 GCA_963814265.1 Sedimentisphaerales bacterium | reverse complement strand
GTTGAAAGCCGAGCGGAGACTGATATCGTTGTGCACTACTCTCATGCCGCGTCCGCCGCCGCCGGCAGCAGCTTTAATAATCAGCGGATACCCGATCTTGTTTGCCAGTTTTAGCGCCTCGGACTCGTCTGCGATGACTCCGTCCGAGCCGGGCACGACCGGCACATCAGCTTGCTGTGCCAGCTTTCGGGCCTGGACCTTGTCGCCCAGCAGCCGCATCGCTGCAACAGGAGGGCCGATGAATGTTATTCCGCAATCCTCACAAATCTGCGCGAAGTTTACATTCTCAGCCAAAAAACCATAGCCCGGATGGATGGCCTCTACATCGGTGATCTCGGCGGTACTTATGATGTGTGGAATGTTCAAGTAGCTTTCAGCGCACTGGGCCGGGCCTATGCAGACCGCTTCGTCGGCCAACTGCAAATATGGAGCATCCTTATCCGCTTCGGAATATACCGCGACTGCCTCAACGCCAAGCTCGTGACAGGCACGGATAATACGCAGCGCTATTTCACCACGGTTTGCTATCAGGATTCTGGAAAACATTCTTCGTATATCGTATATCGTATGTCGTATGTCGTGTCGCGTGGTGCGTACACCGCCAAAAATTCCTTTACACAATACGCATCACGGGCTACCCACTACGAGTTAATCGGGTTTGACTCTAAACATAACCTGCCCGTACTCAACAGCTTGACCATTAGTCACCAGTATCTCGACAATCGTTCCAGCAGTATCGGCTTTTATTTCATTCATTACCTTCATGGCTTCGATGATGCAAACCACCGTTTGCGGCTCAACATGTTTGCCGATCTCCGCGTAAGGCTCCGAATCCGGGCTGGGCGTGGCATAAAAAGTTCCCACGATAGGCGACTTTATGTCCACCAGGTTCTGCTGTTCCTTGGGCGTGACAGCCGGCATCTCGATCATCGCTCGGCCGGAAGGTGGGGGTCCATACTCAGGCTGAAGCACTGCTCCTGGCGGTGTAACTGGCTGAGCAGGGCAGCGCTTTGAGAAAAACCTTGTCGTCCCCGTGCTTTATTTCAAGCTCAACCAGCTCGTTTTGTTCCATAATCTCAACGAGCTTCTTTATTTTGTCCAGGTCGGCATTTTCTATCTCGGCCATAAGACATAAGTATAACTGCACGAGACATCCATGCAAGTAATTTCTGCAGGGCAATCGCAAAGTCCGGAAAAAGGAACCATCAAGCCCGGCGATCATCTCTGGAAACCGCTCTGTTGTAGTTGAGAACAGCAATTTCGCAGGAGATCGGTTCCTGCCCCTCGCCCCTTTGGGCGACTTTGCGTTTGCCCTGGTAATTTCTGAAAAGCGATGGACAGAGCATGAAGAACTGAGTCCCCGCCCCTAGTAAGGATTCAGTGGAGATGAGTTTCGGATGAGTTGGTTAATCTAAGCCCAAGCGGCAAAACCAGAACTTTTTGGGCATACACTCTGCGCAATGAAAGTTATAGGCACAAACCGGCTTGCCCGTCGCCGTACCGGCGACGGCTAAACGTCACAAGAACTTCAAGAAATCTGTGTCTGTCTGCCCTGTTGTTAGCCGCCAAGTTTTTCGTATAGGCGTGTGGCCTCGGCTTCTTCAACCGCACGAGTGAGATTGTCGGAAATCATGCTGACTTTGAACCGGACCTCGCCGGCTTTAACGCCTGTAACCACTACCCGCCATGTGGCGTGACCTTTTGGTGGAAGACTCTGCAGCGGTACAAAAGTCACTGTGTTACCGACTCTCGATCCGGAAGTTGCGCCTACTGCGGAAACGTACTGGAGCTTATCTTCCAGGTCACAAGTAAGGCGGATGTTGGTGTCAGCCGCTGTGCCTTCGTTCGTCGCTGTGATCACATAGGTAGTACCAGCACCTACCTCAACCGGGTCATCAACGTCAACGACTTCCAGCCGTACCGCCGGTATCCCTGCAACGGTGGTTTCTACTGAAGCGGTCACACCCTCGGCACAGTACGCGGCAGCAGTAGCTGTGTTCATCAGCGCACCCACGTCTATCGGCGTGTAGGATAGACGCATCTGTTTGGAAGCATCTGGTGCAAGGGTGCCTATCTCCCACACCACCTTCGAGCCGGAAAGTCTAGTACCGGCAGTTGCCTCTACGGAAGTTGCTCCGGACGGAATGTTGTGCTCCACGACGGTGTCTCTGGCGAGGCCATCACCTTTGTTGGTCACTACGATTTCATAGGTCACTGACCTGCCAAGGTACTGCCGTTTGGGACCGCTATTGACAATCGTCAGCTTGGGCTGGCGAACAGTAGTTACAATCGCCGCTGATTCAGACCTCAAACCCGAGGCTGACCCAGCAAGAGCCTTATTAACGAATACACCGGTTTTGGTAGCCTTTACTCGGGCAGAGAACTGCCTGGATTGACCTGCCGGCAGCGTGCCAGCGTCAAATATCAGTTCCTTCTTGCTATCGAGTGTCTCCAAACCACTAGGCAGGACATATACAATTTTGACGTTCCGGGCTATCCCGTTTCCGGTGTTAGCTACGGTATACTCCAGCGCAATTGGGTCACACAGCAGGACCTCGGCCGTGCGCTCACGGTCAATTCCAGCTTAGGCTGAACAACGTCTACGTCGGCATAGGATCGGCTGAGCTGGGTAACGGTAGTACAATGCCTAAGTGCCTCTCTGTCGGTAGCCGTGCCCGTGACATCTATTTGCTTGCTGGCTTTTGGCGCAAGCGAATCCACGGTCCACATCAGCTTGTTGCCTTCTTTCCTTGCTGTCGGATAAGCGCTGGCAAATCTAAAATTAATTGGAAGGTCTTCGTTTATGACGACATCGTTCAGTGCCAAATGCGTCAGATTGGTGACCCTGATAGAGTAAGTAAACTGGTTGTCTATCTGGACTTCCCTTGGCATGATTTTGTCCACTTGAATGATGGCGTAGTCTGCTGACGGATAGACCATCGAGACCACGTGTGCCCCGGACTCACCCATCGCTACCAGCTCTGACTCGAGGCCCACAGGCGCCAATTCCACCGGGGCCACCGCTATCCGCCCCAGGTCCCTGTGCCAGAGAAAAGTCTGTGGCGTCTTAGCTACGACCGCTTGCGACCTCTCCGCTCCAGTCTGACCCTGACCGTTATAGCAGCCAGGCAGGGCAATCACCATTATTAGGAATAAGGTAGTCAATAGCCTTTTCATCGCACCTCTCCTTTCGTATATTGAAACTGATTCAGAACAGACGAACCCATCTCTGCTGCAGACCCATAGCAACACTATGGCTGCTCGCACCGCTCAAAAGTCATAATCTTAGTTACTTATTTATACCATATTTCCCATATCCACGTCAATACTAATATTCAGATAAGTTGGGAAATTCTTGCCCAAAACCAGCATAAAAGATGCATTGGAACCGTACTCGAAAAACGCCAGGCTAATCGTCCTATAAAATCTGGCCTACTGCACTTGTCTGTTGGGTCGCTGAGAAAGAATGGTCGCGATTGAATTGAATTGCGTGGAGCATTTATAACAGGCGTGTGGCAGCCACGTAGTCTGGCAGCAGCTAAAGTATTTCCAAACCCAGCATTGTAATATCATCTATTTCGGACGGAGCCAGTTCTTGGGTTTGGATAAGCGTATTGAACTGGTCCATCATTTCAACGACTGTCAGGTCTTTGACCCTGCAGAACTCTTCCGTGAAATGAAAGCCCGCCACGCCGTCGAAGCCGCCGATCAGGGGTTCCGCTCCATCGGAGTACAGCAATAGTTTATCTCCGCGCTCGAGCTGGACGGTGTCCTGAACATACTCAGCCTGCTCAAAGACTCCGAGCAGAGAACCTCGTATCTCCAGTTGCCGGGGCTGTTGGTTGGGCCTCATGAGGATCGGATAAGGGTGCCCAGCACGGGCGTAGGTCAATTGAAGGGTCTTTGTATTCAGCAGGCAGTAGCAACTCGTGGCGAACTGGTAGCCGGACAGTTTCTGCCCAGCCATGCGCAAGTTGAGATTCTTCATAACCTCTGCCGGCGAGAATATTCGGTAGTTATTCCCAAGGGTCTCTCGCATAACCAGAGCCTGTTTTACAAAGATAGTCAAAAGTGCTGCCGGCATTGCGTGACCTACCGCGTCTGCTATGTAGAAGCCAATGTGCTGCTCATCAAGGCGGGCAACATCGTAGATGTCGCCGGAGACCCACTCTGCGGGAAGGAAAATTGTGGCCCACTGGACTTCATCGCAATTCGGCAGTTGAGCAGGCAAGAAGTCCCGCTGCACGAGTCCTGCCATGCGAAGCTGCTCGGCCAGACTATCGACCAACGCTCCGGTCATTTGAAGCTGCTCTCCAAGTTTGCTTTGATGGATTCTCTTGATCGTACTTGCTGGAACTGCAGGCTTCACCCTCAGACCAGAGTTTCCGGAGCCTTTCTTACGATATGCCAGATTGAGGCTGATTCTAACCCACAGGTCGTCGATAGAAACGGACTGCACTGTACCTGCCATTGAGAAGCTGCTCCTCGCAGGCGCAAAGAAAAACTCTTTATGGGAATTTCTATGCGATTGGTCAGTAGAATTACGCCTATGTTCTCCATCTCCAGCGACTCAATCATCCGTGCCAGGCTTTGCTGCTGGGCCATATCCGGGTCCTCAGCATCGATAATCACGGTTCTGATCAAGTCCAGCCGGTCGCGTACATCAGCAAATTTGTCTATCGGCAGAACCGTAACAGAAAGCCCCTTCTGCTTCAAGAGACGTTTAATCTCTGCAGGCACCTGACCTCTATTGGTAAGGTACAGAACATCGGTGAAGCTTTTTGGCACCTCAATAGTATGTAATACGTCTGCTTTCGCCATTCAATTTGCCTTTTTCGTGCATTATAGGACCACAGCCAGATGCCTATTCTGCAGATGGCCGTATGCTAATTTCGGCTTGTCGGCGGGGGTACTTTGCCGTTTTTTGTTTTTTCTGCTGTAAAGGGTAAGTTCAGACGTATATGGGCGGCAGACTAATAGAAAGATGCAGAACCGAAGAACTATCTTCAGCCAGCAAAAATCGCTGAGCCAATGCGGAGAATCGTTGCCCCTTCCTCAACGGCAATTTCGTAGTCTGAGCTCATACCCATGCTTAACTCGGTAAACTGAGGGCCGACTATTTTTTCACCACGCATCTCAATAAATAGCTCTCGTGCTCTGACAAAACAAGTCCGAACGACATCCTTATTCAGGGTCAATGGCGCCATCGTCATAAGTCCGACAAGTTGGAGATTCGGCAGGGTTTCCATCTGCTCTGCCAGGTGTGTTGCCGCCCCCACAGGAACACCATATTTTTGCAGCTCACTTGAAGTGTTGATCTGTAAGAGTACTTTGGGCCGCAGATTCAGCCGCGACCCTGCGGCATTTATCTCTTCAGCCAGGTCGAAGTGTATCAACTGAATGTATTAGGCAAGTTATGGGTAAGACCTGTGCAGCTTTGTTGCGCTGCAAGTGGCCGATCATGTGCCAGTGGACCTTTGCCGCCGATTTGGAACTGCCCTCCTGCCTTTCAAGAAACTCGGCCAATTCAGCAGAAATTCTCTTCAGTTGCTGAACTCGGTTCTCACCGAGGTCGGTAAAACCCAGTTGAATAACCTCCTTTACGGCGTCAAACATGGCAGACTTAGTTACTACTACGAGCTTTATCTCTTTGGCGTCTCTGCCGATACGGGCACAGGCCGACTCAATTGTGTCCTGTACACGTTTTATTCTTTCTGAGATCGCGATCATGAAATGAAACTAAACAATAACGCCAAGCACAAACCACCTAAAACTGAGACGCTTTCAAAAGCTGTAAGTGTATGGAAGTTTCAGCCGGCACACAAGAAATTAAGCAAAAATTTTGCCGTATTTCTTGACTTGCAGGCCATTGAGGGACACAAGTACAACGGTCGCCCGACCTTACTTGCCCACGCTCGGGCAATCTGCGTGCTGGAATACGCCCAAAAAGCAATTTTTCACTTGCATTTGGTGGGCATCGTCTGTATACTATTTTGTTAGTATGGGTAGGATAGAGAAAGTCCCGAAAAACGTCCTCCTGTTATAAATTTTGTTTGACAAGTTTCTGCCGAAGGATTATTCCTTCGGGCTATTGTTGAAACTGCCGATGTAAAGTTGTCGGCAAGAATTCGTGAACCTCGGCGAGGCAGTGTGGTCCACCGGTCTCCCCCCCAGCCGGTACCACCACCTCGCCATTTTTATTGGCCCTGGGCGCCGAAGAAGTCTCTACGGCAAGAGCCTTTATGGGCACGAATAAGGGGGGCAAGCACCTGCCGGCGGGCTGTTCTCAGCAGTCTCGGTCTGCGGCTTGAAATGTTCCTTCAGGATGAAGAATAGCGATACCGAGGCAAGTCCAAAACCGGCTCCGTAAACGAATGTGGCTGAAGGACCGATTTTTTCCCACAGAAATCCAGCTATTAGTCCTGCCGGTAGTGCCATCAGACCTGTTACAGTGTGAAATGTGCCCAGAGCGGTTGCTTTAAGGTGCGCTTTGGCCAAGTCGGCGACGTAGGCCCGCTGATTGCCGTCCACCGCGGCATACATTACTCCGTAAAGGGCGAACAGAACTACAAAAGCCGCCAGCGAATTGAAGAACGCAAAGCCGGCAGCGGTCAGACTGAACATCAGATAGCCGAAAATGATGACCTTTTCTCTCCCGATTCTGTCTGAGACACCGCCGAGCGGTACTGCCAGAGCGCTGTAAAATATGTTGAACAGCACATACAGCAGAATTGGGGCGGCGACCGACAATCTGCCGGGGAAGAGCTGCTGGGCGCGGATGATAAAGAACATATAGCTGAAGTTGCCCAGAGCGAAGATGCTCGAAATCAATATGAATAGCCGAAGCGAACGCGGCAGATTCTTTATGCCGAGCTTCAGGGTTATGTTCTGCGGCTGAGCGGGACTTTCCTTGACAAACCGCAAAGGCACCAGTGCAGCGAAACCGATTATGCCGGCAACAAGTATGATGAATTTGAAATCCAGCTTGATGAACCAGTACAGAGAAAATGCCACGACCGCGCCAAGGATGGCGCCGACAGTCTCAAGGGCCCTGTGAATTCCGAAGCCTTTGCCTCTGGCGGCGGGCATTGAGTCGGCAATGATTGCGTCCCTCGCGGCGGTTCGGATACCTTTGCCGAGCCTTTCCAGCGAGGCAAAGACAACCGCGCTGTGCCAGGTACGTGAAAATGCCAGCAACAGCTTGAAGAAATTAGAGATGCCATATCCGCAGTAGACGAAAATTTTGCGTTTTCCTGTCTTGTCGGACCAGTAGCCGGACAAAACCTTCAGGATGCTTGAGATGCTCTCTCGCAGGCCGCCGACAAGGCCGATGACCTCGCCCGTGCCGCCCAGCGATGCAAGAAACATCGGCAGAATAGGCATTATCATTTCGCTGCTGAGGTCGTTGAGAAAACTGACGATGCTCAGCAGGATGACGTTGGGGGCGATACTTTTGCTGGATTTGTTCTCCATAACTGGCTGCCAAACCGCCAATGCGCAACAGATTTTTTCGAGTACTTACTCTCCTCGTACTTGCACAATTATCCTCCGGCTGCGTGGCCCATCGAATTCACAAAAGAAAATGCCCTGCCAGGTTCCAAGGTCCAGTGTCCCGCCCTTTATCAAGATTTGTCTGCTACAGCCGATCAGCACGCTTTTACAGTGGGCGTCGGAATTGCCTTCGCCGTGTCGATAGCCTGCCCGATGTCGCGGCACTAATTCATCGAGGGTCAAAAGTATATCGTGAGCAACAGAAGGGTCAGCATTTTCATTTATAGTGATCGCGGCGGTCGTGTGGGGACAATACACTATCACATCGCCATTAGAAATGCCCGATTGCTCTACAATCGAACTGACCTGGCTTGTAACATCAATCATCTGACTACGGCTTTTCGTACTTATGTTCAAGTCTTTTCGGACAATTCTCACCGTCACTGCCCTCTTACATCCGCTCGATAACCTCAATACCCAGAAGATTGCTTAGACCATGTTCGATAGTTCGGGCAGTCAAGCGACATAATAGAAGCCTGGTTGGTCTTCTATCCGGCCCGGCATCGAGGACGGGACAATTTGTATAAAAAGAGCTGAACTTCTGAGCCAGCTCATATAGATACGCCGTCAGATAATTCGGCCTGTAATCAGCCATTGCCGCTTGAATCGCCTCGCCATATCGAATCAGGTGTTTGGCCAAATCTATTTCATCCGGGTCGGTAAGGCTCAGCGCTGTTACATCTGAAATTTCCTTATTGGTGTCAATGCGTTTTCTTTTTTGCCCTTATCCATGATTGAACATATCCGGGCGTAAGCGTACTGCATATACGGGGCGGTGTTACCGTCCATCGCCAACATCTTGTCGAAACTGAATACATAATCGCTGGTACGGTTATTGGAAAAATCAGCGTATTTCACTGCGCCGACTCCAACAGCCTTTGCGATTTTCTCTTTCTGCTCGGCGGGTAGATCCGGATTTTTTTCTTCAACTATCTTCCTGGCTCGCTCGACCGATTCATCGAGCAGTTCTTTTAGCTTTACGTTTTCGCCCTCGCGTGTCTTTAGCGGCGCGCCATTCCCCCCTAACACGCTGCCGAACGTCACGTGAACCAATTCTGTATTCTGTCTCCTGTCTTCCGTTCCCTCGACTGCGTCGGGACAGGCTTCTGTTTTATATCCCAGCCCGCCATTCTCGCGGTAGCGAACAGCATCTCAAAATGTAACTTCTGCCGGGCATCGGTGACATAAATAATTTTATCAGCCTTATACTCCTTTCCTTCGTATTGGATACTAGTTACTCTGTAGCGCAGCGCCGCCAAATCGGTCGTTGCGTAAAGATATGCCCCATCTGATTTTTGAATCATAAATGGCAAAGGCTTACCTTCTTTGTTTTCAAAGCCCGGCGGAAAAACACAAACTGCACCTTCAGATTTGACAGCGATTTTATGATTGACCAATTCATCTACAACATCCGGCAGCATATCCTTATAAAAACTCTCGCCGCGTGCATGTTCTTTCGTAAGCGTTACTGCAAGCCGATCATAAACCTCTTGGCATCCGGCAAGTGACGCTCGAACAATGGTGTTCCAGAAGGCAACCGCATCTTCATCACCATTCTGCAACTTGACAACCCATTCTCGCGACTCTTGAGCAAAATTGGGGTCAGAATCGTAACGTGCTTTTGCCTTCCTATAGAGGTCTTCTGTATCGGCTACGGAAAAACCTCCTTGGTCATATACAGGTTGTCCGGTGACTCCTTGAAATGCCGCGGCCATACGGCCTTCAAAGACCTGTCGGATAAGCATACCGAATTGCGTACCCCAGTCGCCGATGTGGTTCTGGCGGATGACGTTGTGACCGAGAAATTCAAGCATTCGGCAGATACAATCGCCGATAATTGTGCTCCGCAAGTGGCCAACGTGCATCTCTTTGGCGATATTCGGACTTGAAAAATCAACAACGATGGTCTTAGGCTGAGATGCTTTATCTATGCCAAGTCGTTCGTCAGGATCGGTGTGGATTTTGAGCAGTCTATCAGCAACAAAATCGGGTTTTAGTCGCAGATTGATAAAACCAGCGCCGGCAACTTCCGGCTTTTCGCAGATGTCACTTAGGTCAAGGTTATTGACGACCTCTTGCGCCAGCTTGCGAGGATTTGTTTTGAGCTGTTTGGCAAGAGCCATTACGCCGTTAGACTGATAATCGCCGAACTTGGAGTCGGTTGCGGGGCGGACTATAGCCGGGGCGTCTTTTAGGCCGGTGACATCGGCCATCGCAGCGGATATCCTTTCCTCAAGAATGTTGATTGCGGGCTTCATCGTCCTATCATTTTAGCCACAGAGAATTTATCTCCTTAATTTTTTGCCACAGACGCCGTCCTGAGCGTAGTCGAAGGAGGGCACAGAGAACACAGAGAAATTCAACCTATATTTTCAGCCACAGACGCCGTCCTGAGCGTAGTCGAAGGAGGACACAGAAAACACAGAGAATTCAATCCAGGTAGTTTCTTAATAACTCCAAACAATCTACAGCTTCAATATGTACGTCTCCTCTATTCTTAAAACCTATCCTGACGACCCTTTTCACTTCTACCCTATTCAGCCCAAAAGCAGTGGCATAAACTCGACAATTCGACGGAGGCATTACTTCAGGCAACCCGAGGACGCCCATGTTTTCCGGAGCAAATCCAAAACCAAGAAAGAAGATTTGCCCTGCCTGTGAGAGGAGTCTTAGAGCTTCATTTATGTCTGGACTTTCTTTCTGTTCATATATCGTTTTGATGTTAGCAGCCGTTTTCTGCAAAAGTGATTCGCTAATTTGCGGGCGATAATCGACTCCCTGCTCTGAATCTTGCCATTTCAAGGGTGCTATCTGACCGTAAACATGCAGGATTTTCAACTTTCTCAGTGACTGGACGATATTATCTTCTAGGACTTCTGTAGATGAATTGCGTAGACTCTCGTAGAGGAAGTACTCCAGAGATCTGTCATAATTGAATGTGATAAAAGCGCTCTTATTGTCGGGAAAATCGGGTGGGACATCCCTGCCGATCAAACCCTCGATGAGTCGGTTATACAGGTATGAATACCAATCTCCACCTATAAAATCCGCTGTTCCCGAAATGTAGCTTCTCGCCTGGCCGGAAGAGCGAGATTGTTCACGCTTTTCTTGTCTCTGTTTCGCATCCTCGCCGAAACAACTCTGTCCCTCCGCTCTAAAAACTTCAAAGGCAATGATGTATTTCCCGATCGGTGCAAGTTTCGGATTATTCGCGATAAACATATCTATTGACTTGATGTGCGATTTGGCAAAAGCTTCCTTAAATCGTTGGATATCTCGCTTCATGACTTCTGCCTGATCAATCTTGTTTCTGCCCAAATACTCATTGTAATAATACATAAAGCCGACGTCGAGGCATATTAGTTCTCGGAGACGAGTCCCAGACGGATAACCATAAGGGCAACTTGCGCCAGCACCAAGAACAAAAACTGTTTTCTTATTTTTCATCCTCTGTGCTCTCTGTGTCCTCCTTCGACTACGCTCAGGACGGCGTCTGTGGCGAAAAATATTAGGTTTCAGATTTCCCTGTGCCCTCTGTGGCCACTTTTTGTCTTTTAATACGCAATCGTTTTGCGTCGCCCCAGAGCAATTCCAGGTCGTAGTAATCCCGATACTCGCTATCGAAAATGTGCACCACAACGTCGATAAAGTCCAGCAGAATCCAACGGCCCTGCTCATAGCCGGCCCGGCCAAACCGCATCAGCTCCCGCTCTTCGAGCATCTTGGCTAATTTCGTCGGCTACGGTGCGCATCTGGCGGTCGCTTGTGCCGGTAGCGATGACAAAATAATCGGTGGCAGGCGATATGCCCCTTAAATCCATAACCACGATATTGCTGCAATGTCGCTCGTCCGCGATTTTGGCTGCGACCAGGGCAAACGCCCGTGCCTGAATTTGTCTTTTCTTTGCCAAATCACATCCTCATTCGGTCCAAACAAAAAAGGGCGGCCGTCTCGACCACCCTGATACATTACCTTTATTAGCCGGTCACGTCAACCAAGACACTTATCGGCAAAGGTTCTCACGGAACGCCCAGCAGACTGCTACTTTATCATTTGCCGCTCAGGCCAAGCCAGCTACTAATAACAGGGGCAAATCTTACCACGACGCCAGAAAAGACCACGCTGACCATGCACATTAGCTTAATCAGGATGTTCAAGCCTGGACCAGAGGTATCCTTGAACGGGTCGCCAACGGTATCGCCAATGACAGCAGCCTTGTGGGCGGGCGAACCTTTGCCGCCATGAGCGCCCCTTTCGATGTACTTTTTGGCGTTGTCCCAGCGCCGCCGGCGTTGTTCAAAGATACGGCTACCACAAACCCGCCGGCGGTACTACCTGCCAACAGGCCCATCACGCCTTCCACGCCCAAAAGTAATCCTATTGCAACCGGCACGACGATTGCCATCATCGCCGGCAGTATCATTTCCCGCTGTGCCCCGGCGGTGGAAATCGCCACGCAGCGTGCATAATCGGGCTTTGTCCTTGCCCTGCATAATGCCGGGCTTTTCCTTGAACTGCCTGCGGACCTCGTTGACCATCCTGCCTGCCGCCCGGCCAACCGCCTTCATCGCCATCGCCGCAAAAACGAAAGCCATCATGCACCCGATAAACAACCCTACGATGAGCTTGGGATTCATAATGTTCAGGGCGTATGCATTGACGAAATCTGTAAAAGATGCAGCCTTTACATTCACCAATGTGGGTACCGCCTCAGAGGCAGCCACCGCCTTAGCCTTCAATGCCTCGAAACTCGCCTGCACCTTGTTGGTAAGCTCTCCGCCGTAAAAGACGGTACTGGCGACCTGATAGATACCATCTGCGGATTGATTGGCAAGCCTGGCAATCCAGATACGCACCTCTTCGATATATGCCGCCAAAAGCGCCAAAGCAGTCAATGCAGCCGAACCAATTGCGAAACCTTTGCCGGTAGCGGCAGTAGTATTGCCAAGCGAATCAAGGGCATCTGTCCTCTTGCGGACTTCCGGCCCAAGATGGCTCATTTCTGCATTTCCGCCGGCGTTATCCGCGATAGGCCCATAAGCATCGGTCGCCAGCGTTATACCTAATGTCGCCAGCATACCGACTGCGGCAAATCCGATGCCGTAAAGCCCCATCGCCATATTTGTAAAGCCGCCCGCCAAACCATAGGCGAACAAAATTGCGGCAGAAATCGTGATGACAGGCAAACCCGAAGAAAGCATTCCCGTTGCAAAACCATCAATGACTACCGTTGCCGCGCCCATCGGGGCCTGATCAGCAATGCCTCTTGTCGGCGAATATGTGTCGGATGTGTAATACTCGGTAAATAGGCCAATTATCACGCCGCCAATAAGACCGGAAACCACCGACCCGAATACGCCCCAGCTAATCCAGCCCATCTGCACCAGCACCATAACCGCAATCAGTATCAGCGCGGGACTGCTCAACGTTCCCATCCGCAGGGCCCGCAAGAGGTTCTTTCTGTGAAGCATCTTCCTTGCAGCGAACAAAGAATATGCCAAGAATCGAGAGCAAGCGTTCCGATGCCGGCTACAATCATCGGCGAAAGAACCGCCTTGAGCGGGTCCATTCCGTATTGTGCCAGAACACTCATCGGCAGTGCCGCGCCCAGCGCAGCGGTCGCCAGAATCGAGCCGCAATAGCTTTCATAAAGGTCTGCGCCCATTCCCGCGACGTCGCCCACGTTATCGCCGACGTTGTCAGCAATGGTGGCGGGGTTTCGCGGGTCATCTTCTGGAATGCCAGCCTCAACTTTGCCGACGAGGTCTGCTCCGACATCCGCGGACTTGGTGAAGATGCCGCCGCCGACACGGGCAAACAGCGCCTGAGTCGAAGCACCCATCCCGAATGTAATCATAGTAGTAGTGATTTCAGCCAGTCTGGTTTCAGGATTCATTCCTGCGTGCACGAGCGTTACACCGAAAAGTCTCAAACCATTTGCCATGTGCTCAGCGGTAAAAACAAGCTTGTCGAGGATCAGGTACCACATAGATATGTCCAGCAAGCCGAAGCCCACTACGACCAGCCCCATAACTGAGCCGGACCGGAACGCCACCTGCAAGGCTCTATTGAGGCTAATCGTTGCCCCCTGTGCGGTTCTGCTGGAGGCATTAGTTGCGGTTTTCATGCCCAGGAAACCGCAAAGACCGCTAAAGAACCCGCCCGTCAGAAAGGCGACCGGCACAAACGGATTTTGGATGCCGTAGTAGGCCAGCACGGCGAAAATAAGGCTTAGCCCCACAAATATAATCGCCACCACGCTGTACTGCCTGAAAAGATATGCGTAGGCACCCTCGCGTACATAGGAGGCTATTTCCTCCATCGTCTGGTTGCCTTTTGGCGAGGCCATCATCTGCCTGTAAAAGATGTAGGCGAAAACCAACGCAACAACCGAAGAAATTGGTGCTATCCACCATAATGATGCGATGGCTACGTCAGCAGCTTCAGACCCTTGACCTGCTACTGCCGTCCCACAGAAACCAAACATTGGCACCAAAACTCCCACGAGACTTCTAATGGTCTTCACGTTTTCTGCTCCTTTGGAACTTAACTCTGGTTACCACAGGTTTAAATAAAATAAAGTCATATAGTTTAGCGAAACGCACAACCCCTGCAACTATTTTTTGGGCAAAAATAAAAAGAAGAAAGTAGCTACCGCCATTCGTGGCTAGGACCGTATTCTCAACAACCACCAGACTCCGGTCTGGCAAACATCGCACCCAGAACATTAGGAAAACTGAAGACACTTATTCACAAAACTGCAACGAAAGTCGTTGACTACTCAGGAATTTTATCGTATCCTGACAACCCTAATAGAAAATTATTGTGGCCGAAGTTCATGCCTGAGGCGTGAACACGGGGAACCAGATTTCGGGGCGAATTCGGTGCAAAGCGATAGGGCACTTTCAAGCCCAAGCCCGTCAGCTAACCTCGTAGGCGTTTGAAAGGGCGATGGCTGGATACAAACCGCCGCACCCGGCGGTTTTTTTGTTTTCCTTTTGCCAACCCTGAAGAGAATATATCTATCATGGATTTCTTGTTTGTTGGAATAATCTTAGGACTCGCCTGTTTGTCGGTTGGGTTCATGAATCTTTGCGATAAGATATAATAGGAGATGTTATGGTTATTTATTGGATATGTGGGGTGGTTGCACTGCTCCTGTTTATTTATCTTCTTATAGCACTTCTTAAGCCGGAGATATTCTCGTGACTTTCAATGGTGCAGTTCAGGTTGTTGTCTTTTTGTCGATTTTGATTCTCTTGGCTAAGCCGCTCGGGATATACATAGCACGCATCTTCGAAGGCAAGCCTGTCATTTTGAACAAATGGTTCTTGCCGGTTGAAAGATTGATTTACCGCTTATGCGGCATTAATCCTGAAGAAGAAATGACATGGAAGACCTATGCGTTTGCCATGATGGCTTTCAATATTATTGGCCTTTTAACCGTTTATTTTCTCCAGCGATGCCAGCAGTTTCTTCCTTTGAATCCTATGAATATGCCGGCGGTTTCACCGGATTCAGCCTTCAACACGGCAGTGAGTTTCGCTACGAACACAAATTGGCAGGGCTATGCAGGTGAGACAACTATGAGCTATCTAACGCAAATGCTCGGCCTGACCGTTCAGAATTTCGTTTCGGCAGCAACGGGTATCGCTATATTGATAGCGCTGGTCCGGGGATTTATAAGGCGCGAGGCAAATAATATTGGTAATTTCTGGACAGATCTTGTCCGTACCACGCTCTACATCTTATTACCTTTATCAATACTTTTGTCGGTTGCTCTCGTCTCGCAGGGAGTTGTGCAGACATTCAAGCACGCTCAGGTAATTGAGTTTGTTCAACCATTGATCGGCAGTGATGGAAAGCCGGTTACAACTTAAGTCTTACCTTTAGGGCCCGCCGCATCACAGGTTGCCATCAAGCAATTGGGAACCAACGGCGGCGGATTTTTCAATGTTAATTCAGCGCATCCCTTCGAAAATCCGACGCCCTTGTCCAATCTGCTCGAAGTGGTGGCGATATTGATTATTTCCGCAGCACTTTGTTATACGTTTGGTTATATGGTCAAAGACAGAAGGCAGGGATGGGCGTTACTTATCGCTATGTTAATAATTTTTGTTCCCTGCCTTTTGGTATGCGTACAGATGGAGCAGGTAGGCAATCCGGTTCTTGCAGATTTGGGCATCGACCAATCAGCGAGCGCTCTTCAGTCGGGCGGAAATATGGAAGGAAAAGAAGCACGCTTCGGGATAGTAAATTCAGCAATATGGGCAACTGCGACAACGGCAGCCTCGAATGGCTCTGTCAATTCGATGCATGATTCATTCATGCCTTTGGGCGGTTTAATCCCGATGTGGCTGATACAACTGGGAGAGGTAGTGTTTGGCGGTGTCGGCTCAGGACTTTATGGAATGATAGCGTTCGTCATTTTGGCGGTCTTTGTTGCCGGACTTATGGTAGGACGCACACCAGAGTATTTGGGCAAGAAGATAGAAGCATACGAAATGAAAATGGCTACACTGATGGTTCTGATACCGCCTATGATTGTCCTTTTAGGCACGGCGATTTCGGTAGTAACACCTGCCGCGAAAGCTACCATTTTCAACCCAGGTGTGCATGGCTTCAGTGAGGTTCTCTATGCTTTTTCTTCGGCTGGTAACAATAACGGTAGTGCTTTTGCAGGGCTTGGTGCAAATACACCCTTTTATAATATTGCCTTGGGATTGGCGATGTTTTTTGGCCGGTACTGGCTCGCAATTCCCATTCTGGCAATAGCCGGTTCTCTGGCAAAGAAGAAGATCATTCCCCCAAGTGCCGGGACGCTTCCCACTCACACACCGCTTTTCGTTTGTTTTTTGGCATCGATTGTGCTGATTGTCGGCGCCCTGACATTTTTCCCCGCGCTTGCGCTGGGCCCGATTGTTGAGCATTTGATGATCGCGGCACATTGAGAGCAGAGAAGCAATGAATAAAAAGGAAAAAAGAGTATCAGTATTCGACCGCGTAATTGTGGCAAGAGCAATTATTGACTCTTTTAAGAAACTTAATCCCCTCCATCAAATTAAAAATCCGGTGATGTTCGTGGTTCTTGTTGGAAGTGTTTTGACTTCCGGTTTATATATTCATTCTTTGTTCGGCAAAGGTGAAACGCCACCAAGTTTTATTTTCGCAGTTGCGATATGGCTGTGGTTTACACTGATTTTTGCCAATTTTTCGGAAGCTTTAGCTGAGGGCAGAGGCAAGGCTCAGGCCGCCAGTCTGCGGCGTCACAGAAGAGATACCGCCGCCAAAAAGTTGAAGTCGCCGCAGTTCAGTGCCGATTATGTCCCGGTTCCCTCAAAGGAACTCCGCAAGGGAGATATCGTTTTAGCTGAGGCGGGGGATACCATTCCAATGGATGGCGAAGTCGTTGAGGGAATTGCCTCAGTTGACGAAAGCGCCATTACCGGCGAAAGCGCACCGGTGATTAGAGAAAGCGGCGGTGACAGGTCCGCCGTCACTGGCGGGACTAAAGTACTTTCAGACTGGCTGATTATCAAAATCACTTCGAGCCCGGGCGAGACCTTTCTCGACAGGATGATAGCGATGGTGGAAGGCGCAAAACGCAAAAAAACACCAAACGAGATAGCACTGAGCATCTTGCTTGCGGGGCTTACTATTATCTTTCTTCTTGCCACCGTGACCTTGTTGCCTTTCTCTATCTACAGTGTGACATCTTCGGGAAGTGGCACGCCGGTTACCGTAACCGTATTGGTGGCATTGTTAGTGTGTCTTATTCCTACAACAATCGGGGGACTGCTTCCCGCCATCGGCATTGCCGGCATGGATAGGATGATTCAGGCAAATATTATTGCCACATCAGGACGGGCGGTGGAAGCATCGGGAGATATCGATACACTGCTTTTAGACAAAACTGGAACCATTACGCTGGGCAACAGGCAGGCAGTCAGTTTTATTCCTGCGGGCGGTTTCTCAGAGGCCTTCTTAGCCGATATTTCGCAGTTAGCTTCCTTATCTGATGAAACGCCGGAAGGAAGAAGCATAGTCGTTCTTGCCAAGCAGCGATACAACATTCGGCAGCGCAACGTGCAGGAGCTTGCCGCGAAGTTCATACCTTTCAGTGCGCAGACGCGGATGAGCGGCGTTGACCTCGGCGACGGCAGAAGAATTAGAAAAGGCGCCGTGGAAGCAATCGAAAAATACGTTAAAGATTTTGGTGGAATGTTTCCTGCTGAGATGAAAGAAGCTGCAGCCGATATAGCTAAAAATGGCGGGACACCGCTTGCGGTCAGTGAAAATGCCCGCGTCGCCGGAATCATTCACCTTAAAGACATCGTCAAGGGCGGCATAAAAGAACGTTTTTCCCAACTGCGCCGTATGGGCATCAAGACAATTATGATTACGGGAGATAACCCTATGACGGCTGCGGCTATCGCAGCCGAGGCAGGCGTTGATGATTTCCTGGCGGAAGCGACGCCGGAGATGAAGCTCAAACTTATCCGGGAAAAACAAAGCCAGGGACATCTGGTTGCTATGACCGGAGACGGCACCAACGATGCGCCTGCGCTGGCGCAGGCGGACGTGGCCGTGGCTATGAACACCGGCACGCAAGCCGCGAAAGAAGCCGGGAACATGGTGGACCTTGATTCCAACCCCACCAAACTTACCGAGGTGGTAAAAATCGGCAAGCAGCTTCTGATTACACGAGGGGTGCTTACGACCTTTAGCATCGCTAACGATATTTCAAAATACTTTGCCATTATTCCTGCGGCATTTGTCGGCACTTATCCTCCTTTGGCCAAACTTAATATTATGCATCTTGCCACCCCGCAAAGTGCGGTGCTTTCAGCGGTTATTTTTAATGCAATCATTATCATCCTGCTTATCCCGCTTGCTCTGAGGGGCGCACCTTACAAAACGGTATCGGCAAGCCGACTCTTACGCGACAATATACTTATCTATGGCCTTGGAGGAATTATTGCCCCCTTTATAGGAATTAAGCTAATCGATATGTTTATAGTTGCATTGAATTTAGTTAAGTAAAGTGAGAGTATATGTTTCAAAAACAATTGAAATCTGCGTTTCTGGTTTTCCTGCTCCTAACAGTTATTACGGGGATTATATATCCGTTTGTGATTACTGCCGTCGCGCAAATTTTCTTTCATCATCAGGCCAATGGCAGCATAATATTAAAGGATGGAAAACCCGTAGGTTCGTCTCTCATTGGACAACACTTTGAAGACCCTAAATATTTTTGGGGACGTCTTTCTGCCACTTCACCGGTAGCATTTAACGCTTCGGCTTCGTCCGGCTCAAACTTCGGTCCTCTGAATCCGGCTTTGCGCCAAAACGTTGAGGCACGCATAAAATCGCTTCAAAACGCCGACCCGGGTAATAAAAGTCCAATTCCGGTTGATTTGGTGACAGCTTCGGCCAGCGGCTTGACCCGCATATCAGTATAGCCGCAGCGATGTATCAGGTTCCGCGCGTTGCGCGTTTACGCGGCATACCCCAGGAAGAAGTTGCTGAAATTGTCAGGGAAAACATCCAAGGGCGTTTCCTGGGAGTAATCGGCGAGCCGGTTGTTAATGTTTTGCAGTTGAATATGGCTTTGGATAAGTATAAAAGATAAGGTATAATTCCCAAATGGATAAACGCCCGACCCGGACAAACTGTTAAAACAGATTCAGGCAGAACAATACGTATGAACGAAAGCAGAAGAAGAACAATA
>CAWFCJ010000022.1:0-30113 GCA_963814265.1 Sedimentisphaerales bacterium | reverse complement strand
AACGTTCTCGAAGAGATATTTCTTAACAATTTCAGGTTGCCAACGGGGGAACCTGGCACTTTATGCGATTCTCCGTTTTTATTTGAAGCAACTTGTGGCATAAACTATCGGCTCAAATTTTGCCAGTTCGTTCATTGGAACTGCACCCCATGTTGTATTCAAATGTCCGAGCATCTTGCGGTTGTTTAAATTTCGAGAATATGAAACTAGCGCCTTGGTGGCTTCTAATTTTCGCCATCCAGCCGGCCATACTCGAAAACCCTTCTCCAGAAACATAGGTATCGACGGGTAGGTCGTCCCGAAGCTCGTAGTGCCAATCGCAGAGTATTATATCCTTGGGGATTAGGTCAATCGAGCCGGCAGTGCCGTTGGCGCTGGCTTCCCACTTGCCATAGTCAATCTTGCCGGCGTCAATCAGGCGATCTGCCCACATCAGCATTTCAAGGTTCTTTTTCTTAGATAGGTGCTTGTAGTAATCGTTGACAGCCCTGGCAAAAAGTTCGGCTTTATCCTTGCCTCTGCAGCGGGGGCAGGCGTCTTCGCCAATAAGAAAAACCTCATCCATCCCGACATGAAGGGCGTCGGCTTCAAAGACGGCTATCAGCTCATCCATAAGGCTGAATACCACAGGATTGACCTCAGGATGCAGCGGACACCAACTGCGACAATAGATAGCTTCGTTGTTGGGATATTGCCCGGCGTTCTCATCGAATTGAGGATACTTGGCTAATAAAGGAAAGGTGTATTTACTCCACGACTGATGGCCTAAACATTGAAACTGCGGGATAAGGCGGATATGGTGTTTTCTGCACTGGGCAACCAGTTTTTGGATGTCCTCTTTCTTGCTTGGATTGCCCGTTCGCAGCTCCGGATGGGATTGATATTCGTAGCCATAATTGATCTCTGCTACGATTACATTTACACCAAGGTTGGCGAGCTGCCCTACAACTTCCGTAAGTTGCTCGGTTTTGTCCGCGGTAGCGATAAGGACATGTATGCCTCGCCAGGGTACAGATCGCTCTGCAGCAAGTAAGGGTCGCGCAAGCAAGATTGGCAAAATGTGTAGGGCAAGCGTGCAAAACAAGGCTCTCTTCATCGTAAAATCTCCTGAATAAGGCGTTTATCGTGAGTTTTTGTCGGGGATAGTGTCGGCGCCGAGTTTGTAGTGCTTGAACAGTCCGTCTATATCTGCCGCTTTAGCATCGCCGGCGTGAATGACGACCCGATATCGCAAGGTGAGCGTTTCGCCCTTCGGCAGCTCAAGTTGTCCCTCTTCGAGCCAGAACATCGGTGTCGGCGAGAAGAATCCGTAGTCGCGAGTGAACCACTTGCACGGAAACCAACGATTGCCCGGATGCTGCAAAATGGCGATGCCTTCGGCGATGCCGTTCCGCGTGCCCCAGTAGTCGCACCACGGCGAGGCGACGCCCAATGTGCCTTTCTCGCCCGTCTTCCCTTCTGCATTGACCAACGTGCCGCCGGCGCTGACACTTAACTCAGGCACCACACGGGCGGCGAACAATGAATGATTAGTCTTTAGGATGTGAATGTCTGTTAGCGGGTCGAGTGTGATTTCAAAATCAATAAAGCGAAGGTTTTCGCTCGGAGCGCTTATGACAATGCGGCGCAGGTCCAGGATAATCGGCTTTTTTTCAGGCTGTTGCCAGAGGCATTTATCGGTAAAGATGACTTGCTGGCCTGAATCCTGGATTATCTTCGGCCCAAGCGAAACGATTTGTCCGCGTTCGTTGCCTTCCTGCCAGTAGTTGCCGCCGTTGACCCGGTCGCAGCCGAAGAATAAAGAGTGATGGTGCGGGTAAGGTCCGATGTTTCTGTCGTGATGGAATTGCCGGACACCGGCTCATTTACCGGCCAAAAATACGGATATTTTTGAGCCTTATTAAACTTATAGCAGGTAAAAAGTTTTCCCGTAACAAAGACTTGTACTTGTTCCTTGTCCAATTGCGCAGCTACCGGAGGCAGACCTGACTGCGCTGAAACGCTCAATGTGCATACAAGAATGAAAGCAACTACTGGCATTTTTTGGATTCTCTTATAGGCGCCACGGGCTTCGCATCGGCCTGGAGAGCATCCGATTGGCCTGGTCATCCCCGCGAAAGCGGGGATCGGTGAATCGTTCTTGTTGCGGGTCCCATTTCAACCTTCGGCCAAGGCGCATCGCAATATCACCTAATAAACACACGGTGCAGGAACGATGGGCGATTTCAACCGGCGCAATGGTTTCAGCCCGCGACTTTATACACTCAAAGAAATTGCCTTTATGATTGTTGCTCTGATATAGGTGAATCTCATCCGGGCCTATGGTCGAAGTCACCAGCGACTTTGGTTGAGCGTCAATCTTTCCGCGATCAACATACACCCAGCCTTCCGTGCCCTGGAACACTATTCCGGGCTTATTTTTTTTCTCGTCGGCACAGACGAGCTTAACGCCATCGGAGTATGTGTATTCGATGCGGAATTGGCCGTGCACGTCCCACAGTCCATCTTTGGGGTATTCCGCCTGGCCTTGGATTTCAACCGGGCCGGTGAGTTCGGTGCCCATGCCCCACTGAGCGATGTCGTTGTGGTGGGCACCCCAGCCGGTTATCATGCCGGCGCCGTAATCCTGGATTCGCAGCCAGCCCGGTCGGTCGTAGCCCTTTTGTGGATGAACTCGTTCTTCGGTGTACTCCGCCCACGGCGCAGGTCCCAGCCAGGTATCATAGTCCAGGTTTTCAGGAACGGGCATAGGCGGTTCTATCTTGCCAGCCGGGTCGGTTGGCAGACCCACCAATACCTGCTGCAGCTTGCCGATCCGGCCGTTGCGAACCAATTCGCAGGCGAACCGAAAATTCGATTCGGAGCGCTGCTGGCTTCCGACCTGAAAGATCCGCCCATATCTTCTTACCGTGTCGCTCAGCACGCGCCCTTCTGGAATGGTTAGGGTCAGCGGTTTCTGCACGAAGATGTCCTTGCCGGCCTTTGCCGCCGCAATTGCCGGAATCGCGTGCCAATGGTCGGGCGTGCAAACCGTCACCGCATCAATATCCTTCCGTTCGATGAGCTCTCTGAAGTCTTTGTAGGCAGTACAGCCTTTGTAAGTACCGGCGGAGCTTTGTTTGCTGTAGTGTGTCTCGGCTAATTGCTTGGCATAATTTGCCCTTGTGGAATCCACGTCGCAGACGGCGACGACCTGGACCTGCTTAAATCCCAGCACTTCCTTCATATCAGATAGGCCCATCCTTCCAACGCCGATGCAGCCCACCAGGATTCGCTCGCTGGGAACATTGGCGCCGAAGACTGACTTGGGAACAATCATTGGTACGGCAAAAACGGTGCTTGCTACCGTGATCGCCGAACCTTTCAGGAACTGCCGGCGATTTTGACAGGTCGCCTTTTCAGCTTTTGTGACTGTTGGCATTTTTTCCTACCTTTTCTGTCTGGCTCTTGCTCTGGTGTTCTCTACCTACAACCTGTAATGATAGCGACTGCGATGCTTATCTGCAACGCGAATTTGCTTGCGTTTTTGCGGCGTTACCTTTACTGTTAATGCTGAATGGAGACTCGCAAGTATGGGCAGAGGCCCAATTGACAGTTGAGAATTGAAATGGGAGATGGCACAGATGGACAGGAAACACAACAGGCGGCAATTTCTGCAAATCTTAGGCGCTGGGACCGCCGCTTCAATGGTGGCAGCTACCGACGGTTCGGCTAAGGATTATGCCCGCGGTGCGTCCCGCGCAAGTGACAAGCAGCTTAAGCTGGGTTTGGCCTCTTATACCCTGAGAAAGTTTGATCTCGATAAGACCCTGGCGATGACCCGGCGGACCGGCTTAAAATACATTGCGCTAAAAAGCGTGCATCTGCCGCTGGAGAGCAGTCCGGTGCAAATAGCTGAGGCAGCAGAAAAAGTCAAAAACGCCGGGCTGGAACTTTATGGTGGGGGGGTAATATACATGAATGATGAGGCGGAGGTGAATCGCGCTTTTGATTATGCCAAAGCTGCCGGGATGAAAGTTATTATCGGGGCGCCCGTGCCAGAGCTTCTATCTTTGGTTAACCGGAAGGTTCAGCAGTACGACATTAAAGTAGCGATTCACAATCACGGCCCGGGCGATAAGAATTATCCGACACCGTCCAGTGTTTATGAAAGAATCAAAGACCTGGACAAGCGAATCGGGCTTTGTAACGACATCGGGCACACGATACGAGCGGGCGAAGATCCGGCTGTCTCGGCTGAAAAATTCGCGGACCGGCTGCTGGATGTGCACGTTAAAGACGAGTCGGCGGCGACGGCCAAAGGCCAGGCGGTGGAAGTTGGCCGAGGTGTGATTGATATTCCGAAGTTTCTGCGAACGCTATCTAAAATCAACTACACGGGCGTCGTGGCTTTCGAATACGAGAAAGACGCCGACGACCCGCTGCCGGGACTGGCCGAGTCGGTTGGCTACGTCCGAGGCGTAATAGCAGCAATATGAATTTTGAATTGAGAATTTTGAATTGAGAATTCGTCCCTTTGGGACGGTGAATTCTACATTCTACATTCTGAATTCTAAATTTGAGCTTTTTTATGCCGTATAACATCCGAATTGTAAGCACCTATCCCTCGCGAAAGTGCGGCGTGGGGACATTTTCCCGTGACCTCGCCACGGCGCTGGCACATTTCACCGGCGAAGTCGGGCATATAAGAATCGCTGCAATCGACAATGGCACTGGGCCTTACGATATTCCTGTGGACCTGACCATTGACCAATACAATCCGCAGTCGTGGCGCAATATTATTACACATATTTCCAGCCGCGCGGCAGAGGCAGTCAATCCGACCATTGTCGTACTCGCAGCACGAATACGGACTGGACCCCGACAAAGACGGACATGACGGGCAGGGCACGAATTTCGTCGATATGGCAAAGGCGTTCAACGAGAGAGGCCTGACCACATTAGTATATCTGCACACCGTTTTGGATGAGCCTGACCCGCATCAAAGAAAAGTGCTGCAGGACCTGGCTCAAGTTCAGCGATGGGCTTATCGTGACCACGGAAAGCGCAATCGCAATGCTCGAATCGAGCTCCTATCGGATGATCCGGCCAAGCTCAAGCACATCGACCACGGCATCAGGATGCAACACCCTTCGCAGTATGACCGGCTGGAGATAAAACGCCAGTTTGGGCTGGAAAACCATTTCCTGGTCACAACGCTCGGGCTTCTTTCTCCTGATAAGGGTATCCAGTATGGCATTCGCGGCTACGGCAAGTTCTTGAGGAATCCTGCACAGCCGAACAGAGAAAAAGGATAGTCTATCTCATTGCCGGCCAGTGCCACCCTGAGTTCGTAAAGGCAGAGGGCGGTCGACCGTACCGCCGATTTCCAGGGACGTATTGACCGAGCCCTGGAAGATCCTCCAAACTTAAGATGGTGCAAGGTCAAGGAGCTTGGCAGTGGGATTTTGACCAGTATGACGTTGTCTTTCTTGATACTTTTCTGGAAGAAAACACCCTTTTGAATATCTACGGAGCAACTAATGTGATGCTGCTGCCATATCTGAATATGCAGCAAATATCCAGCGGCATTCTTGCAGATACGATGGGTTCCGGCAGAGTGGCGATAGCGACGAAATTCATGTACGCCAGGGAGCTGATACATTCCAAACAGATGCCCTGCCGAGCGGCCTTGTTATTGGGCGACATGCCAGCGGTATTTTGGTGGATCCTGGCGAACCTTCGGTTGAACAAATTGCACGAGGCATTGGACTATCTTGTGTTTAATCGAGAGAAACGTCTGCAGATGGAAAAGCAGGCCCATCAAAGAGGCTACCAAATGAGATGGGATAATAGCGCTTGGGCACTATTGCAGTACATAGACTTTGTTAGAGAGCAGAAAGAGATCGTTACAGGCCGAGGTCCGAGGTTTGTGCGAGAGAAACCGTCGGTTCTTCAGTTGAATAAACATCATCCCACTGTCAGCCCGCCAAACACGGCAGCGACCGTCGATTCAAGTCTTGCAGGACAAAATAGTTTAGTGACGAGCGCAAATTGACAACCGAATCGTTTAGCCGTCGCCGCCCCGGCGACGGTCGATCTTGACGAGTTTTTTCTCCTTCGCGGCTTTGTATATCGCCAGAATAAGTTGGACTGCCTTGCGGGCCTCGGTTCCGCTCAGGCAGAAATCGCCGCCCGCTTCCAGCGCATCTATAAAGGCTTTGAAATTACGGGTATGATTTTCGTGCAATATAGCTGCCGGGTCGGCTACGCCGCCTCAGGCCTTTCATTTGCCGAATTTCCTGCGAATTTCTTCGTCCTGCGGTTTTTCATCAGCAAACTGCCAGATTGTCAAGCTGTCTTCCAGATATATGGCCGTGCCCTTTGTGCCGGTAATTTCAAACCGCTTGAACTGGCCGGGATATGAGGAGGTCGTGCCGTAAATAATGCCCAGAGCACCGTTAGTAAAATCGCAGAACCGCTACGGCGGTATCTTCGGCCTCGATCTGGGATGCCCGAGTTTGGCGCGTAAGCCTGCACCGATTCGACCGCCGGCATCAGGTCGCACAGCATATCGACCATGTGGATGGATTGGTTCATCAATGCCCCGCCGCCATCCAGTTTCCATGTGCCGTGCCAGGAGTCCTTGTAGTAATCGTCGCTTCGCCACCAGGGAACATACACCCCGGCGTAAGTTATCACACCGAATCGTCCCGGACTTTATCGGCTTCTCTAAGAGCCGTCTGCGGATCGGTGAACCGGTTCTGGAACACTCCGCCCAGAAGCGTTCCAGCCTTTTTGTGGGCATCAATCATCGCATCAATTCGCTGGAGCGTAATCTCCAGCGGCTTTTCACATATTACGTGTTTTCCCGCCTTTGCAGCGGCGATAGCAGGCTCTTTATGTAGCCCGCTCGGCGTAGCGATCGTGACAATGTCGATTTCTTTGCTCTTCAACATCTCCTGACAGCTTGCGAATGGCTTGACAGTGGTATTTGTCCGCCAATTTTTGGGCCTCGGCTGCAATCGTGTCACAACAGGCGACCAATTTTGCGTTGGGAATATCAGCTATTGCTCTTGCGTGAAAATCTGCTATCAGCCCGGCGCCGACTATTGCGAAATTCCAGGTTTTCATATCCTGTTTATCTCCTAAGGCGGTTAATCACATTCCAATCCGACTTCGGCTGCGAGTTCTCTTACGGCGTCTATTGCCCGGCGAAAAGTTCTGGACCTGTCGAGCCACCAAACTGGCCGCCCGCCTTCAGGTGCGGCTCCATTGTGAGACAGCCATCGTAATTGATCGCTGCCAGCTCGGCGAGCAGGTCTTTTATTTGGCCATCGCCCTGGCCGGGCATACTGCCGTACCTCTTCGCCGAGTTTCCAGTCCTTGATATGGATGTGGACGACATAAGGTTTCATCAAAGGCCAGCAGCTCTCGACGTTGTTCGGTAATTTTCTGTCCCCACACGAAATTGCCGGGATCATACACCAGCCGAAGCTTAGGCGAATTGACAGTCTTGGCCAGATCCACACAGTTCTCTGCGGTGTCCCCGTAAATGTGGGTTTCGTTCTCGTGAACCATTGCGACATCGACGCCTTTCATAATCTCAACCTTGGCCAACATTCGCTCGATGACCTGCTCGCGGATAGTCGTCGATGTCTTTGCCCTGGCGGGGCATAATAGCTGAACATTCGGATGTATGGGGTTTCAAAAAATTGGGCCAGCTCAACCGCGTGCTTGAATTTGTCTAAGTGCGGCCCGAAAGGCTCGTCCAGCTTTACCTTGCCTATCGGTGAGCCGATGGCGCTTACCCTCAGATCATGGTCCTCTATCATTTTTTTCGCGTCAGTAAGCTCGCGTTTTTTGAGGTCCATAATGTTCTTTTTGTTGATAAATCGCGGCTCAATGTACCCCACATGCTGGCCGGCAAGATACTTAACCTGCCCTAGAAAGTCGTCTGTTGCCTCATCTGCAAATGCACTTAGTTTTGCCATTTTTAGTTGCTCCCTGTACAAGACGAAACCACTCTATTTTTCAAAACTTGCCGCTATTTCGGGCAAATCCCTTTTAATTTCATTGACTCTGTAAGCGAAGCCCGGCCCTTTCAATGTGGAGAGGTCAAGTTGGCCATTTCGTCTTCTATACAGGCCGGGGTGCACCGCTTCTTCCGCCGCCGATGCTGCGGGATAGAACTGCATTGCATTGGTCTCAACGCCCATTATCGTTCCTGCGTGTGCTGCCAAAAGAACATGCGGAATTTGAGCCAGCATCGGATTAGTCAAGTCCTGTACCATGAGGGTCATTCCGTGTGCCTTAGCCCAGCATAGGCTCAATATCGCTCCGGTTTGGGTCTTACAGGTTTTTAGTGCCACGCCGGTCCAGCCCAAAGTTCGGCCAAGCCTGATTAGCTTCCAATCGTGTGCACTTTCATCCATAAATAGGGGCTTGCGGGCGGAAACACTGTGAACGTCGATCTGGTTTTCTTGAAGCTCGTACGGAAATGGCTGTTCCACGTAAAGAATTATCTGGTAAATGCGCGGATGTTCCAGCATCAGCCTATCCAGAATGTCGTTTACGTATTCAGGATTGGTAACCGTACAGTTAAAATCGCTGCTCAGCCAAAGGACGTCGTTTTCCAGCGCGATTTTGCCAACCCGCACCAGCCTACCTGTGTCCCACGAAGGATCATCGCCGCGAAGTTTTACTTTCAGGCATTTTAGCCCATCTTGTTTTATCCAGTCCGGCAAAAGTACCGGATAACCATCATCCGGTTCTGTGCCCGTCAGCTCGGATTCATCGAGCAAGTCCTTGCCGCCGACCAGGTGCCAGGCCGGCATCTTTTTGGCCGGCGGAAACTTGAGGAAATCGGCAGGGTATTTGCCCGCAAACGACAAACTTGTACCCCGTGTAAAACACGGGGCTAAATATTTAGCCTGCGGTTTAGCCGCAGGTTCCGGCTGAAAGTATCCCGACAGGGCCACGTTCATAAACTCCGCGTTGTAGGTAGAGTACACATCCAGGCCAAGAAGGTTGCCATAGGCATCGTGCAGGGCAATGTCGAACGCCGAGCAGCAAACCAACGATGCCAACCAGGGCATCGGTTCGGTTTCGCCAGAGGCGGACCTATCACGGTTGAGCTTATTCAGCAAACCGGGCAGCACCGATTCGATAAAATCGCTGCCCACCTCGATAGGGTGCCCTTGCTGGTCGAATCTTGCCCATGCCTCGGCAAGACTCTTGCAGAAAAGCTGCATCGCCTGGTGTCTTTCTTGGTAGGTGAGTTTGCTCGGCCAGGCCCATTGGACGCTCAGCGGCGTTTCGCCCCATCCTTGTGCTTTTCGTCCCTGTTTATCGGCGACCGTCATACAGACGCGCGCACACGTGACAGAAGTCAACGTCTCAGGCCCAAACTTGAGCGGAATCCTGGTCTCTACCGGAATGAAGTACAAATCAACGGATATAGGGCTGATATCGGTTTTCATAGTGCAAAAACTGTAAACTCAAAATTTGGTTGCGTTGTTAGCCTATGTCTCTATAATTTTAAGATGTTTTTCTTTAACTGAAAACTGAAAACTGAAAGGAGCAGGTATGAAACTTAATCGAAAATTGAAGATGGGGATGGTTGGTGGAGGCCCCGGGGCGTTCATCGGCGAGGTGCATCGTAAAGCCTCTCGTATGGACGGCCAAATCGAGCTGGTAGCCGGTGCCTTCGATATTGACCCGGAGAAATCCAAGCAAATGGGCAAGCAGCTTTACCTTGATCCCAGGCGGACTTATGGCACTTACAAAGAGATGATAGACGCAGAGCTGAGCCTGCCCGAGGGCGAAAGGATTGATTTCGTGTCGGTTACTACGCCGAACAACTGGCATTTTCCGATCGCCCGTGATTTTCTCAAGGCCGGTTTCCACGTAATGTGCGAAAAGCCGATGACCTTCAATGTCCAGGAAGCCAGACAGCTTCAAAAATTGGTGCAAAAGACGGGCAAGGTCTTTGGGCTGATGCACAATTACACCGGCTACCCGATGGTCAAGCTGGCACGCGATTTGGTCAGAGGCGGCGAGCTTGGCGAAATCCGCAAAATCGTGGTGCAGTATCCGCAAGGCTGGCTGGCAACGGCGCTGGAGAAAACTGGCCACATGCAGGCTTCGTGGCGAACCGACCCGAAACAAAGCGGCGGCGCCGGCTGTATGGGCGACATCGGCACACACGCCGAAAACCTCTCGGAATATATTACCGGCCTTAAGATCACTCAGCTTTGCGCGGATCTAACGATTTTTGTCAAAGGTCGGCGTCTGGATGACGACGGCAACTGCTTGCTGCGATTCAACAATGGGGCAAGGGAATACTCCACGCCAGTCAGATTTCCATCGGCGAAGAAAACAACCTGGCCATCTGGATTTATGGCGAGAGAAAGAGCCTGGAGTGGCATCAGGAGCATCCCAACTACTTGTACGTAAAAGAGGCGGATGGACCCCTTCAGGTCTGGCGGCGCGGAAATGGTTACGTGGCAGCTAAGAGCCCTGCGGCTGGGCGTGCTACCCGCCTGCCGTCTGGCCACCCTGAGGCTTTCTTTGAGGCCTTTGCCAATACTTACTGCAACTTCGCCGACACCGTCCGCGCTGCCTTGGCAGGCGAAACGCCTGATGAGTTGGCGTTAGACTTCCCGAAGGTTGAGGATGGTCTGCGTGGAATGTTGTTTATCGAGACGGTTCTTGCAAGCGCAAAAAGTAAACAGAAATGGACGCCCTTTAAGAAAGGTTGAAAAACTGAAATTAGGAGTACCAAGATGAATAGACGTAGCTTAATTAAATCTGTATTAGGTATGGGAGTCGTTGCGAGCACATACAGAGTCGGGACCTCTGCCCTGGCAAAGGAAGGCACGCCCGAGCGTAGGCCAGCGGCCCTGAAACTTGGCAGCCAGGAAGGTCGCATACCAGGTAAGAGCCTGGAGGAAAAAGTCGCCAGGCTCGATAAATGGGGCGGCGTGGGTCTTGAGGTTGGAGGCGGGGGGCTGTCTAGCCGCGTCAAGAGTCTCAAAGATGCAATAAAGGGCACCAATGTCAAAATTAGTGCCATCTGTGCCGGCTACAGCGGCGCTCCCATCTCCCACGACCCCAACGAACGTGAAAAAGCGGTCAGAACCATTAAAGAGATTCTTACAGCAGCGGGGGAGCTGGGGTCAACAGGCTTGATAATTGTGCCGGCATTTAATAATCAGACAACGCTCGGCAACAGGGAAGGACGCAAGATTTTAGTGGATATGCTGCCGGACCTCGGTGAGCACGCGGTAAAATGCGGGACGCGGATTCTGTTAGAGCCGCTAAATCGGGGCGAGGCCTTCTTCTTGCGGCTGCTGGCGGATGCGGCAGCGATCTGTCGTGACGTGAATCATCCCGGCGTTTGTCTGATGGGCGATTTCTACCACATGAATATCGAAGAAACCAGTGATTGTGGAGCATTTTTGTCGGCCGGCAAATATCTGCATCACGTGCATTTGGCTAGCACAAAACGAAATCTGCCAAGTCAGGATGAGCGCAGCTTTGTGGACGGTTTTCGTGGTCTAAAAATGATCGGTTATCAAGATTATTGCAGTCTGGAGTGCGGGTGCAAGGGCGATCCGGAGGTTGAGATACCCAAGTCCTTCCGCTTCTTGGAAAAGCAGTGGGAGGAGGCAACTATTTAATCGTGGAAAGGAGCTATTCATGAATAAGAAGCTAAGTGCAAAGAATTCCGAAGTTTCTCGCAGAGATTTTATCAAGAACATCAGCCGCGGTCGGAGCGGCGACTCTATTGTCAGGCACGCGGACGGTTTTCGCCCAGCCCGCAAAGAAGATGCGGGTTTGCCTATTGGGCTGTGGCGGCCGAGGCAGGGACGCCTTGAAAAACTGCCTGGAGGCGGCTAAACACATCGGTTTGGAATTGGAAGTAGTCGGAACCGCCGACTGGTTCAAGCAAAGGGCGATGCAAGCCGGCAAAGATCATAACGTTCCGGAATCGCGATGCTTTAGTGGAGGGGACTGCTACAAGAAGCTGTTCGGAGACCAATGCGGATCTTGTGGTCACGGCCACGCCGCCGAGCTTCCGTCCGGTTCATTTCGAGGCAGCCATCAACGCGGGTAAGCACGTATTTATGGAAAAGCCCGTTGCGGTTGACCCGCCGGGCGCCCGCAGGATAATTGAGGCAGGCGAATTGGCAAAGCAAAAAGGCTTGTCTGTTGTCGCCGGCACACAGCGCCGTCACCAGGCAAACTATCTCCGTAATGCTTATGCTATCAAGGCTGGGGCGATCGGCAAGATCGTGGGCGGCTGTATCTGGTGGTGCGGCGGCGCACTGTGGTATAGAACCAAAGAGCAGGGCGAGAGCGACGCCGACTATATGGTTCGCAACTGGGTCAGCTTCGCAGAGATGTCCGGCGACCACATTGTTGAGCAGCACGTCCACAACATCGACATCGCCAACTGGTTCATCGGTCATCCGCCGACTACGGCACTTGGCTTCGGCGGGCGGGCACGGCGTAAGACCGGCGACCAGTTCGATTTCTTCAGCATCGACTTGGATTACGGCGACGGCTGCCGCATCCACAGCATGTGCCGCCAGGTCAACGGCACCGATGGTGGAGTCAGGGAATTCTTCGCGGGTACCGAAGGAACGACCTGGGGCGACGGCGGCCTCAAGCCGACCAAAGAAAAAGACATCAAGATACCTGATTTCCCCGAGTTCGGCGGACCATACGTGCAGGAACATGTTGACCTGCTCAATAGTATTCTGGCCGGAAAACCGCTTAATGAGGCTCGCAACGTCGCTGAGTCTACTATGACTGCGATAATGGGTAGAATCTCTGCCTATACCGGCAAATTGGTTAGATGGTCGGACCTGACTGAGAACAAGGAGTCGCCGTGGTACAATCTTGCTCTCAAGCCGGCGGCGGCAGACTTTGAGAAAGGCGAAGTAACGGCCCCGGCGGACGATGTCGCGCCAGTTCCTGGAAGCGGAGAAAGACGGGCCTAAAGAGCCGCTCTTGCCGATATGGATAAATAAGTAGGGTGTGCTTTGCGCACTGGCAGGAAATTGGTGGGCAGAGCGCACCCTCTTATTTGCTTTGTCATTCCCGCGCAAGCGGGAATCCACACAACCGATATGTTAATGGATTCCTGCTTCCGCAGGAATGACACGATGAATTGGTCAGTTTGAGCACTTACTTCAGTTCGACTATTTCTGTAAATCGCACCAGAGCTACTGCGGTTGGTGAAGGCGGCTCGATTGTCCCAACCAGGCCAACTTTCTTGCCTATGAGCTTGCTCAGGTCTGTTTTGGCGGTTTGACCAGCGGCCACCGCATAGCACATGATTTTGCCGGATTTGTCAATTATCCGGTAGCGTGTTCCTGGCGCACCGGCTTCTGAACCGTAAACAGCCGAGCTTTGAAACTGTCCTATCACCGCGAACCGCCCCAGGTCCTTGATTTCCGCCAATTTCGCAGCGCGCGTTTTATCTATCTGGTCGCTGGTCTGCTGCAGCTTTTCAGTCTGCAGTTGGACCTCTTTAGCCACGGTCAAAGCCAGTTCGTAGCGCTCTATCTGCTTAATTGTGAATTCGGCGTACCGTGCGGCACGACCTGCCCCTTTGTTGGCTGCAATCGCCTTGAGGGCTTCTTTCATACTCGTATAGTTCTGCTGGGCGGCCGGCTTAGCCCGCTCAGCCTCGACTTGCTTTTGTATGGTATAGTACTCGTTAAGCTTCTCGGCCTCGACGGAAGTCTTTGCCGGGGCAACAGCGTTGCTATCAGCGACAGTGACGGTAGCTGACGGCGTCTGGTCAGCCGGAGCCAGAGGTTTAATATACTGAGTGCTTACCCAAAGACAGGCTCCCTCAGGCGGAACAATCTTATAGTAATCGTCCTTCTCCTCTCGCATCAGCTTGACTTTATCGCCACGCTTGAGGGTCACCTGCTCAGACGTCGAGTGCATCGGCAATACGTCGTCGGCGCCGGCATAAACACAAACGCCGTCGCCGGTAATTAGCCCTTCCGTAAGATTGCTCAAATTGATGCCGACGCAGCGCATAGAAATCCAGGAGTAGCTGCCTGCCGGCGCAACGATCCGCGACCAGCCGGACTGGCTGCCGGCCACTCTTACCTTATCGCCTCTGTAGAGTTTGGCGCAGGCGTAGTAATTTGTGCCGGGTCCAGAGCGCATATTGACGTCGTCACCGACTATCTCAGCAAGATAAGGAAAGGCCGCCGGCACGCCTGGGGTGTTCGCATCGCCGATCAGAGCAGGTTTTTCCGGCACAGTAGCCTGCTGGCTCAAACAGACTGATGCCAAAGTTACTACGATGACAATGAACAGAGGACAGACGACAGACGACAGACGACAGAGGTCAGATGGCAGACGACAGACGACAGAGCTCCGATTTCTGTCATCCGTTTTTTGTTTTCGGTTGCGGCACTCCATTTTTTTGCCTCCCAAAAAACCAAAGAATTATTATGTTTGAAAACTACCACCGATCCGAACAATTGTCAATTGACAATTTTCAATTGTAGATTTTCGACTGAAGATGGTCTGCCGTGATTGGCCCTGCCACCCTTGTCCTGGGCAAAGTCGTTTGTAGCGCTTGTTTTAGGGCGTTTGCACCAGCCTGGCAAGTTCCTCTTTGCACAATTTTAGTTGTCCGGGGTCGGTGAGCTTTTCGGCTGCGGCCTGCAGATGTTTCACTGCCTCCTGCGGCTTATCGAGGTAGCGCGAGTATAGTATGCCGAGCATTAGCTCGACCTGCTCAGCGTACTCGTACGTGCCGTAGTGGTTCAAAAATTGTTCGTAGGCCTGTGCCGACTCGGCTGCCCGTTTATCACTGGCAAGCTGATTGGCAATATCCAATAGATGCTGACGCGGCAAGAGCTGTGAACTATCGAGCTTAGTAAGCTCCAGATACAGCTCGGCTGCGGCCGGCAGGTTGCGCTGGGTAATCCGCGTGGCAATTTCATTTCGCAGCTCACCGATTTTCTGCTCCAGTTGCGCCTGAACGGGCGTCTTTTGTAACTCCTTTGCCCATATCCGCTTCCTCGCTGTCTGGCCCGTAAACGGGTCGTAACCGCCGGTAAGCACATCGCGATACTGCCGGCGTCTATTCCACCGTTGTATCATTGCCCACAAATCGTAGTTGCTGCCGGTAATCAAGCCTGTTGCAAGAAAGATCAAAGTAGCCCCAACGCCAAAAGCGTAGCCGGCCAGATGTGCGCTATAGGCGATAGCAGACGGAGCAAAGCTTGGTTCGACAACGTTATCCCAGATGACGAGCTTAAAGACTATGAAGTATAATGCCGGCACCTCCATTGTGCCTATGAAGAAGAGCCAATATAGAACAGTTATCAGTGTCTGCGGAAACAGCACTAAGTACGCGCCGGTTACCGCCGCCACAGCCCCACTGGCTCCCAAGGTCGGCACGGGTGAAGATGAATGAAGTGCCGTATGACCTATGCCGCTGAACGCTGCCCCGGCGAAATAAAAGCACAAGTATCCAATTTGGCCGATTTTGTCATTTACATTGTTGCCGAACAGATACAAGAAAAACATGTTCCCAACAACGTGCATAAGGCTGCCGTGCAAGAAGGCATAACTTACAAACTGCCACCAATGCCACCTGTCGGGAATGAGCATAAATTGTACGGCCCAGCGGCGAACCGGTACCGGTACTATTTGCCCGTCTATAAGCAGGGCTGAACGACCTGTCGTCAACAAGAAAATAACTACGTTGGCAACGATTAAGGCGTAGTTGACGTATGGTGTTCGCCAGGGCCGAATACTCGTCCGAATAGGTAGTAGCATAAGGCAATCTGCTTAATGAGCGAATAACGCGATTGGCCGATTTGCAGGATATTGTAATGCTAAGCAGGCTTGGTGACAAGATACAAAAATAGGCGGCCCCGCATCCCCGCACCAACTGCCCGACGCCAGGCACAAACCTTTGCCGACAGAGCCGGCAATTGGTGCGGGGTGCCATCCGGTTCCCCTCCAGCCGGTTCTTAATCCGTTAAAAATATAAGAAATCAAATGAGGCTGGCAAAATCCTTCAAAGAAAAACTTTATTTTTTCCTGAATTGGTGGTAACAAAGCAATTGTGAATCGAGAAAAGTTAAGCATAGCGATACTTTGCTTGTTTGCCGTTACAACGGTATTTGTCGCAGAGTCGGCTGGCAATATCCTCGAACGGGAACCTAAGTGGTATGGCAGCGATGAGGCCATCAGAATCGCGGATAATATCCTGCTCTATCAGCGCAGCACAGGCGGTTGGCCGGCTAACGTCGATATGACCCGCCAGTTGACCGAAGAGCAAAAGAACAAAGTTCGCACGGCCAAGGGCAGGACCGACTCCACGCTTGACAACGGCGCCACTCATACGCACCTGCGTTACCTGGCTAGAGTGTACAACGCAACCGGGCAGGACGCTTCAAAGAAGCCTTTCGCAATGGCCTCGACTATCTGCTGAAAGCCCAGTACGCCAACGGCGGCTGGCCGCAGACTTACCCTTCGCTGCGCGGTTATTCCAAGTTCATCACGTTCAACGATGGTGCTATGATTGGTGCGATGACGGTGCTGCGTGACATCGCCGAAAATAAGCCGGCCTATTCCTTCGTCGATGAAAATCGCTGCAAAAAAGCCGGCAGGGCAGTGCAAGAAGGCATCCAGTGCATCCTGAAGTGCCAGATAGTCATTGCCGGCAAACGCACCGCCTGGTGTCAGCAGCACGATGATAAGACCTTCGAGCCGAGGCCGGCGCGGGCTTTCGAGCCGCCGGCTATTACCGCCTGCGAGAGCGTCGGCATCGTAGAGTTCTTGATGAGCATCGACGATCCCCGGCAAGAAATTATAGAGGCGGTTCAAAACGCCGTCGCCTGGTTCGACAACGTCAAGATTGCGGGCATTCGCCAAGTCAGTAAGCCCGATGAGTCCCAAGAAAGGGGTTTTGATAAAGTCATCGTTGCCGATGAAGCTGCTCCGCCAATATGGGCACGCCTCTATGAGATCGGCACTAACCGTCCCATTTTCGGCGACCGAGATGGCAAGGGCTACTACTCCATGGCCGAGATATCGGCTGAACGCCGTACCGGTTATGCCTGGTACGGGGATTGGCCTGCGAACATGTTACGTAAGGACTACCCGCGCTGGCGGGGAAAATGGATCAAGGAACAATGACCACAAACATCATAAAGAAAAGAACAGACGCAATCCGCCGGTTGCTCGATAAAAAGAAGATGGATTGTCTTATAGTCACCAAACCCGCCAACGTGACATACGTGACCGGGTTTATGGGCGATGACAGTTGGGCGGTAATTACCCGCCAGGGGCGAACATACCTTGTCACCGACAGCAGGTACACCGAACAAGCCCAAGCCGAGTGTCCGAATTGCAGGATAATCCGGCGCAAACAGCCGATAGCCGAGGCCATAGGCAGGCTGATAAAGAAACTTAAACCTGTCCTGGGCAAAGCATGCACTGAGCAGCGTCGAAGTGTCGAAGGATCAGTACAAATTGTGGGCGTTGAAAGTTCCACCTCGCTCGCCGATTTTGCCGCCATCAGGAAAAATGTCGCAGCCCGGCTTAAAACGGTCACGGATGTTATCGAATCCTTGCGCAGTAGCAAAGATGCCGCCGAAATTGCAGCTATTACTACGGCCGCTTCAATAGCGGCAGAAGCCCTGAAGCAGACAATGCCCCAGATAAAGCCCGGCATAAGCGAAAGCGAATTGGCTGGCATACTTGATCTTGAGGTTCGCAAGTTAGGGGCAAAAATTGGCTTCGATACGATTGTTGCCTTCGGTCCAAACGCCTCGCGGCCGCATCATCAGCCGACAACGAGAAAGCTCAGGCAAATAGATACTATACTGGTTGATTTCGGGGCTAAGCACAAAGGCTATTGCTGCGATATAACCAGGTGTTTTGCCGTTGGCAGGCCGACCGCCCTGTATAAAAGAGCGTACGACGCGGTGGAGCTGGCTCAGGCGGCGGCGATAAAAAAGGTTAAGGCTGGCGTCAGAATGGTCAAGGTCGATGCCGCTGCAAGAGATGTGATTTGCACCGGTGATTTGCCTGTCTACGGGCATGGCACAGGCCACAGCTTTGGCCTTGAAATCCATGAATCGCCCTTTGTCAAGCCGGAAAGCAAGGGCAGGCTGAAAGCCGGTCAGGTTCTTACAATTGAGCCGGGCATTTATATGCCCGGCAAGCTGGGCGTCCGAATAGAGGATGATATTCTTGTTACCCAGACCGGCTGCCGGATTTTGACCCGTTGTTGTCCGCGTTCGCCTTGGTTGTTATAAACTTACGTTGGAAATCTCACCTAATAAGGAGCACAAATGAACCGCTATTTGAAAAATCTTATTTCGGCTGTCTTGATAGTAATTTGGGTTGCCGGGTGCACGCCACACAAGGACATGCCGGCAGCCGCGTATGCTAAACCAGCAGAAACCCCAAGGATCACAACTGCAAAAATCTCTAAAACCACTGACACCACTTCGGGCAAGGGGGTCCTCTATAAAGTTGTGAGGGACCCACGCATCGAAAAAATGGCTAAGGTGCTGGTTGAGTACTCGGTTGCGGTCAAGAAGGGTGATGTGGTTGTGATCGAGGCCCCACCAGTGGCGGAACCACTGGTAGTCGCGCTGTGCAAAGCGGTCATTGAGATTGGGGGACACCCCCATATAAGAATGCAGCCAGCCATCCTGGAGGAGCTATTGCTAAAATACGGTTCGGATGAACAGTTGAAATACGTCTCACCTCTGGATATGCAGACAATCGAGACTATGGACGTCGATATTTGGATCCTGGGTGATATAAATACTCGCACATTAACCAATGTCGATCCCGCCAGACAGGCCCTGCGGTCGGCAGCAGGGCTGCCGATGTGGAAACGCTTCCTCGAAAGGGCAGCCAAAAACGAACTTCGCTGGACGGCGACGTTGTTTCCCACCGAGGCTTACGCCCAGGACGCAGATATGTCCCTTATAGAATACGAAGACTTTGTCTTCGGCGTGCTTATTGGATCAGGAGGACCCGGTCGATGCCTGGAGAGAAATCGAACAGAAGCAACAGAGGGTGGTAGATATGCTCAACGCTAAGAAGAAGCTTCGAGTCGAGGCACCCAACGGAACCGACCTGACAATGTCTGTAGAAGGTCGCAAGTGGATCAACTGCTGCGGCAGAAAAAACTTTCCTGACGGCGAGGTTTTTACTGGACCAGTGGAAGATTCGGTCGAGGGAACTATAGTTTTTGATTTCCCTGCCGTCTGGATGGGACGTGAATGCAAAGGCGTCAAACTGCGTTTTGAAAAGGGCCGAGTGGTCGAGGCTACCGCCGAGAAAGGCCAGGATTTTCTGCTCGAGATGCTGGACCAAGATGAAGGAGCTCGAAGGGTGGGTGAATTTTCCATCGCTTGCAATTACGGCATTACCCAGTTC
The DNA here is from genome assembly GCA_963814265.1 of Sedimentisphaerales bacterium. Taxonomy (GTDB): domain Bacteria; phylum Planctomycetota; class Phycisphaerae; order Sedimentisphaerales; family Anaerobacaceae; genus JAFNGF01. The sequence continues at coordinate 10,679 of CAWFCJ010000022.1, read as the reverse complement.
ACCAAGAACCTTCTCTTCGACGAGAAGATCGGAGGTACTGTGCATCTGGCGGTAGGAGGGGGTTACCCGGAGACCGGCAATAAAAACGAGTCAGCCCTGCACTGGGACATGGTCTGCGACCTGCGTAACGGCGGGCGAATCGCTGCCGACGGCGAAATCATATACGAAAACGGCAAGTTTACAGCTATTGATTAGAATGCCCACGACGAAAATCAAAATTCAAATTGCAGAGTGTAAAATTGAGCGGCATTTTGAACCGGAGGTTAGTATGAAGACAAAATGTATTTTTGCAGTTCTGGCCGTAGTACTGCTGGGCACGACCCCGTTGCAGGCAGGAGACATACGATTCCAGAAAATCATCCTGGATAAGACCTTCCGCTCGGAAGGCGTCGCGGTGGCGGACGTCAACCGCGATGGCAAACCAGATATTCTCGCCGGCGACGTATGGTACGCGGCGCCTGACTGGAAGATGCACGAGATTCGTCCTGTCGGCCAGTATGACGGCTCGAAAGGTTACAGCCAGACCTTCGTGAACTTTGCGCAGGACGTCAACGGCGACGGCTGGGTCGATTCAATTATCATCGGTATGCCTGGAGAGCCGTGCCGATGGTATGAAAACCCCAAGAATAAGCCCGGCCACTGGAAAGAGAGAATAGTCGCTAACAGCGCCTGCAACGAGACTCCGTTGTTTGCCGACCTTCTGGGCACGGGCCGTAACGTGCTGCTTTTCGCCGTTCGCCCAGAGGGATTTATGGCCTGGTTCAGCATCCCGAAAGACCTTGATGGTCTTTGGGACATGCACGTAATCGCCGGACCAAATGCCCCCGGCACTGACAGATATAGCCACGGTCTGGGCGTCGGCGATATCAACGGCGATGGCCGCAACGATGTGCTGTTCACCGAGGGTTGGTGGGAGGCGCCGCAAGCCCGGACGCAGACCAACTGGGAATTCCACCCTGCCAAACTTGGGCCAGCCTGCGCGAATATGCTCGTGTACGATGTGGATGGTGATGGCGACAGCGACGTAATTACCAGTTCCGCCCACAATTACGGCATCTGGTGGTTTGAGCAAAAAGACGGTTCAGGCGGCTCGGAATTCACGCAGCACGTGATCTTCAAGGAATTTTCTCAGCCGCACGCGATAATCCTGATCGACATCAACGGCGACGGCGTGAAGGATTTGGTCACCGGCAAGCGATATTTTGCCCACATGGGTAAAGACCCCGGCGAGTACGAGCCGGCGGTGCTCTATTGGTTTGAGCTGCGCCGCGGGCAGGGGGGCAAAGTCGATTTCATTCCGCACAAAATCGACGATGATTCCGGCGCGGGAACGCAATTTGAGGTGGCCGACATAAACGGCGATGGCAGACCTGATATTGCCGCGTCTAACAAAAAAGGCGTGTATATCTTTCTGCAACTGCCGTAAGCAGATTTTTCTTGAAATTTGTGTGGTAAATTTGGTATAAATAGGCTAACCGGGCGCCGAGGTTGCTGTGCGCCCAAATGTGGTTATTTCCAACGTTTTTGTAGGAGGAACATTATGTGTAGAAGACTGATTATGTTAGCCTTGCTGTTGGCTGTGGTTGCCGGCATCGCGCCGGCTACGAAGGCGGCATTTATCACTGCTGTCGTACGGCGGAATCCCGATGGCAATAGCGGGGACACAGAACCACGAATCGCCCCAAATCCACTCGATGAGAATGCACTGTGTTACGTGGACCGGGCCCATCAGTACAAGTCTGTACCGGCGTACTTAATCGGCGCCGAGTATGTCATGACCGCCAATGACGATAAGGACAATGGAAACCACGAATTGGATGTAACGTTATCGGAGGCGGTAACGGTCTACCTTTTCCTCGATAACCGCTTACAACCCAGCGGCACCGGTGCCGGTACTGGTCAAGGAGTAAATCCTGATTTATCGGGAATGCCCTGGGTAGCTGCCATGGGCTTTACCGATACGGGCAATGACATTGCTATTGATGAGGCAGGTGACGGTACCATCGACCGATGGTCGTCGGTTTTTTCTAAGAAGTTCCCCGCTGGGACGATCACTCTGAAGGGCGACCCTCAAGGCTACGGCGGAAACATGTACGGCGTGGCGGCAAAAGGCCCGCAGTTAAAGGCCAAAGACCCTAATCCGGCCAATGGCGCTGGTAGTGTGACCACGCCTTTGTTTCAGTGGACAGCCGGAGAGACTGCTACGTGGCATGATGTGTACATCGGCACTAATCCAACATTGGGCACTGCTGATTTCAGAGTCAGGACGAACTTCACTACGTACTGGCATGCTCCTGGTCTTGTTCCTAACACCACTTACTACTGGCGTATCGATGAGGTTGAGGCCGACGGTACTACCATTCACACCGGCGATGTCTGGAGTTTTAAGGCTGCCACGTTGGTAGCCTATAGCGCAAGTCCCCCTGATGGTGCTAAATATGTGAGCATCGATGCGGATCTGAGTTGGGCTGCTGGCATCACCGCGATTACGCACGATGTCTACTTCGGCACAAATCAGGCCGATGTAGCCAACGGCACAGGCGGTACGTCCAAAGGCAACCAGGCAGCTAAGACCTACGAGCCCGGAACCCTCACAAAAGACACCGTTTACTACTGGCGTATCGATGAAGTCGAGGCCGATAGAACCACTAAACGCATAGGTGCTGTCTGGAGCTTCAGAACCGTGCCCGATATATCTATTACCGACCCTGATCTTCTCTGCTGGTGGAAGTTCGATGAAGGGACTGGCACTACTGCTGTTGATTGGTCCGGCCATAGTCATCATGGCACTCTTGAGGGCGATCCGCAGTGGGTAGATGGCTTCGCAGGCGGTGCACTGCAGTTCGGCGGCGACGGTGACCGTGTGGTCGACAATCAGGCTGCTGCCTATCTGAACGGTTTGGACGCCGTGACCGTCTGTATGTGGATTAAGTCTGATGTGACCGGAACGGATAGAGGTTTCATCGATGGCGAGGACCCCGATGGTAATGACAACGTAATGGAGATGCGTTACGACCTCGCCGGGGGCAGTTTTGGCGGTACAAATGTCGCCAAAATGGCGGTAACATCCGACACTGGCGGTGAACAACAACTGGAGAGTGCCAGCGACATTCAGACCACCGAGTGGCAGCACGTGGCGATGACCTGGAGCGGCGGCGGACTGATAAGGTTCTACATCAACGGCGTGGAAAATACGCCAACGGGTCGCAACGTGCCGAACAACACCGGCGTTACATCAGGCTGCACAAAGCTGGTTATTGGCCAGGGCGGCAAAGACGCGGGCAGCGGATGGGATGGCCTGATTGACGACGTCCGCATCTATAAGAAGGTGCTGACGGCTGACGAGCTTAAGCAGGCTATGAGGGGTGACACAACGCTGGCCTGGAATCCCAAGCCTGCCAATAGGGCGCTAACGGATGTAGATCGGGCGTTGCCGCTTACCTGGTCGGCGGGCGAAAAGGCGTCCCAGCACGATGTCTACTTCGGCACCGTCCAGACCGCAGTGGCTAATGCTACTACCACTTCAACAGGCATATATCAAGGCAGGCGGGCTGCCGCCAACTATACGCCGCTGGAAGGTATCCAGTGGGGCGGCGGTCCTTACTACTGGCGAATCGATGAATACAATACGGACGGCACTATCAGCGCCGGCAGGGTCTGGAGCTTTACGGTAGCCGACTATCTCATTGTGGACGATTTTGAGGACTACACCGACGATGTTGGCAGCAGAATCTTCCAGAGCTGGCGTGATGGATTCGGATTCTCCGAACCTGCGCCGGGCTATCCTGGCAACGGCACCGGCTCGGCTGTAGGCTACGCTCAGCCACCGTTTGCTGAGCAGAGTACCGTTCACGGCGGCGGCCAGTCGATGCCGTTGGTTTACGACAACAGCGGTACGACCGGCAAAGCCAGGTACTCAGAGACCTTCCGAGAGTGGGCCTCGGCATTAGATTGGACAAAATATAGCTTGAAAGCCTTGACGCTGTATTTCTATGGCGATCCCAACAACGCCGCCGAACAACTGTATGTGGCTGTGGAAGATAATGCCGCCCACGTTAAGGTCGTGAACTATCCTGATATAGAGGCTGTTCAGAAAGCCGGCTGGCAGGAGTGGAACATAGAGCTGACGCAATTCAGCGGTGCGGGGGTGAACCTGAAGGCTATCAAGAAGATGTGTATTGGTCTGGGCAATCGGACAAGCCCAAAGGTTGGAGGTACAGGCACGATATTTATTGACGATATCCGGCTGTATCGAAGCAGATGTGTTCCCTCGATTGATAAGCCGGCTGCAAGTTTCAATAATGATTGTGTGGTTGATTATTTAGACCTACAGATCATGGCCGACGACTGGTTGGTTAGAGATGTTCCGGAAGCTGCTTGGAATGGTGCTTTCTCCAGCCAGGATATTGGCGCGGTTACCGCCGCCGGCAGCTTCAGCTTCGACGGCACTACCTATACCATCACGGCGGACGGCAACGACATCTGGGGTACGGCTGATGCCTTCCGCTATGCGTTTCGGCAGATAAGCGGTGATTTCCAGATGACCGTGCGCATGACCAGTCTTGATCCGGTAGACGTATGGTCCAAGGCCGGTGTGATGGTACGTCAATCGCTCGATCCCGGTTCTGCCAATGCGATGATGGCTACATCCGGCAGTAGCGGTGGCGGTGCGACCTTCCAGTGGCGGCCGACGCAGGGCGCTCTTCAAGCTCACAACGTCTTTTGGAGAGTGCCTATGCAGTGACGGAACCTGCTTGCATTCGGTTAGTGCGCCAGGGTAACACTATAAGTGGCTATGTCTTCGTGGACGGCAGATGGCGACTGGAAGGTCAGACGACGGCAGTTGTTCTGACTGGTCCTGTCTATGTTGGTCTGGCGGTGACATCGCACGTGGCCGGCACATTGACTACCGCAACGTTTGACCGCGCGTGTGTATTCTCTGCCGCTAATTTGCATCAAAACAGTGTGATTGACTTCAAGGATTTTGCCGTTCTGGCGGACTCCTGGCTTGAGCAGATTCTGTGGCCGTAATGGCAGTACGGTTGCGAATGTTTAGCCGACGCCGGCACGGCGTCGGACCCCGCCTCTTCTTGTCGAAGACAAGAGCGGGGGCTAAACCCTGGAACCATTTTGGGGCCTATTCCGGCGCATCGGAATAGGCCCTGTCTGTTTTGTGCCGATGCCGAACGCAAACCTTCTTGTAATTTATTGCCAGTTTTTGTATCCTGGATTCATGGACGTATCGCCACTCAGAGTCCAGGCCGTGCCGTGGCACCAGATATATATTGCTGATCCGCCGGTTGTACGGGCTTCTCGCTCCGCGGGCTTACAGCGTGATTATGTTCGCGGCGATGTACCGCACTAGCGGTGAAATTCGCCCATTCGTGGCGTTACGATCGCATCGGCGAGTACTTTAGCTGGATACTGGCGGATGTATATGTACTACTGGGCCTGGAAGTCATTCTGGCAATAGTCTGTTTTCGCTGGCCGCGACGGGCGTGTCTCCGGACATGTGCGGTGATGGCCGGAATCGTGTGCACCTGGTCGGTTATGAATGCAGCCTGGCTCATAAGAACCGGAACACAGATATTGCCGGCAGCACTTCTGCCGTTGTTTCGCGACCCGCTGAATTCGTTGGGAATTGTTGCAGTTAATCTGGTGAAGATGCCCGGAGTAGCTGTTGTTTTGCTTGTGCCCAGTGTGGTCGCTCTTAGCTTTCTATTCTTGGTCTTGGCAAGGCCAGTTGACCCGAATTATAGCCGTAGGCGTTTTCCCGGCAGAGTCATCATCTCTGTCATTGTAATTCTTGCCGCTGTGGCATCGCGTGGCACTGCTGCTGGGCGAGGATCGGCACACCTGGCTTCTGTGGGGCTGCGTTTCAACTGTCAGGCAGCAGCCATCATGAGTTTTCTCCAGCCCGGTTTCGGCCATCTGGCCAGGGACGATTTCGCCGAAGCTGCGCGGACGATACCGGCCTTTGACCAGGTAGAGCCTGCGCTAACGGCTCGGCAGGTAGGCCATAATGTGGTATTGGTTGTCCTTGAAGGTGTCCAATATGAATACACCTCGTTGGCAAATAAGCAAAGTAAGCTGACGCCATACCTTTGCGCCTTGGCTAAACAGGGTGTCGAATTTACCAACGCTCGTTCGACGGTGACCCATACCACAAAAGCATTGTTTGCGCTGCTGACGGGGCGGTTTCCTTCTGTGTCTTGTGATGTTGCCGAGGCGGTACCCGTCCCAAAACACTACGCCGGCATCGCCACCGTTCTTAGGGATAGGCTGGGTTTTCGCACTGCGTTTTTCCAGTCGGCAAAAGGCAACTTCGAGTCTCGCCCCGGATTAGTCTATAATCTTGGCTTCGACAAATTCTGGGCCAGAGACGACCTGGGTGATGCTGACAGCTTTCTGGGTTATCTTGCCTGCGACGAGTTCTCGATGTTGGAACCCATTACCGAATGGATACGCTCCTGTGGAAAGCCTTTCTTCTTGACGGTTCTCTGCTCGGTCGCACATGATCCCTATGAGGTGCCGAAGTGGTTTGCGGAGCCCGCTAAAGAGCCGGTAGACCGCTATCGGCAGGCGATTTTTTACACCGATAAGTTTTTAGCCGCGCTGGACGTGGAGCTTGCCAATCTGAATCTTGCGGACAAAACGATTCTCTGCGTTATCGCTGACCACGGCGAGGCGTTCGGCGAGCACGGCCTGCTCGGGCATGAACGAATAGCTTTCGATGAGGTTCTGCGGGTGCCCTGGGTTATACGCGGCTCCATTCCTGGCTGAATCCGGCGCCAAAGTGACAGAACCGGTTAGCTCCATCGACGTGACGCCAACTCTGCTGGCGCTATTAGGTGTTGATGTTGGCAACGCCAATTTTGATGGCGTCAACGCCCTGGGAGAAATCCCGAAGAACCGCAAGGTTTATTTCTCCGGCTGGATGCAGCAGGGACCCGCTGGTTTTGTGCAGGGCGACCGAAAGTTCATATATAATCCGACAGATAAGACCGTCTCTGTGTACGGCCTCAGCCGCGAATTGAGGATTGGCGATTGCCGATTGCCGATTGAAAATCGTAAATCGAAAATCGTAAATGGTAAATTGAAGCACCCGTTTGAGTCGCAAAGGGGCGAGTTGTCCGAGTTACAGCCCGGCAAACTGCGGAGGATATTATTGCATGGCGGAGGAACAGTATTTTTTTGGTCGGCCAGCAGCGAACCGGCAAGAAAATGCTCTTTGACCGCTGGCTTTGCAGATGGGCTGGACGAACTTGCTCAGTCAAATATCAGAGGCCAGACCGAACTGTGAAATAGAAAAAAACATGGCCCAATCGGTGAAAATCTGCTCGAAGTACTTGTTCTTTATCCTGTGCCTTAGCGGCATCGTGCGAGCCGCCTGTCCGGTGGGCGACCTGAATGGCGATTGTTATGTCGACTCGTTGGACCTGCAAATATTCGCCGAGCAGTGGCTGACTGCTCCAGCCCAGGATTCGGCAGAGGTGGCGGTCGATCTGAACGCCGACAGCCGGGTGGATATGGCCGACTTTGCCCTGGCGGCAACTAACTGGTGCAAAGCTGGCATTGCCTTGGTAATCAACGAATTCTGCGCTTCTAACAGCAATCTTATCGCCGACCCGCAGGGCCAATACGATGACTGGATCGAGATTCATAATGCCAGCAACGAGGCTATGAATGTGGGCGGTATGTATCTGACCGACGACGTGGCTCAGCCGACAAGGTGGCGGATACCCACCAACAATCCAACTACAACTACCATTCCTGCCGGCGGATACTTGTTAATATGGGCTGACGGCGATATGGGGCAGCCGGGTCTGCACGCCAACTTCCAACTCGATGCCGGCGGAGAAGAGCTTGGCCTTTTTGCCGCCGACGGTGTTGCGCTTATTGACAGTGTGGTTTTTGACAGCCAGACGGCTGACATTTCTTATGGCCGATACCCAGATGCCTCCTGCCACTGGCGGCTGATGGCCTCTCCAACACCTGGCGACGCCAATGTTAGTGTTTATCAAGGGATTGTTGCCGAGGTGGAATTCAGCCACGACAACTGTTTATGTTACGCTCCTATATCTGTGGCAATGACCACGAAAACCGAAGGAGCTTTCATATATTATACCCTCGACGGCAGCAGCCCTTATAGTTATGCCAGGGGCGTCCCGATGGGGACAGGCTACGGTGCTCCGGTCACTATTTCCAAAGCCACGACTCTTAAGGTCGTAGCCTGGAAGCCCGGCTGGAAACCCACCGATGTACAAACCCGCAGATACGTGTTTCTTGGCGGCGATGTGCAGAGCTTCAGTTCCAACCTGCCGATAGTCGTCATTGATACGCTTGGAAAGGCCCCGGGCCAGGGGGAGGAGACGCCTGCTTTTGCCTGCTTCATTGATACGACATCACAGGGTAGGGCAAGGATTACTGACAAGCCCGACCTGGTTTCTAACGCCGGCATCAATATTCGCGGTAAGAGCTCATCTGGTTTTCCGAAAAAGCAATACCACCTGGAAACACGGGACGAATACGATCGGGATAGCGATGTCTCGGTCTTAGGTTTCCCTGCCGAATCGGACCTGGGTCATCCAGGCCCAGTACTCCGACAAATCACTGATGCGTAATTTCCTGCCCTACACCTGGAGCAACGATATTGGTCGCTACGCACCGCGCACTAAGTTCGTGGAGGTGTTTCTCAACAGCGACAGCGGGCCGGTTTCGCTGAGCGATTACGTGGGCGTGTACACATTTATGGAGAGGATCAAGGTAAGCACGGATCGCGTCAACATCGCAAGGCTCCAGCTGCATCACGATGCTGAGCCTGAGATCACCGGCGGCTACATTATAAAGAAGGATAAGCTCGATCCGGCTGAGCCGACATTTTACACCAGTACTGGTTTACAGTTGATATATGTTGAGCCGGATGGAACCGAGATTACGCCGGCGCAGCAGGCCTGGATTAAGGCTTATCTGGATCGGTTTGAGTCGGTTCTATACGGGGCAAACTTCACAGACCCCGTCAATGGGTACGCCAAGTATATCGATGTCGATTCATTTATCGACCATCACATTATCGTGGAACTGGCCAAGAACATCGACGGTTTTCGCCTGAGCACCTATATGTTCAAGGACCGGCTCGGTAGGCTAAATATGGGACCGGTCTGGGATTATGATTTGTCTCTGGGCAATGCAAATTATCTGGAGGGGTGGAAGCCCGATGGGTGGTATAACAGGTTGCTTGGTGACGGGGATTACCCCTGGTGGAGACGTCTGTTCCAGGACGACTATTTCCGCCTGCGATACGCCGATCGCTGGTACGCGCTGCGCAGAAACTTGTTTACCACCAGCCGGCTGCTTGGCAACATCGATGACGCTGCCAATCTACTCAACGAATCACAGTCTCGCAACTTCTCTCGCTGGCCCATTCTTGGTGTGTACGTCTGGCCAAATTGGTTCATCGCCACCACCTTTCAGGAAGAAATCGACTGGATGAAAGGTTGGCTCCAGAGCCGGCTTGCCTGGACGGATGGTCAGATCAGCAGCGAATTTGCCCCGGTCCCTCCTGCGTTCAACCAGCAGGGTGGTCACGTTGCGCCTGGCTTTAAGGTGACAATCAGTAGCCCTTCGGGCGCCATCTATTATACTGTTGATGGTTTTGATCCCCGCGTACCTGGGTCCTCCCGTGGCACGGGCCAGTCTTCAAGTGTTGTGCTTATCGCTGAGGATTCGGCTAAGCGAGTGTTGGTCCCAGCTAGGCCCATAAGCGATAACTGGAAAGGAGGCGCCGCCTTCGATGACTCAGCCTGGATAAGCGGAACAGGCGGCGCAGGCTACGAGACAGAATCAGGCTACCAGGCACTTATCAACATCGACCTCAAACAGCAGATGTACAACAAAAATACTACTTGCTATATCCGAATTCCCTTTGCGCTGACCGGTGCTCAGCTAAGCGAGTTCAACTTTATAACCCTGGGGATACGCTATGATGACGGCTTTGTGGCCTATATAAACGGCATTGAAGTTGCCAGGCGTAATCTCACCGGCATCCCAGCCAGCACCTCTGCGGCCAGCGCCGAGAACCCCGACTCCTCAGCGGTGATGTTGGAGAGCATAGACATCTCCGCGTACATTAACGCCTTGCGTCCAGGCGACAATATCCTGACTATTCAGGGCGCGAATATTTCAGCCGGCAGTTCTGACTTTCTCATATCGGCCCAGCTTGTTGCCGGCAGGAGTATTTCTGCCGCCCCAGGCGGAGTTTCACCTGCGGCGATAAAATACACTGGGCCTATCACATTGACCAAAACCACGCAGGTCAAGGCCCGAGTATTGAGCGGCAGCACCTGAAGCGCCCCTAATGAGGCGGTCTTCGCGGTTGGGCCGGTGGCAGAAAACCTCCGCATCACAGAGATTATGTACCATCCAGCCGATACCAACAGCCCAAGTGATGCGAATGAGGAATTTATCGAGCTAAAAAATATCAGCAGCGAAACCATCAATCTGAATCTGGCGCGCTTCACAAACGGCATAGACTTCATCTTCCCCAGCGTAGAACTTGCAGCGGGCAAATACATCCTGGTCGTTAAAGACCAAGCGACATTTTATGCCCGTTATCCGGAATTCGCTGGAGTCATCGCTGGGCAATACACCGGCAGCCTGGCTAACGATGGCGAAAGAAT
>CAWFCJ010000021.1:0-83806 GCA_963814265.1 Sedimentisphaerales bacterium | reverse complement strand
GGGACACACCCCCCACCTTGTGCAGCACCCTCAACGCTACGGCGTGCAGCCCGTGCCCTGGCTTGTCGCAGATGGCTATATGGCCAACTACCACGAAGTCCTGGAAGCACTGCCTATTATCCTGGTAACCTCCAGGTGGGTAAAAAGTGTCTACGCCAGAGACGGACTAAGCGGCAAAAATATCGAGGTGCTTCCGGTCGGATGCGATACCGACGCCTTTATGCCGCGCGACAAGAACGACCCGAAAGTTGCAGCCGTGCGGGAGGCGCTGGGAGTCGCACCAGACCAGATAATGATTCTAACCGTCGGTGGAGATGCCGCCAGCAAAGGCGCACAGGAAGTTATGCAGGCTCTGGCGATTATCCGTGCCAAAGCCCCGAACTGGAAGTACGTTTGCAAGGTCTGGCCTCAGCCTCGAACCGAGCAGCAAAATCTCCTGGATCTGCAACTGGCGGCACAGTTGGGCATCGACAAAAACGTGGTCTACGCTACCAGCGTCACCTCTCGAAATTTTATGCCATATCTATTGGCGGCGTGTGACATTTACGCCGCACCGTCGCGCCTGGAAGGATTCGGGATGATCCAGGTCGAGGCGGCAGCCTGTGCAAAGCCGGTCATAGGTATCAAGGCGATGGGAATGCTGGATACAATGGTCCACGGGCAAAATGCCTTCTTGGCTTCAGTCGCCCAGGAGATTCGGATGAGAGAGACGCTGGTGGGCGGCGAATCCGGATACCAGGCCGGGCATCGAGTGGTCTTCAAAAGGCCGCGAACGGTTGACTACCGGGCAAGCGTGCACGATATTGCCGATTACCTTACACAACTGATGCAGGATGTGGAACTGCGAAAAAGAATGGGTGAAGCCGGAAGAAAACGGGCTGTCGAAAACTTTGACTACCGAGTAATAGCCAAAAAATTCGTGGCGATTATTTCTGAAAAACTGGGTATCTCCTAAGATGAAACCAGAAGAAGAGAAACTTATTGACCGTGCTAAATATGCCGCAATCAAAGTGCTGCTTCACAATGCACACGGGCCATATCGCGGGCTTCCCAGAACAGCCGGCTGGGGCTATCCAGAGCCTTATACGCGGGACTTGATGATCTCGTCTCTGGGCATCCTGGTATCAGGCAACGAGAAACTGATCGAGTCACTTCGGCGGGTGCTCCAGACCGTCGCCCGAAATCAGAGCCGGCTTGGGCACATCCCTTCATTGGTGCACGACCGCGAGGACCGCGGGGCCAGTGACGCCACGCCGCTTTTTTTGATGGCCGTGGGACTTTTCCGAAAAGCGACCGGCGAGAACGACTTCCTTGAGTCCGCCGTACAAAAAGCAATGACCTGGATGGAATATCAGAGTCCCTCCGACCGCGGCATCGTGGCGCAACTGCCCACCAGCGATTGGCGCGATGAGCAGTGGGTTCTAGGCTACGGCCTATATGTGAACACGATAGTTTATGCCTACTTGCGGCTTTTTGGCCGAGATGAGCAGGCAGCGAATCTGCGCGACGCCATGGGCCGATTCACCATAAAGGGCGAAAGTCAGCAACGACACGTGCACGAAGGATTGATGCTCAGGCACAAGCCCTATTACGCACTCTGGTCATACAAGGTGTATAGGAGCGAACGCTTCGACCTGCTCGGCAATTCTCTGGCAATTCTTACCGGCATAGCATCTTCTTCCAGAGCCAGAGACCTTGTTTTCTGGATAGAGACGGAGTGTGCAGCATTACGCAGGAATGAAGATTTGGCTGTCGAGCTTCCGCCCATACTATTTCCCTATATTAGGCCTGATGACCCGGACTGGATGCCCCGCTACAAGAGGTACAATCAGCCGGGCGAATACCATAACGGCGGAGTCTGGCCTTTCGCGTGTGGATTTTATGTAGCGGCACTGGTTGCTGCCGGAAGGATCCAGCTTGCCCGCAGAAAGCTGATCGCACTTACAGAGCTTATTCGGCCCGCCCGCCAGGCGGACGTTGAGTTTGGCTTCAATGAATGGCTGCGGGCACAGGACGGTACTCCGCAGGGCGAGGACTGGCAGAGCTGGTCGGCGGCCATGTACCTGTATGCTGCCGCGTGTGTCGAACACGGGCATACACCTTTCTTCCATGAATTGCGAACCGCCTCACCCCTGCCTTCGCAGGGGTAACCTTGTCCCCGCAAAAGCGGGGATTGACTATTGACAATTTTCAATTGACAATTGGCAATTGGCAATCGACAATTAGCAATTGACACAGGGAAGATGAAAGGAGTTGTGCCATGGCAAAAAAGAAACTCGTTAAGGGTGTATGGTCAAAGGCCGACATCAATACTCTGACAAGACTGTTCCCGGATCACGCCACTGCTGAGATAGCTGGTAAGCTCGGCCGGCCTACCGAAGCCGTAAAAAAGAAAGCCTCAAGGATGGGACTTCGCAAGTCAAAGCGGCACGTGAAGTCACTTGGCCGGACATAAGTCAAAACAGAAGACAGAACACAGAATTCAGGATACAGAATCGAGAACTTTGACTTGAGAGTTCTTTCAGGCATACAGCCATCCGGGCGGCTTCATATAGGCAACTATTTCGGTGCGATGCGCCAGCATCTTCAGCTCCAGGCCGACCACGAGTGCTTTTATTTCATCGCCGATTACCACGCCCTGACCAGCAACTCCAACGCCTGCTGATATTGCTCAGTATACACTCGACGTGGCGATGGATTATATCGCTCTGGGCCTCGATACCGAGAAAACCGTCTTCTGGCGGCAATCCGATGTGCCCGAGGTTACGGAACTGACCTGGCTGCTTTCCTGCGTGACGCCGATGGGACTGTTGCAGCGCTGCGTCAGCTTCAAGGACAAGGTCGCGCAGGGTCTCAGCCCGAATCACGGCCTGTTCGCCTACCCTGTTCTTCAGGCCGCCGACATCCTGATTTACAAATCGGATTTGGTGCCGGTCGGCGCCGACCAGAAGCAGCATATCGAAGTCACCCGCGACATCGCCATGCGATTCAACAACGACTACGGCGAGATCTTCACGATGCCGGAGCGAACATATTATTGAATCCGTGGCGGTCGTCCCCGGCACCGATGGGCGAAAAATGAGTAAGAGCTACGGCAACACCATCGAGATATTCGAGCCGGAAGACAGCCTGCAGAAAAAAGATTATGCAGGATCGTCACCGACTCTACGCCGGTCGATGAACCGAAAGACCCCGACAAGATGCAACGTCTTTGCCCTTTTGAAGTTGTTCGCCTCAGCCGCAAGAGCTGGCCGATTGGGAAAATAGATACCGCAGCGGCGGCACCGGCTACAGCGAGGCCAAAAAACGCCTGGCGGAGTTGGTGATAGACTACTTCAAGCCCTTCCGCGAAAAAAGAGCCGAGCTCGAACATAATTCCGCCTACGTCAGAGAAGTGCTTGCCGAGGGCGCCGAGGCGTGCCAGAGCCGTCGCTGGCCAAACTCTCGCCGCCGCTCGAAATGCCGTAGGCTTGGGAGCGTACTATGGCCGATAAGCTCGTTACAGTCGCACAGTTTACCGACTATATCGAAGCCGAGCTGGCCAAGCAGTTACTCGATGATTTTGGGATTAAATCGGTGGTGACCGGCCAAAATGTGGCGGCCGTGTGTTCCGGCGTGTTTGCCGCCATCCATATAGAGCTGCAAACCCTTGAAAGCCAGGCCGAAAGCGCTGGAAATCTTGCAGTCTGAAAGTAAACCTGTCGATGCGCCGCCTGATGACGATGAGTAGTCCCTTAGCAGGGAAATTGAACCCAAGATGGTCAAAAAATTGAAGTTGGACATATATTATTTGAGCAAATCGACGGCTGGAGTTGCTCAAATAATACAGATCGGTGTCCTGAACTGGTCTATCAGGTTTGAAAGGCAAAAAAGCTTGCGCATTTTTGCCTTTCAAAGTATGTCCAACTTCGATTTTTTGAAAAATCATCATACAGATATTTAGTTCTATCTCGTCCCGATTAGGAGCAATAATTGGCTGATTATCGTGTAGATCTTGATATATTTGCAGGGCCTCTGGATTTGCTGCTGTACTTGGTCCGCAAAGAAGAGGTGGATATTTATGACATTCCCATCGCCAAGATAACGGACCAATATATCCGCTACATTGAGATACTCAAAAGCCTGGATATCGACCTGGCCAGCGACTTCTTGGTTATGGCGGCAACACTGATGGAGATAAAATCTGCAATGCTGCTGCCAACAGCGGAGCCGGAACAACTGCAGGACCAGGACCTGGCAGACCCGCGTGCCGAGCTTATCCGCCAGCTCCTTGAATACAAAAGGTTCAAAGACGCCGCCAATCTGCTTGAGGCCGCAGCGGACGAGCACGGCCAGCGATTCTCTCGTCCGGCAGGTATCGAACGATTAAGACCCGATGCGGAGCCCGAGCTTGACATCGAGCAGGTGAGCATCTGGGACCTGCTGGAGGCATTTGACTCTATCTGTAAGGCCACCGGCACAGTCCATGATGTAAGGCTCATCAAGGATGATACGCCCATCGACTTATATCAGATCGAGATACTCCACCGTCTGCAAACCGAAGGCCCGATGCCCTTTAAGCGGATATTCGAGCGAGGCCCAGCCGCGTGGCAATGATCGGATTGTTCCTGGCACTTTTGGAGCTAATTCGGGCAAAATTGGTCTGGGCTGAACAGCCGGAATCTCCCTCGGCTGCGCTCGGGGCAGGTTCGGCTGACATTTACTTACGGTCGTTGACCGACGAGCCCGCTGAAGAGATTGTGCCAAAGGCCATTTTTGCCGCTGCCGAGCCGCCGATTCCCATCGCCGAATTGCCGCCGAAAAGTAGGCCGGAGAGCGAACCCGATAGGGTAAGAATAGCCCAGTTTGAGCCAGAAGCTTCGACACGCATTAACACTGATTAACACGGCAAGAAAATCACCGGTTAGAAACAGTGTAAATCTGTGTAAATCCGTGTCTTAAATACGCCAAAAAATGCCGCACAAAATTGTCAGCAAAAAGCAACTTTCGCAGGACGTTTTCACCGCCGAGATTGAAGCCCCGCTTATTGCCCAGGCGAGAAATCCCGGGCAATTCGTCATTATCAGCATAAATAATGAATACGCTGAGCGGATACCGCTGACAATCGCAGATGCTGATGCTGCAAAGGGTACTATTCGCCTTATCTGGCAGCGGGTTGGCAAAACCACGGCGGAACTATCCGACCTGAAGGTCGGCGATGAGATCGCCAATATCTCCGGGCCGCTCGGCAGACCCACACATATCGAAAACTTCGGCACGGTCGTCTGCGTGGGTGGAGGCATCGGCATTGCGCCGCTGCTACCCATCGCCACGGCCCTCAAAGAAGCGGGCAACAAAATTATCAGCATCCTCGGGGCACGAAGCAAAAACCTACTGATTCTCGACGACGAATTCCGGCAGATTTCCGATGAGTTGATAGTCACCACTGATGATGGCTCATATGGGCGAAAGGCTCTAGTGACCGAGCCGCTTAAAGAAGTCTGCCAGCGTAATCCCAAGCCTGACCAGGCTTTCGTCATCGGCCCAGCCATAATGATGAAGTTCTGCTGCGAAGTCAACACGGCAATTCGGCGTGCCTACCCAGGTTTCGCTCAATACCATTATGGTTGATGGCACGGGGATGTGCGGCGGCTGCCGGGTTGAAATTGATGGCAAGCCGAAATTCGTCTGCGTGGATGGCCCGGAGTTCGATGGGCACAAAGTCAACTTCGACCTGATGATAAAGCGACTAAACGCCTACAAGAACCAGGAACAGCAGGCCTACGAACAGTATAAGAAACACCGATGTAAAATATAAATCCGAAGCACTAAATCCTAAGTTCTAAACAATATCAAAATTCGAATTTCAAATGCTGAAAACGTTTTGGACTGCTGCTTTGGCACGAAGAAGTTTTGAATTTTGTTCATTTGGATTTGTTTAGGATTTAGGATTTAGATATTAGGATTTCGGGAATTTTGCGGTGACCGAAGAGCAAAGACAACAGCTTCTTGGAGAGCTTTTTGAGAAAAAAAAGGCCGGCAAACTGAAGCCTGCCGAGAGGTTCGCAATCCCGCCGCAGCCGATGCCCGGACAGGACGCACAACGATAGGTGTCACAATGTCAACGAAGTGGCTCTGGGCTACACTGAAACGCAGGCTCGGCTGGAAGCGCTGCGCTGCCTGCAGTGCAAAAATGCCCCGTGCATCAAAGGCTGCCCGGTGCGGATACGAATAAGGGATTTCGTCGCTGCTATCGCCGAAGGCGACTACGAAGAAGCCCTGGACATCATCAAGGAAAACTCGCTGCTGCCCGCCGTTTGTGGCCGAGTCTGTCCGCAGGAGGTCCAGTGCCAGGAGACGTGCACGGTCGGCCTGAAATTCAAGGACGCCGATCAAAGCCGTTTCCATAGGCCGGCTGGAAAGATTCGTCGCCGATCGCTGTTTAGCCGTCGCCGGTACGTCGCGATGGATCCCGCCTTCGCGGGGCAAGTTTGCCGCCTGCGCAGGCAGAGCCGGAGACAAGTCCAGCCGTTGCCCCCCCGACCGGAATGAAAGTCGCCGTCATCGGCTCAGGTCCGGGCGGTATCGTCGCCGCCGCCGATGCCAGAAGAGCCGGACACGATGTCACCGTATTCGAGGCCTTTCACAAGCCGGGCGGCGTCATGGTCTACGGCATCCCTGAATTCAGGCTGCCCAAGGCCATCGTCCAGAAAGGAGATCGACACCCTGAGAAAGATGGGCGTCAAAATCATCTGCAATTTCATTGTTGGCAGAACAAGGACCATCGAGCAACTTATGAACGAGGACGGCTTCGATGCGGTCTATATCGGTGTCGGAGCGGGCCTGCCGCAGTTTATGGGCATCGAGGGCGAATCTCTTATCGGCGTTTATAGCGCCAACGAGTACCTCACCCGGGCAAATCTGATGAGGGCCTACGATTTCGGCAAGGGCGCCGACACCCCCATCGCCAGCCCGAAGAAAGTCGCGGTCATCGGCGGCGGCAACGTGGCTATGGACTCAGCCCGAATGGCTGTCAGACTTGGTGCAGAGAAGGTGTATCTAATCTATCGACGAACCGAAAATGAAATGCCCGCCCGAATCGAAGAAGTCCACCACGCCAAAGAAGAGGGCGTGGAGTTTCACCTACTGCAAAGCCCCAAAAGAATAATAGGCGACGAAAATTGCCATGTTGTCGCCATTGAATGTCTAAAATATCGGCTGGGTGAGCAGGACGAATCCGGCCGACGAAGGCCCATTTCCATCGAAGGCTCAGAGTTTACCCTTGAAGTTGACGCCGTGATAATAGCTATCGGCAATATTGCTAATCCCGTAATTGCCCAGACCACGCCTGCTCTTGCGTTCAACAAGTGGGGGAACATCGTAGTAGACGCCAACTGCAAGACCTCCTTGGAGGGTGTTTATGCCGGCGGTGACATCGTGCTGGGCGCCGCTACCGTTATCTTGGCTATGGGCCAGGGCCGAATCGCCGCCGCCGCGATAAACGAGCACCTGGCAAGGAAGAAACAGTCAGCAAAACAGCCAACAAACCGGCGGTGAAACCGCCGGCTAAATATTTAGCCCCGCGTTTTACGCGGGGTTCTTATCAAGTTAATGCGGATTCTCGTACCAGATAACGCCCAGCCCGATGTCGCTCCCTCGACTTCGCTCGGGACGGGCCTGGCTTTCTTCGGTGGTTAGCACATCAAGGTCCCCATCTCCATCCAAATCTAATAGTTCGATGCGGTCGTATTTAATCCCAAATTTGTCGCCGCTAATATCGTGGTGAATCCACTGCGAATCCGTTACGGCGTTTTGGTATGAAAGCCAGCCCACGCCATATTTGCTGCGGGCATTCTCACAGCTAAACACTATGTCCTTTCGCCCATCCTTATCAATGTCGCCTACGGCAACCGCCTTTGTCGTTCCAGCGATATCGGGTAGGGCAATCTCATTCTGCTGCCATGATAGACCAGTCGCATCAAGGCGGCGAACGTACAATATGCCCTTCGGCTTGACCGCAACGATGATGTCGGCCAATCTGTCATCGTCCAAATCGGCTATTTCCATAAACATAGCTTCCATACCCACGGCGCCTATGAAATGGTTTTTCCACTGTTGATACTGTGCCGGGCCGGGGCAGGGTTCTCGAGCCAGCGACAGCCGCGCATTGGGCCGAACCTGTCGCTGACGGCGACATCCAGATCGCCGTCACCATCCATATCGGATAGGATAATGGACATCACCCACCCAACAGGAGACATTTTGTGCCAGCGATAATCACGAACAGCCCGTGGATTGCCAGGTGCTTCGAGCCAGCCGATCTGTCCTCCGGCGTCTTTGCCGCCGGCTACGATGTCGATGCCATATTTGCCATCGACCTCCATAGGAGTAGCAAACATCCATCTTGTTAGCCCATCGCACGCAGGAAAAACCTCCGTCTGCCACCTAACAGGATTCAAATAATCATTTTTATCCGGCGGCGCCCAATGTACGAATAGCCTTTTAGTGCTGCCCTGGCAGGAACTGATAACATCGACGGCACCGTCGCTGTCAAGGTCGACAAAGACAGCATCTTCGACCGAGGAGGTCTGCCCGACCGTAACCGCCGGCCAGCGTTGCCTTACGCCGGCGTATCCAGGATGAATATAAACCCTTGTAATACCGCCCTGCTCCCAGCCGGTAGTTGCATCCGGCAGGCCGTCACCATTCACGTCAGCTATCCTGACTCCGTCAGCGCCTCGTGAGGAATTATCAATTATGTGGAGCGGCCAGGGTTGCCCACGGATCTTGCTGTCGTGGCGAGACGCCATTGCCGAGTAACAGTCGGAACTACCTCCAGAAAGCGTACAAACCAGAACCGCTACACACGTCGTTGGTATCGTGCCAGCTTTCATCTGAAGGTAGGATACCGTTTTTGTGCCAAAATGGCGAAAAGATTCCGCCCGGCTATAGCATAAATCAGGTTTGACAAACTGCGGCGGGTTTTATATTATTCTCCATCGCGAATTCTGCCGGCAACCGTTGCGAAGGTTAGTAAGGGCATCGAATGGAAGAGGCAAGATACAGATATGGAAATTAGGCCGTTCAAAGCCTTCAGATTTAACCCAGCCGTAGTGGGCGATGTGGGTAAGTGTATCGCTCCGCCCTTCGATGTCATTAGCCCATCCCAGCAAGAACAGCTCTATCAAAGGAGCAAGTACAATATCGTGCGGATAACCAAGGGCAAAACAATGCCCTGCGACGATGACAGCAACAATCAATACACAAGGGCGGCCCAGTATCTGGCGCAATGGATGCAGGAAGGCGCCCTGAAGCAGGATTCAACCGCGTCTATCTACGCATACGTTCAGGATTTCCAGTTGGCCGGGACCCCACTTCAACGGCTCAATTTCATAGCGCTGGCTAAGCTCGAAGATTTTGGTCCGCCGGGATGTGTCAGGCCGCACGAACAAATCCTTAATGAGCAGTTGAACGACCGGCTGAAACTGAAAAAGGCGACCGAAGCCAGATTCGGCTTGGTCTTTATGCTTTACGAAGACCGGCAGAAAATCGCCGAAAAGCTCATCGAAAAAGTCGCTGCACAAGAACCGCTCATCGACTTTGTGAACGATGACAACGTACGGCATCGTGTTTATGCCATAACGTCCAAACGGGACATAGAAGCGATAGCAACGATGATGAGCGATAAAACCTGCATCATTGCGGACGGCCATCACCGTTATACCACCGGACTTCACTATTCTAAACAGAGCAATAAGCCGGCAGCCAAGTATCAGATGCTTGCATTTGTCAATGTGTGCCAGGACGGACTGAAGGTTTTGGCTACTCATCGCCTTGCGGGCAATCTGGAGAATTTTGACATCGACCAACTAATTGCCGAGATGAAAGATGACTTTGAAATTACAGAGCTGCGATTTAGCTCCGCCACGGGCGAAGCTCGGGCAAGGCAAAAGATGCTCGCAATGATGAAGGCCGAATACGATAATAATGAAACCGCATTTGGTATTTACGCCGGCGAAAATCGCTTTTACCTGGCTGTCCTTAAAAATAAGCAGGCTATGGATTCAGCCACACCGGATAAAAGCGCCGCCTGGAGGACGCTGGACGCCTCTATCTTGCACAAACTTGTCCTGGAAAAACTTCTGGGAATCGACCAAGAGAAGCTGGCAAAAGGCCAGAATCTCGAATATGTGAAAGATACGCCCGAGGCGATAGATGACGCAATTAACCAGGTTCAGGCCGGGCAAAAACAAGTGGTCTTCTTTATGAACCCGATTAAAATGCAGCAGTTGAAAATGGTTACTGACGTTGGTGAACGAATGCCGCCGAAGTCGACTTATTTCTATCCGAAGATGTATACAGGCTTAACTATCCAGAAACTATAGTTTTTGTATGGGAGATGTGAAGATGCCAGATTGGAGAAATCCGCCGAGACTGTTTATCCCCGGGCCGGTGAAGGTCAACGACGATGTTTTGCAGCAGCTTGCACGTCCCACTCTGGGACATCGCGGCAAAGAGTATGCCCAACTGCACGGCGAAACAACCGATATGCTGAAAAAAATCCTTTTCACCAAGCAAAATGTGTTCTTGTTCACATCTTCCGGTTCGGGCGGCTGGGAAGCGTCTATCCGCAACTGCGTGGCTCCCGACGAGACGGTTTTGTGTACCTGCTGCGGGGCATTCAGCGAAAAGTGGGCTGATGTCGCCAAGAGCTGCGGCAGAAATGTGGAACTGCTAAAAGTCGAGTGGGGACAGCCAACTCTGCCGGAGATGATTGACCGGAAACTTGCCACCGGCAAATTCGCCGCTGTTACTCTGATTCATAACGAAACAAGTACGGGTCTGATGAATCCGGTCGGGAAATAAGTGCCATGATGAAAGAAAAGTATCCAGATGTGCTGGTCTTTGTCGATTCGGTCAGCGGCATGGTCGGACTGCCCCTGAAATTCGATGAGCTGGGCTGGGATGTAGTGTTCGTTCCGTGCAGAAGGCCTTTGCCATTCCGCCGGGACTGGCGGTCGTGGCGGTCAGCAACCGGGCACTTGCAAAAAGCAAAAGCGTGCCCGGACGGGGCTACTATTTCGACTTCCAGGAATTTGCAAAAAAGGCTGAGCAGAACCAGACTCCCACTACGCCCAGCATCCCTCACATTATGGCCCTTCACTACCAGTGCGAAAAAATTCTCAAAGAAGGAATGGAAAATGTATGGCGGCGGCACAAAAAAATGGGCGACTTTGTAAGAAGCTGGGCTAAAGAAAGATTCGAGCTATTTTGCGAGGAAAAATACGCCTCGAATACTCTTACGACCATCAGGAATACCCGTAGCATTAACGTCGCCGAGGTGATAAAAGCCGTCCAGCAGAAGCACAACACGCTCTTTGGCAACGGCTACGGCAAACTGAAAGAGCTGACCTTCCGCATCGCCCACATGGGCGACATTACCCTCGACGAAGTCAAGGAACTTGTCGGCTGGATCGATGAGGAAATCGGCTAACACAAATGCAAAACTTTAGGCACTTTAGGTCACGGTCCGCCTAATCGTAAGGGCAAGTCGAATACTCAGGGAATATGGCTGACTACATAACATACGAACAGTCCGGCGTGAGTGTCGATGCGAGCGACAAGAGTGAGGAGCAGATTTATTCGCACCTAGCCAGCACCTTTGGGCCGAGAGTTGTTGAATTGCCGGGCGGTTTTGCGGGCCTATTTCGGCTGGACTACGATGAGAAGCTCTTTAAGAAAAACTATAAGAGCCCCGTGCTGGTGGCCTGCACGGATGGCGTCGGCAGCAAGGTCCAACTGGCCGCCAAGATTAAAAAGTACGACACCGTCGGCATCGATTTGGTGGCGATGAACGTCAACGATATGCTTGTTGTCGGCGCTGAACCATTATTCTTCCTGGACTATCTGGCGGTGCACAAGCTGGAGCCTGACGTAATAGTCGAGATGGTAAAAGGCGTTGCCGCCGGCTGCCGAATTGCCGGCTGTGCGCTAATCGGCGGAGAAACCGCTGAAATGCCCGATACCTACAAAAAGGGCGACTTCGATATGGCGGGCTTTGCGGTAGGGGTCGTTGAGCGCAGAAAGGTCCTCACCGGAGCAAATGCAAAAGCCGGCGACATCATTCTCGGCATAGCCTCCACTGGCCTCCACTCCAACGGATATGCGCTGGCTCGCAATATCTGCTTCAAACGCCTGGGCTTGGAAATGACCGATGTGCTCGATGAGCTCGATGGCGCGGTGCTGGGTGACGTCTTGCTGGAGCCGACGCGAATATATGCCCGGTCGATAGTCAAGCTGCTGGCCCAGTACAAGGTCAAGAAAGTGGTGCGCGGCATGGCGCATATTACGGGCGGCGGACTGGTGGGCAATATCCCAAGGGTACTTCCCAACAACTGCGACGCGGCAATCAAAAAGTTCAGTTGGCCGGTGCACAAAATTTTCACGTTCCTGCAAGATAAAGGCCCTGTCGAAGAATCGGAGATGTTCAGGGTCTTCAATATGGGCATTGGTTTTGTGCTGATCATCGCGGAGGACTTCGCCGATTCGATAGCCAAAAAGCTGACCAAGCTCGGCGAAAAGGTCTACACGATAGGCAGGATAACCACCGGCACCGGCAAAGTGGTTCTGAAATGATTGGTCGTTCGTGACCAGTAAGCTAAAAATGGCAAACCAAGATACTGGCAGCCGCCTGCGTGGATTCATCCTGGCAGCGATAATCTACGGCAGTTTCGCCATATATCTTTATAGCCCATATTTGGAAAAATTCCGCCTACCGCAATACCTTCTGATTGTGAATGTCTGTTTGGCTTCTCTGGGTTGCTTTGTCTTGAGCCGCAGATGGGTCAGCTCCTTTGCAGGCTCTTTTTTCGCTGGGGCGATATATGGCTTTGGGCCGTTCATTCTGGGTCTGGCTAAATTCCACCCGACAGCCGGCTTTTTGGCTGCCGTTATACCCTGGCTATTCTGCCCGGCTGCATTTGTCGGCAAAAATCGCTGGCGGTGGGTAAGTCTGCCGCTTTCAGCCCTGCCATTTTTGGCCGTC
Organism: Sedimentisphaerales bacterium; assembly: GCA_963814265.1. Taxonomy (GTDB): domain Bacteria; phylum Planctomycetota; class Phycisphaerae; order Sedimentisphaerales; family Anaerobacaceae; genus JAFNGF01. The sequence goes on along the minus strand of CAWFCJ010000021.1, from coordinate 70,782 downwards.
CTGCTTTTCTTCAGGGTATCCGCCCACTATGGCTTGTTCGCGGTTCCGATCCAAGCCAGGCTGCGATTAGCCGATTTACTGGGTCTTTTTGCTCCATTGGTTGCGGCAGACCGCAACTTGGCGCCGTTGGGCTTTTATCATGTGCCGCTGGCTGCGCTATTGATGGGATTTGCGATGCTTTTGGCCGCCCGGCGGGTGGGCATAATGGTTATTCTTTGCCTTGGCACGGTGCTGGCTTTTCGCGGCTCTTTATTCAGTGTCAGTCCGATACTGTGGCTGAGCATTCCTGCCGTGTGCTGCTCGGTTTTGGTTGGCGTGGGCGTGCAGGGACTTGCCTCTGCCGGCTTTGCCGACAGAAAATGGGTCTTGCTGGTTTCAATTATTCTGGGCACATTTGCAATCGCAGCGTTGCTTCTGGCGACAAAATATTTTCAGATATTCTTGGGTCTGGCAGCAGGTTACGCCAGGCTCTTTACCCAAACGGGCAAGATGTACATTCTTGGGGCAGTTGCGGTAGGCATAATATTTTTCATCATTCGCGCGAAGCTGCGGGTCACTGTTATTCGGCTGATCATTTTTTCAGCGGCGATGGCGATAGATATATTTTTTAGCGCAAGATTCATCGTCGATAAAATCCTCTGAATCACGCGGTGAAGGTCTCTCGCTCGATTTCGCCCAGGTAGAATCGCCCATCGTTACGCATAAATTTAAGAATGGTGTCGAACTGCTGGTCTATGAACCCGGCTCTCTACGATTCGATGACTCGATCAAAGGTGAATATCCTGGCCTGGACTGCAAGTGCCTTTGTCTCGGCCGTTTTTGTGCTTTTTTGGGACAAAAATAGGGCTAAGACATATTGTTCAAAGAACGTGTTTTTGGCGATTGACTTCCGCGCGTGAATTCTGGTATCATAATACACTAGGAGTTGGATGGCCTCTGGAGGAGGCTGCCCGAAGACAATCGTAAAGTAAGTGTATGTGTTATCCTCGGTGGTATTGGCGCAGGCCTTGTCGGCTGGCTGAAAAGACGTAGGGCGCTTTAGTAGAGGCAATCAAAGAAATGAGTTTTGAGGAGTATAAAAAAATGAAGAAAATATTACTTGCTTTTGTTTTGTCTGTCTTTTTAGCCTGTTCGTACGATGCTTTTGCTCTGGCAACGCTCAATGTCGACCTTGACTCTATGGTGAAACTAAACGGGTCAGCATCCTTCGTATCGGATGGTTCTTATTCTTATGCCCGGGTCGATGACAACTTAGGCAATTGGGCTTGGGATGAAGATTCAGGCTGGCCTACCACTGCTGCTTCTGCAACCATCGCTGCCGGTCAAGTTGATACTGCGACCGATTTCAGTTCCAATCCATTCGATGGTTCGATTTCTAACTCCATAAATCTCCATCCCCCGGAGGGTCGGCATCTCTGGGGCGCATCTTTCGCGTGGGGCGAAGTAATGTTTAAAGCAACAGCTTCTGGAACCTTCCAGAGTGATTTGAATGTGCTCGGGACCGTTGATTTGACGACGGATATACCTGGCGACTGGGACTCCGTTAGCTTCTACTGTGTCTCTTATATCGACAACATAACAACAAATGAGTCTCATAGCAGTTTGGTGGCAGGAAGACTTATGGGTACAAGGTGGTGATGATTTGAGTCTGGCGATTAACCAACTCGTTACAGCCGAGGTCTATTTAGGCGCCGGGGATTTAGGTTCCATTTTTTGTTACGTTTACATCTTAGGTGATGCTTCCAGTGTAATTCCTGCACCCGGGGCAATCTTGTTAGGTGCCATCGGTGTCGGCCTTGTCGGCTGGCTCAGAAGGAGAAGAACACTGTAGGCTCGTCGCGCGTGATGCGTCGTGCGTTCTAAGAGAACGTTGCTATGTGCGCAAAGCCCGACGTAAGGAAGTTCTGCCATCGGCCGAACGCATAACGCAATACTATAGTCGACAGTACGTTTGGGGCTGTGCGTAACATGCTCGCAGCCCTTTTTGTTGTGTGCCCGGCGGGGGATCCCACGTCACGCGGCGAAGGTCTCTCGCTCGATTTGGCCCAGGTAGAATCGGCCATCGTTACGCATAAATTTGGCGATGGCGTCAAGTTGCTGATTTATGAAGGTCCCGTCGTTTGAGACTATCGCCAGAGCGATGACTGCGATAGTCTTATTATCCTGGTGATCCACTTCTGCGATGGAGATATTAAACCTGCTTTTGAGCCTGCCCAAAATGCCCTTGACGATACTGCGTTTTTCTTTCAGGGAATTTATTCCCTGCATGCATATATGAGCCGTCATTACGCCGACAATCATGTACCTATCCTCGATGCTCGTCAGCTCGCAGGATGCTGCTGGCGGATTTTCTCCAGCAGGCGCTTGGTGGCTAAAATACCTTCGTCCTCGCTGAGCCTTTTGCCTTCGTATTCGATGCCCACGTAGCCCTGATAGCCGGCGGCAAGTACGATGTCCATCATCCGATAGTAATCGATGGTGGTCTCGTCGCCTTGCTGGTCGAAATCGTAGCTCTTGGCGCTAACCGCCTTGGCATAAGGCATTAGCATCTTAACAGTCTCATAGCGGTCGGTCTTGGGCGGAAAATTGCCGAAATCAGGCAGCGTTCCGCAGTTAGCCAGGCCGACTTTTTCTATCACGCCGACAAGCCACTGCCCATTGGAGGATAGTCCGCCGTGGTTTTCGACAATCACATTCAGATTGTGGCCGGCGGCGTATTCGCCCAGTTGGCGTAGGCCGTCGGCAGCCAATTTCATCTGTTCCTGGTAGGTGCCTTTGGAATATGCGTTGACGCGGATGGAGTGACAGCCCAAAAACTTGGCGGCTTCGACCCACTTATAATGGTTTTCGACCGCCTGTTTACGGCGTTTTGCGTCAGGGTCGCCGAGATGTCCCTCGTCGTCGCACATAATTCAGTAGCGCCGTAACGCCGTGCTCCTCGGCACGCTTTTTCATCTCGGTTAGGTATTTTGTATCCTCGGCCTTATCCTTAAAGAATTGATTAACGTACTCGACCGCGTTGATGCCCAAGCTGCGGGCTTCTCTGGCAAAATCCAGATTATCCAGCTTGGGTCCGCCGCCGGCGGGCCGGCCGCGAAGCCTGCGGTGCAGCGACCACTGAGCCAGGGAAATCCTAAATGATTGTTTTGGACCAGCCATTTGCTATTTACAATATCAGCAAGATTTTATCCAGGCAAACAAAACTTGAGCAAAGCAGCCGGCTCTGGTAGATTATTTAGCCCCGCAATCCTTCGACGCGGCTCAGGACGAGTTTATTGCGGGGTTTGATATTTGTGATTCGGAGTCGGCAGATGGATGTGCTTCTAATCGGCAGCGGCGGACGCGAGCACGCGATCGCCTGGAAATTGGCTCAATCAAAGAGTCTTGGCAAGCTCTACATTGCGCCGGGTAACGCCGGCACGGCTATGTGCGGTGAGAATCTGCCCATTGCGGCGACCGATGTCGGCAACCTGGTGGAATTCGCACGCCAGAACAGTGTGGGATTGGTCATCGTGGGTCCGGAAGACCCGCTGGCTGCGGGAGTGGTAGACGCGATGGAACACGCCGGCATAAAGGCATTTGGCCCCAGTGCAGGCGCCGCTCAACTGGAAGCGGATAAAGCCTTTGCAAAGCAGTTGATGCGGGCAGCCGCCATCTCGACCGCGGAAGGCAGAATCTTCGAGCGATTCAGTGACGCCAAGTCCTACATAGCCAGCAGGGATGAGGCGGTAGTTATAAAGGCGGCAGGCCTTGCACAGGGAAAGGGAGTAATTGTCTGCGACGAGCCGGCAGACGGCATCTTGGCTGCTGAAAGAATAATGGTCGATAAGATATTCGGCCCGGCAGGCGACAAAATTGTTGTGGAAGATAAGCTCTTAGGTGAGGAAGTCTCGATACTTGCCTTTGTGGACGGGCGAAATATCTACGTTATGGAATCGTCGCAGGATCATAAGCCCATCGGCGATGGTGACACCGGGCCTAACACCGGCGGTATGGGCGCTTATAGCCCGGCGCCCGTAGTCACTGAGGAAATGATGGATAAAATCACGCGCGAAATTCTCGTGCCGGTCGTGGATGGAATGAATCGGAACGGCACGCCATATAAAGGAGTGCTTTACGCAGGGCTGATGATTACCGGTGCCGGGCCGAGGGTGCTGGAATTTAACGTCCGTTTCGGCGACCCGGAGACCCAGCCGATTTTGGTGCGCCTAAAAAGCGATTTGTTGGAGGTTTGCCTGGCTGTTTGTGACGCCAAGTTAGATGAGGTTACGCTGCGGTGGGACCCGCGGCCGTCGGTGTGTGTAGTAATGGCCTCAGGCGGCTATCCAGGCGATTATCAAAAGGGAAAGAAAATTACCGGGCTGGAGCAAGCTGGCGAACTTGAAGACGTGGTTGTTTTTCACGCTGGCACTAAGAAGCAGGATGGAAATATCGTTACCAACGGCGGCAGGGTCCTGGGCGTTACCGCGCTGGGCGGAACAATCGCAGATGCAAAAAAACGAGCCTACGAAGCGGTGGGCAAGATAAATTTCGAAGGTGCTTACTGGCGCACGGATATCGCCGATAAGGCAATCAGAACTCGATAGAGAAGGCACAAAGTGGCAAAGGCACAAAGGCACAAAGTGGCAAAGGCACAAGGTGAGAAGGAGCCTCTGTGCCCCTGTGCCTCTGTGCCTCTGTGCCTTTTCGCAGGCAAGGTCCGCCAGGGGCGGATTCTTCGCTGGCTTCTGGTTGGCTTGGCCATCATCGCTGTCTTAGGGCTTGTATTTGTCTGGATAGTACGCGCTCTGCCGCACATCGCGCTGGCACAAATCAGCGAGCTGACCAATACGAGAATCAGCGCCGAATCAGTGAATCTCGGCCTCGATGGCTCAGTCCTTATCAAGAACCTCGTCATTAGGCCCGATCAGGAGCAAGAATACGATGACGCGATACTCAAGGCTGAGACCGTTTATGCCCGCTTCAGCATAGGCAGTATATTGCTATTGGGTCCGCGACTTAGGGAAATACGTGTCAACGATTTTTTGTTCGACGCCCAGTATGATCTGGATGCAGGCAGGTGGAATGTAGCGGCTCTGAAAATCCGTGTCCCTCGGAATGGTTCCGGCGAGATGCCGGCAGTTCGCCTTAGCCAGGGGACATTGCAATATAGCAAGGTCTCAAATGGGCAGGCCACGGTTGCGGCGTCCGTGCCCGTTCGTGCGGAGTTCGGGTTCGACCAGTGGACGCAGGAGGGCTACCGCTTTGATATACGGACGGCTGCACTATCCAGCGGCTTCGGCAAGAGCAATCTCAGCGGATTCTTCAAGCCTGGCAGAATTACAATTACGGGCGGCGTTTCCTCGACCGACATTCCTGAGCTTGAATGGGCCTGGGTGATAGATGTATTAGCCGCAGAGCTAACTTATGGCCAGGACCGCGACTACTCGCTCAAGCTGCGGGCAAAAGGTTGTCACAGCACACATACTGCTACTGCAGATCCGTTTGGATTGATCGGACCATCATCGTTGGCCAAGTCTACCGCGTTTAGTGCTCTGCAGAGCTTCTTCAGTCGATACCAACCTGCCGGAATGGTCGATATCGACCTTGACGCATCGGGTAATTTGGACCGGCTGAATGAAATCACGGCAAGCGGCAAGGTCTATTGCAAGGATGTTTCAATCTGCGACCGGCAGTTCCCATACGCGATAGAACGCCTGGCCGGCCAGGTCGATTTCACACAAGACAGCGTAGTCCTCAATGCGCTATCGGGCAAACACGGTGACGTTGACATAGCCGTTGATGGCTTAGTCAACGGTTTTGGCCCTGCTCAGCAGTATCAGCTCCGTGTTAAGAGCAATAACATGCTTTTGGACAACGACCTTTGTAGCGCGTTGAGCATAGACCAAAAGAATCTTTGGGATGCTTTTTCTCCGGGCGGGCGGGTCGCCGTAGATCAACGCTTCAGCAGAAAGTCACAGGCTGACGGGAAAACTACCCTGACGATTGACCTGCTTGATGTCCAGGCTGCTTATAAGCATTTTCCTTATCCGTTGAGAAATCTGACCGGGAGACTCTTTTTTGAGCGGGATAGCGTCCTTGTCTGCGATGTAGTCTCGCAGGTAGAAGGATGCAAAATCACCTTTAACGGCAGCGTGACCGGTCACAATACAGATCGACCAATCTGCTACTTCTCAATAAAAGCAGAGAATGTCCCATTGGATTCAAAGCTGGCGGCGGCATTGCCGGCTGGGCGAAGAAGTTTTTATGACCGGTTCGGCGTGGCAGGTTTGGCCGACGCCGAAATAAAAGTTTTTTCGCTGCAGAAGGATCCCGGCGAACAAGGCAAAGCGGCAAGTTTCCTTGCTGATGTTGCTTTCAAAGAGGCTTCTTTGAAAGTAGGCCAGACTCCTCTACTTATCTCTGACGTTTTAGCCAATACTGTTATTACGCCGGATTCAATCAGTATAAACGAGTTGACAGGTCGATGCAGTGATGGCCAGGTGTCAATCACTGGCGTGGTCTCACTTACCGATAGGACGCAGATGTCGCCTTACCACCTGACGGTCGATGCCAACCAGACTCAGCTAAGTGCGGAATTGGTCGATTTGTTGCCGGGGCCGGCGAAAAGATTCTTTTGCGAGTCGGTGCCGCAGGGCAGAATCAATCTGGCCGCCGATTTGAGACAAGCTGCCGATGAGAAAGAGCCCAGTTACCAGATTGCTGTCGAGTGTTTGGGTGACAGTGTCGTCTTTAAGCAGTTTGCATATCCTCTGAAGAATGTTGTTGGCAAATTGGTGATAACAAATAAGACTCTGACATTTGAAAATGTTACTGCGGCTCCTGCATCTGGCCAATCGCCAATCGCTGATCGCCAATCGCAAATCACCCTGAATGGTGAAATCGCTCTAACTGATGAATCGGGCAATGTTGCGCTTTCAGCCAGTGATATTGCCTTTGATGAGCAACTTGGAAGTGCCTTGACCAACTCTGGCATGGCTCCTTTTTATGGTAAGCTGCGGCCTTCCGGCCGATTTGATCTGGATTCGGTAAATATAAAGATTTTTGCCGCAAAGAATGAAGAGGTTTCTGTTGATTTCGCCGGCGCCGTCAGATTGAAAGACTGCCGGTTCGACTTGTTCGGAACCGATGCCCGATTAAATGCCTTGTTGAACGCCAAGGGGTTGTACAAAATCCCCGCGAAAGCGGGGACCGGCCCCTCCGCCGGAGGCGGGCGAGGCAGCGGCTTCTCTGCTGGGGCACTGAGCCTCAGCGCGGATGATCTGACGGTTAAGGGTAAGGCCATAACCAATCTGAACGCAGATATCAATTACGACCCCGACACCCAGAGCTGGCTGGCGGAGAATTTGCTTGCCGATTGCTACGGCGGGAAAGTGGCAGGTAAACTTGAGATCGGCGGTCGGCGGTCGGGGATCGGGGATCGGAAACTGAAGTATCTGCTGCAGGTGGGTTTCGACAAGGTTGACCTCAGGCAATTCTTTGCCAATGACCATACCAGTGGGACAATGGGTGGGGCGCTGAGCGTTGTAGCAGAGGTTGGCGCTGCGCTTTGGCCGAGCAGGTTGGCCAATGCAGATTCATTATACGCGATATGGAGGTGGGTAAACTCTCGCCGCTGGCGAAACTGCTGTACGTATTGAAGCTGACAGAGCCGAAAGACTTTGCCTTCGAGCAGATGGTTGTTGATTCATATATCAAGGCCGATATGCTGCTTTTTGAAAAGTTGGATTTATCCGGGCAGGCGATAGCTTTTAGCGGCACCGGCCAGATGGACCTGGCCAGTGACAATGTGGATTTGGTTTTTACTGCCCGTGGCAAGCGGCTTGCCGCCGCCGAGCCTTCGCTTGTGCAGTCTCTGGCCGAGGGGCTTGGCCAGGCAGTAGTCCGGGTAGAGGTGACTGGCAATGTCCACGACCCCCAGGTAACGACCAGAGCATTGCCGGTCATCGAAGACTCGCTGAAAATCCTGGGCACAAAACCAAAGTAGGCAAGTTCATAGTTCACCGTTCGTAGTTCATCGATGAACCATGAACAATTAACAATGAACAATCAATTATGAACAGGCGGCGGTTTCTGCAAGTAAGCTCAAGCTCGGCGGCAGCAATGTTTTTGCCTGAAATTCGTCCCCTGCCTGCGCAGGGGCAGGCTCATGCGGCTGGAAAACCGAAGCCTGAGCGGCCAAACATTCTCTGGATTAGCTGTGAGGACACCAGTTGTGACCTGGGCTGCTACGGCGATAGTTACGCGGTGACGCCGAACCTTGACGCCCTTGCGGCACAGGGCGTGCGGTACACCAACGTATATACAAACGCTGGCGTTTGCGCACCATCCCGCTCCGGCGTCATCACCGGCATGTACCCAACAACCATCGGCACGCATCAGATGCGCTGCCAGGGCGTGCCGCCCGCGGAAGTAAAGTGCTTCCCGGAATACCTTCGGGCTGCGGGTTATTATTGCACCAATAATGTCAAAACGGATTACCAGTTCGACCCGCCTGTTACCGCCTGGGATGAGTGCAGCAATAAAGCGCACTGGCGAGGCCGCGCAAAAGACCAGACTTTCTTCGCTGTCATCAACCTGACGGTGTCGCACGAAAGTCAAAACTGGCCAAAGAAAGGCGAAAAGTTGGTCCATGACCCGACCGAGGCGGTTGTGCCGCCGTACTATCCGGATACCCCGGTTGTTCGCGAGAACCTGGCAAGGTACTACGACAACGTGACCAAAATGGATGGGCAGGCGGGGCAAATCCTCAAGCAGCTTGAAGAAGATGGCCTGGCTGAGGATACCATCGTCTGGTTCTGGGGCGACCACGGACGCGGTCTGCCGCGAGCAAAGCGATGGATTTATGACTCAGGCATCCGGGCGCCGCTGATTATCCGTGTGCCGGAGAAGTGGCGAAAATACGCCAGGCCCGGCGATCCCGATGCTCTCAGACCCGGCACGGTGAATGACGACCTGATCGCGTTTATAGATTTTGCCCCGACTGTGCTTTCTCTGGCGGGTGTGGCGATTCCCAAGCATCTCCAGGGCCAGGCCTTTTTGGGCAGTCAAAAAGCCAAGCCGCGCGACTATGTTTTTGCCGCCCGCGATCGTATGGATGAAGCATACGATATTATCCGGGCGGTGCGCGACAAGCACTTCAAATACATTCGCAACTATATGCCGCATCTTAGCCGCGCCCAGGACATCGAGTATATGAACCGTATGCCGATAATGCAGGAGATGCGCCGCCTCAACGCAAAGGGCAAATTGGTAGGTGCCCAGAAACAGTATTTTGAGCCGACCAAGCCTGTTGAGGAATTGTATGACACGCTGGCCGACCCGCACGAGGTAAACAATCTCGTGGATGATCCCAAATACAACGATGTGCTCCAGCGGCTGCGCAAGGTGCACGGCGAATGGATGAAGCAGACCCGCGACGTCGGGCTGATTCCTGAGCCGGAGTTTGACGAAATGAAACGGCCAGGCGGCAGGTGGCAGAAAACTTCTACGCCGAAGTTTGTAGATGCTTTCCGCCCGGGCGATAGGGGCACTTCGGTCGCCATAACATGTGCTACGAAAGGCGCATCTATCGCTTACCGAATAGGCGACCAGGGCAATTGGAAGCTGTACAGAAAACCCGTGCTGGTTCAAACCGGTCAGACATTATTTGCCAGGGCTTGCCGCATCGGCTTGCGAGATAGTAATGAGGCTGCACTCAAACTGCTGCAAGGTCGTACGATTGAAGATAGCAAAGAACAGGATGAGCCGACCGAAGAGATTCCGCACTGGACGGATGTTCTTTATAAGACCGATCTACTGGCACGGCTGCGCAAAATCAAGGCATTGGACTTCGTGGCACGGCCATCCTGGCCGTGGCCCACGGGCTGGAAGCCCGTGCCACAGGCGATACCTCAGTACCTGTCTGCTCTGAAAGATGAATATGCCTCGGTTCGCTACTGGGCGGTGATTGGCTTGCACTACAACTGTCCGGCTACGGCTCGGCGCTCCGCCGAGACGAGCAAAGATGGGCCGGATAGAAAGCAGGCAGAAGCCGCGCTACAAAAAATGCTCGAAGACGCGGCCCCTGTTGTTCGTATCGCTGCCGCACATGCGCTTTGTGACTGGGGTCAAGAAGAAAAGGCACTACCTGTCCTGGTAGATGCCCTGAGCTGCCAGACTGATAAGGCTCGCTTGCATGCGATGATTGCATTAAAAGAGGTTGGGCCCCGCCTGCGCGGGGCTAAACTTGCCCCTGCGACAGCAGGGGAGGCTCGGCCTGCCTTAGAGCAAATCAAGGCGCACGAAAAGGACGCCGATGAGTATGTGCAGCGAGTAACGCGCGGTGCTGAAGGGGCTTGGAAGCAGTTAGTATGCATAAGCACAGAGGCTTTACGCTGATAGAAACTTCTGGTGGTGATTGCCATCATTGCGATATTGATGGCGATCCTGGTACCGACCTTAAATAGAGCCAGAGAGCAAGGAAGCGCACTGCGTGCCTTAGCAACGTTGCACAGTTGGGGCTTGCCTGGGTTTTGTACGCCGACGAAAACGACAATAAGATCGTCAACGGCTGTACCGGCAAAGGGGGCGAAAACCCCATACCGATCAATGAAGACGGCTGGGTGCACTGGGCAGGCTACACGGATACAACGCGCGAAGCAGACCAGATAAAAGCTGTCAAAGAGGGAGCACTATTCTCGTATGTTAGGAACGAAAAACTCTACAAGTGCCCCACCGGCCTGTGGGGCGAAATGCGCACATACGCCATAGTTGATTCTATGAACGGCTGGCCAGGCGGGGCCCAGAATCAGAAGAATAGAATGGATATTCACAGATCCTCCGAGAGAGCTGTTTTTCTCGATGAAGGCTGGGTGACATTCGCCAGTTGGAGCGTCCCTTATGACAGGGAGGCCTGGTGGGGAAGCGCAGTGACGGTGGCGGGCATACTTGCGGCTGACAACCGCCATAAAGACCCGCCCCCGGTCCGGCACGGCAACGGCACAAATTTTTCCTTCGCAGACGGGCACAGCGAATACTGGAAGTGGAAGGACCCGCGGACGATAAGCTATGGCAGGCTGGAAGTCGGGTCCGCACCTGACCAGCCGGGCAATCCAGATTTGCACCGGGTGCAAAAGGCCGTGTGGGGTAAATTAGGTTACACACCAGGAAATTGAGAATTGTGAATTTAGAATTTGGAATTCTCAATTCTGACGGCGAGGGTGTAGATTTGCCTTTGGTCTTTGATGTATTTTCGTTCGTAATTAGTGCCGATCAGTTCGCCCTCTTTTGCCCCGGCAGCGGGGAGAAATTCGACCGCTTCAAGTCCTTCGCCTTGAGTTGCTATTAGCTGCTGTATCTGGGCAAAATAATCGCCATCATCGGTTGCAATTCTTAACTGGCCGGCGGGCTTGGTGCATCGCAGCAGTTGCTGGAGATTCACCTGGTTTAGAAAGCGCTCTTATGGTGACGCCTTTTCGGCCAGGGGTTGGGGAAATAAATGTGAAAGCAGTCTACGGAGGCGTCCGGCACAAAATCAGCTAAGAAGGCGGCGGCATCGGTGCGGACTATCCGTACATTTGCCAGGTCCCATCGGCCAATCCGGTCTACGGCGTAGCGATAGAATTTATTTGCCCGTTCGACCCCCAGGAAATTGACGCCCGGCTGGGCCTTAGCCTGGCTCAGAAGAAAGGCAGCTTTGCCGCTGCCGATCTCGATATGCACAGGCCCTGCGCGTCCGAAAACCTGCGCAAAGTCAATCTTGCTCGCAAGATTTTCCAAGCATAGTGCAATCGAAGGATATTCTTTCAAACCTCTTGCCATCGTTGTTAATTGTTAATTGTCAATTATCAATTGTCAATTTAATCCGCCTGACGTCTGGCGGATTAAAGTGCCGCCTGAGACTGTTCGATAAGAGGTGTTGAACCACCAGCCCCGACCTGGGCTGGAGCTCATTGTTCGTAGTTCGTGGTTCATAGACAAAGAACGATGAACTCTGAGCCATACTCAGCGTATGCCTTTATAGGACGGAACCTAAGAGAGGCCAGAAAGGAACCCGGTAAAATGGTTCTGCACCTAGTTAAAAACCGGCGTAAAGCAGTTTTGGTCGATATTAATACCCAGCGGGACTTTCTGCTGGCTGGCGGCAAAGCGTGTATAAGAAACCACAGGAGGGTGCTATCGCATATTCGCAGGGTGATGGCATGGGCCAGAATTAGGGGCATCCCGGTTGTTTCAACCTGCGAGGTTCATTCCAATAACAACAGCGACTCTCTGGTCGACTACTGCCTGGATGGAACGGATGGGCAAAGAAAGGTGTCATACACCCTGCTAAGGCACAGGGTGAGTTTTCCTGCCGACGGCAACACCGATTTGCCGAGAGATATGCTGCGGCAGTATAGGCAGGTTATCCTTCATCAGCGCTGCGTTGATCCATTTGATGAGCCTCGGATCGATAGGCTGCTGAGTGACACGCGAGCCAGTGAGTTTGTTTTGATCGGCGCCAGCACCGAAGGCGCCATCAAGGCGGCCGCGTTAGGACTGCTACAGCGCAGCAAGAAAGTGACAGTAGTGGTTGACGCGGTGGGTTCGCACAATAACCGCGAGGCCAAGATGGCACTGCGTAAGATGCAGGCCAAAGGGGCGAGAGTGATCGATACAAAAACACTCGCCGGGACATCACATCTGCGTCTGGTCGGCGCCTGTGACTGCGAAAGCTGCCGGGGCCTGGCACGAAAAGCCCCCGTCGGTGCTCCGGAAAGAAATTAGTCACCAACCGTTCAATTCATATTGCATCATTTTTCACCGCCGTATACATTGAGTACAATTACAGGACGTGGTGTTTCTGTTGGTGTAAGTCCTCGTCGGCATAAATAACTAACCAGTGCAATGGCAAAGGAGTATTGAAGATGAAACACACAGGTACACAGGCACAAAACTCAAAACTCAAAACTGAAAGCGTAAAGCTAAGGAATTCAACAGTTTTTACTTTTGCGCTTTACGCTTTAAGCTTTTTGTGCCTCTGCTGCTTTGTGCCTCTGAAACCGGCCCAAGCTCAGGACCTGGCGGAATTCGAAAAGCGAATGACGGAATTCACGCTGGATAACGGGCTGAAGTTTCTGATTCTGGCACGGCACGAGGCGCCGGTCGTTTCCTTCCACACCTACGCCGATGTCGGTTCGGTGGACGAGGTTAAGGGTATCACCGGCCTGGCACACCTCTTTGAGCACATGGCGTTCAAGGGCACAAAAACTCTCGGCACTAAAGACTATCAAGCCGAAGCCAGAGCAATGGCCAAGATGGATGAGTTGTTTGACGCTATTAAGGCCGAAAAGAGAAAAGGCGACCAGGCGGACCCTGAAAAGCTAAAAAAGCTCCAGGAGCAGTTCGAGCAAGCCGGACAAGAGGCCCAAAAGTACATTGTTCACGACGAATACGAGGAGGCCCTGACGCGCGAGGGTGCGGCCGGGTTCAATGCCGGCACCAGCGAAGATGCAACTCAATACATTGTAAGTCTGCCGTCAAACAAAATAGAGCTTTGGATGACGCTGGAATCGGACCGCTTTGCTAATCCGGTGCTGCGGGAATTCTACAAGGAAAGAGACGTAGTGATGGAAGAACGGCGCATGATGGAGAATTCGCCATACGGGCGTCTCGACGAGGAATTCCAGGCCATCGCGTATCTGGCGCATCCGTATGGTGAGCCGGTAATCGGGCACATGAGCGACGTGTCGACCCTTACTCGCCGCGAAGCGGAGGCCTTTTTCAGGAAGTACTACGGCCCGAGCAATCTGACTATCGCGATAGTTGGCGATGTGAACCCGCAACAGATAAAGAAACTGGCGGAGAAATACTTCGCCCGGATTCCCGGCGGTCCGAAGCCCGAGCCGGTCGAGACGGAAGAGCCGCCGCAGCGTGGGCAGCGCCGCGTTATCGTAGAAGACCCTGCCCAGCCGCAGATTCGGATCGGCTATCATCAGCCGAACGTCAACCATCCCGACAGCGCCGTGTTCGAGGCCATCGCCGAGATCGTAGGCGTGGGGCGGACGTCCCGGCTGTACAAGAGTCTGGTGAAGGAAAAAAAGATTGCCGTCTCGGCTTCCGCCGGGCAGAGCTGGAGTAAATATCCGGGCCTATTTATGTTCTGGCGGTTCCGGCCAAAGGCCGTACGAATCAGGAATGCGAAGAGGCTATCTACGCGGAGATTGAGAAACTGAAAACCGAGCCGGTCGCGCCGGAAGAGCTACAAAAGGCAAAGACACGCAGCCGCGCCGGTCTTATCCGGCAGTTGGATTCCAACGACGGTCTTGCGGCGGAGCTGACCTTCTACCAGGTCATTACCGGCGACTGGCGCAACCTGTTCAAGCAACTGGATAAGATCGATAAGGTTACCGCTGACGACATCCAACGCGTTGCCAAGGAATATTTCATCAGCAAAAATCGCACAGTCGGTGTAATCGAGACAGTGACAGTGCGGAGAAGTAATTTTTAATAGGACGCTGTCGCAAAGATGAGAAAGCTAATAGATCGTACCGCAATAAGAACCAATTGTCTCCTTTGCTTTTTTATTGAGCTTTTTGCGTATCGAGCTGCTCGCAGAAGTATGCGGCGGACTACAAACAGTTGAAGTATCCCAAGCTGGGCGACATCGAGATTCCCAAGGTCAAGCGGGTGACTCTTGCCAACGGGATGCAGGTATTTCTGCTGGAGGACCATGAGCTGCCGCTTATCAACTTGTCCGCCATGGTTCGGACCGGCTCGGTTTATGAGCCTGCCGACAAGATTGGACTGGCGGCCATCACGGGCACCGTGATGCGCACGGGCGGAACTACCAGTAAGACCGGCGACCAGATCGACGAGCAGTTGGAGCAAATTGCCGCATCGGTAGAGACCGGCATCGGCCTTAATGTTGGCGGGGCATCTATGTCCGTTCTAAAAGAGGACGTTGATACCGGGCTTGTCAATTCTGGCCGATGTGCTGATGAACCCCGCCTTTCGCGAAGATAAAATTGAGCTGGCCAAAATCAAGCATCGCAGTATCATCGCCCGGCGCAACGATTTCCCGTTCAGCATAGCGTTCCGTGAGTACAGCAAGCTCATTTATGGCCCCGAAAGTGTTTATGCCCGGCATACCGAGTACGCCACCATCGACAATATTACCCGCGATGACCTCGTTGCTTTCCACAAAAGATTCTATCATCCCAACAACATGATGCTTGCAGTCTGGGGCGATTTCGACACCGAGGAGATGATTAAAAAAATTGAAGAAGCGTTCAAAGGCTGGGAGAAAGCCGATGTCAAGCTAGCCGCCGTACCGCAAGTGAAGTATGAATTTCGGCCAACGGTCAACGTCATTCACAAGGACGACATGAACCAGAGCGTATATTCCTGGGCCATATCGGCGGGATGATGAATGACCCGGATTATTTCGCTCTGGTTGTGATGAACGAGATTCTCGGCGGCAGCTTCACCAGCCGACTGTTCAAAAACGTGCGGTCCCGAATGGGACTGGCCTATTCAGTATTCGGCGTTTATTCAGCCGACTACGACCATCCGGGCGTCTTTTATGTCGGCTGCCAGACCAAGTCCAAGTCTACCGCCCAGGCGATTCGCGCGATGAGCGAAGAAGTCAAAAAGATCACCGAGGCCGAGGTCACAGATGAGGAGCTGGCTTTAGCCAAAGAAAGCTATCTGAATTCGTTTGTGTTCAACTTTGACTCAAAGGCTGAGATTGTAAGACGCCTGATGACTTACGAGTATTTTGGCTATCCTGACAGATTTTCTGCAAAAGACCAAAGAGAACGTTGAAAAAGTGACCAAAGCCGATGTGCTGCGGGTTGCCCGCAAACATCTTCAGCCTGATAAGATGCAAATCTTAGCTGTTGGTCGGCCGCAGGATTTCGATGAGCCGCTGTCGGCGTTCGGCCAGGTGCGGGAAATCGACATCACTATTCCGCAACCGCAAAAATAAAGCGGCAGATGTTTAGCCCCGCAATTTATTGCGGGGTTACTTTCGCGGTAAATCAAGGGAACAATTATGGATGAACCATCCCGAAGGCAATTCCTCAAAACGGTTGGTTTTGCAGCCGCTTCGGTAAGTGTATCTTCTCTATTGCCGAGCTGTGCCAGCACGAGCGAACAGCAACAGTGCGTCAGAAACGCCCGAACATCATCTTTATTCTGGCCGATGACTTGGGCTACGGCGACCTGGGCTGTTACGGGCAGAAAATCATTAGGACGCCGAACCTGGACCAAATGGCCGCAGGAGGGATGTGCTTCACCGATATGGCCGCCGGCAGCACCGTCTGTGCGCCGTCGCGGTGTGCGCTTGATGACCGGTCTGCACACAGGACACTGCTGGATTCGCGGCAACGCCCTAATGCCGCTGCGGCCGGCAGATGTCACCGTAGCCAAGTTGCTCAAGGAGGCTGGTTACACAACAGGCATAATCGGCAAATGGGGACTGGGCGAGGCCGGCACCACCGGAATCCCTAACAAGAAGGGCTTCGACTACTGGTTCGGATACCTCAACCAAAGACACGCCCACAATTACTATCCTGAGTTCCTCTGGCGCAACGAAGAAAAGGTGCCGATCCAGGGCAATAAACTGCCTGCCCCTGAGCCGGGCGGCTGGGGGCGGTCGGTAGAAAAGCAACTTACTCGCCCGATTTATTTGCTGAAGACGCTCTTTCCTTCGTGGAGCAAAACAAGGATAAGACTTTCTTTTTGTATCTTGCTTTCACCATTCCGCACGCTAATAACGAAGCCGGGCAAAATGGGATGGAAGTCCCTTCCCTTGAACCTTACGCCGATAAGGATTGGCCCGACCCGCAGAAAGGCCACGCGGCTATGATAACGCGGATGGACCGTGACATCGGCAGGCTATTTGCCAAGCTCAAGGAGCTTGGCCTTGACCAGAATACGTTAGTGATGTTTTCAAGCGACAACGGCCCACACAAAGAAGGCGGCGGCGATCCGGCCTTTTTCAGAAGCTCCGGCCCGCTGCGAGGCTATAAACGCGACCTGTACGAGGGCGGAATTCGTGTGCCGATGATTGCCCGCTGGCCAGGCAAAATAAAGCCCGGCTCAGTCAGCAACCATATCTGTGCCTTCTGGGATTTTCTGCCAACCTGCTGTGAGCTTGCCGGCGTCCCGACGCCTCAAGGTATAGACGGCATCTCCTTGCTTCCAACACTTATTGGTCAGCCCGACAGCGCAATGGATGCACCGCAGAGCACGCCGAGACCGCCGAGTTCAGAAAGCACAAACACTCTTTTCTCTGCGAACACCGCGACCTCGGCGGTAAAAACACAAAAAATGCACGAGTTCCTCTACTGGGAATTTCACGAGCAAGGCAAAAAACAGGCCGTGCGGCTGTCCTTCGACCCGGCTCAGGATGGGGACGACTGGAAGGGTGTGCGGCTGAACGTGGCGAAAAATCCGGATGGACCGATAGAGCTATACAATTTGAGGGACGACATCGGCGAGAAGAATAATGTTGCCGACAAGCATGCGGACATTGTAGCAAAAATCGCAGAGTATATGAGACTCTCGCACACGCCTTGCGAGCATTGGCCGTTGTCCAAGTAGGTGGCACAGAGAAAGGCACAGAGGCACAAAGGCACAGAGGTTTTTAGACACTGATTAACACAGGATGGACACGGGTTTGGTTAGCCGCGAAAAGGCACAAAGGTAAACCCGCCAAATCCACTGAAGGCAGAATCTTTATCTCGAAAATGTGTCGCATCCCGCCGGTATACGAAAAATGCTTGCTACTGCTCCTGGAGACAATCGAACTGCGGATGTGGGTTTTGTTTGGTTTTGGCTTTCTGAGCCCGCCTGAAGGTTACATTTACGCCGGCAATATCGGGGTAATCTATCTTGTGCCCTGCAAGCAATTCCTCGATTGTAAGGATTTGCAATTTTTGATGAGTTCCCCAGTGTGATTTGTAAAAACCTGCGCTTGCAGATTCTCTCCGCATATCCCGCGTGGGTTTCTCGCATACAAATAAGAACGCCTATTTGTGCCTCCTCTCGCTCCACAACTCCTCGCAGGTCGCGCACATCCTTAACAGATACTTTGCCGGACTTGACGGACAGGATAATCTGTTTTGTCCTGCCTTTTTTGGAGTCTGCCTCATCATGGAAGTAAAGTCGGCCATCGATGCCTTTGTCAGCGCCTTTCTTTTCCTCGATTGGCCTTGCACCGACCAGCCCAAGTGCCCACCACTGGAATTGGTAAGGGTCATTTTCCGCAAGAGCCATTGCATCGGGCAGAGAGACCGGCTCACCTATAACCTTATATTCAACCTTGTCCCCAAACATATCGTGCAGGCGATGTTTCATCAAAGCAACAGATAAATGGGTAATATCGATTCCAATCCATTTTCGATTAAGTCTTTGCGCTGCTGTTATTGTCGTTCCACATCCACAGAATGGGTCCAGAACAATGTCTCCTTCCTTGCTGCTCCCGGTTATAATTCTTTCCAAAAGGCCCACTGGTTTTTGGGTAGGGTATCCGAGACGTTCTTTATCACCTTGTGCGGCCAACCAACGGATATCTTCATCAATGCATTCTTCGGTTCCATATAAACAACCATGTGTGTGTGGCTGATATATCCATAGGTCGGGTATAGGTGAACCGGGTGACTTTTCTAAGTATTGGCGATATGTAGGCATCGCCTTTGATCCCTCGGCAGGATGGTCTATAAATCCGAAAGTATCTAGGGCATCCAGTTTTTCCTGTGGAGTTAAATCTTCGTCAATACCAAGAAAAGTTATAACTTTTCCTGGGATAGCCCAATGTCTGCCAACTAATGTTGGGTTATAATTGCGCCACGGTGCACCGCTGTACCCACTTCTTGTTCCTGCACCAGTAAGAGCATTGGTCCAATATCTGCCTCTTGCATCTGTGTTTTTAAAATAACTATCAACATGACCTTTAAGATAGGGACGATGTACTTGTTTGAAAAATGCCCCAAAATTCTTCCAATAGAAAAGTATAACATCATGAATTGGCCCGAATCGTTTTGGACTATTATGAGAGCCAGTCCGGCGCCAAATGATTTCGTTTCTAAAGTTCACTGGACCGAACACAGCATCCATTAACATTTTCAGATAGTGGCTGGCGGTTGGGTCGCAATGGAGATAAATCGAGCCGGTTGGTTTGAGGACTCGTTGCAATTCCACGAGTCGCGGAGCCATCATTGCCAGATATGCCATCATATCATTTTCGCCGAGGAATGTGCGAAACGCCTGCATCGCCTGTGAAACGCGGGTTGGGCCGGTTTCCACTATCTCCTGATATGCAGCGGCAGAGACCTTGTCCCAGTGCCAGGTATCTTCGAATGCCTTGATTTGAGCGGCGGCCTGACTGCCGTTGCGCTCGGCAAAGAGGATGTTATAATCCTGGTCGCTTTTGAAAGGCGGGTCAAGATATACAAGGTCAACCGTTTCGCCTTTGATATAGCGGCGGAGTATTTCCAAGTTATCGCCGTAATACAAAACGTTCTCTGCCACGGGTCTCTCCATCAAAAGCCTAAAAGATTATACAAACATTGTCCGGCAAAAAGCGGATTTTGTCAAAGAAATCACTACGAGAAGGTAGAGGTTGACAAAATTTGCTGCCCGCAATATACTTTCAAACCCAAGATATTGAGTAATGTGTTCATAGTTCATAGGCCATCGATGAACTAAGAACAAAGAACAATGAACTAAATCCGCCCAACGTACGGCGGATAAAAGGAGACCTTAGAATGGCAGCAAAACAAGTGTACTTTTTCGGCTCTGGCCGAGCCGAAGGCAACGCAAAGATGAAGGAACTTCTGGGCGGTAAGGGTGCCAACCTGGCTGAGATGTCCAATCTTGGCATCCCTGTTCCTCCGGGCTTTACTATCACGACCGAGGTCTGTACGTACTTTATGAAGACCGGCGGAAAATATCCAAAAGGCCTCGCAAAGGATGTGCAGACCGCCGTCAAAAAGGTCGAGAAGATTATGGAGAAACGCTTCGGCGACCCACAAGATCCTCTGCTTTTTTCCGTTCGCTCCGGCGCTCGGGCATCGATGCCCGGAATGATGGAGACCATCCTTAACATCGGGCTTAATAAGGCTACGATACAGGGCCTGATTGAGCGAACCGGCAACGAGCGATTCGTTTATGACGCCTACCGCCGGCTTATTATGATGTATAGCGATGTAGTTATGGAAAAAGCCGCAGGCATCGAGACCGAAGAGGGCATGGGCATTCGGCAACAGCTCGAACGCGAAATGCGCAGAATGAAAGACGCCAAAGGCGTAAAATACGACACGGGGCTGGAAGCCGACGACCTGAAGGAACTTGTCGGTATTTTCAAGAAGAAGATAAAACAGGTTCTTAAAAAAGACTTTCCAGATGATCCTTACGAGCAGCTCTGGGGCGCTATCGCGGCGGTGTTCAAGTCGTGGAACGGCAAAAGGGCCGTGGCATATCGCAGGATCGAAGGAATTCCCCACGACTGGGGCACGGCAGTGAACGTACAGGCGATGGTCTTCGGCAATATGGGCCAGAATAGTGCCACAGGCGTAGCGTTTACACGCGATCCCGCTACCGGCGAAAATAAATTCTACGGCGAATTTCTGGTCGACGCCCAGGGAGAGGATGTCGTCGCGGGCATCCGGACGCCCCAGGCAATCAACGAGGTCTCCAAGTCGCAGGCATCCAAGCACCTTCCCTCTTTGGAAAAACTGATGCCCGAACTGTACAACCAGTTGGCTGAAATTCGCGCGCGGCTCGACAAGCACTACCGCGACATGCAGGACATCGAGTTCACCATTCAGGACGGCAAATTGTTCATGCTCCAGACTCGCGTCGGCAAGCGCAACGGGGCAGCAGCAGTCAGAATGGCCGTCGAGATGTGCGAGGAAGGTTTGATTTCTCAAAAAGAGGCAATCCTGCGGGTCAGGCCGGAGCAGCTTGATGAGCTTCTGCATCCGATGCTCGACCCCAAGTCTGAGAAGGCAGCCAAGAGACTTGCCCAGGGACTGCCGGCAGGGCCGGGCGGCGCAATCGGCCAGGTCGTATTTACCGCTGATGACGCCGAGGCCTGGGCCAAACAAGGTAAAAAGGTAGTTCTTGTTCGCAACGAAACCAGCGCCGAAGACGTACACGGCATGAAGGCCGCTCAGGCGATTCTGACCGCTATGGGCGGCATGACAAGTCACGCGGCCCTTGTTGCCAGGGGCTGGGGCAAGTGCTGTATCGTAGGCTGCGGGGCCTTAAACATTAGTGTTTCGACCAAGACTGTCTCCGCGAACGGGGAAAGCCTCCATGAGGGCGACTGGGTTTCTCTGAACGGCACCAAGGGGATAGTCTACCAGGACAAGGTCGGCCTGCTGCCTGCTGACCCTCAGAAGAACCTGTACTATAAGAAGCTCATGATGTGGGCCGACAAACTCCGCAGGCTGGGCGTGCGAACAAACGCCGATAATCCGCACGATGCCGAAATCGCCAGGAAATTCGGAGCCGAAGGTATCGGCCTTTGCAGGACTGAGCACATGTTCTTCGGCCCGGACCGCATCGCGGCGATGCGAGAGATGATCCTGGCAGACGATGAAGCCGGGCGAAAAAAGGCCTTGAAGAAATTGCTGCCGCTGCAAAGAAAAGATTTCATTGGTATCTTTAAGGTGATGGATGGTCTGCCCGTTACGATTCGGACGCTGGATCCTCCGCTGCATGAGTTCTTGCCCAACGAGCAGAAGCAGCAGGAGGAGATGGCCCAGCAGATGGGCGTCTCGGTAGAAGCGATCAAGGATAAAGTCAAGTCGCTGCACGAGGCCAATCCAATGTTGGGACACCGAGGATGTCGGCTCGGCGTTACGTATCCTGAGATTACGGCCATGCAAGTACAAGCGATCATAGAGGCGGCGTGCGAGGTGGCCAAAAAAGGCGTCAAAGTCCATCCGGAAATCATGATTCCGCTGGTGGGGACCAAGGCAGAATTGGAAGACCAGAAAAAAGTGGCGGTCGAGACCGCAGAAAAGGTCATGCAGAAAGCCGGTGTCCGCGTAAAGTACATGGTTGGGACAATGATAGAAATCCCAAGAGCCGCTCTGATGGCGGACCAGATTGCCGAGGTTGCGCAATTCTTCTCGTTCGGGACAAATGATTTGACGCAGATGACCTTCGGCTTCAGCCGGGACGATGCCGGCAAGTTTTTGCCCTATTATTTGTCCAAAAAGATTCTTTCAGCCGAACCATTCCAGACGCTCGATCAGGAGGGCGTTGGTCAATTGGTGGATATGGGAATCCGCCGGGGAAGGAAGACCAGGCCGGACCTGAAGGTCGGAATTTGCGGCGAGCACGGCGGCGACCCCAAGTCCGTCGAGTTCTGCCATAAGGTGAATATGAACTACGTCAGTTGCTCGCCGTACCGCGTGCCAATCGCGCGTCTTTGCAGCGGCCCAGGCAGCGGTCAAATAACAAGCGTATAGCGAACAGCGTTTAGCGTGAAGCGTATTTTGAATTGTTATTGCGAGCAAAGCGCGAGAATCTCTATACGCTTCACGCTTTTTAATGCTCGTCAATCCACCTAATCGACTAATTCTCCAATCCACCATTCCTCTAATCACTGAAAATTCCTTTGCTTTTCTCCTCTTGAGTGATACTTTTGGCCCGTGAGATGGAATAAGAAAACATCGTGAAGAAACAGGTGCCCGACCCTGTTTTCCTCGCTATTTTTCCTCTGTTTTCCTAAATCTTATCGGTTACCCTCTAAACCACGTGAATTTCCTTGATTTGTAAATTGTACTGCATATAATTGTTTTGAGTTATACAATTTACAGTTGGTGTGTTAATTGATATGTGGACCGCAAACGGTTTTGTAAAAATGCTTCTGGTCGTGTCTATTACCCTGAAGTGTGGGGTAACGGGAGTAGATCATCCTACCAAGATTGCAGACCCAAAATCCTGCTCCGGAACTGCCCAGTATATTGCATTTTGCCCCAGAATTAACACACCTGCTGTGCTTGAATCGCGTACTGATCTAAGCGACCAAATAAGCATTAACTCAAAAAGAGTCCCGATAACGTACAGTTCAGCATATGCAAACACTTTTAACGAAAAGCTTGTTCCATCAATTACCCGTAATAGAGCACCGCCTTTTGTTTTGGTAACACAACTCAAATCATACCCTCTTTTCTCTCTTCACTGTCTGCTGATAGTCTAGACCATCCTCCCTATTGTATCTTTTGGCACATCATTGCATTCATGCAATGAGATATTTGTTCAAACAGAACAAGTCTAAGCAGCACTTTTTGCGAGTGCTGTGAGCATGTTAGACACCCTTCGGGGTAGATAACACTGCAACCATTGATAGAGATCAAGCGACTTGTGACAAAAAATTAGAGGGTATTAACATGATTCTTACACAGATATTGCGGCCAAACTGTGTTAAAGCCCCGCTCGAAAGCCGGAACAAGGAAGCCGTTATCGCCGAGCTTGTGGACCTGCTGGATGCCAATGGCCTGTTGTCTGATCGAGATGTCGCTTTGCAGGCGGTCATGACACGCGAACGAATGCTAAGTACCGGAACCGGCGAGGGAATAGCCCTTCCTCACGGCAGGTGCAAAGCCGTCAGCGAGCTGGTGATGGCGATCGGAATCGCACGTGAGCCGATTGATTTTGAAAACATCGATGGTAAACCGGTGACGATTGTCATTTTGCTGGTTTCCCCTGTGAACGGAAGCGGACCTCAATTTCAGGCACTGGCCAAGATAAGCAGACTGATGCTCGACAAGGATTTCAAGCGGAAACTTGAGAAAGCCGCTTGCGCCGAAGAAGTGTATGAGCTTCTGAGTCATCAGGAAAAACGGACATTGAGTCGGCCCTCCGTGCGTAGAGAGCCTCTGGTGAGCGAGATTGAGCGCGGTGTAAGCCGGCTCGGTGCAGCCCCCTGGATTTGACGGGTAGTTATAACTATCCTTCCCACGTTGGAATGATACTTGGCGGCGATATACCCACGCGCACGAGGGACAAGGGAAATCCGTAAGATGATTTCTTCGTTAAGAGACTCCTTTGGAAAATCTGATACAGATATGCGATCAAACACGGGTGACAAGCCAAAGCGTTAGCCGAATGATTTGTCACGTGCATCTTGTCTTTGCTGGTTCAAGGCTTGATCGACCTGCACTGTAAGACACAAGAAAGCCTATCAGGGCTGGTCGAAAAAACAATACAACGGTGGTCAGGAGAATTATATGTCAAATAAAACGGTGTTTCTTGTTGCCAGCGCAACGGTTTTTCTGGCGGTCGGGGCGGTGGTTATCGCGCAGGAGGCGGCCTCGCCGCCCGGCTCAGCGTCGGAAGGGTCTTTCACGTGGTTTGCCCCGCTTAGAGAATACAGCGTTGGCGAACGAATTGCACTGTTGGCGATTCTTGGTGTGGCAATAGCCGGCCTTTTATACGCTTTGATGCTTGTCCGGCAAGTCAAGAACGCTGATAAAGGCACATCAAAGATGCAGGAAATAGCCGCTGCAGTGCGGGAAGGAGCTATAGCTTATCTGACAGCACAATTTCAGAAAATCGGTCCGCTGATACTGCTGCTGACAGGCGTGCTGTACCTGACCAAGTGGAGTGTACCGGTCTTTGCAGCCGGTCGTGCAGGAGCTTTCCTGGTCGGCTCAACGTTTTCATGGCTGGTCGGATACGTAGGAATGCGTCTTGCGACAACCGGTAATCTGCGTGTGGCATCAGCAGCCCGAAGAAGCTACGGCGAAGCCCTGCAATTAGGCTACCGGACGGGCACCATTACCGGAATGCTTACCGACGGGCTTGGATTGCTGGGCGGAACAACAATTTTTCTGATATACGGCGAACATGCTTATGAAGCCCTGTTGGGTTTTGGTTTCGGTGGAACGCTGCTGGCACTATTCATGCGGGTCGGCGGCGGTATCTATACCAAAGCAGCGGATGTCGGCGCCGACCTTGTAGGCAAAATAGAAAAAGGTATACCTGAGGACGACCCTCGTAACGCCGCTACCATCGCGGACAATGTCGGCGACAACGTCGGCGATTGTGCCGGTATGGCCGCCGATATCTTCGAGAGTTATGAAGTAACCATAGTAGCAGCAATGATACTCGGCTTGGCCAGTTTTGGTCATAAGGGTGTTATTTTCCCTTTGTTGGTTCGCGGCATAGGTGTACTTGGGTCTATCATCAGCACTTACTCCGTTAAAGCCGGCGCCGCTGACACCTCAGATACAGCACTCAAGAGCGTACACAGGGGTTTCTGGATCGGGTCGGTGATTTCTGTGGTTGGATTCTTTGTTCTGGGTTTGCTGTACCTACATTTTGATACATCATATCTGGCGATATATAAGATGGCATCTTCAGGATTCCCAAATGGCGATCCTGGGCAATTGCCGTTCTGGGCGAACTTTGGAATATCCGGACTGGATATGCGTCCGGTTTTCACCTGCCTGGTCGGAATATTTTTGGCAATCGCGCTGAACAAAACGACATCATATTACACCCATACCTCCCACGCGCCGGTACAATCGCTGGCCAAAGCCTGTCAGACGGGACACGCAACAAATATCATCCAAGGCTTTGCTGTGGGCTATGAGAGCACAGTGGCTACGGTTATGCTGATAGCATTGGCAATTGCGTTGTCTGTGATGTGCTATTGGGGGATGCCGTCAGTCTTTATTGCTTACGGCGTAGCTATGACCGGCATCGGTATGCTGACACTGACTGGTAATACTATTTCAATGGATGTTTTTGGGCCCGTTGCCGACAACGCCAACGGCATCGGTGAGATGGGTTATGACTGGGATGCGATGGAAAAAGAGCAAGCCGGCTCATATAAGCGCGCACGGCAGGTGTTGGCCGACCTGGATGCGGTTGGAAATACCACCAAAGCGGAGACAAAGGGTATCGCTATCGGTTCGGCTGTTATTGCAGCGGTATCGCTTTTTGCCAGCTTTATCGCTGTAATCGCGGTAGGCAGCGAAGATAAACTAAACTTGATGCAGGAACCGCAGTATAAATTCTTCGCCGGTCAACTGACGGTAGCCAGTCCACTTGTGCTGATTGGCTTTCTGATTGGCGGGGCAGTGCCTTTCCTGTTTAGTTCAATGTTGATTCGTGCAGTCGGTCGAGCCGCATTCTATATTGTCAATGAGTGCCGCGTTCAGTTCCTCGACAAGGCAATCTGGGAAGGCAAAAAGAAACCCGACTACGGACGAGTCGTGAATATTTGTACCCGTACGGCACAGAAAGAACTGATTGGTCCCGGGTTGCTGGCTATCCTTGCGCCATTGTTTGTAGGTTTCCTTCTGGGCCCTTATGCGCTGGGGGGCTTTTTGGCCGGTATGATTCTCGTTGGCCAATTACTCGCCGTTTTTATGGCTAATGCCGGAGGAGCATGGGACAACGCAAAAAAGATGATAGAAGACGGACTTTATGGAGGCAAAGGCTCAGAGGCACATCGTGCCAGTGTAACTGGTGATACTGTAGGTGACCCGCTTAAAGACACAGCCGGACCTGCTATTAATCCCTTGGTAAAAGTCATGAATATGGTTTGCCTGCTCGGACTCGGAACAGTTCTTCTTTTTAATGTTCCAGGTATTCATCCCGACAGCCAAGCTTCAGATGCAGTAGGCTGGAGCAAAAATCTGCCGACTAATTGGGTGATTGGATTGTTTGTGTCAATTATAATATTAGCTTTGATTTTCTGGGCCGTGTGGCAAAGCAAACGAGAAACTAAGGAAATGAAGGAAATAGAAGGCAAATTAACTGCCAAAAGTAATTCTGGCAAATAAAAGATAATTTCATTTGTAAAAATTAGGAGACCATTTATGAAATCCTATTTATACCTGTCGTTACTGCCAGAATCGCTTATAGCATCGATGCTGCCGCCAGAAAAATTTGGAGTCTATATGGCTACGGGAACTACCAAACAACCGCACGGCCAAGCAATGTTTTTACAAATCAGGCGTGACTTTCAAAGCAGGGATTTTAACTTTGCGCAGGCTGACGCGAGATGCGTTCCTCATCCTGATGGCCAGCCAAAAAATTCCGTTTATCTGGCCATTTACCGGGTGTTGGAGCGTATTCCTCCGGATGTAATAGAAAGCCTGTGGCTGGTTACTGCTCATGGGCGGTGTTTGGAACTCAAACCAGCCGAGCCGCCCCAAAAATTTACAGGGAAATTCCATTTATACCGTGAAATCTGTCCGGTTCAGCCATTAATCGCTAGTGTGCTAGATCCACTTGCATTTACAGCATTCATCACAGACCCTGCCCGATCTATTTATGTACCGAAAATTTTCTTTGTGGAGTTGGATTTGAGCAGTATGGCTGACGACCCGCTCCGTGGCTGCGGAGATAATCTGCCATATAATAATGTAGGCCACATCCGTAATTGTTTAACAGAACTGAGTTTCAAACAAACCAAAACTGTGGACAGGGTAGCGCAGAAAGCAATTCTTTATCGCTGTGTAAAAAGCGGCAGCGGTTTTTTCATAGGCGACCAGAAAAAGGTTATTTACTACCCATATCCCAGTAAAGACGAGCTTGAAGGCAGATACAATGTCTGGTGGCGATGTGCAAATGATTCTGAGCTTCAGAACATGGATTAAAGCTTATAGCACATCTACTGACATAGACAGGTTAGAGAAAGAGGTTATCGTCCGTGGCATATATAAAAGAAGCATTAGATTTTATTATCAACCTTAATAAGCATACTAAACATCCTGAGCTAGGCACAGTCACCTATTTAGGGTGGCAGTAATGTGATTGGTGGGTAGGGGAATTCGTGCCTTGCTGCTGGTTAGTATTAAGTCGGCAGTCGGTTATGCCTACAGCCGAACCTGCCACTCACGAATTAGCTAATCCACCAATTGCTAATCCGCGTTAATCTGCGTCGCAAATAATAGGTCGCTCGGCGGCAGGGCAGCATCTGTCGTTCCGTGTCAATCCGCGTGATCCTTCGACTTCGCTCAGGACAGCGTCCGTGTCTGTGGGAAGTTCAGTGCCGCAAATTCTCCGTGATATTTTCGAGCCGCTCGATCGTACGCACGGGCGGCGTCGATTTCGTTATCGAAGTAGCCCAGGTGGTAGGTTCTGTTGTTGCAGCACAGCAACGCAGGCATCTTTTCGCGCCAATGCAAGATTCTGTTTGACACACTATATGTTGGCCTTAGAATATCCAAAAGGGGCGAGATGTGGTATGGAATTGACGGGCGGCAAAAATAGCCGCACCGCAACGGCAAATACTAAAAGGCAAAGGAGGTAGAGCTGGCTTGTGAGATGTCCCTTTTGCAAAGAAGACAGGGATAAGGTCATTGATTCACGGTCCAGCGATTCCGGCAGAGTCATCAGACGCCGGCGTCAGTGCCTGGCGTGCAAAAGACGCTTCACCACCTACGAGAAGGCCGGCGAAGGCTTTAAGCTTCACGTGGTAAAAAAAGACAAATCCCGCGTTCCTTACGAGCGGGAGAAAATCGTCAGCGGTTTGCAGAAGGCCTGCTACAAGAGGCCGGTCTCGGCTGAACAGATTCAGCAGATCGCCGACAGGGTCGAGGAGGACATCCTGCGAAACTACGAGAAGGAGGTTACCTCGGCGTTTATCGGCCAAAGCGTGATGAAACACCTGCGAGCGGTTGACAAGGTCGCCTACATTCGCTTTGCCAGTGTCTGCCGTGATTTCAAAGACGCAAATGAGCTGATTGACGAGGTCAGCAGAGTTATTCAGCATGCCGAGCCTGTCGAGCAACTTAAGCTTTTTGACGAATGAGGAGAAAAAACCTTTGACTTAGGGGCAAGAACCTGTTCAAATTGTGTCGTACGGTTTTATGCTTTGCTTTCAGCGTTTGGTTGCTAAGCTGTGCACGGAGGCAAGGGTAAGCACATGAAAACGCAGCTCGAAGTTACAAAGGCGGATGGAACCGTCGAGGAGTACTCACACACCAAAGTCATAGGCACAATCAGTAACGCCCTAGTCGCGGTGGGTCAGCCGGATATACGCATCGCGGAGGAACTCGCAGATGTCGTGACATATTATTTATACCGCAGGGACGATCCGCACAGTGTGACCAGCAGCGAAATCTTTTCTATCATCAAGGCGGTTCTGTCCGCGACCGGATACGAAGAAGCCGCTGTCGCGCTAACCGAGCATCAGTTCGAGCGTAAGCTTAGGCGCAGCCGAATCGAGGTTGTAGCGGTTGATATGCAGGAGCTGGCGGATGCTAAGCTGCTGTGCGAGCCTGAGCAGAATTGTGACCGGTCTCGCTGGGATAAGGGCAGAGTTGTCGAGGACCTTGTCAGCAGGCACGGCGTTTCTCGGCAGACCGCGCGGACGGTAGCATCAATGGTGGAGGAGAAAATCCTCAATATGGGCCTTACTGTGGTTCCAGCCAGTTTGATAAAGCAACTGGTTCTAAGTGATACGGCTGCTGTGCTGCGGGCCCAATGCCAACTGCAAACGGTCTGAAAGTATTCGGTTAACGTAGCGGTTACTCCTTCGCCTTGTGTTCTGAGCATTTTCCTGTGCCACCTGCACCGCCCGATTCCCCAAAGCGTTAAAGCTCCCTTATCGGCCGGTCCTATAAAAAGCTAAAGTTTCTCCCATCTGTTTGTCGAATTAACTGAGTCCGATTTAGATTGTTGTATTTAGGGGCCGCTTGGGGAGCCAATAGATTTCCCAGTTTGCAGCCGTTCACGCAGAAAATAAGGCGTTTTCTGTGTCATTGCGAGGCCTTTAGGCCGAAGCAATCTCAAAAACGAGCGATTTTAGATTGCTTCGCTTCGCTCGCAATGACGAAGATGCGGTTTTTCCGTGAACGCTTACAAGTTCACAATTTCCATAGTCCGCCGGCAAAGCTCACGGCCGTAGTCCGTCCAAATTCCTTCACCCCAGTAACGAAAGCAACTCGTCTGGGTCATCAGCAGGTGATAAAGAGCATTGCGATACCGTGGGTCTGAGGTTGAAATCCGCCGTTGCGAGCACTTTTTCGGCGAACAGGACACTTGCAGACTCCATAGGCCCAAGCAGGTGCTCATAGCCCCGCACCCACGAGATGTTATTGGTCCAGCTACCACCTTCCATGTGGAAGCGTGAGTCTTCCTTTTTCAACTGCTCAATTACCTCTGCTCAGGGCCTCGGCTCCAGCCCGCATCTTTCAATCGGTCCCATATCCGTTTCTGCATGGTTGGCTGAATTTGTGGGAAGTCCTTTTCTTTAACACCCAGGCTTTCAAGGTACTCCAGATACTCTGTTATGTTCACGGCGGGCGTCTGGCTGCCTGAGGCTTCGGCGGAAACCATCAGGTACTTGGACGGAAACTCATTCATCATCACCCCTCCGTTCTCCCCATCAGCGATTTGGGTCACTACTGGAGGAATGAGCTTGCCACCTAATCTTCGTACGCGAAAGATTCTTGGCCTCATAGTAAGGCTGCATTTGACCAACTAACTTGGTGTCGCTGCCCTGAGTTTTAATGATGGCGGTGATAGTAAGAACTTGGCCGTGCGAATTTTTCGCCACCAGCCGATGAGGCATGTGAGGTTGAGTTATTGGGCCGCCATCCTCGACCCTCTCCACCGTATGCTCCTGTACCAAGACCCAGCGATAGCCACACTCCTTGAGGGTCTTTACGAACTCATAGCACACATCAGGATGATTGGGCAACGCCATTTCGCTTGGAGAAAAACCCCGGACTCGGCTAAGTGCCTCGAAACCAAAAAGCGCGGCGAAAAAGTGCTGCCACGCCCGCACATGCAGTCGGTAATCCTGCACCGGTGTGGAGGGCGCTACCGGATGGCCCCAGGCCGATCCCAGCCACTCAACACACGGGCGATATGCCGGCTCACACGTGATTGTTCTTAAGCTGGTTATCACGTCATCCAGTCCCATCTGGCGGAGGCCGTGAAGCAGGCAACCCGAGTAATCGAGCATCACTCGGGGCTGTTTACCTGCCTGGACTAACTGTGGGATGAAACTCGCCCATTCGCTTATAGCACCAATGAAAGACCGGGGCGTTGTGGTTGTCCCCAATTTCAGGGTGATCCATCATGTACTTGAGGTTGCTGATGACCCTGGCGGTCTGCAGAGTGTCCCCGCCAGCCGGAATCAAAGGTTGATGCATATGAAGGGCTATGGCAAAAGCACGAGCGGATGTCGGCAAAGTCGATGCCGCTCTCAGGCAAATAGAATTGGCCCAGCTTGACGGCCGCGACGCAGCTTCAGTTACAAGCTCTTCCGAGCCACATATATTTGGAAGACCATCGATATATTCCGGAATTGACGACAACGCCATACGAGACTTTAGAATCCTTCAATGCTAAGAGGCCCCTCTTTCCTGCAACATGTCTTTTGCCAGCCCCAGTAAAAGTTCCCAGCCGAATCTTTCAGTCGTGCGGCTATCTTAGTTACATCTATAAGTGCGACCCTCATAACCTAACCGAGTATTTCTCGATAAATGTTCTCGGTACGCCCAGCAATTGTGTCCCAGCTAAAACTGTAAGCAGCTTTTACCCTGCCATTCTGGCCCATCCATCGGGCATGATCGAAGTTGCCAAAGATTTCTTTGATTCCCCAGCAGATTGATGCTGGATTATCATAGATAAGGTAGCCATCCTGTCCGTGGGATATCAGCTCTCGTGGACCGCCATTGTGCGTGGCTACAACCGGTTTTCCGGCTGCCCACGCCTCAAGCACCGCGATCCCGAAAGGCTCGTTTCGGCTTGGAACACAGACAACATCGGTACTTTTGAAGAGATTGACAATGTCCCCATTATGGACCCATAGCACCCAGGAACCGAACCGCATGAGCGACCCTTAACTCGTGGGCCCGCCCTTGCAGACGAGGCTTGAGGTATCCATCACCTATGAATACGACTTTCGCATCACCGCGATTGTTCAAAATAGATGGGACGGCTTCGAGCAGCAGGTCAGGGCCCTTTTGTGTCGTTATCCTTCCTACGAACAGCACCATCGGGTCCAGCGGGCCGATTCCGTAGGTTCGGCGGCATATCCCCGGATCAATATAACCATCGAAGCGGTGGCAGTTTATCCCGTTGTGTACGGTCCGCAATTTCCATTCAGGTATATTGTATTGCCGCTTGATTTCTTCAGCCAATACTCCTGAGACCGCAATAACACGATCGGCGCAGTAGGCACTTCAGCTTCAATGGCACTGGACACGCTCCGCTTGCCCGCCATAGTGATTGTTCCCATTTCGCCCGTATTCAGAGGAATGAAAAGTCATCACGACTCGACTGCCCCGGTCATTTTTAGCCTGAACGATTCCTTTAGCGCAGAGCCAGTCGTGCCCATGCACTATATCGAAGCGTGCGTTCTGATAGGCTTCGGTCTGGCCCATAAAATAAACAAAGCTGTTGCACATATTGTTCATCTCTGTGACAAAATCAGGATGCAATCAATGGGACAGCGATGGTAATGGACGCCGTCAATCACTGCGTAAGTTGTCTGTCCCTGACCCAGGCGAGCAAAAACGTGCACTTCGTGGCCGCGGCGCTGCAGGGCCGCAGCCAGTTCTGTTACATGGACCGCTACGCCACCGACAGCTACCGAATGCAGACTCTCCCATGTCAACATTGCGATTCTCATTGTCAGCTTCTTTCACCGCCGAAACCGCAGAGCTCGCGGAGGCAGTGTACTTTATTCTCTGACTCTTGGCGGTCTCGGCGTTCTCCGCGGTTAAAATTCGGTTTTACATTCTCAGTTTTCACATATTCCACCAATTTAAGTCGACTTGAGCGAAAATGATATCATGTACTTCAGCATCCAGCACATCGAATTTTTGCGCCTTGTTGAGGTTGTCCAGGTACTTCGAATCGCTAGCCGCGTTCTCTGCAATATCAGTAAGGCATTCGAATCGTGCGACATGTCCCATAAACCTCTTGATACCATAATCATCCGCCTGATCACGTGTGATTACGAACGGCCAGTCGCTGGCTTGCAGCAGCAGTAGTTCCCGGCCAGCTTTTTCCAGGATTTGGCGAAGTGCGGGGTGTTTCCGCCACGGCAAATGATAGGTCAGCTTGCCAAAAAGAGTCTCACAGCGATACTCTATGGGCCACATCCAGTCAACTTTCTGATTAGTCCAGACTCTGTGGTCACCACCCTCGCCCCACGAGCCCTCGGATAGTGACGCGACCTTGCCGGGCGGATTCTTTTCCAGATATGCCTCCGGCGTAGATAGCTTTACCTCCGGGTCGGCATTGAGGGTGAGCAGCACGTCGCGCAAAAAGCGGGGTCCCTCGAACCACCAATGGCCAAAAAGTTCCGCATCGAAGCAGGCCACAACGACTCCATGTCGGCCCGTCCGATGATAATAGTCGCTCAGCCGCCTTTTGACTTCGTAGCAGAAATGCCTGGCATGCTCATATATCTTTCCGGTGACATCGTTGGGATAGTACAACTGCTTGCCGTCAAGTCCCAGACGCCGGTCCGTAACCTTCCAATAACGCAATCCTCGCCGATTGGCGTGCCTCTTATGGAACTCCAAGTACACGCCGTCAGCGGGGTAGCCGACAAATCCACACCAGACCTGCCTGCAGATTTCCGGGTCACGGGCGAAGGCAACGGGTTTCACGCCGCCGTTTCCGTTAGTGTTGACCAAAACCGGCTCCAGCCCGACTCCGGCGGGAATCTCGAATCTCGAATTTCGAATCTCGAATTTTCCGAGCAAGTGGCTCTCCACAAAGAAGTGTGAAAGGTTCTCGTCCGAGATAATCTGCTCAATTCCAATGCGACCGTTCTTGGACACCACGGGACCGGTGCGTTCCACGAACCGCCAGGTCGGTACGCTCCTTCGGGCAGCCACATCCCTCTGGGCCGCAATCCGAGGATGCGTTCTGAGCTGCTGACGCCTGCGCGGACCTGCGCCCGCACGCAGGAGTCCTCAAGCAGCAGCGGCAAATATGCGTGTGTCGCGCTGGACGTGAGGATCTGGATAAGACCGCGTTCCATTTGCTCTGCAAATGCCTTGGGGATATCACGACCTATTCGGTCGAATTGTTCGCTCAGATTACTGAAGAACAGTTTCCACTGGTCGGCGAGGTAGGCCATGTGTGCCTGGCCTTGCCGTTTGAAATCGGCCTTATCTGCTCGCGCCTGTTTGACCCGCTCCGCAAGGTATTCTTCAAATCCTGACCTGAAGTCTTCGTGGGCGAGCTGTTCGAGCAGCACAGGCGTCAGGCTGATCGCAAGCTGAGGGTTGCAGCCAAGCGACTCGCATTCGTCGATCAGGGCAAGCAGCGGCAGATAACACTCAGCCGCCGCTTCATATAACCAGTCCTCTCCGTGCGGCCAGACTCCATGATGCAGCACGTAAGGCATGTGGCCATGCAAGACAAGACAAAAACTGCCAACGGCCTTATCCTTCTCATTATTTGGCCTTTTAGGGGTTTGCATCCTTGCAGTAAGTCTCCTTATGGCGGGCGTCCGCGAAGCGGTAAGCCTAAATCAGGGTCAGGATTTTTGCCTGGTTTTCCACACTGCTGCATGCCTCAGCCGGCGCCGTTACTGACACTAACAGGAACGGATGTTTCCAGATTCAGTGAGCATGCAACGCGGGTCAGTCCCGTTTGGTGTATCTGCTTATGGCACCGTTCGATGGCAGCTAACAAGGTTGCGAACTTGCCTTTCAGGAGTATACTGCCGTTCTCCTGTTCAGGGTGAAGCCCTATTTGAGCGAGCCGCTCTTTGTAGGTGGTAAGTGTCTGGCTGGCACCGTTTCCGTCATGGTTAACCTCCTAACCTTAGCTTTGCAAGCAGCTCAAGTGGTTGGGCCTGATTCGTGACCCCGCCGCGTGGTAACTCTGTGCCGGTGGCTTCAGCAGGCACGCCCAGCTCCGATTCGCTGCTGGGGCAGACATCTCGTAGACGGCAAGTGTCTGTTCCACGATCATGTCCCAGGTGAATCTCTCGTCCACAGCCTTTCTGCCATTGCGGCCCATCCAGCGGGCTCGCTCAAAATCAGAAAAAATCGTACCCAAAGCCCCAGGCTATCGGAATTGGGGTTCGGTTCTGTTTTTAGGCCGTTCACTTCGTGCCAGACATACTCGCTCGGGCCGCCGACCTGAGTCACAACCACAGGTTTGTAGGCACTCCAGGCCTCCAGTACCACAATCCCAAACGGCTCGTTCCGGCTCGGCACGCAGACCACATCTGCCAACTTGAACAAACGGATAAGTCTCGTCGCCCTCACGGCGACCCAGAAATCGCGTGGCATGGGTCACCCCAAGTTGTCGTACCCGTGCCTCCAACCCGCGGCGCATCTCTCCATCGCCGACAAAGATAAATTTCGCGTTGCATGCAACCTGAGAACCGAAGGGATAGCCTCCACCAGAAGATCAGGACCTTTTTGCCACGCCAGTCGGCCACAGAACAGGACCGTCGGATCTAATGGAGCGATGTCATAGTGTCTCTTGTCCTCTCCGGGATCGGTAGCTAGCTCGAAGCGAGAAGGGTTTACTCCGTTGTAAACCACCGATATCTTCCAGTCCGGCACCTCGTACATCCACATTAGTTCGTTCTTGGTTGCCTGTGAGACCGCGATGACCCGGTCAGCCCAGTAAGTTCCCGCACGCTCCTGATCCCTGATACGGGCTGATCGGCCAGCGGAAAAGCGTTGCCACACCGAGCATACTCGGTTGCGTGGATAGTCAAAATGCAATTGTGTCCGCGGCCCTGCTTGATCCAGATCATGGCATTGGCCGAAAGCCAGTCATGGGCATGGACCAAGTCGAAACGGCCAACAAAGTCTTCGACTTCAAAAACGCGGTCAACGAAGGCCCGACACATGTTGTTGACATCGTCCACGAAGTCATTATGCGGCAGGTACGTGCAGCGATGGTAGTGGACGCCATCTATGCAATCGTGACCTCGCTGGCCAGGCACTCGCCGGGTGAAAATGTGTACCTGGTGGCCTTTTCTTGCAAGACGCCGCTGCCAATTCGGTCACATGGACAGCAACCCCTCCAACGGCGACCGAATGAAGTGACTCCCAAGATAGTATCGCGATTCGCATAGCTCGTCCTTATTTGTTCGTTTCTCATCCCAAAAGCGAAATATACTTTAGAATATAACACCACCCACGTTCCTATGACAGCCCCTGATTCATTATTTCCTCGGACAATTTATCGGCAGAGCTGCGGAAGAGAACAACAGCTCCGCCATAGGTGGACTGGGCGGGCATTTGAGAGGTTAGATGCGGCGGCGAGTACGGGCCAAACAACCACAACGGTACTGCCCTAAAGCTGTTGCCTGTGCTGCGTCGTTCTCGTTGTGACGGTTGCACCCGCGCCGAGCGCAGTTGCCCGCAGCACATGGCCAACTCCTTCGCCGTGCCCCATCGCTGTGGGGAGCAAAAACAAAAGCTCCGCGTTCAAGTGAGTCACCGCTCGGCTTAGCCTGTAAAAGGCTCTACCTAACTCCCGACTGATATGAGCGGCAGACTCCCATCCTAACTCGAGTACTTTCATCAATGCAGCCTGCCTTACCTCCCTGTAAGGAACAGGGACCTACTTAGCGGTAATTTGAATACTTTCGCCGAAAGTGTCAAGCAAATTTTAGAGAATTCGGCGATGAGAATTGCTCTCGCAAGGAGAAATTGCTTGATTTGTGTGAGCAAGCGTGGTATAATACAGGTGCAAAGTTCCCGTCTAACATACCAAGAGATGGTCTGTTTGCCCCCAATGATGCAGCCTGCGGGGAAGCCGCCGGCCCGGCTGGGGCACTGCTCTATTTCCTTCACGACTTGCCGCGATGAATCCGTAAGTATGCCAGAGCAGCGATGTTATGAGAGGTGGCTTCTCCCACGAAGATGAAATCTGTGGGTCGATATTGTGCTAAGCTGGAGTCCTGACCTTGTGGTATGACCCAGTTACGCAGAGGACGTTAAGTCAATTGAAAGTTGAAGTGGTTAGGGAGGACAATTATGACCAGGGGAATTTTTTGTAAACTACTGCTTGTAATTATGGCAGTTTTCGGGCTGTTGGTCTTTTCGGGCGTTTTGTTCGCTCAGGGCCACAGCGAAGATGCGTTTGGGCGCGCCAAAGAGGTCCATGAGAAACACTCCGACCGGCTTATGGCCAAAGAGGGCGTGGTGGGTATTGCTGTCGGGCACGATGATAGCGGCCGGCCGGCGGTTAAGGTCTTCACCGAGCCCGGGGATAGGTGGGATTCCTGAAGAGTTGGACGGCGTCCCCGTTGATGTGGAAGTAACCGGACCAATCTATGCTCTGACGCCGCCCCAGGGCAAGGGCAAAGCCGGCGGCGGTCCCAAGATTGGTCCAACGTCGTGGTTTCCTCGCCCAGTTCCAATCGGCGTCTCGACCGGCCACCCGGATATTACCGCCGGAACAATCGGCTGCAGGGTGAAAGGCTTTGCAGGAAGGGTCTACGCCCTCAGCAACAACCATGTTTACGCCAACGAGAATGATGCGACTATGAGGGACCCCATTCTCCAGCCAGGACCTTACGATGGCGGCGGGACAGTCGCGGGCAGAGACGATGTTATCGGCACGCTGTTTATTTTCGAGCGGATTCGCTTTGGAATGCCTGAGTTCAACTGGTGGCCGACGAATCGGATCGATGCAGCCATAGCTTTTAGTTCCACTGATGAACTTGGCAACGCCACGCCATCAAATGGCTATGGGACACCGCAATCGACTACCGCAGACGCCCAGGTAGGCCAGATGGTGCAGAAGTATGGGCGTACGACCGGTCTGACTAGAGGAGTTGTCTATGCCGTCGATGCGACGGTCAACATCGGCTATGCTTCAGGCGTTGCTCGCTTTGTGAATCAGATCATCATTATGCCCGGTAATTTCAGTGCCGGCGGCGACTCCGGATCGCTGATCGTGACATATATGGGCAAAAATCCCGTCGGGTTGCTCTTTGCCGGCAGCACAACGATTACGGTCGCTAATCCGATTGACCCGGTGCTTGCCCGCTTCGGAGTTACCATTGACGGGCAGTAGCAACGCCCATCAGCGTAAAACGCAAAACTGCCGAATCTGAAATTCGGAATTTTTTAGCTTTGCGCTTTGAGTTTTAAGTTTTTACGGGTGGGCATCGTTGTCGTCAGCGCAGCGGGGATTTTATGCGGCTGTCATCACGGCAGTACGACCGAATCCCCCGAAGGGATACCCTATGCCTGCAAAGAGCATTGAGCAGGTTCTGAAAGAAAATACCGACCGATGGATGGCTATCGATGGGGTGGAAGGCATGGCAATCGGCCTGCACAAAGGAAAACCGTGTATAAAAGTCTTCGCCTCTGTCAGGCCGGGCGAACTGCGAGGCAAGATTCCCACAGCCGTTGAGGGCTATCCGGTAAGAATTGAACAGGCCGGCAAGTTTCGTGCACTGGACGAGCAGTAACGTCAATTAACAAGTATGTCCCGAATTATCAGGCCAAATCCCTCGACTTCGAGGGATTTTGTTTTACATTTTGAGCTCATCGTGCGAACTTCAACTATAGCCCAACAGCAAAGACATGGTAGGAACCTATCCAGTTCAGACAAATGAGGACCTGGCATCGGCCAAGCTCCTCTTCAAGGAGTACGCTGACTCTCTGGATTTTGACCTTGATTTTCAGGGCTTCGATGAGGAATTGGTTAATCTTCCCGGTGAGTATGTGCCGCCCAAAGGTTGCCTGCTGCTAGCGGAGTATAAAGGGCAACTGGCTGGATGTGTTGCACTGCGAGCGCTGAGCGAAGATGTATGCGAGATGAAAAGGCTGTATGTTAGGCCCGCGTTTCGAGGCCTGGGAATCGGCAGAGCCCTTGCTGAAGCAGTTATTGCACAAGGGCGAAACATCGGTTACACTCGCATCCGCCTGGATACAGCTCCTTCAATGCAAGCAGCGCGGACATTGTACCGCTCTTTAGGTTTCAGGCAGATAAGCTCGTACAGGTACAATCCGATAGAAGGCGCCGTGTTCATGGAGTTGGAACTGAGCTATATGCGTCGGAGCGACAACCATGGAACTGCATTTTAGAAAATATCACGGCCTGGGCAACGATTATGTGGTTATCGACCCCAATACTCAAGACGTTAATTTAACGCCCGATTCAATTCGCCTTATTTGTCACAGGAATTACGGGATCGGCTCGGACGGAATACTCTACGGGCCTTTGAAAGCCGGCAATCATTACAAGGTGAGGATTTTTAATCCCGACGGCAGCGAGGCAGAAAAGAGCGGAAATGGATTAAGAATATTCGCAAAGTATCTCTTCGAGAATAAATATGTCACCGGCAAGAACTTTGATATTGAAACGCTTGGCGGAACTGTAAAAGTCCAAATAATGGATGAATCGGCAAGCCTGATAAAAATCCAGATGGGAAAAGTCAGCTTTTTCAGCCGGGACATCCCGGTCACAGGCCCCGATAGAGAAGTTGTTGCTGAGGACCTCGAAATCAACAAGGTAAAATACAGAGTCACTTGCCTGTCGATCGGCAATCCGCACTGCGTGATCCCGGTGGAAGAGCTAAGTGAGCAGAAAGCACGAGAACTGGGACCTCACGTCGAAAATCACCAGATGTTTCCGAACCGCATTAACATGCAACTGCTAAAGCCGATAGATAGGAACAACATCGAGATAAGAATTTGGGAGAGAGGCGCCGGATATACGCTGGCTTCCGGCAGCAGCTCCTGCGCAGCGGCAGCGGCAGCGCACAGGCTGGGACTCGTGGATAAGACCGTAAATGTAAGGATGCCGGGCGGAACCCTGCATATAGAAATTGGCGGGAACGAGCAGATATACATGACAGGCCCGGTTGAGGGAGTCTTCGAGGGCCGTTTCCACCCTGACCTGGCAGAAAAAATATCAAGGACGTAGGGTGGGCTTCAGCCCACCAATCAATGGGTGGTGGGGCGAGCCCCACCCTACTATCAAAGCCGGAACGGATGAAAGAAAACCAGTGGCCGAAACTGAGGCAGGCAACCAATAACGATTCCGAGAAAATGACCAGCTTGGTCTATGGCGTTTTAGCTGAATACAACTTGAAGCCCGATCCGCAGGCGACCGACGCCAACCTCAATGACATTGAGCATTTCTATATCCAGCGTGGCGGCACATTCTACGTGCTCCAAGAAAAAGACGGCTCAATAGTTGGTGCCTACGGGCTTTACCCGATTGACCAAGAGATCTGCGAGCTTCGCAAAATGTATCTGCACCGCTCCTACCGGGGCAAGGGTTGGGGCAAATTTCTGCTGGAACACGCCCTTTCAGGGGCGAGAAAATTGCACTTCAAGAAAATGACCCTGGAAACGGCTTCGGTTTTGAAAGAGGCAATCAATTTGTATAAAAGCTACGGCTTCGCTGAGTATCAGCCGGAGCATCTTTCGTGCCGCTGCGACCAGGCTTATATGCTCGAAATGAAATAAGCTCGGATTCGGCTTACAGGGCAAAATTTTGCCCGGAAATTCCTTGCTCCGGGTTTAGCGCCTGGGGTATAATCATAACGGATATATTTTCTGGCGGAATGCATCATCTCTAAAAATTAAAAATGTCGGTTAAAGGTCTCCTTTAATGGAAGCGAACCGACCATGCGCAAGAGAACGGGTTTTACGTTAATAGAGCTTTTGGTCGTGATTGCCATTATTGCGCTACTGATGGCGCTTTTGCTGCCCACTCTACAGCGGGTAAGAAGACAGGCAAAAGCCATCGGCTGCCAGTCGAACCTGAGACAATGGGGCACTCACTGGTCGATGCGTACAGGCGACAACGATGGGTATTTCCCAGGCTGCGGCCCGGAGAAGGAATACTGGTGGCACCAAGTTAAGGAAGATTTGCCTTGGAATGCTGGCTTGGGTTGGGGCCTGGGCTGGTACGGCTCTCCCTATCACGAACCGGATTGGTACGAGAGCAGTGAAGGGATATGGTGTTGTCCCATGGCCACAAAACTTGCAAATCCAGGTGGCGAGCCGTATGGGCCCGGCGGAACCTTCTTGGCCTGGGGCAGATGGTGGCCCAAAGATCAATACCCGTGGGATATGTACGGCAGCTATGGCATTAACGACTACACTCTGTGGCCCTACTGGACGGAGGACGTGGAGGCGCTCTTTGGGCATACCGTAGTTCCTTATCACTGGAGCACCCCTAATGTCAAGGGTGCAAGCAATGTCCCGATGCAACTGGATAGCTCCATGTGGTCGAGCGGGTGGCCCCGGGACGGGGCCAAGCCTCCGGTATGTGACGCCATACCTACCGAAGGTGTCCGACCGGTGGGTGCTCCGCGAGAGGCTCATGAATATGGGACATATGCGGATACTCCTTCCTGCATCAATCGGCACGATGGGTACGTAAACGGGCTTTTCTTCGACTGGTCGGTCAGAAAAGTCGGCCTGAAGGAGTTATGGACATTAAAATGGCATCGCCAGTACAACACGCGTGGTCCCTGGACAAAAGCCGGGGGCGTCCAGGCGGAGGACTGGCCACCGTGGATGAGAAGGTTCAAGGACTACTAAATCGGTTAAATGGGAAAGCTTACAGATTTGAATGGTG
This sequence comes from Sedimentisphaerales bacterium, assembly GCA_963814265.1. GTDB lineage: Bacteria > Planctomycetota > Phycisphaerae > Sedimentisphaerales > Anaerobacaceae > JAFNGF01. Next base: position 29,286 of record CAWFCJ010000021.1, on the reverse strand, counting down.
TGCACGGCACACCCTACCTAAAACCCAAATTCGTCCTTAAAGACGGTTTTGAAGTCGTAAACATCGTTGAAATCGTCGATTGAATCAGTGGGCTGAGCGCTCATCCACTTGTGCTTTATCATCAGGAAGACAATCTCGCCGAAGTCGCGGGTTGTTTTGACACCCCAGGTGTTCAGCACTAACATCGCCAGTCTGCCCCACTTTTCGACGGCCAACTTTTGCAGGCCTTTGCAGAGTGTTTGGCCGCTGACGTGCCGAGGCTCTTGGGCGACACTTTTTGCGGTGTAGCCGAGCCCTTCGTACACGAACTTGATCGCGGCGGAGCTATATCGGCCATCTTCTTTTGCGATTTGTTCCGGATTCTTTTTCATCGTCAAAGGACTTTTTGTCCGGGTTTTGCGCCGGGGTCTGCCGTGAGAATATGGACGTCTTTTCCGCCGGCCCCCACCGCCAGAATCATGCCTTCCGATAGCCCAAACTTCATCTGCCTGGGTTTCAGATTGGCAAAGTAAACTACCGTCCTATTGGTCAGCTCTTCCGGACTATACGCCTGGGCCATGGCAGCCAGACACGTTTTTCGTGGGCCTCCCACATCCAGTTCCAGACGCAGCAATTTGTCGGCGCCTTCGACCTTTTCTGCCTTTAATACTTTGGCAATTCTCAGGTCGATTTTCCCAAAATCTTCTATCGAGCATTCAGGTTTGAACGCCTCGCCAGACGGCGCTTGAACCGGCGTGGGCCTAGCGCTCTGTGCTTGCTTGCTTTCTTCCATCATTGCATCTACCTGCTTTCCATCGATCCTTTCGAACAATCGTTCAAAAACGTTTATCTTGTGATTTTCCAGGCGCGTTTCGACATCCGCGAACTTAAGCTTACCGACGTTCAGGAATTTTTCCACCTTCTCGGCAAATTTGGGAAGAATCGGCTTTAGGTAGATTGTCAGGATGCGCACCGCGTTTATTATGGCGGTCAGCGTAGTCCGCGTTTTCTCCGGGTCGGTTTTCACGGTTACCCACGGCTGATTCTGCTCGACGTAACGGTTTGCCTCGTCGGCAAGGGCGGCAATCGTTCGCACGACCGCGGCAAATTTAAGACTCTCGTAGTTGTCAATAATATTTTGCCTTTCGGCGGTGAGCTTTTTGATAAGCTCGGCGCCTTGATTATCCAGTCGGCCAAGTCGGGCATCCAATTTTTCTACCAGCATCGGTCCGGAGCGCGAGGCTAAGTTGGCGAATTTGCCTACCAGGTCGGCATTGGTTTTGTTGATGAAATCTTCCGTGCTCAGGTCTATATCGTCGATGCTGTCGGTGAGCTTGCTGGCGTAGTAGTAGCGCAGGAACTCCGGGTCCAGGCACTTCAAGTAGGTCCTGGCATTGATAAACGTGCCGCGCGATTTACTCATTTTTTCGCCGTTGACGGTCAAGAACCCGTGCACGAAAAGTTTGTTGGCGGTTTTGAACCCGGCGCCCATCAGCATCGCCGGCCAAAAGAGCGCGTGGAAGTACATTATGTCTTTGCCGATGAAGTGGTATAGCTCGTACTGGCTGCCGTTCCACAGTTGCTCGAAGTCGAGGCTGTTCTTATCGCAGTAATTTTTGGCTGAGGCCATGTATCCGATGGGAGCAGTCAGCCAGACATAGAAATACTTATCTTCTTCGCCTGGTATTTTGAAGCCGAAATACGGCCCATCGCGAGATATGTCCCAGTCTTTCAGACCCGCCTTGAACCATTCGTCCAGCTTGTTGGCCACTGATTTTTGCGTATGACCCGCCGGTGATAAGCTCTCTTAGCTGTTGTTCGTAGTCGGCGAGCTTGAAAAAGTAGTGCTGCGATGTTTTTAGAACGGGCGGCGTTCCGCAAGTCGCGCAATATGGATTTATCAGCTCCCGCGGCTCATAAGTGGCGCTGCATACCTCGCAGGAGTCGCCGTACTGGTCCTCTGCTTTGCAGCGTGGGCAGGTGCCGCGAACAAACCTGTCGGGCAGAGACATCTTGCAGACTTCACAATAGGTCTGTTCAACGTCTCGCTTGGTAATTGAGCCGGCCTCGTTCAGGCGACTGAAGATCATTTCGCTAAGATACTTATTCTCCGGCGAATGCGTGGTGTAGTAATTATCGAATTCGATGTAAAAGCGGTCGAAATCTGCCACGTGCTGCTTGTACATCTGCTCGATCATCTTTTCGGGGCTGATGCCGGCTGCGCGGGCGCTAATCATAATCGGAGTGCCGTGGGTGTCATCGGCGCAAAAAGTACAGGCACTGATTGCCGCACATCTTCTGGAAGCGGACCCAGATATCGGTTTGCAGATACTCGACCAGATGCCCTATGTGTATCGGGCCGTTCGCGTAAGGCAAAGCTGATGTTACGATGATTTTGCGGGCCATTCTTCCCCTCAGTGGCTATTGCTCGTTGTCTTGCTCATTATCCTTTGCGGTGTCGTCTTTTATGTTCTGTGCGGTTTCGGTCGCAGGAATTATCTCGATCTCATCGACTGGCATAGCGGCTTTTTCGCCGTCATCGTATTCGACCACAACCAGTTGAGTCAGTATCTGGGTGTCGACAACTTTGCCATCTCCATCTTTTGTCTTGACCTTGGTATTCTTCCTGGGCAGATGTCTTTTAAGCTCGGTGTAGGTTTCATCTTCGTATCGCAGGCAGCACTTCAGTCTTCCGCAGTAGCCGGAGATTTTTGAAGGGTCGAGGGTTGCCTTCTGCATCTTAGCCATCCGCATATTGACAGGCTTTAGCATTTTGAGAAATCTTATGCAGCAGCATTCCTGTCCGCAGCTTTCGACGTCCCCAAGCAGCTTGGCTTCGTCTCGCGAGCCGATTTGGCGCATTTCGATTCTGGTCTGGTATTCGTGGGCAAGGTTTTTTACCAGCTCGCGGAAATCCACGCGGCCGTCGGCCATGAAGTAGAAGACGATGCGTTCGCCGCCGAAGATATGCTCTGCGTCAACTATCTTCATGGGCAGATTCATTTCTTTGATGAACCGCTTGCAGCAATCTATCTCTTCTTTAGTGATTTTCTGAAGGTGCTGCTCTTCGTTTATATCCGCAGGCGTTGCGTAACGGACGAATTTGCCGCCCTGGGCGTATGCAAAATCAATGCCGCTATCTTCGAAGTACTTTTTTATTCGCTCGTCACTGAACTTGAATCGTCCCTCTTTGTAGCAGGTGAGCTGGCCTACGAGGTAGCCTAATTCGAGGCCCTTCTCGGTTTTCACCACTACGCGGGTGATGGTCCTGGGTATCCTGGTTTCGTTGTGCTCGAATAGGCCCAGGTTGTTCGTCCGCCCGTAGCGGACCAGCATATATTTGCTGCTTCTTGTCTGTTTTGGCTTGGCTGCTGTTGGCTCTGTCATCCAAACTACCTACTACTCCGTCTGAACTAAAATGGCCGATGTTGTTCTTACCCTTACCTCGCTCGCCTGACATTCACTCGTCGCCATGGCGGCGACGGCTAAACGAGCGCTAATGGTCGACCTGGATTATATCAGCGCTAACCAGGTTCAGCAATAGCTGCTCGAAAACAAGCTTTTCGTTGACGGCAGACTCGATCCAGCGCAGGCTCGTGTAACAATCGGCAATCTTCTGGCCGGCTTGTTCCGACGTAAAACGACCGGCAATTTGTTCTATCTGTTTTTTTTGGTCGAAGTTGAAAGCTGGTGCGGCTGGCGTGATGTTGAGCTTCATAGCATCGTGCAGCGCGGATATGATTATCTGAACGAGCGTTTTTTGAGCTCTTCGGTTTATGTCGGTTTTGCTGGTGGCCGGCTCAAGCTCGCTCCAAATAGCAGCGATTTTCTTGCTGTCGTCCAAAAACTGCTCGGCCAGCTCCAACGCATCGGCAAGCTCGAGCCTGGCTAAACCTCGCAGCAGTTCCGTCTTGATTCGGTACAGATTTGCACCGGATAGCTCAAGCTCCGCCCACTGGCAGGCTGTGCCTAAACTACCCTGCGAAAGGCGGGCAAAATATTGAGCCCGTATTTGCTCCAGGTGCATTTCTTTTAGCTTTTCGATTATCCTTACTTCGTCGATAGGGCCGAAGCGCACGGTCTGGCATCTGGATTTGGTGGTGGGCAAAAGTTTCTCCATCCGCGTGCACAGAAGGATAATACAGCAGTATTGGGGCGGCTCTTCCAGCACCTTCAAAAGCGCATTCTGCGAGCTGGCATTGAGCTTCTCGGCTTCGCTGACCACGAAGACCTTTCTTTGTGAAAAAGCTGGCTTGGTGAACACTTTCTCAATCAGAAACTCTCGAACGACATCAATCGGCAGATCGACCGGCGTTTTTCTGCCTTTGGGGTCTTTCGTGAATTCTACTAATTCCTTGTAAATGTGGTAAAAGTCCGGATGCGAGCCGGCTTCGAAGAGTCGGCAGGATTGGCACGCCCCGCAGCTATCGGCAAAGTCATTTTCGCTGCTCGGGTTCTTGCAAAGCAGCAGCTTTGCCCACTCGCGGGCAGTCTTAAATTTGCCGATGCCTTCCGCACCCGCAAAGATATATGCGTGCGGCATCTTGCCGGCGGAAAAAGCCCTTTGCAATGTGCTGATCGCTTTATCCTGGCAGAAAATCTTTTTCACTGACGTATGGGTCGTCTCAGAGTTCTGTTGCATCGGCCCACAATTTCTCGAATTCCTTTTCATATTCTTCATATAGCCAGCCATTTTTGTCTAATTCTAGGGTGAGTGTCGATTTGCTGGATTTCTTGTACAGATGAGGACCAACGAACATAGTATCGTCAATCCTGAAAATCATCGTGGTCAGCGCCGAGTTAATCTGTCTTAACTTTATATTTTTAACAGTGCCAAACTTTTGTTTTAGTCTATTAATGCTATCTCTGACGGACTGGTAAGTCTTACCTTCTAGCGCAGCTCTATGTTTCGAGAATTCGCTTTGAGGATTCACCAAAAGCACGCGAATAGTTAAAGAAGGAGTTTCTTTAGTTGTACTGTCTATTTTCATTTTCGTTCTTTAACTCTTAGCGGAGCCAATAAGTTATGTCGTTTGTAATGATAAAACCGAGCCAGCTCTCTCCGCCTGCTTTTGCGCTTTATCAAATGCAGCGCCCATCCGGGATAGCGGCGGTCGCAGGCCTGCCGCAACCGCACGTACAAAAACGTCCGAACCTGTGGAACCGTCAACGCTGGTGTATACTTTTTTCCCCCGCCGTGTTTCCAAAATCAAAAACCATAGTGCGATGAGCGAGAACGTTTGATGATGATACCAACCTGCCCAGGTGCGAACTTCATAATCAGAAAGCCCAGCTTCGCTTTTGGCCCGCTTAAGACAATCTTCTATACGATGTTCAGCCTTTACAACACGTGCCAGCTCATCCAAAGCAGTATCAGCAGGTGCATTGGAAAGATAATAGTCGTACTTGACGTTGCCACACTCATCCGCAGAGCGCATCACCACCAAAAGTTCTTCTGTGCAATCATCCCACCCTCGTTCTGTACGGGCGACCACACGCCTCTTAACAATCTCTGTAATCAGCGGTCTTTTTTCACCATCCCGAACATCGATCTTCGTCCATACATTGCCTGCCAGCGAATCACGCCATATATCAACACCCCTTATAGGCTGTTTCGCAGGTTGACCACGACCACTGTATGCAGGCGGCTTGCTCTGAAGGTCACGAATGCTGGTATTGGACGGAACCGCCAGAAGATACTGTTCGCCCAGAGCCCGCAAATCCCTTCTAAAACCGCTCGAACGACCCATTTCATCATCTCCGGCTATCCAACTGTGAGGCAGATAGTTTCCGTTGTCTTTCAGCATATCCAATGCCAGCTCATGGCACGTCTGATAGCGAATATTTTTAGGCACGCCGCATTTGTTTCGTCGAGCCTTGTCGTTGGCCCACTGGCGGGAAAGATAAATACGTGTATCCACCAACGCATGTTCTTTGCCGGAGGCATAGCCCATGTAGATACCAACTTGGCCGTTGTCCACTTTGCCAAGCCGACCCAGCCACTGACGCTGCACGCCTACCGAATCATTGCCGCACTTTTTATGCCCCGATGGATCAAAGACAATGACGCCATCCTCTTCGCCAAGTTCGATGCCAACCTGCCTGACCAATTCTTCCACCAGCGGCTGATGATCCCATGGCGCCGTGCCTACGAATTGCTGCAGCGCCCGGCGATCACGATCGTAGCGGTAGGCAATCGACTCAACATTCTTTCTTTCCAGGTCCGACAACAGGCCGCAAATATATATCTGGGCATTTTGCCTTGGCTCCCTTCTGCCCAAAGAGGCTATGAACGGTTGGACAAATTGTTCCAGTCGCCTCAGCATGCCATCGGCCACCTCCGGCTTGATGTCTGCTTCCTGAAGAATTTCGCGTTTTCGTATTTCAAATCGTCGCTCCATGACATTTCCTTTCCATTGGGACCATTCCCATGGAAAGATAGTCGTAAGAAAGACTTACAAGACTTTAATGAAAATAGACAGTACAGTTAGTCCTTTCGACAAGTAAATCGGCATAGCTTTCATAGAAAGCATTCAAAGAATAACCTGTAATGTCCAGTCTGCTATGCAGATTTTTCATTAAGTGGTCATACTTGTCTAAATCTCTCTTGGGAAAAACATAATTAATGCCGCCGTCCAAAATTACATTGTTTATTCTTTCTAACATCTTATTTCTTGATAAGTCTTTCCAGAGTTCTAGAAGGGCTACTATCCCCGCAGCAATCAAGGATGTCCCGATCGACAAATATACTGCGTTCTCCTGCGTGGTGTTGCGAGGATTATACCCTCTAAAAATGAAGAGGAATGCCAGCAGAAAAATGACAATGTCAACCAATAGGTAGACAATTTGATCCCGGAAGAACCCCAGTATCTTCATATCCAGATCCTTTAACAATTACAAGCCACCTTTTAAGGCCTTGCTACAGAGGCTTTAGGTAGTGAGAGTTCTCGAAATACTCTGCTGATTTTCTTTCTATGATCTCTGTGACGACGGGGGACAGACCTGTGAGACAAGGTTTATTCCAGTTTAATTCACTCCACCCCTGCAGGTTTTTAGGTTCTACAAACCCACAGTTCAAAGCCTGATCGTATAACTTTGTTCCTGGATAGGGATTGTAGGTATTCAGGAACGGCGGTTCGGCATTCGGATTATCCCCTCGCAGCTTGTCGATCAATTCCAAGGTCTTCCGAATGTCATCTATGGTTTCGCCCGGAAGGCCAACCATGAAGTTGTACCTAATACTAATCGGATGCGTGGAAAACTTCCTGTTAAGCAAGACCACCTCGTCTAGTTGTATGCGCTTATTAATCATTTTGAGAATTCTCGGCGACCCTGATTCGATGCCGAATTGTATGACCTTACAGCCGGAAGTCAAAAGACTGTCCATGAATCGCACATCATCAACCAGCTTATAGAAATAATTCACCCGGCTATTCGTTTTCCACCCAAAACCTCTGATGTCAGTCAGTCCATCTATTACTGCTCTCGCGCGATTCATGTTAGCGAAAAAATTATCCTCCTGAAATACTACCCCGTCGATGTCATAATCGCTTTTCAATGTTATGATAAGGCTCAACACCTTCTCAGGTGATAATGCCCGATAGGGCTTTCTGTATATGCTATTATGGCAATAATAGCAATTATAAGGACAACCTCTTGACGTCTCTAAGGTGAACGCTCTCTTAAACCAATCTCTTTTAACGAAGTACTCTTCTCTAATCCTGTATGTCGAGAAATCGACATACCCAGCGCTATCTAGGTCAGCTAGACAATTATACTTGAAATTGCGGTTGTGCTTGCTTAAGAACATTTCCTCGTCAATATGTATACTTGACAAGTAATGCAATAAGTTGAGAAATGCTTCTTCACCCTCCCCAATTACAACATAATCTACGAATCCACTTTCTAAGTGTTTGCTGAGGTAAAATAGTCGGATGCATCCCACCCCATACAATTGGCAATTGGCCATGAAATGCTCTCGATATATCAATGGCATGCTTGATCTGTTCACCAGTCATCACCGAAAGGCCCAGACAGAGGACATCATTGTTTTGAGCAACTAATTCAGATATTGTATGTATTATATCGCCATCTATTCGTTGATCAACTACAACAATGTCATAAAAACTCTTGCACAAGGAGGCAATCTTGAATATGCCGGTTGGGTACTGAGGCTGACGACCCGGAACATACGGAAAGCATAGTATCGCTTTTTTCATTTTTCGATAATGCCTTTCGAGGCTAAAATACCGACTATTTTATGGATTATTCTTTCGGGCGCCAGCATTTTATTGTCTTTCGTGTTACAGCCCACCACGTAAAAATCCTGATGCGTATCGCCTAATCTCAAGTATTCTGTCTCGACTTTCTTTTGCAACTCTATGCTTGACTCATGTATGTCTTCTTTGCCGTTCAGGTAAATTCTATCGGTGCCAGCACGCTTTCCGACTAATTTGCTAACAATAAATTCAAACGGTACGTGAAGGAAGATCGATACAACAGGACAGGGTATCTTGTTGTAGCCATATTCCAATTCTGTTAACCATTTTTTCAGCGTCTCTTTTTCCTCCAACGTGTCGACTTTTGCACATTGAAAAGCTATGTTAGAATAAACATACCTGTCTACGATAACGAAGTAATCTTTGGATAACCAGTCTTGAATAATAGGCTTGGCCTTTTTCCTGTCGCCGGCATATAAAAAAGCAACGAAATATGGGTCGACACTGCGTACATCTCCAAAGTCGCCCCGCAAAAAACCTGCAATCATTTCCCCGTATACCGGCGTATTTGTCCTGGGAAAGTGCAAATATTTGTGTTTTATTCCGTTTAAATCAAGGTACTTTGCCAACAACTTGATTTGAGTTGATTTACCACAACCATCCAGTCCTTCAATAGCCACAAACTTATTCATTCAAAACATCCGGTAATAATGTCAATCCTAAATTTATGGATTCATATACCTAAGACATTCTTTCATGTCCAACCGATTTGCATATCGACCGCTGCCGGAAACTAACGCTTGGCACGCCTTGCTTTTGGAGCCATTCGACCAGAAGCCTTGCCTGCGTAGTTTTTCCGCAGCCATCCGGCCCGTCGAGAGCGATAAATTTACCTTGTAGGGTGGGGTTCACCCCACCGGATTTTTTCTCATCCATTATTTCCAACCTTTAGCGGCTGCGACTTCCTGAGTAAGTTTTTCGCCGTAGCATCTTCGGATTATTTCAAGTTTGACTTGCTGCTCTGTAAAATCAGGATTTTGTTTCTTTATGTCCGCGATTAGTTCCTGACGTGCTTTGTCGCTCATTTCAAACGCCATTTTGGCGCGAGCTTCCGGCCCTAATCTTCGCAAGATTTCAAACTGTTTTCGCGCAGCTTCAATAGTCGTATCTCTTGGTATCCGATTCATTCCAGTTTGAAAGCCATCGACTTTTCTTAGCCGTCCGGCCCATCAAGAACGACAGATTTGTCAACGAATCTCCTCGCGCTCCTTTACCCTTCATGTTTTATATGATGCTCGCTCAAAAATCTCTTTGCACTAATCCTTGAATATAGTAACTGCCAATGTGATTGCTCCCATTATGGCCCCAAGAATGACCCATAGCCATACATATTCGGCACAAAATAAACCGACTCTACCCAATTTTGAACTGCACTTTCTGGCCAATTTCCATCCATCATTCGTTAGCCTGAGTTGTGGATTCGATCTTTCACAGTTACCTTGAAATTTTATAAGACCCATGTAATTGAGGTTCTCATTTGCATCCCAAACTCTGGCAAAAAAAGGGTTATTTTCTACGTTTGATTGTTTTTGTTCGAACTCCTTATATCCTAATGCCTTCATTGGCTCGAGGTTGTCTGGAAATCGCAAAGTAACATTTGGTTTTTTCGCCTTACTGTAATAAGAAGCTAGCAATTTTCTTTCGTTTTTCGGCAGCCACATTTTTTATTCCTCAAGCCAGATCCTTCGTTCACCATAGACGGATTTAGGATGGCAAACACTGCCCCGTACGTCTCGAACGCCACTTGTCATTCCCGCGGAAGCGGGAATCCAGGTCCACAGCCAATTCTGGATTCCGCATCAAGTGCGGAATGACAGTTCCTCAAGTCGTCACTCACATAGTACGGGTATCCAGCATCGATCATCGAATACCCAGTAATCATCTTGCCAGTTGGAAGTTATCGTCGCCGACGAGCTGTTTCATCTTTCTACAGAAGTCGGGGTTTGGGTTGACGGAAAGCTCTTTGTCGGCGGCGGCGTAAATCCAACCTTTGTCAGTTCTTAGCGCAACGTAAACGGGACTTTTGCCTTTGTGAGTCTGGCAAATGCTCTTTATCATAGCGACCTTTTCTTTGGTAACCTCTTTGGCATCCAGACGAATCTTGACCTTGGCGGCCAATTTCTCTCTAACCTCGTCCATCGCTATCAATTCAGCCGCAATGATATTAGGTTTTTCCCTTCGTAGGTCGAGCTTGCCTTTGACAAAAACAACCGCGTCCTGTGTAAGTGCACCGGCGTACTTATTCAACGTATCCGGAAACATCACCACTTCGGCCTGTCCCTGAAGGTCCTCCAGGATAAAGACGGCCATTTTTGCCCCGGCATTTCGCCCGCTCTTTGTAAGGTTGTATCTGATTTTGGCGATCATTCCGCCGATCACGACTTGGTGGCCTTCGCCGGCATCGGCTAACTGCAGACTGTTGTGCGTCGAGTACAGGCTTATCGTTTCCGCGTGATGGCTGAGCGGGTTGCTGGTGACATAAAAGCCGAGCACCTGCTTTTCGTATGCAAGCATTTGCGGCTCCGGCCAGGGCGACACATCCGGCAGCCGTTTGTGGTCCTGCGAGTAGTCGGGACCGCCAGTCACTTGCCCGAAGAAACTCATCTGGCCATTGTGTTTATCCGCCTGAAGGTCGGCGCCGATTTCCATAGCCTTTTCCAGCCCGGCGGTCATCTGGGCACGGTTTCCGCCCAGCCGGTCGAACGCCCCGGCCTTTATCAGCGATTCGAGGGTCTGCTTGTTGGCGGCTCTTAAATCGACATTTTCGCAGAAATGGAACAGGCTCTCGAATCGGCCTATCTTTTCCCGCACCTTTATAATGTGCTCGACTGCCTTTTCGCTGGCGCCTTTGACCGCCGCCAGGCCGAAACGTATCAGGCCTTTTTTCTGGCCGTCATCCTGTTTATAGACCGGCGTAAAATACACGCCGCTTTCGTTGATATCCGGCGCGGTGACTTCGATGCCCATTTCAGCGCATTCATTGATGTACTCCACGACCTTGTCGATGTTGTCGATTTCGAAGGTAAGCAATGCCGCCATAAATTCCACCGGCCAATGCGCCTTCATATAGGCGGTCTGGAAGGCGATAAAGGCGTAGCGGGTCGAGTGGCTTTTATTGAAGCCGTAGCCGGCGAAGCGTTCGATAAGCTCGAAAATCTGCCCAGACTCTTCGGCTTTTAGACCCTTCTCGACACACCCGGCAATAAACCGCTCTTTTTCCTTGGCGATGACCTTGGCCTTCTTTTTGCTTATCGCCTTTATCAGGGCGTATGCCTCCCGCAGCGGTATGTCACCGAGCCGATTGCAGATTTGCATTACCTGTTCCTGGTAGACCATGATGCCATAAGTTTCGTCCAGGATTTCGTGCATAATCGGATGCGGCAGGCGCCATTTTGTGCCGTGTTTGCGGTCGATGTAATCCGGGATCAGTATCATCGGGCCAGGCCGATAGAGCGCGTTAGCCGCTATCAGGTCCTCGATCCTGTCCGGCTTCATCTGAATCAGCATGTTCTGCATCCCTGCGGACTCAAACTGAAAGACGCCCTTAGTTCTGCCCGCTGAAAACAGATCAAAGACCTTCGCGTCGGCCAAGTCGAGTTTCTCCAGGTCGGTTTCCACGCCGTGAGTCTCTTTGACCAGTTGACGTGCCCGCTCCAGAACACTGAGAGTTTTCAGGCCCAGAAAGTCCATTTTCAAAAGACCCACCTTTTCGACCATAGGGCCTTCGTACTGAGTTATGACGTCCTCGGAGCCGGAGGCTTTATAAAGCGGCACAAAATTGGTCAGCGGCTCATCGGCGATAACGACCCCCGCGGCGTGAACCGATGCGTGCCGGGCAAGACCTTCGAGCTTTTTGCAGATGTCAATTACTTTTCTGGTCTGCTCGCTTTGTTCGTATGCCTGCTTCAACTGCGGCTCGCTGCTAAGGGCTTTATCCAGCGTCATATCCAGCGAGAAAGGCACCAGTTTTGCCAATCTGTCGGCCTCGGCCAGCGGCACACCCAGCACCCTGCAGATGTCACGGATTACCGCGCGGGCCTTCATTGTCCCGAAGGTTATGATCTGAGCGACATGGCCATATTTTTGCCGGACGTAGTCGATGATTTGGCCCCGGTGAGTCTGGCAAATATCAATGTCGATGTCAGGCATCTCGTTACGCTCGGGTCCATAAACCGCTCGAACAAGAGGTCGTATCGTATCGGATCGACATCGCACAACCCCAGGCAGTATCCTACAACTGTGCCTACGCCGCTGCCTCTTGCGCCGATCGGGATATTATTTTCGTGGCGCATATTGCAGAAATCCCAGACAATCAGAAAATAGCTGGCAAATCCCTTTGATTCGATTACCTCCAGCTCCCTGTCGAGCCTGCTTTTCACCTGTTCGCTAATTTGGCCGTAGCGATGCTTTGCCCCTTCGTAGCACAATTTGGTGAGGAACTCTTCGGCGGTGCTGCCGTCGGGAGGTGTGAAGCGCGGTGCATGGCGTTTTTTTAGGTCAAGCTCAACATTGCAGCGGTTGCGCAATTGCCACGGTATTATCACACGCCTCGGCGTTCTGGGGAAAGAGTTGCCGCATTTGCTCGGGGCTTTTTAAGAAAACGTCCGGCGGATAAATCATTCTGTCGGGGGCATCAGCCCTTTTGCCGGTGCTTATGGCGCAGAGGCAATTGTGCGCTTCGTGGTCTTCTTCCCGCAGAAAGTGCACGTCATTTGTTGCCACCAGGCCCAGCCCCATCTTTTTAGCAAGGTCGATTAACGCCTGACAGATATTCGGGTCCTCGCCTTGGTGATTCTGAATCTCGATGAAGAATCTATCGGAGCCGAAAATCTTTAGATAGCTCTCGGCGGCTGTTTGTGCGGTCTTTTCGTCACCGCCGGAAAGTGCCATTGCGATCTCGCCTTTCAGACAGCCTGACGCGGCCAGCAATCCTTCGTTTAGCTCACTGAGAATTTCCTTATCTATCCGCGGGCGGTAGTAAAATCCTTCAGTGTAACCGACACTTGCAAGTTTCAAGAGGTTCTGATAGCCGACGTTGTTCTCCACCAGGAGAATCAAGTGATAGGCGGCGTCGGCGATGGAGGTCTTTGTCCTGTCGAATCGGCTGCCGGGCGCGACATAAGCCTCGATGCCGATTATTGGCTTGATATGTGCGGCGATGGCTTTTGTATAGAACTCGATGAGCGCCGAACAGATTGCCGTGGTCTGTGACGGCAACCGAGTCCATGCCGAGTTTCTTGCACTGTTTAAGCAGCTCATCAAAGACTATCGCGCCATCGAACAGTGAATACTGGCTGTGCAGATGAAGATGCGTAAATCCTTTATTTGCCATAACTTGCGACATCCTTCCACCAATGTGGTTTCTATTGATATGATAGACTTGGCCGTCAAAGCTGTCAATCCAAATGGTTTGGTTTGACCGATAAATCCACGAAAATCCTGCAGTTGTTTTGGCATTTTCTGATCACGGCGGATATAATTTCGTTAGTTTCGAGGAGGACAACTCATGCGGTGAGGCATCACTATGAATGTTCGGCCTGGAGTTTGCCAGAATGGCGTATTGGTGGGGTTTCGCATTGCTCGATTTAGTTCAGTCCCGGGCTGTCAATTGCTTTTTGCGCAAGCCTCATTTATTGCCCTAATGGCAGAAAGGAACGTGTAAAATGAAATGGTTAAATGGTTACAGAATCAGGTTAGTGTTATTTGGATTTGTGGCCGTGCTCATGCTCACCGCTGACAGTGCAAAGGCCGATTTCATCTTCGGCAAGGCCCAGAGCCTGGGCATCTCAGGAGGAGTACCCTGGGTCACGGCGGATGATCTGGAGTTATACTTCGTCTCCGATCGTGCGGGCGGCCTCGGCTACTTCGACATTTGGGTGACGAGGCGGTCGTCCATCTCGGAGCCATGGGGTCCGCCCGTGAACTTCGGGGCGCCGGTGAACAGCCAATACAACGAGGCGTGGCCGAGCCTGTCTCCGGATGGCCTGACGTTGTATTTCAGCGATTGTTTCAGCGGTGTGAACGCGGCTGTGGACCGGCCGGGTGGTCTGGGCGGCCATGATATCTGGATGTCCACGCGGGCCGGCCGCGATGCCCCTTGGGGCACGCCCGTGAATCCAGGCGCCGCGATCAACACGTCGAGTAACGAGGTGAGCCCCAGCATATCCCGCGATGGCTTGACGTTGGTATTTGCGTCCAACCGAGCCGGCGGATACGGCGACTACGATCTGTGGATGTGCACCCGGCCTACCATGCAGGACCCGTGGGGTTCGCCGGTTAATCTTGGGCCGACCATCAATAGCGGCTCTGCAGACGAATGCGGTAATCTGTCAGCCGATGGTCTGGTCTTGTTCTTTGAATCCAATCGTGCCGGTGGTCTCGGTGGTTATGACGTTTTAATGACGAGGCGAAAAAGCCTCAGCGACCCGTGGGAGCCGCCGGTCAACGCCGGTCCGGCGGTCAACTCCAGGGGCGATAGTACGCCCGGCGTCGTCTCCGCTGATGGGCGGACGTTGTACTTCTTCACCAGCGGGACCAGCGGGTTCGACCTCTGGTCCGTACCGATCCTCTCCGTCGTCGACTTCAACGGCGACGAAAAGGTTGACCTGAAAGATTTCCTGCCGACTTGCCCAATACTGGGGCGAAGATGAATCATCAGTTGATATCGGCCCGATGCCTTGGGGTGACGGCGCTGTAGATATCCAGGACGTGGCTGTTTTTGCTGGATATTGGCTTAAAGAATTTGGCCTCATAGCTTACTGGAAGTTGGATGATACAGAAGGCGGGGTTGCTGATGACAGTGCCGGCGACAAAGATGGGACGGCCAATGGCAATCCAGTATGGCAGCCCACCGGTGGTAAGGTAAGAGGTGCGCTTGCGCTCGACGGGGTCGATGATTATGTGAGCACGCCCTCTGTGTTGGACCCGGCAGGCGGCGCGTTCAGCGTTTTTGCCTGGATTAAGGGCGGTTCTCCAGGACAAGTTGTCGTCTCTCAACCGGCCGGCGCGAATTGGCTTTCTGCAGGCGCCGCCGAAGGCAAACTAATGACCGAATTGATGGCCGCCGGCCGCTTTGGCACGCCATTATTCTCAGAGGCAGTGATTATTGACGGGGATTGGCATCGAGTAGGCCTGACATGGGACGGCTCCACCAGAACTCTATTTGTGGACAACGTCGAGGTAGCCAAAGGCACGCAGGGTACTTTGGCCGGGTCGCAAGGCGGTCTACAAATCGGTGCCGGAAAAGGCCTCGAGCCTGGCAGTTTCTGGTCCGGCCTGATTGATGATGTCCGCATTTACGACCGAGCCATAACGCCTTAGTCAGGCTGACATGCTGGTAGAGGCAAAGAGACAAAGATGACCTACAGGGGACAGACCTAAACGCTGTACGCTTTGCGCTATGCCCTTGCACAGGATCACTACAGTCGTTTGGCGAACTCTTGGAGGATGTTGGCAATCATAACCAGGGTCTCCTTGGGCGGCAAAGGAATTCTCAGTTGGGGCCGCCCATCGGCCTTATCCTGCTCAATCTTGATACCGGCGAAGGTTTCAGCGATAGGCCGGGCATCCGGCTGTCGGCTGGCTGCGGTTTGTGCGAGGTTGCCCAGCAGCGCCAATCCTGCCGACAGCAATTGCTCCCATCCCGAAGGAGCCGCTGCCGGGGCTTGTTCGGCAGCCTTGCCTTTTGCAGCTTCTTTGCGCTGCAGTTCGGCTTGCTCAGCCTCTGTTTCTGTAGCAGGCATGGACTGAGGGATGCTGCCGGTTGTTTTCTCTACCGACTCCATAAACCGTTTCAGGCGTGTGCCGCCGAGGAACACTTCATCCTGACCTTGCTCTAATACCCCAGCGAACAGTGCCTTTTTGAATGACAACAATGACAAGATGCCGTGCTCGATTGTGCCCTGCGCGATGAAGTTGACAACTCGGACGGGTCGATGTTGTCCCAGGCGGTGCACTCTGCCGATCCGCTGTTCAAGGACCGCCGGATTCCACGGCAAATCCACGTTGACGACCACGGATGCGTTCTGCAGATTCAGCCCCAAACCGCCGGCATCGGTCGAGAGAAAGACACGGCATTGCGGGTCTTCCTTAAACTGTCTAACGAGGTCCTTGCGTTTTGGGCTCGGCACGGCGCCGTGGAAGAAGGTGTATCCATACCGATGTGATTCAAGCCGCTGCGATATCAACTCGTGCATACGCAGCCATTGACTGAAGACGACCGCCTTAGTCTGGGGCTGCTCGAACATCTCACCGAGCACCACGATCAATTCATCCGCCTTGACCCCGTGGTCGGTTTCCTTATCAAGAAGGTATGTGCTGTCACAGCTCATCCGCATATTCTGCAAGGCGCTCTGAGGATCCTCTGGTCGGTGTCCGAGAGAAAGCCCCAGCGCCGCCACTTGGCAACGATCCGCGCCACGGTCTCGCGGTTTTCTTCGTGGAGCTTCCGCTGCTGGTCGGTCATCGGCAGAAAGTAGTTCTTGTCCAATCGCTCAGGCAGCTCTTTAAGAACCTCCTGCCTGGTCCGCCGAATGAGGATGGGTTCCAGCGTCCGCCCGATTCCCGCCAGGTTGCGGTATCCGATCACCCGGCCGTTCTCCTCGACGTGCTGGTGCTCGGCCAGAAACCGAAATCGCGGCCCGAAGTGATGCCGGTCAACAAATTCGACTATCGAGTGCAGCTCCTCCAGGCGGTTCTCCAAAGGCGTCCCTGTCAATACCATCGCGTATTTGGATTCGAGCTTTTTGACGCTCTGGGCGGTACGCGTCTGCCAGTTCTTGATGCGCTGCGCTTCGTCCAGAATGATTATGTCGGGCGACCAGCCTCTGAATAGCTTCCATGTCGCGATGGATCACGATCGTAGTTGGTGATCTTGTAGAATGTTTTGTCCGCTGAATAAAGGAACAGCCGGCGGGCCAATGCACCTTCCACAACCGTGGCATTGCGAGTGCTGAATCGTTCTATCTCCTGTTTCCACTGGTACTTCAGTGAAGTCGGCGAGACAATCAGCACCCGCTCCATGCCCACAGTTTTGGACAGAATCTCCGCGGCGGCAATAGCCTCAATCGGTTTTGCCAAGGCCCATATCGTCGGCGATTAGGCACCTGCCGGCCTGTGCGGCAAACAACGCTCCTTTTCTCTGATAAGGGTAGAGAGAGACCCGCAAAAGGTCTTTGCAAGGCCGCGCTGTCAATCCCTTGCGGAAAGGCCTTGCGGACTACTCTGCGGCAGATTGTCTTTGTCTCGCTTTTGGGCAATAAACTCCAGGGCATCATCGTAACAGCGCAGGTCATGCGAGAACTCCATCGGCCAGATCTGATAAACGTGTGGAATCGGGCATACGCATCTTCGCGGAGGAACCCGCGGCTGTCGAAGTACTGTTTGGCGAGTTCTTCAGCGTGCTGCGGACATTCAGACCCGGCCTTAAACATCACCTCGCGTTTGACGCCGTAGCAAAGGAAGACCTCGCTGTACGGCTGATTGAATCCTGCCGCCAGGGCTTTTTCGCCTTTTGGTGTTCTTCTGAGCCTCAACAAGGTGTACTCGATATGTTTGCAGATCCCCAGAGTATTGACGGCAAAATCAGGGCATGAGCAGTAGTTTTCGCCCGGCTGACTTCCCCGGATGGCGACACGATACTGCGTGCCGATCTTCGGATTGCTGACCAGGAACTCTGAGAAGATCGGCTGAGCCGCCGATGTTCTGCAGTCGGAAATCCTGTGCATTGCCGAATTGCCTGCGCAACGCAATCTGCCACTGCTCCAGGCTCATTCCGTCAGGCTTACGCAGCCGGGAGATTTTCTTTTGTTTCACCATTGTTTTGCCTCCGTAAAGAGCCTATATTTACGCTTGTCACCAGTCGCGTTTGTTTTCATTGTTGGCATATAGTAATGCATATCTGCGTTACAGGCCAGTGCCATCCGCGGCGCTGCGCAAGCCGGCATCGGATGTTTAGCCCTGCCAGGCGTCCTGTTCCAGCTCGGGCCTTGGACGAGGCAAGTCCGGTCTGGTTGACGACGTCCGCATCCACGACCGGGCAGTGACGCCCTGACTGCACTGTTTTTTTGCCACAGAGAGCACAGAGGACTCAGAGCAACCATTCTATTTTTTTACCTCTGTGAACTCGGTGTTCCTTCGACTTCGCTCAGGACAAGCCTCTGGGGCACTTTTTTGTCGGAAATTCACTTGACACCCAGCTTCCCAGAATGTATGATATGTACATAACTAAATTGAATAGAATCGAGATCGCGTGAAGAAGAGAGAATACAGGAGACAGAAGACAGAATACAAGAGACAGAAGACAGAAGCTTGGCCTGCCTGCCCCGATCGAGGTCGAGGGGAGCCTGTCGAAGGAACAGGAAACAGAGATATGAGAAAGAGGGAGATTTGGGCTTTTTGGGCAAAACAAGGATGATCCGCACAGGTTTTTCTGCAAAACAAAGCCAATTTCAATCAGGCCAAAATGAACGCAAAACCAATAAAGACAAAGGATTATGAAAAAAGATGCGCTTTCAGAGTCCAGCAAAAACAAAGCCAATCAAAGCCAATTTCCGGCGGGGTTAGAACGAACGCCAACTTCTTTGCAAGAAAAGGGCTGTGAAATGGCTAAGGGAATATCTTGCATCCTTGAACCCGATCGCGATAATGCCTGCGAAGGAAGGCACAAGGAAATATAGGCAAAGGGAACAAAGATGATAGAGACTGATATATCTCGAGTAATTATTGCAGAGTACGGCAAGAAACTCACGGAGCATCTTGAGAACGATGTGGTTATAGTCGGTGCAGGCCCTGCGGGTCTGGCGGCTGGCTATTACCTATCTAAAGCGAAGGTTAAGACCACTGTAATTGAAAAAAAGCTCTCTATAGGTGGCGGAATCTGGGGAAGGGCCGCAGGTTACAATGTAGTTACCTTCCAGGACAAGGAAATCTTGGATGAAATTGGCGTAACGACAAAAAAACAAGGCCGCCTATATGTAGCTGATGCCATAGAATTTGCCACGGGCCTGGCCTATGCGGCAAAAAAAGCAGGGGCGGCGATATTCAACTTAATAGAGGCTGAAGATATTGTTCTAAAGCAGGAGACCGTCAAGGGCATCGTTGTAAATAGTTCCAGCGTACGAGGACTTGGCCTGCACGTGGACCCATTCTGCATCTGTGCCAAGCACACAATTGACGCTACCGGTCACCCGGCTGAGCTTGTGGATATGCTCAAGAAGAGAAAGCCGGAGCTATTTCCGAAGGAGCTGCAGGAGTATTTCATGAATGTGGAGGCATCCGAAGCAGGCGTCGTGGAGAAAACGGGCGAAGTCTTTCCGGGCCTTTACGTGGCGGGTATGGCGGTGTGCGATGTTTATAATCTGCCGAGAATGGGACCAATCTTCGGCGGAATGCTGAAATCAGGCAAGAAAGTTGCTGAGCTGATAAATGAGAGAATGTAAGCTGCCAACACGACGGCGATGTCTGGAGCTGATGGACGAATTCGGTGTTCCGCTGCACATCAGAAAACATAACCTGGCAGTGGCCAGGCTGGGCATTCTTCTGGCAAAGAAGCTGAAAGAAAAAAGCATACCGGTAGATGTGGACCTTGTCGATAGGGCGTGTCTGTTGCACGATCTTTTGCGGATTTGTGACGCCCCCTTTCGCGGGGGTTACGACAGGTCTGCGGAATTTCGAATTTTGGCCCGGAAGTTTTGCCATGAGGACGCTGCTTACGAGCTTCTAAAAGACAAATATCCGGAGCTTGCCTTAGCTGTAAGAAGGCACAGATATGCCGCACTGCTGGATGAGAAAGATAAGCCGGTTACCTGGGAGGAGAAAATAGTCTACTACGCCGACAAGAGAGTGATGCACGATAAAATAGTGCCGCTGAGGGAGCGATTAGAAGAGGCGCATAGAAGGAATGCGGCTCAACGGAATTGTAAAAACCAGGCCGAACTTGACGCAGAACGGATTGATGCGGCCATTTTTGAATTGGAGCGAGAGATATTCGACAAAATAGGTCTTGAACCTGATGAAGTCACGGCTGGGCGTAATACAAGCCGAACTGCGAGATAGTTGGGCACACACGGGACATGAGGATCCGCAGGCGGACTTTTTCGGTAGTGACATCGTGAAAACGCAACAGTCGTTTGTAGCCGATCGTGGTGGCGCGGGCGAATTCCTTCCAGGTTCGCCATCCCAGGCCTCAAGCGTAAATTCTTCGACTCTTTGGCCTACTGTGATATATTCTGCAAGCTCAGCGACATTGAAGGTAGACTTTTTCGCCAGGCTGAATTCTACTGTCGCACCGGTCGTGCCCTCGTTAGTGCTCCAGTAAGTATTTTTGTTGCCGTCTACTATTTTGTCGGCTCCATAGTTGGGATTGTCGTCGCGCACGTGCGAGGCTTGGGCAGTTGCACCCAGGGCAAGATTTTCGTCGAAGATTTCATCCAGCACTTTTCGCAGCTCGCGCAGACGTCGGGTATCGTTTTCGTGAATCAGGCCCCGCTGGTCGGGCGGAATATTAAGCAGCAAAACGCTGTTTTGACCCACAGAGCTAAAATAAATATCGAGGACCTTTTCGAGGGATTTTACCTTGTCGTCCTGGCTGGCGTGGTAAAACCATCCGGGCCGGATCGATACATCCGTTTCAGCCGGATACCAGATCAGGCTACTGCCGTCGCCCAGTGCTGCGATGCTGCCCAGGTCCTTTGCCGTGAGGTTCACGAACTCGAACGGTTTGTCGTTTCTATTCATAACGCTCCACTCGGATTCGCGGGCGTAGCCGGCCTCATTGCCGACCCATCGGACATCGGGCCCATTGAAAATAACCGCGTTCGGCTGAAGCTCTCGCACGGTTGCATAGTAGCCGGCCCAGTCGTACTCCATATCCTTGGCGTTCGGCCCTTTAGCGCCGTCGAACCAAACCTCGGCGACCTCGCCGTAATTCGTCAACAGTTCCCGCAACTGGTTTTTGTAGAACTCGTTGTACTTGACCGTGTCACCGTAGGTAGGCTCATGCATGTCCCAGGGCGACAGGTAAATGCCCATCGCAAGTCCAGCCTCGCGGCAAGCGTCAGCAAGTTCTCGCACCACATCGCCTTTGCCGTCACGCCACGGGCTGTTTTTTACCGAGTGCTCGGTGTACTTACTGGGCCAAAGACAAAAGCCGTCATGGTGTTTGGCGGTCAGGATTATCATTTTCATGCTGGCTTCTTTGCAGACTCGCACCCATTGCCGGGCGTCGAGTGCGGTGGGATTGAACAGCTTGGGGTCTTCCTTGCCCGTGCCCCATTCCCTGTCGGTGAAAGTATTTATGCCGAAGTGTATGAACGCAATAAATTCGCGTTGCTGCCAGGCAAACTGCCTCGGCGAGGGCGTCACGTGGGCGGCCTTGCGTATGATTTCTTGCTGGTCGGAGGCGCAGCTTTATCCACCGTGTCATATACCCGGACATAGTCCACTACAAAGTAGTCGGGCAGCTCTGCCTTTGTTATGTCACCGCCCCATTTGCCGATTTCTTCGGTCAATTTTACGAACTGCGTCACCTGCGAAACGCCGCCAGCGCTCGTGCGCCAGGTTTCTTTGCCATCGACGTAAAAGACGTATTCATCAGGTTTCCAGTGAAGGGCAAACGTATGAAACCCTTCGCTCAGGCTGGGTATCGTAGATTCCTTGCCTGCGTGCTTGTGGTCTTTTCCGTAACCGTCCCAGTGCAGGTTCTGGGTGAGGCGGTCGTCGCGCCAGGGATATTCCATAATGTCGATTTCTGTGCCGTCTCTGCCTTCGTCTCCTACTTTGCCTACGCCGTCTGTCTGGAGCCAAAATGCCGGCCAATGTCCCGGCTGTTCTGGGAACTTGCACCGGCACACCCAGTATCCGAATTTGTGCTCAAACTTGTTCTGGGTCCGCACGGCGCCACAGGTGTACCGGTCGCCATCTTTTTTTGTGCGCAGTACAGATTGCCTTTGCCGTCCAGATAGGCGTCGTCTTTGACCCAATAGCCGTCACGGCGTTTCCAATCGCCGAGAATCTCCCATTTAGACTGGTCGATCTTTGTGCCGGTGAACTCATCGCTCCAGGCCAACTTCCATTCTTTGCCTTCGGGGATTGTTGGCAAAAACTCTTCTGTCGACGGCCTGGAAGGCCATGCCACGGCGGCCAACGCCCAGAGTGCAATGCACAGAGAAATGAAGTGGCACGGGCTTGCAGCCCGTGGAAACACGGCCAAGATGGCCGTGCCACAACTGATAGAGAACGCTCCACCTTTCATGCTCGTATTCCTTCCGGCAGTTCTCTCAACGCTCCGTCGCCATAGCTTTAGAGCGTCGGCGACTTTCTTCGCCGGGTTGCTGTTACGCCCGACACAATCGTAGCTACTAACATAATTGCCAACGTCACTGTGGTGAACCAGTGTCCCCAGGTCGCTGTTTGCACGTGGGCCATTTTAATAAGCACCGTGCCGACGGCGAAAGACTGTAGAAACATCTTTATTTTGCCGGAAGCTACCGCGCCGAAATTTATGCCGTGGGCCTCAGAGACGTGTCGCAGGACGGTCACGTAGGCCTCTCTTAAAATTAGAATGCCTGCAACTGCCCAGTGCACAATTCTCAGGACATTGTCGGGCAGGTCAAAAAGCTTTGGCTGGCCGATTATCGCAAAGCAAACGAAGGTTCCGCAGATCAGGGTTTTGTCAACCAGCGGATCGCTCATTCGGCCGAACTTGCTGGTAACGCCCAGTTTTCTGGCGATATGCCCATCGATCACATCGGTGATACCGGCAATGACAAACAAGACAACAGCGACGTCCAGGAATGGCGGTTTGTTTTCAATATAGGGTATATAGAGAACCATAGTCAGGAAAATAGCCGTCAAGCCAAGCCTGGAGAAAGTCAGGATGTTCGGGATGAGTTCGACCATAACGGAAAGTTTAGCCTTTCTGGGACATAATTCAATGCTAAATTTGCCGGACAATCAGGTCGTAGTTTTCTGTGCCAGTGACCTCGGCGTTGATAAACTGGCCGGCAGTTGCGGAGCAGTGCTCTATTATGCACATGCTGTCCACCTTTGGGCCTGCCCGTAGAAGCGTCCGCGGCCGGTGCCCTTGTCGTCAACCGAGTCAACAAGGCAGGTAAGTTTATTGCCGATCCTGTTTCTGTTTTTGACAAAGGCGATCTTCTGCTGGGTCAGCATCAACTTTTTGACTCGTTCTTGCTTCACCGGCTCAGGGACCTGTCCGGGCATCTTGGCCGCAGCCGTGCCCGACTCCGGATAGAATTGAAAACAGCCAAGGGCGTCAAACTCGGCCCACTTGATAAACTGCACAAGTTCAGCGAACTGCCGGTCGGTCTCTCCAGGAAATCCAGCCATCAGTGTTGTACGAAGGACAACGTCAGGGATGACGCATCGCAGCTTCTCGATCAATCTGTGCAGGCGGTCCTTTGTGTCGGGCCGCGCATGGCTCTAAGATTTTGTCGTTTACGTGCTGAATCGGAATATCAAGGTAATGGACGACTTTTTTGCTCGATGCAACGGTATCGATAAGCCGGTCGTCGATGCCAGCAGGCCACAGATACATCAATCGTATCCACCTGACGCCGGCGATTTTTTCAAGTTCGGTTATCAGTTCAGCAAGGGCGTTCTTTATTTTCAGGTCGCGCCCATAGTTGGTGGTATCCTGCGCGATTATGTTCAGCTCAGCCACGCCGGAGCGGGCAAGCTCGGTCGCCTCTGTTAGGATGCGATGCCTGGATTTACTTCTGAATTTGCCTCTGATCGCTGGGATTGTGCAGAAAGAGCACCGGTGATTGCAGCCCTCGCTGATGCGCAGGTATGCCCAGTGGCGTCCGGTAATAAGAAGCCTGCCACTATCATCGCTGCACTTTTCGGGCCAGTTTAAGGTGGGCAAGGCGGTTTTCGCAAAAGAGGGTTTTTTTGATTATCTGGGCGATGTTATCCCGCTGGCCCAGGCCAATAACGGCATCGATGCCGGGTACTTGGTCAAGAAGTTGGCGGCCGAGCCTTTGTGACAGGCAGCCGGCGACGATTACTTTTTTTACGCTGCCGCGGGCTTTACAATCGACTGCGTGCCGTATTGCCTGCAGTGCCTCGACCCTGGCCGGTTCGATAAAACCACAGGTGTTAATGACAACAACATCCGCGTTTTCCGGCTCGGCAGTTATTACTAAGCCCGATTTTGCGATTTCTGCCAGCATTTTTTCGCTGTCCACGATATTCTTGGGACAGCCCAGCGCCACAAAGCCGACAGTGACAGTTTTTCGCTGTTTTTTCGTCATAGGCCCATAAAATAGCAGGAGATTATCATTTTATCTAATACTATGTCTGGGAAAATAGGGGCATTAAATTTTTGTTAATTTGTTGGAATCTGCTTGACGATAAATAGATGAGTGCAATATAATGGCTTTTAAGCCGTCTAAAATATAAAAGGTAGTTTAACACGGAGACACCGCGCCTTGTACGCGCTTATTTTTGTTTCTGGTGGGAACGTACTTATGGATTATGGCGGCCACAAGCTTAGCCGCAGTCGAATTGCCGGTGCGATTGCGGCTGTTATGGCTCTCCTCTGGGTGGGAGGGTGCGAGGAGTTTTTTGCCCAAGAATCTGCCGGCGTACAGTCAGAAAGCATCATAAAAGAGCTCAGCCGAATCAGGCCTGTAGCTGAACCGAACATCTCAATTCCCCAGGCTTATAAGGAAGCGCCCGAAATCATTGAGCAGATTGTTGGCGGCAAACCAGAATTTAAGTTATTCTACTTCTGCAATTATCACACTTCGGAAGAGTTAAAACAGGTAGTCTACGATCAGTTCGCCACGATGCTCTTCGACGAAAAAGGCAAGTCGACCCGACTGGTAGACTACACGGTCAGCAGCGTTGCTGCAACCAATCAACTGATTGTGAGGTGTCCGAACAGAGAAGATGCTGAAGCAGTGCTTGAGGTGCTGGAGCGGGTGGATGTCTCGCCCATACAGGTTAAAATTGATTGCATTATTTCTGAAGTCTATGCGGATAAGACGCTGGACTGGTCAACGAGCTTAGAAGTTCA
Organism: Sedimentisphaerales bacterium; assembly: GCA_963814265.1. Lineage (GTDB taxonomy): Bacteria > Planctomycetota > Phycisphaerae > Sedimentisphaerales > Anaerobacaceae > JAFNGF01. The sequence continues at coordinate 3,987 of CAWFCJ010000021.1, read as the reverse complement.
AGAGCTATTCGGCGAGCAGATTTGGGCCGGACCCTCAGGTCAGCCTTTTGGGATGGCCGTTGATGAGCTGCTTAAGCAGCCGTCTCTGCTGCCTGCATTTCCCGGTGCTGCAATGAGGGAGTTGGCTCGCGCTAAAATGGGCCTTCAGGTCGGATACGCCAACGACAAGTACCTGGCTCTGGTCGATATCCTGGAGTCGCACGGTTATCTGAAAGTCTTGATGAACCCCTCGCTTGAAGTCGTCAACGGCAAAACGGCAAAAGTATCGTCAAGTCAAAAGGTGCCGCTACAACGGACATATCTTACAACTGGTGCTGTTGCGCAATGGGCAGAGAGTAAAATGGAGTATGAGGACGTGGTCGACTCGCTTCAAATTACTCCTCACGTGTTCGCACAGAACTACATCGGTCTGGAAACAACCATTGTTCTTGGGTCAAAATTAACCCCTGAGGGCGTCAAACAATTGCCCATTATCACCAAAAAAGAAATCAACAACAAAGAAAACCGCATCAGACAAGGTGAGAGTCTGGTGATAGGCGGGATGAGAAAGAGCGAGAGGCGAGATGTTAGGCGCGGCATCCCCTTCCTGAAAAACCTGCCTATAATTGGCATTCTATTTTCCGGCAGCGATTTTGAAGAGCGTGTGGTAGAGACCGTATTCATTCTAACTCCGAGCATCTCCACAGGCGGCAAGCCGAATGCAGAGATGGTCGAAGACCTCCAAAAGAAACACGAACAGGCCAAGCAGACCGGAGAGTTATCCGAAACCTTGACTGATCCCTTCGGCGTCAAGGCCAGCAAGAAGGAACAAGAGCACAAAGCCGACCAGGCTGAGCAGTCCCGGCTCGCGGCTGAGGCTGAAAAAGCAGAGGCCCGACACGCGGTCAGAGAAGCAGGCGTTCGGACAGAACGGGCAGAGACACAAGCTCAGCGGGCAACCGCTGAGGTGTCAAATGTAAGAACAGATTCGCAAAAGCTGATCGCTCAGGCAAAAACCACTGAAGAAAAAGCTGTCGCCGATGCCAAGCAGGCCCAGGCTGAGCTGGAAAAAGCAAAGGCTGAACTGGCCAAGGCAAAGACCGACACTCAAACGGCGCAGGCTGAGATAGAAAAGTTGAAAGAGCAAGTCAAACAGATGGAGCGGAAAGCTGCTGATGCCGAAAAACGTGCCCAGCCTGAAACACAGAAGCCCAAAGCGCAAGATCAGCCAGCTCAGGCTGAGGCCAAGAACTCCCAGACAGAAACCGGTAAGGCCGATTCCGGCCAGTCAAAGCAAGACAGAAAAGCATCTGAAGCCGAAGGGCCTAAGAAGACCTGAGCACGGCGCGTGTCACTATCGGTCCCACGTTTGCATAATGATTAGCCACATACGCGAAACGAAAAGAAGTTAAGGGAGATAGTATATGCAGAATTTCGACGGCAACAAGCTTCGCAACGAAGGTTTCGATGACCCGATTCCTCTTGACGATGATCTGGACAAGCCGATTCCGCTTGATGATCAACCGGGCAAAGCTGGTGTCTCTCATGCCCCCTTGAATTTGGGCGGCGGTGGTGCAGTAGAGGCAGCGAAGCCGGCTGTGAAAAAGGACGCTGTAAAAATAGCCTCAACCGCTCGAATCACAGGCGTAAAGACCTTCTTTACAAAACTGCATCCGGGGGCTATGGATTTTCTTGACGAGCAGATCAGTAAGTGGCTGAAAGATAACCCCGGCGTCGCGATAAAGCAAGCTAACACTACCACGGGTGAGGTCCAGGCCAAAAAGACCGAACCCAACATTATTATTACCGTCTGGTATTGATTTGTATCCAATACATGGGGTCTGGGCGGCAGGGCAATCGCAAAGTCCGGAAAAAGAACCATCAAGGCCGGTGACCATCTCTGGAAACCGCTCTGTTGCAGTTGAGAACAGCGATTTCATATAAGCTCGATTCTTGCCCTTCGGCCGTTTGGGCGACTTTGCGATTGCCCTGGTCTGGGCGGAGGGTAAAGCGGCTTTTTGCGTCGTTTCATGCTATCATGGAGAAGTTTTGCAACTACTCGGCAACGAATCAGAGACGACAGATTGGACCCTGTAATCGCCGGGAATCGGCAGAGAGAATCCGGACCTTTTTGATCGCCCCTGCGTTTGGCAAACCAAGCAAAAAAGATTCTTGCAACAAAAATTCTTGACACATTTGGCAAATTGCCTTATTTTCCTGGTGTTTAGCTGTTTGTGTGTGGTGGAATAGAAGAGTCTTAGATTTTTTGGAGATTTGAGTGGCTAGCCAGTTGACCCGTCAGTTAATCAACGCCGGCGTGCATTTTGGGCACGGCGTCAAGCCGATGGAATCCCAAAATGGCCCCGTTTATTTTCGCCAAGCGTGGTAACATTCATATTATCGATGTCAGGAAGACTCTAAAGGGCTTGCTGATAGCAAAAAGCTGCTGGCCGAGATTGTAGCATCAGGCAATGACGTTGTCTTCGTGGGTACCAAGCGTCAGGCTCAGAAAGTAGTTGAAGCCGCCGCAGGAAAGTGCGGCATGCACTATGTCTGCGAGCGCTGGCTGGGCGGAATGCTTACAAACTTTCGAACCATACGCTCCCGACTTGCAGAGACTGGAGGAGCTGGAATCCATGGAGCAAGATGGAACGCTGGAAAGTGAGAGCAAGAAACACGCCTCCAGGCTTAAACGTGAGATGCGAAAGATAAGAGGTAATATGGATGGCGTCCGCAAAATGGCTCGCCTGCCCGGGGCCGTGGTCGTGGTGGACGCGAGGAAGGAATATCTTGCTCTGCGCGAGGCCAAGAAACTGGGCATCGAGACGGTGGGACTTCTCGATACGGATTCGGATCCCGATACGGTGGATGTGGCGATTCCGGCTAATGACGATTCCATCAGGGCGATTGAGTTGATACTTAACGAGCTGGCTGATGCGGTGGCGATCGGCAAGACTATGACTCTGCCCGTCCTGAGCCTGCGGGCCGGCCGAAGCGGTTTCGTCCGAAGAGGCCAGCCTTTGCCCGCGCTGGCGAATCTGAAGACCGGGATGTCACCGCCGTCGAGCAAGCAGCATCGCAAGATGGAGACTCGGCCCGCAGGGAGGTGACAACAACCAGAAAGAGCCCAATCAAACGAGCAACGGGCAATAATTGCTGATATTTAGCCGGCGGTTTCACGGCCGGTTCGGATAATAACGGTTACAATTCATAACTGACGACCCGTAATAAGTAAGGACCTTCAAGATGGCGGAAATTTCAGCTTCAATGGTGGCAAAACTACGAAAAATAACCGGCCAGGGAATGATGGACGCAAAAGTGCGCATTCAGGAAGCCAAAGGCGACATCGACCAGGCCATCCAGATACTGCGGAAAAAAGGCCTTGCCACCTTAGCCAGACGCGCCGAGCGAGAAACGTCTCAGGGACTGGTTGTGGCTAAGGTCAGTAATGATGGTAAGACAGCGATTCTGGCAACGCTTTGTTGTGGGACCGATTTTGTCGCAAAGAGCGACGATTTTGTCGCCGCAGCCGAAGCCTTAGCCCAGTGCGCGATGGCCTGCTCAGCCCACCAGGGTACCGAGAATGTCCTGCAGGCTAAACACCAGGGCAGGCAGTTCAAGGATATTCTGGGGGAGATGGCCGGCAAAACCGGCGAAAAAACCGAGGTAGGTGACTACGCAAAATATAAGCTGGATGGTCCCGGCCTTATAGGCACGTATGTTCATTTTAACGGCAAGGTCGGGTCAATGGTGCAGATTGAAACCAGCGATGAAAATGTGGCCGCTGCGGATGCGCTCAAGAGGTGCGCCCCGAAGAGAGGCTCTCGTTCAGCCGCTCGATCAGATGAGGGGCGGGGGAGTCAATTTTAGGCCGAGGCGGGGGAATATAAAGCTTCGTTGCTAAAATTAGCACAGACATGAGATCAATTATATCTAGCACATGCGTCAAGATTTAATAGCAGCAAAACCATGTTCGGATAAATCCTCGAATACCTGATGGCCTGAGTT
>CAWFCJ010000020.1:0-6428 GCA_963814265.1 Sedimentisphaerales bacterium | reverse complement strand
GTTACTGTTTTGCCTGTTACTGGTTCAGTTGATATTGCTTGATAATGGGGTCAATAGGGGCAGCGATGATTCTCAAATCCAGGAAAACTCAAAAACTTGAAGCGAAAAATTAAAAACTGTTGAATTCCCACTGTAGAGTCGGGCAATTGTCAGAGCCGGCAGTGCAAAGTTGTTGGTTAGAAATACGAATCTTTTGTTTGTCTCGATGTCGAAGTAACTGATTCGCCGAAGCACGGCAGGATAGTCCTGCGACGCGTAAAAGCCGTTGAGTCTTATCGTTTGGTCGCACCGCAAACCTGTGCTTTTGTCGACCTTGCGATGGCACAGACGTTGATAATCCAAATTGCTTTTGGCTCTTGTAATAAAAGTTGAGTCCAGAGCATAAGCGGCGTGTTTTAGCTGAGTACCGAAATCTTCGTTGGCATAAAGCTTTCGAGCCTTGTCTATCAGCACCTGGGCGAAATCGGCATAGATTCTCCAGTTCCGATGCTCGACAGTCGACCCTCCACGGGTCACGAACCTGCCGTATTGTCATGCTGAGCGAAGTCGAAGCATCTGGCCGCGTAGACACGAGCGACGAACGACGAATTGAGCCAACATGCGCCCTATGGCTCTTCTCCACTTTTTTCTTGCTTTTTCCGACAATCCAGACCATAATATCCTTTGTTCTTTTATGTTTAGCTGTCGCCGGAACGGCGACGGTCAGAATTTATCGTAGAAGGTGGATCAGGTATGGTTCAGGAAACACAAGACAAGCAAAACACTTCGAACCAGTACCTGGGCGAGGACCCCAGGCATGTGGCACCCATCAGCAGCAACCTCATGCAGGAACCATATAAACGATAATCAGACATCAATTGCGTATACAAACAAAAATAGAGAGGCGCATCTATGTCAAAAGTTAAAGTGATTTTTCGGAAGCTAATCCAGGATTCACAGGATTATAGTAGTTTTGATAAGAACGAAGATCACATGGTCTCGACTATCCACTTCAGTCTCGAAGTAAAAGGCAACCAATACGATGACATGACGGTTGAAGTAAAACAGCCATACGGGACGAATTATCAGGGTGAGCCGATAGAAGTGAGCAAAATCAGTGGATCGTACAAAGGTGCATGGAACCACGACCAGTTTGCCGATCTATGCGAGGAATATTATCGCATGCTTATTGGTTCCGGCGGACGCACAATTCGTTTCGAAGGTGCTAGAAACATTAGAATGCGCGATAACACTATTAGCCAGACGCTCGTTCGAGAGATTGACATTCCCGACGAGAGTTCTGCCGCGTGGTAGGTTCGCCCCAACAACCGAGTTGACCGGGGTTGCAAGAGTAGGGACAGCGACCGATGTTCCGGTTTGAGGTTTTGGATCCGCTCCGGCATTACTCGTCTTTCCTCGCTCGTATATCGTATCTTGCTAATTGAAGGGAATGTGGAAATGGTGCGAGGTATCGCACCCGACATGCTTACGTTTCGACAGAGCCAGCCTGTGACTCGCAAACATCGCCGCCCTCGGAAAAACGCCATCATCCTTCCCAATTTCTTTCGAGGAAGGTCGATTGCCCATTAACAGAAATTCCTAAACGAACAGGACTGGTCAAACCTGTCGCCAAATAGAAGACGATTTGGCACCATCTTTGAAACAGCCCTACACATTCCTAATTCAAACGAGAATCTGGCCCATTCGGCAAGCTCAGGGCGTGCTTCGGAGGAGGGGAAAAGTCATAATCAAGCCACCGCATGGGCAACAAGTTGCCCATACTACCGACTATCTTCTTTGATCCGTGCTAATCCGCGTTAATCAGTGGTTAACGTCAAATTCTATTTGACGCCGGAGCGATTTCTGGGTATAATATGTCCGTAAGTAATGGATTAGAATCGGAATGTAAGAAAGTTCATGGTTCATTGTTTGTGGTTCATAGTTAATGGCCGATGACGGTTTGTCATTCCTGCGAAAGCAGGAATCCAGACATTTTGACGGTCCCGGATTCCGCCCCCGCTTTCGCGGGGGCAAGCATGCACCTGCGAAGGCAGGTGTGCGGAATGACAGGGTCCAAAGCGCACCCGAAAGAGCGTAATTATGCAAAACAAAGCCAATTTCCAAAAAGCCTAAATGAACGTATCCTTCTTTATTACAAAGGCTTATGAAAAAAATGGCGTCTGGGCAGTCCAAGAAAACAAAGCCAAACAAAGCCAATTTTGAAAATCGCAAATCTAAAATTGGATATCGGCAATCAGCCTATTTTTACTCCAGCTGAAAATCGGGTATAATTAGGGCGGTTAGGAGACAGAATACAGAATACAGGAGACAGAATACAGAATACAGAATACAGGAGACAGAATACAGGAGACAGAAGGGGGATACGAAGATGAACCTGGTCAACGTTACAAAAGCAGCAGCAGTTGTCGTTCTTTTGGTTTGGGGTACCACCGCGAATCCTGGCACATCGCCCGACGCCAAAGTCCGGCTTTCGACGACGGCGTCCGGGCAGGAAGTTCCAGGTCAGACGCCGGCGGCCCTGGCGCCGCGGGCGAACTCCGTCCGGACTGTGGATTTCCATCTGCGAACCGGCGAGCTGATATACGGAAAGGTGCTCACCGAAGACAAGAACAAAATCACCATCGAACGGCTGGATGAAAGCAAGATCGTTGTGAACACCTACGGTAGAAGAGAAATCGACCCCAGGACGCTGGACATCAAGACTGTGCCGGAGTACAGATACTACCTGGACCTGGCAGATTACTTTGCCGGCAGGACGTGGGACTTTAGAGACGACCCCGATGATTTCATCCAGGCGATCCGTTGCTGCGAGAAGGCCAAGTCCGCTCTGGGCACAACCGCCGCCGGCCAAGACAGCGAGAGAATCGAGCAGATAAATGAAAGGATAAAAAAACTCGAAGCTGACAGGCAGGTCTGGGAAATCCAGGTAAAATCACGGGCGGAGCTGAAGAAACTTAAGTTCGAGGCTGAGGCCGTGAACAAGCTCAAAGAGCTCGAAGAACCAAGGTCAACGCCGGCAGCCAACAGGTCACCAAAAGCGTGGAGCGACTTGATAAGGCCGTCACCGATATCCAGGAAAACCACCGAAAACTCGAAGGCGGCCTGTACGGAATACAGCAGCAGTTAAACGTGCTTGCGGAGCGCACCGCGGTCAACGCAAGGCTGATGGATCCTTGGCGGTGGAACTGGCAGCCGCAATACTTTTACCGCTACCGCCAGTACTAAAACTTGCGGGCTAATTGTTTTGCTTTTTCTATCGCCTCGGCCCGTTTCTGATTCGCGGTATCCGCACCGCCGGCAAGGGTTGGCTCAACTGCTACCGAGCGAATATCGGTAAGGCCCATAAAGCCCAGTATCAGCTCCAGATATCTCTTCTGCAGATCGAACGCCTCGCTGGCGGTTCCGGCAATGTACTCGCCGCCGCGGGCGTATGCGATGAAGACGGGCTTGCCTTTGACCAATCCCTCGTAGCCGCCAGATGCCGTGACGGTAAAAGTGTAGCCGGGCTGGACTATAATATCTATGTATTGTTTCAGGCGGTACGGGATCGAGAAATTCCACATTGGCACCGCCAGAACATACTTGTCCGCCGACTTGAATTCGTCAATCACTGAGACAATTCCCTGCCATATCCGGCGGTCCTTCGGCGAATGTTCTTTGCCGTGCATTATTTTATACTTTGCCGAAGCCGCCTCAAAATCAAAGGCCGGAAGCGCTACTTTGAACAGATCGATGACTTTTATCTCGTCCTGAGCGTGCCCCTTACGGTACGCCTCGATGAATGCGTCCGCTACGGCAACTGAATAAGAAAGCTCGCCCATCGGAGACGCTTTGATGTATAAAAGACTTGCCATAATTGAAACCTCCTTGCAGAAAATCTCAACACTTCAATTCTTCTGGAATCAGACAACCTTCACAGGGACAAAATGCCCGGATATTCTGTTGCGGCGTAGCAGGCGGCACCTCGCAGCCGGGCATCAAGAAAAATTTCTTTCCGCCCGCCTTAATACACTTTCTGGCCGCTTCGGCGACGTTCTCGGGCGTGCCCTGAAGCAAAACCGCCGACGGATCGAAATTGCCACACAACACAATATCAGGTCCGACCAACTGCCTGGCTTTTTCCAGCGGCACCATCCAATCGACATCTATAACATCGGCGCCGCTTTTAGCCATGTGCTCGACGATGTTGTTGATATTCCCGCAAATGTGTAGTTTTACCTTAGCGCCCGCCTCGTGGATGGTGGCAAAGAGCTTCTGCTCCAGCGGCAAAACGTATTTGGTGTACATCTTCGGGCCGATAAGACTGGCGACTGCATCGCCTACGCCAACCATATCCGCCCCGGCCTTTATCTGAGCGACGGCAAAAGAAATTGCGTTTTGCACGATGACCTGGCCTGCCTCCATAAACATCTGCGGGTCATCAATCAGATCGAGAAATGCTTTTTCAACGCCCCGCAAGTCAGCATACTCTGCCATCGGCCCTTCCACCCAGCCTAGCACACTGTGGGTTTGCCCGACCTGGGCAGCCATCTTTTTCACGCTTTCGATCCGCTGCTTTGTTTGCGCTGCGTTCTCGATGTCAAGCGTCTTTACGCGGGCTATGTCCTGCCGAGTTTTAATGAGCGTGCCTCTGGGCTTGCCGACCCCATCTTTCGGGTAGTCAAATTCCATCCCGTAGGCTGAGGCTTCCCGCCAGGGGTCGCTTATTGCGCCAGTCTGATCCAGATTGAATGCCCTAACAACCGCAAGCTGCGCCTCTGCCAGGACGTCCCCATCGAGATAATAGTCCTGGTAAGTACGCCCGATGAAACTGGCCGCCCAGGCCATAAAGATGGGCGTGACGGCAGGACGGTCGCAAGTATCACCATTCAAAATCGCATAAATTCGCTCTTTCGGCGTCATAGATCACCCTTGCAATTGGCGATTTTCGATTTTCAGTTGCCCGTCCACTCTAAAAAGGTAGGACACAAGATGTCAAGAATATTCCAATCACGAGGGGTTTTATCTTGTTTTTGATGCCGGACTTGATACCGGGACCTGCAATGTGTCAATTGAGAACTCGTTGCAGCGTCTAAGGAAAAACAATTTTAGGGCGGTACTTCGTAAAGTGGCTCTCGGAATTTGTCGATTTGCGGATATGGACAATAACACGGACCGAAGAGCAGAACACAGATTGCAATACCACTGGCCTATCTGGTTTGCCGAAGACTTCTATGGAAAACTCACCCAAGGCCAAATGGTGGACCTATCCAGTAGAAGTGCTTCTTTTACCTGCCGGGCAGACGACACCTGTCCTTATCTCGGCCAGCAGATAACCGCTCGCTTCAGCGTGCCCCGCTACGGCGAGGACGACTCTTTTGACATGGCAAACTTTACTCGTTCCGCTCACATCTGCCGGGTTGATCAGCTAAACGACTTTTTGCGCCGCATCGCTATTCAGTTTGGCCAGCCGCTGCCGTTCAAGCCGGGCGAACAAACTGAAAATAAAGCCCAACCCGATAGCGATCTTGCACAAGTCAGATCTGGGAATACGCACTCGGCCGCAGAATAATATCGGTGACGTTTGAGACGGTGTCTTTGTATGCCGGGTCAATCCGCAGCTTCTTCCAATCCGGATCGGAGCCGAACACCTCCCATTGCTTGTCACGATGTGCCAGATCATCGAAAGCCAGCATATACGTCAGGTTCGGCAGATAGGACCCGACTAGCGTCTCGCCGAAAAAGACCACCTGCAGACCGGTTTTGCGGAAAATCGCTATCTCCCCGCCCTCGTTGAACATCTCAATCTTTTTCTTGGCCGCCTTGATGCTGTGACTCTCATAGGTCCGAAGCTCAAATATCCTGGACTTCTGCTGCGGCACCTGCAGCCTGGGCATATCCTTGAAAGCCGCCATCAGCGAACTCTCATACCGCACATATCCCGGCTCAGCTAACGGAGCATTCACCATATCTGCCTTTGCGAACTGGGCGTCTGCGAGCAACCTTGCAGACGCTTCGACCACCGACTCTAACGACTTATGCACCAGCAATACGTAAAGCGTGGACTGGCTTGGGCCGTACATCACGTTGAAGACTCCGACTGGCTGGATTCCTATCCGGTTCATAGCCGGTATCGCTACGTCGCGCAGGAAGTTTTCGAACACGCCCGCCTTAGCCCGGTTGAGAAAATGGTACTGTCTCAGCTCGAAGTAATCTCGTTCGCCTTGACCTTTTGGTTGGCCGGCAGCAGCAACGGCATTTATGCCCGTCACGCCAGCCACACCTGCCGCCAAAAAATTGCGTCTATTCATCGCAGTGCTCTCCTTTCCAAAATCCCCCGAAGCTCCATTTTTTGCCGCTAACAACCCTGTACAATAGCTACTATCGCGGCTCCGGTCAAAACAAATAGTCAACAATCAAAGCAAGGCGGAACTACGCACAAAATTCGG
>CAWFCJ010000019.1:0-10623 GCA_963814265.1 Sedimentisphaerales bacterium | reverse complement strand
AGCAATCTGAGGCTCTGACCGCACGGTTTCCACAATTCTGGCTTTTTTTCTTGCCGGGCTTTTTCCAACTGTCCCTCTTGAAAGGTGCCCTGTGGATGCACCACTACTGGGAACGCTGTTTTTCTCCGCTACTTGCGATCGCTGCCGCACTTGGGATAATGACGCTCGCCGGCATTCTGGATAGAGTTCGTCCAATAGTGTCGAAGATATGTACAGCGGCTCTGGTGGGCATCATTACGATAGCGTGTATAGGAGGGCTGGACCACTATTACGGCATCAGACACTTTTCGCCGGAAAGGGTCAGACTTTTCAAAACGCTCAACGAAAGGATTCCGCCGGACAAGATGCTCTTGAGCTATCAGAGCCAGAAAGTTGAGCAGCACGAGGCGAAAGGCGAGCATTATCGTCCTGAAATCGCCTGGTATCTCGACCGGGAGGTTGTAGTAGCCACGACCTGGGCGGAGATTCAACAGAAGGCCCAAACCGGCATGTTTCCTTATTACCTTGTCCCAGCCGTCCAGCAGGTAGCTCCGCTGATCCAGCAGCTACAGCAGCGGTACAAGTTCGAGTCTGTTCCCGCCGATCCCGGCGGGCCGGAACTGGCTCCAATGCTGCCTCACCTGATTTTTGACCTGCAAAGTAAAGGCCCCGGCTCTTGACCCTGCGGCATTTTGGTAACGCCGCAGGCAGACTCAAAACTTAAAACTCAAAACTCCCGGGCTGCTTTTTGAAGGCGGTGGGAGATTTATGCCAGAGCCACGCCGTGCACGCACCACCGATTACGAAAGACCAGCCAAGCGCTATGGCTCTATCAATCATTGCCGCCAGCACCCCAACCTGCAGCGGCACCGCAATAACCACCGCTCCAAAGCCCAGCATCAACTCTCTGATTCCCAATGCACCTGGCGTTAGGCTTATAAATAGAGCGAGATAGCCGAGCGTCCCGAGCAGCAGATAGCCCGCGGGGTGGATGTCTTGGCCGATGCTGTGGTAGATGATCCCGAAGCGTAAGGCGGTAAGCAAAAAATTTAGCGACAATAACATTGCCGCCCTGATAGTCAGCTTTGTTTTGCCTGCGATTTTGTCTGCGCCCTAAAAGAAAGTTGCGCAGCATGGAACTAAGTTGTCCTGCGGCGTTGGGCAGGGGCAGCGGCACAAATAAGAAAAGCAATGAACCGGCGATTGTTATCGCGAACACGCCGGCCAGGATTTTGCTTTCGTATCCGGCCTGCTTATATACCGTCAGTAGTACGATTAAACCCACCGCCGCCGCCAAAGTGGTAATTAAGAACATAACATACAAAAAGAAAGTAGCAAAATGAGTATAGGCAAGACCGTAGTGACGCTTCAAATAGTTCGCCCGAAAGAGAGTGCCGAATTTCATAGGGATGTAGTTGAGCAGCGTAGCCGCATTATTTACACAAAATATGTCCCAGAAACCAGCCTTGGCATTCAGAGCTTTCAGCAAGTATTTATCTACCAGAGCACTAACCAAGAGGGACAAAAAACACAAAAAGTATATTATGGCCAACTGTTCGAACCCAACTGCGATACGGTCTTTAGCTCTTCCCAGTGCCTCGAAAGGTACCACAGCAGCAAGAGGATAATTACCACGCCAAGTATATTTTTAATCCACTTAGTCACCATTTGCAGATTTGCCAATCCGATAAATGTAGGATGTAGTGAGGAACACAAAATTAGACCTGAACATAAGATAGCGGCCTTGTTTTATGCCGTGTCTGGTGTAGGGCAATAAGGTGTATGTGCCGGCCCTGGCTTTGATGCTGAAGCCGGTAAATTCGAGCAGGGTTTGAAGGTCCGTAAAGGTAAATGAGTGAATGTGCCCCTCACGTGCAGACAGCTTCATAATGTTGGCGAATATTGTTATCCAGTTATACGGGTTGGGAATAGATAAGAGCAAGGCGCCGTCGCCGGCAAGTATTCTATGAAGTTCTCTTAACAAGAAAGTGGGATTTTCAACGTGTTCGAGTAACTCCAGACAGAAAACATAGTCAAATTGCTCCCGTTGAAAAGGTAAGCCCTTCATAACATCGCATACCTGAAAACTCCCTCTTTTATTCCTAAGACTGTTGATGACTTTCTCAGATATATCCACTGCATAATAATCACAATCCAACCCTCGCTCCCCTAAAATATCGCATAGATAAGCGTGCTTGCAGCCAACATCTAAGATCCGGCTACCGTTCTTAATTTCTACTAGTTCGAGTGCTCTGGAGTACCGCAGATAACCTTGCTTGTCGAAATCCGTATAGTGGGTTGCCCTATTCTCATAAAATTCCTTTTTACGCATATAATGCTCCACCTGGCGTGTTCAACTTATATTCCGGCAAAAAATAAATAAGCTTCCCCCTACGGTTTTTTCGCTTAGATACTGACTTGCCAGCAATTTGTCTATACATTGAATACCTTTTACGAATATTTGTTTGATGAGCGTCTTATGAGTAGAAAGCTCATACGGAAACGGCTCAAATTTGGAGCGGAGGATTTTGACGTTATCTGCGGAGCGAATTAGTTGCAACGCCTGTTGTTTATTCCATGTGTATAAATGCCCTGATGGATGAGTCTCCAAATTTTGGGTGATTTTTCTTATCTTGTACATAATTCTTGAAGCCATAGCGTTCTCGATGGGAATTTTAAGAAGTATATACTTTGCGCACCGAGTAACTGCTGGCATTATTTTTTCGACGTCGGGTATGTGCTCCAAAATGTCGCACAGAATCAGTAGGTCAAAAAAATTGGCCGGATAGTCTAAATCGGCGATAGATTTCACATGGAATTGTCCAAAGGGCAAAATAGCCGCAGCCTTTTTAATAGCCACCTCCGAAATATCGACTCCATATAAGTTTTTGCAGCCGGTTGTCCTGTACACTTCTTCGAGCAAAACGCCCGCTCCACAGCCGACCTCGAGTATCTTATCGAAAGATAGGTCGTTGGGGACAAGACTAAATAGATTTTCAGCCTTCCATCTGGTAGCTCGAACATAAAGCTCATCAGATAAGGATTCTGACTCATAGATATCGTCGTAAAATTGCCGGAAATCGATATTTTCGCTGCCCATCGGTCTTTTCAGTGAGCCAAGAGACTATAATACAGCTTCTCCATAAGAGAAGCATTCGCATTCCAATCATAATTGTCCATAACGAACTTTCTGCCCATTGTGCCCATGCTGGACCTGAGAGCCGGATTTTCGATAAGACAAATCAGCTTTTGGGCAATTGCCTCATGGTCTCGTGGAGCTACGAGAAATCCTGTGACCCCATCTATTACGACCTCGGGCAGCCCTCCGACAGCCGACGCAACTACTGGAAGTCCCATAGCCGATGCCTCGGCTGCCGCCCGCCCCCACGCTTCAGAAAGCGATGGCACTACAAAGATGTCCATCTTCGCTAGATAAAGCGGCATCTGCTCGTGAGGAACCGGGCCCACAAAGTCAACGCTATCGCCAATCGAAAGCGACCCTGCCAATTTCTTTAAGGTATTAAGCAAAGGTCCCCCGCCCACAATCAGCAGATTGGTCTGGGGAAATCTCTTATGCACAGATGCAAACGCTTTTATAAGATATTCAACTCCGTACAGTTTCATCAAGGTCTTGGCACATCCTATCGTTATTTTGCCGGAATGCGATTGCATCGTGGGCTTAAATCCTGCTAAATCGACTCCAAAAGGGATAGTTTGTATCTGCCTACCTTGCGGAGCTAATCTTTGTGTGGCTGTGGTTAAGACTTTACTTGTGGCTGTGATTGCATCTGCTCTGCTTAGGGCAAATTTGATCATTTTTTTGAAGATGAAATTTGTTGAGGGCGGATCAAAAATATCAGAACCCCAGGTTGAGACAATATACGGATGAAAACCGGCAAAAGCCCCTATAAGACCGTTGGTCGTAACGTAATGTGCATGAAGTATATCTGGATCAATATTTTTTACTACTCTTCTAAGATGGAGCAGCATTTTTGCGTATGATAGCAATATGCCCGCCGGCGAGATAGGTTCAACGCCGCTTCTTATTCTTACCGGATGGACTTTTACGCCACGGATCCTTGCATCGCGGACCGAGACCACGTGTACATCGTGCCCGCTTCCCGCAAAGTATTCCGCCCATCTTTGCGTATGAACAGACGCTGCATTTGCTAAAAGGCAAATTCTTACCAGACTATTCTTCCTTTTCTATTGGCCTATAGTTGGTGCAAAGTGACGCTTGCCGATCTCGGAAATGACAAGCCGAATCTTGCCGGACCGCGGAACCGGAATATCCTTCACAAAATTCAATCTTATCTTTAGCTTTTCTCCCGCCCCTTGCCGTATGGCGTCCTCTATATACCGAGCGTTCTGATTGGAAAACTTATTGTTCTTGACTATCTTGACCTCTATTTCATCTTCTGCTTCTTGCACTACCTGGAACTGATCCACCGAAACCATAGACTCGAATATGTGACCAAAGAAGTAGGCGACCAGGTAGTTACCGTCCGGAGTCACCACAATATCGGTGTCTCTGCCCACTACGGAGCTCATCACCGGTAGTCCTCTGCCGCACTTGCATTTGTCTTGTAACGGCCTTGCCAGATCTGCGATCCGGAATCGGATGAAGGGCATCCCATAGTTGCTCAAATCTGTAACCAGGATGTCCCTAATTCGCCGGGTTTTACCGGCCGGTCGTCCTTGACAAACTCCACGACGACATTTTCCGCTGCGATGTGGTGCGTGCCCGACTCACATTGACTCGAAATCACGATGCTGTTTCCTCCATAATTATCGAAAACCGGGCAGTGAAATTGCTCTTCAATAAGCTGCCTGTAATGTGGAAACAGCATGTCGCCGGTCGTTATGATCGAGTTCGGCTTTACATCCGTGATCCCCTTGTCTTTGAGATATTGTGCCAGCAGGAATACTTGCGAGGCATATCCTCTAATTATCTGCGGGTTGTATCTTCTTATCTTTTCGACGCTGATGCACATCGTGTCCTGATTCATAGCGGAAAGGCGGAAGAATAGGCATCGGCCGAGCCTATCCATAACTTTTTGTGACAGCGTATCGTGCGCGATCAGGTCCAGTCTAATCCACCGGTTGCCGAGCTCATATCCTGCCCACCGCCAAAAGCGAAAAAGAGAGGCGAACCTCCAGCTTATCGCCTGGCGGTCCTGATAGTACGGCAAAGGCTCGCCCGTGGAACCGCCGCTGTGGTTTAACGTGAGCTTCTTCCTGGGAATGTTCCCGGCAGTCATGTTATCCGGGAAGTTCCTGCGTATTATGTCTTTGCTCAAGACAGGCAGCTTTTGCAGGTCCTCGACCGAATTGATATCCGCCGGCTTTAATCCCAACCGATCGAAGGTCGAGCGATAGTATGGGACATTCGTGTATGAATGTTGAATTAACTCCCGCAGTCTGCTTTCCTGAAAGGCTCGAATTTCATCGGGGGTACACCACTGGCTGTCTTCAAGAAACTTTAAGGTTTTGAGAATACCAGTTCCTTCAGACATCTCCACCAGCGGGAAAATTACCTTCTTGAAAATTCCGGAATAGATCTCCATTAGAGATACCTTTCAATCGTTGCCACGATATATTCGGTAACATCTATTTTGTCCGCCAGCAGCCTCTCGCGAGCAGCCAGGCACTTCTCCTTAGCCGCTGAGTCGGAGAGCCAGTCGATACAATATTGCAGGGCCTGCTCGGTGTCGGCTGTTTGTTTGATAAGCCCGTACCGCTCAAGCATATCAATTGTGCCTGCTCTTAGTGTGTTGACATACACCGAGGGCACGCCCAGAATAGCGGATTCACTCGCCATCGTAGCCCCTTCGCCGACATATAGCGCGGCAAATGCCAGTACATGGTGTATTTGGTGGACAGCGATATTCAGGCGGTAAGGCTCAAGCTCGGCGGGCAATGGGCTTTCGGAAGTTATGTAGGGTCTTGCATAGCGGGCTATTTCCTCAACGAACCTCAGCCTGTCGCGCTCAATAAGGCCGTGCTGAAAGGCATCGTGATGTGCCTGCCAACTGACAAACCGAATTATGCAATACTTTTCTGCCGGATCAATGCCCAGGCTTTTTACAGCCTTGCTATCAGCGGTAAATCTTTTGGGCTGCAAATAAGCCAGCTCATGCAAACCGGCGTACAGGTGATGCTTTTCGCCGAAGGATTTTTTGAAGCAATCCGGGCTATAAATAGCCGTAACAAAAGGGTGTGTGATTTTGTGTGCCGCAGTTGCAATTTCCGTATCATCCCAAACGACAACAGGTTTACCTAGCACCCAGCCAACGTGTGCCGCGAAAACGCCGCTGATTGCAGTAAGTATGTCCGGCTTGAATCGGCGGCAGAATCGAAACAATCTTGCATCCCGCACCAACATTTCACCGAATAAGGACGTCTTTGTCCGGCCCACCTTACTTAGCTGTGTAAAGGCAATCCCATAATGGTGCAACAGCTCGATTGTGACATCCTTATCTCTGGCGGTTACAGCAACTTTGTGCCCACGCTTTTGGAACTCCGCTATTGCGTGGCGAAAGAAATGAACGTGGGCAGGATGTGTCATCTCAACCAAGATTCTCATTGTTCATTGTTCGTCGTTCGTTGTTCATTGTTCGTCGTCGATGAACCACGGACTATGAACTACGAACACCAAGATTTATTTCAGCTCCTTATTGCTCTCCATATCGAACCACATAGCAAAAAGAGTGAACTGAACGGAGCTTATGAATGAGAACATAGCGGCAAGTGCGTTAACCTGCGGAATCTGGCCGGCCGTAAACCAGATATAAAATACCCTAAAAAACAGGATAGCGGTAGACAGGCCGAACAAAAGGCCAAACATATAAAAGAAAACAAGCGGGTGAAAGTCCCTGATTATGTATTTTTCCTTAAGGCGATATAGAAAATCCTTCAGAAGCAGCCAGGACAGCGTTATCATAACGTTCTGCAGTTTTATCTTGGATATTTCGCCGATGTTGTAGACCGGCTTGACAGGGATGTCGCGGACTCTGAAGTTATAGATATTCAGCTTCACAAGCATGTCATTCGGCATGCCGAACCTTCTATAGATCTTGTCCAGGTCCAGAATTTCCAAAGCTCTTAGATTTATTACTGTATATCCAGTTTGAGAATCTGCCACGTGCCAGTAGCCTGACGCGATCTTGGTCAGCAAAGATAAATAGGAGTTGCCCAGGTATCGAATCTTTGGTATGACCTGCCAGGCGTTGCCGGTAAAAAGCCGATTTCCCTTGGCGTAATCGATCTGGCCTGCTACTACTGGACCTAACAAATTCGGCAGGTTGGCGGGGTCCATTTGAGCGTCGCCGGCCATAACCGCCGTGACGTCCATCTTGTTATCGCGTGCCCATTTATAGCCGCTTGCGATTGCGCCGCCCACGCCCTGGTTTTCCTTGTGCTCAATGAGAATAATCCGCCCACGAGATTGCTCAGAAGCTTTGATTACGATCTCTGCGGTTTTGTCTGTGCTCGTGTCATCGACCACCACCACTTTGTCCACATAATCGGGCATGGTTTCAAGAACCCTGCCGATCAGCTTTTCTTCGTTGTATGCCGGCACGACCACGCAAACTGTCTTACCCTTATACATTGCCAATCTCCAAGCGACGCTTTATAATTATCGCCTGCGATAGCGGTTCTGAGTAGCTAAAAACCACGCCTGGTAGTAAAATTCATGCCGTCGCGAACGCCGCAAACGAAAGTCGCAGCGCAAATGCTGGCGTGTTCAATCCGCCCAACGTATGGCGGATCAATCTTTGGCGTCAACTTTATGCTGGAAAGTATCCGTAGGGTATGCAGGCTTTTTCCTGCATACCGGACTTTTCTTTATGCTGGAAAGAGGCCTAGTTCAGATTTATACCGGCAACGGCAAAGGCAAGACTACCGCCGCGTTCGGCCTGGCACTGCGCGCGGCTGGTCAGGGCCACAAAGTCCTGATTTATCAATTCTTAAAACCTCCTTCTCTGGATATTGGCGAGCGTTTTGCTCTTAAGTTGGCCGGCCTGAAGATCCGCGTCGAAGCACTCGATGTGCCCTGGGATATGTCAAAATCTCTCGCAGATGAGCAGGCCGTCGCCAAGATGAAAACCGCGATTAGCGATGCACTTGCACGACTTGCTGAAACCGCGGAGAAAAGGTTCTATGACGTGCTGATACTCGATGAGATTGTATATTGCCTTTCACAAGGTCTTGCCAAGCTACAAGAAGTTAAGAACATCGTTGACAAAAGAGACCCCGCTGTTGAAATCGTTCTAACCGGCTCAGGTGCAACGCCAGAGCTTCTTGCGATAGCCGATTTAGTGACGGAGATGAAAAACATAAAGCATCCATTTAATAAAGGCGTCCCTGCTCGACGGGGCATCGAATTCTAACAGCCGGCGCATTTAGAACAAAGGGCGAACCTCGAACTCATCCGGCTCACTTTGGCCGTATCCTACTACCTTCCCTACGACCGTATGCCTGCCTACGGCCAACGGATACTTTTTCATTTCGTAAGGGCCGTGAGTAACTAGCCAGGAATAGTGTGTGTGCGGCTCAATCGTTACGTGCGTCGCAACCGGCACAGGCTGTACTACCGTAGCCCAGTCAAAAATACCATCGATCGTATAGGAGACCTGCAAACCATCGGGAAAGACCAGTGTTACCGGGTTTGGGCTACGGTTGACTGCGCCTATGATTATATCGATATATCCGCCTGACAAGGATATCTCTGGACCCCGGACACCGATTTGAACGACTGGGCCACACTCCGGGCCAAGGCATTCCAGCCAATGCGACGCAATAAGAGCAAGGTCTGCGAAATCAACTCGGCAATCACCATTTATGTCCCCCGCGATAACCGTCTCACAGACTGGCCCACCAAAGTAAGATTTACTCGCCTCGGGTGTTCCACCGTAAGCACCCATGTTGATTCTGCCGCCGTTGGGGAATGGTTCCAAACCGATAGGACTGTTTGGATCGCCGGCGTCGATACAGGGACTTGTACCATCATCCTGGACCCAGCTTTTAGTGTTTGGGTTCCAGCTTCCGGCCTGCGACTTTGAGATAATAGTCACCTTTGTTTGGGTTATTAAATACCGGCTCAGCGTCTATGTTGCCGGGACCCCAGTTTAACTGGCAGGGTTCGTACGGGCCGCGAGACACACCGGCCTGGCCCCCTTGAACATCGCTATAACGGATGAATAACTCTGAGCCGAAGTCGCCGCAGTACATCGCTATCTCCTGGCCCTGGCTGGCCTTGTCGGCCCAAAGAATGCAATTGGAAACGGATGGGAAACTTAGCTCACCACAGACGATGGCGCCACCTTTAGATGCTGCTATATTGCGGGAAAAGGTGCAGTTCTTAACTGTCAACTGACCCCAGAAAAAGGCGTCGCCAGCCGCAAAGATACCGCCGCCGGCACCAGCGGTGTTCTTGGCGATTATGCAATTAGTTATAGTTACCCCGCTACCGTAAGAGATGATCCCTCCCCCAGAACCATTAGCTGAGTTCTCGGAGATTTTGCAAGAGCTCAATATCGGAGCACCGGCGTACCAAAATCCTACTCCTCCGCCGTTCCCACTGGCGGAGTTCTTGCTGAATACGCAGTTGTGGGTCCAACCGCTGCAACGCGCTGTGGCCATCCCCCCTCCGATATTGCCGGCTCTGTTTTCACTTATCGTGCAGTCAATCAAACGCGGCGCACCGGCACCCTGTAAATAGACACCACCACCATCTACTTTGGCTGTATTACGGGTGACCTTGCAGTTTATAATAGTTGGACTGGAACCTACACAGTAAATCCCACCGCCAAACGATCTTTTGACCGGATGTTCAGAATATAGGTATTCTTCTTCAGGTCCGTATCCGCCGGTTATTGTCAGGCCGGAAACGATGGAATTTGAGTCTTCACCAGAATGAAAACGGAACCCACGATGAGGTTCGCTTTCAGTGCCATTGCAGTCAATAAGACAGTTTTCGGGCCCATTTTTGCTCTTCACGGTAATGCCCTTGCCTTTGAACTCGATGTCCCGGTTGCCATCTCCCGTATATCTGCCGTCAGCTACAATTACGGTATCGCCGTCGTTGGTATCGTTGATTGCTGCCTGGATGTTATTGAAATCTGCAGGGCCATCGTTATCAACGTAGATCACCTTCCCGGCCGCAACCGCACCAGAAATCAAAAGCGTTAAGAGAGCAAAAATTACTAATGATTTTTTCATAAGCCACCGCAATATCTGTTTCCCGTAGGACAAATCTTAATAACGGCTGCTTTTCATCGGTATTGTAGCTATTTTTACGACTTCTGTCAACTCCCGATGACCAGCAACAGGCTGCTCGCTTCACTTAGACGACCTATCCATTGTCTCAGCTTGATCCGTCGTGCGAGTATTGTGGAAAGTACGTATTTTTGGACCATCTTTTCACAATTTTTTTTTAGAGTCGGCATCCAGCATTAGGTGTCCACCATCGAGGCACGATTAGTCCGTGCCCGTCCGTGTTCCTGTCAGTGTTAGTCCGTGTCTCCGCAAGCAGCGTGCCAGAAATCTGGTGTCCGGATAAAAGTCAAGTGCTGCTTTTTCAAAAGTGTTAAAAAGTGCGCATTTCTTGTTAATTTCTGATCAAAACAGGCGCATTTCTGG
>CAWFCJ010000018.1:0-88095 GCA_963814265.1 Sedimentisphaerales bacterium | reverse complement strand
GCAGCGCCGGCACGATGGCGACGACCACGGCGAGGGCGATCCACCAGCTCACCAGCGCGCCGCCCCACATGATCAGCAGCATGCCGGTGCCGAACAGCACCACCAGCGGCACCAGCGGGATGCCCAGCTTCATGGCCGGGCGGGTGGCGCCCTTGTAGATGGCTTCGGCTGACATGGTCTGGCCTGGTGTTGGTCAGGCGACGATGTAGCCGGCAAAGGCGGCGGCGCCGCCCACCAGGGTGCCGCCGATCAGCACGTTGGCCACATCGGCCAGGCGCGCACCTTGGAAGATCATCTTGAAACCGGCCCAGATGATCGCGATGGTCACTACCGCGACCGAGATCGTCACCAGGATGGTGTTGACGTTGGTGACAAACGGGAGGAAGGTGGGGATGACGTCAAGTCATCATGGCCTTTATGCCCAGGGCCTCACACGTGCTACGGTGGTCGCTGGCGTAAGCGATCCATCAAGATTCTAAAGAAACCTTGCTGAAGAGTCGATAAACAATAATATGGGCATAAAATCAAGCATATATGATTGCGCAGAAAGGCCGATTCAGGAGCAAAAACAGCTGCCAGCATGAAAACGCAGCCAGCATGAAGAAATGTCCCTTTTGTGCCGAGCAGATACAGGCAGAAGCCATCAAGTGTCGGTACTGCGGCGAATTTCTTGACGGATCCAGCCGCGACGGTTCGAGGCCTCAGCGGAAAAAATGGTACTTTGCCACCGGAAGCGTGGTGATTGCACTGCTGTGTCTTGGGCCGCTGGCCCTTCCGCTTGTGTGGCTGAATCCCCGCTACAAACCCGCGATCAAGGCGATCATCACTGTGATCGTTTTAGTTGTCACGGTTCTATGCATGTACCTGATGGCCTTCGCCTATCAGCATCTGCTCGACCAGTTCCTGACCCTGAAGATGTAGCACAAGCCTTGCTTTTTCTACGCGCTGCCGCGTTGGCACAGCCACAGATCACTAGTAAGGGCCAGCCCTACCTGACCCGTTTTTCTACAGAATATCTCCCAAAATTCACCTTTGACGGTAAGCAAGGAATCCTATATAAATAATTGAAATTCGACAAGCAGGGAATCCCTGTGTAAAGAATCAAAAGAAAGGACAGAACAATGACTGAAGGAAAACGTCCCGGCGGTTTGACCGCTCTTGCAGTAATTAATTTTGTTTTCTCCGGCTGGGGTTTTATTGGGCTTCTCAGCCTGGCCGCTTTCTTTGCATTCATCGGAAAAATCCCAACCGATAAGATGCAGGAATCCCAAAAGGCGCAGATTGAGGCCTTTCAAAATGCAGGGCTGCCCGTGTTTATTTTCATCTTTGCCCTTTCTATCATAACCAGTGTGCTTCTGCTGCTGTCGGGCATAGGGGACCCGAAACAGAAGAAGTTGTTGGGGCGGATGATCGGCAACACATACGCTGTCGTTTCGATTGTTAGCGGCATTGTCTCAGCAATGATGTGGCCGGCCGAAATGGGCGGAAGCTTCAATATCGGGACCATCATCGGGCTGATTTATCCAGTCGTTACGCTTATCCTGGTGAACACGACCTTTAAGGACGACCTGACCAACTGAGCCGGATGATTCTCTGTGTGCGTTAGAAGTTGGGAATCGAAATGAATCTTAAAACACCGACTATTGATCATATTCGCCTTATCAGCCTGTACTGGAGCCGTTATGCGGTGCGGAGCGGAGCAGGGCTGGTTTATCTTCTAATCGCACTGGTCTTCGGTCTTTTTGTGGCTCATATGTTAATCACGCCGGTGGAGCAATTGATAGCCCGACAGGAGCGTGAGCTGGGCCAAATGAATCCTGAAGTTATCAGGAATACAATTGTCGATATTGGCCAGCCGATCATCCAATGGGTCTTAGGACAGAAAACACTGAAGGAAATCATCCAACAAAGCGCGGCACGTCAGCGCCCTCTTACGAATCATTCGGACGATGACAGTATGACCATACAGCCGCAAAAGAGCGACACTGGTCTGGATCCTTGGACGAGATTTCTGCTTGAGAAAAGGCCGGCACTACTATCAGCGATTTTTCTGGTGCTGCTATTCGGCATGCCTTTTGTAATTTCCTTCCTGGCATATAATCAGGTCAGCGGCGATATCCAGAGCCACGGCCTGCGTTACCTGCTGCTGAGAACCGAACGGAGCAATATCTATTTCGGACGCTTCCTCGGAACGGTTATTTTTTCTACCGCGGTCATGGCCATTATTGTTGTTACGATTGTGTTTTATCTGGGCATAAAAACCAGAATCTATCCCGCAATGGCGCTAGCCCGGCTGGGCGGTACACGGTTTCCTGGCTCTGGCAATTCTGATGGTGCCCTACATCGCTGTTTGTTCGCTGATTTCGGCGTCGGTGGATTCGCCGTTTTTCTCTCATCTTGGCGAAGGTGATCATCGCTGGCGTCCTGGTCCTGGCGATTCTCGGCAGCGTTGCATGGGAACCGGCCAAATATCTCCTGTATGCTTTACCGTGGGCATGGCAAAGTAATCTGCTACATCCGGCGCCGGTTCGTTGCCTGGGTGCGGCCTTAGCGTGTCTGCTGTATACGGCAGTGTTTTTGATGCTGGGATATTACTGCTTCGAGAGGCGAGATCTGTAGGTCTAAGAATGCAGCACGTTGTATCTATAAGAGGATTGTCAAAGAGCTTTGGACGAATCCAAGCTCTTACTAATGTATCCTTTGAGGTTCCGTCACATTCCATTTTTGGTTTGCTCGGACCGAACGGTGCCGGAAAAACCACTCTTTTTTCCATTGCCGCCGACTTCCTGAAGGCCGATGCCGGCACAGTTGAGGTCCTCGGCATTGATACACGAACCATCTCTCGCTTGCGCGGACGTCTGAGTATTCTGCCGCAGGATCTGCAGTTTCAACGCAATGTGCCGATCCTGGAGCAACTCGTCTTTTTTCGGTTGCTCGCCGGCCAGACAAAGCAACAGGCCCAGCAAGAGGTTCTACACACCCTCGATATGGTAGGGCTGCAATCGTATGCCAAAAGGCGAGTGGGCAGTCTATCTCACGGGATGGTTAAACGGCTGGGAGTCGCCCAGGCATTTCTTGGGCAGCCGGAGGTGATCCTTCTTGATGAGCCCACCGAGGGACTCGATCCGGCCGGCGCCCGGCAGATTCGCAATCTGATCAAGCAATTAAAGCAACGCGCTACGCTCATGGTGAGTTCCCATAATCTGGCCGAGATCCAGGAGCTGTGCGACCATGTGGCTATTCTGGACCAGGGCAAGTTGGTTCTGGCTGGTTCGGTTGACGAGATTACTCGTGCCGATCGCGAATATAATCTGTGCTTGTCGCGGACGCTCCAAAATAGTGAGCTGGAACGTTTAAGTTCAATTGAGGGCGTGCGTAACATGAAAGCGCTGTCTCATCCAGGCGCCGATCACGGCAAAGGATCAGCAGAGTATTTGGTAACGCTCGACCTATCCGCCGACCATATTAACCAGGATGCTGTTATTGCCGCTATTCTGCGCCGTGTTTTAGATATGGGCGTCACGCCACGCAGACTTGCTGAAGGCCACAGTCTGGAAAGTCACTTCCTGCAAGTGACTGGCGGTCAAACCGGCGACGCCATAACGTTTGATCGCGTCAAATGATGCTGTCCTTGATTAGCCCACGTACCCTATTTCGGCGGCGTTTCTGGGTCTGCAGGTGATCTCGCAACCGTACCGCTTGTCAGAGAATACCAGTCTACTTTTCTGGTTAAAAACATAATCGTAGCTAATGCAGCAAAAAGCCCTATTGACCCGACCAGAAGGGCATAATCCTGGATCATCAGAAGCACGTAAAGATATACGTACAGAAGTGTCACAACCACTCCAACAACGATGGCGCGTCCGGCAGTTTTCAAAACGGCTGCCGAATAGGATGTGACCAAAATGATGATCGCGCCGCTGGCGGTCGCATAAGCCGGCACAAAACCAAAATGTTCGGCAAGCGAAAGCTCAAAGCAGATAAAATATACACATGCCGGCGCCGGTGAGCAGATATTGCACAGGGTGAATCCGAATTTTAATCAGGACTTCAAAGAGCCATAAAGTGGCAAATGTCAGAACAAGGAAAAGAATCTGGTATTTTACGCTGCGCTGCGACATTCTATAATGGTCAACGGGCGAAATCATATTGACTCCGAAAAGCGATGACGAAACAGCGTACTCTAAGTTTGACCACGATTGCCATTTTTGGGGATAGTTTCTGCTCAAAAAGGGTATATTCCAGGTGGCTTCAAATCCGTCCTCGTTGACCGTCCGCTCTATCGGAAGCCAGGTCCCCTGAAAGCTCGGTGAGCACCAATTCGAGCTGATCTGAACTTCCGTATCTCGCCCGAATGGAGCGAAGAACGCCCCAATGCCGCCGTTCAGTTCCAGCGAAAGCGAAAAATTAAAGCTCTGGCCCTCCAAGTGGTCCGCCAGTTTCACGTGAATTCCTTGCTGGCTACCTGCGAATTCTCCGGCGCTCGGTGAGAAACCTAAAGGCTCATTATTCCACGAAAATACCGGCGTTTTCGTCATGGCTCGCGCATCGCTGATGCGCAGGCAAAAATAAGCTCGGTCCCACAGAACATCATTTGGGTCGATGCTCCATTCTGAGAAATCAGGGCGAGAAAAACGACCGCTCAGAGCGAGTGACATCCTGTAAACAGGTATCTCAAATATGCCCCTGTAGCGCGGCTCGCTTTTGATTGTCCCTGAAATCTTCAACGACTCAGGAAGGAAAGTCGCATATTCAACGGACGCTCCGGGCGTTTGTTGTCTCCGATTATCCGCCGGCAAAGACCTATTCGCATACGGGACAACAATTGTAGGGCCGATCAGCGATTGACTGCCGCCCCACTTGGCTGTTACTTCGTTAAAGGCCTCCTCTCGCGTCTGCTCACGTTCTTTGATTATTCCTCGGATCTTGAAAATGGGTATTTGAAGCAAGAGAATCAGCAAACCGATGAGCAGCACTTTCAAAAGGTGCGAGCTTCTGAGCGATTCTAAGACGTTGTCTTTGCAAATGTCAGTCATAATTATCTTCCCTATCAAATCGACCACCAGTGCTTAGGATTGATGCCCTGCAGACTGAATGTTCGTTGCTCCTTGGGCAGCGACTCCAGAAGTTGCTTGGCTTTCTTGCCGATAGCCTCTGCGGCAAGGGCAACATTTCGTTTGCCCACCTCCGCGGATGCGTGCACCCGCGGATCCAGGCCGCCGATCCCGTCGGGCGGTTTCATGTTAGGGGCGAGCGGCCCAGTGCCCAGCTCCGCCATATCGACAAGGTCAGGATAGAAAAACATCATGTTTGATGTCTCCCATTTTGCCGCATGGTCCGTGCCCGATTCTTGGCCTCTGCTCAGCGTTATTTCCCATAGTCCCGCGCCGGCAACAGTTCCATCCTCCACGACCGGCGCAAGGGCTTGGTTTATCATGTCAATCTGTCCCTGGACGTTGTGCCCGGAGACCCCGATAATGACGCGAAAGCCCGTCTTCTTGAGGCGTTCAAACAGCTCGGTGAGCACGGGAACAAGCGCCTTGCGGTCGAAGCCCTCGTGGAAATAAACGGGCGGATAAACAACCCCGCCGAAATGTTCCGCCGTCTTGACCAGAATGGCGTGCGCCTTTAGGGCGTCGTTGCCCAGGGGCAGGTGTTTGCCGTGCCACTCGATCAGGCCGAACGGCACATACACCACGGGAAACTTTCGAGCCGCTGCCTCCAGTTGGCCGGGCCTCATAAACTGCATCTGCACCGATGGCGGGAGCTCGTTTGTGATATTGTCGCCATGCTGGACTGCGGACTGCTCGCTATCCGGCGCGGTCAGCGTGACGGCGGTTAGTAGAATGACTATGGTGGTAACTGCCAAACACCACACGAGAGGTTTCCTTAACAAAGGTATCATCGTGACTCTCCTTATTTCACGGCGTTCAAACAGCTTTCGCAACCAATAATTCTCGCCCTGCCAGCAAATCATGGTCTTTGGATGATTAACTCATCGACAAAAGGGGCCTTTTTGCATGAAACTGAACTTCTGCAAAATTGAGATTAGGCACACTTTGAAAAGGAACAGTTTGTTGTCTTATTTTTCCTTTTCAAACATTAACTACTTGATAGATAATTACTTAGCTCGATTATTTAAGGAAATCAAGAAACGGATTTCCTTAAATAATATGTGCCTAATCTCCATTTTGCAAAACTCTTGATGAAAAGTAGATGGGACAACAATAGGAAGGGGACGGGCTTGGGCCTCTGGACAATAGGCGACACGATGTGTCCGCAACCGGCGACGAGTCACGCACGCCTGCCCTGAGAGATGCCTGGCGCAGAGAAACCGAGCGGTCAGGGGAACGAGCCTAAAACGTTTTCCGTCTTCGCAGCCAGCCGACAAGGCCTACGCCGATGCCACCCAGCAAGATTGCCCCTGGCGCCGGAATCGCGACCGTGATGAGCTGACTCTGCTTGTCTTCAACGCACAGGTTGCCAGAACCATTATAGTAGATCTTCCAAAGATTCAGGGCCCAGGTGTGTGAGGCGTCTGCCAAGCTGCCTCCAACCGCAGTAAGGGCAGTACTGTAGATTGTGTTTGCACTTCCGCCTTCACCCTCGGCATAGCGGATGGCATTCTTGATGTTCTCCTGGGTCCAAAGGGACGGATTCCCGGCAAGCCATTGGTCGTAAATCCACTCAGTGACATTGCTAATAGGGTCTCCAGCCGGACCAACGCCACCGTAGTAAGCATTCTTATCAATCGAGGCCCAATAGACAACCCCCAGATAGGCGTACTTGTCGCTCTCAACGCAGAAACTCGTATAAACGTTTGTTTGCGGAGCGATCACGCCGCTGTAGATGGAAGGAGTAAGCGACCCACTGAGCAGATTGACCCGAAACGCCCCGCTGTCGCTGCGACCGGGATAATCCGTTAAGTAGACCTTAGCCACCGCATTAAGGGTATCACCCTGCCATACGAATGGCCCACCTAAAAAGGTAGGTGGCGCAAACGCCGGTGCGGCTGTAAAAACGCAAATCATCAAAATAGCCAACAGTGTCCTCATTGACGGCTCTCCTCAAATAAACGGCTACTACTTTGTCACACCTTTAGACCTTGGCAGAGCAGGGGGTTTTTGCCCTGCCCTGCATGGTTTTCTACAATGTTCTTTGTCTTCGCACCGTGCAAAGTGTGCAACGGCGTGCAGGAGGCAGGGCACTAAGCCCTGCTCCTTTTTGCCTTTAAGCTACTTCTGGCTCACTGGTTACAGTGTCTTACGTCTTCTCAGCCAGCCGACCAGGCTGACGCCAATCCCGCCGAGCAAAATAGCGCCCGGAGCAGGAATGGGAACTGCTGAAACATGGAAAGTGTCTGGTTGACCGGTGTTGTTTTGAACCAGAATACCAGCTATATCCGTCCCGTCGAAAGTTAGCCCTCCTGGGATACCTAAGCTTAGCGTGGCCATTCCTCCCAAGGGGGCAATTGCTGTCCAACCAGATTGTATAATAGGGTTGGTGCCATCGTCTGCATAGAGCGCGAAGCTCCAATTCTGCTGGTTGTCATTATAAACTTGTAAAGCAATTTGAGTCGGAGAATTTGTTAACAGATCGACTGTGGTTCCTAGAGCGATTAGACCGAGTACGCTCATATCGGCCAATCTGTATCCAACAGTGCCTGACATTGCTACACCATCAGTAAAAGTAGGGCTTGTCGATACACCAAGGGCACCAAGGTAGGTCGCAGTTGTATTTGAAGCATCTATGGTGAAACTTAGCAGTTCAGCATTAGTGAACGTGAAAGTCGGACCAGCTAAAGCAGGCGTAGCCAGTAGAGCACATAGCGCTGAGGTTAGTAATAGCTTTTTCATTTTTCTTACTCCGTTAAGTTATAGTCTTTTGCTTGTCTTAACACACAAGCAGACCTTTTTTTCATATTCTCCATTGAAACCTAAAAAGTGTTTTCGCGAATACACTCTGTAAATCAAAGTTCCAGAAAAGAAAGAGACTCTTCCAGGTTTGAGAGGGCGGGCCACGTGCTAAGTTCTGAAAAACAAATGCCGGTGAAAAATGGGCATGCCATTCGATTAAATAAGCCAAGCGCTTGGTTGTATGCATGGGATAGGGCGATAGACTCGGCAAAGCAAATTGGGGGATTCCCTTGGTATATCGTATATCGTATGTCGTATGTCGCGTTGCGTATGGCAGTAAACCCCGCCTGAAAGGCGGGGCTAAATATCTCTCGACCCTGCTGAGACAGGTTTAGCCCCACGTTTTACGTGGGGTCGTTCCTCTGTGTTAGGTATTGCGACCACTTGTGAGCATCGGGCGACAAGAATCTCCTTCCCGATGTGGCCTACGCATAGTAAGCCGGCCAATGCTGCTAACCAGACTTTTCGGTCATTAACCGCTGAGACGCAAAGAAAGCCCGTCAAGACCATAAAGAGCGCACCAGGCACCGCCGGCAAAGGCCTTGCAGCGGTAGACAGTGCCGGCGAATCCATCGAATCGGCGGGTGGCTTTAGAAGTTCAGCAGCGATATTTGCAGGGAAGGAATTGGATAGTTCGAGAATTTCGGCGGTTGTGGAGGGATAGAAAGGATGCGCAATACCCTGATGACCAACACGGGATGGGCAAAGACCCCGAGCACGATCACCAGACTTTGAAGTCGGTACGCTCCAAGCTACCGTCGTAACCAGCACCGACAGCAGTACCGGCACGCACTTACCAGCGCTATTTGACAGCACTGCCCTTCTCCTTAAGGGCAAAACTCCCTACTAATAACTTGTGGCCCCTCCTTGGAAGTCACTGGAGACAGCATCCTCTCCGGAGGTACGATTTGTCAGATTCATCTAATGCGGCGTCGCTAAACTTTCACGTGGTGCCTGCAGACAGCCATCGCAACCAGAAATAACAATAGCTTTGGCACGCACTCAGTCGGGCTTGTTTCGCCACATTCCCTTCTCCTTAAGGGCAAACCTCCTTATCAATAACTTGCGGCCCCTCCTTGGAAGTTACTGGAGATGGCCTCCTCTTTCGGGAGATACAGCCTAATAATAGGCGTGCAAATATCACAACGCATCCCCGCCGTCAAGAAAAAAAATGGAAAAACAAAAAAATTGCAGAAATTTCCCGAAGGCTATTGCGATGCCAGGACAAGAGCGGAAGTAGGGGGATTTTAGTTTTTAGAAATTGAGAAACCCGGTAATTTGCTCGAGCGTCCTTGCGGTGGCACCCTGGTTTCTTCTGATCACTTCCTGACCATTTCGGGCGATTTGCTGGGCGCAGGCTGGGTCGCGGAGACATTTCTGTATTGTCCGCAGCAGATCCTCTTTGTCGTTGACCATTATAGCACCGCTGCCGGCTAACAGTGCATCAACGGCTTGTTTGAAATTGAAGGCGTAAGGGCCGAAGATGGTGCATTTGCCCAAAGCGGCCGCCTCCATCATATCCGAGCCGCCCATAGGGACCAGCGATCGCCCGACAAAGATTATCGTTGCCAGGCTGTAGAATTTTCGCAAATCGCCCATCGTGTCGCCGAGAATGACGATTGACGATTGACGATTGACGATTTTCGATTTCTCTGTGCCCTCTGTGTTCTCTGTGGCTAACTTTTTTACCTGGCTGTATCGGACTAAATCAGAACCTTGCTCCTTTATGAGTTCTCCGACTTCGTCGAACCTTTCCGGTTTTCTGGGGACTATTACAAGTCGAAGGTCGTTGAATTGTCCCGGCCGCGCCAGGTCTTTATAGACATCGAGGATAATCTCTTCCTCGCCCGGCCCGGTGGCACCTGCAACCCACAACCGAGTTTTGAGTTTTGAGTTTCGAGTTCTAAGATTCAGTTGTTCGGCAAGCACATCCGCTCCTTCAACCTTATCGGTGATTTCAGCGGTGTCGTATTTTAGCGAGCCGGTGACAATCACTTTTTCTTCAGGGCAGCCAAGTTCCATGAAGCGCTCGGCATACTCCTGCGTCTGGGCGAAAACGAGCGTGACTTTGCGAAAGATTCTTTTTGCGATGGGTTTTATCTTCTTGTATCTGGAGAAACTTTTGTCACTTATTCGGCCATTAACTACGATGATAGGAACATTCAGCCGATGCGCAATTTCAACGAAGTTCGGCCAAATCTCAAGCTCCATCAATAGACACATCGCAGGGACGATTCTGCGGAAGGCGCGACGCATTATCCACGAAAAATCAAGGGGAAAATAAAACACCTGTAGGTCTTTGCTAAATAGCGCACTTGCGCGGGCAAAGCCGGTGTCGGTCGTGGTACTCACTACGATTTCAAAATCGGCGAACTTGTTTTGAAGCGATTCGATGATTGTCTTTGCGGCGTTCAACTCACCTACACTTACGGCGTGGAGCCAGATACATTTTTTATGTGGGTTCTTGCGGGCGATTTTTCCAAATCGCTGTGCCCAGCCGGTCCGGTAGCGTTTATACCTGACGACACGATAGAGAACCATAGGACTTATGGCTGCTCCAGCCAGTAAATACAGCAGATTCACAACAAATCTCATTTGCGCAATCCATTGTGCTACGGTGCCGTGGTTTGAAGCCAGTGCTCGGCAAGAGCAGCGAAATCAAGGAGGTTTATTAGACGGTCGCCGTCGGGCTGAGAAGCCAGATCTGCTTTAGGATTCCAATCTGGCGATTCCGAGGACGTTAGCCAGGCATCAGCCAAAGCGGCCAGGTCCAGGAAATCAACCGCGCAGTCACCACCTTCGGGAGTGATATCGCCGATGATTCGACAGACAGGCTCGAATTCGATATAAGGAGGAGTCCCTCCATAAAGGGTCAGACCTCCGCCGTGAAACACGAAATTCAAGTCGACGAACAGGTTCATGCCAATTATGCCGTCGAGATAACCGCCTTCCGGCGAGTCAACATCAAGCATGACCACGGGAACGTGCGTGAAGCTGAGCCACTCCGGCATGGCAGTAATTTCAAGCGAATCGATGTAAAAGCCCGGCTGAATGGTTACGTCGCCAGTAACATCCATAATCTCAGCTTCGAAGTCGGCATTAGCTGGGTTTAGTTTCAGACGGGTAGCGATAGCTTCGCTAATTACGCTGACCTGAGTGCCGGTATCAAACATAAATCCATCCTTGTCAAGAGCACTTTTGTTTTCGTGTGTTACGTCCACGCTTGAGACAAAGAATAGACCCTGAGCTGTCCAGAAGGCGTTGACTATAACGGTGGGCTGAATCGGTGAGCCGTCGCCGTCAGGACATTCAAAAATGCCTTCGATGCAGGGAAAGTACTGGATGCCAATGACATCGGTTGGTCGCAATTCGAGGTTTATTTTATTGGAGTAGTGTGGGATGCCAGAGTCAAACAGGGGATAGAAGCGTATATCAGGGGCTGTAAATTCATCTTCATCCCGTATGACGGTGATTTGCCGGTTGTTTTGGAAAACCGCAGCAAAGAAGAACGCCAAAGGTGCGCCGACAGCCGTAGGCAAATGAGGTGATTCATCCGGATCACCAACGATTATAGAAACGTTTGTCTGGCCGACCATACCGGAATCATCAAGAAGCAGTCCGTTAGGTGCAATTGCCTTTAGACCATCGATGAAGACCCCCAACGGCTGACTTGCCCAGGCAGAAGCTATACCCGTGACGCCGATCAGGTCTATGACAGAGGATGTGACCAAGCCTGCATCATACATTCCAGTTCTGGAAGCATCATTGTAGCTGATTAAGCTGGCGCTGGCGCCGGTGTCAAATACGCCGATAGCATAATCTGACTCGGGTGTAGAGGTCAGGTAGTTGCCAGTGACGGTGTCTGCTTCTACGGCATCGAGTTCGTACTCATCGTTGCGTGCATCGGTAACAGAAACGGCTATCCAGGGAACAAAGCCGTCTATGGGAGGCGAGTCGATGACGTTGATGATAGCCGGGCTAAGAGACTGCTGAACATTTTGACCTGACGGAGAGGCCGCTTTAGCCTGAAGGGTCTCTCTACGGACGACCGCGGGTTTGGCCTATCTCTTTGAGCCAGCGTCGGCAAAGGCTTGTCGGCAGGATACCGGACGGCTTTTACTCGTGAACCGCCGGCCATACGCCAATCGACTTGCTGGCGTTGCCAGCCGGACCGATCGACTCGATCAACAGGACTCGAACAGGCCACCGCTGCGGGCAGCAGAGTCAGCCATACGTAAACCCATCTATTATGTGCATTTATTTTTCTCATTTGCCCTTCTTACCCAGGCTGTATTATAGGTGAACTTTTGCAAAACTCTTATTATAGCACATAATGGCCGATTTCGCGCACGGAAAATGTGGACATTCTCTTGCTGGTAGGGGTCGGCCCCCGTAGACTGCGGGGGTAAATAGCAGCACCATTTCAGGGCTTGTCAGGGCTGATCGGGATTGGTATAATGGATTCTGTGAGTGCAGGTGTGCCTGTCGGATACGGCTATTAGTCGGCTCATGGTGTAAATAGCAGAGTTATGAAAACGAAAGCTTTTACCCTCATCGAGCTGTTGGTCGTCATTGCCATTATAGCACTTCTGATGGCGATACTGATCCCTGCGCTGCGGTTGGCAAAACAGCAGGCTGCTACATCGGTGTGCCTATCCAATACTAAGAACCTTGCCCTGGGTTGGTATATGTACATGGGAGATAATGACGGCCGCATTATGAGCTGCGAAGATAATGCCGTAGAACAGAACGGAACATTCGTCGGCTGGGTCGGGGTGCCTCGTGACTTAAATGGCAACCTGCTTAGCATCAGTCAAACAGCTCCCGCCGTAACAAATGAGGATGAGATCCGGGGGATCGAAGTGGGCGTCTTGCACCCGTATGTTAAAAATTCGGACGCCTATCATTGCCCGGCAGACAATATGCGCAAAAGCATCTACGACAGGACGGGAGTTTTCGTCTCTTATGGGATTCCCAGGTGCTTATATGGAATTCTCAGCAGCAGCAACACGCTATACAATTTGCAAATCAAAAGGTTCGATGAGATTTCTTTGCCGGCGACCCGCTATGTGTTTGTGGAAAGCGCGGAGACGCGAAATTGGAATTCCAGCCATCATTTTGTGCTGGGGGCACCCGAGTACACGGGAATCATCGGCGAGTGGGGCTGGTGGGGGCCGATGGCAGTCAACCATGGCGACAGCAGTGTCTTAGGGTTCTGCGACGGTCATTCGGAGGTGCGGAAATGGCGTGACCGCTTCACCATAGAACGTGTGGACAAGTTGATTCGTGAGGGAGTAACACAATACGGCATTGAATATTGCCCCGCAGGGCAGACATTGGACATCAGTTACATGGCATCAGGCTGGCCATATCGCTATAAAAGTGCCAGATAGAGCCGTAAAATTGAAAGGACAAGGATTTTGCGGTTCTGAGACCGATTCTTGGCTTGAGGAGGTTTTGTGGCCGTGATCGCAGTGTGACTGCGAATGTTTAGCCCTGCCACCCCTGTCCTGAGCAAAGTCGAAGGATGTGGGCAGGGCTTGCCCTATTCCGCGTAAGGCAGGGGGCCCTGGTTTTTTCGCAGTCAAAGCCTCCTTATCAGGCCTACCACGACAGCCGAAATCCGGCAACTACTTGAGTAGATCGGCTGGTAGTCGTCATTAGCCGGCTGCAGTCGAGCCTGACCCTCTTCTTTGTAGAACCGTTTCAAGGTGGCATTTTCTTGGTCGACGATGGCGACGACCAACTGGCCGTTCTCAGCAACATCGCTGCGGCGACAGATCACATAATCGCCCCGGCGAATGTCCTCGTTGACCATGCTGTCGCCTTTGACCTCAAGGGCAAATAGCTCGCCTGTGCCGAAGCAGCCGGTCAGCGATAGACGCTCAACGTCTTCGACAGCTTCCACTGGAACTCCTGCCGCGACCTTGCCGCACAGGGGTATCTCTGTTGCTGAGTCTAGGCTGCCAGGAGCGGTTTGGTAGCCAAAATGGCTAAGCAGTTCTTGCGCTTGCCAGGTCAGGCTCAAAGAGCGAGCCCTGTTCGGATAGCCTGAAAGCAGGCCTTTTCTTCGCAGCTCGACGATATGTTCGAACACGGTACTTCGGCTGATGTTTAATTGGGCTGACAGTTCGGCTATTGTCGGGGAATAGCATTGGCTGTCTTGAAAGGACGCCACTATCTTCAATAGCTGCAACTGGCGCGGAGTTAATTGTATTGTCGGCTTTTCTGTTCCCAGCCGGCAACTGCGGCTGCCAGATGGCGATGAAATCACCGCCCGGGCCAAACTTGCACAGCGGTTCAACTTGTTCATCTGCTTGACGTCTCATTTTTCTCTGCCTCTTGGTTCTGGCAAATGCGTAACGGGCGTTTTGCACCAAGTGTTACTATCGGCAGAGCAAGCAGAAAAACCCGAACAAAACCCGAACAAAAAGCGGATTAAATCTTGAGTTTTTTCCACTCTATTATTTTCTTTACTGATAGAGAGGGCAATATGGGACTATAAAAGGCTGCTAATATTCTTCTTCCTCTTCCTCGTCTTCTTCCTCGTCTTCTTCGTCCGAATCGTCGTCGGATTCGTACTCTTCAACGTCTTCATCGTCGGAGGGGGCATCAAAATCGTCGCCTTCCAAATCGTACGGTTCCAACTCTTCCACCAGTTCAAAATCGCGTTCCGCTTCCCACATACCTATTGCCTTTCTTTTGCGCGGCAACCGGCGCTTACTGTTTCTGCTTGTCCGGACTGCAATGATTGCACGTCTTATTCCGGCATTACAAATATTTGAATAGACTATTTCCACCGTGTCTACGGTATTTTTTAGTAAAAGTTCATAATTTTTATCTATCTGGACAATTGTAGGCAGGATACGAGCCTACGATTGGTCTGTGACCTTCCGCAGGTTTTTCCAGCTATCCGGGGACGTATGCTATCGAAGCCTGCAGGGCAAAGCCGCAAGTGCAGCCCGAGCTGGCTTCCGGGATAAGAATGAGGCCGCCCGCAGGAATGATATTTATCCAGCAGCCCGGCCTAGTGACGCTGTTAAGGCGGGTTCGGGCCGCCATTTGGCCCC
Source organism: Sedimentisphaerales bacterium (assembly GCA_963814265.1). Lineage (GTDB taxonomy): Bacteria > Planctomycetota > Phycisphaerae > Sedimentisphaerales > Anaerobacaceae > JAFNGF01. The sequence continues at coordinate 73,109 of CAWFCJ010000018.1, read as the reverse complement.
AGGTCGTACATCCAGGGATTGGCGCCCCGCCAGAACAGGCAGTGGGCCGAGGCAGAGATACCGCCGCAGCCGTGCCCTCGGCGGTCAAACTTCCAGTCCGGAACCTTTGCGCCGGTTCTAAGGTTATAGGCGTAAGGCCAGCCAAATACCGTGTCACCAACTATCGTCGGGCAACGATTGTATTCACCGTGGGCACCGTCTATCGGCAGGCCACTATCGTGGTCCGTGCTCCAGAGAATCTCGCCTGTTTTTGCATCAAAAGCATAGTAGTAGTAGCGAACGACCTGTCCATCGAGCTTTGACCCGCTCAAAAGAAGTGTGTCCATAGCATAATTCAGATAGACCGGCTCCTCCAGATTGCGGGCGTCGATTCTTTTTTTGTATAAGACTTGTCCGGTTTGAGCATCCAGAACGACCAGATATTGCTCGCTGCCATCGAAGAGTTCCTTCGCCGGCATACGGCCGAGCCTGTCGGCAAGGGTCTTTGGGCTATCAGTCTGGACAAAATACATCCGTCCGCCGCCAACGGCTATGGTCGTATTCACAATAAGACCATCTCTATATTTCCAGAGCGGCGCGCCGCTGTCTTTCTCCATCGCAAATAGGTAGTCGCTTAGTACAAGCTTCATATTTCTGTGCCACAACGCATCATCAGCCTGATAACTGGTTTCGGTATAAGATGCTTCCTTCTTGCATCCGCTGCCCAGGAGCAGGTTGCCGGTATAGGCGATGTAACCCCAATCTCGCGGCTCCTCCTCTACGAGCTGAGGCATGGCGAAAGCAAGCTGCCGCTGACCAGTCTGAACATCGAAGCGTTGGCATTTGTCTTCTGCCGCAACGTACAGGAATCGCTCGTCCACGACCATGCTGCCGCAGTCCAGAAACACGCCCAGTCTTCTGGAGTTGGGAATTTGGACATCCCACAGAATCGTGCCATTATAGGCGTCTACGGCAAAGATGATGCAGTCGCCCGGAACAAAAAGTCGGCCGTCTTTGAATAGCGGCGGAATGTTCCGGTGATGGCGGTCGATCATCTCCCGCGGCCCCGGCTCGCCAAACCACTGGACAGATACCTCGCCTTTGACTAATTCATCCTCGCTGCAAGCAGTATTACCTGGCTCGGCGTATGTGTGTGTCCATTCGCCGGCGCCTTTGAGTTTCTCGCGAGTCGCCCACGCCAGAACCGTTTTGTTGCCCTTGTTCACCTTCCAGCCCGTAAAATAATCGCCGCCCCAATTCTCTAAGCTCTCTTGGTCGTACTTACCCGCCGGCATGGGCAAGGCAACCACCCCACCATAAGGCCTTAGCACCTCAAAGATTTGCTTTACCGAGGAGGGAAGCTCGCCGCCGCGAAGCGGCATCTGGCACACTATCAGATTGGCAAAGTATTTTGTATAGGGCAACTCTGTACTGCGGCGGTGATGAACAACAACTCTGCCGTACAGTCCCGCCTTGTCGATAGCATTTCGGGCCAAAGAAACCTTACTGGCATCGTCCTCAACAGCGATGATTTTCAGATCGGTCAGCCGGGCAAGCTCGTATGCCAATCGTCCATCGCCGCAGTTCAGGATGAGGCAATATCCTTTTCGGATTTGGGTTTTTTCCACTATATTCTTAGCCGCTTCCGTGTAAAGCTGCGTCAAATCGTCAGGTGGATAAGGATCGGTAGTCGGCTTTGTTACTATTACTTGCGCGGTGCCATCTGGCTTGTTTCGGAAGCAGTGTATTTGGCCCGTGTCCGTGCTGACGTACAGGCTGCCGTTTATTATGCTCAAGCCAAACGCCTTGCCCGTAACCGGTGCGCTCCAGATTTCTTTGCCGCTCGTGGCACTGTGTGCAGCCACCTTATCTTCTCCTCCCACGAATAGAACCTCGCCTGACATAATCATCGCATAGGGACATTCACACACAACCGTCCACAGGTAACAGTCCTTCAATTGTTTCGACAGCTCCCCAATTTTTGCCGCGATGTCGCGCGACTCCTTGCGTAATTGCTCTGCCTGCGGCGAATCTGCACTTAGCTTTTTAACTTCCTCCTCGATCTTTTTATACCGGCTGCTTAGATTATTCCTTTGCCGAGAAAGCTTAAGATACCGGTTGCGATCAATCGCCGAGAGTTCGCTTTCCGATTGCATATACGCTATTGGCCCATTCACTATCATCCTTAGGCCGGCAAAGGTCGCGATTTTGTCTTTGGTCTCTACATCGCTGGCACTAATTTCTTTTGGCCCTCTGCCGGGCCCGCTAACCAAGACGTCTTCTGTTAAGAGTGCGTATGCCCCGCCTGTGCTTGGCAGCTCTCCCAGAAATGCACCGTCCGCGCGGGCAAACATTGCCGGGCTTGCTCGTCCGGCGGGGACATACAAACGTTCGTCCGAGGCCAGTATGTAACCCTGCGGTGAAACGCTTACTTTCTGCTTCCATATTACCGATCCATCGTCGGCGTCCAATGCCAACAAGAACGTGCCCTCTTCCGGGAACAATCCCGCCGCGAAATATAGCTGCGTGCCGTCCACAACCAGGCCGGTTCGCACCGGGCACAGCGATATAATTCGCCCATTTCCTGGAACCATCCGGTCCTGACCGGCAGCTTTATATCTCCATATCTGCGATCCCTTATCCGCAGACAGACAGTACACGCATCCATCATCAGAGCCGACGTACAGGCGGCTGCCAGAGATAGTGGGGGCCAGCCTTACGGGGCCTTCTGTGAAAAATGTCCAGCGCTGCTGCCCGGTTGTCGCATCCAGCGCGTAGACTTTGTCATCTGCGGATGAGCCGAAGTATACGGCGTCGCCCGCCCCAACCACGTGGAATGCGCAGTCGTATGTTACCGTTGCCCGCAGGTCGTAGTGATGGTGCCAGAAATCCTGTTTTGCCGGATCGGGCCACGCGGGCTTTGGATTATGCGGCGACTTAAATATCCAGGATTCCGTAAGCGGCAGTTGCAGGTGCTCGCGGGTAACGCCACTCCTGCGATTGTCGTAGCCGAAGGTGGTCCAATCCTCCGCTTTAGCTGAACTGCAAGCAAAAAGAGTCCAAAGATAAAAAAAGTATGCAGCAACGCATTTGTTCATCTGGCAATCCTATGTAGTAATGAGAGTGGTGGGACTCGGACCCACGACCTACGGCTTAAAAGGCCGTTGCTCTACCTACTGAGCTACACTCCCAGGAATCTCACGGCTCACACAAAAACAATGTTACTGTATACTCAATGCGTCCGCTTGGCAAGAAAATCTTGCCGGCCGGTGAACATAAAGGGATTAGTGTCAAACTAAAAACTCAAAGGCAAAAACTTAAAACTGTGGAATTCCGCAGTTTTACATTTTTCGCTTTACGTTTTGCACTTTCTGCCAAGACCATCAAATGCCAGACGGGTTGGGTTCGACAGGGTTTACCCTGAGCGTAGCCGAATGGGCTCACCGCTGGCGTATTTGTAGGTGATGGTGTCCCAGTTTGCCGGATCGCGGCATGGCAATCGGCTGCGTTCGCTGCTGCAGAATTGCTTGATTGAACTGGCGCATTTGGTAGATTGAAGACAGATTTGGCAATTGGAGACCGGTTTGATGATTGAAATCGCCCAGGGCATTTGTATTTCTGAGCACGACCTTGTCTTTAGGGCCTCTCGCAGCAGTGGGCCGGGCGGACAAAACGTGAACAAACTCAGCACCCGCATAACACTGCTTTTCGATGTGGCGAGTTGCAAAGGCCTCAGCGAGGCGCATAAGCGGCGAGTATTAGTAAAACTCGCCAGTCGAGCTGATAGAAATGGCGTGATAAGAGTCGTTTCGCAGAAATTCCGAAGCCAGAGGGCAAATCGCCAAGCGGCAGTTGGACGACTTGGCGAGCTTCTGGCAGCGGCTCTAAAAACCCGGCCGCCGCGGATAAAAACCGGTGTTCCTGAGCACGCTCACGACCGGCGATTAAAAGCAAAAAAGCGGCAGAGCATGTTAAAGCAATTGAGAGCGAAGAAGAATTGGCCTGAGCATTTGGAGGACTAACCTGGATATCTCATAAGACCTTACCGGTTTTCTAATAGATCCGTTAGAAATAATTTCCTACACCAGGATTTCAACATCATTTACAAAAACAGCCTGTTTTGGTAGCAGAATTGTGCGAGAGTTCTACGTTAGATTTATGCTGCTCGCGTTTGTCCCTGTCTTCGTTCCCTTTTTCGTACGGAAGACCTTCATGGACGGGCATGCAAAAGTCCCTTTTTCTCTTGAAAAGGACTGACGAGATGCTATAATGTGGCCGTCTCATGAGACTTTTTGAGGAGAAAGCTCAAATGACATTCAATGAGGAGGATTTTCTCAAGATGAGGCTGAGCCGACAAAGGCACACGTTCCGTGCACCGTTGAATGGTCACAGTCCCTGGAGGTCAGAAAAGATGACGACACAATACCTATCGATGCTGCTGATCGTGCTGTCACTCATTACCACCGGTGTCCAGGCGAAACAAGGTCCCATCGCTGACGCAGGTCCGGACCAGATGGTCAGTATGCGCGAGATTGTCACTCTAAACGGTATGGGCAGCCACGATGGCGATCCGTCTGGTGCACAGCAGTTGACTTTCTTCTGGAAGTATGTTCGATCGGATCCTCCTTCGGGAGGATTGTACATGGTGGGGCCATGGGATATGAGCGAACCGAACCAGCCGATTGTCACCTTCAGGGCCCCGCCCGTCGTCACCACCCTTGTTTTTCAACTGACGGTAACCGACCAGTCTGGGTTACCTGCAACAGATGAGGTGTGTGTGACCGTGATTGAGGACGTGAATTCTGCCATATTTGTCTCCCCAAAGTTTGGGAAGGACTCACAGCCCGGTACCAAGGATCTGCCCGTACAGTCGCTGAAAACATCCATTGAGCTTGCCGGCAAAAAGACCCCACATTGGGACATATATGCTGAGGCGGGTGATTACGGCTCTGGTTCTACGTTGACCATACTGAATGACATGAGCGTATATGGCGGATTCTCCATATCCCTATTGAGTGAAGGGCAATTAGCATGGACGCGGACCGCAAAGAAGTCGACATACATCCACGGCGCAGCGACCACCATTGCGGTGATGGACGCAGTGGACCCCACCACGATCGACGGGCTGACTATCGAATCGGCCAACGGTGCCAACGCCTCAGCCGCTGGACAGCCGGGCGAGAATTCGATCGGCATCTACGCCGGTTATGGCTTAAGGGGCCTGGCAATTACCAACAACGATATCCGTGCTGGCAAAGGCGGCGACGGCCTGGACGGCAAGGCAGGCAGCGACGGCGACCCCTGCATGCCCAACAAAGGCTCGCCTGGTGAAAACGCACCCAACTGGTGTCTCTGGACACTCTGCCAGAGATGCTATGGAAGTGAATCAGACCTATGCAATGCACTTGCGAGTTGGTGTCATGACAAACGTTCCCCAAAGGAAATCGCGGAACTATGGACAAGATTCAACCCTGTCGATAACGATGACCTTCACACAATGGGCGGCGAGGGCGCTGTGCCAAAATATACTGAGTTCGAACGGGGTGGAAGAGGTGGCGATAGTTATGCAAGGGAGGGTTACGTACCGAACAAAGAATACGCACCGAACATGGCATCTAAGATGGAATGGGTATGTGGGGAGCTATGTACAAACCCTAAGAAAGGGTACACCAACAGCACCAACAGCCCTTTGAGCTTTTTGTCCGATAATGGCGGATACTGGTTTATTATAAAAAAGAATTTCTTCGTGACGCTCTTTGAGGTGGTTATCGGTTTCATCCCGTACGTGGGTTGGGTAGCGCAAGAGGTAGTAGAGGCAGGATTCGAACAGATGGGGATCGATACCTTCGAGGCTTTGCATCGAAGATGCTAGTAGTGGTTTTGTTGGCAGACCAGGCACACCGGTGCAGGTGGCTCTGGAGGTGCAAAGGAGGGATCCATCAGTAATCGCGACTGGGTAGGTGGTTTTGGCAGAAAGGGCAAATCTGGAACCAGAGGCTCAGGCGGAAGCGGTGGCGGGGCCGGCTGGCCAATGGTGGCATCATTTTCTCTTAATCACGCTCCACCATTTCTTTATCTACCTGGTGGTGGCGGTGGTGGCGGAGGCGGGGGTGGAGTCCCGGCTACGGGCGGTGAAGGGGGCACTCCTGGCGGTGGCAGTTTTGGAATCTTCGTGACACAATCGTGGTCGTTCATCGGATACAACAAGATTAGTACCAAAGGTGGCGGAGCGGGCGGATCTGGTGGACAGGGAGGAGAGGGAGGCCCACCCGGCGAAGGAGGTAAGGGAGGTGCCGCCGGATGCATAAGCGGCGCCTTCACGCGAGACAATCCAAAGGACCTTGTCACGAGCGGGAAAGGTGCAGATGGCGCTCCTGGTGGCGTGGGCGGGTCGGGGGGCGGAGGCGGCGGTGGTTCGGGAGGTGCTTCCTGTGGAATATATCTACCAGGGGGTCCAGTTCATTGGGTTGGCGTGCTAGCGCCTTTTATTAACCACAACACCTATCAGATTGGACCTGCCGGATACGGGGAAGCCGGAGGAGATTTTAGTGAATGGTGTAAAAAGCAAGAGTATTGGTTGAACAAAGACGCAAATGATATAGAAGCAACAATAAAAAATATGGAAGATAGGAAATGGCCCTACAATGACTGTAACGAACATGATCTCGAACAGCAGATAGCGAAAAAGCAGAGTGACCTTGAGTTGCGTCAGAAGCAAATAGAGATCATCGAGGACGTCAGAGGCGAGCCAGGAGAATATGGTTTGCAGGGAAATATCTGTCCCCCTCCGGGGCCCGTGCCGGAGCCCAACTTTACGGAATGGACCCCAATCGTGCCGGGCCAGGCCACCCTCTTGGAATGGACTATACCGGCGGGCATACCGGCCTTCTATACCTATATGGGATATGGCGGAAGCGATGTTGTTATGAGCCTGATCTCGCCTTCCGGCAGGGTCATTGACCGCTCTACGAGAGCCGCGGATGTCGCCCACCTAAAAGGCGAGACATTTGAGAGTTACGTGGTCACCAATCCCGAGGAAGGGCAATGGACCTTCCAGCTTTTCGGAGCCGACGTTCCACCCGAAGGAGAAGAGGCCCTGGTGACGGTGACACTGATACCGCCGGGTGTTCCTCCCGTTGCCGATGCGGGTCCTGACCAAACGGTGGAGTGCACCAGTACGGCCGGTGCTGACGTGACCCTTGACGGCTCCGGTTCAAGCGGTTCCGGCTGTCGTGGCGCACTGGCCTACGAATGGAAGAATGCCGATGGCGGTGTAGTGGGCACAACCCCCATAGTCAATGTGCGATTGCCTGTGGGAGTGTACACCTTCGAGTTAACCGTCGACGACGGCCAGAATACTGGCACAGACACAGTCACCATTACCGTGCAGGATACGGCACCGCCGCTCATTATACTCAACGGCGCACAGACCATGGAATTGATGTCCGGCAGAGACACCTATACAGAGCCTGGGGCATCAGCCATGGATATGTGTGAGGGAAACGTCGCGGTAATTATTGGTGGCGACGAAATTGACGAGTCAAAGCCGGGTACGTACCTGGTGACCTACCAGGCCACGGACGCTTGCGGCAACTCCGCGCAGACGACACGAACAGTAAACGTTGTCAAGATCGAATTGCCGGCCAAGCCATTCGACGCACTTGACCATTTGGTAAATATCTCTATAAAGCCTGGGGGGCGTAACCCCCTGACAGGTCTGTATCTAGTGACAGTGACGGTTACCAACACGTCACAGGAAGATTTGATCGCTCCGCTGATGCTGATGGTTGATGTTGTCCCTGCCGATTCCGTCAGGCTGACCAACTATGATGCCACTACTACAGACGGCATGAAGATTATTAGTCTATCCGCAGATGGGGACAATCTCATATTCGGGCCGGGCGAGAGTATGACCGAGCGATTGTATGTTGAGAACCCGCAAGCAGTGCCGTTTTCATTGGATTTGAGCCTTCGCGGCAGGCTTTGGCCTGATATTTATGATTATGACTACGACCTCGCAAGGCAGATATGTGCTGGACCGGCATTTGGAGAACTCACCGGCGACTGCCGAGTTGACCTTAGAGACTTTGCCGTTCTAGCTTCTCACTGGGGCGGCAACGGTTACTCTAATACGACGCCCGTGCCGGTGGCACAATGGAGGCTGGATGAGACCAGTGGGACGGTCGTTCACGACAGTGCAGGCGTGAACCACGGTCAGGTTCTCTGCAAGTCCGGCACCTGTGTTCCTCTATGGTGGCCAACCGGCGGGCGCGTGGGTGGAGCACTGCAGCTCAATGGCTTCGGGGATACTATCAGTGTGCCAAAGATCGCCGAGAGCGTGGAGTTTACCTATGCCCTGTGGGTCAGGCAGAGTTTCGTCAGCCCTGGATCGGCTGCGCTTATAGACCAGAAAGACTGGATACCCGGCTCTGTTCACTTTGAACTGAAAGACGGGCATCCCACCGTGGCCATCAATGGGGTAATATGGCCCAATGGTGATCTTGAAGCATCGGACCATACCCTGCCGGCGGATCAGTGGCACCACGTGGCTGTAAGCAAGTCCGTAAGATCGTTGGCCATATACGTTGACGGAGAGTTGGCCAGATATAGACCGCTGACAGCCTCCGGCAGAGTGATTCTGGGTGACGGTTTTGTGGGTTCGTGGTCCGGCGACCGGTACTTTGGTGGCTTGCTCGACGACGTTCACGTCTACGATCGGAGTCTTGACAACAACCAGATTAGAGAGTTGATGGGTGATGGGCCTGGTACGGTCCTTCCTGCCCCAATGGCACACTGGTCATTCGATGAGCCAGAAGGCCAGATAGCCCATGACAGTGCCGGCCACCACGATGGCATGTTGATGGGGGATCCTGCATGGCAGGTGACTGGCGGCGCGGTTATGGGTGCGTTGATGCTCGATGGGATCAATGATTATGTCCTGACGGACTTCGTGATAGACCCCGGGGCGGGGCCCTTCACCGTGTCCACCTGGGTCAAAGGTGATACGCCGGGTCAGGTAATCATATCGCAAGCGAGCGGCGAGAACTGGCTCAGCACAGATTCATCGCACGGGTGGCTCATAAGTAGTCTCAAGGCCCCTGGTACATTGAACTCACAGACAAGCATTACAGACGGCCGATGGCACCATGTTGTGCTCGTCTGTGACCCTCCGTACAAAAGGGCGTTATATGTTGACGGTGTCCAGGTCGCTTCGAACATACCAAAGGCTTTGGGCGGCTCTAAACATGAGCTGCACATCGGCACCGGTAACAACCTGCAGCCGGGTAGCTTCTGGTCGGGTTTGGTCGATGATATTCGCATCTATGACAACGCGCTGGCTGAAGTCGAGGTAGCTGCGATTGTCCCTGAGACCCTCAGTGATGCTCTCAAGGCATTAAAGCCTATGCCAGCACCCAGTGATCTTGACGGTAGTGGCACGATTGACTTTTCAGACTTAGCCGTTCTCTCTTCTCAATGGCTCAATTGTTATCGTCTGCTTCAGGAGGCATGTTGGGATCAATAGGCGTTGCCCTCTGATTGAGCGGCGGATAGGTGCCATGCACCAGCCAGCAAACGCTGGATGATGAGGTTGAACCGCCAGGTGCCGGGCTGGCGAGTATTAGATAGCTTTATCACGGGTCGAACTTGGAGTAAAGAGACCGTGATCATTAGGCTTGCAGGTCTTTATCAGGGAGTAGGGTTTTAAGCCGACTATTTCGCGCCTTTCTGGTGTTTTTCTGAGAAACTTTTGCACGGATAAGATATAAGAATTGAGGTCTCTTCACGACCAGTCAGAACACTTTTAAAAAGATACCCCATCATAAGAAGTATGAAATATACGCGCCAGCTCAGCGGTAAAGGAGAACAGTTTCAGCCTTTTTTTCGGCGGCGGGCAAGCACAAAGACCACAATTGCGGTAACAACGACAATTACCAGGACTTCTTGTGGACTCATCAAGAAAGCAGGCACGATCATTTATTCTCCTATAAAGCGGCGGACCAATCTGTTGCCAGCGTATCTATGCAGCCGTTTTTTGTCAAGTTAGCCCGGCAGAATTTGGCCTATATTTAGACCCATATATAACTGGCAAAAACAGCCAAATTTCTTAAACTAAAAAGGCGGCTCAGGCCGTCTTACTATTTATAGGTTCTGATTTCGAGGCTGATTGGGCTAACCTATCATGCTGGAAGATCAACGGTTACTTTGGCGGCTCAAGAGGGGGGACAAGGAGGCGCTACGCACGGTCTATGAAAGGTACAAGGATAACATGTTGACAGTCGCCACATCGCTGCTGCACGATACCGGCTCAGCAGAAGATGTACTGCATGACGTTTTTGTTTCATTCGCGCTGAGTGTGCAGAAGCTCAAGCTCCGCAGCAGTCTACGCAAGTACCTAATAACCAGCATTATCAACCGCGTGCGAGATCGGTTTCGCACCAAGAAACACCACACAGTGAACTTGACGAGGTGGGCCCGGTAAGCTCAGATTCAGAAAGCCCGGAGCGGTCAGCCATATTGAGCGAAGAATCGCAGTTGTTGATGGGGGCGTTGGCCCGGCTTCCTCTGGAACAGCGAGAGACAATAGTGCTGCACCTAAAGGCCGACCTGAAATTCAAACAGATAGCCCAGATGCAGGGCATTTCAATCAGCACCGTACAGGGCCGATACCGCTATGGGCTGAGCAAACTGCGGACAATACTAAACGGAGAGATGAAAAAATGAATCCCGCGGACAACTTGGAGCGTTCAATCAGGCAATTTCAGGTTACTACAAGCATCGAGACGGATAGACGCATTCTGGATGATGCTTTTGCGGCCCTGGAAGAATCTACGCCAGAGGAATCAGCCCCGCCCGGCGCTGGGCGGGGACGAACTACGCGGCAAATAGTGGTCTTTCCCAGAGTCATGAAGTTTGCCGTGGCAGCCGCAGTGGCAGTAGTAGCTTTTACTTTGTTCTTCAAAGCACTGTCGCCAAAAACTATCGAGCTTCCTCAGGTTTACCAGGCGCTGCAGAAGGCTGAAAATCTCTGCGTCTCAACGTATGCTGACGCTGAAGCCGAACCTATCCAGCAGGTGTGGGCATCACGCACCTTAAAAGTCGTAATGAATAAATCGCAGACAGGTACGCAGGCAAAATATGATCTATTTGACATTCCAAATAGGCTCAACGAAGACAAGGTACTTGGCTTCGGGTACTATCAGCACGGAAAGACTGGCGGCAGACCAAGCTATTAGGCTCGAACGTTCGATAAGCGATGGTTTCGAGCTTCTGCCGTTTGCCGGCATGGATTCCGCTCCGAAAGGCAGCCAGTGGAGTAAAGTGCCGGACGAAGATAGGGGGGCGTCCGTTCCAGGAAGCCAAGCGTATGAACTGACCTGGCCCGCAGAAGGGTCCTCCTACAAGTGCCGTATTTTTGTCGATGCCAAGTCTGATCTGCCCAAAAGAGTTGAGTACCATTTCAAGCAAAAGCCGCAAGACCAGTACAAATTTGAGAGCATGCAGGTAGCTGAGTATCCCGCCGAGAAAGAAATAAAGCTGCTTATCAAGGAGGTATTCGGTCCGGACGAGGATAGGGCGGGCAAGCCGGGATACATCGGCACTCCGGAGCACCGCCCGCAAGAACGCGGTTGAGAAAAATAGCACCCCTGCCTACTCTACACGCCAGCAAAGAAAACATTTTCCTGTAATAAAATTGGCAGCCGCACCGTCATTATAGTTAGGTGGCAGATTATGAGTGAGATGCTGGAATTTATAAACTCGATAGGTAAGGCGTTCGTGGAATTCGCCTGGCCGCTGTTTATCGGTCCAGCGCCCTAATGGCAATCTTGCTGCTGGCTGAACTGCTGCTCCGCAAGAGAGTGTCGCAGTGATACGGTATTGGATGTGGATGCCCGTCTCTGTATCATGGTTTGTGAAAATGGACTGTGATCTTAAGAGCAACCTGGCATCTATGAGCATCAGTTGCGTCACGCCGGCAGAAATCCCGCCGGTGTCGCAAGGTCAAGAAATTTTGCAGCCCTTGCATCCGCGGGATCCTATAGGACTCGGAGCGGTGCTGCCCAGGATAACGTGGCAGGGAACCATATTCCTGATCTGGCTGGCCACTGTGGCGGCTATGACATCATTGCTCCTCAGGCAGACGCTTTCTGCCAGAAGAATTGTTAGGCAGGCACGGGAATCTAACGCTTTGATGAAAAATATCTTGAACTACTGCCGCACCTGCATAGGCGTGAAAAGAAAAGTTCGTCTGCTGGTTTCCACAGATGCGATGAGCCCGATAGTGTGTGGCTTGCTGCGTCCCGTAATATTGGTTCCTTACAGCTTGGCAGCCAGGTTAGGCTCGAAAACACTTGCGGTCGGTTCTGTTCCACGAACTTGCACACATAAAGCACGGCGACATCGGGCTTAATCTGGCACAGACTATTTTGCAGATTCTATACTTCTATAATCCGCTATTGTGGCTTGTCAATTCGGTAATCCGGACAGTACGGGAGCAGGCAGTCGATGAAAACGTCCTGGCGGCGGTCGGCGAAAAAACACCGTGGTATCCACAGACCCTGACGAACGTCGCCGGGCTGAACCTCAAGGACCCAGGCCTGGGATTGTCTCTGGTAGGTGTGGTAGAATCAAAAAGCGCCTTGCTCAGCCGGATCACACACATCCTCAATCTCCCATGGCCAAGAAAGTCCAAGGCGTAACGTAACCACAGCATCCTCGTGGTCTCAGCATCCGTTCTGCACGGCATACCTTGAATTCCAATTGCCAATTGTAGATTGACAATCGTGAATTGAAAATTGACAATTGGGGCATGGCGGTCCAATTCATTCTCGGTAGAAGCGGTACAGGCAAAACCAGCTATTGCATAAATGCAATCGCTAATGAGCTGCTGGATGCTGGCAGTAAAGCGTCCCTGATTCTACTGGTTCCCGAGCAGGCTACTTATCAGGCTGAGCGTGCCATCTTAGCCGATAAAGGAATAGGGGGCTACAATAGATTAAATGTGCTTTCCTTCGACCGCCTGCAATTCTGGCTGTTAGGTAAAAATACAGCCCGGCCGGCCCTTTCGCGGGTCGGCCAGCAAATGATAATCCAGCGAATCCTGCGTGACAATGGTGATAAGCTAAAGATTTTCGGACCATCGGCAAATTGGCCTGGCCTGGGCCGACAAATTGCGCGGACTATTATTGAGCTGCATCAATACGCAAAAACGCCGGACGATATTCAGCACTTGCTGGACGATTTGGGCAAAAAAGAACGCAGCAATTTGTCGGCGTTGAAGTTTACGGATATAGGTCTTGTCCTTCAAGAGTATCTCAAATTCATCGAAGGTAGGTTCATCGACCCTGATATCCAGTTGACCCGCGCCTGCCGGGCGGTACCGGGCCGGCTTTGCCAGAGGTGCAAAGTTATGGGTTGACGGCTTTGCCAGCTTTACTGCCGGCGAGCTTGCGATGCTTGCCGAACTGTTGAAGGTAGTCGCCCAGGCACAAATCGCCTTGTGTCTGGACGCACCAGACATCGACTTAGCCAGGCAGGGTACTGACAGTTTCGAACCGGACGGATTGTTTAGCCAGACCCAGCGGACGTATGCCGCCCTATTGGAGGTCATCAAGAAAACCAAACTCCAACTGCGAGAGCCGACAATTCTATCGAGTCAGATTAGGTTTGCTAACTGTCCCCAGCTTGCCCACCTGGAGGCAAACATATTTGCGGACGCCCAGGTTGTGAAGGGGCGGCAAAACGATGGGCGGACATTGCGCGTTCCAAAAATTCCGGCTGCGGGCAATATCCGTATTATATCCGCGCCAAATCCAAGAGCGGAGGTTAGATTTGTCGCCAGGCAGATCCAGCAGTTGGTCAAAGAAAAGAATTATCGCTATCGTGACATCGCAGTTATTGCTTCCGCCATCGACCGCTACGAACATTATGTAAGGGCTTATTTTGACGACTACGGGGTTCCGTTTTTTATTGATAAGCCAAAGCCCTTAAGTCAGCACAGCGTTATCCAACTTATTTATTCTGCCCTGAAGGTGGTGACGGGCGGCTTCTCCAATAGCGATATTTTTGCTTATCTTAAAACCGACCTTGTGCCGGTAGAGCGGAGCGATGTTGACCTATTAGAGAATTACTGCATTGCCTTTGGCATTGCAGGTAGTGACTGGATAAGCCAGCAGCCGTGGCAGTTTGCCGGCGAAAATAGCAAAGAATTCAACGAGCAGCGGGTGGAGCAAATCCGGCGGCAAGCCATTGGGCCTTTGCTGAAGCTATGGCAGGAGCTTTATTCCGGTGAGACTTCGGTAGGTAATGTAAGCCCTGAAACTTTCACCAGCGCTATTTTTGATTTTCTCGATTCTCTATATGTAAAAAAGACGCTGGCCCGCTGGATCGAAGAATCTGCCGAGCGAAAAGACTATGCGGCGGTGGACCAACACCGCCAGCTTTATGATAAGCTCGTGAATGTTTTTGATGAGCTTGTTGAGGTTTTTGCAGGCCAGGCGATGTCGCCCCAGGACTATCTTGCGATTATCAGTTCTGCATTTTCGCAATTGACGTTGGCTTTCATCCCGCCCAATCTGGACCAGGTTCTTGTTGGCTCGATTGAGCGGAGCCGGCATCCGGATCTGAAAGCTGCCTTTTTGATAGGCACCACGCAGAAGCAGTTCCCTGTTCCTATTAGTTTTGACAGTATTCTGACCGATGACGACCGCGGCGCCGCTGAGTCAGCGGATTTTTTGCTTTCGCCGCCGACCAGGCAGACGCTCGTCGACCGGCAGTATTTGGCCTACATCGCGTTCACACGCCCATCGGAGTTTCTCTGCGTTTCGTATCCAGTGCTTGACGACAAGGCAAGCGCTATTTCTCGCTCGCCATTTTTAACCGACCTGGAATCGCTGTTTGGCGATCTTAAGGAAGAATCAATTGCAGGCGAGCAGATTGGAATTGAAAAGGTTCAAAGCCGGACGGAGTTAGAGGATTTACTCTGCTGGTCGCTTGGAAAAGATGCCGCTACCGCTGAAGGGGATAATGGCGGTCGGCTGTATGCGTTATTGGATGATGTTTGTTTAGACCAGCAGTTGGAGCAGCTCGGCGCAAGGGTCGTTTCCGCAATAAATTACCGGAATCAGGCGCAGTTGGATAGGAGGGTGATGGAAGAGTTTTTTGGCCAGCATATATCGACATCCGCGACAAGACTTAGTGATTTCGCCAAGTGTCCGTATAAACATTTTGCTGAGCACGTATTGGGATTGAAAGAAAGAAAGGAGTTTAAGTTCGAGCCTTTGGACGTGGGCGTTTTCTACCACCGCGTTTTAGATGCCTTGCTCAAGAGACTGAATGCAGACGGCAAAGATTTTGCGGCAATTCAGGATAAGGAGCTTTTAGCATTTGTGAGGGACGAAATAACCCGGCTTGTTCAAACTGATGCTTTCGTCTCGAACTTTGTGCACCGATCTAGTCACAACGCATTTATCATCCACTGTGCCGGCGAATATCTTGAAGACTGCGCTTTGGCAATCGCAGAAATGGTTCGGGCAGGAAGTTTTAGGCCGAGTCTGTCGGAGGTCTCGTTTGGCGAGGATAATGCAATACTTGGGCGATGGGCGATTACCCTTGCAAAGGGACAGTTGCTTTCTTTAAATGGCAAAATCGACCGCCTTGATATGGCGGACGCCGACGGCAAGAAACTCGCACTTATTCTCGATTACAAGCGCAGGGAAGGATCTTTCGACTGGTCGGAGTTCTACCACGGCCTGGATATGCAACTGCCAATCTATATGCTGGCTGTCCAAAATGCGAGGCAATCAAAGGTAAGAAGCGTCGTGGGCGCATTTTATATGCCGGTTGAAGCACAACCAACCAAGACCACTCTCGATGAAGTGGAGAAAATGAAAGAGAAATTCGCCCGTAAAGCCAGAGGGATATTTAACGGCGAGTTCTTCCGGCACTTGGACGGTGCGGTAGATTCCGGCTGGAGCAGATTCTATAGTTTCCGCGTTGCATCTGAAAATCAACAATACGGCGATTACGGCAAAAGTGCGGCGCTCAGGCCGAGCGATTTTGAAAAAGTTCTTGCAATTCGCTAAGGCAAAGATTCTTGAATTGGCTGAGGGAATTCTATCGGGCAAAATTGATGTCAATCCGTACTACTTAAACAGAACGTCGCCGTGCAGTTATTGTCGGTATAGAGCGGTGTGCCGATTTGACTGGCAGATAAACGACTACAACTTTCTTGCATCGTTAAACAAGCTCCAGGTTCTCGATAAGATGGGAACAGTTGATGGCTGAAGAAAAGCTCAAATGGACCGACCAGCAATAGCGTGCGATCAAGCAGCGAGGCAGTGACGTTCTGGTAACCGCCTCAGCCGGCACCGGCAAAACCGCCGTCCTGTCGGGGCAGATGTGTCGATATAGTATCCTGACCAATCTACTATGTCCCGATGTCTGGAGCATACTGGTGCTGACTTTTACCGACATGGCCGCTGAAGCAGATGCGCAGCCGAATCGCCCAGCAACTAAAAGACGCTTTCTTGCAGAGCGCGAAATCCTCATCTTCGTCAGCAGCTTGTGCTGCTGCCATGGCGCCGACATCAGCACGATTCATTCGTTCTGCAAACGCCTTATCACGGAATATTTCTACAAACTCGACTTGGACCCGACTTTCAGCGTAATTGATGCCGACGAAGCCAGGCTGCTTGAAAGCCGAAGTGCTCGAAAAAACTATCGATTGGGCCTGGCAGCAGAGCCATTTAGTCGAGGGACTTCAGCAGCTTTTTCGCCGCCGGGACCTTCGCACAAATGATGGTTTCCTGGCAAAGATAATAGAGATTAGCGATTTTCTGGACGGCGTGGTCTCACGCACAGAACTGGTACGAAAGGGCGGCTCAGTTTGCACGAAGCCGGCAACCCGTTTATGAGCGAGGCTTGGCAAAAACAAAGACAAATCATCGCAGACAGATTGCAGCACATACTCGCTCAGATTGGCTATGCAATAAGGCTTTATGAGGGTGAAAACGGCGCAGGCGACTGGGCAGCAAAATGGAAAAAGCAGTTTGTCGAGCCAATTGCCCATTATCTTGAATGTCTAAAATCCGGCCGATGGGAAGAGTTTTAGCAAAGAGATAAGAAACTATCAAAAACCAGCCAGGTTTGAATACAAACCCAGAGGGCTGCGAGGACCTGTTGCCGAGATTATCCAAAAGACCGCCAAAAATGCCAGAGAATCTTTTGATGAGCTTTTTGATCTGGCGATTTTGAACCCGGATTATCTCGATAAAATCGCCAACAGCGCCGGCCTTCAGACAATGGTGCTCATCGAGCTTGTGAAGAAATTTGACCAGTTCTATAGTCAGGCCAAGCGGCGCCGTCAACTGCCTGGATTTTGCCGACCTTGAACACTATGCCCTGGAGCTGTTGACCGATGAGGACTCCTCGCAGGATAATCTTGTGCCTTCGAGATGGCTCTTTTGCTGCGACGCAGATACAAATACATATTTGTCGATGAGTATCAGGATATCAATTCTGTTCAGCAGGCAATACTCGATATGCTGACTTCCAAAGGGAATGTCTTTGTCGTGGGCGATGTCAAACAGAGTATTTACGCCTTTCGCGGCGCTGAGCCAGAGATTTTTGTAAGCGACCTCAAGTCGGCCTCGCTCGACCCAGCCGACGCATCCGCCGGGCTGCGGGTCGATCTTAACGCCAATTTCCGCTCGACCAAGGCAATCCTCGATTTTGTCAATAAGCTGTTCTCTCGCATAATGACCGCACCTTTTGCCAGCATTGATTATGACCGGTCGGCTGAGTTGACGCCGGCACTGGAACTTAAAGGCGTGCCAGTTGGCGGCGAAAAAAGTGTTGTAGAGCTGCATATCCTTGACGAGACGGCTAAAGACACAGATTCGCAGAGCAGCGAAACAGGCGAATCCACAAACGATGAAAGTCTGGATGTTGTGAGCGCCAGGCAGCGCCAGGCTGCGATGATTGCGCAGCGTATAAAGCAAATGGTTGGGACGAATACGGGAAAGCCGGAGTTTCAAATATATGATAAAGAGCAGGATGGATTCAGGGATGTTGCAGTATCGTGACATTGTGATATTGATGCGGTCGCTCGCCAAAAAGGCCAACGATTATGTCGAGGTACTGCGGTTGGCAGGTGTGCCGGTAAGCTGCCAGGCGACAGCAGGATATTTCGAGGCAACCGAAATTACAGACATGTTATCTCTGCTTAAGGTTCTGGATAATCCTCAGCGTGACATCGAATTGGCTGCGGTGCTGCGAAGCCCATTTTTCAAAATCAGCGATACCGACCTGGCTAAAGATAAAAGCCTATAGCCGGGCGCAAGGGCGGCACGCAGACTTCCACCAGTGTCTTCTTGCAGTACTGTGAGTCGGGCAAGGATTTAGAACTTTCCAAAAGGCTTAAAGAAATACTCGCCCAGATTGAAAACTGGCGGACGCTTGCCCGGCGCGGCAGTCTGGCTGATTTGATATGGCGGATTTATCGCCAGACCGGATTCCTGTCGTTCGTTTCAGCCCTGCCGAACGGCCAGGCCCGCAGGGCCAACCTGCTCAAACTGCACGACCGAGCCATTCAATTTGAGGGTTTTGCCAGCAACACCGGCATAGCCTCACTGACGCGCTTTGTTGAATTTATCGAAAGGCTCGAAGAAATAGGCCAGGATTGGGCGCCTGCTGAGCCTGAAGCCGCCGCCGGCAATGCGGTTCGCATCTTAAGCGTGCACAAAAGTAAGGGGCTTGAATTTCCGGTCGTCTTCTTGGCTGAGCTTGAAAGCGGATTCAATCTGAAAAGACGTCCACTCGGATATCCTCGCCGATCCCAACGAAACGTTGGGCGTGCAGATTATCGACCGAGCATCAAACAGCAAACTCAGCTCTCTTGCCCACCAGGTTATCGCAGAGCAAAAACTGGCGAAATCGCTGGCAGAAGAGATGCGTATTCTTTACGTTGCGACAACGCGGGCGAGGGACCGCCTGATTTTGACCGCCTCGCAAAAGCAAAACCGCTGCCGAAATATTATCTGCGACGGTTTTTTCTTTGGCGGCCAGCCGATTCCGCACTGGCGGCTTCGCCGCTGCCATAGTCACCTGGACTGGACTCTATACGGACTTTCCGACCAGAAGGCTCTGCATAACGCATTTCAGACGCACCTATCGGGGCAGACTGGTGACGATGATCTATTTGGCTTGAAAGTTTACGACGGCAAAGAGCTTGACCAGCTTTCCCGCTTTGTGCGCGGCTTGCGCGATGACAAGGCCAAGGGGCGCATTTTGCCGCAAAGAGAACCGCCGCAGCGGCACGCAGAAACAGAATTGCTTTTGCAGGTAAAGCACTCTTTGGCCTGGCAGTATCAATTTGCTGATGCGACAGTATTGCCTGCAAAACTATCGGTAACGCAAGTGACGCATCGCGGTGATGAATATATGAGACTCGATTATTCCGGTGCCCTGCAGCGTAAGCCAAAGGCAGTTGCGGCTGCCGAAGTAGGGATAAGCGAGCCCGAAGCTGGACAGATTGGCACCGCGACGCACCTTATAATCGCCCAACTGGACCTTGCCGGGCCTATCAATAAAGAAACAATAGATAAGACGGTAGAACGGCTTTTGGCGGGTGGCGCGCTAACGCAGCCGGTCGTTGAGCATATCGACACCGATTCGATCCTGTCATTTTTTGATAGCGACTTGGGCAGGATGGTATTTGACAAAGCCAATCAAGTTTGGCGTGAATGGCCTTTCACCTTCGCTTTGCCCGTTTCGCAGTTTTGGGACCACGCGAAGATGGAAAAAGCCACAGAGGACACAGAGTGCACCGAGATAAGAAAAGATAATTCCTCTGAGTTCTCTGTGCTCTCTGTGGCAAAAAAAGATCGCAGACAGGCCTGTCGCCGTGAGTTTAGCGAAAAAGCCACAGAGGACACAGAGTGCACCGAGATAAGAAAAGATAATTCCTCTGAGTTCTCTGTGCTCTCTGTGGCAAAGAGCGACGAAGCAATTATTGTTCAAGGCATGATCGACATGCTAATTCAAACGCCGCGTGGCCTAATTGTTATAGATTTCAAAACCGATCAAATCACTCGTAAGCAGGCTCGAGAGCGCGCTGAACTTTATCGCCGGCAGTTGGAACTTTATAGCAGGGCAGCCTCCTCTATCTTGAAGGCCAAGCTCCTTGCCAAATGGCTGTATTTCTTGACCCGCGCGTTTCCGTCGCGGTGTAGGAGCAGAGTCGAAAGGGCCGCCGAAGGAGAGGACAGAGGGCACAGGGATCGTACAGAAAACAGAAGACAGGAGACAGAAAACAGAATAAGAAAGGCAACCAGCTATATACGATATACGACACTTGTGGTGAGCTTGTCGAATCCATACGAGATACAAATTGTTTTTCTTGAAAATCCCGACCGAATAGTGTAGATTTCTCACTAATGAGCGAGCAACAAGGCGAGACATCTGGGATTTGCCTTTGTCAATAATCGCTTTGGGACAGCGCACAGCAAACGGTGGCTGGCCTGAATAATACTGAATTATGGAATCATGTGAAAAAAATGAAAGTAAGGTTCTCGGGAGAATCGGTTGCGCTTGACCAGAAGGGGTGGGTATGCGTGATGTAGGCGGAATGGGAGAGAACACGTTCGAGGCGTGGTGCAATTCTGTAGGTCTTGCAGCGAATAGGAGCCAGATAGACAAGACTGGATGGGACTATCTCGTTGAGTTTCCAGTGGAGCATCCCGGTGTAGATCCGCCGATCTGTCACCGCCGGCACTGGAGTGTAGGGTTCAGGTAAAGGCCTCCGACAAGTGCCGAAGGAGACTGAACATGAGTCTCCAAAACCTCGAACGGCTTGTCAAGACATCAATGCCAACATTGGTCTGCGTCCTTGAATTTGATGGAATGGATGCCCCACAGCGTGCGTACCTCATCCATATAGGCGAGGAGATTATCCGCCGGAGTTTAAAGAGACTACGGAAACTGGAAGCGACCTCCTGTAGAAAGTGCAGACCGACCAAGCCTTTCGATTGCTTACGGTGATCCTGAGAAACTGGTGGCTACGAATGGCACCTGCCTGAAGCAAGCGATTGAAGCGCACGTCCCCAAAGGAACTGAGAAGTATCACCAGTGGAAGAGTCAACTTCTTAAAACGCTGGGTTACGAAGGTAGACATGGATACATGACAGTTCAGATTTCTGGCCGTGACCCCATTACTGATCTGATCGACTTGTCACTCGGATTACGAAAGAACCTGCAAGTCAAGAATATCTCAATCCACGATACCCGGTTTGGGATAGATCGCGTGCTTCACCAATCTTCAGAAGGTGGACACATATCTGTCGGACCTGCAATACTCAAAGGTTCTGTCCATTTCAGAGAAAAAAAGTCATCACCTGGGATCGAATTCTCCGCGAATGTGCACAATCCCTCAGTCAATCGAGTTGTGTCGCGCGAGCAGGTCAGATTCAGGTTGGAGACCCAATTCTTCGAGATTCTTATCGAACCGTTCAACGACACGGTCCAATTCAAAGTTTTGCCAGAGATTAATCAGACGCGCGCAAGCCTGTCCGCGCTGAAGGATTTCCTCAGGTTATTGTGCATGTTAGCTGCCCAGGGAAACGAAGGTGTTTGGATGGAGGTCAGGGTCGATGACCGTCCCTTCCTTCCTGAGGGGAGGATTTTACCGGCTGACATGCAAGTACCGAAAGAAGAGTTGGAGACAGTCCAGCAAGCTTTGGAGGTGGCCAGAATATATGAGATTGATCGCAAAGTTTCTGTATCTCTTGATGACCTCATAGTATCACGCAGGCGGATCAAGGCATTCTACCATATGGTTGAAGACCCGCGCGAGGAATTGACTGCTACGTTTTTTGTAGACAACTGCCCTCAGATCATGGACACCAGCGGTGTCATACTGCGGGAATATCTCACGCTGGGAGACTACTTGGTGTACTGTGTATTTGGCATCACCGGACGGTTGGAGGGCATTGGCGACAAACAGTACAAGATTGTATCGCGTGAGAAGTGCTTTCATAAGCGAGGAGTAATCGTAGGCAAGCAGGAGATCGACAGCACTGCGCTGGACGAACTCGCCGTGACCATCGAACGCGAAATGGAGGCTAAAGGTATCAGTCCGGTGTTTGTTTTCGAGAATCCTAAGTAGAACCGACGTAGACTAAAAATACTAGATGGTAGCTACTATTAACGGAAAAATGGGGCTAAAGGCCCCAAAAATCTACCTACAATCGTCACATGCACCCTCAGGATTTTACAAACCACTTAAGACTTGAAATGAATCCAACACTGAGTATATTCTTACAGTATTGGTTTTGAATGCGACTGAGCAAATTCCAAATAATGTTGAGGTCAAAGAAATGAAGAGGCTAATTGTAACGATCATGGTATTGATGGGATTCTGCCTGGCAACAGGATGCTATCAGGTGCAGCGAATTCCGTTTCCTCTTTGAGGAATACGAAAGCCTACCGAAGAAGGCCTCGGGAAGTGCTACTGTAAAAGGACAAGCATTCCTCCGAACTATGATAGGAGAAGTGAGGTATGCCGCAGGAAGTGAAGTATTTCTCAACCCAGTAACGTCTTACAGTAAACAGTGGTACCACGAATCTTACCTGCGAAACGCACCTATGGCCGAGGCAGACCTAAGATTGTCGGATTATGTGGTTTCTACGCAAGCAGATGCGGAAGGCAAATTTGAATTCAAAAATGTTCCCGCGGGGGAGTACTACCTAACTACAACACTTGTTTGGTATGTTCCGGGTAGCTACGTCCCGCAGGGAGGGGCAATTTCAAAACCGATAACTCTGGAAGAGGGACAGGAGTTGAAGGTTATACTAACACGATGATCTAGGTTATGTGGGAATACGGAAATGGTGCGAAATGCTACTCTGCGAAGTTAGCTTCGCTGCGAAGCACGAGTATCGCACCCTACGTGGCTAATTCACAACAGAATCTGGCCCATTCGGCAAGCTCAGGACATGCTTCGGAGGAGGGGAAAGAGCAAAAGCAAGCAACAAGTTGGGCAATAAGGTTCTGACGGTCTTTCTTTCATCCGTGCTAATCCGCGATAATCAGTGGTTAACCTGAAATTTTATTTGACGCCGAAGCGATTTCTGGGTATAATATGCCCGTAACTGATGGAATAGAATTGAAATGACAAAAACAAAAGAATACAGGAGACAGAATACAGAAGGCAGAAGGAAGTGAGAATAGGCAAACAAGGGAACCAGGATAACAGGGAATCAGAAGACAGATGACAGAAGACAGGAGACAGAATACAGAAAACAGAATACAGAAGACAAAGCACAGAAGGCAGAAGACCGGAAACAGAGAAATGACAGATGGGGCGATTTAGGCTTTTTGGGCGAAAGAAGGCAAATCTCCACAGCGTTTTATGCAAAACAAAGCCAATTTGCGAAAAAGTCAAGTCAATGCAAGTTGAATTGTTACAAGGGATTGTGCGAAAAAAATCGAATTGGACACTTGGCGAAAACAAACCCAAACAAAGCCAATCCTTCGACAAGCTCAGGACAGGTTTTTGATTACACTTGTGTCTCTGAATTGGCTCGGTATAATCTCGGTCTTCATGATGGTAAGATAAGAGATTTTGATGGAGAGTACGTGAAATGGCAGATGCACCGAAGGCAAATGCAGTGGTAGGGCAGTCGGGCGGACCGACCGCGGTAATAAATGCGTCCCTTGTCGGCGTTATCGAAGAAACCCGCAAACATCCTGAGATTATGAATCTCTACGGCGCGATGAACGCGGTGGCGGGCATCGTTAAAGACCAATTCATCGACCTAAGGAAAATTTCGCCCGACATATTGGAGAAGGTAGCTGCCTCACCGTGTTCGGCTCTTGGTTCCAGCAGAGATAAACCCGACGCCGAGTCCTGCGCAAAAATCTTGGATGTCTTCAAGAAGCGTAACGTTAGATACTTTTTCTACATTGGCGGCAACGACTCGGCGAATACTCTTCATATCATTAACAAAATGGCCCGCCAGGCAGGCTACGAGTTGCGGGCGTTCCACATCCCTAAAACCATAGATAACGACCTATTGGTTACAGACCATTGTCCGGGCTATGGAAGCGCCGCAAAATTCGAGGCATACGCGCTGATGGGCGATGACCTGGACAACCGCAGCCTGCCGGGCGTAAAAATCGACGTAATTATGGGCAGGCACGCTGGCTTTCTGACTGCCGCCGCGGCGCTGGGTAAGCAAAGAGATGATGATGGGCCGCACCTTGTGTATGTGCCGGAAAAGCCTGTTTCGCTGGATAAATTTCTCAGCGATGTAGATCGCGTCTATAAAAAGCTCGGACGGTGCATAGTCACGGCCAGCGAAGGAATCTGCGACACCGATGGTGCCACTTGGGCGGAGAAACTTGCTAAAGGCGCAGAAACCGATGCCCACGGCAACATCCAGCTTTCCGGCACAGGTGCTCTGGCGGATTTCCTGGCGCAGCAGGTAAAGGACAAGCTC
Organism: Sedimentisphaerales bacterium; assembly: GCA_963814265.1. GTDB lineage: Bacteria > Planctomycetota > Phycisphaerae > Sedimentisphaerales > Anaerobacaceae > JAFNGF01. The sequence goes on along the minus strand of CAWFCJ010000018.1, from coordinate 48,632 downwards.
AAAATAAAACGCGTTCGCGCGGACACGTTTCGGGTATTTGCAAAGAAGCTTTCCGGGCCTGCAGTCGGAAGTGGATGCCCGTGAAGCACGGTGGTGCGGACGGCACGCAGTTCAATACGCCATGCAAGCCGATAGCGGGTCAGTGGCAATAAGACGACTGGCCAGCGGAAAGAACTACGCCATAGAGTTGTTCCGCACAGAGCTTGCCAGTGTCGCCGAAAAAACCAAGTCTATGCCGGATGAATTCATTAACGCCGAGGGCAATGGCGTAACCAGCGCCTTTATCGAATACGCGATGCCGCTGGTCGGCGACCTGCCAAAAACCGCATACTTGGCCAGCTATCCGAAGGAATAGCTGCCGGCTACCGAGCCTGCTTAGAGGTTATTCCGCTGGTGCGCATGTAGGGGCGGGGAATCTGCGATTGTTTTTACCGCTTTTCAATTTTGATTGAAGCGGTTTTCGTGAAGTGCGTCCAATTCGCCTCGATACCTTCTTTTGGCTTGATGTCACTATGGACGTATAACCCATAGCGAAGACGCAGCGGTTTTTCGGGCGTGATTTCCCTCGGGCCATCGAATGTTAAAGATGCTCCCATCCAGCCATCATTTCGGACGTGAAAATAGCTCGGAAAGTTCGGGTTATCCGGATGGTCAAAGAGGGTGATGCCCTCGATTTTATCTTTTGTAATCGGCCCAGAATAATCGACCCATTTAGCTTTTTTCCAGAGAATCTCCTTTTCGTTGACGCCGCCCTCGGAATTGCGAATTATCCCGCCGCCATCATTGACCCCGATGGTCTTAGCCATCCGCACGCCAATTAAGCCAAATGGCGTTTTGCCGAGAGTGACCGCGCCGCCGTTAGGGCGCAGTTCTGTATCGATTATCAACAGCCACTCCGCCCCTTCAAGGAGCACGACCGTGACCTGCCGTGTCTCGGATAGAAGCACCTTGCCCTCTTTGGTGAGCCACTGGTTTTCGGCGATCATGTATGAGCGTTCGCCGAGGTCTTCGTATTTTATAATTCCTTTGTGGCGGATTTTTCCGTCGCCGGTGTCGCTCCAGAAATTAGTTCCAGCGACATCATTGTGGGAAATCCATACCGAGTTGTGGTGGCTGTGCGACTCCGGATCACGCGGGTGTCCCATGCGAGTAAGGGACACTCCTGATGGCCCGATTACCGGAAACAAAAAAGGCCGATGAAGCTCCGGCCGAAGTGGCATCGCGTAATTTCGACCCCATCTCCCTGGAATGATGCCTGATGATATGGCATCGGTATAACCTGTAATCGCGGAACTGGCTTCGGTGCGGGCGGCACATTCTGCGCCGGTGCACTTGCACCTGCAGCCATCGCCAGAAGAAAGGCCGGCAAAAACTTCCACTTTTTCATTACTCAAACAATGCCTCGACGAACTTTTCCGGGTCGAATTCAGCGATGTCTTCCGGTTTTTCGCCCAGGCCGACAAATTTTACCGGGATATCGAGCTGGTCTTTAATGGCGATGACGATGCCGCCGCGAGCGGTGCCGTCCAGCTTGGCTAAAAATATGCCGGTAAGATTGATCGCCTCGGTGAAAATTTTCGCCTGGGCGATGGCGTTTTGGCCGGTCGTAGCGTCAAGAACCAGCAGAACCTCGTGAGGTGCGCCGGGGATTTTGCGGGCTACGACGTCGCGAATTTTTGTTAAGCTGCTGCATCAAGTCCTTTTTGGTATGCAACCGCCCGGCTGTGTCGAGAATAACAACGTCAGCGTCTCTGGCGAGGGCGGCTTCGCAGGCATCGAAAGCCACCGCTGCGGGGTCGCCGCCGATTTGGTGCTTTACAATTTGCACGCCGATACGGTCGGCCCAGATTGTCAGTTGCTCTATCGCCGCGGCGCGGAATGTATCGCAGGCAGCGACGATGACATTTTTCCCGTTCTGGCTTAGTATGTAACCTAATTTTGCGATGCTGGTGGTTTTGCCTGTGCCGTTGACGCCGGCAACCAGAATGACGGTCGGGCCGGTGTCGGCAAAGTGAAGCTGCTGTCCTGGGCTGGCCAGTAGCTTTTAATCTGTTCCTTGAGAAACGGCACTATCTGGTCGGTCGTGGCAATTTGTCTGTTGCGGTAAGCCTGCCGTAGAGATGATATGAGTTTCTCGGTCGTTTCTACGCCGATGTCATCGCTTAGTAGGGTCTGCTCAAGCTCATCGAGCAAGGTTTCATCTATATTTCTACCCAGGCTTAGCACTGCCGAAAGTGAAGTGCTGATCTTGTCGCGGGTTTTTCCCAATCGGTCTTTTATGTATTCTGCTGTTTTGGCAAAGATTCCCATAGCCTTTTTTAATTGTCAATTTACAATTGTCAATTGTCAACTGGTTTTTCTTTGACAAGGTAGCTATCCACGGGTAGATTTAGCTGTCGTTTTAGGCCCCTTGCGATTCAATTTACAGTTTTCAATTTTTAATTACGAGGGGGATGGTTTGCCGGCTCAAGAAGTTGAAAGCATCTTCGCTGCTATATTGGATCGTACAAAAGCGCTTGACCCAGCCAACGCGAGGAATTGGTTCGAGCGGCTGACGGTTGTGCATTTTGACGGCGGGTCGCTCAGTATTGGCTGTCCGGACGAGGCAACGGCTCAGTTTTTGCGCGACAACTGCAAAAATAGTTTCACACGGGCCGCTCAGCAGATAACCGGGCATCTCGTCACCGTTGGTTTCAGCACCGGCGCTGCGGGTAAAACTGCCTATCACCGCGGGCACGGCGAGTACGAGCTCAAGCTGCATCCCGACTACACATTTGAGAATTTTGTCGTCGGGCCGAGCAATCGCCTTGCGCACGCCAGTTGTGTGGCAGTAAGCCAGTCGCCCGGCACCACTTACAACCCGCTTTTTCTCTACGGCAGCTCCGGCTTGGGCAAAACGCATCTTTTGCACGCTGTCTGTTGTCAAGCCAGGCAGAATTTTGACGGCGGAATGATTCAATTGCTCAGTTGCGAACAATTCGTCAATCGCTTTATCAGAGCCATCGAGGAGGGAGACTTACTCGGTTTTCAGAGTCAATTTCGAACCGTCGATATGCTGGTAATCGATGACATTCAGTTCTTGCGCGAGCGTGAGCAGAGCCAAGAAGAATTCTTCCACACGTTTAATGCCCTTTACAACAACGGCAAGCAGATCATTCTCAGTGCCGACAGCCCGCCGGCTGAAATACCTTCCCTTGAAGCACGTCTGATCAGCAGATTCAACTGGGGACTGGTCGCCAGGATCGACCCGCCAAGTTATGAGACAAGGGTCGCCATCGTGCAAAAAAAAGCCCACCTTCGTGGCGTGAGCATATCAGATGAGATAGCAGAATATATTGCCAGCCAGGTGCACGCAAACATCAGAGAGCTGGAAGGTGCTTTGACAACAATCTATGCCCTAGCTATCACTACCGGCGAACCGCTTGGCATCGAGCTGGCTAGAACCGCTCTGGAAGGACAGATTCGATTAGCGGCCAGACATATAAGCATCGCGGACATCAGCGAAGCGGTAGTGAAGCATTTTGACATTCGGCTCGGCGATCTGCACAGTAAGAAACGCAGCCAGAGCATAGCTTTGCCGCGACAGATCTGTATGTATTTGGCGCGGAACCTGACCGGATATAGCCTGGAGGAAATCGGCGGGCATTTGGGCGGCAGAGACCATACAACGGTAATGCACGCCTGCAGCAAAATAGGCGAATCCAAAGAATCCGACCCGAAAATGAAGGCGCTGCTTGACGAGTTGACAAGGCAGATCACTCAAACTCCTCCGGATTAATAGAAATCCGGGAGGTAATAAGCCGACAGAGTAGCCTTTGCCAATCCGTTACTATGGATCAGGCCAGCCCTCGTCCTGAAACTTCTTAATTAGATGCTCAAGAGCCTGTTTCCGCGTAGACTTATTGACCGACAGCAAGCGGTCACGGGCGTCCATAAGATGGCCCAGAAACAGGGTCTGGTTTCTTCTGTCAGAAATGTGTGTTTTTATCTCTTTTTCGATGATGTAATAAATCTCATGCCCCACCTCTTCCCGAATATCTCTCATTATCTCTGTCCAAAGCGGAACAAGCAGAATAATGGCGCCGCCGGGCCACACAGACTCAATCAGGAACTTCATTCTCTCGTTCTTGGCAAAAACTGGGAAGTAGACAACCAAACAGGTGGTGAGAAGTATTACGAGAATAGAAACCAGAATTTCAAGCCGGTGGCGTATAAGCCTTCTGTATAAAGCCCTCTTTTCCCAGGTTTGCCTAAGTATTGGGCTTATTTGAGCACCGCCTTCAGCTTTTGGACCCGTGCCACAAGCGGCTTTATGTCTTTGACAGCATTCTCATAGGGTTGGGCGCCTGACGTGACAGTATCGTAAAAGGCCAGGTCAGCCAGCAAAGGGAAAAAGCCCATCTCGGACAGCCAGCAATGCACAGAAGGGTATCTCTTTAGTGACTTAAGGCAAATGAGTGCAGGATGAAAGTTGCATTTACCTGCTTTGCCTTTGCGGCAATTTGCCAACATTTTCTCGTAGAGAAATATCAACTCTCGCTCGAATCGCCTGCGGGTTCCTTCTCGCTGCGCCCGCTTGGTTGCCTCATCTACATTTCTGTCCTCTATCTCAGTCGACATCAATATTCTCCGACAACCGGGCCCCCCCAAAGCAAAGGCTCTTCTTTATCATTGTAAATGGCCTTAAGAGCCTCAATAGGTTGGACAAAGTGGTGGATGTGCTGCAACTCTCCCGAAGGCAGGCCGTGCCCAAACTCTTTGCGGTAGGCATGCAGAAATTCGTTGGTAAACTCAAAGCCGACTAACGTGTGATCGCTTACTGGGATGTTGTTCAGGTATCCTTCCATCTCGAAAGGTTCACACAATAGTTTAATCGGATGCTGTTGGGAGATGGATGCCAGTTTCCTTAGCGTTTCCATAATGTCATTGAAGCGCCATCCAGCAAGGCCATAGTAGTCCCTCAAAATCTTCAAGAAAGTATTTCCTTTGTCAATTACTTTTCGCTTAACTTCGTTGGACACACTGTTATAAAACTCTTCCCTCTTTTTCGCGTGTTCCTGTATGGAGTAATAGGCAGATTGGCAAGACTCCAGTTTGCTGATTCTCTGATATAATTCAGATGAGTAGAACGCAACTAAGCCTTCATAGTCTTGGGCATCAATATTAAATCGCTCCAGCGCAATTCCAATATCAAATTCTGAAAGGTGCGCGTAATTATAGATTGCTCGGATACCTTCAGGGTTTACTTGAACCCTTAGTGTATTATTCTGTCTGGTTTTGAAGACCCTCACATACTTGTTATGTCTATAGTCGTTGTAGAACGCGAGAAACCGCTTTCGCTCAGGGGGTCCAAACTTAAAAGGCAGGAAGATATACAGATTATTGTTCTCATCATGGCTTAGACCGCCAAGTTTCAGCGGCCCGATATCGCACTGGGCCAAGGTTTGGCACAATTGTTTGACTTGTTTTTCCAGCACCTTCCTGAGTCCTCTGTCTGGTTCGTTTTCTAACAACGGCAGATAGGGGATCGCTTCCTTTTTGCTTTCGTCCGACTCGTAATACGTGCGCAGTTCAAGAAGATAGGACCAATACATGGAAATGTTTGTGGGAAGCAAAGACCATAGAAGGAAATCTGCGAAGAAAGGCTTTTTTTGAACTTGCTCAGGGTCTTTGCCCAGCGACTTTTTTGCCTTTTGCGTTAAGAAGTATATGTGGTGAAATGGCTCAACGCCACGGCCCCAAAGAGCTTCCTTAATTTCGCCGGTTCTCAAGAATGAGTGATTGCAGTTCGTTGTGGAAGCTCCTGGAGTGCATGCTAAAGAAGAGAACATCCCATTCCAGTGGAAATAAATCCGGCGCGACTGATTGCAAAATTGCGTAAGTCGCCTTCAGTTTCTTTATGCTGGCGAAGGTACCGCCCCCCATAGCTAACATAAGCTTGATCTGCTCACTTAAAGGGAGGGATACCCCGCTTTGCCCTCCCTGGTCATTCCTTACTCTAACGGCTCCTTCCAACGTATGTACTCTCCGCGGGTAATGGTCATTTATCGAATAATCACGCCGTATTTTAGATGACCAAGACATTTTTGCAAGAAAAATTAAAAAAATCTACCTCACTGCCACAAGTGGCGGTCTGCATGAAGTTTCTGGGTCATGATTGTTGCTAGACCCTTCCTCCTTGTGACGATCCACCTTACTTTAAGGTTACCAATGCCCAGCCCAGAAGTCAAGAGAGAACCACAGGAACGCACCTACTTTTTGCAAAAAAGGCTTGTTTCAGACCCGAAGTTAACAGACCGTTTATTACCACTTTGTATCTATACCAAACGTGGTAGAGCACCTTGCTTTTTTATACTAAATGGCGGTCCGTTTGTGCTCACAATTCGAGTTCCGGCTTGGCGCTTTGTAATGGTCAATCATTTGCCTTTGAAGTAACATAGAGGGCATGAAGGAAGAGCCAGAAGACATACCGTCACAGGTGGCAGCGGATAAGTCCGTTCGGGCTGTTTTGATCGCGTCAGAGCAGACTTCGTCTGACTACTCCACGTTCTTGGAGCACCTGTTAGTGGGGTTGGCCGATGAGGCCGTGCCGGCGGTTTTGGTCTGCCCGCCCCGGTGCGAGATCGATTCGGTGCTCTCTGGAGCGGCTGAAATCATCCGGCACCCAGCTATCAATTTGCCGTTTCTGTGGCATCAGAACAGAGACTGGCTTATTGAGCAGCTCCTTAAGTTTAAGCCCACCGTACTACACTGCCTGTGCCAGAGCAAGGCAGGCCTGACAAAACAGTTAGCCCAGCAGTTGCATCTGCCATACTTGCTGACGGTCAATTCGCTTCAAACGCAGGCCGGGCAGCTTGCCATCTCGCCTGAGCACTGTGCCAGGATTGTCACTCCAGCGCAGAGTGTTGCCGATAGCGTGGCCAGGACTTGTCCGCGCCTTGCGGAGCGAATTGAAAAGATAAATATAGGCGCGTTCGTGGAAGAGAAGACCCGCTGCTTTTGCGAGCCTTCCAGTCTGACCAGCTTGATCACGTCACACCCTTTGGACAAGTCGGCTGACTTTGAGAACCTTTTCAGTGCTGTAAGGCACCTGTCAATTGCCGGCTACGAATTTGCCCTGGTGGTGATTGGAGCGGGACGGGCAGAAAGACAATTACGCAAATTGTTGGCTGCGCTTGATCTGTCGCAGACGGTCACGATAGTGCCCCCGCTAAGGCCCTGGCGTTCCGTGCTTGCCGCTGCAGACATTTTTATTCAGCCTCGTCCGAATGCCGCTTTTAATCCTCTACTGTTAGAGGCGATGAGCGTGGGTTTGGCCATCGCAGCGTCCAAAGGCGGCGTTGACGATTTGATTATCGACAACGAGACCGCTACCGTTTTCGACCCGGCTGATGAGTTTAGCATAAAGGGCTGCTTACAGCGGCTCTTCGATAGGCCGGAATTTGCACGCAAGCTCGCCAAGGGTGCCCAGAGCTATCTGCGGGCAAATCACTCCGTCAGCAATATGATTTCGGCGACCGTGCAAACCTATCACCGAGCGCAACAATGGTTTGGCCAGTGATAAGAACGTCTCTGGCATATTCCCTGTAACAAAATCCACGGTCGCGCATCTACTTATGGTGGTGCGAAACGCTAAGACAAGAATCTTGATTATGCTGGTGGTCGGCGAGGTTTTGTGCCGCCTGCTTCAAGGACAGCCGGACAGCAAGTGCCGGCACAAAAACGAACCAGTGCCTGGGATTTGCTCCGTAAATCTCGCTCCAAGCAGATAGAGTCCGCCGAGCTACCAGCTAAAGAACGAGCGGTTAATTTTCCCAAAGACAGGTCGATGGGACAGCTTCGCGTACAAGATGCAGGCTCGGTCAGGCAACTGAACTACTGGTTCCACTGGACAGATACGGGCGAGGCTGCATCGCAGTATCTGGGCGAGGCGCAGGGTGAAGTTCATGTGCCTGCCGGCAAGCGGCTGTCTCTCACCGTCAATCAGAGCGCCTCGAAAGACTTGTCATGGCTTTTGAAGCTCGGACCGGATGACCTCTACGGGCTTGGTTTCAGTGTCCTGCTGGTGGAGCCTGACAAACCTTCCGATGGATGCATGGAGCATATCGCACATCTGACCGGATTAAGGCGCTTTGAGCTTGGACCGTACTGACGTCACGGATAAAGGCTTCAAGTACATCGGGAGCTTATCGTCTTTGGAATACTTGGACTTGCCGTATCGAGTAACCGACGGCGGCATGGCTTACCTCGGCGAAATATCCTCACTGAAAGGACTATACCTTGGGGAGCTGGGCAGTCAAATCACCGATGCGGGTCTGCGACATCTTGCTAAGCTCACCACACTTGAAGAGCTGGCTCTCTGGGGAGAACGCATGGGTGATGCCGGCCTGGTACACCTTCGAGGTTTGCCGCGACTGAAATACCTTTTTCTCCGCGGGCCTCACTTTACCGATGCCGGATGTGTCCACCTGAAGGACATCCCCTCATTAAGGATGCTGTCGTATCATGAAGGCGTAGCTCGAATCTCCGACGCCGGCCTCGTGCATATTGCAGATATGTCGAATCTGGAAAGTCTATGCCTGCACGGCATGAAGAACATCACGGACGAGGGTATCGCTCGTCTAGCAAAGATGCGTTCGCTGAAGAAACTGGAAATCGGCAGCTCACAGGTGACCGACCGAGGGCTTGGCTACCTGTCGCAGATCAAAACGCTTGAGCGTCTCGACCTGCCGCAGGAACAGAGGGGCATCACCGACACCGGTTTGGCTTATCTCGGCCAGTTGCCAAACCTCAGGCAGCTTCATATCTCCAGGATACATTTCAACGCCCCCAAGATGAACACCGAGTACTACACTGACAAAGGTTTAGAAGCCCTTACCAGATGCACCGGTCTTGAGGAACTCAGTATTGGCAGCATCGGTATTACCGATGCGGGCATGGATCACATAGCGAAATTGGCCAAACTAAAATCGCTCCATCTGTTCGGCTGTGACAATGTCACTGATAAAGGGTTGGCGAAGTTAGCTGGAATGAAGTTTTTGACAACTTTGTATGTGTCAGATGCCAACATAACCATCTCGGCCTGGCCCAGCTAAACTCGCTGTCTAACCTGACAACGCTGCGCGTGAAGGATTTGCGGCGTGACGGCGCTATATTAGACCTGTCGGGCTTAGCCAATCTGGAAGACCTGATGCTGGATTTCGCACCGAAGTCAGGCGAGGTATTCACCGATGGAGACCTGGCGTGTCTGGATAGCCTTAAGCGGCTCAAATGGGTACAGATCGCGCCGCGTGATTTCACCGATAAGGGTATCAGGCATCTTGCCCGGCTACCCCGCATTGAGCGTTCTGGTGTCGGCGGGCCTCGCTTGACCGACGAGGGACTTAAGTTTCTATCCGATATGAAAACGCTAAACCATTTGACCATCGATGACGGCAATTTAACTGATAGAGGGCTGCGCTACCTTGAAGGTCTGAAGCTGCTGGAATTTTTGCATGTTACCTCAGTCAATGCCTTCAGTGAAACTGCTGTGCAGCACCTCCGCAATAACCTGCCAAACCTTCATTTCTGTCATGTAATGCCATGAAAGAAACAAGTCAAAAGAGGAGCATGCAAATATGAGATGGCCAACAAAAAAGGTTTTTCAGGCGGTTCTACTTTTTGCACTTTCAATTTCGCTGCGCTCCGCGGGCTCTGCCGAATCGTCAGCCAAACAGCCAAAGGCATCTGACTTGCAGAGCACAGCACGGGTCGTTCACTTTCCCAAAGACACGTCTATCGGGCGAGTTTATCTGGTTGAGATGCCCTTGCCGCAGGACCGCTTGTGGCATAGGGCAATGGTCTGGGATAACAAAAGCCTGGGCGAAGCTCGCGGGGACGTGACTGTGCCGGCGGGTGCAATACTCCGGCTCGACGTTTTTGGCGAATTGCCCAAAGGCCGGCCGTTTGCGAATCTTAGACCTAACGATATCCAGATGATGAGTCTGATGACCTGCCGTTATGTCAATGATGCGCTGATACAAGATGTGTCGCGGCTGACCGGCCTGGAAGTCCTGATGATAGGAGAGAGCACTATGACGCCAAAAGGTCTGCGATACCTTACGAAGCTCAAAATGCTCAAAGCCCTGGCGATACCTGGTTATATCCGCAGCCAGGACATGGGTTTCCTTCGTGAGCTGCCTTCGCTCGAGTATCTGCATTTCGGCAGCCCGATGGTTACCGATGACAAGATGCCTGTGATAGGGACACTAACGTCACTGACCCAATTAAGTCTCGGCGGCAGCGAGGTCGGCCAGGGCCTTGCCCAGCTAAAAGGCCTAACGTCTTTGCGATGGCTGCATCTTGAGGCCAATCGCAGTTACGATATCGACAAACACCTGGCACACATAGCCGGGCTTATACAATTAGAAGAGCTCGACCTTGGTGACACGCAGATCGGCGATGCGGGCCTTGCGCATCTGGCCGGTTTGGCAAAACTGAAGAAACTACACATTCGCAGCAACCCAGCTACCGACAGGATCACCGACGCGGGATTAGCCCACCTGAAAAACCTGAAATCACTCGAAGAAATCAATTTGCCGTACACCCGCATAACGGACGCTGGCATCGAGTGCCTGACCCAGATAGAATCGTTGAAGAAGATGAATCCCTACGGCGATGGCATCACCGACAAAGTCATAGAAAAGATTGCCAAAATGAAATCGTTGGAGAACCTGGGCGTTAGAAGTGACAACATCACTGACGCCGGCATCGCACAACTTGCCCAGTTTGCGAATCTGAAGTCCCTCGATCTTAATGGATGCCCCATTACAAATGCAGGCTTGGCAAGCCTAACCAAAATGAAGACGCTGAATACGCTGACGATTACAAAGACCCGGATAAATGGCGAAGGATTAGCCGCTCTGAAAGAATTTCCTGAACTAGCGGAGCTGAATTTGCTTTCAATGAGGCTTGGCAATAAACGAATTAGTCAACTGGTGAACCTGCCCAAGCTCAAAAAACTATGGCTTGGTTACTCGGATTTCGGCCTGAGCGATGAAGACCTCGCTCATCTGGGCAGGATAACTTCTTTGGAAAATCTGGATATTCGTCTGATGGGCGACCATCCATCAACGGTCACCAATGATGGCTTGAAACACTTGTCGAATTTAAGAAATCTCAATTTCTTGCGGCTGCCCGGCAGTATGAGTGTAACCGATGAAGGTTTTGAACATCTGTCGAATCTAACTGCTCTTGAACAAGTATGGGTGAACAACAGCCCAATAACCGATGCCGGCTTGAAATACTTTGAGAATATGACTTCGCTTAGGTTTCGATGTATAACAAAGTCACACATCACTGAAAAAGGAAGAGCACAGCTCGAAAGGAAAATACCGGGACTGTACTGCAACTTCTCTCGCTAAAGACCATCGCCGACAAACCGGGGGACGTGTGTGTGACCAGATTTTGTGGCAGTGCCTTGTCATTGCGAGCCCCGGCTTGTCGGGCGCGGCAATCTCAAGACTATCGGTGCAACAGATTGCTTCGGTCGCTCCGCTCCCTCGCAATGACGATGGCAGATAAACTCGTCTCAGGAATGGTGCTACGCAACGCCACAGAAATTAGTCACACACGGGAGCACCGAATGGTTTTTAGCTCAGAAGGCCGTACTGCTGCAACGTTTGCCTGAGAATGGCTTTCTTACTTTCTTCCAGAGGCGTCATCGGCAGGCGCATTTCTTCAGAGGACATGTTCAGCATCGCCATCGCTGCCTTGATGGGTATGGGATTTGTCGCCAGAGTCAGCATGCCTTTGCTCAGCATGAACAGTTTTTTATGCCACTTCAAAGCGGTATTGAAGTCGCCTTCCAGGATGGCATCGGTCATTGCCTTGACGTCAGCGGGAATAATATTAGCGACCACGCTTATCACGCCTTTGCCGCCGATCGAAGCCAGCGGCAGTGTAAGGGAGTCATCGCCTGAGATTATGGTTATGTCGCACAGGCTGGCAATCTCGCTGGCCTGGTCCAGGCTTCCGGTTGCCTCTTTGATTGCGACTATGTTTTCAAGTTCCGCCAGGCGAGCGACGGTCTGCGGCGTCAGCCCGGCTCCGCACCGGCCGGGGATATTATACAGTACCATCGGCAGATCAATCTCTTCAGATATAACCTTGAAATGCTGGTAGAATCCTTCCTGAGTGGGTTTATTGTAGTAGGGGCAGACCTGCAGACTTGCGTCGGCGCCCACCTTTTTGGAAAATGCGGTTAGTTCGATGGCTTCAGCCGTGCTGTTTGAGCCGGCCCCGCAATAACGGGCACTTTTCCGCCCACCGTTTTGACTACTCTCTCGATCACCTTTTTGTGCTCTTCGTGCGTCAAGGTTGGGCATTCGCCGGTCGTGCCCACCGGCACTATCGCGTCGATGCCGTTTTCCAATTGGAAACGGATCACCTCATCCAGGGTTTGCCAATCAATGTCACCATCGCGGAAGGGTGTAATCAGCGCCACCATGGCTCCTGTAAACATTTTCAACCTCCTTAAAAGTGCCTGTCGTCTATTGCCCGGCCCGCAACCGACCAGCGCCGAATTTGTCTATTAGTCTTATCATTTCGGCAGTAGCCTGTCTTACGCCCACAAAGACCGCCCTTGCCACGATGCTGTGGCCGATGTTGAATTCGCATAGGCCGTTGATGTGCGCGACTGGGCCGATATTACGATACGTCAGGCCGTGACCTGCGTGAACGACCAGACCGCTTTCCCTTGCGAAATCCTTTGCTGCCGCTATGTCAGCGAGTCTTTTCTCGATGGCTTTATGCCCCTTGGCGTTGGCGTACATGCCGGTGTGAAGTTCGACCGCATCGCAGCCGGCCTCTGCTGATGCGATTATCTGCTCTTTCTCCGGCGCAATAAAGGTGCTCACCAGGATACCTCTTTTGTGCATTCTTTCTTACGACCTCGGCGAGGCGTTTTTTCTGTTGGAGGCAATCCAATCCCCCTTCGGTAGTCAGCTCTTCTCTCTTTTCTGGCACCAGCGTCACCTGGTCGGGCTTTATGCGCTCGGCGATTTTTACGATCTCCTCGGCCATGGACATCTCAAGATTCAATTTGCAGACGACGGTTTCCTTTAGCAGCCTGACGTCCCTGTCGTTTATGTGGCGCCGATCCTGCGCAAATGAACCGTAATGCCGTTTGCGCCGGCCAACTGGCACTGCACTGCTGCCCAGACCGGGTCCGGCTCATCGGTCAGCCTGGCCTGTCTTACCGTTGCAACGTGGTCAATGTTGACATTAAGTACAGCCATTTCTTCACCTGTTAATTTGACTGTTGAATTATATCACCACAGCTTTTCACATCAAGCAGAACTGATAATAATGTTACCATCAGAAGAGTGCTCTAATCAAACATGAGAGTCCGCATAATACATTGTTGCAAAAAGTCAATTGATTGGCTACGCAGTTTTTCTATATTCTCGGCTAACTTCTACATTTACGGACAAACGTGAATCTACTGTTTCAAATATCATAATTGACCGAGTAAGGTGGTTCAAACTAATGAGATGGCAGCATACCGATGCTCATCGCTCTGCCTCTATCGTGAGTGAGACAAAAAATCTACGGTAGTATCTTTTTGACTTGAATCCATGCGAATCTGGGCTATAATCATTGTAAGAATAAATATGCTTTTATGGAGAAGACAAATGGCAAAGCACAAATTTTCAAGACCAAGCACCCTTAGCAAGGGTCACGTCGAAAATGTCCCTAATGAAAAACCGGCCGTCTACAAGATCAAGAATAGCAAGGGGGACAATATTTACACCGGAGTTGCTCAGCGAGGGAGAATTCAAGATCGTTTAGGTGAACACATGCCGAGAGGCAGCGATCCAATCCCCGGTGCTAAATCCTTCTCATATAAGCCCAAACGTTCCATTCATAGCGCAAGGGCAGAAGAAGAACAAATCATCAGAAAAGAGAAACCGAAATATAATGAGCTGGGCAAATGAATAATAAAAACTCGCTGATAAAAATCAGGGGTTAGAATATACTCGCCTCCTCGATTCATTTGTTCACGGTGTATTTAGTTCCATTGTATCTAATAGTCTTTGATTCTGAGACTTAGATTGCAGAATCTTGAAGCACCATCAAGGTCAGGAAATAAAGTCAGGTGGTTAATGTTCATACGGTTCAAAGATAGTAAAAATTGTAGTCGGTCTTTATTTGGAATCATGATCTTTCTAAGAATATAACGTCCGCTCTCTTTTTTGAATTCCCTCTGAACCCATGTTTCAATATCCTCTCCAGTTGGTGCTCGAGTGAATAGACCCCCTTGTGCTATAAGTCGCGGATTGTCATCAGATAATGGGCGGACAAACTCAATAATCGGAGACCTTCCTGTTTCTTGATACCGTTTTGTAATTTCCTCCGATTTTTCTTCCACGAATGTCTTATCAAGAGAGTATATAGCGCGTCGTGGGGTCTGGCCATTTTGGTCCTCACGAATAAAAGCAAAATATGATGCAACGAAAGGTGAGCTTACCCAATCCAGTAATGGCGCATCAAAACCTTGGTGTCGTCCCAGAGTCCACCAGTCATTGTCTTTTTCCAGCGGAGGAGGATTACTACCACGTCGTCCTCTGATGGCATGTTTAAATCGCTCTAAGTGGTCTGCTAATATAGTGTCCCACTTAATTTTATGTTTCTGCTTAAGGACTCTGTCTAATGTAGATGCCAATAACCAATTATCGCACCGCTGGCCACGCCAGACCTGATGTTTGAAGTCAGGTACTTCCTTATCGATGAAATCATGGAAATATTTCCAGGAAGACAAGTCGACTTTAACAATTCCGTCTAATAGTTTTGATTGTGTCCACCGTTTTGGGCGAGCCATTTTTCTGTTTTAATATACCTCCTTGCATTTTCGGAAAAAGCAACGCAATTATATCATTGTGTTAGCTTTTAGCAAAAAGATTAAGCAGCCTGTTTATATTGATCTGCATTTTTACACGACTCCGTACCCTGCACCGAAAATAGCTGCTCCCATACTTAGGACGATGATTGCCAGCACAGCTAAAATAAGGAAATAAATAAGCCGCACCAACCATCGGCAAAACTCAACGAACAGCCACTCGGCGGTCTCGCTGGTATTATCACCGAGGCGTTTAACGGTTTTGTCTAACTCGCCGGCTTCTTCGCCAATTTGCCAAAGCTGGAGGAAATCTGTCGGCAGTTTACCAGAAAAGCCTTCATAAACTGACTTTCCAGCCCGTGCACTTTCTGCACCGCCTTTGAGTAAATCTGTCATAACGGCGTTGCCTGTTACACCGGATGCTTTTGCGCACATTGCATAATGGGAATGCCCGCCTCATAAAGCATGTTAAATGTCCGACAGTACCGGCTAATTGCGAGCTTGCGGATAGCCTGGCCTAAACCCGGAATTCTTATTATAAAGGTGTCCAAGAATCTACGAAGCAGTCCTGTGTTTGGCATCAGACGATAGATGGCGAGGATTATTCCAGCAGGGATGTAAAATAAAGCCAAAGTTCCTAATACACTTAGAAAATAGCCTAATACGCTGATTTTGCCCAGAATCAGGCCTGGCAGCGGCAAAATTCCAGCAGCGATGTGAATAATCCCAAACGGCAGCATTAAGCCGGAGATGAGAATATGTTTTAGCTCGGTGCGGAATTCGTACCATTGTGACAGGTGCTTAAAAGACTTCGGCAGATTGCCCGACGTCTCCGCCACTTCCACTAACATGACATCCATTGGAGCAAATATCCACGGAAACTTTTCCATTGTCTCCGCTAAGCTGTCCCCTGCTGAAGCGCCTTTGGCTAAGGCGGCGAAGGCCTCTTTCAGTTCCCTTTTAAGCCCGCCGCAATAATATCGAGCGCCTTGAGCATTGGCATACCGGCCTCGAGCATAACTGAAAGATTGTAATAGGCCAAAGCAAGTTTCCTGGTCATGCGCAGCCTCTTTATTCATTCATAGTCTATGCCGCCAGACGCCCTTCCGATTCTACCGCTGGGGTCGTTCATATCCAGCAAATAAAAGAGCAAATAGAAGCATTTTGCTGGGAAGTTTTGGATTGAAACGGTCATGCTCTTGCCAAATGTACGCTGATGGTTTAGTATGTCGAAGGGTTTAGTCGTTCAGTGAGCAATCTTCGGTACGCAGTTGACAATGGATAGATGCTATGGGATTGACCTGGGCCAATCGGATGACGATACTTAGGATTCTTTTGATAGGTCCTTTTGTCATTGGTATGTTAAAGATAAATTCCCCTGAGCTTGACCACGCAGTGCGGAACTTGATTCGGTATGTATCGATTCAGCATTTTTCTCGTTTATGGCAGTTAGTGATGGTCTTGACGGATACCTGGCTCGCACAAAAAAGCAAATAACGAAGCTCGGCATTTTCCTGGACCCCGTTGCAGATAAACTGCTGATAACTTCGGCGTGCCTGCTTCTGTCGTCTCAGCGAGGAAAGGTCGCTGAAGAGTTCTTGCTGCCGCCGACAGTTGTGGTTTTGATAATCGGCAAGGACCTGTTGTTGGTGCTTGGTTTCATCATTGTTTACTTTCTAACATCGCAGCTTTTGGTCGCTCCCGGTGTTGATTGGCAAGATTGCCAACACCTTGCAGTTGGTAATGGTGGGGACGATTCTGCTTGCGCCGGAGATTTCTGGTGCTATCCCCGGCTGGATATGGTTTCTTCGCACCCTCTGGTGGTCGGCGGCAGCTACTGCCATTCTGGCCACCCTTATTTACATTCGCAATGGAAGCCGATATATTGAACAGTACGAGAATCGTTCATAGTTAATTGTTCATGGTTCATCGATCAACAACGAACAATGAACTCAGAACAATGAACTCATTCAGCGAAATACCGGAAGTACTTGAGGAGCTCCGCCAGGGCAGAATGATCGTTCTTGTGGACGCTGAAGACCGCGAGAACGAAGGAGACTTGGTCTGCGCCGCCGAGAAGGTGACGCCGGAAATTATCAACTTTATGGCCAAGTTCGGGCGAGGGCTTATCTGTCTGCCGCTTACGCCTGAGAAATGCGATTCGCTTGGCCTATATCCGCAGACGCTGGAGAATACCTCCCGGTTCGGCACAGCCTTTACGGTCAGTATCGATGCCGCTGAGGGCGTGACTACGGGCATCAGCACCGCGGACCGCGCCAGGACAATTCAAGTTGCGATTGCCGATGGGGCGAAGGCCAGCGACCTCGTTCGGCCGGGACATATCTTTCCTCTGCGAGCCAGCAAGGGCGGTGTGCTGGTTCGGGCTGGGCAAACCGAAGGCTCGATTGATTTGGTCCGGCTGGCAGGCCTTAAGCAGGCCACGGTTATTTGTGAGATTATGAACGAGGATGGCACAATGGCGCGGGTACCGCAGCTACTTCAATTCTGTGAAAAGCACGACCTGAAAATCGTCTCAATCGCCAAGCTCATAGAATACCGCTTGCAGCGGGAAAGCCAGATTAAGCGGGTCGAATGTGTGAATCTGCCTACCGACTACGGCGACTTTGTGCTGATTGCTTACGAGAGCATAACTTCGCCTGAGCCGCACCTTGCCCTGTGCAAAGGCGGCATTGGTCAGCTCGATGAAAGTGGCAGACCCATCGAGCACAATGAGCCGGTCCTGGTGCGGGTGCATTCGGAGTGTATGACCGGCGATTTGTTCCATTCGCAGCGGTGTGAATGCGGCTATCAACTAATAGCTGCCCTGCGAGCAATCGAAAAGGCAGGCCAAGGCGCTTTGATTCTATCTGCGGCAGGAGGGCCGGGGCATCGGCCTGATGAATAAACTCCGCGCTTATAAGCTTCAGGAACAAGGCCTTGACACGGTCGATGCCAATCTGAAGCTGGGATTTGTCCCCGACAGACGCGACTACGGAATCGGTGCACAAATCTGTCGTGATTTGGGCTTGAGAAACATCCGGATACTGACCAACAATCCCAAGAAGATTAGTCGGCTTGAGGTCTATGGCATAAAAATCGTCGAGCAACTACCGCTGCGAGCCGAGCCCGGCAAGCACAATATTGACTATCTGCGGACAAAGAAATATCGTCTTGGGCATCTGCTTGATAAGGACTTGTAGCTTATGAGGTCTGTATTGACTATATCAAATATATGCCTCTTGATGTTTATTTTGGGCCAGTCCGGCTGCGAGCAGACGGCAGGAGTTGCGACACCACCCGCTAAGGTCCACACCGGGCCGGATGTTTCTGCCTACAGCGATTATGCCCCGGCAAAGATACACATTACGCCCCTGACGGGAATCGTCGGCAGTACCGACGCCCAGGGCAGCTCGAAGATAGATATTTACGTGAGCCTGCTGGACTCGTTCGGCTCTCAAGTGAAATCGCCGGGCATCTTTCGTTTCGAGCTATACGAACATGCGCAGCGTTCGGCTGAGCCGAAAGGCAGAAGAATGGCCATTTGGCCGGACATAGACCTGACCGGCACCGCTGCTAATAGTCAATATTGGCAGGACTTTTTGAGACTATACGAGTTCCATTTGCCGCTAGAGCCTCAGAGCGACCAAGGCTATGTGCTGCAAGTGACTTTTCTATCCGTCAGCGGCAAAAGGCTGTCCGATGAGCTCCTTCTCAAACACGCAAAATAGCGTTTACTTGCAGAATTTTTGAGTTTTTCTTGACAAAACAGTACCCAACTTGGTATAAAAACAATAGCTAACGTCGGTAGCACACAACTCTTTTAGAGGCTTATTTTTGAAGGAGGAACAGTATGTTGAAGAAAGCGAAGAAGTTAGTAATAGTCTGCGCAGCGTTAGGATTGGCGATGTTCGTGTCCGGCACTGCACAGGCAAACTGGCTGGAGACCTGGAATGGTGCCCAACCCGACCTGGCAACCTGGGAGTTCGAATGCTTTCCAGACTTGACCAAAACGTACACCCATACCATCAAGACCGACCCGACCGGCAACAAATACCTCAGCTTGGATGAGACAGGCTCGGCGGCTGCCGGCGGCTCGGCATTCGGCGCCGCGTTTGGAACAAAGGAAAAATTTACCGACGTCCGTATTGGATGCATTGTGAATGTCGTTGGCGATGCCTCCCGGAATTACTGTGGCTTTGCCGGTAGGACAGAGTACATCATTGACCCAGATGGGTCGATCAGCGGCATCGCCCCCGGTTTTATCGCAACCAAAACCTACGCGATGCACGTGAACTGGGAGGATGGTCCCGCCAACCTAAGAATTGACATCGAGAAGGTCGTCATGATGCAAAACATCATGAGGAACGAAGAACAACTGGGTTTGGACGTGCGTGTACCTGGTCTCGACCACGCCAGGAGCTACTATGCTGAGCTTGATATTCTGGGATCAGGCCCTGTGTACGTCACCGGCAGTCTGTATGAGTACAAGGGCGGCCCGCTTGTCGCAAAGACCGCGACAATGGTGGACACCGCGGGCAACGACCCGTGGGAAGACCCGGACGAGAATGATGCGGTCTTTACGAACGGCGTAAGTGGGATATTCTCGCAGAATGAGCAGGAACAACCAGCCGGCTACCATTGTACGTTCGACGATGTTTTCTCTGTTTCGGATGGCCCAGCAGCGGTCAATCCGAGTCCTGCAGACGGAGCAGCAGGTGCCTCAATCGAAGCTGACCTTAGCTGGGTTGAGGCGGCTTTTTCCACTTCCCGCCAATTGTGGTTCGGAAAAGCGGGAGCTATGCAAAAAGTGGCCCCTGCTCCTGCTGGTAAGACCTACGACCCAGGCCCGCTGGAATTCGGGCAGGCCTACCAGTGGCGAGTGGACGAGGTAGGCGCTTCAAGTACGGTTACGGGTCATACGTGGACGTTTACTACCGGGCAGTGCCTGCCGGTGGACGATTTTGAATCATACGCTGATGACGCCGCCATACAATCCAAATGGGTGCACAATATCGCGGGCGGCTATAAGTATGTCTTCGTTGATACTGGCACCGTAAACCAGGGCGCAAAATCAATGCGTTTTGAATTCCAGAATCAGTACGCCCCATACCTTACCGAAGCCACAAACACCTTTGCCGCCGCCCAGGACTGGACCAGGTATGGCGCCAAGGCGCTGTCGCTGGCTTTCCGTGGCGCCAACGCCAATGTTGAGCAGCCTATGTTTATCCGGCTTGAGGATGCAGCCGGCAAAAACCGCTACCGTCCCGCACCCCTACACATACGCGGTTCGGTCGGAGGCGTGGCAACAGTGGGACATAGCTCTGGAAGAGTTCAGCGGCGTAAACCTGGCTGCTATCAAGAAAATCACTATCGGCGTCGGTAGCGGGACCGATTCCGGCCAGGCACTGGAAGACCGCGACTCTATCTACATCGACAACATCAGGCTCTGCCCAGCCAGATGCTTCAATGTCAATCAGCTAAATCTGACCGGTGATCTCAACGGCGACTGTGTGGTTGACCTTAAAGACCTCGCCATAATGGGAGAGGGCTGGCTCAATAACGGACTATCGGTACTGCCTTAGTCCGCACCGGTAGGGCGTTAGGCTCATTAGGCCGGATGACATTACTTAACTCCGGGGCCTGTGTGGATTTTACCTCCGCACAGGCCTCGGTTGTTTATTGACCTCAATGGGCTAATCTGCGATTATATGGTTCAGCTTGGCCCCATTGGGGGCAAGATTGGTCTAACCAGGAAGCCGGATTTTGCAGTCAGAGCCTGCCAATACCACGGGGCTGCCGCCAAGCGGGGTCCCTATTAACGATGCCACGCTGTTGGAACGGTGGCGGCGGGGCGACTCTGCGGCGATGGAAAAGCTTATCCTGAAGTACCAGAGCCGCATCTATAACGTCATATTAAAAATATGTGCAAACCCCGATGATGCTGCGGAACTTACGCAGGACACGTTTGTCAAAATAATACAGAGCATAGATAAGTTCCAAGGCAAAAGTAGCTTCTACACGTGGGCCTTTAGAATAGCTGTAAATCTGACATTGAATTATTGTCAAAGAAACACCAGAATTGCATTGCAGAGCCTGGATGCGGAGGACGAGGGCTATCATAGCCAGATGCAGGCAAACCAGGCGCTGAAGGAGTTTTTAACCGACGGCAAGTCACCTGATCCGGCAACGGCAGCCCAGAACAAAGAGCTGTGCGATATAGTCGTCAAGTCGTTGATGAGACTGGACGATGCACAAAGAACGGTAATCGTCTTACGCGACATTGAGGGTATGAATTACGCCCAAATTGCCAAGGTGCTGGATATCGAGCTTGGCACCGTCAGAAGCCGACTGAGCAGAGGCAGAAGCAGGCTAAGAGAAATTTTGGAGGCCATTTCGGGATGAACGATATCAATATTGACGAATTGCTCAATAGCTATATCGACGGAGAGCTGACGCAAGAGCAGCAGATAGAGGTTCGCCGGCTAATTGCAGATGACGACCAAATCGCACAGGCTGCGAGAACCTGCAAAGGTGCAAAATGCTGGTGGCGTCTCTGCCTCGTGCCCAGGCACAGGTGAGATATTCTCGTCTCTTGTCCATCGTCCCTCGTCGCTCGTAGTTCGTAGGCCGTTGCGCCGCAGGGTTTTGGCTGTAGCCGCCGTGACCGTGCTGGTAGGTGTTTCTGCGGCAGTAATTTATAGTATCTTTGCTCCCCAAGGCACTGCGAATAGGTCGGCTGCCGGCACTGCTGCGGCAACACGATTCGGCGGCAAGCTCGAACTTACAACCAGCGATTTGACCGCCGTTGATGCCTTCATTAGTAGGGTGATCAGAGACAATAACCTATCAGACCGCGTCCACGCTGCGGGTCTATCCGATAGAAGGGTATATTCTTTTAGCGGAGGCCGTGGCACCCTAAACTTATTGCTGGCTGATTTGGCCACTATCTGGGAGAGATTCGGCTCGGCAAAACTGATAGTGGAGACGCCAAAGTTTGGTGAGCAAATAGTCGTTGATGCAGTCACGGCGGCGCAAGTCGCTCAGATTGTCAAGCAAAGGCACTGGGAAGAATCTATCCGTCTGGCAAAGGATTTCGCCGTCTTGAACAGTATGGCGGAATCATTGCCCGGCAGAGAAATTTTGGCTGCGGCCAGTGAGAAAAAGCCCAGCTTAATGACCATACCTAAACCCGTATTGACCGGCGACGGCAAAACCGTCAGAACCGCGCCTCCAGCAGGTGCAGACACTGAGGAAGTTGAGCTGACCATTGTGGTCGGAGTGCCTAAAGCGTTGAGACCGTAGGGTGGGCTTTAGCCCACCAATAAGGTGATGGTCGGCCAAGTCCCACCCTGAAGTGCCTGAAATTACAGCCTACAATTTCTGCTCACTTAATAATTTTCTTCCCCCAAAGTCATAACTATTGTTTAATAAAGCACCGGAATCGGGATCGTGCAATGGTTGTTCGTGGATGTGCTAAGGAGGTAGCGTATGACGAACAAGAAGGTCGCCGGGTTTTTTGTCTTGCTGGCCTGCGTGCTTGCTCTGGCAGGCTGCAAAAACGAGAATGAGAGGCTGCGGGCGGAACTGAGCCAGGCAAACGACGAATTGGCCAGAGTCAGGGAAGACCTCGACAGAATGACAAGGCGGATGATGCGTTTGAGCGACGATCTGCAGGTCGTTAGAGGCGAGCGTGACGAATTGGAGGAACTGGTTCAGCAGTTGCGCAAGCCGCGTGACACAACAAGCGGCGGGGCCAGAGAATCCTTCGAGGAAATTGCTGCCCAATTCGCTCAAGCCAACAAGGAATCCGAAAATACAGGCGCGCTCAGGGAACAAATTAGCACCCTCAACGCCACAGTCGCGGAGCAGCAAGGTACGATTAAAGAACAGCAAGCAACAATCGAGCAGTCCCAGAGCGAAATCGAGAGACTGAACAAGGCGATTGCGGAACAGCAGACCACCATTGAGCAGCAGCGTCAGGCAATCGAACAGCTTCAGCAAACACCGCAGCCGTGACCGCGTTGAAACCTGCAGAAGATTAAAGAAATGCTCCAAATACATAATTGCTGTTTGGTAGTTGTTGACGTCCAGGGCAAGCTGGCGCAACTGATGCTTGACAAGCAGGCTCTCTTCAAAAACATTCAAATCCTCATAAAGGCCGCCAAGATTCTCGATATTCCAATCTTATGGTGTCAACAATGCCCGGATTCTCTGGGCCCGACAGTGCCTGAAATAGCGCAGCTTCTTGCCGGCAACGAGCCGATAGATAAAGCTGCCTTTAGCTGCTGTGGCAGCAAGCGATTTAATGCCAGGCTAAACGAATTGGCTCGACAGCAAGTCCTCTTGTGCGGCATAGAAACCCACGTCTGCATTTATCAGACAGCGGTTGATTTGCTCGGCAAGGGCTTCAGCGTGGATGTCATCGCCGACGCCGTCTCTTCGAGAACAGCAGAAAATAGGCAAATCGCGATAAAGAAAATGGCTAAGCAGGGCGTACATATAAGTTGCACTGAGATGGCCTTATTTGAACTGCTCAAAACCGCCGAACATCCTCAATTCAAACAAATCGCGAAACTTATCAAATGAGCCCTGGGGCCTTCGGTTTCTTCCTAATACTGATAGAAAAGCAATCAATCAGCTACCCCTATCCGTTTTCCGTATCTGAATCTCTTTTACCTTATCCTTATCAACCTCGAGGCTGGACCCTGAAACTAACTTGATCTTGATTTTTGCATCTTGCACGAGCCCACTGATTCTGTCACCAACTTTCAGCCTTATGACATCTATGTTGTTACCTGCACCTTCAAAAACAATTTTGGCGATGTTAGGAGTTTCGAACAGCAGTTCACCGTAGGATGCCTTCATCTTGAAGTTATCATTTTCTATGATCCCTGTAACCGTATCACCATTCTTCAGAATGAGCGCATCATATTGCGCCGCCTTTTCTAAGGTAAGTCCACTTGATCCGCTTCCGAGAATCTCTGTCGTGGCAGTACCTGGGACACCAAGCCCCATTATCCAATGGAGCCAATTCAGCAACCACCGCCTACTATCTGGCGTGTTAAATACGTAATTCCTAAAGAAAATAGACCCCTCACCGAGACGGAAAAACCCGCAAATCGCCTTCTCTGATTCGGCTTCCGCGATTACTATCGCATCTGGCGCCAGGTTCGTTAGACAATCACAGACCGAAGAATCCTTGCTCCTCGAAAAACGGATGTCCTTACAATCAGTATTGACCGAATGTCTGAGTAGTTTACCTGGACCAGATGCTCGGGTCGAGCGCACCGGTTCAAGTAGGGGCCCATATCGGCCGATATCTTCACCTATGAGCATTACTTTATTGTTGCCGGAACGAATCCAATTCTTAATTATGTCAAGTTGAACCGTTGAAATTGCGTCTACTTTGAAATCAAATGTAACAAAGTCCTCTTCAAATTTTGGATTTTCTCGTAGCTTGAAGATATCGTTCTGGCGGATTGTTCCGATGCTTGGTCTTTTACCCGCTCTTATGTCCGGGTCCATTTGTTCAAGTATCTCTGGCGGTATGAGGTCGGCATCACTTTTAGCAAATAGATTACCCATCATGGTTGCTAGAATGACCAGCAAAACCAGAGTCCGAGAGTTTGATTCCCCTTTTTTCATAATAATCCTCCCTTCAAAAAATGCACACAAAATTGAATGTTCAACATCCCATTCAAGCACCGAATCTCTGAAGGTTTATTGTATCAATGCCATCTTAGGCCGGCAAGCATTTTTCATGCAAGTAAACAAGATAAGAAGGGAACGGCGTGTCCCTGTGGCCAGGATAATCTGTCCACGTCTGGCCCGATCCGCCCTTAGACGTAACGGCACGTGATTTATGACTGGTGGTCGCTACAGATGGCCAGAGCAATTATAGAACAGATAATGATAGGGCTCCACAGCAAAGGTAGGCAGCTTAGCAGCCTAATTAGGCTGATTTCCTTTTATCCTTTGTGCTGGTTTCGGTTTTTGCTCGGGCTTTTGAAGCTGTGCCGGACGCCTCAGATTCTTTTTTCTTGTCGCTGCCGCTTTTTTTCTCCTTCTCCGCGGCTTTCTTGTAGCTTTCGCTTCTATAGTCGGTTTCGTAGAAGCCCGAACCTTTGAAGATTATGCCCGCACCAACGCCGATCAGCCGTTTCACGCCCTCTCTGCCGCATCGCGGGCATTTACGGATGAGCTTGGCTGTTATCATCTGAAATTGCTCAAATTCATATCCACAATGTTCACATACGTAATCGTAAGTCGGCATAATTCGTTTCTCGGAAACTCAAAACTGAAAGTGCAAAGCTAAAAACTGTTGAATTCCGCAGTTTTACCTTTTTACCTCTGAGCTTTAACCTTTACCTTCGACAGACAAGTCGGACTGAACCTCCGGTATCTTATTGACGACGACTCTGCTGGCCCGGATGACCCGGCCATTGAGTTTGTATCCCTTCTGAGGTTCTTCCAGGACTACACCATCCGGCTGCTGCAGCTCTGCCTTTTGCAGCACGGCTTCGTGCTGCGATGGGTCGAACTTCTTGCCCATCGCGTTTATTTGCTCTACGCCGTGCGATTTCAAGATATCAATTATCTGTTCGTAAATAATTCGGACGCCCTTGACAAAGGTTTTGACCCCTGCTTCCGCAGGGGCAAGCCTGTCCCCGCAAAAGGAGGGATTCTGGAAGGTGTGCTCGAAATTATCCATAGCCGGCAGCAGCGTCCTTATTATTTTTTCTTTCTCGTATGCGATGGCCTCGGCGATGTGTTTCGGAGCCAGCTTCTGGAAATTGGCGTAGTCGGCGCTGAGGCGCTGTAACCTTGCGAAAAGCTCATCTTTTTCCTTCTGCAGGTCTGCCAACTGCCGGCGAAGTTCTTCAAGTTCGCTACTGGTCTGAGGTTTTTCTTCTGCCGGGCTTTGCTTTTCCTGCGCCTTTTGTCCGGCCCTTGTTCTTCTTTGTGTCTCATCAGCTATTACCAAAATATCTTTTCAGTTTCTCGAAAAAACTCGCCGAGTGCGGCGAAACGTGTGAGTTTTCCATCTTGGCAAATTCTCGCAGCAGCTCTTCCTGCTTTGTGTTCAGCCTGGTCGGAGTTTCGATCATAACCTGCACGAGTTGGTCGCCGGTTCTATGACGTTCGGATATCAGGCAGCCCCTGACCCTTTATCCTGAAGATGCTCCCGTACTGGGTGCCCGCGGGGACTTTCAGCTTTTGAGTGCCATTTAAGCTGGGCACATCAATAGTCGCTCCCAGAGCAGCCTGCGTAAAGGTGATAGGTACGACCGCGATAAGGTTATTTCCATCCCGTTGCAGGAATTCGTGCGGCTTCAGTCTGACATAGCAGTAGAGGTCGCCGTTTGGCCCGCTCGTCTCTGCCCGGGTTCACCTTCGCCAGACACTCTTATTCCCTGCCCTTCGTGTACGCCGGGCGGGATTTTAATGCTGACGGTGCGTTTCTTAGGCACTCTGCCGGAACCTCTGCACTTTTGACAGGGATTGGTTATGATTTCGCCGGTGCCTCTGCACTGCGGACAGGTCGAAACCATCTGGAAGAAACCGCCGCCTCTGGCGATCTGGCCGCTGCCGCCGCAGGTAGTACATCGACTTGGTTTTGCTCCCTTGGCTGAACCGCTGCCGCGGCAGTCCGGGCATCGATCCTGCCTGGTAAATTCAATTGTTTTTTCGGTGCCTGTGAGCAACGTCATTTAGCGTAAGCTCGACACTTGTCTCCAGGTCGTAGCCACGCGCTGGCCCGCCTGGCACCTCTTCGGCTTCGGTTCCGAAGAGATCGCCGAAGAAATCATCGAAGCCGAACATGCTGAAGATGTCTTCGACGTTCATCCGGGAGAAGTCGTGCATGCCGGCCCGCGCAGACCTTCGTGGCCGAACTGGTCATAACGTCTGCGCTTTTCCGCATCGCTCAAAACTTCGTAAGCTTCGGCGCACTCCTTGAACTTGGCTTCCGCCTCTTTATTGCCCGGGTTCTTGTCGGGATGATACTTCATCGCCATTCGGCGATAGGCGCGCTTTATTTCCTCCTCGGAGGCGTTTTTGCTGACTCCCAACGTTTCGTAGTAGTCTCGTTTTGCCATTGCATCGTATTGCGTATTGCGCAATGCGTATTGCGCAGTACGAACGACGCATTACGCACCACGCACGACTAATTTATCTTACTGCTCCTGGTATAGGCTGTTCTTCCTCTTCTTTCTCTTTATAGTCGGTAACCAAAACGTGGGTAGTCAGCATAAGTCCTGCCACGGATGCAGCCATCTGCAAGGCTGTTCGGGCGACTTTTGCCGGGTCGATGATGCCCGCCTTGACCATGTCTACGAACTTGCCCGTGTTGGCATCATATCCTACGTTCTTTTCTTTTTCCAGCCTCTCTAAAAGCTGAGCTACTACCACGTCACCCTGTTCGGCGGAGTTATACGCAATCTGAGCGGTGGGCGCCTTCAGTGCCTTAGTGACAATATCGAAGCCAATTCTCTCGTCGCCTTTGGCTTTTGCTTTGGCTTTATTCACTTCGCTGATAGCACGCAGGAATATCACTCCGCCGCCGGGCACTATGCCTTCTTGTACGGCTGCCCTGGTAGCGTGGAGGGCATCGTCCAGCAGGTCTTTGCGTTCCTTCATTTCCGTTTCGGTTGTGGCGCCGGCTTTGATCACGGCAACTCCGCCGGTCAGTTTGGCCAGCCTTTCCTGCAGTTTTTCACGGTCGTAATCGCTGGTAGTCTTTTCGATCTGGCTGCGGATTTGGTCGCTACGGGCGGTAATTTCCTTTTTCTTGCCCGCCCCTTCGATTATCGTGGTGGTATCTTTGTCCACAACAATCTTCTTGGCCTGGCCCAGTTGCGACAGCTCCAGATTCTCCAGCTTTATGCCCAGGTCTTCGGTGATTACCTGTCCGCCGGTGGCGATGCCTATATCGGCCAGCATCGCCTTTCTGCGATCTCCGAAGCCAGGAGCCTTTACGGCGCAGACCTTAAGGACGCCCTGGAGGCGGTTGATAACCAGTGCCGCCAGCGCTTCACCTTCGATGTCTTCGGCTACGATAAGCAGGGGCCTGGCAACTTGAGCGATTCTCTCCAGCAGCGGGATAATCTCGCGGACATTAGAGATTTTCTTTTCATGCAGCAGGATGTAGACGTCTTCAAGAACGCTTTCCTGGGTCTCAGGGTTGGTCATAAAGTACGGAGAAATGTAGCCTCGGTCAAATTGCATGCCTTCGACCACTTCCAGCTCATTCTCCATTGCTTTGCCTTCCTCGATCTCTATGACGCCCTCTTTGCCCACCTTGTCAAATGCGTCAGCGAGGATTTGGCCAACCTTTGAGTCGTTGTTTGCGCTGATAGTTGCCACTTTTGCGATGTCATCGTGGCCTTTTATGGGGACGCTGGCCTTACTGATGAAATCGGTAGCGGCTTCGGCGGCTTTGCTGATTCCGCGCTGCACGGCCATAGGATTTGCTCCTGCCGCCACGTGTTTGAGGCCCTCGATGTAGATTGCCTCTGCCAGGACGATTGAGGTGGTGGTGCCGTCTCCGACAACATCAGAAGTTTTGCTGGCCACCTGGTTGACCATCTTGGCACCCATATTCTTGAACGGCTCGGGCAGCTCTATCTCTTTGCTGACCGTGACTCCGTCTTTTGTAATCCTCGGAGAGCCCCAGCTTTTTTGCAGAATGACGTTCCTGCCGGTAGGTCCCAGAGTAACCTTGACTGCGTCAGCCAGCTCTTTCAAGCCGTCCCTGAGCTCTGTTCGTGCTGCCTCATCAAACATCAATTGCTTTGCCATTTTCTGTTCCCTCTAAAACTGCGTCTAGCGTTCAGCGTGCAGCGTTTAGTTATTCCTGTACGCTATCCGCTGTACGCTATTTACCTATTTACTTTTCCACTATTCCCAACAGATCGCTCTCTCGCAGGATCACGTATTTTTCTCCGTCGATTTCGACTTCGTTTCCTCCGTACTTTGCGTAAATAACATCGTCGTTCTTTTTTACTGACATCTGGCCTCGTTTGCCGTCATCGAGCAGTTTGCCTGGCCCGGTGGCAACAATCTTGCCGATTTGCGGTTTTTCTTTTGCGGTGTCAGGCAGAAAGATTCCACCCGAAGTTTTCTCCTGAGCCTCTGATTGCTTTATTACAACTCTGTCATCCAACGGTCTGAGTTTCATGTATCTGACTCCTTCCATTATTTGAATTGCTATTTCTCTATTTCGAGTACTACAACCGTGTCGATAGCATCCGGGGCCTTTTCAGGCACGCTAACGGCCAGCCGGTTTTCATCAAGGCGATTAACCGGTAGGCTGCGGCGTTCTTCGTCAGCCAATAAATAGACCTTGCCGACCTTGTTTTTCAAGCCTGGCATTTCAAGCCGGCCATCTTTGGGCCAATCGAAGACGTGCAGATATAATCTGCCCGGTTTCGCGGTGCACCGCCCCCACGGAAAACTGCCCAGCGGACTGGCGGTCGTTCCATAGATGCTCTCGCTGTTCACTTTCATCCATTGCCCCATAGCCGCCAGGCGCTCCACGCTGGCCTGCGGGATGAGTCCTTCGGAGGTAGGCCCAACGTTAAGCAGAAAGTTGCCGCCCTTGCTTGCGATGTCCGCCAATTTGCGAATCAAGTCCTCGGCAGACTTCCAGTTCTGGTCATAGGAGCTATATCCCCACGTGTCGTTCATCGTCATACACGTTTCCCAGTCGACGCCGGGAAGTCCAGTAGGGGGGATCTGTTGCTCAGGCGTGCCGAAGTCTCCAGCATACTCTTGGCTCTTGCTGAGACCTTCCATTCCCTTTCTGCCCTTGCCCACGCGGTTATTGATAATTATGTCCGGCTGAAGACTTCGGACGTAATCGTACATATCCTTACCCTGCGGCTCAGTCCAATCCTTTATCCACTCGCCATCGAACCACAGAACCCCAAGAGGCCCATAATTGGTGATCAGTTCTTTGACCTGCGGCCTCAAGTAGTTTTCGACATATCGGGCAAAGTTTGGATTCGATAGGTTGGTGTCATTATAGTTCGGATAAAAAGGCGCCTGGGCGTCAGGGTGATGCCAGTCCATTATCGAGTGATAGAAGCAGAGCCTTATGCCCTGCTTTTTGCACGCCCGTGCGAGCTCCTTCAGCACATCTTTTTTGAACGGTGTCGCGTCGGTGATATCGTAATCGGTGACTTTCGAGTCCCACATACAGAAGCCATCGTGGTGCTTGGAAGTGATGACGATATACTTCATGCCCGCGTCTTTGGCCATTCGGACCCACTGGTTGGCATCGAATTTGACAGGATTAAACCGCTCGGCAAGCTGCTCGTACTCCGACACCGGTATCTTGGCCTGCTGCATAATCCACTCGCCGGCGCCTGGAGCTCTCTGGCCTTTCCACTCGCCCGCGGGCACTGAGTAGACACCCCAGTGAATGAACATTCCAAAGCGAGCCTGTCGCCACCAGTCCATTCTTTCATCCTTACTGAGTTCTGCCTTTCCGCCGAGCAAATGCCCGACGATGGGCAGATTGGCAGCTTGCCGGCAGTTTGAAAGTGCCAAAGCAGACAATGCAGCTACTATAAGCCCAAAATGTATTCTGAATCGAGCGTCTGTTTTACTCATTGCGCGCCTTCGTGTGCCAATCGCCCCTGAGAAGTATTAGGTGACCTGGTCGAGTTACATCATATCCATATCTTCTTCGCCGTAGCCGCCGTGCGGCATAGGAGGCCTGCCCTCTTTTTCTTTAGGCTTCTCGGTAATCAGACAATCCGTAGTCAAAAGTAGAGCTGCTACGCTGACAGCGTTTTGTAGGGCAATTCGGGTTACCTTTGCAGGGTCTATGACGCCGGCTTGGACCAGGTCCTCGTATTTGTCCGTGTCGGCGTTATAGCCGAAGTTATCCTTGCCCTGCTGGACTTTATTAACCACGAGGTTCGGCGTCGCGCCGGCATTAGCGGCGATGTAATAGCAGGGCATAGTGAGAGCCTTTGCCAGAATATTCGCGCCTGTCTGCTCGTCGCCTTGCAGCTTTAGTTGCTTAACCGTATCGATACAACGGATCAGCGCCACGCCTCCGCCTGGCACGATACCCTCTTCAATGGCGGCTCTTGTAGCGTGCAGGGCATCTTCGATTCGGGCTTTTGTTTCCTTCATTTCCGCTTCACTGGCGGCTCCGACGCTGACTTGCGCAACTCCGCCGGTCAGCTTAGCCAGTCGCTCCTGCAGTTTCTCGCGGTCGTAATCGCTCGTAGTGGTTTCTATTTCGCTTTTGATCTGCTTTATCCTTCCGCTGATGGCTTCCTGGCTGCCGGCACCTTCGATGATAATCGTGTTGTCGTTGTCGATAGTAACTTTCTTAGCCTGGCCGAGCTGCTTGATGCTGATGTGCTCAAGCTCTATTCCCAGGTCTTTGAAGATCGGCTCTGCGCCGGTTAGAACCGCTATATCCTCGAGCATCGCTTTTCTGCGGTCGCCGTAGCCTGGCGCCTTGACAGCCGCGACTTGCAGCACGCCCTTTAACTTATTCACCACGAGCGTCGCCAGGGCTTCACTTTCAACCTCCTCAGCGATAATCAGCAGGGGCCTTTTGCTCCTGGCAGTCTTTTCAAGCAGAGGCAGGAGCTTGGTAACGCTGCTGATTTTCTCCTCGTGAACGAGGATGTAAGGCTTGTCCAGCACGCAGACCATGGTTTCGGGGTCGGTTACGAAGTGCGGCGAGAGATAGCCACGGTCAAACTCCATACCTTCCACAAACTCAACGGTGGTCTCGAAGCCCTTGCCCTCCTCCACGGTAATTACGCCGTCTTTGCCTACCCGCTGGAAGGCACCAGCCATAATCTTTCCGATTTCCATATCGTTGTGAGCCGAGACCGCGGCGACATTGATTATGTCGTTAGACTTGGCTATATCCACGGGTTTTGCAAGTGAGGCCAGCTTGTCGGTAACGGCTTTGCAGGCCTTGTGAAGGCCCCGGGCCAAAGACATGGCATCGGCCCCCGCAGCGAGGTTTTTGTACGCCTCCTTGAAGATCGCCTCTGTCAGAACGGTCGCCGTGGTTGTACCGTCGCCGGCAATCTTTGAGGTTTTGCTTGCGGCCTCTTTGACTAATTTCGCCCCCAGGTTTTCGTTCTTGTCGCGAAGCTCAATTTCTTCGGCTACTGTTACGCCGTCTTTAGTTGCGGTGGGGCCACCCCAGCTTTTATCCAGGACAGCGGTTCGTCCTCTTGGGCCGAGGGTCGGCTTTACTGCTGCGGCCAGTTTCTGCACACCGGCAAGCAGCGCTGCCCGTGCATCCGCTTCAAATGCCAATTGTTTTACTGCCATAATTGCTTCTCTCCTAACCAAAAAAAGTATGGTTGTTAGTTCTACCTGTATTTCACATTAAACAGCAAAAGATATACCAGCCTTACCGAACCTGAAAGGCTGCTATGCCCCTTTTGTTCTTAACTTTCGTCAGATTAAGCAATTAAGCAAGACAAAAATTGGTGCCGAGGCGGCTTTCTTGTACGTCGCCAGCGAGAAAAAATGCCAGTTTTGGCATAGTAACCCGGCTGCTACGCCAACTTGGCAGGCGGCTGCACGCGAGGCCACGCCCGTAAGAATCGAATTTTTCTTGCTGTCCAGGCAGCGAATCTGGTATAAATATGGAAGTTGGAGTTCGGTATCTACGGCATTTTTTGAAGGAGGAATATCATGTACACCAGATTGATCCTTTCAGTTTCGCTTGTCCTATTGCTTGGTTTGCTCGG
Source organism: Sedimentisphaerales bacterium (assembly GCA_963814265.1). Taxonomy (GTDB): domain Bacteria; phylum Planctomycetota; class Phycisphaerae; order Sedimentisphaerales; family Anaerobacaceae; genus JAFNGF01. The sequence continues at coordinate 16,013 of CAWFCJ010000018.1, read as the reverse complement.
AACCAGCACGGCCAAAGGCGCTGACCCTAACCTTGTTGGCTGGTGGAAGTTCGAGGAAGCAAGCGGGACACTTTACGACCAGAGCGATTATCATAACGACGGCACATCTTCTAACGGCGTGCTTTATCAGCAGCCTGGCCGAGAGGGGTATAGTTTAGGGTTTGACGGGATAAATGATTATGTTGTGGTAGGAAGCACTGGAAGACCAACTAACACATTTAGTTTTGGAGGGTGGCTCAAAACATCCGTTACACATGAAATAGAAGCAGAATCAACATCCGGTGCTGGAGGAACAGCGAATCAAAGGTATGTATTTGAACCGCAGCACGGAGGAGATTTGAATGCCGGAGCTGGACTATCTGTGGGAACGAACGGTATTGCGGTTTATGAGCATGGAAGTAACTACATGCCTGCAACTGCCGTCTACTCCGCCCAGATAGGAAGCGGCTGGAATCACATCATGGTCGTTTATAGTAACAGGCGACCAACAATCTACCTTAATGGCAAGGCAGTCCGTACAGGCCTTACTGGCCCGCGGGCAACAGTATATGCGCCTATCCAGCTTGGCGGAATGGCTTACGGGTATTTTGCCGGCCTGATGGATGAGATCCGCATCTACAACAAGGCGCTTTCGCCAGCCGAGGTGCAAGAGCTGGCATATTGGCCGGAGGCCCACAATCCTGATCCGGCTGACGCGGTTACAGGGGTACTTCAGCCGCTGCTTCAATGGACGGCGGGAGATGGTGCGGCTTTTCACGATGTATATTTCGGCACTAATCCGACGCCAGGGTCGGCTGAGTTCATTCTGCGCCAGGGCTGGAACATGTATTGGCACGGGGCCGGCATTACCCCGGGCACCACTTACTATTGGCGAATCGATGAGGTCGAGGCAGACGGCGTCACCATCCACACCGGCGATGTCTGGAGCTTTACCGCAGCGCCTTTAACAGCTTTTAACCCGAACCCCGCTAACGGGGCCAAATGGATCGACGCTGAGGCGGACCTTGGGTGGTCTGCGGGTGCCACCGGCATTAAGCGCGATGTCTACTTTGGCACTGACCAGACCGCTGTCGCTAATGGTACGGGCGGCACATTGAAAAGCACCCAGCAAACAACGAAAACATACGACCCCGGAACCCTTGCGCTGGATACAACTTACTACTGGCGGATCGATGAATATGGTTCCGGTGGCGCAAAGTATCCGGGCACAGTTTGGAGCTTCACAACCATAGGGCCCAGCGCCGGCATAAAGGGCGAGTATTACAACAATATGACTCTCTCCGGCGTTCCCGTGCTGACCCGTACAGACAGTGCGATCAACTTTAGCTGGGGCTCTGGCACGCCTGACACGAAGGTCAATGTCGATACCTTCTCGGTCAGATGGGTTGGCGTGGTCGAGGCACCATACTCTGAGACTTACGTATTTACCACCAATAGTGACGACGGAATCCGGGTATGGCTGGACGACGTACTGATCATTGATAGTTGGATAGATCAGTCGGCAACCATGCATAGCAGTTCGCCAGTTGACCTTATTGCCGGGCAGCAATATAGCATTCGAGTGGAATACTATGAAAACGGCGGTGATGCCGTGGCGCAGCTATATTGGAAAAGTTACTCTATTGCAAATCAGATCATTCCAACAGGACCGCTGCAACTGCCGCTAAAGGCCAGAAATCCCAAGCCGGCTCACAAGGCTACGGATGTCAAGCACACGCCTAAGCTTATGTGGGTTGCAGGAGAGAAGGCTGCTAAGCACAATGTGTACTTCGGCACTGATGCTACCGCGGTGGAAAATGCTACGACAGCCTCAGCAGGTATCTATCGAGGCCAGCAGGACCTTGCAGCTAACAGTTACGTGCCCAGCGAAGCGCCGCTGGCGTGGAACAGCACTTACTACTGGCGTATAGATGAGGTCAACGGCGTGGACGTATGGAAGGGCGGCGTCTGGAGCTTTACGACCGCCAACTTTATTGTCGTCGAGGACTTTGAGGACTACACGGATGATGTTGGCAGCAGAATCTTTCAGACCTGGAAGGACGGCTGGGGATACTCCGAACCGGCGCCGGGCTATCCCGGCAATGGCACCGGCTCAACTGTGGGTTATGCTCAGGCTCCCTTTGCCGAGCCTACCACTGTCCATAGCGGCGGCCAGTCGATGCCGTTAGGTTACGACAACTCCGGCGCGACCGGCAAAGCCCGTTACTCAGAGACCGTGCGAGAGTGGGCTTCGCCGCAGGACTGGACGATAAACAATGTTAAGGCATTGACGCTGTACTTCTATGGTGCTCCTGCCAATGCCGCTGAACAGTTGTATGTGGCGGTCGAAGATAATGCCGGCCACGTTAAGGTCGTGAACTATCCTGATCCGGAGGCGGCTCAGATAGCGCCTGGCAGGAGTGGAACATCGAGCTAACGCAATTCAGTGCTGCGGGCGTGAATCTCAAGGCCATCAAGAAGATGTATATTGGCATGGGCAACCGAACCAGCCCCAAGGTTGGCGGTACGGGCACGATATTCATTGACGACGTTCGGGTGTATCCCAGCAGATGCGTTCCTTCAGTGGGTAAGCCCGCAGCCGACCTGAGCGGCAACTGTGTTGTTGACCTGGCTGATGTGGATATTCTAGCTAATTTTTGGCTGGATAGTGGATTCCAGATTACGCCGGTCAATCCGGGCACGACCGGCCTGGTAGCCCACTACCCGCTCAATAGCAATGCCAATGATGTTGTTGGCGGCCATAACGGCACCATCAATGGCAATCCACAGTGGGTGACCGGGGATCTTGAGGGTGCGCTGAAATTCGGCGGCAGCGGCGACTACGTCGAAATTGGCTACAGTCCTGACCTGGCCCTCAATGAGTTTACGTTGTCGGCCTGGGTAAAGATCGCCGCCGACCCGGGCGTTTTCGGAATACTTGGAACTCGTTCTGGCGGAGAGTACACCTTCGATCTGAAGGTTATGGCCGCCAGCGTCCACGGCGACATAGGCAGCGGCACTGCCTGGATCAACACCGCCATAGATATTGGTTCGGGTAACACGGGAACCACCGGACAGGGTGGCGATTTGGTCGTGTACAAATGGCACATGATCGCGTATGTGATCGATAACACGCATCAGCAGGTTAGACTCTATTTGGATGGCGACCTTAAGCGAACGATAACTATTGCCGGGACGCCGCTGCTGATGCAGTCCGGCGAGTCCATGCGGATTGGCGATACCGGTTACTCGGAGTGGATGAACGGCCTGATTGACGAAGTCCGTATCTACAACCGAGTGCTGTCTGCTGCTGAGATTGCCTGGCTTGCCGGCTACACATCGCTTGTCTCGATACCGGCTGATTTGCAGCAGGACAACGTGATTAACTTCAAGGATTTTGCCAAGTTAGCTGATTCCTGGCTTGAGCAGATCTTGTGGCCGTAATCGCAGCGTGTGTGTGAACGTTTAGCCGACGCCGGCACGGCGTCGGACCCCGCAGTAAACTGCGGGGCTAAATACTGACGCTATTTCGGGGCCTATCCCGGCACATCAGGATAGGCCCCGCCTGTTGTATGCGGTAAGTGCTCTAAAGGACAGCCAGAGCACTGAGCCTTCGGTCTGCAGAATTGTTTGCCCAGTCTTACCAGCAATGCGTGGTACTCATTGAAAAGCTGCACATCTTCCGGCAGGTTTGACTGAAATAATTCTTGCAGTCGCTCATAATCGGCGCCGGCGTCGATCAAGCCGTGTCGGACGGCAATTCGAGCCGTGTAGGCATCGACGACAAAAATAGGGCGGCCAAGAGCATAAAGCAAAATTGAATCGGCTGTTTCGCGGCCGACGCCTTTCACCGCCAACAGCTCGGCTCTTAATTGTGGCGTGCTAAGAGACTGGAGGCGGGACAATTTGCCATCGTGCTCTTCAAAAAGCCAGCTCAGGAAGCTCTTCAGCCGCCTTGCTTTTATGTTGTAATAACCGGCGGGTCTAATAAGCTCAGCAAGTTGCGAAACGTCCAGGCAGTAGAGCTTGTCAGGCGTCAGACGATCGGCGGCTTTTAGATTTGCGATTGCCTTTTCCACGTTAGCCCAGTTTGTATTTTGCGTCAGGATAGCACCAACGATTATTTCGAATTGAGTATCGCCCGGCCACCAATGTTGAGGGCCGAAGCGGGCAAGAAGTGATTCATAAACTTCAGTTAGCGTCTCGGTTGTCATCGTGTCAATCACCGGCAAAAAGTAAGTCAACATGCTATTGTAATCTTAGCTCAGCTAAAGTAAACTCTCAAAGACGTGGCAAGCAGATTGAAGTACAACACGAGTCAACTGTTAAACTTTGCACAGGATTCCTATCTCGAACGGACGAGCCGGCCGATTCACGCGCTGATTTTTCTGCTGCCGTTCATAGTCTTCTACGAGATGGGAACAATTCTGAGCAGCACTGATGCGCTGAGCCAAACGCAGGACCGGGTAGTAGCTTTCATCTGGCTGCAGAGCTTTCTCGACAAATATCTCGGATTCAACGCCAAGCTGGCATGGGCGGCACCGCCGGTGGCGGTGGTAGTGATCTTGTTGGCACTGCAGTTGGCGTCACGCAACCCCTGGCAATTTGGCCCCGCCGACTTCGGGTCCATGATGATCGAGTGTATCCTGCTGGCAGTTCCGTTGATCGTGCTCAGCTTGTTCTTCAGCGGGCCTGTTCAGCGGACAGGGGATGCTGCACAGCCAGCCTATAGCACCATCCAGACGGCACCGCCTGATGGTTCTTTTGCCGGCAATTATGCTCTGGCATTGGCCGGGGCATCTGCCGGCAGCAGCAATGCGCGAGGCGATTCTCTGTTGGCAAACATTGTCACCGGCGTAGGAGCAGGGATATACGAAGAGCTCATTTTTCGACTGATTCTGATGTGCTTGTTGATGGTTCTGCTTCAGGATTTGATGGGACTTAGCCGTACAGGTTCGATCACACTTTCAGTACTTGTTTCGGCAGCCCTATTCAGCGCACATCATCACGTGATTTTCGTCAACGGCCAATTGACGTCCAGTTCGCCGTTCAGTTGGAGGGAATTTGGCTTTCGGACCATTGCCGGAGTTTATTTCGCGCTTCTATTTGCAATTCGCGGTTTTGGGATCACGGCTGGAACACATGCCTTTTATGATATTATGGCGACTTTAATCAATACGGTCTTCTTTCAGTATTGAGAAAAGGCTTCTGCAAAATTGCAGGTTAGGCCTACTTAGAAAAGAAAAAATCGTTTCTTGATTTTTTCTTTGTCAAACAGTAAGGTGTTCTCTAACGAATAGTTAATCGATTATTGAAGAAAATCATAAAACGAGATTTTCTTCAACAATATAGGCCTAACCTGCAATTTTGCAGAACTCATTATTGAGAACACTGGGAGGGTACGCGATTTTGCGAAAATTTTTAAGAAAATTCTGCGGCTATTAGTCTTTTATGCTGCTGTGCTTGCAGAATATTCGTCCCATAAGCACCATAACAGAGGTTTTCAGTACTGATATTGCGCTTGAATAAAGTTGGCGATTTTTGTATAATACCGGAAAGTTAGGTTCATCTTTGCAGGGTCTTTGGTTATGGAATCGCCACAAATCAATATAGCTATTGACCAACTGACATTCAGCCTTTTTCAGAGACCTCTGCACCCGGAGCTCTTCCAAATTTATGCCACTCGGCAATTGAAGACCGAGAAGTACGAGGCTCTGATATGGGTTACGGGCTGCACGCACGTTGTAAGCATCTTCGCGGGCGATGTGTGTCTTAGCGAGGTTGTCAGCACTCCTGGTCAGTTGCTGCCGCACCGAGGTCTGCTTGAGCGTTTCCAGTTCCGCGGCCCACGGAGCCATAAGTGCACTTTGAGCCGGGGCGTAAGTTACATGACCGACTTCCAAGTGGAGAAGATGAGTCCGAATCTTTATCGCCAGAGCCATATTGACCTGGAGCGATTCGCTCGGAACCGCGGCGTGTTTGTCAAATTCCCGGAGCTTGAGGTCGGCAGTCTACAACCTTTCTGCTACATTGACTTCGAGGCCAGACGCGGCGAGCTGCACATTCACACGTTCGCGGCTTATCCAGATCAAGTGACAATGGTTAAGACCCAGTCTTTGTTCGACGTTCAATAGGCCCGCAACAAAGGACGACCTGTCGTCACTGCACCTTTTCCCTCAGGACAGTCATTTTCTCGCGGATCTCTTCAGCCATTTTGCTGTTTGGGAAATTGCGAATGATCTGTTCACCTGTCTGCAGAGCGTTCTCCCACCGTTTTTCGGTTACGGCGATGGAAAATTGCACGCCCAGGTTGTGCAATTTCGTTCTAAAGACGTCTCTTGCTGCTTCCTGCAAGGCCAATCCTTCATTGGGAGTCAGATAGAGGTCAAGTTCTTTGAGGATTTCTAGGCTCTGGTCCGTGTCCTGGCGTTTTATGGCGTCGTCCCAGGCAGCGAGCAGCGCCCTCTTTCGGCCTCCTTCTTCTCGAGCAGTTTTTGCCGCATTGTCCTTGCCTGGTCGGAGTTGGGGTGAGCCTTGATGAACTCTTCGATCTGCTCGCTTGCCTTTACCCAAAAGCACTTATCCAGCAACTGTTCGATATGCGCGATTGTCTGATTCATCCGCTCCTGGTCGGTGGCATTATGGTACTGGTCTGCTTGAGCCTGCAACTGCTGAGCTAGTTCTTCGTACTCCGGGCGGCTGGCAATCTCGTTGATCATATCGTAGGCGGAGGCAAAGTCCTGCTGCTGGAGCTTCTCGAAGACCGCCTCCCGCAGAGATTGCTTGTCCGCCTCACGGAATGCGATTGCCTTGGCCGTCTCGCTGATACGCGTGCTCTGATTTATTTCTGCCAGCCCGGTGCTAATCTTCTCCAGTGCTTTGGCTGCCTCCTGAAACTTCGAGCTATTGTCACGAAGTGTTTCTGCTATCTTGGATACGCGCGAAAGCACGCTCAGTAGCGCGCCCAGAAAAACCAAGGCGCCGAGCAACCACACCAGATGCCGTACAGTTTCGGACGTTTGGAAAACGTTGGTAAAAAACGCCAGCAGAAACACGACTGCCAATGCACCGCAGACAATCGCGATGTGCCATTTGAAGCGCTGTAAGAAACTCTCGCCTTGCAGGTCCATAAACTTTCTCCTTTCACGGCGAGTCCTTCGCCCACACGCATATAGAGTATTATAATACTTCAGAGGCGACGGTGTCAATCCTGGGGGCAGTAATGGATGATATTGGTGGGGCAGTTATCGGTTTCTGCAATAATCGCCGCTACAAAAGCGTCTAACTACAAAGCAGGACCACTGGTTGTGGTCCATAAGTGCGCTGTCAGCCTGGGCATAGAATTATGGAAGTTGGAGGATGCAACGCGAGCAATTATCTGCTATAATGGGAAGAGGTAATACAATGCAGGCAACGAACTTAGCGAAGGAACGAAACATACGAAGCAATGAGGCGGAGCTAAGGTAGGGCAGACAACTATGGGTAATTCCGGCATTCGGTGTGGGCACCGAGCGGCTGTAAACGGCCGTCATTGGCGGGCAGGGCTATGGGTTTTGTTGCTCCTGGTACAAGGGGGCTGTCCGCCCGCAGGTCAATACCGTGAACAGGCGGATAAGGTGGCCTCAAACATCGTTACGCAAAAGCAAAAGGAGGCTCTGGGAAGAACCGAACCTTTTAGCATCGAACGGCCAAGCGATATTCTCCGCCGTCGCCTTCTAGACGAACAGAACCTGCTCTATTCGAGTGAGGCATCCCTGGGCACAGACAAACTTCGTCCGATCCGACATTGGCCAGAGAAGGATTATCCACCGGCGTCCGCTTCTGGCGACGCCAATATGCCCATCGAGCCAAATAAGCCCATCGGGCTTTCTCTGATTGATGCCCTGCAGGTCGGGCGCGCAATAGTCCTGACTACCAATCCCGTAAAGAAGAGGTCTTTCAGGCTGCGCTGAACCTTGACTTGCAGCGCAATAACTTCCGAAACATCTTCAGGGCTCAGGCACAGAGCAACCTTAACACAGACACCACGGGAAACGACACAGTCAGTAATCTTGATACCAGTGCGACAGGAGGTGTGACCCGGACGCTAAAGAACGGAGTCGACCTCAGCTCGGCGCTGGCGATTGACTTGGCAAGGTTGTTGACTCAAGCTGGCACAGGGCGTCTGGGCGTGAGCGCTGATGCATCAGTATCGGTTCCCTTATTGAGAGGTTCTGGCCGGTATATTGTGACCGAGCCTCTGACACAGGCCGAGCGGAACGTCGTTTACGCAATCTACAATTTCGAGCGCTACAAGCATACGTTCGCCGTCACAATCGCTCGTGAATACCTCTCGGTTCTGCGTCAGATGGACGCGGTGGCAAATGCCAAGCAGAACTACCAAAGCGCTGCAACATCGGCCCGCTGGTCGCGTAGGCGGGGCGACGCTGGTCGAATACGTGAAATCGAGGTGGACCAGGCTGTGCAGCGAGAGCTGAGTGCCCGTAATAGTTGGATATCCGCTCAGGAGCAGCTAAAGAGCCGCCTCGATTCATTTAAGAATACCATCGGTCTGCCGACTGATGCCCGAATTGAACTTGACCCGAACGACCTGAAGCAGTTGCAGGATCGCGCCACAAAGGTTCTTGAACAGATTAGGCTCAAGCCGCGGGGTGAAGCGTCCGGGACGGCACCTCCGGCAGACACTCCTGTAGAGTTGGTTCCGGCCAGCTACGAAGACGCCGGGCCATTGGAAATGAACGAATCTATTGCAACGAAGCTGGGCTTGGAGAACAGGCTGGATTTGCAGGCGACCATCGGTGCGGTCTATGATGCCCAGAGGCAGGTTGTGGTCAGAGCCGATGCGTTGAGGGGGGAGTTGACATTGGGTGGGTCGGCCAACTTCTCGGACAACGACGACGACGGCAACATGCACTTCGAGGGGGGCCGATACGCTGCCCTGCTCTCGGTGGACCTGCCTATCGAGAGGACCGCCGAGCGGAACGCCTATCGCAAGAGCCTGATGGATCTGGAGCGGGCGACCAGAAGCGTCCAGACGCTTGAGGACCAGGTTAAACTGGCTATTCGTAATGAATTACGGACGCTTCTGGAGTCTCGGGAGAGTCTCAAGATTCAGGCCCAATCGGTCGTGGTTGCGGATAAGCGCGTCCGAAGTAGCAATCTTTTTCTTGAGGCAGGCAGAATAGAGATCCGTAACTTGCTGGAGGCCCAGGATGCGCTGCTGTCGGCACAGAACCAACTGACCGCAGCGGTCGTAAACTACCGCATAGCGGAACTGGAGCTCCAGCGTGATCTGGGTCTGCTCAAAGTGGATGAACGTGGGCTATGGCAAGAGTTTTCGCCAAAGGAGGCGGAATCTTACCGTACTGAGCAAATTAGTCCGGAGTTAACCAAAGAAAGGCATCAGAACACAACCATGCCGCCCAATGCCCAGGATTCAGCGGTTAAGCCAGGCACGATGCCAGAAGAGCCTGTGACTGGGCAGTTAGTCGAGTTTGGCAATTCCGCGGCACCAGCCAACGGTGCGGTCCAGGAATCTACAAGCGCGGGGCAGACCCGCCCCGCCCCGCGGCCAGCGCAGCGAGCTGAGCCAAGTCGAAGGGTCGATTTTCGGGATTTCTTGGCTAAGCCCGAAAATAGATGGGACAAATAAAATGGCAAGAGTTGTAACCGTTCACGGAAAAACCGCATTTTCGTCATTGCGAGCGAAGCGAAGCAATCTAAGATCGCTCGTTTTTGAGATTGCTTCGGCCTAAAGGCCTCGCAATGACGTAAAAACGCTGATTTACCGCTGTGAACGGTTACCAAGAGTTTTAGCCAGAGGAGAATAATAATGGCATCTAACAAAGCTGACAAAACCAGTAACGGCATTAAAAATTCTAAATTCCAAATTCTAAATTCTAAATTTTCAATCGGCGCCATCGTCCTCATCGTGGCAATAGGCTTAATTGTGGTCTGGCTAAAGGTAGTTCGAGGCGGTGAAACGCTGCTGGGTGAAATGCCAACGTTTGTGGCCAAGCGGGGCCCTTGACCATCAGCGTTCTGGAGTCCGGTACCATTAAAGCCAGAGAGATTGAGACCATCAAGAATGAAGTGGAAGGCAGGACGTCCATCATCTTCCTCGTTCCTGAGGGTAAGCACGTAAAGAAGGGAGACCTCCTGGTCAAACTGGACGACAGCACGCTCACGGACACCAAGATCGATCAGGAAATTAGAGTCAGAACGCAGAGGCCGCGTATATCAACGCCAAAGAGAATCTGGCGATCGTCAAGAATAAGGCCCAAAGTGACATTGACACCGCCACGCTCACCCTCGATTTGGCCAAACTGGATCTGAAGAAGTACACCGACCCCAACGGAGAATATCATAACGACCTGGTCGCGGCGCAGAACGATATCACAGTAGCTAATGAGGAAAAAATGCGGGCCGAGGAGACGCTGAAGTGGTCCGATACGTTGTTTCAGGAAAAGTACATCTCACAGACGGAACTGCAGGCGGACCAACTGGCCGTAACACGTTCAAAAGCAAAGCTCGAAGTGTCGCGATAACGACCTGACGCTGCTGGAGACCTTCACCTACAAGCGACAAATCGCCATGCTCGAAAGCGACGTCAAACAGGCCCAGATGGCTCTGGAACGCGCGCAGGCTAAGGCCAGAGCCAATGTTGTCCAGGCGGAGGCCGATCTGAAAGCAAAAGAGCAGGAATACGAGCGTCAGAAAGACAAACTGGCCAAGATCGACGATCAGCTCACTAAAGCGGAGTGACTCGCCCCGGTGGATGGGATGGTGATCTATGCCACCAGTGCCCGGGCGGGGCGGGCTTTCCGTGATAATCGACAGCCGCTGGACGAAGGCGTCGAGGTTTTCGAGAGGCAGGAGCTGATATACCTGCCAACGGCCGCATCGTCGATGGCGGAGGTGGATGTTCACGAGGCCAGCCTCGAAAAGTCCGGGTAGGGCTTGCCGGCCATCGTCACGGTTGATGCGCTGCCGGGCAAGAAATTCATCGGCACAGTCGCCGTATCTGCCCCGTTGCCGGACCCTCAGAGCATGTGGATGAACCCTGACCTGAAGATCTACAATACGGACATCTACCTGGAGGGCGACGACCCGGCGCTGCGAACCGGCATGAGCTGCAAGGCCGAGATCATCGTGGAGCAATATCAGGACGTGTGTACGTCCCGGTTGAAGCGGTCGTGCGGGTCGAAGGGCAGCCAACCATCTACGTCATCGAGGACGGAGCTCTCGAGGAACGAAAGGTTCGAGATCGGCCTGGACAACAACAGCATGGTCACAATCACCAGCGGGCTGGACGAGGGAGAAATTGTCTCTTTGACGCCTCCGCTGAAGGCCGCGATTGTTGAGCCTGGTTCGCAGACGCCGGAGGCGGGGGCGACCGGGTCCGGCGATAGCATAATGGAGCAGATAAATGAGAAACTCAAGGCCGTTAATGGAACCGGGACCGGCAGGTCGGTCGCACCTTTGGACACTGCCGCAGGCCCACAGCAGGGGCCAGGAGCAGCAGGTAGTGGGACCCCCAGACGGTGCCGGGCAAGGACAGGCCGGCAGGAAGGCGGCGGGATGCCCTCTGCTGAGCAGATGGAGAAGATGCGAAAACGCCTCGAGAACATGACGCCCGAAGAGCAGCAGAAGGAAATGGAAAAAATGAAGCAGCGATTCCAAAATATGACGCCCGAAGAGCGAGAAAAGATGCGACAGCAGCGCTCTCAAGGCGGCGGCCGCGGGCCGCCGACAAGGTGCAGGCGGAGGCTCGAGAGCCGAACAGCCGGAAAGGAATCAATAAATGCGTGAACAGACCACGATATCGGGCAACCACCAAGAAATCGTCAGGCTGGAGAACGCCTGCAAGGTCTACCAGATGGGAACGACAGAGGTCAAGGCGCTTGCCGGCATCACCGTGACGTTCAACAGAGGCGATTTCTGGGCGATCATGGGACCCAGCGGCTCCGGCAAGAGCACGATGATGAATATCCTCGGCTGCCTCGACCGCCTGACCTCGGGATCCTATTATCTCGACGGCAAGGACGTCAGCCAGCTTGACGACGATTCGCTCAGCGAGCTGCGGCTTAGGTACCTGGGATTCATCTTTCAGAGCTTCAACCTGATCCCCAGTTGACGGTGCAGCGCAACATCGAGCTGCCGCTGTACTACCTCGGCTGGGACGCGATGCACAGCTCCCAGCGCGCCAAAGAGCTTGCCGAGCAGGTGGGACTCGGCAGACAGATTGCACCACCGGCCCACGGAGCTTTCCGGCGGCGCAGATGCAGAGAGTGGCCATCGCCAGGGCCGGCCAACGACCCGCAGGTCATCTTCGCCGATGAGCCTACAGGCAACCTCGACTCGGCGACGGGCGTGCAGATCATGGAGATTCTGGCCAAACTGAACGAGCAGGGCAAGACCATCATTATGGTCACGCACGAGCCGGATATCGCCGCCTACGCGGCAGCAGACTGCACATGATCGACGGCAATATCGACAGAATTGAAAGAGGCACTCATGAGACAAACTAGGATAGCAAGAAACATATTGCTCGGCATTGAGAACCTGCTGCTGCACAAGCTGCGCTCGTTCCTGACGATGCTGGGCGTCGTCTTCGGCGTCGGCAGCGTCGTGGCGATGCTCTCCGTCGGCGAGGGCGCCAGCAAAGAGGCCCTGTCACAAATCCGCAAGCTCGGCAGCAACAATATCATCGTCTCATCGGTGAAGTCCGCAGAAGAGGAAGCAGACGGCCACCACACATTCCCACATGAGCATCTACGGATTGACCTACGAGGATCACCGCAGGCTGGCCGAGAGTTTCAGCAGTATCAGGCAGACCGCACCGGTGAAGTTGATGCGAAAGGAATCACGCCTGCGACGAAAGGTCGATGGAGCTGCGGGTGGTGGGCACGACCCCGAGTGGTTTGATCTTGTGCCCCGGGACGTTATCGCAGGACGCATTATTCTGCAGTCCGACCAGGAAAAGATTGCTCCCGTGGCGGTGCTGACCGAATTCGGCGCTCGACAAATCCTGGCCACCGAGGGCGTCATAGGCCAGACCATCCGCATCGGGGGCGACCAATTTGAGGTCATCGGCATCGTCAAGAGCGAAAGCGGACAGGCCGGCAACATCCAGATTCCCGACCAGGAAATCGATGTCTATATCCCCATCGAGGTGGCACGCCAATACTTCGGCGATATATTTACGAAAGTGACTTCCGGCTCGTTTGAACGGGAAAGGGTGGAGCTGCACCAGGTCATCGTCCAGGTGGATGAGACGGACCACGTTGAGGCCACCGCGGCCGGCATCGAAAGAATGCTCGAACGGTTTCACAAAAAGAAGGACTACGTCGTGAGCGTTCCGCTGGCACTGCTCAAGCAGGCGGAGGCCACCAAGCGGACATTCAACATTGTCCTGGGCTCGATCGCAGGTATCAGCCTGCTCGTCGGCGGAATCGGCATTATGAACATCATGCTTGCCTCTGTGACGGAGCGCACCCGCGAGATCGGCATCCGGCGGGCCATCGGGGCCAAGAGAAGACAGATCGTCCTTCAGTTCCTCATCGAGACGGTGGTCCTATCCACTACCGGCGGCATGATCGGATTGGGCGTGGGGATTCTGATACCTTTCGCGATCACGTATTTCTCCGGCATGATCACCCTGCTCACACTGTCGGGCGTTCTGCTTCCGCTGTTGATCAGCATGACTATTGGCATAGTCTTCGGGCTATACCCCGCCATGCACGCCGCCCAAGTCGACCCCATCGTGGCTCTGCGGCACGAGTGAGTCCTCAGTTTTGAGTTTTTAGTTTTGAGTTAGCGGATTTCGTCCACTCAAAACTCACCACTTACAACTCAAAGCGGTAGGGTATGCTGTGCATACCAATTTTCTTCTTTTTGACCCTCTGTGGCCGTCTATGGTACCATGCCTGTTAGCCAATTCTCAGCCGGGACCACGACTCATGCCAACCGTGCCATGCCCCTAATAAATTGAAGCAGATTTTCTTGTTCATTGTTGTTCAGAGTTTGTTGTTTATTGTTACAATTCAAAACTAAGAACTTAAAACTTAGAACTAAAAAACGGTGTCCCCAGATTGCCCCGTATAAGTTTTTAATCCACTAATCTTCTAAAGGTTTTGTTAGTTTCTATATTTTTAAAATCAGGATCTTTTTTGGCTTGTACCTTATAGTTCTTATCGAGCATGACTGATTTTTTTAACATCTTAACGGCTGCGTCTGTGTTCTTTACCAGTGAGTAAAGGCAAGCCAAATTGTAGTAATCGCCAGCATTCTTTCCACCGATTTTGATGACATTACTTAAGGAATCAATTGCCAATTTATACTTTCGTTGCTTAATAAAAGCAAAGGCTTTAGAATGAAGAACTGGTTCTGATACATATTTTGGATTAATCTTCATCGCTCTATCAATACATTTTATTCCTTGTGAGATATCGCCCTTCCTAATTAACTCACTACCATAATTAGACCAAGCAACATAATTCTTAGGATTGATATTCAGCGCTTTCTTATAGCATAACAGTTCCTCTTCATGGCGACCAAGCCCACATAGAATACTTCCCTTATCGGTAAGCGCGACATCGTCATCGGGTGAAAACCTGAAAACTTTATCTGCAAATCTTAATGCTAATCGAGATTTTCCCATTTCATCTAGAGCGTAACTCTTGTATCTTAATGATATTCTGTCTTTTGGAGCAAGTGCTATGGCTTTATTAAAATACATCAAGGATTCTTTGTGTTTACCCAGGGTCGCGTAACAACCTCCCTTATCTCGCCATGATCGGTAATCTTTGGGATCAATTTTTATAGCTTTATCATAGTACATAATTGCTAGTTTATACCGCTTGAGACTAGAATATGCCTCACCTAAATTGTGATACAATGATGAACAGTTTCTTAAACATCTTGGCTTCTTGGCTAAAACTTTTCTGAATGTCTTTAACGCGTCTTTATGTCTCCCTAATAAACCTTCCATGATCCCTTTTTGACACCACGCTCGAACTACTTGACTAAAATCTTTTTCAAGTTTTGTTATCTTATTAAAATACCATAGCGCTTTCTTGTATTCATTAAGCTTGGATAATGCAAAACCTATCTGAAAATAGTATTTTATCTCCTTCGGATCCAACTTAACTGCTCTTTTAAATTGCTCAATCGCTTCGTTACTTTTACCAACCTTAACATAAAACCTGCCGAGATTGTAATAGTATGTAGAAGGCAATTTGATGTTTCTACCACTAAGTATTTTATCTATTGCCTCGCTGGATCTTTTAACTTTTATGAACTCTCTATCTGTTCTGAAGTTTATCTCTCCTTTTTAGCCCTGATTTTACCTTCAAAATCGTTCCGGATTTGAATTTCATATTGTGTCCTAAAGTGTCTCAAAATACTATCTTTTTTAGAATAAGGGAAATTTGGTTGCATTCTAACCAATTCTTCAAAAGTTTTTCGAGGTTTTCTTGGCCAATTCGGGAATGAATTTATCGAATATTTGGCCTATGCGTTTTTCGATCTGTGTTATTTGCCTCTTAATGGCAAACTTTTCTCCGTAATTCTCGTTTCGTATATCGCTAAACTCCTCATTTATATCAATGTTTAATTTCTTTTCGCGAACTAATATAACCGGTTTATCGAGAATCTTAAACATTCCATATTCAAAGGGAATATTCATTCTTATACGATTTTTCCCATTTTTCCTGTACTTTAACCCAGCAAGAACAACAATACCAAAATCAGCCTCTTTTATCTTTTCGCAAATACACCCCAAAATGTCCTGCATATAATCTCTTGCCATATGAACGGTATATCTGCCTTCGAAGAATTTCTTTATAGCCTTTTCTAATTTCGAATATTTAGCGTCATAGGGCATCACTAAAAATAAAGATCCAATTTTAAAAAGATTTCAGAAAGGATATCTTCTTAGCGTAGTCAGGCGTGGGATAAGTTGCGGCTAGTCTCTTCAGAAATCTTTCTTTTGGATGTTTGCGCATGGTAATATTCTCGAACCAAATTTTTGG
>CAWFCJ010000017.1:0-38556 GCA_963814265.1 Sedimentisphaerales bacterium | reverse complement strand
TGACCGGCGGCTTTTTCGGATTTGCCGCAGGCGGAGTAATTTCCACACATCTAGTGTCCAGCTTTGGCCTGGTAGGTCTATATCCTCTGACTGCTTGCCCCCTTGTAGGCGTCCTGATGGTCATCTTATCAAAGGTGCGATTATCCGCCGACCACACGGAAAATAGCCGACAGACCGATTGTGCTAATACGCCAGAGACAAAGCTGCCTTTCTGGCAGTTGATGGTAATGGCTGTACCGGCGGCGGTCTCTACAACCGTAGTTCTATCGCTTCTTCCGACTAACCTGAGCGAGTTGGGATTCAAGCTGACTTTCGGAGGATTTTCCGCGACGATGTTCGGCTTAGGAGCAACGGTGGGCCCATTTGTATGGGCCGCCATCGCCCAAAGGAAAGGTGAACTCCCTTGTTCAACCCTGGCGTTTTTGCTGTGTGTTCCCTTGCTGGCGGTGTATCTACTGATGATAAATAGCGCGACGGCGGTGTGGATACTATCCGGACTTGGCTTTTGCTCTATGTCGGCCTACATACTTATCATTACCATCGCTCGACATGCAAGTGGGCTAAGTCTCGGACGGCGGATGGGCTTTATAGTGGGCGGTACATGGGGGGTTGCCAATTTGGTATTCTTGGCCCTGATTCCGGTCGCCGAACATTATGGCACCGAGTCGGTCCTGAAGTTTATGCCTTTAGGTTATCTGTTTTCAGGGGCCTTCGGGCTTTACATAATGTCAACAAATCGCCAACAGCCTAACGCATAGTTCTTCGTGCCGGAAAATAAACGCGCAGGGCCGGTAAAGTGTATGGATTCTATCTGTGGCATCCTGTGCAACTGCTGGCATGGCAGCAAGCACAGCCCGACCGAGACACAGGCCGAGCACTTTCTTTGCTCGGGCTGGACATTGCGAACACCGATAGCTTGCGCCGGACTTGTCTGCCCGCACATTTGGGACACCTTACCTTGCTGCCGGATGAGCGAACAAGCTGCTCGAACTCGGCATTACACCGCTGACAGCGATATTCGTAGATGGGCACGGAATCACCTCACTGCTTGGTTAAAACCCAGACACGGGCGTCTGCTCCGGCCTCAAACGAAGCCGGCCGGGTGGCCGCCCCAGGTTCGCTCGCAGCCAAGGTCAACGTATTTCCTTCGAGCTTGTAAATGCCAAGTGCCATCTTGCCTACAAAGTCCGGCACAGAACAATCCACCACGACGAAATTCGCCTGCATCGGAGTCGTTTTGTTATCCAGCGACAAAGTCCCCTTGTACCATTCTTTATCGGGGCCGGTTGCATCCATCTGGTTTTCTGAGATCGCAAAAGTCCAGTTTCCAGAGCGACCATCTACCTCAGAACCCACCCATGTTCCTTGCAGCTCGGCCCCCGCCTGCGGCTGGACCGGCTCTGGCGCCTTCTTGTCACAGCCAGAAATCACCAACAAAAGCGCTGCCATAAAGGCGAGAAAATAGACAGATGCGTTGGGGTTTTCTTGTGGATCATCTCCAAACTCCTTCTACAAGTCTAACAGGAATATACACCAAAACGTTGCTACCGAGACAAATAACAAATAACATAACCGCAGTCATAGTGCAACAGCCAATCAGGTATTTATGATGAGCAAGCTGTTTTACAGGTTGGGCAAGATGGCTGGCCCAAGCGTTCGCAAGGCCAAGTGGTTTTGGCAGACTGCTACTAACAGTCAAGCTGAGGCCATCAAAGCCGAGTACGAAGTAGGCCGAGATATGGCTGCCGACGTCAGACGCAGCTTGGGTACTGATCCGGACCGGCGAACGGGCGAAATCCTGGATGAGGTTGGCTGCCGGTTGGCCGGATACGTTGCCGACAAGCTTCATTCGTTCAGCTTTGAATCCGTCAATAGTCCAGTGCCCGAAGCCTTCTGTCTGCCGGGCGGCTTTATCTTTGTCAGCCGAGCGATTGTGGAGCTGTGCCGGGCTAATAAAGATGAGATTGCCTTTATTTTGGCCCACGAGATGACCCATGTCATCCGGGGACACGTTATGGAGCGAATGATAAGCAACTCCGCAATAGCAGCAGCGTCACGGGCGGCTCCGATCCGCGATGTGCTCAGCGCATGTCTTCGCGAAGCCGGCGCCAAGTTTCTCGAAAGTGCTTATTCGCAAGACCAAGAGTTGGAAGCCGACAAGTTCGCCGTTCACCTGGTTACCGCTGCCGGATACGACCCTCGCGGCTCAATTAGGTTTTTCCAGCGACTGGCAAAATCTATGGATCAGTCAAAGCTCGGAAATTACTTCTCCTCGCATCCCTCATGCAAGGTTCGCATCGAAAATATCACCGACATTTTGAGCAAATAAGTTTAGCTCCCCGCTTTCGCGGGGACAAGCTTGCCCCTGCGCAGGCAGGGGCCGGCACGGCGACGTATTAAGGCTGTGGCCACAGTAGTTCATCGAGCCACGATTCCGCCAAAACAGCATAGTCCTTTAGGTCAATCTTTTTGGAGTTTATCAGGTCCGGATCGTACACATTCGCAGGCGATGTCACCGCGTAATAGTGCTGACCCAGAGTGCCGCCGTTCATAACGGCAACAATCTCAGCCGCAGTTAGCGCCCGGTCGTAGACTCGCACATCGTCAATCGCGCCATCCCACTGACGGTCTCTATCCGGGTCGCCGACAATGTCACTCGGTCCGCCAATCCGATGGTAGATGCCGATATTGGAAACGAAGTTTTCGCCTGTAAGGTCGATTCGGCCAACTTCAACGCCGTCGGCGTAAATAATCAGGTCGCCGGCTCGATCCCACGTGGCGGCGACGTGCGTCCAGACGCCGGCTTGTGCGGCGGCGCCGACGGTTATGGTGGCTGTGGAGCCGCCGCCGGGCCCATCCTGGTAGCAAAAATACCACCGACCATCGGTCTCATTGATGGCAGAGTGTATTTCGAGAATATCATTGTCGCCGCCCGTCCAGCCATTGTCCTCCTCACTGCCCTCGTAGTAGGCTATCATTCTTTTCGAGATTCTGGGCTTGAGCCAGTGCGTGAGCGTGCCTGCCTTCAAGGGCAGAGCCAGGTCGTGGTCGACATAATCGCCGTCTCCATCGAGCTCGATTGCCTGGCCAAACTTGCCAGGGACGTATGAGAAGTTGCCGTTCGGATCACCGTGATAGTTGTTGCCGGAACTATCTTGGGCACTACCCTCAAACTGCCACTGAGCAAGCAGACCCGTTGCAGTCCGGTCGGCTTCGAGCCAGCCACGCGCCAGTATCTGAAGGTTGGTGTAATCAACGGCACAATCGTTGTTGAGGTCACCGGGGGACTTAAGAACCGATGGGAGACATCTTGCTTGATAAAGCAGGATGTCATCGAAGTAGACCGTCCCTGCGCCGCCTGGCTGTGGATTATCCCGGTTGCCGAAGCCTATGGATATCTTATTGACGTCGGTCAGGTTTACGCCCGCGTCACCAAAGTCTTTCAGGTTGATATTCCACTGCGTCCAGGTATCTATCAGCACTGCATTGGGGTCCGGGTGCACGACAGCCGCGGTCTTACCACTGCCATCTTCCAGAGCCACGTACATAGGCTCGGCCTGGTTGCTCAAGATGCCGACGTCCTGGCTCGTCCAGTCACCGGTGACATTGCCGGCGGGAAAGCTGACGTTGGAGAATTTCGCCTGGCACGCCACCCCTACATTGTGCGAGGTTACCACCAGGCCTATGTAGACATCCATATTCATTTGTATATTCAGTGGATTCCACACCATCGCGGTCCAGTTGACGCCGTTGCTCAGAGTAGTACGCATTGAATCCGCCGGCGATAGTGCGCTCCAATTTCACCCAATATGGAGCTTGAATTGCCTTTTGTTCGTCCGTGGCAATAGAGCTGTCGCTTTGGGCGCCGGTATCGGTTGCGATGCGGCCCTGGAATCTGCATCCGTTGGCAGGCGTAATATATACTGCGGCAAATTTCGAGCCAGACTCCACGCTCTCGCGGATCATCAGGCCCGCCTTAGCCCAGGGATCTGTATTATCGACGCTCTCGACTTTGGCCACGATTGAGCCAACGCCCGATAGCTTCTGCCAGGTGAAATGGAACTGGTCGGACGCATACCATATATCTTCACCGCCGGCGGTCATCGTATATATGCCGGCCGGGCCCTGCGCAAAGCTGCCCAAGGATTCCGGCCAGCCCCTGAACCACAAAGACATCGCCTTAACGCCGTATTTGGTCCAGTCCCGAGGCCGGCTGACCGTAAGTCCTGCTTCGGAATATTTCATGAAGCCCTGTTTATTGTTGTCATAGAAGTACGGCATGGACTGGCTGCCGCCTTCGTGAACGATGCCCTGTTCCACGAACGGCGGGCTGGCGCTACCCACTACTGAGCCGGTCCCGTTGCCGGGATAGTACGGCGGCTCGCCGGGCTTACCGAAGCCCAGGCCGTCTCTCCAGGCCTCAAATATCCTATCGGGCGGGAAACTGGTGTAGCCTTCAAAATCATCAACAATAACGTGGGTGGCGACCGTAAAGCTCCAAACGTGGCCCTTATGTTTGGTTGTGCCGTTGCTCTCGACTTCATCGACCCGCCAGTAGTACGTCTTGCCCAATTCCAGGACGACACCGTGCGCGAAGCTGGCAGCTTTTTGGTTGCCTTTGAAGGTCCCGGGCGTCCCGGCATTAACGTCCTCGAAACGGTCGCCGAAGTATATGTCGTGCGAAGCTGCGGTATATCCCGGCAGCCAGGTCAGATGCGTGGTCTTCTCCACATCTGCTTCCGCGGCGCTGGCTGGGTTTGGGCTCCAGGCCAGTTTCGGCTCGGGATTAAACGCCGAAGTAATAAACCCCACGTCGTCGAGGAATGTATAGTTGCCCAGGTCGAAATTGACCGACACGATGCTCTGGCCGGACGGCGCCGCAAAGCCGACAAAGGTATCCTTAGTATTGCTCGGGCTTCCGATAGCCATCTCTGCGGATGCTGTGACGGTCCCCCCGCCGCTGAATGTGGCGGTAACAACAGGGTTAATGGCACGATCATCTCGGTGAACCACCGTTGCGGCAAGATAGGTGATCATTTCGCCGGGCTTGCCGCCCCCTACCAGGCTGATTTCGAACACGAAATCCTCGGTGTCGCCCTTGGAAAAGCGCCTTTCTCCCGATGTCGGCTTGCGATTGCCGGTGCCGGTGCCGGTGCCCCTACTCATGCTGCCGCTCGTGTTGGTGATGGTCACGGATTTTGTCTTTTTCAGGCCGAATTTAGCAACTATGCTCTGGCCTTCCATACTCCCGTTTTCAGCATCCACCACCCCTCCGGCATCGATGTTAAAAGCTGTGCCGATCAGGGCCTGGAACGTCTGCAGGTCGATAACGTTTCCCGGCCCGGCATCTCCCGTATGGCTGGCGTAGAGGCTGCTCTGGTCGACCTGATTGTAGTATGGGCCATCGTTGGGGTCATAGACGCCCACTGTCTGGAATTCGCCCCGTGCCGCGCCGGCCAATAACAGCACAAGACAAGAACAAAAGACACAGTTTCCCGTACATGATGGTCCTCCTTCCATTGATTTTGCTGTTTTGCTATTGTCAAACTTGGCTCATCCTACCAGATTTGGGTGAGAAACGCAAGCGGTGTGTAACAGATTTCGCGGCAGGCCCGACTTTTGTCTAACGGCTGCGCCGGTCGTTTCGTACTACTTTACGTTTGACGCAACCGTGGCGTTTTTTTGTCTTAGAAACTCGCGCCCGCAACGTAAAGTACTGCGAGTGGCCGCATTTTGAGGCTGACTTTTTACTGCCGAGTACGCAGAGAACGCTGCATTGTTCATAGTTCATCGATAAGCGATGAACAACTAACAAAGAACCATTTTCTCTGCGATCTCAGCGTTCTCCGCGGTGAGGTTTGCCTTAAAAGGCCAGCGAAGGATTCGATATTCAACATCGGACACGTGTCCAAGGAGGTGTTTGCGTATGGGCATGAAAGCTTTTATTACTGCAGTGTTTTCACTTGCGGTGTTATCAACGGCATACGCGGAATCGCTCCCTGTCTATTTCGGAACTTACACGCAGGCAGAGAATTCCGGTAAGGGGATTTACCGCAGCGTGCTCGACCTCGAGACGGGAAAACTCTCCGATCCGATTCTTGCGGCCGAGGCCAAGAATCCCTCATTTCTCGAGATCCATCCCAACGGCAAGTTCTTCTATGCTGTCAGTGAGGCTGGCGGAGGTGGGAGTGTCAGTGCGTATGCGATCGACACGGATACGGGAGACCTAAAGTTCCTCAACCAACGGCCATCAGGCGGTGCAGGTCCGTGCCACGTCAGCATCGACCATGCGGGAAAAAACCTGCTCGTCGCCAACTACGGCAGCGGCAGCGCCTCGGTGATTCCGATCAAACCGGACGGCAGACTCGGAGAACCGACTGGCTTTGTACAGCACCATGGTTCCAGCGTGAACCCCAGTGCGCCAGAAGGAGCCACATGCACATTCGATCAACGTCAGCCCGGACAACCGCTTTGCCTTCGTCGCCGACCTCGGAATCGACAAGATCATGATTTACAGGCTGGACATTGAAAAAGGGACGATCGTCGCCAATAGTCCTCCGTTTGCAAAGCTCAAGCCCGGTGCCGGACCCCGGCACTTTGCCTTCCACCCGAATGGGAAGTTCGCTTATGTGATCAATGAACTCGACTGCACCGTGACCGCCTTTGCCTACGAGTCAGCTTCGGGCGCTTTGACGGAAATCCAGACCATCACGACTCTGCCGAACGGCTTTGATCGGCTCAAATACGTGTGCCGAGGTACGCGTGCACCCGAGCGGGAAGTTTCTCTACGGTTCGAATCGGGGGCACGACAGTATTGTGGTTTACCGAGTTGACCTGGCCAAAGGGACACTGGCCTTCGTCGAGCACGAGACCGCCGATATCAAAACCCCGCGTAACTTCAACATCGACCCGACGGGCAAGTTCTGCCTCGTCGCCAACCAGGATAAGTGACAGTGTCGTTGTCTTTCGGGTCGACCAGGAAACCGGTGCGCTTGAGCCGACGGGGCATAAGATTTCCATCGCAAAGCCAGTCTGTGTCCGGTTTCTAAGACCGAATTGTGACGTCTCTGTGCATATCCTGGTCGCTTATTACTCGCTGCACCGGCAACACAGAGCAAATGGCCCGCGGCGTCGTCGAAGGAACCAATCGCGTGCCAGGAGTGGTCACCACGCTCAAGAAGGTCAGCGAGGTGTCCAAAGAGGACCTCGATGCCGCCGATGGGATTATCCTGGGGTGTCCTACTTACTTTGCCAACGTCCCGGGCGAGATGAAAACGACCATTGACGATTGGAACTGGAAAATGAAGGTGGACTTCACCGACAAGGTTGGCGGCGCCTTTGCCACAGCGGGAGGCCAGGTGGGCGGCCAGGAGCACGTCGTGGTCTCCTGCTTCTATTTATGCTGCACAACCGGATGGTGGTGGCTGGGCCGCTCTATCGAAACGAAAAAACAGGCAGCATCTGGGCAGAGTCGGGTGCCGCTGCAATTACGGGGCCGCTCGACCCGGGCGTGGGCGAAGGAGAGCTTGACGGTGCCCGGCGACTCGGCGAGCGCGTGGCCCGTCTGGCAACAAAGATGAAGGGCCACGTTCCATCGCCATAGCCGGGCGCGGCTAAAGCAGCCCGATTTTAAGCGTGCGTAGTACCTCATGATATTGGCATACGATAATACGGTTTTTTATGCAAGAAGGCTCTTTTTGCCGATGAGTTGTTCGTCAAATGACCGTTTTGGGCAAGGTGGTCCTCTACGGCTAAAGAACACACAGACCAAAAAAGCGGCCAGCAACCCACAGAGTTTCCGTTATCCTTCATCCTGTGCATGTCAGCGACCTTCAGTGTTGGTGCTGGGTCAAGCAACGCGAGGATGCTTTGCCATCAGCTTTGGACCTCTACCAGCGTAAAAAATCTTTACCAACATTATGAGGTACTACCGTGCGAAAAAGAAATGGGCCTATACACAATCAGTATAGGCCCCAACTGCTGCCAAATGATTTGCCAAACGAGTACTATGCGATGATCAACGCTTCCTACGAAGTAGAGCCAGTCCGCCTAAGCCAAGCAAAGCGATTGTGGCCGGCTCGGGAATCAACTGCACATTGTCAATGTAATACTTGCCTGGGGTAGTGCCGCCAAAATTCGTGGAGAAGATCAACTGCATCCACGTGGCGCCGGTGGCGTTATAGCTCGAAAAGTCCCAGGTGAGAGTCCTGGTATGGTTACCCCAGCCCACAGGATCCCAGCTACCAGGGTAGCTCGGATTGACCGGGTCTTTAGGGGAAAGCTGCATCCAGCCGCTCGGGCCATCGCTGTTAATAGCGACATCTTTGAAGTTGCACCAGGGAGTTGTTCCCCACTCCGCGGCAACCCACGTCACGTCAACCGAAAGTGTTTTGTTGGTAGAAAGGTCCAGAATACCATCGTGCATAAACGACCATTGCCAACCGTTGACATTGGGCTGTACAGCCAGACTGCTGCTGCCTAAAGTAGCACCGATTGTGCTGTAACTAAATGTTGGGGCTGGCGTCTCCCAGGTCGGCCCGAAGCCGTCCATCTGCTGTTCAAAGTTGCCTATCACGACGCCGTAACTGATGGACGTCAAGGCTAAGACAAGGCAAGAACAAATCAACTTTTTGCACATAACCTACTCCTCCTTCTCTAATTAAGAATGCGTTCTTGAGCGGGCACTACCATCCTCCTCACAAAAAGGCGGCCAAAGCCCGCAAGTCACCTTTATTCTATCACTTGATTTATACCAAATTGCCCATTTTCTCGTCAAGAGTAATATTATCAAAATTTGGGGAATTTTTTCAGATTTTTCAGGAATCCTGCTTCTGCGTTTGTAGCGTCTTACGAATGTTGGTGACGAAAAGGGTCCAGAACGCTGATTCTGGCACGTATTTTGGGTATTTTTGGCGGGCTGAACGCGAGAATACCCCGCGAGTTATGAAAATCGCCGATGCCTTTACAAATTGTTTTTTTTGGAAAAAGGGCGTTCAAATGTGGTACGATAAATTGTATAATTAACTTGTTAAAGTACCGGTTCTGCGGATCATATAAACAAGCTGCCAAATGTGTTGAGGCTGAAGGAGGACGACAATGGCCAAGCATAGGGCGTTTACACTCATAGAGCTTCTGGTTGTTATTGCGATTATTGCGATACTTATGGCGATACTGATACCGGCTTTGCAGCGGGCAAGAGAGCAGGGAAAACGTGCCGCCTGCCTTAATAATCTCAGGCAGTTGTCGCTGGCGTGGATTATGTATGCGGATGAAAATGACGACAAGATCGTCCACGCCAATACGGGGCGCAACGACGCCTGGGTGGTGTGGCAAGGTCGCGGGGCTTCCGAACAAGTGCAAATAAACGGCCTCAAAGCAGGATTGCTGTATCCTTACTGTCCGGATGTGGCGCTCTTCAAGTGTCCAACAGGGATCCGTGGAGAGACGGTGACATACGCCATCATAGACGCAATGAATGGCTACGATGGAATACCCGGCACGAAAAACCTGATGGTCTATCGAAGAGCGCAGATCAAGAGACCCAATGAAAGGATGGTCTTCCTGGACGAAGGTTGGCTGAGTCCGAACAGTTGGACGATTTGGTACGACCAGGAGCGGTGGTGGGACCAGATCACCGCCCGTCATGGTGACGGAACTAACATTTCTTATGCTGATGGGCGGAGCGAATACTGGAAGTGGAAGGACCCGCGCACGATAGAGATTGCCGAGATGGACTATGATTACTGGCAGAACACCGCCCGCAATGGCGCTCAATCTAATTCGCCCGGCAATCCCGATCTGCACAAGGTCCAGAGAGCCGCCTGGAGCAAATTGGGCTACACTCCGAGTAATCCATAGGTAATTTTCATGCCGGCAGCTTTCATTTGAAAAACGTGTGCCTTTTTGACTGACCTCCGGCTGGTTTTAGAGGAGCCTTTGGTGAGTACTACAAGCTGGTCTTCGGCAATGTTTTGTCAACATCGATTCTGCCACCAATCCAACGGATTTCGATGCGGTCGACGCGATCGCGTTTTCCCAGTCCGAAGTACAAGCGCGTTCCGTAATGACTCTGATAGCCGCGACCACTGTGCACTTCGTCGATCTGCACCAAATCACTTGCCGTGACTTTTACTCTGGCGCCCACGCCGTCTCGATTAGTTTTAACGCCGCGCAACTGAACCTGCAGCCAGTGGTTCTCGTGCGGCGTGTCGTTTCTTAGAATAGTGGGGGCATCGCGTGAATTTAATATCACCACATCCACGTAACCGTCGTTGTCAAGATCATCAAAAGCGGCGCCTCTGCCTCGATGCTTTGGCTTCATTCCGTCGCCGCTTCTATCCGACACGTCGACAAATTTTCCATCGCCGGTGTTCATCAGGAGTATGTTTCGATTGAAAGTCTCGCCGGTAGTATCGTAAAGCTCAACATTGTCCTCCAGGTGACCACAGACGACAAAGATGTCACGATCGCCGTCGTTATCGAAATCGACGAGGCCGCAACCCCACGTGACATAGGGAAACGTTCCTGCACCTGCGCCGGTAGCCATCGTTACGTCTTCAAATATCCCATTGCCCAGATTTTTATAGAGTGTGGCCAGTTCCTGGGCAGAGGAGGTTTGGTAGAAATCGAGCAAGCCGTCGTTGTTATAGTCCCCGCAATCAACGCCCATGCTTCCCTGCTCATCGCCGTGCAGGTCATAGGCCAGGCCCGTTATTAGGCCCACTTCCTCAAACTTGCCCGTCCCATCGTTCTGGAATAAGAAGTTCGCATAAGCATCGTTGGCGACGTAAACATCTGTGTCGCCATCGTTATCATAATCGGCGCAAACTCCACCCATTCCCCATCCCTTGTGTTTGCCTACGCCGGACTCGATGCTGACGTCGGTAAATGTCCCGTCGCCGTTGTTACGAAACAGATTGTTCGACATCGGAGGAAAATCCATAGGACCGGCATATTTGGGGATTCCCTTTGAGGTTCGCATCAGGTGATTCTCGTAAGTAAAGTCAAGATAGTTGGCAACGAATAGGTCCAGGTCGCTGTCACCATCCATATCGAAAAAGAGGACGGCTGCCCCCACTTTGTTCCCGTTGGCCACACCCGCCTGTGCCGTCACGTCGGTAAACGTCCCATCTCCGTTGTTACGGTACAGGACATTCGGGCCGTAGTTGTTCACATAGATGTCCTGGTCGCCGTCATTATCGTAATCACCGGCGGCGACACCCAGCGCGAATCCGGTATCGCCTACGCCGGCCTGGTCTGTGACGTTGGTAAATTTCCAGTTACCGTCGTTGCGATAAAGCTCATTTTTGGGTGCCTTGCCGGACTTTGTTCCCTTCAGAGGGGCGCCATTGAGAAAATAGATGTCTACATCGCCATCTCCGTCATAATCAAAAAGGGCTAATCCCGAGGCTACGGATTCGACGATGTAGTGCTGACCACTACTGCCATCGGTGTGTACGAAAGTTACGCCCGTTTTCTTGGTGACATCGGTAAGCACGATAGAGCCGCAAAGTGGCAATGCCACAAAGTGGCAAAGGCACAAAGTAACAAGACGCTTGGCCTCATAACCTGATCAGTTCCTCACTTGAATCAGTTCATACAGATGCAGGTATTCTGGATTGCCCGGCTCTAAATCAACAGCTCGTTTAATAGCTGAAGAGGCGTTGGCGGTATCTCCATTTTTGTAACAGGCCAGGCTTAATACAAAGTAGTTGGCCGCAACCTGCTCCAGCTCCACCGCCTTTTCAGCCAATTGCCTTGCCTGCTGAAGTTTAACGCCCATCTCAAGATACAGTCTGGCAAGCTCGCGATAGCCCTCAGGCCTTTTCGGGGCAAGCGAAATAACCTTGCGAAAAGATTTTCCGCGCCATCATACTGTTTTAACTGGACTGAAAAAAATCCCAATATTGACGTAGCAGATGGGGTTGTCGGGCACAATTTCACTGATCTTTTTGTGCATCTCAAGGGCTTTGGATAGCTGCCCCTGCTTTTGATACAAAGATGCCAGCTCCTGAAAGGATATAATGTTTTCCGGATCAAGCCCTGCCGCTCTTTTGAGCAGTTCTTCAGCCTTCTGCAATTTTCCATCGTCCCGGTACATCCGCCCTGCCTCAATATACGTCAGGGCTGCACTTTTTTGCGTCTCAACGAAGTCATCGTACTGGAGCTTACGGCCCCTAAGGTCTTTTCGCTCCTCAGCCCTGAGCTTTTTGAACTTCTCCGAGTACGCCTTTGCCATATCACTATCGCCGAGCTGCGCAGACAGTGGCCAGACCATAGTAAGCGTTCTCATAGCCCGGTTCGATCTTGATGGCCGCCTCGTAGTTTTCCTTTGCTTTTTTGTACTCTTTCTGCTGCAGATATGCCTGACCAAGCAAAAAGTAGGCAAAACTGGAGCTTGGCGAAATCTGAATTTCCTTTTCAAGTGCCTCCATCGCTTCATCCAGCCTGCCCAATATCATAAGTGCGTGGGCAAGATTGCTGTGCGCACCAGGAAGCCGTGGCTGTATAGCCAGGGCTTTTCGGTATTGTATGATCGCGTCTTCAAACTGGCCCTTTCTGATAGACAGCCAGCCCATGATCTCGTATACGTCGGCCCGATTTGGATTTATCGCGACCGCTTTCTGCCAGAATTTCAGGGCGGCAGCCGCATCGCCATACCTATTCCACACATTGCCCATTACTACCAGCGAGTCCTCACTGCCTGGAAAGTCTTTGATTAGCTCTTCAGCAAGCTGTAACTGCTCTTTTTTCAGACCGGCAATCTCTTGCTCGGTGCGGAGTGGCTTGTGCACGGGCGTGGCAGAATTGAAAATTGACGATTGAAAAGTGACAATTAACACGGCCGTGGCCGCACATACGATCACGACACCGGCTAAAGCCCACATAGTCCTTCTGCGGGATAAGAGGGCCCGTACCCCGCGGGAACGTACAGACGGCTGTGAATGTCTGCGACTTATTATTTTCCGCCGACCGATCTTCTTATACTTCTTCATCACACTGAATTAAACCAAAAGAGTCTCCGTGGTGCAAGCCCACAACGGATACGGGCAAAAGGGCACGCTGGGATTCCACGAGTTTTCGCTTGACTTGTCATCTCCAAGACAATAATTAGTGGCTGATGAATAAGGCGTTGAGACCGCAGCGTTGTTTGCGTTTTCTGTGAGAGATGGAGCTCTGGCCTATCGCTCACTCGGTGTTCTTGAGTGTTCATGGACGGTTTTATTTGGGGAAATCGAAATGGGCAGAAAACCAAAAGACAACAGCCATTTCTGTCGTCACCTGTTTACTGCGATATACGCTAATATAATTACTGCAGCTCTCTTGGCGGGCGTATACTTCTTCGAGAAACCATTATCGAAAGCCGTTGCATGTGTGGCCCTGATAATACTATGGGGGGGACTGCCGCGACTTGTCAGACAGTTCACCAAACGCCAATGGGGGCTGCTGAAAACCATCGGCTATCATTTCGTACTTACCTGGCCGTTTTTTTGGGCTCTTGACGAACGCAGGCGCAGACAAGATGCAGAAGCAGAATCTGAAAAGCTAAGAACAATCATAGAGGGCTCACCGCGTGCGAAAATTATCGAACAAATCACGAGCCCTGCAACCAGAAAAGACGGTTTTGAAGCGCTGCTCAGCCAGATGGATGATATGCCCGACGGTGATCTTTCTGCAATCATAGGGAGCATCCGGTTTCGTGCTGGGGACATTTCGAAAATAGCAGAAAATGGTGAAAACTATAATCTTTTTAGAGAAATAATAGAAAACCTATCTTCATACGATGTCGAGGGGCACACTCAAACATTCGAAGGTCTTTTGTGGCTGTTATCTGACATATACCAGATGGAACCCCCAAGTGACTCCCGCAGGCAAATCCAAAAGGATATGATAGGTCCGCTGAAAAATATTCTCTGCCAAGCAGATGAGGGTCACATAAATACGATAGGGGCTGTGATAGAGAACATCATGCTCGATAGTAAAGACGACCATGATTTAGCCCGGCCTATCCTGCAAACTCTCTTGACTTTAGGCGCGAAGGCGCAAAAATCTGCCTGGCAGGTCGTATTCGACCAGTGCATAAAACGGGCGTTCTCCTTCCCGGAGAGTTTTGGTTTTGACTTTATACACATACTCAGTGCACTAAAACACAAGGTATTCTGGCTGGATTTCCACGCCTTACGTGACATCTGGATGCAGCCGGCGATTCCTGGCGGGAAACGATTGATTGATTCAAACCAGGCCAAATTCGATGAGCTCTGCTCAAAAGTCTTTGCAGCAGTCGAGGATCCACCGCATAGTGGAAATCGGCACGGGCGAGTGTTCAGGCGAGTCAAGGCAGATAACGGTAAGGTGAAAGTTGAATGTGTCACTCCTGATGGGACGCAATGCGATTGCCAGGGCGAGAGCCTGAGTTTTCGAGGCGTTTACAGCGGCAAATGCGCAAGAGCGGCAGCGGAGCGACTCCAGGCGAAAATAACGCCTATCCTGGAGCTAAATCGCCAATTCAATCTCAGTGCTTCGGTTGCTAAAGTGCACAAAGATGAGAGAGGAAACGAAGTGTCAGGTCGCGGGATATTCTTTGAGGATGCCAAAGAAGACGTGGCGAAAAACCTGTATGAGTACGTTTCACAGCGGTAAAGGGAAGAACTATGAGCAGAAGAATTGTTGTAGGGGAGCTGTTGTGTATGACCGTTTTTATGTCAGGGTGCGGCTTGATGCAAAAGCCCGCGGATATTGTGGCTGAGCCGTATCTGCTCGATACGGGCCTGGTTTCGCGCTCGATCTCGTTTGAGAATCCGACCGGCGCACCGGGCGAAGGCGGCAAGGCGGCCAGCAAGCTCGGCGTCGGGCGAAAAGGTTCGCCGGCCATAACACTAAAGGCCGGCCAGGAAGTCCAGCTTTGCGACATCAAAGGGCCCGGCACGATCCGACATATCTGGATGACCACCAGCAAAGAGCCCGCCAATCTTGCGAAGCCTGGTGATCCGTGCCTGGTGGGATGAGCAGGAACATCCGAGCATCGAATGTCCCATCGGCGACTTTATGGGCTTTGCGCACGGCAAGGTGATGCCATATCATTCAGCGGTGCATTCGCTGGGCAAAAATGCCGGCATGAATATCTGGCTGCCCATGCCGTTTACCAAACGGGCAAAGATCACGCTGACGAACGAAGGCCAGAAGGACGTGCCGCTGTTCTATCAGATTGATTATACGATCGGCGACAAGCACCCGCGTGACGTTGGCCGGCTGCACGTGCTGTTCCGCCGGGAGAATCCGACGACGATGAAGCAAGACTTTGTCCTGCTGCCAACCGCGAACCAACAAAGGCCGCTACATCGGCGCCGTCATCGGCATACGGAATCTGCACCCCGGCCAGTGGTGGGGCGAAGGCGAGATAAAGATTTATATGGATGGCGACACGGACTTTCCCACCATCTGCGGCACGGGCAGTGAGGATTATGTGGGCCTGTCCTACGGCATGCAGCAGACGCCGTACCTGTACAACGGCTGCAGTCTGGACGAGAAGAACTTCGTCTCGATGTACCGCTGGCATCTGCCCGACCCGATCTACTTGGCAAAAAGAGTGCCGCATCACGATTCAGCAGATTGCCTGGAAGGAAGGCCTGGCCGAGACGCAGGACGATTGGTCGTGCGCAACGTTCTGGTACGAGCCGGTGCCGAGCCAGCCGCTGCCGCCGATGCCGGATGTCAAAGCCCGCACGGCTGATATCTGGCAGGATTGACGGGCAGCAGAATTCTTTCTGGCGTTTGTAGCTCCGAATAAATGGATTTACTGTAAGGAGAAGATTATGCCAAGCAGATATGTAGCTATCGCGGGGATGTTCGTGTTGATGCTTTTTATCGCCTGCCGGACAGGCGAACAATGTGAGAAGGGCGTCAAACCAGGCCAAGCCGGTTTAATCAAGCTCTTCAACGGCAAGGACCTGACCGGCTGGGAGACCAGTCGGCAAAGCCAAATGGGTCGTCCAGGACGGCCTGCTCGTCGGAACGCAAGGCGAAAACAACGCCCCGGGCGATTTGTTCACCGAAAGAGACTTACAAGGATTTTGTCCTGACCGTTACCTACCGCGTCGAGTGGCCCTGCAACAGCGGCGTGTGGTTCCGCTACCAGTCGCCCGATAAGGCGTATCAGGCAGATATTCTCGAATACAAAAATCCCGAATGCTATTCCGGCACGCTGTACTGTCCCGGCAAGATGTTCCTTGCCATGAACACCGACAAGACGCTTGTCAACCGCGATGGCTGGAATACGATCAAGGTTCGAGCCGAGGGCGACCACATCCAGATATGGCTGAACGGCCGGCAGGTGGCCGATGTGCACGATGACAACACGACCGATTCCGGCCAGATCGGCTTTCAGGTGCATCCGGGAGCGGAATTCGGCCCGATGAAAATTGTTGTGCAAGAGATTTCCCTGAAAGCGCTGTGAAAGAACCTGTGTTGAAGGGCATCAGAAGTAGGGTATGCAGACTTCTGCATACCATTTGCGGAATTTGGCGGTATGCGGAGCATACCCTACAAATCTAAATACAACCGGCGGGTAGGTCGTTTAGCCCTGCCACCTGTGGGCAGGGCTTGCCCCCCGGCACGGGTCCGGGGGCTAATCGGCAGCACCTTCATCCTGGATGTAGTCCTTGACCTTATACCGAGCGGCCACGGGGATAAATAAAACCGCGGTCACCAGCATCGCGATCGCAAAGAACCAGTAGTAGCTGGCTCCAGGCAGCTTGCTTGTGCCATCGTCGTTCTTGATGACGTTATTTACCACTGCTGCGAATATGTTTCCCAGCGAGATCGAGAGCAGGTTGACTGACTGGATCATGGACTTCATTTTCCTGGGGGCTTGAGTGTATGCGAATTCGAGTGCCGTGATGGACACCATGACCTCAGCGCCGGTCAGAAAGATATACGCGAAGAATTGCCAGCCGATAGATGGCTGGCCGCCGTTTTCGAACTGGGTTTCGATCCATACAGGGACTAAGAAGCTTCCCGCCGTCAGGAACATGCCGATACCGATCTTACGCAGCGGGGTCATGAACCAGATCCGATTGAGGGCAGGGTAGATCACGTACGAGAACAGCGGGATAAGAATCATGATGAGGAAGGGATTGGCCGACTGCATTTGAGCCGGCAGCCAATCCTTATCCAAGCCATCTGAGGTTCATCTTCTCAGCCTGGAGCACCCATGCGGATTCCGACTGATAGAACAATGCGAAAAACATGGATACAAACAGAAAAATAATGCAGAGTCTGCCCAGTGTCCTGACTCCCTCCCTGTCGAGCGTTTCTCGCCAACCGGTCTGGCCGGCCGGAGGGATGTGCACAAACTTGTATCGGCCCAACCAGTAGGCCACCGTTGCGAGAACCATAAAAACCGCAGGAACGCCGAACCCCACCACGGGGCCGTACCAATCCAGCAGACGCGGACAATAATACATCGAAATGCAGGCACCAAGGTTTATCGAGAAGTAGAACCAGCCATAAACCTTCCCTATCAAGTGCTTGTTGGAGGCTCCAAACTGGTCACCGACGTTCGCAGAGACACATGGCTTGATAATCCCGGAAGCGATTGCGATTAGTGCCAGATCCCCCGACGAGTCCCAAGTGCGTGTGGTCCCATGCCAGGACGGCAAATCCCACACAGTACAGCAGCGAGAACCAAATGATGGTCTTGAACTTACCGAGCCAGACATCCGAGATCACCGCCCCCACAATCGCCATGAAGTAGACCGCGGCGGTAAACCAGTGGAACCATGCCTTGGCGGGTTCCTCCGCCATGACGTCCGGCATCCCATTCGGCCCCATCAGGCATTTAGTCATGAACACCACGAGTATGGAGCTCATGCCATAGAAGGCGAATCGCTCGGCGGCCTCATTCGTAAGAATATAGGGAATCCCTGCTGGCATTTTCTCCGATGGAAGCGGTGCGGTTAGGTGTTTGGTTTTAGCCATAATCATTCACATATATTACACATCACGCCAACTCTGGGCAAAGAAGAAATCTTGCACCAGCGTATAGGTTTAACCGTGCACTTTCCTATACGCTATGTGCTAAACGCTATACGCTAAAATACGCTTGCTTTCGATGTCTACAGTTGATAGTATTCGCCGGAAATGTGGGGCATCGCAAAGTATGAGGTGACTGCCATGAGAAATATGCTGGCCTTGACCGCACTTCTGTTTTCTTTGTGTTCAGTATCTATTGGCGGTGAGCCGATTCCGACCGAAATGCCCGACGCGCGGATGTTGCGATTTCCGGATGTAAGTGACAAGAGCATCGTATTTGTATATGCCGGTGATTTATGGACTGTGCCGAAAGGGGGCGGGCTGGCGCGAAGATTAAGCTCGCCGAAGGGACAAGAATTATTGCCGAAGTTTTCGCCCGATGGCCAGTTTATCGCCTTTAGCGGCAACTATGACGGCAACGCCGATGTCTATCTTATGCCCGCAGAAGGAGGGACGCCAAAGCGGCTGACGCATCATCCCGCCGACGATTCGGTGGTGGAATGGTATCCGGACGGAAAGTATATCTTGTATCGTTCAGGAATGGTCAGCCCGTCACGGCGGTTCAATCGCTTCTTCAAGCAATCAATCGACGGCGGCCTACCGGAAACGCTTGCCCTGCCTTATGGTGAACTGGCAAGCTTCAGTGCCGACGGCAGCCGCATCGCATTTCAATTCATCTCGACAGAATTTCGTACCTGGAAACGCTACCGCGGCGGCATGGCCAGCGATATATGGATCTATGATTTCGCCAACAACACCTCAACAAAAATGACCGACTTCGAGGGCACCGATTCTGTGCCGATGTGGCACAAGGACACGGTCTATTTTCTATCCGACCGAGATGAGCACAAAAAGCTAAATATCTGGGCCTATGAGCTGCCAACTAACAAAACTCGCCAGGTAACCAGGTTCACCGAGTACGATGTGAAATGGCCAAGCATTGGACCCGACGCA
Source organism: Sedimentisphaerales bacterium (assembly GCA_963814265.1). Classification (GTDB taxonomy): domain Bacteria; phylum Planctomycetota; class Phycisphaerae; order Sedimentisphaerales; family Anaerobacaceae; genus JAFNGF01. The sequence goes on along the minus strand of CAWFCJ010000017.1, from coordinate 19,572 downwards.
ATCATATTTGAAAACGGCGGAAAGCTACATCTTCTGGATTTGCAGAGCGAAACCTCACGTGCGCTCTCGATACAGGTGCCGGCTGATTTACCGGAAGTGCGTCCTCAGTTAAAAGACCTGTCAAAGAACATTCAAAATTTCTCGATCTCCCCGACCGGCAAACGGGCGGTGTTCGAAGCTCGCGGCGAAATTCTTACCGTGCCTGAAAAGCACGGCAGCGTGCGAAACCTGACAAACAGTTCGGGCGTGGCGGAACGCGATCCGGCCTGGTCGCCGGACGGTAAATACGTTGCGTATTTCTGCGACCGCACCGGAGAGTACGAACTGTACGTTTGCCCGGCCGACGGCAAAGAAGGCCAGAAGCAGGTCACCAATCAAGGCAAGGCATTTCGCTACCAGCCGGTCTGGTCGCCGGATAGCAAAAAAATCGCGTTCAGCGATAAGACAGGAAGTCTGTTTGTTGCAGATGTCAATAGCGGCGAGCTAAATTTCGTCGATAAGGACGAGTGGTCTGAGATGGAGTCATATTGCTGGTCGCCCGACAGCCGATGGCTGGCCTACTCCAAGCAGGTCTCAAATCGGCATGGTGCGATTATGATTTACGATACGCAGGAGAAAAGGGTCCACCAGGTCACCGGCGACTACTATAATGATGCATTCCCGGCCTTCGATGTCGAAGGAAAGTACCTTTTCTTCTGCTCCAACCGGGCGTTCACGCCAGTTTACGGCGACATGGACGCAACCTGGATTTACACTAATTCCGCTCAGGTTTACGCAGCTACGTTACGAAAGGACCTGGGCTCGCTGGTCGCACCGCGAAGCGATGAAGAGCCGGTTACTAAAGATAAGGAGGAAAAGAAGGACAAAAAAGAAAATGGAGATAAAAAAGAGCCGGACGAAAAACCGCCGGGCAAGGATGAGGGACAAGAATTGATATTTAGCCCCCCAATTCATTGGGGGGTTAACCAAAAAGAAACGGACAAAGAAGAACCGGAACACAAACAAGAGGGAAAAGAACAGAAGCAGGAAGAAGACAAAAAAAAGCCTGAGCCGATCAATATTGACTTTGATGGTATTGAGCGGCGGGTAGTACAACTGCCCATTCAGGCTGGAAATATCCGTGATTTGCACTCGATAAAAGACAAGCTGATTTTCTGCCGATATCTGCCCGCCGGCGCCTCCAAGCCAGGCGAACCATCCGGCACGCTCCTATATTACGACCTGCAGCAGCGCGAGGAAAAAACGATTATCGCCGGCATCGACAGCTATGACATTTCTGCCGACGGCAAAAAAGTCATATACAAAAGCAAATCAACGTATGGAATAATAGACTTGGCCGAAAATAAAAAGGTCGGCGACAGCAAAATTGCCAGCGATAAACTCCAGGCCTGGATAAACCCGCGCCAGGAGTGGCAGCAAATCTTCACCGAAGCATGGCGAATCCAGAGAGATTTCTTCTACGACCCGAATATGCACGGCGTCGACTGGGCAGCAATCAAGCAGCGGTATGAAGTCTTACTGCCTTACGTGGCGGACCGCGAGGACCTGAACTACGTTATCGGCGAAATGATCGGCGAATTAAATGCTTCACACACATACGTCAGAGGCGGCGACCTTGAGGAGCCTGAAAAAATTTCTGTCGGACTCTTAGGCTGCGATTTCGAGCTGGACGCAGAAAAAAACGCCTACCGAATCAAAAAAATCTATGAAGGTGCAGCCTGGGACGCAGAAGCACATTCACCGCTGCGCGAGCCGGGCATAGAAGTGAACGAAGGCGACTATTTGCTGGCGGTCAACGGCCAGAAAATGGATACGTCGAAGGACCCCTGGGCAGCCTTTCAAGGCCTTGCCGATGAGGTGGTGATGCTGACCATCAATTCTTCGCCCGACATGAATGACGCCCGGCAGATATATGTCAAGCCGACCTCCAGTGACTTGCCCCTACGGTATCTGGCGTGGGTCGAAGGCAATCGGCAGAAAGTCCAGCAGGCGACCAATAATCGGGTCGGATATATCTACGTCCCCGATACCGGCCGAAATGGGCAGAATGAATTAGTGCGCCAATTTATCCCGCAGCGAACAAAAGAGGCTCTAATTATTGACGAACGATTCAATAGCGGCGGCCAAGTTCCGGACCGGTTCATCGAACTACTCAATCGTCCTATCTACAATTACTGGGCGCGGCGAGACCATCGCGATTGGCAGACGCCATTTGTAGCACATACCGGTCCAAAGGTTATGATAACAAACGGCTGGGCCGGCTCCGGCGGCGATGCCTTTCCATATTATTTCCGAAAGGCAGGGCTTGGCCCACTGATCGGCACAAGGACCTGGGGCGGGCTGATTGGAATAAGCGGCAATCCACAGCCCATCGACGGCGGCTTTGTCTCAGCACCGACATTCGGCTTCTGGAATACCGCAGGCAACTGGGATGTCGAAGGCTATGGCGTCCAGCCCGATTACGAAATTGAAAATACGCCGCACGAGATGGTTGCCGGCCGAGACCCGCAACTAGAAAAGGCCATCGAAGTAATTACGCAGATGCTCGAAAAACAGCCGCCGCAAACACCCAAAAAGCCCGCTTATCCGGACCGGTCGGATAGAGAAAAGTGAACTTATTCGTGGTTTGTGATTCGTGATTCGATTCACGATACACGATTCCCAAAATAGTGGAGGTACAAAATAATGAAGACCTTGCCAACGTTAGTTATGATAGTGGCGATAAGTGCCACGCTTATTGGCTGTGCACCGAATATGAAGGAAAAACAGTTGCAAAAATTTATTAACCAGCACGTAGAAAAAATCAAGCCGATGGAAAAGGCAGCAAACCTTGCCTCCTGGCAGGCAGCAAATACCGGCAAAAGCGAGGATTACGACAAGGCCAGTGAACTGACACTTCAGCTTCGCCAGGTCTATAGCAGCGCCGAAGAATTCGCCTACCTTAAGAAGACCCAAGCAGCCGGGCAAATAAAAGAGAGGGTGCTGGCGCGACAACTGGATGTACTATACAACGCATATCTTGAAAACCAAATAGAGCCGGAGCTTCTAAAGAAGATCGTCGATTTGGGCACGCAAATCGAAAAGAACTTCAGCACTTTTCGCGGGGATATCGACGGCAAAAAAGTCACCGACAATGAGATTAAGGAAATCCTAAAGATAGAGACAGATTCAGCCAAAAGAAAGCAGGTGTGGCTCGCCAGTAAGCAGGTAGGGCCGGCAGTCGCCGGTGACCTGGTCAGGCTGGTCAAGCTGCGAAACAGGGCAGCACAAAAGCTGGGCTTTGCTAATTTCCATACTCTTACGCTGACTACCGGCGAGCAAGATGTAAAAGAGCTAGACCAAATCTTCAAGGAACTCTATGAACTGACCAACGAACCTTTCGCCAAACTAAAGGCGGATTTGGACCGCATCCTGGCAAAAAAGTACAGCGTGGCAGCGGACGAACTTATGCCCTGGCATTATCACGACCCATTCTTTCAGGAAACTCCGATGGTTTACGACCTCGATTTGGACACATATTACCAAGATAAGGATGTCAAGGAATTGGCTACAAAATTTTATGCCGGCATAGTCCTGCCGGTGGATTCAATTCTCGCCCGTAGCGATCTGTACGACCGGCAAGACAAAAATCCACACGCCTTTTGTACGGACATCGACCGCGAAGGTGATGTTCGCATCCTGTGCAACCTCAAAAATAACGAGGCGTGGATGGAAACAATACTGCATGAATTGGGGCACGCGGTTTACGATAAATACCACGACCTCGATGTGCCGTTTTTACTAAGAAGACCGGCGCACTCATTTACAACAGAAGCGATTGCCATGTTTTTTGGCAGGCTCAGCCGGAATCCTTTATGGATGCAGCAAATGCTAAATCTATCAGACCAGCAGCGGGCGGAAATTGCAAAAGTAAGTGACAAATACGCCCGGCTCAAACAACTAATCTTCGCCCGCTGGGCAATGGTTATGTACGAATTTGAAAAGCAGCTTTACGCAAATCCCGATCAGGACCTGAATTCGCTCTGGTGGAAATTGGTCGGGAAATACCAGTTTGTCAAAAAGCCGCCGGGCCGGGATGAGCCGGATTGGGCCGCCAAGATTCATTTTACGATCGCGCCGTGTTACTATCACAACTATATGCTGGGCGAACTATTTGCCTCGCAACTGCACCATCATCTGGTCCGCGAAGTTTTAGGACTTGAATCTGACCAGAACGTAAGTTACGTTGGCCAGAAGAAAGTCGGAACGTTTCTAACTGAAAAGGTTTTTCAGCCCGGGGCCGTCTATAGTTGGAACGGGATGATTGAACGCGCAACCGGCGAGCCTCTGACGCCGAAATATTTTGCGCAGCAGTTCGTAAAATAAAACTTTCATCCCGCATCTGATACACGGTATCGTTGAACAACCGTCGCCGTGCCGGCGACGGCTAAACAAAATATTTAGCCCCCCAATTTATTGGGGGGTTCTAATACAGGTACATAATGGATTTACAGGAAGAATCATTGCCGGAAGTCACCATCAAGGCATTTATTTTGGGGATGGTGCTCTCGATGATTTTGGGGGCGGCAAACGCCTATCTGGGCCTATTTGCGGGAATGACGGTCTCGGCCTCGATACCAGCGTCGGTCCTCTCGATGGGCGTGCTGAGGCTGTTCCGAAAAAACAACATCCTCGAAAATAATAACGCTCAGACGGCGGCATCATCGGGCGAAGCAATAGCTGCCGGGACGATATTTACACTGCCGGCGATGATCTTATTAGGCGCCTGGGATAGCTTCAGCTACGGATGGGTCACCATCATCGCCGTTTTCGGCGGGGCACTGGGCGTGCTCTTCACGATACCGCTGCGGCGGTCGCTCATCGTTGAGAAAAAGCTCAGCTATCCCGAAGGTATAGCGACAGCCGAGGTCCTAAAGACCGGCCAAGAAGGCGGCCGCGGTGTCTGGTGTATTGCCCAAGCCGCAGTCGCCAGCGGCCTGTTCAAAGCCGGTGCAGGTGCATTAGGTCTTTGGCCAGAGGCGGTCGAAGGTGCAAAGGCGCTCGGCAGAGGACTATTTTACTTCGGCTCAAACTTAAGCCCGGCTCTGCTTTCGGTCGGATATATAGTCGGGCTGAATATCGCGGTTCTGATTTTCTTGGGCGGTGCATGCAACTGGTTCGCTGCAATACCGATTTGCGCTGCCGTTGGCGGCCGACCAGAGGGCATTGAATCTTCCGTCGATTGGGCTTATCAGATATGGCGATCGCAGACACGATATATCGGTGTCGGAGCGATGCTCGTTGGCGGGCTGTGGACAATCTTTAATATTCGTAAGTCTCTATTGAGCGGGATAACCGGCGGATTAGCCGCCTACAAAGGCTTGACCAAAATTGCCAGGACGGAAAAAGACATACCAATGAAGTGGGTTCTGGTTTCAATTGCCGCCTCGGTTGTGCCTTTATTCCTGTTGTATCAAGCATTTGTCGGCGATATACACGTATCCGCTGCAATGGCGGCGATAATGATAATAACGGGCTTTATATTTTCTGCTGTGGCCGGTTATATGGCAGGACTGGTAGGCTCATCCAATAATCCTATATCCGGCGTAACGATAGCAACGGTTCTGACCTCGTCTCTGCTTTTACTTTTGCTGATGGGCAAGGACGCCCCGAATGGGCCTGCAGCAGCTATTATAGTCGGCAGTGTGATATGCTGTGCGGCTGGCATAGCCGGTGACAATATGCAGGACCTCAAAACCGGCTATATCCTTGGGGCAACGCCCTGGAAACAGCAGTTAGTGAACCTTGCCGGGACGATAGCCGGCGCACTGGTGCTGGCGCCGGTGATGACACTGCTGCAGAAGGCTTACGGTTTTGCCGGCCAACCAGGTGCCGGGCCGAAGGCTCTATCAGCTCCGCAGGCAAATCTTATGGCCTCCGTGGCACAGGGCGTCTTCAAAGGAGAGCTGCCGTGGAACTTCATCTTTATAGGAATGGCGGTGGCGGTGGGCGTGATAGCTCTTGATTTGTATCTACAGAAAAAAGGTAGTACGTTCCGCACGCCGGTCCTCGCGGTGGCGATTGGTTTCTATCTGCCGCTGGAATTGTCCGTGCCGATCTTTGTGGGAGGACTTATCCATCACGCAGCAAAACTGTATCACGACAGGAGAAATACGCCCCAAGACCGGGTGGAGGAATCGAGTCGCAACGGCCTATTGTTAGCTTCCGGCTTTATTACCGGCGAAGCCCTGATGGGAATTCTTTTAGCCATACCGATAATACTGCTCAAGCAAATAGACATCACTTTGCCCTTTATTTACATAGATGACCTGCTCATCCAGATGCTGAGTCTGCTTGGCATACAGTTGCCATTCACACCGCCGGTCGGCACCGTACTGGGCACGATCTTATTGCTCGGCGTCACTTACTGGCTCTACCGCACCGCACGGGGCAGGAAGGCCGGCCAGTCAGCATAACTGCCGACAATTCGTCCTGTGCTGCTCACGGGATGACCGGCAAAAGAATGTGGGAGGCACGCTCCTTATCGTGGTAGATGGTTTGCGATGCCTTGACCATTTTCGTGCCGGCGCCAAAAGGCTCATCCGTATTGAGATTCCGGTCGAAACGCGGGAAATTGCTGCTGGATATTTCGACCCGTATCTTATGGCCAGACAGGAAAACGTTGCTGGTCACCCACAAGTCGATCTCATAGCGGTATACTTTGCCGGGCTCGATCAAGGTCGGCTTCTGCCGCGACTGCCGGTAGCGGGCACGGATGATGCCATCGCAAAGATTAAAGGGACGCCCGTCCGAATGGACGTCGACCAGCTTGGCGGTCCAATCCGTATCCGGCGCGGAACTTGCAGCGTATAGAATGACTTTGACCAGCCCGGTAACTTCCAGGTCGGTCTTCAGCTCGCCACTAGTGAAAACGAGCACATCTTCTCGGGCTTCGGCCTTGGTCTGGTCATGTGGTCCGGCGGGGCAGCCCATTAGATTACATCCGCCCAGTGTCGGCACAGGATCGTTCGGATCATAGACGAATTTATCAGCAGGCTCATCGCCGGCTTTGGTTGTGCTCAGTTTGCCGTCGCCGTTAAGCGTGTTTGCAGAACCGCCGCTGTGAAAATAGTATGGCGTATATTGTGTTCGCACCAACGGCCATTCCTGCTCATCTCGCCACTGGTTGCGTCCCATCACAAAGATACGCAAGGGCGGCCACTTATCGGCGCCGGCATTTTCGCCCTTCAACCAGTGATCAAACCATTTTGTCTGGATGTCACGCACATTGATGACGGAATCCTTGCCAAAATCCAGAGCTCCCACTTTACCATCTTGACTTATTCCGTGCGCCCACGGGCCCATCAGCAGATGCTGGTGCTTTCGGGCGTCCTGTGAGCGTGACATTGTTCTGACCGCATTTACGTGTTCGAACACACTCTTGGCAAAGATATCGTACCAGCCGCCCACGGCATAGATCGGCGCCGTAATATCCTGCCACTGGCCGCGCACGCCGCGCGCCGCCCAGTATTCATCGTAATGCGGATGGGCAACCCAATCACGCAGGTACTGGACCTTGCGCCGACGGCCCGATCCCATTCGCACAACGGCAGAGTCCGATAGGCCCTGATCCAATCCTGCTCGCGCCAGCCGACCAGGGCAGCCATCTCTTCAGGCCGGAGCGCCGTCAGGCTGCCCCAACCCATCATCAAAGCGAGATTCAACGCCCCATCGGTGTACACGCCGTCATGATAGGGGTCAACAAGGGGAACTACGGTGAACATAGCCTTTAGATTTTCGCCGGCGTTTGGAGCGGATATCCATTGTGTGAAGCCCACGTATGAGCCGCCGGTGGTCCCGATGCTGCCGTTGCACCAGGGCTGCTTAAGTATCCACTGATACGTGTCCCGGCCATCTGCTCCTTCATTTGCGAATGGTTCCCACTGGCCTTGTGAAGCCCCTTTGCCGCGGCAGTCCTGACTGACAAACACGTAGCCACGAGCCGCATAGTGTAGACCACCGTCGAATTTTTCGTCGCCCTTGCCATACGGAGACCGCATCAGTATGACCGGAAACTTGCCCTCGGCTTTGGGCAGAAAAATATTGGCTGAAAGCTCGACGCCGTCTCGCATCGGAATCTTTACATCGGCGCGGACGTCGACGTCATTAGCCTTCTCGGTCGCAAGAATTCCACGAGGTGATATTAGAACCAGCCCCAGGATGAATAATAAGACGCCACGAGATACCTGTTTACTCATACCTGCTTCCTTTCAAAATGCCGGACTCGAATAAGCACGCCCGGCAGGACTCGAACCTGCGACCTACGGATTAGAAATCCGTTGCTCTATCCGACTGAGCTACGGGCGCTTCAATTCTAACTCGTTGTAATCTAACCACTTCGCACGCGTGCTGTCAATCCTCTTACCCAGAAAACCCCCAAATGCACCCGTTTGTGTCAAGAAGTAGTATTTCCCACCGTAGGGTTGTTGCTCGTTATATTCTTTCAGCCGAATATCCGAATCCGCCTGCAACTGGAACTGCTGCCGGGTCTTTCCCCGCGAAGGTTGCCCCCGAAGTTGTAGTCATGCTTCCGATGTCATTGCAGGGAGCGCACCTCGCATCGAGAGCGCATCGCGCCAACAGGAGCATGGCAATGCCTGCTTCAAATTCGCTGAAGGATAAAATCAATATCGAGAACCGTGATTTTGCCATCGTGGTCCAAATCGCCCATGCTGAGTGTTTGGGCACACTGGTGGCAGTTTATAATTGTCTTTAGGTACTTCTTTTCCAATAAAGGCGGTATAAAGTCGTAGAACTTGCTTCTCACCCGGATACTTTTGCCTATAGAACCCATACAGTCCTTTTGTGGCCTTTAGCAAATTGCATCCTGCGCATGCCCATATTTGGTTATGTATCCCCTGGATAACATCGCAGGTCTTGCACTCGGGCCGAATCGCTCAAAGACTTTGGTACTATATGCTCTCTGTGCAGCTCAGTTTCGCTTCCGCAATATACACATCTTCTTCTCGGCCTCGACAAATTGCCAATCTTCTCGCGTTATTTCCGACCACGACTTGGCCCCGCTTTTTAGTTCCCTGAATGTCTTTTTTATAAAGCCGTAGTGCTTACTTTTCGCCTCTTTCCCATCAGTGACACTAAATGCACGACGTGCAATAATCTTGGCATACTGATAATAAGATCAAATCTTGAATCGTTTTAACATCTCTATCGGGCAACTTTTGCTTATCTCCCAATCCTTGCTGATAGGGTATTATCGGCTATGTTCTTTCTTGCAAAAACTTAAAAGACTCTATTTTTTCGCAATGATAGGGCAATATGTCGCTTCTATCACGAAAATGTCTGGACCTAAGCTGGCTCCAGTATGTCTTTACATGGTTTTCTTCTTCCAGTCGAGAAAAATCAGATTCTGGCAATAAACACATCTCTAATACTTCACGCAGCCCTACTTTCCAGCTTTCTTCTTGACCCGAAATCATTTGGTCGAATCCTAAATCTTTCCATAATTTGTCAAGTGAGATGTCTTTCGACTTTATCTGTTCGAACAGTTCTGGTCTTTTCACTTTTAATATGACCAATAAAGAAAGGAGATAATCATCTCTATACTGATTCTTTGGCGTTGCTGCAAAAAATATGGTTAGATTCGTAAAACAACGCTGTAGGTCTCGAAGAGAAAGTTTAAAAAATTGCGCGGGTATCCATATTGCTTCAACCCAATCACCCATAGGCAATCCATGCAACTCACACAAGGCTCGACAATATTTAACATAGTCGTTTTCTGATACAGGAATTCGCATTTCATTCTTAGGAAGTTTGCATTCGATGTTGATAAACTTTTGCAGATAAGTTCTCGCATCAATGCGTTGGCCATATACACATTTCACAAACTCTTCTAATTGGACAGTGTTCATAATCAGAACAAAGACAATATGTTTGACCGAAAACAGGTGTTTGACCTTTTCAATTAGCTCCAATGCGTAAGTGGGTTTGCATCTATCAAGTTCATCTATGATAAAGACGAGCGGCTTCTGATTTTCTTTATAAGCTTCCTCCGCCAACTCACTGAGTTTCTTTCTGAATTCCTCCGTAGCGCTGAGGACTTCTTTGTAACTGTTTAGCTTATTCTCAACGAATTTAGAGGCGGATTCTCCTGCGTCCGACGCAATATCCTCTGCTACACCTTTTAGTTGTTCACTGTCTACGACGTTTAATGTGACGGCTTTGATGCCGACCTTTGCTCCCCAAGATAAAAGTCTCGTGCCCACTCTTATGGCCTTGTCCTTAAACTGTTTCAGTTTTTCTATCGCAGAGGGCTTATCTGAAAACTCCTTTTCTATCAATAAATCAATGCTCCCAACCAAAGCCATAAAAGGATCTTCAAAAGAATCGTTTGCGAATGCGTCAAAATATAAACTTTTTACCCCGTTGCTTTTAAGAAATCCCTGCCACATTTTAACAAACGTGGTCTTACCATCGCCCCAGAGTGCATCTAATGAAATTACAAGGTTATCATCTACATTGGTGATTAAACTGAGTAACGATTCCGCAAAGGGCTTACGATCCAATTTATCATTTTTGAAAGGGTTGCTATTGTCTATCTCTATTTCAGGTGTCACCAGTCGCATTTGAATTACTCCTATCTGGACGAAAACCGGGGATTTTCGATTATCTCCTCATCATGCAATAATTTCTCTTTTCTTTCTTTCCTCATTCGACCCAAGAAACTCGACGATAGATGCAAGTACTGTCCAGGGATTTTCCCATCCACACTATCATTTATCGGCTGAAATTCAGCCGCTTATATCCATTCATGCCCGATAATCCATAGCACTCCTAAGACCGTTTTCCTTCTTTCTAATCATGCCAAAGTGCGTGTGCATCCGCATCGCCTGTCGACCTATTATATCCTATCGGCCAAAAATTCAGGCAGATATGAGAGAATCCACTTGAGAAAAAATGGCCTATCGTGTATAATATATATCTAACTAAATTCGGAAGACGGAAGACAGAAGACGGAAGACAGAAGACAGAAAACAGAAGACAGAACACAGAAGACAGAAGACAGAAGGGAGAAGGGAGAAGGCAGAAGGCAGAAGGTTGTCCTGAGCCCAGCCGAAGGAACAGGAATTTTAAATAGATGGCCGGATGTGAAAATGGGTAAAGTTAGAAACCGCATAACGCATTTACAAAATGAGTGTTCATCGGTGGAATCTGCGGTTAATGCTGAGAAAGCGACGATCATTTTCACTGAATTATGCAAAACAAAGCCAATTTCAATAAGGTTAAAATTAATTAACCTTCTTTGTCACAAGGAATTGTGAAAATGAACCATGCCTCTGTAAGCCGGTAAAACAAAGCCAAACAAAGCCAATTTCCCTCCCACCAAAGTCGGGTAAGCTGTGCACTCGTCACGTCGGCTGGCCAATAAAATGAGCAAGAAAGCCCTGTACAAACACAAAAGAACGGGTGATCTTTTCGCAATCGAGACCGATGAGACCGGCAGAGTCTTATCCACCAGCGGTCCGCTACTTTTGAAGGATCTGAATCCCAACGAGCTTGATTATGATAATTACTGGGACGAGGATATTAAGGCACATTTACATGAATTTGTGCTGCTATCAAAGGCTGAATACGAAGAGCTTCTTAAAAGAACCGGGTTCTTTGTTCAGGAATCGCAACTCTCTATCTTTGACCAGACTAACTGCACGAAAGAACGCGATAAGCCGAAAAAAGGCAACACTGGAATAGACTGACGACCATAGTCATCCGAAATGGAGTTTGGACAAGGTACTTTTTCGCACATAGGGTAGCAATCCACAATCCTGTCTCGCCAAAAGACAAAGTAGAATGGCGCTCGGACTTGTTGTCCGTTGTCCCCTTACATGCGACGTTTTGGAGATTTCGCGAAGTGCTATATACAAGAGCCCGGCGACCCGCACTGAGATTCCCACGATTTTTGGCTGAAGTACCCCCATTTTTCTGGAAAATTTCGCTTTTGGCGATCCTGTCCTTTTTCGCTGCCTGCTTAAGCGTAGAAAAAGACCTTTTTACCCGGATCTTCACATTTGTGCCCAGATCTGAACCTGGGACCTCAAAAAATGGTAAAAAAACACCCCGAAAAGTGAGAATTGACACCAGTGCCAGACTCGCACCAGCAGGTCAGACTTCTGTTTGGAGGTGCGGTTTTCCAAGACTATGCGCACTGATCTCAGCGCCATCTACTCCATAAGCACAGCGGCGCAAGCCCGTGCAGATACTCTGCGTATTGCCAATCGCCGCTGCTGCCGGTCTGACGGGTAACAACCAGGTCGAGGCTGGGAACGAAAGCGATCAACTGACCGCCCGAGCCGGGCTTATAGCGGGCGTCAGCGGGAATGCCTTCACCGCTGGGAGTGCCGCCTTCGCCTGTCAACAGCGCGGGCAGCTCCCACCCGAGGGAAAACGTCTGAGCAGGGACCTTAAAACGCATCTCCGGTGTTGTCACATCGTGGCTCGGCCGGGCTGTCTGCTCAACAAACCACTTTGGAATCACCTGTTTGCCATTCCAAATCCCGTTTCGGAGCATGCAGTACGCAATGCGGGCCAAGTCGCGGGCTGGCATGCCCATTCCGTGTGATGGATGCCTGCCGATTTCTTCTCCGCCGTCGTAGTACTGGAACCACCAATGCTCGCATCCGATTGGCTTGAACAATGCCTCCACTGCAAACTCGTCATAAGGCTTGCCCGTAACGTTCTCGCAAACCAGTGCCGCATGAGCCAGAGCGTGCGTCGAGTAACCGCAGGCCGTGCCCGGATCAAATGCCAGCCTTGCAGTTCGTTCGTCACCGCTGTGGCCGAGGATGTACTCCCACGTGCCATCGTTTTGCGCGCGGTCGCCTCGGGGCAGATGCCTGAGGTATGATTGAGCAATTGTCTGACCGTAATCTTCGCCTTGCGTGGGTCGCTCAGCGGCTTGGCCCAGGGAATGAAATCGAACGCCGCATCGTCAAACGACATCTTCTTCGGCGTCTTGCCTTGCTGGCTTTGCTCGGACGCGATGGCCAGCACAGTTGCACAGATAGCCTTCGAGACGGATGCAACACGGCGTGAATCAGTTGCTGCTGTTACCACGCTCCACTTCCAGCACGATGTAGCCGTTGTGGATAACGACCGCCGCAAAGCCCCGCTCATCGCTCTTGAGAAGCCACTGTTTTAGATCATTGAGCTTTGCCGGATCCATTCCGCCGAGCCGGCGAATATCATCGGGATCGCCGAGCTTACGCCAGCCGCCTTCCGATTCCGGCGGCGGGAAATACGCATCGGCTTTTTTTGGTGTCGTAAGCGTCTTGAGCATTCCATACACTGCAGGATCGTCCTGCGCTCCCTTGAATTGGAACGGAAAACACTGGTTGATCTTGTTGTGCATGAATCCCCACGATGCACCATGCCTGACACTCAACTGAGCCGCTTCGGCCGCCTCTATGCCGTGCTTGTCGTCCTCGTTGCAGACGATGGGCTTGCCGTACTTCCTCAAGTCCTGAATCCTTTTGGGAATATCGTCCAGTTTGCGTGCCATTAAAATGAATCAGCAGGAAATCACTTGCTCGAGCCACGTCGTCCGGCAACCTGCCGTCACCCAGTCCGCTCGTAGAGACCAGCAGCCCAGGCGAAGTTTCTTTTGCCAGCCGAATGAGATCGACCTGGCCTTCGGGCTTGCCGAGGATGGCATGGTCAAAGCCGGAATGATTGAATTCGTTGGCAATCTCCAGAGACAACATTGGAAAGGCCCGATTCTGTGATCCACCGGACCACGTTTACGACACCGTCGCGCACGGCCTGAGCGTCTTTCAATATCTGGTCTTGCCGCTGGTAGTAGCAGCCAAGAATGACGACAACGCCGTTGCGGTCGCACGCTTCAATGACTCGCTTTACCCGCTCCAGATAGCCCTTCCTCAACGAACCATCCGGATTGAACGCAGAGTTGATCGCTCCTTCATACCCTGGGTTTCCTCCTTGCAGATTCACTGTGAAAGCACGAACACCTTGGGCTGCATAGTCTGGAATCGCAGCAACGAATTCATCCGTATTTTTCTCGGCGTCGAACTCAGGTCGCTTGCGATCCTCGAAGACAGCATTGACCATCCGAACATTCATGAGCAATCCTTCGGCCTGAGTGTCGGGATATGTCAGACGCCCATTGAGATACCAGCGAGCATCCTTGATGGAAACCTGGGTTCGCGTCGGCTTCTCCGGTCCGTCTGAAGCGGGTGTTTCGGCTGATGACAGTAGCCCGATCACAATTGCGACCAAAGAAATCTCGGTAAACCTTTGAAAAGACTTTCCCACCATATGCCCTATATCACTTCTATAGTAAAGAAAATCCTGACAACTACCGATAACATTAACAGGTAGCGATTGTAACCGCAGTTTCGTTGCTGCTCAATTGTCTAACAGTTTTTTGAAAGGGTATTGGAATGGCTTGTGGTAAGAAGGGTTGCGGAACAAAAAAAGTAATGGCCAAAAAAGGCAAAAAGAAAACCAAAAAGTAGAATCAGTATTTTACTTTTCTCTCCTCCCTCTTAGCGTGGTTGCATTCTCAGAGGGAGACGGCTTCATTCTTCTTTATTGCGAACCTTATCATAAGCCTCAGTTATCCTTTCAGTTGATGGCTGCAAATAAACTGAGGTGGTCTTTCGTGGATAGGCTCGACCGCGGTCCCGCGTTCCGGCCCGGGGGAGGTAAGGTTTACGGCCGCGGCACGTGGGCGGCCTGCATCTGTAAGCAGGAGAGCCTATTCTATGCTTCTCCAACCTCAAAAAGCCCGGCACTGCCTACATTTCTTTAAGACTTGAACCTGGCGTAGCGTCCCTTGGGGGCAGAATTTTGTCTTCCGCGGGTCCTGGCGTGCCGCTTTCTCCTTGGCCTCGTACGCATGATTTCTTCTCATCCAATTTGAACAGTGAACAGCAACTATCGTACGCCACGGTCAGTTCGTGTTGGAGGCAGAACCTCCTGAAGAACTTGCAATTGGCACAGGTTTCAATTGCGAGTCGCGACGCGGGGGAGAGGGCGCCGGGCGGTTGCCGGTCCGGTTGCTCTAACTTTGTGCGGGTTTCGTCCATATTGACTCCACTTTGCCAGGCCAGTAGGAAACCGGCCGCAAAACCAAGTATTAAGCCGAAAACAAGCATTTAGAAAATCCTGGCGGCAATGAACCGCAAAAGTCTCCTATTCGCGTTGGCCAGAAGTGCGGCCTCATCCGTTACAAGGAATGGCGCCCCACAAATTACGCAATGGCCAACCCCTGGGATAAGCACCATCCCTTTTGGAGTGAGTATTTCCGTCGAACACTTCGGGCACGACACGCCCCCGAAAAGATTCGGGTAGGCAGGTAACGGTATTTCTTCAACCTGTTGGGCCATGTGAAAGTACTCCCACTAGGCAAGCCTGTACCTCTTGCCCGACATTGAAAGTTGAACCACGGTTAGAAGGTTTATGAACCGGTACGAGTGTTTTTGCATATCGAAGACCGAGATAAGGGCCTTTGTGGCGGGGTTGAACCGCAGGCCCTTGCCGGAGACGCCTTTCGTGACGCCGCAACGGGCAAGCATCGTTCGAAAGGTTGGGGACTTCCTCTTGAAGAAGGAGACGGAGAATATGCGGCCCATACTCCTGCGGATCAGGGTTTCGGCAACTTCCCTGTCTATGAGGTTCGGGAAATTTCGCGGCCCGAAGGGCCCGTAAAGGATATCCGCATAGCGGTCGTACGCGAGTCCCGCCTCGATCTTGTTCGGGTACTGGCCGATTATGATTCTCCTGTGATCGAAGGCGATGCGGGCAATCCATGCCTTGTTGGAAGGTGACAAACGGACCCCGAGGAACGGGACCGCCCGGTACCTCGAATTGTGGTTATTCCCGCCGGGGGTCGTCAGCCTGAGGTTGACCCTGCGGTTATCCAAGGTTTCCCGGTTGATATGGTCGACGACCTGTTGCGGGTTCGCGTGCATGATAAACCGGTGCATGAAGACCCTTTGTCCCTTGATTTTCGTTACGGCGTATTTTGCAATCTTGCTGGGCCGGGTTATCCACCAATGGTGCTCGCGAATCGCCGGTAAATCCACTTCATCGACGAGCACATACCCACCAGAAATTCGAAGGGCCCCGGCCTCCTCGGAGGGGAGTCCCTTTATTACGGGAACACTCCCCCCGGCCAAGGGCCCATGGGAAAGGATGTCTGTCGGCACGTTTGTCGGGAGAACAAGCGGGAGAGGCGCCTGCCGGAACTGGCGTATGAAGTTGTCTTGGTTAACCATCGCTGCATTCGTGTTGGCGACAGATTCGATTGTGAGATTCTCAAAAAGCTGATTGCTGTGGTGGAGTCGGTATGCTAAGCCTTCCGCCGGCGGTACGGATATTTGTTTGTACCCAGCTAACCGACATGCGTTATGGCTTCGACCGGCTGGCCATGCTGGCTGAGACTATACTTAAGCAGGATCCTTTCTCTGGTCATCTATTTGTATTCTTCAATAGGCCGGGCGATAGGTGTAAGATTCTGTTTTGGCACGCAGCGGTTTTTGTCTTTGGTATAAGCGTCTGGAGCAGGGGGTATTTCGATTGCCCGGGGATTCAGCAGATACAAATAGCCTGGAGGTGAACATAGCTGAACTTTCATTGATCCTGGAGGGCATTGACTTAGCAGCGGTAAGGTATCATAAGCGTTATGCACATGTCACTGACAGGGTGACATCCAGATAAAAATTGTCCATCTTTTTTATCTTTTTATGATTTTTCTGAGAACATTATTGCCTGACATGATGTAGTATGATCATAGTTATGGATGACGATCCTGAATTTGCTTTGCTTTATCTTATCTATGGTCAAGGCCAAATCACCAATTCTTAAGCTTCCAGAGGATGTAGCAACTTTGCAGCAGATGGTGCTGCAACTATTGGCTGATGTTGATGATCTAAATAGACAGTTGGCCTACTTTAAGCGTTATGTATTCGGGCGAAGGTCTGAAAAGCTCGATCCTTCTCAGCTAATATGGAAATCATAGGGCAAGAAGTAACCGAGCAACTGGATTATGTACCTGCCTCGTTTGTGGTTCGCCAGCACATTCGTTACAAATATGCCTGCAAGAATTGCCAGGGGAACGTATCCATCGCAGAATTACCTGCATTTGCTATCGAAAAAGGCCGACCTGGCAATGGTTTATTGGCTCATGTGCAGAATGATGTAGTATTTGACTATACACCCACTCGAATTCGAGATGGGCCGATTGAGTTTCTTGGTGATTATGCTGGTTTTGTTCAGGCCGATGCCTATCAGGGCTATGACAAGCTGTTTGCCCAAGGCAAGTGTATCGAGGTGGGCTGTTGGGCCCATACAAGGAGGAAATTCTTTGATGCCAAAGAGACCGACCCCGCCCGGGCGTACCAGATGCTGGCGTTGATTGGCCAGCTATATGATGTTGAACGCCGGGTCAAAGAAGATAATCTTGATGCTGCCGGTATAAAAAGGCTTCGTCAAGAGCAAAGCCAGCCTATTCTGGTGGAGATTAAGTCCCGCCTGGATGGCTGGTCTGTACAAGTCCTTCCTAAAAGCCCTATTGGCAAGGCCGTTACCTATGCCTTAGGCCAATGGACGGCATTGAATCGGTATGTGGATAATGGGATTCTTTCTATTGACAACAACCTGGCTGAGCGAATTCTTCGGATGGTAGTAATCGGCAGGAAGAACTGGCTGTTCGCAGGCAGTGACAATGGCGGCAAGAGAGCGGCTATCATTTACAGCCTAACAGCCAGTTGCAAATTGTGTGGAATTGATCCGTTTGCATATCTGCGGGACGTGATTGATCGGGTTAGCACTCACCCAGCCAGCAGGATTTCGGAATTAACTCCCGCTAATTGGATGGCCTTTCAGGAATCCCTCAAGGTTGCTGGACCGGCTGTCAATTCATAGTTGCCCTAAGCCCAAATGCTCTCCTCGCGTTCTTTAGGTGTACTTGGTCGAACGCTTACGATCTTTCTGACCCAGGAGTTGGAGAAGAAGCGGGTGTCGGTCCAGCGGCTCAAGCAACTGCTCTTCGGGGCGACTACGGAAACGACACGCAAGGTGATCGAGAGGATTCTGGAGGAGGCCGGCAAGGAAAGCAAGTCCGGTGACGACTGCGGCAGAGGGGAAAGAAACAGAGACCCTGGAGAAGGCCAAAGGGCACGGCCGGAACGGGGCCGAAGACTATGGCGGGCGCCGAGAAGGTCCGCGTGCCGCACGAGTCGCTCAAGCCGGGGGATGCCTGCCCGAACTGCAAAAAGGGCACGGTGTACGAGACTGCCGAACCGGGTCACCTTGTGCGGATCAAGGGTCAGGCGCCCCTGGGGGCCACGGTGTACGAACTGCAGAAGTTGCGCTGCAACCTGTGCGGCGAGGTGTTCACGGCCCAGACGCCGCCGGGCGTGGGACCGGACAAGTATGACGCCGAATCGGCCAGCATGATCGCGCTGCTGAAGTACGGGAGCGGACTTCCGTTCAATCGCCTCGAACGGCTGGAGGGGAGCCTGGGCATCCCCCTGCCGGCGGCGACGCAGTGGGAGATCGTGAGCCCAGTGCCGACGGGATCGACCCGGTCTTCGAGGAGATGATCCGCCAGGCGGCCCAGGGCCAGGTCCTGCACAATGACGACACGACGATGAAGGTGCTGGCCCTGACCGGCCCACCAGGGAAGCCGACCGGCTCCGATCCGGAGAAGCCGCCGACCGCACGGGCGTGTTCACCTCGGGCATCGTCTCGATCCTCGACGGGCACCGGATCGCGTTGTTCTTCACCGGGCACCGGCACGCGGGCGAGAACCTGCCCGCCGTATTGAAGCAGCGGGCCTCCGAGCTGGGCCGGCCATCCAGATGTGCGACGCCCTGTCGCGCAACATGCCCGAGGAGCTGAAGACCATCCTGGCCCACTGCCTGGCCCACGGACGAAGGAGGTTCGTGGACGTGGCCGCGAACTTCCCCCAGGAGTGCCTCCATGTCCTGGAGATCCTCAAGGAGGTCTACCGGAACGATGCCTGGCCAAAGGCCAGGGGATGTCTCCCGAACAGCGGCTGCACTTCCATCAGGCCCAAAGCGGCCCGAGGATGGACGAACTCAAGGCGTGGATGACGACGCAGATCGAGCAAAGAAAGGTGGAGCCCAACAGCGGCCTGGGCGAGGCGATCGCCTACATGCGCAAGCACTGGAAGGAACTGACGCTGTTCCTTCGCCTCCCGGGCCCCCCTGGACAACAACGTCTGCGAACAGGCCCTCAAGAAGGCCATCCTTCATCGCAAAAATTCCTACTTCTACAAGACCGAGAACGGCGCCCGCGTCGGCGACCTGTTCATGAGCCTGATCCACACCTGCGAACTGAACGGCGTCAATCCCTTCGACTACCTGACCGAACTGCAGAAGCACGCCAAGAACTATCCGCCACCCCGCCGACTGGATGCCCTGGAACTACCGGGACACGCTCCAAAGGGACGCCATCCTCCTTCCCAACAGTTGATCCCTGGCCCCCAGACCCACGGCCGCCTTGACAAATTCAGATTTTTCAGGCTTGCCGGAA
>CAWFCJ010000016.1:0-5697 GCA_963814265.1 Sedimentisphaerales bacterium | reverse complement strand
GTACCCCTCTTTATTAAACGGTAATAAAAATAGCCCTTAAACCCTGGCCCCCTTGCATCCTTTCAATAGAGCATCTTTTTTGATATGAGTGTCACTATGGAGTTGGAAAATCAAGAGCTTCTCGTGGAAGGGGCCGAGGCGTTTGGAATTCGATTGAACGAAAAACAGGTGGAGGCCTTTGATCTTTACCTCGGGGAGCTCCTCAAGTGGAATCAAAAGATCAATCTCACGGCCATCCGGACGGACAAGGGGATTGTCTTAAAACATTTTCTCGATTCCCTTTCCGCCTTTCCCTATCTTTCCAAAACGGCTTCTCTTCTGGATATTGGATCCGGCGCGGGTTTCCCGGGAATCCCTTTAAAAATCGTTCGTCCCTCCCTCGAAATGACCCTGATCGATTCAGTCCGCAAAAAAATCGACTTCCAAAGGCATATCATCCGGATGCTCGGCTTAAAGGACATGGAGGCGATCCATGGTCGAATCCAGGATAAAGAAATTCTCCAGAGCATGACCGGGCGATTCGATGCAGTCATCTCGCGGGCCTTCTCTGACCTCCAGACCCTCCTCCTGCTTGCTTTTCCTTTCCTGAAGAAGGGAGGGGTCTTGCTTGCCATGAAAGGAGAACTGGATGAGGAGGAAATAGGTCTCCTTTCGAAACGAGAAGAAACGCGATACCGATTACAGGGAACCGCTTCTTTCTTTCTTCCCAAAAGCTCCTTTAAAAGATCGATTCTCCTGTTTGAAAAAGGATGAAAGTGTGCTATATACACATAGATCTGATAGAGGGGAGAGGGCCTCCTTGGAAGAACAGAGCTTGAGGTTGGAGGCAAAATCTTTTCTAAACCTCAACTTTAGCGAAGCTCCTCCTCAAGCGCAGCCTGACCATATTAGGTTCAACGGTTCCATAGAATTGGATCATGGCGCGAGTGATCTGCATTGCCAATCAAAAAGGGGGAGTGGGTAAGACGACCACGGCAATCAATCTCTCTGCCTCCATTGCAGTCGCAGAAAAAAAAGTTCTGCTCATTGATATCGATCCTCAGGGAAATTCGACAAGCGGGATGGGTTTCAGCAAAGAAGAACCTCGGGAGACGATCTATCATGCCCTGCTCCGGGGTTCAGGATTGAAAGAGATGATCCAGAAGACCGAACTTTCCTATCTCGATATGGTAACCTCCAACACGGATCTGATCGGTGCGGAAATGGAATTGATCCAGGTGAAGGATCGGGAGAAAAAGTTGGTCGTCTGATCAAGGAAGTGGAGGCGGAGTATGACTATATCCTTATCGACTGTCCCCCTTCGCTGGGCCTTCTGACGATCAATTCCCTCACCGCCGCTCATTCCGTGATCATTCCTCTTCAATGCGAATACTATGCCATGGAGGGGTTGGGGCAACTTCTTAAAACGATCCGCCTGATCAAACAGGCTCTCAATCCGAAACTGGAGATCGAAGGGATTCTGCTGACCATGTTTGATAGTCGAAACAACCTTTCCCATCAGGTGGCTCATGAGGTGAAAAACCACTTCAAAAACAAAGTGTTTGAGACCATCATTCCGCGTAACATTCGGCTGAGCGAAGCCCCCAGCCACGGGAAGCCTGTGCTCTTATACGATATCCATTCCAAGGGTGCAGAAAGTTACTTAAGCCTCGCCAGAGAAATCATGGCGAATGGAAAGATCAATGGCAACTAAGAAAATGGCTTTGGGGAAAGGGTTGGGAGCCCTTCTCCCGGAATATGACCAAGGAGAATCGAGAGCTCTCTTCTACTGCGGGATTGAAGAGATCATGCCCAATCGGTCTCAACCCCGGAAACACTTCGACGAATCAAGACTTCAGGAGTTGGCGGAATCCATCAAAGAAAAAGGAATCCTAGAACCGTTGATCGTCAGAAAGGTCGACCAGGGTTATGAGTTGATCGTTGGGGAACGGCGATGGAGAGCCGCTCAAAAAGCCGGGCTGAAGGAAGTTCCAGTGCTGGTGAAAGAGGTGGAAGGCCGAGAGGCTCTGGAACTCTCCCTCATTGAAAACCTGCAGAGGGAGAATCTGAACCCTATTGAGGAAGCAGAAGCCTTTAAACGTTTGACAGAGGAGTTCAACATCAGCCAGGTGGAATTGGCCACACAGATCGGGAAGGATCGAACGACCATTGCCAATGCCCTCCGTCTTCTCAAACTCCCCTCGGAGGTAAGAAATCAGCTCTTGCAGAACCGCATCACTTCCGGACACGCCAGGGCGATTCTCAGCCTCGAGACAAAAGAAAAACAGAAGGAACTCTGTTCTCTGATCATCCAGAAAGGTCTCTCCGTGAGAGAGGCCGAAGCCCTCGCCAAACGGTGGTCAGAGAAACCGAAGAAACCGACCGCTCCAGGCCGAAGGAAGGGAGAATTAGAAAGTCAATTGAACAGCCTCCAGGATTCCCTGAGGCAACGCTTGGGAACAAAAGTCCGCATTCTATCGAAAGGGAAGAAAGGAAAGATCGAAATCGAATACTATTCCCATGAAGATCTGGAAAGAATCATACGAAACCATATTGGGCGAAGGAAAAGCTTAGTAGTTCTTGGGATACATACGAATGTCAAATTTCAAAATCCCTGCCTACCGGCAGGCAGGCAAATTTCAAATCAATGTCAAATGTCAAAAGGTTGTGACTTTAGAATATAGTTTGGCATTTGGCAATTTGGATTTCATTGGAACTTTGAAATTGGACATTTGAAATTTTCTGGTTAACGAAAGGAGTCATCTATGTTAGGAAAATCGCAGTCATCAAAAGGTGATTCAAAACTCTCCTCACCCATGGAGGAAATCAGCGCCTTCCTGGGAAAGGAGACCGTCTTTGAAGGAAAGATGACCTTTGAAGGGGTCTTCCGTCTCGATGGAAAGTTTGAAGGTGAGATCTTCGAGAGTGGCACCCTCATTGTGGGGGAAACTGCAGTCGTTAAAGGAAAGATTGGTGTCAATACGCTCATCATCAATGGCCAAGTGGAAGGAGAAGTGTATGCCCAAGGGAGGGTGGAAATCCATTCCACGGGGAAACTCCATGGGAACCTTTCTACCCCCATCATCACCATCGCTGAAGGGGGAATCTTTGAAGGTCACTGTAAAATGGAAGGACAACCCGATCAAAAAGAGAATCTTGACCTCTTCCCCCACAGAAAGGATGTCCCTATATCCTCTTAATATTTAAAGGATATATAAAAAAAGATTGACAACGTTTTTGAGGTATGTTAGCTAATTCACATTTTGTAAGTTTCACATCGTTTTCTGCCTAACAAAACCCAGGAGCATTATCTGAAAGAATGGGTAAGACCTCTTCAATTCTTACTTACGGTGGGTTGGTATGTGGTATTGAGCCTGATCATCCCGGTCGGGATTGGTTATTGGCTCGATCGTCCGGGGATGCTTAATAAGAGTCCTTTATTCACATTGATTGGTCTCGGTGTTGGAACGGTGATCGCTTTCGGTGGTCTGATTCGGATGCTCCTCCGATATCAGGCGGAGCAAGAAGAATTAAGAAAAAATAAGCAGAACAGAGAATAATGGGTTCCAGTCGACTAAAGATTCTTGTATTTTTCTTTATTCCCGTCTTAATCCTCTTCTTCATCGGCATGGTGTTTGGTCCTCTCGGATCCAGTTTTTTGGGGAAGAAGCCACCGGGCATCTTCAACATCCCAAGACCTCACGTGGCCCTACCTGCAGAACCTGTCCTTCATGTCGGTCACTTCTCGATTACGAATACCCTCATTGCCTCGTGGTTTACCATTCTGGTGCTAGTCGGTTTCTCCATTTTCTTAACCCGAAAGATGAAACTCATTCCCGGAAGGCGCCAAGGTCTGGTGGAGGTTGTTGTTGAGGGGCTTTTAAATTTTGTCGAAGGTATTGCTGGAAAAAGACATGCCCGCATGCTCTTTCCCGGTGTTGCCACCATCTTCATCTACGTCATCTCGAACGCCTATCTCGCCCTCCTTCCCTTTTTCGGCACGATTGGAATCCATGGGCATGGAGGTGAACATGGAGGGGAATTCGCGGCCATCTTTCGGGCTGCGAATACGGATGTCAATGTCCCTCTCTCCATTGCTCTCATGTCCTTCTTCTTTGTGGAGAGCTGGGGCATGAGGGCCATCGGTGTCTCTCACTATCTCGGCGAGTTCTTCAATGTCCGTCAATTCCTTCAAGGCCTGAAAGAGCTCTTCACTGGAAAGATCAAGACGGGCCCTATGAATATTGTTTTTGGCTTTATCAATTTGTTCGTCGGTGTTTTAGAGATCTTCAGCCATTTGACGCGGATGCTCAGCTTCACCTTTCGTCTCTTCGGCAACATGACAGCCGGTGAGATTTTGATTCTCGTTTCCTGTTTTCTGATTCCCCTTGTCTTTACGATTCCCTTTTATGGCTTGGAGCTGCTGATCGGTATGATCCAAGCGCTTATTTTCTCAGGTTTAACGCTGGTCTTTGGGACGATTGCGATATCTCCGCATGAAGAGTCAACGAATGAATAAAAAAAGAGGAAAGGAGGGTTATAAATGACACCAGAAGTAGTAAAAATGTTAGTGATCGGGTTAGCCGCGGGTTTGGGGTTTTTTGGTCCGGCATTAGCCTTGGGGTTGATCGGCTTTTCAGCCATGCAATCCCTGGGACGCAACCCTGAAGCCAGAGGGGCCATTCTCACCAACATGATTCTGATTGGTGCTCTCGCCGAGGCTATTGGGATTTACGTCCTGATCGTATGTATTATCATAGCGATGGTTGTCAAATAAGGAGGTGTACCATGGGAGAGGGAGGATTACCCGCAAGTTTAGCGGCCATTATCATTGCCATCATCATATCAGTATTTTCTATCGCTGGGTTAGCGATGTTTCTGGTCCTGCGAGCAGGACGTTCTAGTCTGCTATTAATACAAAGTTGAAGGGGGCACCATGGGAGGCTTCGCCAGTCTGGGTGTCAATTTACCATTGTTGGTAGTTTTTGTTATCAATTTCATCGTCCTATTTGTTCTCTTACGCCTCTTCTTATACAAACCCGTGACTGAAGATGCTGGACGAGAGGGCAAAAAGAACAGCAGAATGCGATGGAACAGGCAGAGGCAACCAAGAAAGAATATGAGCAAGCCAGGGTCGAAGTACAAAAACAGATCGAGAAAGGTCGTCAAGAAGGTCAGGCCTTCATTGCTCAGGCGATGCAGGTGGGGGAAAGGCTAAAGGAAGAATCGCGACAGGAGGCGCAAAAACAGGCGCAGGTTATCGTTGACCGAACTCGAACTGAGTTAGAGGCAGAGCGCGATAAAATCGTTGGGGATTTGCGCCGGGAGTTTGTGGACATTTCCATATCGGCGGCTGAAAAAGTGATCAAAGAGACCCTGGATAAAGAGAAACATCGTAAGCTGATTGAAGAGACACTTCGGGAAAGTGTCACTTTCAAGAAAAGTAAATAAAACAAAATGTGTAATTTGACATTTGGTTTTATTTATCCTGAGGAGCCCAGTGACGAAGGATCTCTTGAGACCCTTCGCTCTGCTCAGAGTCATTGCGAACGAAGCCCTGCACCCTGCCTACCCTGCCTACCGGCAGGCAGGCGCAGGCAGGCAATGACTACTTTATTGGATATTCTGCGATAAGAAGATGCCGAGAATAAGTTCCGGTAAACGCTACGCCCAGGCTGCTTTTGAGCTGGCTCTTGAAAGAAATGAATCGGAGAGCTG
>CAWFCJ010000015.1:0-10640 GCA_963814265.1 Sedimentisphaerales bacterium | reverse complement strand
AGTACTCCGTCATAGCTAATATTATGAGGATATTTCTGTTGTTTTGCCGATACAACCAGTGAAAATCAATTTCCTGCATGGAGGCAAAACAATGGGAATACGAAAGTACATTGTAACATTGACGACTGAAGAACGTGAGCGGCTAACTCGACTTGTTTCAAACGGTCAGGACAAGGCCTATCGTATCAGGCACGCCAATATTCTGTTGGCGGCAGACGAAAACGGCACAAACCTATCGAGTCAGGCAATCGCCAAAGCATTTTCCTGTCACCTGAACACGGTTTCAGATATCTGCCAGCGATTTGTCGAACAAGGCCTTGAGGCCGCACTGGATCGCAAGAAGCGACAGACTCCACCCACACCACGCAAGCTTGATGGGCGAGGTGAAGCAAGATTAATTGCCCTTGCCTGTCGCAAACCACCGGAAGGTGCATCACATTGGGCATTACGGCTTCTGGCTGACGAACTGGTGGAACTGGGCGTAGTGGAAAGTATTTCTCATGAAACGGTCCGCAGGATTCTTAAAAAAACGAGCTTAAACCGCACCTGCGGATGTGCTGGGTAATCCCTCCGAAACACGATGCGGAATTCATAGCTTGTATGGAAGATATTCTGGACCTCTATGAAAGGCCTTACGACGTGCGGTTCCCTGTGGTGTGTATGGATGAGCAGCCCGTGCAGTTGATTGGAGAAAGCCGAATTGCCTTGCCGGTTCAGCCCGGCCAGCCTGAGAAATACGATTTTGAATATCGGCGGAACGGCACAGCAGTCAATTTCATGTTCACTGAGCCGTTAGCCTCGTGGCGAAAAGTGGATGTACGAGCGACCAAGACAATGATTGACTGGGCCAAGGAGATTCGGGCATTGCTGGATATGGACTATACGGACGCGGAGAAGGTAATCCTGATTTGTGATAACCTAAACACTCATAGGATTGCCTCCTTGTACGAAGCGTTTGAGCCGCAGCAGGCCAAACGGTTGCGGGATCGTCTGGAAATCCACTATACGCCCAAGCACGGTAGTTGGTTAAATATTGCGGAGATTGAATTGAGTTTGTTAACTCGGCAATGTTTACATCGGCGAATCCCCGACATGCCGACGTTACAGCAGCAGGCTCAAGCATGGTATCAAAAAAGGAATGTGAAGCAGAAGTCGGTGGATTGGCAGTTTACCTGCGATAATGCCAGGATCAAGCTGAAACGATTATATCCACACTTTTAGACGTGACACAGTACTAGTGGTATACAGCATGTTTAGCCTGTTGGTCCGGATCCCCAACTGGCGAGCGGTTGCCAAAGACCCCGATATCGTTCTGGCCGAGTTGCACACGCATACGTTCGCCTCTCATGATGGCCTGATATCCGCCCACGACTGCCTGCGATGGCACCGCCAGCGGGGCTGCGACTTGGTAGTGCTCATAGAGCATGACTCGCTCAGTGGAAGCTTAGAGGAAGCAGCCCTGGCCGAGGGTGACGAGTCACTACCGGCAGTTCTTCCGGGCGTTGAGATAGATCTCGACGATTTAGGATACGTTATTGCCTTCGGGTCGAGAGAGCAACTTCTACACTACACCTTTGACAGCCGGAAACGTCCCTTTATACCCTGGTTCCACCAGACTTACCAAGGTGTCGTCATTGCGACCGAAGAGGGCCTCAAGGCCGGAAGGCTCGAGCAGTTTGCCGATGCCGGGATTGACGGTGTCGAGGTGGCCAGCGATGGTCATACCCGCCCCTCACCCGCGTTGCAGAGGGATGTCCTAGCCTGGGCTACCCATCATCACTTGCCCACAGTCGCCTCGACGGATTGGCATGGAATAGGCGGCATCCTGCGGACCTGGACGGCCATTCGCGTGCCCAACGCTGCCGCCCTCTCGCGTGAGCAGTGTGCGGCGGCTGTATTGAACGTTCTGCGTCGGCACGAGTGTTCAAACATCACGCCTCTGGTCGTCGGGCGCATGAAGCAGGATTCACTTGCCCAGGCGATCTTCGCTCCCTTTACCGAAAGCACACGATATGCATTGGGTCTGTCGCCGATGAGACTGCTGGCCTGGTGGGTTTGGGGTATTGCGTTGTTCCTGGTCGCATCCGGCTTGCTGCATTTAGGGATTTGCCCTGGGCGACTGATTTTGTCAGTGGCACTAATCGCGATGGGCACCGCAGTTATCATCGAGGGCCTCCAGCTCCTTATTGCGCATGCTTCTGGACAGGCCCCCTTCTTCTTTCCCGTTCAGATCGGATTGTCGGCGTTGGTGCTGGGGATTGCAGCGGTCCTATTCGGCGTAATTGGCGGCTGCCTTGCTGTCATCCGATGGCAGGTAAGAGGCCCCGGCAATTCTTCCTGGTGTCCATTGCAAAATGCTCGCAACTGAGGTTGTCTTCCACTACGTGATGCCGGAACTGTGGGCCTGGCTGCCGGTGTTTGTCTTTGTGCCGATTGCCTTTGTCGAGCTGGATTCAATGAAGACGTAACAAGACACTACATGTCTCACCGCACGTGTCACGAGCATCGAGTATCGCCTAAAAAGCGATCCTCAACTGGATGCCGATGATGTTGATGTCCGTCCAGTGATCCGTTGAGCGGCTCGATTGCCGGACGTAGTAGACGTCGCCTTTGAGGTTCTTCAGCAGGTCGGTTGTTAATCCAACGCAGGCCCTGTTTATTTCGAAAGCCCTGCCCTCAACATTCAAAAAAAACCTCATCCGCGAAATACGGCTGCAATTTGAGTGGTGTTAGCTCTACTGGCAAATTCATTGTGAGCTTGTTTCTATATCGCCAGGTATCCTGCTGGGCCTCTCTATCTCTATATTCCAGTCTCGAGCGGTTACTCACAGACAGTCCGGAGACTTTGCCTGTCAAAGTAGCATTCAGATGCGGCCGATTCTCCTGCTGCCACTCGCCCATACTATCCTCTTCAAAAATCTGCCGTAGTTGAACCCCACACTCAGCCATTCTGCCAAGCCCTTATAGACAAGTCCCAAATCCGAATGATGATAATAAAGCCCGCTGTCTTTGAACCTGAATTCCTCTAAGGAGAAGGGGAGAGAGGTAAAAACTGAAAAGCCAAAAGCTTTTATTATTCTATCGGCGGGTATAACCCGCCCTACCTTCAACACAACAACATCCGCATTGGTTGGAGGGTTCGGTCAAAGGGGTTAAAGACAAGGCCGAGGATCTCAAGTCACAACACCAAGAAGAGCCGCATCGGTTCCTTCGCCCAAAATCACGGGTGTGTGGGCCTGTCCCTGCGGCAGCTTAAGAAAGGCCTCTGAGATGTGCCTGTCAATAGTTGTGCCGTCAGCAAGCGTAAAAGTCATCTTGCGATTTGGCTTTAGGCCTATTGCCTTACACACCGTCTTGGGAAGAACTGTGTATGTTGCTCCACTATCGACAAGGAACTTCACGTTGGCCTGCTTACCTCTCGGCCCCTTTACTTGTCCGTGGATATATGTAATACCCATAATCGCTATCCTGCTTTGTCTAATTTGGATTATATTATACTACTTAAATATTGCTGGAACAAGAAAATAGCCTTTCGAAATGCGTTTTTCCCCAGCATACCGGGGGGCGTATAAAATGTTCTTGACAGGGCGATAACTGTACGTAAAATGCCGCCTGCAAAATCTGTGAGCGTAAGGTTAGTCAGCAAGCCACGGTGGTCGATGAAGTACCGTAGAGTCCCAGATGAGACTATTCGGCGGTTGCCGGTTTACCTTCGTGGGGCCGTTTATTTTTCACGGCAGGGCATGAAGAGCGTCTCAAGTGAGAAACTCGCGGGCCTGGTAGGGGTAAACTCCTGGCAGATCAGAAAGGACTTTTCATACTTCGGCGAATTTGGGACGCCCGGTGTCGGTTATGACATTGGGACTCTTATAAAACACATCCAGAGAATTCTCCGGCTTAATGTGGTTCATAAGGCGGCCCTTGTCGGCGCGGGCAATCTCGGGTCGGCTCTTCTGGCATATCCCGGCTTCCGAATGTATGGATTCGAGATAGCAGCGGCTTTTGACATAGATAAAAGGAAGGTGGGCAAGAAGCGGGCGGGAGTCGTCATTGAGGATATGGCGAAGCTGCGAACGCTCAAAGCAAGGAATATTCGACTCGGTATTATCGCGGTGCCGGAAGAGGCTGCCCAGGATGTCGCCGATGAGCTTGTCCGAGCCGGCGTAAAAGGCATTTTGAATTTTTCGCCCCGCTATGTATCGGTTCCCAACAAGGTCAAGGTTATAACAATCGACATTGCAATGGACCTGGCTTGTCTGCCTTACTACACGCCTGCAGGCTGATACGGGGGTTGTTCCTGCGAAGCATCATACCGAGAACAGGTTTAATATGGAAAGGAATGACTGGACATTTTTCAGTCGTTATCCTAATCTTTGTGGCTTTGTGCACGACCCAATGGGGCTGGGCGACAAATAACACGAGGTCAGAGTAAATGCGTGTCAAGCATTTGACGTTAGGCGAAAGAGTTTTGATTACGCTGCTGGCGAGCCTCTGCCTGTGCTGCTCGTGTTCGGAATTTGATGCAAGCAGCCGCGAGGACTACATTGGGCCGAAGGTGTCGGAGCCGAACACTATGTCCACAGCAGTTGTTGAGGTTAATACGGTAAATGCTGCGGCGCCGGCGGCCGCTTCGCAGGCAGCCGGCGGCGATGGACCCTTGAAAATGACTGTTGGGCAGGCAATGTTATCAGCACTTGAGAATAACAAGTCGCTGGTCGTGCAGCGGTTCAACCCACAGATTGAACGTACTTTTGAGCAGCAGGAGCGAGCGGCTTTTTTTGAACCTGTTCTGACTGGCGAATTGGCCAACGAGAAGAAATAACATTACGACAGGCCCAACAAACTCCGAGATCAATGGAACCTCAGTCAGTGTCGGAGTCCAGGGACTTCTGCCCACAGGGACTACGATCGGTCTTACCGGCAGTACCGCCCCTATTCCGCTTACGGACAATGACGAGTACGCCTCGAGGATTGCATTTAGTGCAACACAGTCGCTGCTGCGGGGGCTTGGATCTGCTGTTAATTTGGCCTCGGTTAATCAGGCGAGGATAGATGTAAAGATATCACAATACGAATTGCGGGGTTTCGTGCAGAGCCTTGTCGCCCAGGTCGAGGAGACTTACTGGGACTACGCTCTGGCGGAACGCCGAATAGAGATATTCAACCAGTCTCTGGAGCTTGCAGAAAAGCAGTTGCAGGAGACTCGTGAGCGTATCAACTTAGGCGATCTGGCGCCGAGCGAGCTGCCGGCGGCGGAGGCGGAGGTTGCTGTACGGAGGGAGGACCTCATCAATGCCCGAAGCACATTGGCGAAGACAAGGCTTAGTCTTTTACGTTTGATCAATCCGCCCGGCGGCAAACTCTGGAGCAAAGAAATTACACTAACGAGCCAGCCTATAAGCCCATCCATAACACTTGACGATGTGGAATCGCACGTGGCACTTGCATTGCGGATGCGACCCGACCTGAATCAGGCAAGACTTTTACGGCAGCGTGACGAACTGGAAGTCGTTAAGACCAAGAACGGCCTGCTGCCGAAGCTGGACCTGTTCGTCACCCTCGGCAAGACAGGCTATGCGGATTCTTTCGGCGGGTCGATTAAAAACCTCGATGATGATAACTACGATGCGCTCGTAGGGCTTGCTTTCGAGTATCCGCCGTCGAATCGTGCGGCCGAGGCGCGCCATCTTCGCGCGGTCCTGACCCGTCAGCAGGCGGGAGAGGCAATCAACAATCTGTCGCAACTGATAGAAGTGGACGTCAGGAGTGCTTATCTTGAGATTGCCCGCTCGCAGGAGCAGGTTGTCGCAACCGCCGCCACGAGCAAACTGCAGGAAGAGAAACTGCGGTCGGAGACGGAGAAATTTCGCAACGGGAAATCCACCTCTTTGTTGGTGGCTCAGGCTCAGCGAGACTTGGTTGCAAGCCAGATTTCGCAAGTGCAGGCGGTCGTTAATTATTTGAAGTCGCTCGTTGAGATTTACAGACTGGAAGGCTCGCTGTTGGAGCGTCGGGGTATTGCCGGCCCGGGAGGTGAGCCTGTAAGATCGTCTGATACGCCTTTACCGGCAACCGACTGATCCGTCCATACTTGACAGGAATTACCTATGATTACGAGTATTCATTTGTCCGTGGCTGCTTCAAATAGACGAGAAATCCGCATAACAACACGGCTTTGTCTGTGCGCTTTAACAGTAAGTTTGTTATTTCTTGGCGGTTGTTCAAAAAAACCGGCGGCGAAACAAACAGCAAGAGCGGGAGGCAGCCCGGCAGTACCAGTTATGGCGGCAGCGGTGCAGGAGAAAACAACGGCAGTTGAGGTTGGAAGTTTCGGCGACGTTGAAGCGTACGCGAGTGTTGAGGTTAAGGTGCAAGTTACCGGTGTTCTAATAAAGGTGCACTTTACAGAAGGCCAAATGGTAAAGAAAGGAGACCTGCTGTTATCTATTGATCCTCGCCAGCCGGAGGCTGCTCTCAAGATGGCGAAGGCAAATCTCGAAAGAGATGAGGCCCAGCTAAAAAACGCCGATAAAGAGGCTGCCCGCCAGACGCAGCTATTCAATAAAGGCTTTGCCTCGCAGGATGCTTACGACAAGAGCGTAACAGCGGTGGAAACGCTTCGGGCCGCGGTCAGCGCCGATAAGGCGGCGATTGAGAATGCTGCGCTTCAGCTTGATTACTGTTCGATTCGTTCGCCGGTGGATGGCTGTACCGGAATCTTGCTTGTCCAAGCAGGGCAATCTAATCAAGGCAAACGATATCTCGGTGGTAACAGTCAGGCAGATAGACCCTATCTACGTTAGCTTTTGGATTCCGGAGCAGTATCTGCCGGCGATACAGAAAACATAAGGCGACCAAAGAGCTGGATGTCAGAGTAACGCGGCCAGGCGAAAATGAGCAGCCCATACACGGGGTTCTATCTTTCGTTGATAATACCGTGGAAGCCGAGAACCGGACACGGACAATCCATCTGCGTGCTACATTTGAAAACAAAGACCAGCGACTCTGGCCCGGACAGTATGTTGATGTGGTTCTGACGATAGCATACGAGCCAAATTCGATTGTAGTGCCGTCGCAGTCTATCCAAACCGGCCAGAATAATCAATTCGTCTATGTGGTCAAATCAGACCAGACAGTCGAGGCTAGACCTGTTACCGTGAAAAGAGCTATGGACACAGAGGCGGTTGTTGAAGGAGTCAAAGCCGGCGAATTGGTTGTTACCGACGGCCAACTCAGGCTTGTTCCCGGCGCGAGAGTACAAATAAAGAATTTGCCGCAGTCGCCGACGACTCCAAAGTCATGGCGACGGAGCGAGAAGTGAGGTAATACATCGATGAATTTCACGACTCTTTTTATCAACCGGCCGGTTATGACAACTCTTGTCATGATGGGCATCCTGATATTCGGTATAGCGGCATTTCAACAGCTTCCGATGAGCGATTTGCCGAACGTAGATTTTCCCACTATTCAGGTTTCTGCCTCATTGCCCGGCGCCAGCCCTGAGACAATGGCGGCGGCGGTGGCGACACCTTTGGAGCGCCAGTTTTCGACCATCGCCGGAATTGATTCAATGACATCATCGAGCGCCCTTGGCAGCACTCAGATTACTCTTCAGTTCGATTTGAGCAGGGATATTGACGGGGCCGCTCAGGATGTGCAGGCGGCTATCACGCGCACCATGCGTCAGTTGCCGCAAGACATGCCCAGTCCGCCGACATACTTCAAAGTCAATCCCGCCGACCAGCCTATTCTCTTTCATTGCGCTTACCGGTGCGACCTTGCCGTTGTATGTCTTGGATGAATATGCCGAGACGCTCATGGCACAGAGGATATCGACGGTCAGCGGTGTGGCTCAGGTGCAGGTTTATGGCTCGCAGAAATACGCCGTCAGGGTCAAGCTCGATCCGATGGCAATATCCAGCAAGGCGATTGGGATTGATGAGGTCGCCGATGCAATCGACAGCGGCAACGTAAATCTGCCCACCGGGATCCTGTATGGCTCCCACCGTGCATTTACGGTCCTGGCTTCGGGGCAGCTCAACACCGCCGAGGCATATCGGCCTTTGATTGTGGCATATCGTAACGGTTCGCCTGTGCGGCTTGATGATATTGCCGAGTTATCGACAGCGTCGAAAACGACAAAGTGGCTGCATGGTACTTTGACGGCAACAGCTCAGCAAAGGTCAATAGTGCTCGCGGTTCAGCGTCAGCCCGGCACAAATACGGTCGAGGTCGCCGATGCGGTCAAGAAGCTCCTGCCCACCTTCCGCGGACAACTGCCGGCCTCAGTTACAGTGCACATTCTGTATGACCGTTCGCTTTCCATAAAAGATTCGGTCAGAGATGTTGAATTCACCCTGCTGATTACTCTTGTTCCTGGTTGTGCTGGTTATATTTGTGTTTCTTCGCAATGTCTCTGCCACATTGATACCAAGTCTTGCACTGCCGATGGCGATTGTCGGGACCTTTGCAGTGATGTACCTGTGCGGATACAGTCTCGACAATCTGTCGCTGATGGCGCTGACGCTTTCGGTCGGATTCGTCGTGGATGATGCCATCGTAATGCTTGAGAATATTGTGCGACACATGGAAATGGGCAAGGCTCCGTTCAAGGCTGCAATCGAGGGCGCCAAAGAGATCGGCTTTACGATAGTAAGCATGACGCTGTCTCTTGCCGCCGTGTTTATTCCGGTCCTTTTCATGGGAGGTTTGATAGGCAGGCTGTTCCGCGAGTTCGCCGTAACAATCGGCGTGGCGGTGCTTGTGTCGGGTTTTATTGCCCTGACGCTTACGCCTATGCTTTCCAGCCGATTCCTGCGAAACCCTGAGACGATCCGTCACGGCAGGGCCTACGCATTCTCAGAGAGAATTTATCCAGACGATACTGCGATTCTACGAACGGACGCTGCGATGGGTGCTTACACATAAGTTCAGTACGATGGTTTTCTCGGCGGCTACTCTTGCGGGTACAGTCGTTTTGTTCATCGTGATTCCCAAGGGATTTTTGCCGAGCGAGGACCGTTCGCAAATAATGGGTTCTACCGAGGCCGCCGAAGGCACTTCATATAAATCCATGTTTGAATATCAGCAGGCGGTTAGCCTGTTCTACGGACAAAGCCGGAAATCGCCTCATTTATGTCGAGCGCCGGAGCCCGCGGCAGCTCAGGAAGCAACACCGGCAATTTGATGATTCGCCTCAAACCGAAATCGCAGCGGAAGTTCTCGGCGGATGAGCTGATTCAGCAGTGGAGGCCCAGCCTGAGCATGGCATTCCCGGCATCCGAGTATTTTTGCAGAACCCACCTACAATTTCCATCGGCGGCCGGATCTCCAGGAGCCAATATCAGTTCACCATGCAAAGCCCCGATACGGATGAGCTTTATAAATATGCGGTTTTAATGGAGGATAAAATTCGCGATTTACCCGGCTTTCAGGATGTTACAAGCGACTTGCGAATGAAGAATCCGCAGGTGAATGTCGAAATTCAGCGGGATAAGGCCTCGGCGATCGGGGATAAGCGCAGCTCAAATTGAAACCGCTCTCTACAACGCTTATGGCTCTCGTCAGGTGTCGACTATCCTGGCGCCGAATAACCAATACTATGTCATTATGGAGCTGGAGGATAAATATCAACTGGACCCGTCCGCTCTGAGTATGCTTTACATTCGCTCGAATAACGGCCAGCTTGTTCCGCTCAATGCGGTTGCAAATCTTACCACGGGCGTCGGCCCTCTGACGATAAACCATCAGGGCCAACTGCCGTCCGTCACTATTTCATTCAATCTCAGCACCGGATACCTCGCTGGGCGATGCCGTTGATGCCGTCAACAAATTGGCCCAGACACTCTTCCTGCCACAATCTCCACCACTTTTCAGGGGACCGCCCAGGCGTTTCAGTCTTCTCTGAAAGGGCTTGGCTGGCTGTTGGTTCTGGCGATTCTGGTTATTTACCTGGTGCTTGGAATCCTGTATGAGAGTTTCATCCATCCGATTACTATTCTTTCGGCGCTTCCGTTTGCCGGGTTTCGGTGCGCTGCTGACACTGCTGATTTTTCGGGTCGAGCTTTCGATATACGCGTTTGTCGGCATAGTAATGCTGGTCGGTCTGGTCAAGAAAAACGGTATTATGATGATTGATTTCGCAATCGAGGCGCAAAGGACCGAGGGCAAAAATCCACACGATGCTATTTTGGAGGCATGTCTTATACGGTTCCGGCCCATTATGATGACCACGATGGCGGCGTTGATGGGCAGCCTGCCCATCGCGTTGGGTCTTGGCGCGGGTGCGGAATCCCGTCAGCCCCTTGGCCTTGCAGTGGTTGGCGGCCTGTTGTTTTCCCAGACTCTCACGCTATACATTACGCCGGTTTTCTATCTTTACATGGAAACCTTCAGACAAAAGGTGACACATCGCAAATAATCAGTAGGCCCATACAGAACGGTACACGAAGGGTGCCATGAAAGTCTCTGCGGAAGTAACATGAGTGTCCCGCACAAGGCCACACGCGGGTTTGTCATAACTATTTGTGATTACGACCTTTACCAGAATCAGGCAAACTACGAATGTCTCAACGAAAGGGCAACGGATGTCCCTACGAAAGGTCGGGAAGGGGCGCACTATCTCTATGTCTATTTTCATG
>CAWFCJ010000014.1:0-5031 GCA_963814265.1 Sedimentisphaerales bacterium | reverse complement strand
CCTTATGTTGGGGAGTAGCCATGAAAATCAATCCGCAGATCTATCGGGAGTATGACATCCGGGGAGTGGTTGATAAGGATCTGACACCTGAAGTCGTCCGGAGATTGAGCCAGGGGTTTGGAACCCATATGGTTAAACTGGGTCGAAAAGATCTGGTGGTGGGCAGGGACGGAAGGCTCAGTTCGCCTTCTTATGGGGAGAGCGTGATCGAAGGTCTCATGTCCGCTGGATGTAATGTCATTGATATCGGTGTCTGCCCCACACCCGTTTATTATTTCTCCCTCTTTCATCTTGATAAAGACGGTGGAATGATGGTGACCGGGAGTCACAATCCGCCTGAGTTTAATGGATTCAAAGTTTCTGTAGGCAAGAGTACCATCTTTGGCGAAGAGATCCAGAAACTGGGGCGATTGGTTGAACAGGGAGAATTTGCCTCTGGCAAAGGAAATCTTGCTAAAGTTGAGATCATCCGGCCTTATCAGGACTCCATTAGAAAGAATATTAAACTTGATAAGAAGCTGAAGGTGGTGATTGATGCGGGAAATGGAACAGCCGGGATTGTCGCTGGCTCCCTTCTAAAAGATTTGGGTTGCGAGGTGGATGAACTCTACTGTGACATTGACGGTCGATTTCCAAACCACTTCCCCGACCCAACCATTCCCGCAAATTTGAAGGATCTGATCGGTCGAATGAAGAAAATGGGGGCTGATATCGGCATCGGGTACGACGGGGATGCAGACCGTATAGGGGTTGTAGACGATCAGGGGAATATCATCTGGGGGGATCAATTGATGATCCTCTTTTCCAGGGAAATATTGAAACATAAGAAAGGCGCAACCTTTGTGGCGGAGGTGAAATGTTCTCAGAATTTGTTCACAGACATTGAGAAACATGGTGGCCGTGCCATCATGTGGAGAACAGGCCATTCGCTGATCAAAGAGAAGATGAAGGAGGAAAAGGCCGTCCTGGGTGGAGAGATGAGCGGTCATATCTTCTTTGCCGACCGATATTTTGGTTATGACGATGCGATCTATGCCTCCTGTCGCCTGATTGAGCTCCTGTCAAAAACGGACAAGAAACTCTCCCAGCTTCTTGAAGATGTTCCCAAAACTTTTATTACTCCGGAGATTCGAGTCGATTGTCCGGATGAGATCAAATTTAAGGTCGTTGAAAAAGTGAAGGAGGACTTGAGACAAAGTTTTTCCATCATCGATGTGGATGGGGTGAGAGTCCAGTTTGGAGATGGGTGGGGATTAGTGAGGGCATCGAATACTCAACCGGTTTTAGTGCTGAGGTTCGAGGCCTTAACTGAAAAAAGACTTCAGGAGATCAAGGAGCTTGTGGAAAAGAAGGTGCAATCTGCGGTAAGCGCCTTCAAGGGACATTAAGTAACATCGGCGCATAGCGTGAGAAGGTAAATCCATATCCCTCCCATACCGAGTCCCTTACCTGACTTCGGGAGGAAAGAAAACGATGGCCAACACTTTGTTGTCATGCTGAACCTTGTGCTGAGCTTGACTCAGTATCGTTGCAGCATCTCCTATTACTTAGAATCTCAAAGGAGTCCTAAGATTAATCTCCTCCAGGCCATTTTCCTCGGAATCGTTCAAGGAATAACGGAATTTCTGCCCGTCAGCAGTTCAGGGCACCTCGTTTTTTTCCAATCCCTGTTTGGAATGCAAGAACCCCCAATCTTCTTCGATGTCATGCTTCACATAGGAACCCTCTTTGCTGTAATGGTTTATTTCTGGAAAGATATTCTGGAGATCCTTCATGGAATAAGAACGACTTTAGGAGGAAAAGGAAAAGAACAGCCGGGAGCAAGATTTCTTCTCTGGATCATCGTCGCTACCGTCCCTACCGGTCTCATAGGGCTCCTTCTTAAGGATTGGTTTGAATCTTTTTTCTCCCAGCCGAAACTTGTGGGAGGGATGCTTCTCATCACAGGCTTCTTTCTCTGGTTGACCCGCTGGACAAAAAAAGAGGGAAGAAAAATCATGAAGATGGGATGGCTCGATTCAGTCCTTATCGGAATTGCCCAGGGGATGGCTATCATTCCGGGAATCTCCCGGTCAGGGGCAACCATATCAACAGGCCTCTTTTGCGGATTAGACCGAGACCTCTCTGCACGGTTTTCCTTTCTCCTCTCCATTCCCGCTATTCTAGGAGCAACCGTTCTAGAGTTCAAAAGGATCGGTTCCATCCAGGAGCTCGGGATCACCCTCATCGGTACAGTTGTTGCATTTGGTGTGGGAATTCTGTCCTTGACTTTTCTTATTAAAATCAATACGATAGGGAAAATATCAAATTTTTCATACTACTGCTGGATAATTGGTTTGGCCATAATTATTTTAATGTAGGGGGGATGAATAGGTTTTAAACAGGGTGGTCACAGATTAGAACGTTTTAGTGGTCTTAAATTGATGGAGGGTTTCACGGACGCTAAAAGGAGGGATGGTTATGAGAATCAGGGATATGATGACAAAGAACCCAATTACTGTAGAAAGTGACACGTTGGTTCTGGATGCACAAAGAATAATGAAAGAGAATAATATTCGAAGGCTACCCGTCGTTGATAAAGGGAAATTGAAGGGGATTATCACGAAGCATGATCTGCTTGAAGCCTCGCCTTCACCTGCTACCTCATTGAGCATCCATGAGTTGAATTATCTCTTGTCAAAAATGAAGGTGAAAGAAATCATGAAGAAAGACCCTGTAACCCTGACCCCTGATATGCCTTTTGAGGAAGCCTTGAGGCTCGGGCAGGAGAAAAAGATAGGTTCATTCCCAGTGGTAGAAAATGGAAAACTGGTGGGTATCGCCACAGAGTCGGATATTGTCAGGTTTCTAACCCGCGCCTTAGGGATTAGAGAGGAAGGATCGAGAATCACCATTGAAGGATTGGGTGGAAAGCTGACAGACCTCGAAAAGATTATTTCAATTGCCAATCAACATCAAACCATCATCTTAAGTATGATCTCTCTACCCAGACCAGAGAAGAAAGATTGGATGATCGTGCTTCGATTGAAGACAAGTAACCTTGATCCGATTGTTAAAGATTTCAAGAAGGCCGGCTTTAATGTCACCTATGCGTCTTGGTTCCGTTGTGAGACCGGACTCACGACCGCACAGGCCTGAAACGCTTGGGGCAACTCCTATCGGTCTGAAGCAGGAAACCCGGTAACCGAAAGGCTCATTTATCATTTTCCCTGAAAAAGACATAGACTTTTTTGGCCAGTTTTTCGTCCATCTTCGGCGCCTTTGCCAGATCGGCCAAACTGGCTTTTTTTATCTCTTCCACGCTGCCAAAATATTTAAGGAGTTCCCTCTGTCTCACTTTTCCGATTCCCGGTATATCTCCGATGACAGATTTGATTGTTTCTTTGCTTCTCATTTTCTTATGATAGGTAATGGCGAAACGATGGGCTTCGTCACGGATCCGGTCGAGAAAATGGAGGAGTGGAGATTGCCTTCCTAGGCTGGAAGGGTTCCTTATATTGAGGGTGGAAGATCTTCTCTTCGGTCTTTCCATATCGAGCTGCCTGGGTCCCTGGAACTATTCTTTCCTTGGCGAGGCTGATGAGATCGATCTCCTTGACCTGGAGTTCTTTGAATACCTCCTGGGCCACATTCAATTGACCTCTTCCACCATCCAATAACACAAGATCCGGAAGATCATCCTCTCCCACGGCTTTTTGGTAACGGCGGAGGAGGACCTCATACATCATGCCGTAATCGTCTGCACCCTCCACTGTCCTGATCTTGAAATGGCGGTATCCTTCTTTATTGGGTCTTCCATCTTCAAAGAAGACCATGGAACCCACCGCATGTCCACCCTGGAAATTCGAGATATCGAAGGCCTCGATCCTTCGGGGAGTTCTTCTCAGGTGAAGCTTTTCCTTCAGGGCTTCAAGGATTTTCTTCTGATCCCTTTCAAGCTCGGCCTCTGAATGGAGATATTTCTCAGCATTTTCACTTGCCATTTGGAGAAGATGCTTTCTGTCCCCCCTCACAGGGACGAGAATCCGAACCTTTTTCCCTTTCAGATCCGCCAGCCGCTCTTCGATCAGGTTTTGTTCAGGAACACCCTTCGGAAGCAATATCTGTTCAGGGATAAATTTACCTTCACGATAGTACTGATGAAGGAAGGAAGAAAGGATCTCTTCATCAGGAAGCCCGGAGGATGGGAAGGTAAACCCTTTGCCTCCAAGGAGTTTTCCTGCCCTGATAAAGAGAGGGTGGACAATGACGGTATGATCCTGACGATGGAAACCGATCACGTCCTGGTCGACAAAATCACTCGATACAATCTTCTGTTTTTCGATCACCGTCTCGATGTGCTGGATCTGATCCCGAATCTTAGCAGCCGCCTCAAAGTTGAGTCGCTCTGATTCTCCTTCCATCCTTTTCTCCAGCCTCTCCACCAGGTCTCTGTTTTTTCCTTCGAGAAACATTCTCACCTGATTCACCACTTCCCGATATTGCGCTGGGTCGGTCTTATCACAACAGGGGCCCAAGCAGCGACCCATTTCGTAATTGATGCAAGGCCTCAAGCGACTCGTAAATTTTGTGTCAAGACAGGTTCGAATGGGAAAGAGCCTTCTGATTAGTTTTAATGTCTCTCTAAGAGAGGTGGCTGAGGGATAAGGGCCAAAGTAAAGGGATCGGTCTTTCTTAATCCTCCTCACGATGCATAAGGTAGGATATTCCTCTTCAAGGGTGAGCCTGAGACATGGATAATTCTTATCATCCCTCAATTTCACATTATATCGTGGACGGTGCTCCTTGATCAGGTTGTTCTCCAGGATGAAGGCCTCTTTTTCGGTATCCGTGACGATGGTATCGATCTCCGCCACCTTTTCCAGCATGGCCAGAGTCTTCACATCCTTTCCGCCCACTCTCTGGAAATAGGAACTCACCCGATGCTTGATATTTCCCGCCTTCCCCACATAGAGAATCGTTCCCTTCTTGTCTTTAAAAAGATAGACCCCTGAGTTGGTGGGCAGACGGGCAATTTTTTGATCTAAGGGG
>CAWFCJ010000013.1:0-64766 GCA_963814265.1 Sedimentisphaerales bacterium | reverse complement strand
GACCGTGCGACCTTTGCCGTAGTTCAATGTGAAGACCAGAGGCTCGGTCTTTTTGCTCCAATCGGAGTCGGCCTGCACCAGCACGTGGATTTCGCCGGTGCCCTGCAACTTGGCGTATAGCTCATCGTCGGTCTGGAAGTCATCCATCCCTGCGGTGATGGGGTGTTCCTTGTCGACCACCTTGGCCTCGAAGACACCTCGCGCACCGTGACCCGAAGTGCCCATTACCCATTTCCTGCCGCAGAGCTTGCCGAATTCCTCCCACTTGGGGAACGAGGCGCTGGCCATGTGCTGGACAAAGAAGCCCTTTCCGCCCTTGACAAAGTTCAGCAGGTTCTCCTGGGCTTGTTCGGGAATCACCGGAACACGTTGGCTATAGATCGTAAAGACGATCACGTCGTACGCCTTCAGCGCGGTTTCCGATTCGAGGATCAGCGGGTCTTCGCACACCTTGACGTCGAATTTCTTCGCGGCCACCAGCGCTTCGCGGGTGGTCTCGGAGATCTCCCGCCAGGGATGCGCCGAGACGTCATCGCCGGTAATCAGCAGTACCCTAATCTGAGCGGGCCGGCGGGGAGCATCGGCTGCAAAGCAAAAACTAATCGCTACAAGACACACTAGAGCCAGAACAACAACTAAACGCCGCATTTTTTCTCTCCTTTCTGCAAAAACCATAGTCACCCTTATCGGTCGAGCGCTACGGCGCTCACAATCTGCCGGCAGGGCTTACCTGGGCAGTAAGTATAACACTACCTGAAAGCCGGTGAAATAGTTCGGATACGCGAATTCGTGGATTCTATTCGGATTTGAGCCGGCGTTCCATTAAATCTTGAATCGCTTTTTGCACCGGCTTATTCTCGAATAGAACCTCGTAGACTGCCTGCGTAATCGGCATTCCAACGCCATATCTGGCAGCAAGGGCAACTACCGATTTACAGGTGGTAACTCCTTCAACTACCGACTCGGTAGCGTTTTCGGCTTGCTGCGGGGATTGGCCCTTGCCTATGCGTTCGCCGAACGAGCGGTTTCTTCCCTTGGGCGAAATGCAGGTTGTCACTAAGTCGCCCAGTCCGGTCAGCCCCACAAAAGTCTGCCCCTTTGCTCCCATTGCTACGCCCAGGCGAGTTATCTCGGCAAGTCCCCTGGTCAAAAGAGCCGCCTTTGCATTGTCACCGGCTCCTATGCCGTCAATAATCCCAGCGGCAATAGCGATAATGTTTTTGCACGCCGCTGCTAGCTCTACGCCAACTACGTCGGTATTGGTGTACACCCGCAGCCAGGGACAATTGAAAGTTCGCTGGATGTCGCTGGCGAGTTTCTCGTCGCTGGCTGCTGCGCAGGCGGTTGCCGGCAGCTTTCGAGCCAGCTCATCCGCAATTGTAGGCCCGCTAAGAACAGCAGTTTTGAGTGCTGAGTTTTGAGTTTTGAGTTTCGGCTGCAGCACATCGGCAAGGATTTGTGTCGGGCGAAGAAGCGTCTCGTTCTCAATTCCTTTGGCAACCGAGACTATAGGGACATCAACAGGGACATAAGTTTTCAGCCTCGTCCAAACTCCGCGCATAAACTGGCACGGCACCGCCGAGATGACCAAATCCGCACC
Source organism: Sedimentisphaerales bacterium (assembly GCA_963814265.1). GTDB lineage: Bacteria > Planctomycetota > Phycisphaerae > Sedimentisphaerales > Anaerobacaceae > JAFNGF01. Next base: position 63,166 of record CAWFCJ010000013.1, on the reverse strand, counting down.
CGCCATTATGCGCCTATCGTCAGGCTCGAATATAACAGAGGCGGGAATCTTGTAGCCGGGCAGAAACTTTTTGTTTTCCCGTGAATTCTCAATCTGGGCTAACTGGCTGCCGATCGTAGCCCCACATCCGAATTTCTGCCTTCGGTGGAATTTCTACTTTTTCCGACAGCAGCATCGCCAGAACGGTGGCCATTCCACCATCGCCAATTATCGAAATTATCCTGTATTTCGTGTCTATCATCTGGTAGGGACTGTTACTGTCAAGTACTGTGTATCATCGGTAAAAAGTATCGCTCCCTCATAAGCAGCAGGAATAAGGAGCATGTCACCCGCTCTAAATTCAACGTGGTTTCCATCGGCTGACCGAATTGTTCCAGAGCCGGTTATGAAAACCATAATGTTCATTTTACCGGACGCCAACAGCAGCTCACAACCTTTGGACTGATGTCCCTTATCTACCTTGAAGTGTTCGCAATCTACCAGCCGACCGACCGTTGTCACTGGAAGGTCGCTGCTCTGGAGACCGAAGTGAATACTCTCCAGCGCCTCTTCGATGTGTAGCTCTCTGGCTTTGCCCGTATCATTTACTCTGTTGAAGTCAAAGACTCGATAGGTGGTATCCGATGGCGTTTGGATCTCCGCTAAAAGCAAGCCCGGCCCGATGCTGTGGACGGTGCCCGCCGGAAGAAAGTGACACTGGCCAACCTGAACAGGCACTTCCGCCAGTAGCTCGGCGACGCTGCCGTCATTTATCGCTTCGGCAAATTGCTTCTTCGTTACGCTCCTTCTCAATCCTTTATAGATGACCGCACCCGGACCCGCCGATATTACGTACCAGCACTCTGTTTTAGGCTGTCCCTTACCCATGCGCCGGCAGGTTTGCGCGTCCGGATGAACCTGCACGCTCAAAATATCCTCAGCGTCCAGGAATTTGATTAGCAGGGGAAAAGGAATAGTAAAATTCTCATCGCTTGTTATCTGTTTCGGATATTTCTTGACCACCCAAGCAAGTGTCTGCCCGGCAAATTCGCCGTTGCAGATGACGGATTTATCTTCCGGCAGATCGGCCAGCTCCCAGCTTTCGCCGATTTTTTCGCCCGGAGGAATGTCCTTGTTGAAGACTTGTCGCAGTTTTTGTCCGCCCCAGATCCGCTCCTTGTAAATGGGCTTAAATTTTAACGGGTAGACCTTCACGCCGGCTATTTTAGTCTTGGCTGGCCACCTCGTCCATAAGGGTTTTGCAGGATTATTTTTGGATGTCGTTGAGCAATTTATGCCAGTTTAGGGCCAGTAGGGTAAAGTCTGTGAAATTTATCAGGCCATCTCTATTGGCATCTGCACGCTCGTCGTAATCATTGTTGACAGAAGCGTTCTGCGCCAACCAATAATGGCTAAACTCTTCGAGGTCCACCATATCCACGCGCCCATCCACCGCCAAGTCGCCAGATAGCGGTTCTTTGTTAAAGACTATCGTAAATGATTCTGATGCCTGATATTGGTCCTGATCGTCAAGCTGGTCATAGATCTGCCAGGTTACCCACAGCAAATCGTTGGCCCGGTTGCCTGATATGAAAGATGGATGTGCGGCTCGCCGTACAAGTTGTGAATGTAGCTGTGGTTGAAGTATTGGCCTGGCTGGTCGATAGTAAACTGTGGATAGTCCTTGTGCTGGACCCTCAAACCCGGCGAGATGGAAATACATTCCACGATAATTCTATAATCCTGGTCAGGGTTACCGGCCGGACTGCGGTTAGGGTCGAAGGTGTCTTCCTCATCGGGGCCGGTATTTTGAAAGCAGTCGAAGCCCGGTTCCCCAAGACGGTATGGATAATCCGGAAAGATGCTTTCGTACAGCGAGTAGAACCAATTGGCGTATGGGGTGGTGCCACTATGGCGGTATTTCTGCCGACAATCAACGAATAGCTTTTTATCGTCGGCGGTGCCCCAGATGCCATCCTGGTTGCAGCCTATTACTATGTGGTCCAAAGGACATTGTGCAAAAACCGGTATGGAAAGAATTAAAACTTGTACGACTGTCAATATTACCGGTGACAATCTCATGCTCATTTATCCTCCATATAGTATTGCCTTTCTTTGTCAGGGATTATCCGGCCATTTTGGGGCCGACTCAGGATACCAGTAACAGGTATTTGGCCATTCATAAGTCTGTTCAAACTTGAGATTCGCAGCATGTCCATCGGCAAATAGATAGTTGGATGTCCCTTTGTGCCTGTCCCATGCTACAAATTCTTTTGCGTACTTGGTCGAGCCTTCCCACAATTCTGGATGAATGTGGTCCGCAAGAATAAAGCTCGGTGTATCAGGGGCTTCGCTAACCCAGATACAGTACATACTTTTACGGATATTGTTTATATTGTTATACTTGTTGAAACTAACTCCATAGCGGTAACAAACCGGGTCCAGCAGCGCATTGACAGCAAAGCTGCTGTAGCGTGCATGCGGCTGCTCGCGAAGGGGCCTATTCCAATCGACAGAATTTTCCGCTGTGTCGCTGGGGCAACGAAACAGCAGATTTTCACGTGTATATCTTCGCAGTATCGCAAGCCAGTGCTGGTTAGGGTCTGATATTCGGCAGGAGCTGGGCGGTAAGCGATAATCGAAATCCAAAAAGTATGCTTGTAGTGCAATGCCTACCTGGCGCATATTGCTTAAACAGGCAATCTTCTTGGCCTGCTGTCGGGCTCTGTTCAACGAAGGCAAAAGGATAGCCAGCAGCAGTGCAATAATCGCAATCACTACCAGCAACTCAATTAGTGTAAAGGCCCGCATGTCCTTATTCATAGACCGTGTCCGGAGAATCTATAGTTAATTGGTTAATCAGGAACCAATTCTCAATCCCCCGATTAAGTCGGGGGAAACCAATTGCTAACTTGCCGGACGATTTGGTGGTGGTCGCGGTCCGAAAGGTTCATAACGAAATGCAACTACTAAAGGTTCAAGGGGGGATTCGATTTCATCTTCAAAAGAATCCGTATCAGGAAGGCTGAATTGTGGTTCTAAGACAAATTTATTTGGCGCTATTAGCAGTTGTTGACAGGTTGGACATCGGCTGGAGGTATGATTATGTGGGTGTTTATGGCTCAATAGGTGTAGTTTCAGCGTTAGCCCTGTGACCAACGCCACAAAGCAAATAGTCGCAAGTATAAAAGCAGTTTTCCGAATTGCCTGAATCAAGTTACACCAAGAGACTATCTTTGGGTTCACAAAGAGCGCAGGTTTCGCAGTTCTTTTGCCAGCAATGCTGAACCCACCTGAACATACTTTGCACAGGTCTGCTCTTTGACGCCCTCTTCAAGTTTTTTTCTGCCCTCCGGCGTTGTCAAATCCAGTCCGCATAGAGACCGACAATCCGTTTTGCCAAACTGTTTCTTGAATGCGCCATGGACCCGTCCCACAGCCTGAAGAGTCAGCATTTTTTTCTTAGGGTAATCGTTCTCTATCTGTGCCGCCGCAAGAGAAATGACCAGCGAACAGCCCGTCAGAACCCCGCAGATTTCCCCTTGCAGACCAACACCTCCAGCCAGACCTAATGCTATATTGGGAACAAGCTCGCTCTTCAGCCTTAAAGCCTCACAACCAGCCATTAGAATTGACTCTGAGCATGTTCGCTTTCCGGGGATAAACTGCTGGTATGCCGTTTCGGAGAATTTGTCAGAGTCGATGTTTAGTTGTGTTGCTTTTTCGCTGCCGCGTATTGATTGCATCGAGACCAGCGATCCACCTGCCGCCGCTTTTGCCAGGCAGTTTTTTAGAAATTCCCGCCTCCTCATTCACATCTCCTTCCAAACTTGTTGAATAGATTTCTTGTTTTTCGTTGCGACTTACGTTAGTGCACAGCAGGGCTCACTTACTCGGCCCTTTGCCTATTTTTCGCTTAAGCCAGCCAATTCTTATTTTTTCTTTTGGCCCGAAAGCAGGAACATAAGGTTTTATATCCAGTAACGGAGAGCCATCAACTACATCAATGCCTTTTACAAACAGAATATTTGCTTTTCGCTTTAACAACTTCACTACAGTGAGGCCAATCTGGTTCGGCCTTCTTGGGTATCTGGTGGCAAATAAGCCACGTAATTCATCATCGAGGAAAGGTTTCACTTTTAAGCAGTACCCTTTTGATTTATGAAATTTATAGATTAGAATCAAATGCGAGAATCCTTTTACATCGCACAGACCATCTTGATATTTCTTGAATACCTCTACCCTACCTATAGCCTTTGATTTGAATGGTTGGATAGGGGCATCTTTTTTACACTTAAATGGCGTATGGATAACTCCTATCGGAATAACTTTCATTATCAGTTCCCTTCTTAATGGCACCGGTGCTGGTGACAGGCATTTTCTACGGTGATTTCTTCTAATTCATTTGCTCGATATTCTTCGATTATCTCTTGGACGTTAGAGCCTGAAGTTTTATATGCCGGAATTCTTGCCTCGATTGAGCTTTTGGATCGCGCGCATGCCCATTCCGGCGCAAACAACTGCACCGATATCTTTACTTGCCAAGACATCAATTGGATTACAAGTGCCATGTATGTGGTGCTGGTTGGAATTATCAATTGTCTGGCAATCATCTTGTTCTGTATCATAGATAGTAAAATATGGTGCACTTCCGAAGTGACCATACACTCTTGCTGATTTTCCTTCATTTGTTTCTGTTGGAATACATATCTTCATAATTGACGCCTCCCGCATCTTCCTCTGCCATAGCCGGGACCACCTCTCCTTGCACAACCCCTATCATCCTCGGCTCTGTGGATGTTTGCGTTTTTGCACTGAGGACACTCTTGTGGCCTTACAGTTCCATAAGGAATTTCCCATACATGATTACAGGCGTAGCATTTGAATTTCCTCATTCTTGCCATAGTATATAGCACCTCCTTTTATCTTTAATGCTTTTCCATTTAACAACGCATCAGCTATCTTTTTGTGAGCAGAATCTATGATATTGCCAAATGTTTGACGGGAAATATTCATCTTTGAAGCTGCATCTTCTTGATAGACTCCCTCTAAGTCCCCGAGCCGAACGGCTTCAAGTTCATCCATAGTTAGATTTACCTCTTCTAATTGATGAACAGGTATGCCGCGAGGCTTAAAGTAGCTTGATTTTGGATCGCAACATACCCTTCTGAATTTAATTGGTCTTGGCATAGTTTACCTATAATTATTAGCATATGCCAATAATATAAACCACCTAACTTTCTTGTCAACTTTTTCCGACTGACTTCTGTTATTTTTTTAGGCACAGGCTGGGCATAAACCTTCCAGGCGAACCTGCTGCCGGCTAATGATGAAGCCCTTGTACGGACTCTTCAGCATAGGTACGGACATATCTGTCAGACAGTGTGTGCCGCCGCAGTTGATGCACGTAAAATGAGGGTGGCATTGAGTGGCCGTGCAATTTTTGCTCAGTTCAAAATGCCATGCCCTTTTCTGCATAAAGGCCTTATGCACCAGGCCAGCTTTGCACAAACTCTCCAACGTACGGTAAATTGTAACTTTATTTGGACAATCTTTACCCAGTCGCATTGCAATCTGGTCCTGACTGAGTGGCTTATCTGCCTTTGCCAGCACCCTCAGTATAACCGCGCGGCATTTGGTACAGTAAAGTTTTGCCGTTTTCAAGACCTTTCGTGCCTGAAAATCCTGGTTTGGTTTCATAGTTCTCTATTACTCTAATTTCAAAAGCAAGAGCATTAAAACAATCCCCAGCAAAAACACAAAAAAACAAACCGCTGATTTCCTGTCACACTTTCCGCCCTTGATTTCCGGGACCAAATCAGAGGCGCCGATATAAATAAAATTCCCTGCTGCAAAAGGCAGAAGAAAAACAATAGAAACGCCGATTTTTTCTGATAACAAAAAACCGATAATCCCTCCGAAAACCGCTGTCATGCCGGACAAAAAATTAAAAAACAGTGCTTTTGGTGCTTTGAAGCCGCAATAAATTAAAATACCGAAATCACCGAGTTCCTGGGGAATTTCATGAAGAACAACCGCTAAAGTTGTAATTATACCGGTTGGAAAACCTATCGCGAAAGAAGCAGCTATGGCCAATCCATCAAAAAAATTATGAATGCCATCGGAAAAGAGAATCAAATAAGAAAACGGCTTGATTTCCGGATGCCGGACAGCATGGTGATGGTGCCAACTGATAAACTGCTCCAGAACGAAAAACAAGCAAAAACCCAGAAGCAGGAAGCCGGAAATTTTCAAAATATTTTCTTTTTCCGACCCGATTTCACTAATCGCCTCAGGCAATAAATGAAGGAAGGCAGCACCCATCAAAGCGCCTGCGGAGAAAGCAACCAAAATCAGAAGGATTCTGGCTAATAATTCTTCTTTTAAAAACAAAAGCAAGGCGCCGACAAAAGAAACCGCACTCACCAAAACCGTACTAATTAAGATCCAAAATAATATAGCCATCTGAAATAGCCCACACTTTCCAAAGAATAGTTTGTTAAGCAGTTAGTCTCATTTTCTTGTCCCTAGTACTTTCCTCTGCGTTTATTCTCCGCCCCTTAGGGGCTGCGAAGGATAAAAAAGCTGCGCAAAGCAGTCTGTTTATCATCTGTACCTACCAGCACCAATATGCACTTTTGTTTAGCCAACATTATAAAGTTATACGGAGAAAATGCAACTAAGTTGCAAATTTTTTTGCGGTTTTTGTCGACTTTAAGCCCGTGGCACATCAAGTAGATACACGGCTTACACCTCCACAGGCGGCAGAAAGCCATTGCGGATTTTAGCCCGGCGAGTTAAACTGGTCTGCACTTTGTTGTAGAACAAAAAAGCCGAAAAGATAGGCAAACTGCAATGAGAATATTGGAGATAATGGGAGACCTTGAGACAATAGAGAAGGGCTGTGTGCTTACCATTGGCAATTTCGATGGTGTTCATCTCGGCCACAGGGAAATCTTAGCTACGGGCAGACGAATCGCACAGGAAAGGGCAGCCGAGTTAGTCGCGATGACTTTTGAGCCGCATCCGGTTGCCATTTTGCATCCGGAAAGGGCGCCGGGCGTCCTCACGCCTCTGCCGTTCAGGACGCACTTGCTGCAAAAGTGCGGCGTCGATTGCCTGATAGTGCTGCGGGGCAGCCGCGAGCTGCTGAACCTCTCGCCCGAAGATTTTGTGAGCCGATTTCTTGCGGAGAACGTTCGGCCAAGCGTGGTCGTTGAGGGCGATGATTTTAATTTCGGACTGCACCGGGCCGGCAACATTGACACGCTGCGAGAGTTGGGCTTACAGAAAGGCTTTGAGGTTTGCGTAATCGGCCCGAAGGAGATCAAGCTGTCGACCGGCCAGACCGTCAGGGTCTCCAGCACGCTGATTCGCTATATGCTCGAAAGCGGCCACGTAGCTGATGCCGCTGCCGCTCTGGGCAGGCCGTATAGGCTGATCGAGAAGATCATACCCGGTCGGGGAATTGGAAAAAAGCTGGGCTTCCCAACGCTGAATATGAAAAAGCCCACGCAGGTTATTCCTGCCGAAGGTGTCTATGCCGGCTTCGTCCAGATCGGGCAGACTATCGAGGATGTTCTGGCCTGCGAGGAAAAATCCCGGCTGTCTACAGTATCGGGCAGGCGCGAACATTCGGGCAAGAATTTCCACTGCTGATAGAAGCGCATTTGCTGATAGAAAATGTGGGCGATTTGATAGGCAAATATATGGCGATGGACTTTATCCAGCGCCTGCGCAGCCAACATAAATTTAAGACGCCGCAAGACCTCTCAAAACAAATTGCCCAGGACTGCGAAAAGGCAAAGCAAATATTGCCGCGTCCAAAGATTTGAATTTCCGTAAATTTTTGTATGAGACGTTCTTGAAAGTATTATATGTATACAAATTATATTCGCAATGTAGCAATAATTGCGCATGTCGACCACGGCAAGACAACACTGGTCGATCAGTTGTTGTATCAGTCAGGCATGTTTCGCAGCGAGGATCTTGATAAGCTTGCCGGCGGAAAAGACGGCCTGATTATGGATTCTAATCCTATAGAACGCGAGCGGGGCATTACTATATTGAGCAAAAACTGTTCGGTTTTGTACACAGACCGAAAGGGAAAAGAATACAAAATTAACATTATCGACACACCGGGCCATGCTGATTTCGGCGGGGAAGTCGAAAGAGTTCTCAAAATGGCAGACGGCGTACTATTGCTTGTCGATGCCTTTGAAGGCCCGATGCCACAGACGCGGTTTGTGCTCGGCAAGGCCCTGCAGTGCAACCTGAAGCCTATCGTTGTCATAAACAAGGTTGACCGTAAGGACTCCCGCCCGAATGATGTCGTCAACGAAGTTTTCGACCTGCTTGTTCAGCTCGGCGCCGAATGACCAAACTCTCGACTTTCCCATTATTTACGCCTCCGCAAAAGAGGGCTGGGCAACTACCGACCTGAAGCACAAGAATAACGATATGCAGCCGGTATTCGATGCGATCATAAAGTACATAAAACCGCCGCATGCGTCGCTCAAGAGTCCGCTGCAAATGCTTGTTACAACGCTGGACTATTCCGATTATGTCGGCAAAATCGCCATAGGCAGAATTTTCACCGGCCAAATTAAAAAGGGACAAATGGTAACCGTTATTGACAGAAATGGTCTGTACACCAAACAGAAGGTGCAGGTGCTTTATCAGTTTCAGGGCCTGGGCAAAAAAGCGGTTGATGTTATGCCGGCAGGAGAGATTTGTGCTGTTGCGGGCCTCGACCCTGTGGATATCGGCAATACCATTGCCTGTCCCGACAATCCCGCAGCATTGCCAGTTATAAGCGTCGATGAGCCGACGATGACGATGACTTTCAGGGTCAACGACGGCCCCTTTTCCGGCAGAGAAGGAAAATATGTCACCAGCCGACAGATTGGCGAGCGGCTTGAAAAGGAATTAAAGCAGAACGTTGCTCTGCGCGTTGAGACCGGACAGACGGTCAATCAGTATAAGGTCTCGGGAAGAGGACTGATGCACCTCGGCATACTGCTTGAGAATATGAGGCGGGAAGGATACGAGATTTGTGTAGGTAAGCCCAGCGTAATTTTACGAAAAATAGACGGCATAATTAACGAGCCAATCGAGCTGCTCGCAATCGACTGTCCCGCTGACTGCCAGAATGCCGTTATGGGCCTTCTGGCAACCCGCTGCAGCGAGCTTATCAGTATGCATACCAAAAGCGGCGCCAATGATTATATTCATATGGAATTTACGATCCCGTCACGGGGGCTTTTCGGCCTGCATACACGCCTGTTAAATGCCACGCAGGGAAGGGCGGTTATGCATCACAGTTTTGACAGGTATCAGCCGATGCGAGGCAATATCCCTCAGAGACAGGCAGGCGTTATGATTGCGACCAATACAGGCCAGGTGACAGCTTATGCCCTCGATGCCCTTTACGACCGCGGCGTATTCTTTGTTGAGCCGGGCGACCAGGTTTATGAGGGGCAGGTCGTCGGCGAACACTGCAAAGAAAAAGACATCCCCGTCAACGCGGTAAGGGCAAAGCAGTTGACCAATATTCGCGCAGCGAGCAAGGACGAAGCGGCGGTAATCAGACCAGCCAGAAAGATGAGCCTTGAAATCGCTCTGGAGTATATCCAGGATGATGAGCTTGTGGAGATTTGTCCGAAGAGTATTCGTATTCGCAAATTTTACTTAAAGGAAGCCGACCGCCGCAGGTCAAGAAGAAAGAAAAGCTGATTCCGGGAAAATTATCTGCAAAACCTTCTTTATTGCGGGTTATTTCGTCGTTCGCATTTAGCCTGCAGTTTCGCCATTGAGGTGACATATTATGTTCGGTTATGAATTAGTTGTTATTGTGTTTATGCTCTTTTTCAACGCTCTCTTCGCCGCTTATGAGATGGGGCTTGCCTCCATATCGCGGGCGAGGCTCGCTGCTCTGCAGAATGAAAAGAAAAGAGGCGCGGCTGAAGGATTGTTTATGAAAGAGAGGATGGAGGCGAGCCTGGCGGTCGTGCAACTCGGAGTTACCGTGGTTGGGGCTATCGCGGCGGCAACCGGCGGCGCGGGAGTGCAGGATGAATTTGCTCCCTATCTGCAGCACGCGCTCGGCGTCTCCAGGATGGTTTCGGAAGTGCTGGCAATTGTAGTTTTGATAATACCACTTACGTTTGTCACGGTGGTTTTTGCCGAGCTTGTTCCAAAGATGATTGCCCTCAGGAACAACGAGACGGTTGTATTGGCACTATCGCCGTCTATGAAGCTCCTGTCGCGGATTGCCCATCCAATTGTTGCCGTGATTGAGGCTACACTAAAGAAGGTCGTCGGCTTGCTGACGCCGGCGGATGGGGCGGAAATCAGCAGCCGCAAGCAGTGGCTGCACGAGCTAACGGCTGCTATTTCACTTGCCAGGACGTCAAAGCTTCTGGGAGAGCGGGAGGAGAAGATAGTCTTGGCTGCTGCGCATTTATCTACCCGGCCGGTGCGTGACATCTTCATACCGGCACAGGACATATCGATGATTTATGTTGGCAGCAGCCTGATGGATGCGCTTGTCAAGGCGCATCTCGATATGCACACGAGGTTCCCCGTGTGCAAGGTGGAAAATGACGCCCAGAGCATACAGGGATATATAAATTTCAAAGATATCGTGGCGGCATCAAAATAAACCCTTCCGATCCGACCGTTAGAGGGATAACAAGGCCGATTCAAAAGGTCAAGGATGACACGGTTTTGTCGGCCCTTCTTGAGATGATGATTCAGCAGAAAACGCACATCGTAATTGTTGTCTCGCAAGAAGGATCTGTGCTGGGAATGGCGACACTGGAGGATGTTATCGAAGAGCTTGTCGGCGAGATCGAGGATGAATTTGACCGTTTGCCGAGCTACATTCATACCTGCGGTACATCTTGTTGGATTATGGGAGGCGGCGTGCCGATGAGTACGGTCGCGGCGACGGTTGGGATCGCCTGGCACGATACAGGTGGCGGCAGCCGGATTCCTACACTTGCCGAGTGGTGTGCGCAGCAGGCAGGAGCAGCCCTAAAGGGCGGCGAGGCTATCGAGGCTGACAATCTGCGGGTGCTGCCGCGTAAATTTCGCAGAAAAAAAATGCTGGAAGCGACAGTCATGGTGAAAAACTGATTTCGGAGTAAATCACCCCCGCGCTAACGCTTGGGGCTCTGTGGGATTACTTATTGTGCGATGGTTCTTATGGTAAATGACGGAAGTTTTGAAAAAGCGATAGAGTTGATAGCGAAATCGGCCAATGTTTTGATAACGACGCATGCTAAGCCGGATGGCGATGCGTGTGGCTGCCTTGCGGCGCTGCATGATGTGCTGACCGGACTCGGCAAAAAGGTAAAGCTGCTGGCGCCTTCGCCGATCCCGCAATGGTACGAGTTTCTTTTTCCAGAGAAAGCTCACGTGCTGGGCGAGGATGTGACTCCACAGCAAGTAGCAGAAGGAAAGTTTGGTCAGTTCGATTTAATCATCATAGTGGATACCGATAGTTTTAGCCAACTGACGGACCTGGAGCGGTATATAAAGCAGACCGACAAGCCCATCCTTGTAATAGACCATCATGTCACCGGCGACAAATTAGGTGACGTAGCACTGCTTGACTGCGATGCCGCGGCTACGGGCTTAATCCTGCTCGATCTATTGAAATATGCTAATTGGCCTATGACTACAAAGATCGCCGAGGCGATTTTTGTCGCGATAGGTAGTGACACCGGCTGGTTCCACTTTGGTAATACCGACAGCAGGGTTTATCGCAGTTGTGCCGAGCTGATTGACGCAGGGGCAAAGCCGGCAGAAATATACGATAAACTCTATCAAAATTCTTCATATCCTCGTTTTAAGCTGATGGTCGCCATGCTGAACACGCTGCAGTTGCATTTTGATGGCCGATACGCGACCCAGTATCTATTGCAGCGGGATTTCCAGCAGGCCGGCGCCGCGTACCAGGATACGGAGAATCTAATAAATGAATGTCACCGCATAGGCACGGTTAAGGTTTCTGCACTGTTTGTGGAACTATCCGATGGACGAATCCGCTGCTCTTTGCGAAGCAGGTGCGATATCGATGTTAGCCAAATCGCCGCCAAATTTGGCGGCGGCGGCCACAGAATGGCTGCCGGCACTTACCTGCAAGGCCCTCTGGCGAACGCGATGCAGACCATTTATGAACAGGTTGCACAACGGATACAGAGTTCACAGTCTCCAAGCACAATACATTGAGGCAGCAATTGTTCATTAAAGAATCCACGGCCATTTTACGTAATTTTTGAGATATGTTTGCCAAAAAGCTCCAGCAAAAACGCAAAAATTTTTTGACGAGCAGTGGCCACCAGGTGCATAATTTAAGAGAAGATATACAAGACGGCATGGAATCACCGGAAAAATGATACGAACGGCGCGAAATAGATAAATCTTCGTGCCCTCAAGGGCTTTACGTGAAGGCGTACCCAGCCCTATTAGGCTGACAACCGGTGGACCAAGGGGGCTTATACAGAAACCAGCCAGATAGTACATAGTCGGGCGTTGTCAGAACCAACCCAATAACACGAGAAAGGAGAAACTTATGAAGAAGTACGCTGCAGAGTTTGTCGGAACCTTGTGGCTAGTCCTTGGCGGGTGTGGCAGTGCCGTTTTGGCCGCTGCATTTCCCAACGTCGGCATCGGTCTGCTTGGTGTGGCGCTCGCCTTCGGCCTGACAGTACTCACGATGGCCTACGCCATTGGACACGTGTCAGGTTGCCACCTCAATCCGGCGGTCTCGATAGGGCTCTGGGCTGGCGGGCGATTCCCGGCGAAGGAACTCGTGCCCTACATCATCTCTCAGCTCTTGGGCGCGGTCGTCGCAGGGGGCGTTCTCTACGTCATTGCCACTGGCAAGGCCGGCTTTAACGTGTCCGCAGGCTTCGCTTCGAATGGTTACGGCAGCCATTCGCCCGGTGGATACTCCTTGCTGGCAGCACTGGTCACTGAAGTGGTCATGACCATGATGTTCCTGCTCATCATCTTGGGGGCGACCGACAACCGTGCACCACTGGGCTTCGCACCAATCGCCATCGGTCTGGGTCTCACCTTGATTCACTTGATCAGTATTCCGGTCACCAATACTTCCGTGAATCCGGCACGGAGCACTGGTGTGGCCGTGTTTGTTGGAGGCTGGGCTCTTGCCCAACTGTGGCTTTTCTGGGTGGCCCCAATCGCTGGCGCCCTTATTGGCGCGGCCATCTATCAGTTCATCGGCAGCACGGAAAAGTGATTGACCTAACGCTCCAGTTCGGCGGAATACCGTCCACCGGGAATTAGGTGCCCGGCACTTTTTCGGGCTTAATTAAGGCCCGATCTCTACTGGCGAGGTTTTCAGCCAGTTGGCCGCCAGTAGATGAAGGTCGGCTATGTTAATAAGCCCATCGCGGTTGAAATCCGTCCGTGCGTCATACGCCGCCTGCGACCGAGACGACAGCCAGCACCTCGACAGGATGGCATAATCATCGAAATTAACTATAAATCAAAGTCTGGGTGCCCCCATTATCCCATCATTTGAGGACCACCTTATAGACAAACCAATAAGTCCCGGCGATTTCGGGGAGCGTCAGGGCCAAGGTTCCCAAGATGCCCACGAGGTATTTCTTTCTCGTTCTCACGGGCTCTCTTTGCTCGACTTGATTCTGGCGGAGCGTGGGAATTAACACAAATCCCCCATAATTTAGCATATGAATCGGAACATCTATCGGGAAAAGCAAGATGCCCGACAACTCGAATGTTCCTGCAAGGAGTTTCAAAATAACGGACTCTAATAAGAATCCAACTATCCCAATTGTAAAGTACGCTTGGCGAGGGGAGTAAGTGTACCACCTAAACCACAGGTCGAAAGATGCTAGCCATAAAGAAATAATGCGGTGTGAGCACGACCATTATGACCAGAACGATACCTGGATTGATTGTGCCGTAAGCACCGAAATCCACACAGAATTCCATAATCATCGCATAGACCCAGGTCAAGAGAACATACCGGCCGAAAGGAAATGATCTAGTGTCCGCCTTTTGCCCACCGACCAGATCACTACCTTGGTGCAGCTTTCTCCACTTTCTCTGGTAGATAGAATACAAGGCAAATTCTCCCACACTCAGTAGAAGAAAGTTAAACAAGCCTGAAATTGCTACGACGATCCCCAGTCCCAGGAGAAGAATTAGCCGCCGAGCGTATACCAACGAAACTTTTTAGGCAAGAAATGGTCCGTATCTTCACCGGAATTTCCCATGAACACCTCTGGTTGACGGTCCTAAGCTCTTGTATGTCATTTGAGCTGAGCTTGCCTATAGGTGACGAATTTCGCAAGGGCTTGCCACAGCTCTATATTGGTCGTATGAGTGTTTGCAAGCTACGGGATTTCTCCCGGGGAGATGCTTAGCCAACTGGCCGCCAACAGACAAAGGTCAGACATGTTAATAAGCCCATCGCGGTCGAAATCCGTCCGAGCGTCATACTCCGCCTGCGATTGGGACGACAGCCAACACCGCGACAGGATAGCATAATCATCAAAATTAATTCTGTTATCCTGGTTAGCGTTACCTTCCAGAAGTGTGCCCAAATCCACGGACGTGCTTGGTGCAGAAACAACGACGCTTCTCTTGACATTCATCAAAGTCGAGCTCGCTAAGCGCGGTGATATCATAGGTGCCTGGCACGATGCCCGAAGCCTCGCAGATTGCCCAGCCACCGGCAGAAGACTTGGTGGTGGTCAACTTGAATTCGTATGTCGGAGTATCGTTTAATACATCAGCCCCAGGCGGAAAGAATCTGACGGTCAATGGAACGACCCACGCCGGATCAGGGCGGCCATCACCTTGAAGAACCACAGAAATAGAAACCACGGCCCCTATCGGACCTATGCTGACTATCGCCTGGGGAATGTGCGACGTGGGTATATTCGTGATGGCTTGAATATTCTTCTGCTCGGCCGAGGTCAGCTTGGTCTTAAAGTGACAGCCCAAACCAATTGCGGTAGCCTGGATAAGCATATTGCCAGCCACGAAACCTGTCTCTAATTGAGCGTACTGCTGCCCCACATAGGAAGAATCAAGGCAAAGCACGACATAACACGGTGCCTCAGGTAGACCACTAACGGCGGATCGCAGACTACCTCTAACATCATCGGATTGCAGACTACCCCTGACACGAACGGAGGTTACTTTCTCGATTCTATGGTCTCTGGTAGCCATGTTTGTGGCAGGATTTCTATTATGATAACGATAAATGCCACTTTCGTTCACCAAGTAAATGCTCTGCGTCAAATAATAATTAGCGTAGGCTGAAGGAACGGTTAGACCCGCCCTACTGTTACTTGTCGTATGGGCGCTGCAACCATATCCCGCCCATAGAATCTGGGAGATTTGCCGCAGCGTCAAATTCGTTTGAGCAAAACTGCTGACGTACTTCAGATTGGCTAAGATTTCCTCAAGGCTGTTTCCGCCCGTAGTTGAAGGGTCTGGCAGCCACCCAGGCTCACCTTCCGGTACAGAACAATGCGCAACCAGTTGCGTTATCAGCCCCTTTACCGCCTGTACTCCAAAAATCAACCTTGCCTTTGGGTATCCAATTCCTTTCGGGCAATTCGCCATCGGCGATTCAGTGCTCTTCCATAAAGAGACAGAAGCAAGCATTGCCGGCATAAAGCAGACCCCGGCATCGAAATCAAGCTCGCTTTCATATCTAATCGCGAAGGCGCCATCAGACGTCACTTCGTTCGAATACCAGCTTAGTGAGTGGCCATTTGGATCGTATAAATAAGTCCCATTTTGTGTGGCAAGATATATATTCCTGTAAGAGCCTGTGAACGGAACTCTGCCTGCAGCCCAGAGGACGTTACTTATCTGCTGGATACTGGCTGCGGTTCTATTGAGAGTATGCAGTGAGTACCTACTATTCAGGCAGAGTTCTACAGAGTTTTGTGTAACTATCGGTGACGGAAGCGGACCAGGGTTGATGACCTGCCCCTGACAGAGCATGGGGCACAAAACTAAAACCAGGATTGTTGAGTTTATCCTTTTCATCTTTACCCTCTCAAAAAATGGTAAGCGTTCACGGAAAAACCGCATTTTCGTCATTGCGAGCGAAGCGAAGCAATCTAAAATCGCTCGTTTTTGAGATTGCTTCGGCCTAAAGGCCTCGCAATGACATAAAAACGCTGATTTACCGCTGTGAACGGTTACAAAAAATGTTATTTGGGACTCGTTCAATCCGTTGCGGCGGATTTGCGTCGGGCACTGCGCAGCCCCTCCATTTTCAAGTAACCCTTCTTCCATATCACTAAGCCCGAAACCACAAAGACAATAATATACACACCTGCCGCGTACCACGTCCTGATTTGGCTCATTACCAAGCCTATCACGGCGTAAAGGCCGGCGAGTGCATAGCAAATGGCAACGGTCTTTTTCAGCGGTATTCCTCTATCAATCATCTGGTCGTAGATGTGGCCGCGATCGGAGACAAACAACGGCCTGTTATTCAGAAATCTTCTGACCAATGCCACAGCCGTATCGAGAATAGGCAGGCCGAATACTACGATTGAAGCCAGCCACCATCGCGGAACCCGCTCGGCAAATAATAGCATCAGCGATGCAACCATAAAACCCAAAAGCATACTGCCGGCGTCACCCATGAATATCTTAGCCGGATACCTGTTGAAGGGCAAAAATCCGCAGACTCCGCCTACAAGGCCAAGACATATTATGATCCGCACCGGGTCACCGACCTTGCTGTATCCCCAGGTCGCCAAATGTATGGATAAAAACAGCATCGCAACCGTAATAACTGCCGTCACGCCGGCACAAAGCCCATCAAGGCCATCGAGCAAATTCAGCGAATTCGTCGCACCAAGCACGAAGAATACCACAATCAGGATGCTCAGAATGGTCTCAAGGCCGCCTGGCAGCGGAACGCCCAAAGGATCAGCGACCTGATGCAGATTCGGCGTAATACCTACCAGCAGCAGGACTATGGCAGCACAGATTTGGCCCAGAAATTTTTGTCGCGGCCTCATATTGAATATGTCATCGGTAAGTCCAACGAAACACGCTATCACGCCGCCAGCCAGTATACCCAGCAGCCACTTCAGTGCCGGACTAAAGAATTCTTCGTTTCTCAGACAGCCTATACCAACCAATGCCCCAATAATCAGCCCAATTAGAATTCCCACACCACCAAGATATGCTATTGGCTCTTTATGTGTCTTGACCAGGTTATCCGGTCTATCCACGATTCCAAATTTTATGGCTATTTTTTTGCACAGCCAGGTAGCAGCCAGCGACCCTGCGAAAGACACAACCAAGACAGGCCAGAAGTTGACAACCCATGCAACCGACCTGTGCGGCCCAATTATGTTGTCCAGTAAATTGGCAAATATCACTTGCTGCCTCTTTCAGCTCCGGGGCTTTCCAGCCAGACTTCACTGTCGTACCGAAGCATAACTAAGTTGTCTTTGAAGCCGTCAAAACAGATATTTGTTTTTCTGCCGAGCAGCTCCTGCAATATCCACTTTGGAAAGTTGCGCCTGCCTTGATTGACAGCGGAACTCCGCCCCCAAACCGCGGATTTACCTCAATGAATTTCACTTCTTCATCCTGCGTTAAGAATAGTTGCAGAGTTATAACACCAGGCCCTGCCCCGAGGACCCTAACCAGCCTGGCGGCCTCGTTCATAATGCGGGCATGTCTTACCACCTGGCCTTTGCTGACCTCGCCGGCTCTTGCCTCGATGCGTTTTCTCGGCACAACGCAGCGAACCCTCATCCCGAAATCTACATACACGTCGCAGGTATATTCAGTGCCCCTAACAAGCCCCTGACAGATGACATTTGGTATTCGCCCGGCGAAAAACAAGAGTTCTCGCCGGCTGTTCACGACCGCATTTCCCCTGCTGGCGTAACCATCCCAGGGTTTCAAAAAGCAGGGCCAAGTCAGCTTCCGTGCCGGCAGATACTTGGAAAGCGCCGAGCGGACGCTGGTGGTAAGCGGAGTATCAAAACCGTTTTTCACTAAAAACCGATATGTTTTTCTCTTATCCTGACAAACCTCGATCACTTTGGGATCGGAGACCAGCACTCGGCAACCTAAGGCAGCGAACCTTGGCTTATTGTGTGCCAGAAGGTTCAAGTCTAAATCAACAGTAGGAACCAGCAGCCTTACGGCATTGTCTTTGACAATCCCGAGCAACTGCTCTATGTAGCCAGTGTGTGTTGTCGGCTTAACCAAGAAACCCTTATCACATAATTGCAGCGCAGAGCATAAATGTGTGGTATCGGTGCCAAGAAATGAGGCATTTACCCTTAGCTGTCTTGCAGCGTTACGAAAACAATTGAGCAAGGCAACCCGTCTGCCGATGCAGGTGAATAGAACATTCAGGCTGTCCTTGGCAGCCGCTCTTGGGATTTTATTTGGCGAGACGGCAAGAGCCGCCGCAATAACTGATTTAGCCATTATCGCTCCAACTGCATTGCCACTACTTTAGAAATGGACAGATTCATCATAGAAACCCCATCCTCAAGCGTCAAGCTGAAACAGTCGGAAGCAAATTGGCAATTGTTTTGACTTTCTGCCCGCATACATCTACACTAAATTTCCGTTTGATTAATCGACTGAAAAGAAATAGCGGTTTAATGATTGCAAAGGAACAGATAGGGAGCACAAATTTGCTTAAAGAGAGCGAAAATCCACCCCTCATTTGGCCGGAAGTACAATCAATCAGTGATTTTACCGGCCTATGGTGGGTCGCCCACACCAAAAGCAGAAACGAAAAAGCCCTGGCGCAAGATTTGGTCGCCAAGAACATCAGCTATTTTCTGCCTATGACCTGGAAGGTTCAGCGCCGCAGCCACAGGACGCTCCGCTCATTACTGCCGCTGTTCAGCGGGTATCTATTCTTTTGCGGCAGGGAAGCCGAACGCCTGGAACTACTGCGCACAAACCGTGTGGCAAATGTAATCGAGGTGAAAGATCAAGAGAAACTGCTTGACGAGCTGGTGCAATTCGAGCGGGCTCTTCGAGCTGCGCCCCCCTGACGCCGTACAAATACATCAGGGCCGGCCAACGGTGCCGGGTTATAGCTGGGCCGCTGCTGGGCTTGGAGGGAATTGTCATCCAGATCAAAAATGTCTCGCGTTTGCTCCTGCAGATAGATATGCTCGGCCAGGCAGCAAGCGTGGAGATAGACATCGATATGATAGAGCCTATCGATGAGCGCAGCCGTGAAGCCTGCAGTGGGTAACGGGATGGGCAAAGACGCGGCCGAGAACTACCAATAAGTCACAGTAACAAGCCGACAAGGAAAGATAACGACTATGGACACGGTTATTAAGATCATAGGCGTAATCATCGTTTCTATTGCGATTGTGTTCCTGGTGAAGCCGCAAGTGATGAGCCACCTAATAGGATTCTTCAGAAAGGGCAACCGCGTATACTTTGCCGGAGTAGTAAGACTTGCGCTGGCCGTAGTCTTCCTGCTCGCTGCGCGGGAGTGCGACATTACCTGGGTAATTCTGGTCTTCGGGATACTTTTTCTGACATCAGGACTGCTGGTCTTTATGCTTGGACCGGCTAAAATTGGGCCGATGCTCGACTGGTATCAAAAACGACCGCTGGTGCTTTCTCGTGTTCTGGCTGGAATCATTCTGGCCATCGGAGCAATTATCGTCTACTCCGCATAAGAAATCGTGTCTCGTGACTCGTCGGTCGTGTCTCGAATCGCGAATCACAAAGCACAAAGAAGGGCTTTATGGCGCCACCCCGGTCAGCCAGTTCTGGGCAAGTTGGTAGGGTATGCTGTGCATACCGTCAAAGCTCCGTGGAGGGTTATGGCCCCGCGCCGGTTATCCAGTTCTTCGCAAAAACCATCAGGTTTTGCCGGTCGACGCTCCCATCGTTAGCGGTAGGGTATGCTCTGCATACCAAAAAACCGTATTGCTTACTCTATTGCCAGCCAGTTCTCAGCCAAGTATCTCAAGTCACTAAAATCGACTTTGCCGTCATTCGTCAAATCTGTTCCGCCGGCGCCGCACCAGAAGCTGCCGTCGGCTGCAAGCCAATGTTCAGCAAGGATGCAGAAGTCGGCAAAGTCGGTATCAGCATCAGCGTCGAAATCCCCGATGACGAACTCCCAGGCTAAGTGCGGATAGTCTCCACCCTCACAAATAGCCCAGATGTCGTCCGTGCCATTGTCCATTTTGCCAACGAAGTCCCACGCGGCTTCAAGGAATATCCCCGCCGTCTGCATCTTGGTCGTGGTCTTCACCGTCCCACCTTCTCTCCTTGTTTGACCTGAGGTCTGGGTGTCCCAGAAGCAGTTGGCCACACGATCTCGCCAGCAGCGACAGACACGGTCGTCCATTGTTTGCGCCAGGTGTCCTGTGAGACGAAGGATGGAGGACGACTGGATGCCACACCCAGGCTGAGGCCACCATCCTGTGTAGCAGTCGAACTAGCTGATCCATCCGACACTCTGAAGAGTGTCGAACTATGTGTTCGTTCTGGGACGCCATTCGGGCTTATAGGCGGTTGTGGTTTATTTTTTTCCTGCAAATTTTCGAGATTTCATTTTCTGATCTGCTTACGGTTCTCAGTAAGTCCGGAGAAACCCGCCGTTGATACCTGATGGTACGAGAGACTCTACGGATTTGATTGATGCAATTCTTTGCCGCTTTTTGTCCCCGAAAGCGGGTCACAAGAGACAGGTGACTTGAAAATTGCCTAATAGCCCACGCCCGCTGCTCTACGTCCGCTCCGGAAACTGCTGACCGAAACAGTCGGATACAAGCCAAGTCGATAAGCACCTTTTTCCAGAGCCATACCGACATCCAGCGGGCGGGGCGGTTCTTCATATTTTCTAGCTCTGAATACTAACCGTCCAGATAGCCACCCAGCGAAGAATAAGTCTGCATTACGCTGGATGAGAAGCGACACGGCCCAAAAGACAAGATAGACGGTTGCGCCAATTGACAGGCCAAGAAGAGTCCCCAGGTTGAAGAAGTTTAGTAACGCACTCTTTAGACATTCCAAGAAGGTCATTTTTCATCTTGCTCCGACAACGAGACAGGAACAACCTAAAAGCATGAACAAGCCCAAAAGCGTCGCCAGGAAGCCGTCCAGCCATGACCAGAAGCAGTTGGGACTCGTACCCTCGGCAGCTTCCAGATACACATAGCGAAGCTTGACAGCGGTCGTATAGAGCACGCAAAAAATAGCGAAACACAAAATAGCAACCAGCAAGGCATACTCGCCACGCCTTTCGCAGAGTTGCCAAAGGTTGGAACATCGCAGAACATAAGCTATGGCCAACAATCCAGCGGAGGCATTTGCGAGATCAAAACCAAGCGAGCGAAATCCTCGCCAGAAACCAAACGAAGGCGCCTGGGTTTGGAACTTCTTTCTACAACATCGGTCGGCCTGCTTAGTTAAGACGTGATTTGATGCGAACCACTTGAAAAAGAATAGGAAAAACGCAACTCCAAATGAGATGGCGAACCTTTCTCTAACCTCCATAGGTACCTCCTTTGGACTAAGTATCGTTATGCTCTGCACACTGTTTGTTTTCTCTTTGGTTTCCGACGCTTGCCAATACACGTAGTACAATATTGACCAACATTAATGGCAGTATATCAGCTTTGGCGTACACGTTGATATTTCGTTCGGTAAGAGCGGCAAGCGTCTCAGACTCAACCACATTTGTAAGAACGACAATGGGCACTTCTGGACAAAGGTTTGCAAGTGTATCATAGAGGAACAGGCCTGTTCTGAGGCCTCCATGGGTGTCTTTGTCCGGATAGGATTTGCCTGGAGGAAGCATTATGTCGAGAATAATCAACTTCAATCGGGACTTTTCTCGTTTTGCGAACTCGATGGCCCTATCTGCATCGGTGCACTGCTCAACTTCGAAGCCATGTGTCTCAGCGCGGCCTTATAAAGTGGAATTGCCATTTTATCGTCGTCTATAAGAAGAACTAGTTCTGCCATCTTATGTGCTCCCTTGTTGTTTTGGCGGCCCGTACTCGAGACGAGAGGGCAACCAGATTGTAAACTCGGTAGGATAACGATTGTTAGTGACTTTTACTTTGCCACCATGGGCTTCGACTGTCTCACGTATAAACCACAGACCAAGTCCCTGCCCAGTAACATCCTGTTCTACGACACTGGTGCCTCTGATGCCCTCTCTGAAAATCGCATCTTCCTCGCCTTTTGGGATGCCAATCCCCCAATCTCTGAACTTCACTATGATCCAAGGACTCTGCTTGAATCCCTCAATCTCCACAGTAAAGATATTTGGGTCTTCATAGGCATACTTTATCGCGTTTGAAATCAGATTGAATACTACCTGATAGAACCGGGTACGGTCAAGGAACAAAGGGGGCACACTGATATTGCGTCCCCAGGTTATCTTCCGTGGGCTGAAACCGCGTGCATGAACCATCGGTTTCATCTGTTTTACAGCGGGTGCTATCACATCCGGTACGAGATTTATCAGAGAACACCTTATGGGAAGTCTCAAAAGTGTGGCGCGAACCAAATCGAGGCTATTAAGAAGTTGTGTCATAAGATTGGTCCAGTCCAGAATGTCACCAAGGTAATCGTGACTCAAAGAATCTCGGACGCCAGGGGTGTTTTGAATAAAATCCACAGCACCCCTCACAGCTACTATTGGGGTTTTCAATTCGTGTGTCAACTTCCCAAGGGCTTCAACTCGGTGCTCATGAATTAGCAGGAGGTCTATGTGTGGTATGGCAGCCTGGGCAACCGCCTCCAGTATTTCAGCATCATCATCTGAGAAGACGAATGAGGTGGACGCCTGTGGCGTTTGTTGTGGGTGTTTATTACGGCATCGAATCACTCCAACGACTTCTCCAGTGAGTTTAACGAGCGGCACAAATAAGCAAGCATTCTTTCGAACGGGATGGTGATCCTTCGACCGACTTGTTAACGCTGTCGGATTCGAACGGGATGGTGATCCTTCGACCGACTTGTTAACGCTGTCGGATTCGAACCAGGCCTTGGGAGTAATGAATGTCCGACCCTTCTCCCAAACACGCCCAGTTAGGCCCTCACCTTTTACATAGAATCTCTCACCTTCAGAAACGTTCCACAGAGTTCCAGTCGTGGCTTTCTGTTCAAGCCTGTCGCCGGTGTTATTTGCCAGGAAGATAGCTGCTCCTTCGGACGCTACCAGTTTGCCAATCGCGTCTAAGAGACGTGGGAGAAAATCACTCAGGTGCTTGCTGTTTCCAGCAAGGAAGTTGACTCTGGCAGCAGCGTAGGAGCAGAGGTCACCCATCGCAGACTCCATGGCAATCGCGACATGTTCTACGAGTTGGGTGAGTTTTTCATTCTCGAGGTGTTCACCGTTGTCACGAAAGAAGACATTGGCGACGAGTCGGATGTGTCGAGGGTTCCATGGACTCGGGATGGGAATAGCAACTATCTTCTTCAGCCCAAGAATCTCCACAAGTTGTGAGCATCCGCAGGCGCTAACTTTGTCTGGGTCCGCTAGGTCAGATTCCACTGGAGTCTGGCGAACCACGGCCTCTCCGCTCAAGAGGTCTTTAAACTTTGAAAAGACTGCAATTGGAGGCATCGGTAAAGAGAGTGCATGTTTGGTTTTCATGGCAAGAAGGCTCATGACCTGGTCGCGCGGGTTACATATCCAAAGCTGAGCCAGATCACAATCAGTCAGGTCTTCGAGGGCCTCAACGATACTGCTGTAACACGATGAGAGGTCCTGTATGTTGGCCCGGGATAGCTTCTGCAAAAAGCGATTTTCCCTGATAACTGCCCATTGCCGTTCATGGTCTAAGACGGGAATCCCGATGACACGGTCATCTTTCACTTCACGGGGGATTCGCTTAAGTAATCCCTTATCTGCAAGCCACCTGGCGCTGTCGAGCGTAGTCTGGGCTGGATTAGTGCGAGTGTAGTCAACTTCAACAACTACCCACCCATCGTATTTTACGCTCGTGAGATAGTCCAAGATCGCATTGAGATCCACGCAGCCTCTTCCTAGAGGGACGAAACCTTTCGCATAAAGGCGTGGTGAGTGCCCGAATTCAGGTGTCCAGTCTTTGAGATGTATGGCCACGGTTCGGTCTAGGGTGTGCTCGATAACATTTAAGGGGTCGTCTCTGGCTATGGTCAGATGTGCCGTATCAGGGATGAATTTGAGCATCGGGTAGTTGTCCTTTGGATGGGCCTCGAGCACCTTGTTGGCATCTTCGAAGGACTGTATTTCCATATACACATGGGGATGCAATCCCAAGGTAAAACCTCTTTGCATAGCATCTAGGGCCTCTTGTTCAGACCAGTAATCAACATAAAGGTACTCAGGCCTGTAATCCTGGCAAAAAGTCATACGTTTGTCCAGTGTGTCACCAGCAAGGCCTATCAATTTGAGACCCTGGCGCACGGCAAGCAGATCAAGTAACGGGTGGACATCTGGCAAGGTGCCAAGTCGTTGCATGAATTCCACGCCCTCGTAACCAGATCCAGCAATAACATCCAGAGCATACTCCAGTCTCTCAAAAAAGGGCCCCCATACGATTGTCTGGAATCCGACCTTCATACTAAACTCAAGATTGTCTTTTCTGCACTCGCTCAGAACTTGCTGTATATCATAGACGTGCTAGCAGTATAGCAAGTAGGTCCTTGCCCATGCAATACTTCTTCCTCAAAATTTCTGAAAGTGTTGGCCTCGCTGGACGATATTGGTGAATATCGCGTTTTTCTTGCCGCTTCCGCCGCTGTATTTGGCCTGGGCTGGTAGGCCGACAAGGCAAACTACGATAAGTAAAGGGATTCTCCGCCAGATTCGTGAATCTACGATCTCCGCTGTCATTTTTGTATCCTCCTTCTGCCGCTCTGTATAGCGTACAGCAGATAGGGTAGAGCGTATACGCTAAACGCTAAACCCTAAACGCTTTCTGACCGCTTCGATGTGCACTATACCAGACAAGGCCAGTCCACGTCAACTGCAAAGATCGAGGCGGCTTTGTCACGGAGGCAGAATCCCGCAAATCAAATCAAGAAAACGTTTGTGTTGGCAAGTATTTTGCGTTAGAATGTTCCCACTGACGGGGCGTGGCGCAGTTTGGCTAGCGCGCTTGCATGGGGTGCAAGAGGTCGCAGGTTCAAGTCCTGTCGCCCCGATTTTCTCAAGCCTTGATAGTTAAAAGGCTTTGCGTGGTTGGCATTCTACGCATAAAGACCCGATGACTCGACCGTGCGTATCTCACGAGTGCTTGGAACTTCCGCTGCATATTGTGTTTACAGAGCGGATTTGGTATGCTTCGAACATGATGACTGAGGGGCACGAGTGAGTCTAATGAAGGAGGAACTATGCTTGGCAAGCACATGAGCCATTATATGCTGCCTTTACTACTTCTTGTCGGCACCACATTTGGTCAGCATACTGAAATGAAACCTTTCACTGTTGACTGGCGGGAGAATGAGAATTCGCTCGTCAATCTTTCCTTTCTATTAGATGCTCCGGCGGGCAAAGACGGATTCATCCAGATTAGGAATGGTCATCTGGCAAAACCACACGGTGAGCGTTTTCGCATCTGGGGAGTCAACTTTACAGCCGCATCGTGCTTTCCGTCGAAAGAAGATGCCCCGGCAGTGGCAGAACATCTGGCTCGTTTTGGCGTGAATTGTGTTAGGTTCCACTTTCTTGATTCCAACTGGGCCGCCAGCCTATTTGTGGAAGGCCGGGAAGACACACGGGCTTTGAATCCTCAACAGCTTGACCGGTTAGATTATTTCGTTGCAGAGCTGAAGAAACAGGGTATTTACAGCAACCTTAACCTGAATGTCGGCCGAAACTATCGTAAAAGCGACGGGGTGAAAGACTACGAATATCTTGGGCTGGCAAAGGTCGTAAACTACTTTGACGAGCATATTCAGGCACTGCACAAGGAATACGCTGGGCAGCTTCTGACCCACTATAATCCCTACACGAAATCAGAATATCGCTATGAACCCGCTGTTGCGGTCGTTGAACTCGTAAACGAGAACTCGATAGTTGAGGCCTGGTTCAGCGACAGGCTGCTTGGGAAAAACACGAATAAGCGTCCGGGAACATGGACTGACATTACAGCCTGGTATGCGAACGAGCTGACTGAAAGATACAATGCGTGGCTTAAAGAGCGTCTGTCGTCGACCGAGCTGAAGGAGCTGCGCAAGATGGCTGGTGTAAAAGAGGATGAGTTTATACCTCGTTTGACAAAAGAACAGTTCGCCGCTGCTCCCAAGAAGAGGTTTCACCTGGAAGCGGCCTTCTACATGGAGCTGGAGCGGGACTACTTTGAGAAGATGTATCGCTACTTGAAGCAGGAGCTTGGCCTGAAGTCTTTAATAGTCGGTACAAGCGACCATAATCATGGCAAGACCGGCTATCCCCTGCTTACTTCGACATCGAAGCTGGACGTTGTTGATGGCCATGTCTATTGGCAGCACCCTCGCTATCTAACCGACCCGAAAACCAAGGCAGGAACCTTCTCGATTCCGAATACGCCAATGGTCAATGATCCATTCAACTCGACAGTAGTACAGCTTTCTCGCTCTGCCGTGGCGGGCAAACCATATACTATTTCGGAAACAAACCATCCGTTCCCCAACGAATACGCGTGCGAGGGTATTGGTATTCTTGCCGCCTATTCAGCTTTTCATGATTGGGACGGCGTTTTCTTGTACACATTCGAACACAAGGATCCTAAAGAGTGGGAAAACAGAATACCCGGGCACTTTGAGATTCGCCCCGACCCGGTGAAGATTACGAATATTGCCGCCGGGGCCATACTGTTTCTCAGGGGTGACGTTCGACCTGCTCTTAGACTATCCCAAGATCATATTCGATTGACCAGGTGTGCGAGGGCATCCGGGCCTCATCTTCTGATGGCCCATACTTCACGCCCGGATTCTCATTGGCGATCCCCCTGCAGCACGCGACTCGGATAGTCAGTCTTGACGATCAACCAAATCAATACCCTCAAGCCAACAAGGACAGTCCAATTGTCTCCGACACGGGCGAACTCGCCTGGCACTATTCACCGCAGGCAAAGGCGCTTGTCACAGTTGAAACGGAGAGATCACAGGCTCTGATAGGTTTTGTCAAGGACCATAATACGGTGCTGAAGAACCTATCAGCAGAAGTTGAAAACGAATTCTGCTCTATCATCTTGACCTCTTTGGATGGTCAACCCATATCCCGTTCGCAGCGTTTACTTCTTGTCACAACAGCGAGGTCTGTTAACACCGGAATGACCTGGAACGAAAACAGGACATCTCTGTCCAACTGGGGGTCTGCCCCGACCGTGATCGAGCCTGTCAAAGGAAAGGTAATTCTGCGAAACTTGGAGCCGGCGAAGGCAATTGAGGTAATACCGCTAAATGGTGCAGGCGAAGCATCCAGCAACACGAGTAGTACTCAGAACATCAAAGCTGGCTTGGAGGTGTCTATCGGAGAGCCGGCAACAACGTGGTATCTGGCAAGAATTGAACGGTAGATGCTGAAACGGTTTTCTCACTCTGCGACCGCTACGTTCTTCCGTTGTGGCCATTCAGGTTCTGTTTCATCAACCAGCCGGCTTTGAACTTCACTACTTGCCTGGTATCTTTGACCAACGCACGCTTGGCCTGAGTGCTTTCGGCAATTCGGTCGATCAGATCTTTTTTTGTGATTGTTGACGTGGGGACAGCACCGAAAGCGGGTTTTTCGCTTGACTTGCGATAAAAGCGGTTCTACAATTAAAATGAATGTGGAGTTAATATTGTCACCCCTGCGGAAGCAGGGGTCTATTGCGCTTCTCTGGAGGCAGATAAAGATGAAAAGGCACATCTTATCTTTGGGTGTTGTAATGGCATTTCTTTGCCCAGTTGTCCTGCAGGCGAAAATCACCTATAAGGTCATCGACTTAGGCACACTGGGAGGCTTTTGGAGCTGGGCACACTCCATTAATGGCGCCGGCCAGATCGTAGGATCAGCACAAAACATCCTAGGCCTGGGGGCGTGCCACTTTATTTGACCCCACAGGAGAAACCAACAATCTGGACCTTGACACATTGGGAGGCGATGTGAGCTGGGCCTACTCCATCAACGACTCAGGCCAGATCGTAGGATGGGTAGCCAACAGCCAAGGTCATTCGCATGCAACTTTGTTTGATCCAACAGGGCGCGGCAACAATCTCGACCTCGACACACTTGGAGGCGATGAAAGTGGGGCCCCTTCCATCAACAATATCGGCCAGGTCGTAGGATCGGCGGAAAACAGCCAAGGTTGGTCGCGTGCCACTTTGTTTGACCCCACAGGGGAAGGCAATAATATTGACCTGGGCACACTTGGAGGCGATGGCAGTGCGGCTTTTTCCATCAACAACGTTGGCCAGGTCGTAGGATTTGCGGAAAACACCCAACGCTGCTGGCGTGCCACTTTGTTTGACCGCACAGGGGCAGGCAAGAATATCGACTTAGGCACAATGGGAGGACGTACGAGTGTGGCCAAGTGCATCAACGAAGCTGGCCAGATCGTAGGAAATGCGCACAACAACCAGAGCAATTGGCGTGCCACTTTATTTGACCCCACCGGCGCAGGCAACAATATTGACCTGGGTACACTGGGAGGCGATCAAAGTTTGGCCTACTCCATCAACGAGGCCGGCCAGATCGTGGGATATGCGCAAAACAACCAGAACAATTGGCGTGCCACTTTATTTGATAGCACAGGGGCAGGCAATAATATTGACCTGAATACCCTCATAGACCCAGTTAGCGGCTGGACCTTGCAGGTTGCATACGACATAAACAACTCCGGCTGGATTGTAGGGGAGGGAGACAATGCGCAAGGCAAACCGCACGCCTTTCTTCTGGTCCCAAAGTCGGCATGCCTGTACGCACTTGCAGGCGACTTGAACGATGATTGCAGGGTGGATTTTGCCGACTTTGCAGTGATGGCGGCGAACTGGCTCGTGGACTGCGGGGCGGTGCCTACGGACCCGGCCTGTGTCCCGAAATAGCGTGGCTGAGGGCGCCAGCAATCTGGCCTGCGGCACCTTTTGCTCCCGCCTGATTGACGACGTCCGCAGATACGGCCGGGTGATTGATCCGTGACGGCAATACTTTCGTGACATGAAAAGTCAAAGGGCTGGCAGCCAACGACACTGCCAGCCTTTTTTATTGGGAGTGTTATTGGCCCAGAGTCGCGACACTTTAGCAAATAGTTTAATAGTCGCACTTTCCAAGTTTTGAAGAAATTGAGATAAGATTAGTAGCAAGAAGGACTTATTCCGGTCTTGCTGAACCGCAGCACATATTGGAGGTATTCAAGCCAATACATTGCGACCTCAGAATGTCCCTGGCCTTGCTTGACGATGAATTTCGAGTGGGGATTGTACGACTCGATGATCCTGCCCGTTTCCATCTCTTGTTCAAGACGCCTGGGAAACATGAAGTCCTGCCCGCCTCGGACAACAACTGTAATGACACTTTTGCCGGCGTCGAGATGCTCCTGAATCTGAGGCGGATAGGAGGCTGCTGACATAGCCACAACGGCCGTGTAGCGTTCGGGCCGATCGTAGGCCAACATCCATGCATATACTCCAGATGCTGAGAAGCCGGTCAGGTATATTCTATTAGGATCGACAATGAACCTCGCCTGATAGTGGTCGAGCAGATTTATGAATTCCAGTTTCTTAGCTGCCCAGACGGTTTCATCTTCAATCGGGGTGTTTCGGCTAAAATCTTCCATTAGCCCTGACCAGATCAAGAGTACGGGCTCATCGAATTTTCCTTTGAACCGCAGCAGACGTCTTGGCGAGTCAGCGGGATGTCCAACGAAGATGATGGCAGGCAACTTCCCACCAGAATCGCTGTCGACGCCTGAGTGGACATAGTAGGAGGTGATTCCATTGATGTGCATATGGTGTATGGTGGCCAATCGCCTAAGCCAGATCCCCATCATGGCCAGAGGGACGATTAGGACCAGACACACCGCGACAATACGATATGCCCTACGTGACATTCAAGTGACTCCAACCGCTACTCATGTGGCACGTTCGGCCTTGCCATCGAGGCTTGCCCTCGTTTTTCCCATGGCTCATAGCAGACCCTGGTCTCTTTCAGCGTAAACGCCTTCTGCCTGTCCATAATACGGAATCTGTGATTTCCCATTTAACTTCATACCCTGTGCTCCTGCACGGTACACGTCCTAAGCACGATTAAGCGTAAGCGTTCACGGAAAAACCGCATTCTCGTCATTGCGAGCGAAGCGAAGCAATCTAAAATCGCTCGTTTTTGAGATTGCTTCGGCCTAAAGGCCTCGCAATGACATAAAAAAGCTGATTTACCGCTGTGAACGGTTACTATTAAGCTAAAATACTCAGGGACTATTTCCCTTCTAAGAGCTTCTTGAAGCGTGGATGCTCGCGCAGCGGGGCCCAGGCCGGATCAAGTCGCAGTAAGGGAATCGATAGATCCACCAGGTATAGACAGCAGAAATTCAATCTGGTCGATGGCGAGGTCAAATTCGCCAACCATCACATATATCCGGGCTAAATCACTGGCTCGACAATAGCCTCGCATGGCGTCCTTGGTTAGAGGAAGTAACTCCACCGCCAATTTCCCTTCGCGGATTGCATCTTCCTTGCGGCCTAAACCTGCGTAGGCGATGCCGAGGGCACTGTGGAAACGCGCATCGTTGGGCTGTTGCTGGATTTTGGCTTCGAGGATGTTTCGACCCTCGTCGTAATATTTCTTCGCCAGCTCATTTTCGTTCATGTACCCGTAGATTCCTGCATATCGTATAGCCCTGGGGATAAAGTAATACTGGTTATCAATATCCTCTGATTTCAAAGAGAGCCGGTCCAAAGCCTTCTGATAGTTCCCCTCGTACACATCGAGAGTGATCAGCAAATCGACAATCGAAGATTCTTCTGGTGACCTAATGTTCTTCAACGCCTCCTCCACGACTGCCCGTGCCTTCTCAGTGCTGCCTTCCCAGAGCAGGTATAGCCGAGGCCTTCAACGTATACGGACTCGGCAGATCGGGAGCCAGCGAGATAGCCCTGTTATAATAGCGCATTGCTTCCGGATAGTTGCGCATCCACACAAACGTATCCCCCAGCTCAAGGGCTTATAGTGTTGGAGAGAGGGTCAAGCTCGGAAGCTCTCTTGATATTGGCCAACGCCTCCTCGAATTTTCCCTGTCGCCTTTGAACATAACCGATAAAACTCAGCAGATCGCTGTTATTGGGCTGGCTTTTCCGGGCGATAGCGAACTCCTCCAGGGCACGGTCCCAATCCGATGGCCATGGTAGTAATAATGTCCCAAAGCAAAATGTGCCTCTGGCGAATCAGGCTCAAGCTGTAAGGCTCTGTCCACGGCCTTCTTTGCCATGGCAAGGCGTTCCTCGGTTCGATCATAGTAATCCCAATACATATGTGCGTGAGCCCTTGAGAGCTGAGCGTAGGCCAACGCAAACTTGGGGTCCAGCTCGACCGCCCTCTCATACATCTGGATGGCTATCTTGAAGTCATTTTCGAGCTCACTTCGGTGCCAGTATTCGTTGCCGCGCAGAAAATAGTCATAGGCCTCCATGTTTTCTGTTGGCCTGGACCGTAGTGCCCGCCGTTCACGTTCAACCAGAGTAATATTCAGTGCCTGGGCCACCCGCTCAGCCAGGTCGGACTGTACCCGGAAAACTTCGCTCATATCATTATCGTAGGGTTGTGCCCACACGTGTGTGTCGTTGGAAGCCTTGATAAGCTGAGGTATTATTCTGACCCTGCTATTTGGGTCGGAGGGCCGCTCACGCTGGACCGTGCCTTCCAGAATATAATCAACCCGCAGCTCATTAGCTATCTGCTGTGCACTTTTCTCTCTTTTCTTATACTGCATGGCGCTTTGGCGTGAGATGACACCCAGCCCATGAATGGTGGCCAAACGAGCGGTGATAGCATCAGTAATGCCGGCGGCAAAATACTCGTCCTCAGCAGGCCCCAGATTCTCAAACGGCAGAACCACCAGCCGGATTTCCTTCGAAAGAGGCACAGACGGCTTCTTGTTAACAAGCCATACGGCAATGCCAGCCATGACCACGATGATTGTCGCACCAATCACCATCGCTATTCTTCGTGACCTTGCCTTGACAGCGATGTGCGGCGTAAGGGAAATGGAGGGGGTGGTCGCTGGCGGTGCGGTGGGCGGCAGGTTCAGTGTTTCGCGGATTTCGATAACTGCGTCCCCGATGTGCTGAATCCGGCGGTGCGGGTCCTTCGCCAGACAGCGACGCAGCAGGACCCGAATGTTCGCCGGTGTACTCTGGGGCAGCGCTCTCCCAGTCCGGCTCCGTTTGCAGGACGTTGGCCAGCGTGTCGGAAACTGTCTCGCCTTCGAAAGGGCACTTTGCCGGTGAGCATCTCATACAGCACACAGCCAAATGACCAGATGTCGCCGCGCTTATCGGTGGGCTTGCCGCGGGCCTGCTCCGGGCTCATATAGGCCGGCGTGCCGATCATCCTGCCCGGCTCAGTCGTGGTGCTCAGCTTCTCTGAGGGTTCACCGCCGACCACCTTGGCCAGGCCGAAGTCCAGGACCTTGACCTTACCTTCCGGGGTGATCTTGATGTTGCCGGGCTTCAGATCCCGGTGGATCACATCATGCTCGTGTGCCGCCGCCACCGCCTCGGCAATCTGCAAAGCTATCGTCAATGCTTCTTCCAGCCTAAGCGGCCCCTTCGTTATTCGTTCAGCCAGCGTCCGGCCGGGAACGTATTCGAGGACAAGATAGCCGACACCCTCGGCTTCTTCAAATTCCTCGTAAATTGCAGCGATGTTAGGGTGATTCAACGAGGCCAGAAGCTGGGCCTCACGTTTCCAGCGTTTCCGGACCAGCGGATTACCCATCACCTCGACCGGCAGGCTCTTGATGGCTACTGAACGGTCGAGCTTTGTATCGTGGGCTAAATAGACTACCCCCACAGCCCCCCGGCCAAGCTCCTGCTCGATCCGGAAGGGACCTATCTGCCCGCCCGGTCCTAACACTGAGCCGTCAAAAGACCGGGTTGG
Source organism: Sedimentisphaerales bacterium (assembly GCA_963814265.1). Lineage (GTDB taxonomy): Bacteria > Planctomycetota > Phycisphaerae > Sedimentisphaerales > Anaerobacaceae > JAFNGF01. The sequence goes on along the minus strand of CAWFCJ010000013.1, from coordinate 30,081 downwards.
TCCTGCTCCTTTGCCATTAGACCGCTTGTTGCTTTGTTCCTCGGCTTCGCTCATCGGCATTCCCCGCTACAAATTCCCTCTCGTACAATGCCCGCAAAGAACGACGGAAACAGCGAATGCATGAGAACATAAACGGCGCGTTGGAACGATTATATGCTCTGCTCCACGCGGCCGCAATTGTAATATTCGCCCAGTTCTCGCACAGCAAAAGGGTCTCGCCGAGACGACTATCGGATAGTCAGAACTGGTGCGAGCGGCCTCCATAAGTCTTATACCATCAAAATCTGCTCTCGATGTCACAACCTAACTGGGAAATCCAGGTAGAAAGGATTCCTGGTTGGCCTCGTTTGCTGTTTTAGAGTTCCACAAATCACGCCCGGCTATTGATTCCTGTATAAATAATGATGAAACACAGGAAGTATAGAGTAACGATGTCATTCCCGCGGAAGCGGGAATCCAGCCGTTTCATAAGCGTTTCCTGGACTCCTGCTTGCGCAGGAGTGACAACTTGAAACAACATCCTTTAACATTAGTTTTACATGTCTCAACAAAGTGCCAGTTCCAAGATATCCTTCACGACTTGTTTCTCCAGTTTGTGGTAATTTCCGCCGGCAGACCAAAGGGCGGCGCATTTCTCGGCCATCTCGTCGAACCGTTCGCTAGAGATGTCTAGTTCGGTCAGCCGCACGGCAAGGCCAAGCTCCTTGAAGAAGGATTCCATACGTCGGATACCTTCCAGAACAATTCGCTCTTCTGATTCGAAAGGTAGATCAACGCCCCACACCCGTACAGCGAACTGGGCGAATCGCTTGGTATCCTTCTTGAACGAATACTTCATCCAGGCTGGGTAAATCACAGCCAGACCTGCTGCGTGGGTAATGTCATAGATGGCACTCAGCTCGTGCTCTATGCGGTGGGAGGACCAGTCGCCGATGCGTCCAGTGCTGAGAAGGTCGTTGTGTGCGAGGCTGCCAGCCCACATGATCTCGGCCCGGGCAGCATAGTTCTGGGGCTCAGTCAATACAATAGGTGCGCTAGTGATTACTGTTCTCAGGACTGCCTCGCAGAGCCTGTCGGTCAGGTCAACGTTGGGCACGGTCGTGAAGTACCGTTCGATGACATGGCCCATGATGTCGACACACCCGCAAGCCGTTTGATAGGCCGGAAGGGTAAAGGTCAACTCGGGATTCAAAATGGCAAACCGCGGACGCAATATCTCACCTCGCATGGGCAGCTTCTGCTGGGTGTCTTCTCTAGTAATCACGGCAAACTGACTGGCTTCACTGCCCGCCGCCGGGATGGTCAGTACGACACCAAGTGGTAGGCACTGCGTGACCGGCTTTGTCGGCGGAAAGAAGTCCCACACGTCCCCATCGTAGCACGCACCTGCCCCGATTGCCTTGGCAGAGTCGATGACACTGCCTCCGCCCACCGCCAGTATGAAACCGATTCCCTGCTTCTTGCTGATGCTGATGCCTTTCTCGACGAGGCTCAATCTGGGATTGGGCTGCACGCCGGCCAGCTCAACAAACTCGACCCGCGACCTCTTAAGTGAGGCCACAATCCTATCGTAGAGGCCCGTTTTCTTGATGCTGCCTGAGCCATAAATGAACAGTATCCTGGAACCATAGAACTTGACTTCTTCGCCAACGTGCTCTTCGGTCCTCTTGCCAAAGATGATCTTCGTTGGGCTGCTGAACTCAAAATTCTCCATATGCTTCCTTACTCCTATACAGGGTCACAATGCCCTACGGTGGCCATTCGGCCATAGGTCTGATTACTCTCCTTGACGAGGTCGCAATGCCTCACATAACCGATGCAGCCTATGACCTATCTACCCCGGCCGGCAGTTCAATCGTCACCGGAGTTCAAACGCCAACAAGGTATTTTGCGTGCAGATACTTTTTCGCTTTTTTCGCCCTCACAAAAACCTGGGCGAAAAAAGTAAGAAAAAATATCACTCACTTGTCAAAGAGCCTTTATCATACCATCTCCTTGGCAAATGTGCGTTTTGTTTCTACTGGACACATCGGCAAGGATGAGCCATTCTTATTGACAATATCGTTTGCCAAAGAGCTGAACTAAGGCCGCCGTATATATGCCGGAGAAAAGGTCGTTTTCTTGGAAAGTGCAGAAGTTATGACAACTCAACGTTATTACATCTTCACCCTTACGGGCATCCTTGCGTCGGTCATGTCGTCCGGCCGAGTTGCCCAGGCCGCGGAAGAGAAGCAAGCCGCGGAGGCCAACAAAGCCGTCCGCACCTTCCACATCGGCAACAGCCTGACCGACACGGTGGACGGCTGGCTCGCCCCTGTGGCCCAAAGTGCCGGCCGGACGCTGGATTTCCGCCGCTTCACGATCCCCGGGGCTCCCACCGATTGGCTGTGGGACCACCCCGGCACCGGGTTCGGCGATTCCCGCTACGCCGAAGCCTTCGGCAGGCTGGCCCCGATCGACCACATCTTTACGCAGCCGTTCGCCGGGCACAACCGGTCGATCCCAAACGAGGCCGACTACAGCGCCAGGTTCTTCAACCTCTGTCGCAAGCAGAGCCCAGACGTGCAAGCTTGGCTCTACGTGCAGTGGCCCGGGCCCGATTTCAAAGACGGTTGGGCTCAAGGCCAGGGAGCCACGGTCGAACTGAAACTCAAACCCGCCAAGACCTGGCAAGATGGAGTCGCAAACCACACTGCCTACACGGAGGCAGTGGCGCGGCTGATCAACAAGACATACGAGGGCAAACCCGTCCGCATCGTGCCTGGCGGCGCAGCCCTGGCGGCGCTGAAGACCGAGATAGACGCCGGACGCGTGCCGGGCCTGAACGACTTCTTCGCTGAGATCTTCGCCGACGACATTCATCTCAAGCCCTGGGGCCGCTACATGATCGCGCTGGTTCACTATGCTTGTATTTTTCGGGAAAGCCCCGAGGGAAAGGTTTCCGCCCTGAAGACTGGGCTTACGGACCACCAGGCGGCGATCTTTCAGCGGATTGCATGGGAAACGGTCAGAAGCTACACATGGACGGCGGGCAGCGGCGAACCGCCCGTTGCACCGCCTCCCGAGAAGAGTCACTGGTTCCACTTGCAGCCTGCCAACGACACCTTCGAGCCTTCGGTGCTCGATTGCAGCGGGTGGGTGGAAGCCCCAACCGGCAAACACGGCTTCGTCACCGTCAAGGCAGACCAGTTCGTATTCGAAGACGGCACGCCGGCACGCTTCTATGGCGCACAGATGGACATGTTCGACCGCAAGCAACTTGACTATACCATCCGCCGCATGCGGCGCCAAGGGATCAACATCACCCGCATGCACGGGCTGGATTATACCCGCCGCGATGCCCAGACCTCCTTCGACTACGACCCTGATAAGTTCGAGCGTCTAGACTATCTTCTATCCAAGCTGGCCGAGCACGGGATTTATATGATCCTCGATCTTCATTACCCCCTGGTCTATCGCTTCAAGCCGGGCGATAACCTGCCCGGCCTGCCCCAGGGTGGCCCGGCACCTTACACGCAATTCTTCAACGAGTCAGCCGCCGCCATTATGCATCGGCGGATGATCGATTTCTTCACCCACTTCAATCCTTACACGAAGAAGCGCTATGCCGACGATCCGACCATCGCCATGGTCGAGATCCTCAATGAAGACTCGCTTTTCTGGGGCGAAGTGCCGGCAACGTTCCGCACTGAACTGGAAGAGAAATTTGCCGCATGGCTGCGCAGGAAATACCGCGACGACGCGGGGCTGAGCAAGGCATGGACGACCGGTGAGAAATCACCGTTCCAAGATGTCGAAGGATTGGGTCCCGGTGAGCGAATCGGCCTCTTGCGGAACACGCAATTCACGCAGGAGTATTTCCGGGGACATCCGGAACACACCATCCGTGGTCAGGACCAAATGCGGTTCTACCTCGAATTGGAGCAGAGGTATTGGGCTGACAGCCGGGCGGCGTTGCACAAGGCGGGCGTGCGCGTTCCGATCAGCGCCTCGAACTGGCAGGGGCACGGCTTCACCACCCGCGTCCACATGCTGGGCCAGGCCAAGCTCGATTATATTGACCGCCACGGTTACTGGGACCATCCCCAAGGCCAAGGCAACCTGAAGTGGAACATAAAGACCGCGCTGTTCCACAACCAGCCGATGGCCAAGGCCGTCAAGGCTGACCAGGACCAGCTCATCTATCTGGGGGTGGGTAATCTGGTCATTGAGAAGGCTTGGGAACAAGTGTTGGGCCTGCCGATGACCGTCAGCGAATGGAACAGTTGCGTGCCAAACCAGTATTCACTCGACGGTCCCGGACTGATGACCGCTTACGGCCTGCTGCAAGGCTGGGATGGCCCGCTCCAGTTCGGCTACTTCAGCCCGGACTGGAAGGACCGCATGGGTTCGGGCTCTTTTGATCTGTTCGGCAACCCACCTCACATCCTGCAATTCCCGGCGCTGGCTGCCATGTGGCACCGGCGCGACGTCCAGGAAGCCGAGATCGTCGCGGAGTCGGTCTATGATCCTGAGGATGTGTTTGCGTTAACTGACGATCGCAAACCGGCGCCGATCGCCGCAGCCTTGGTCGGCAAGGTTGGCTATCGCTTTGTGGAAGAGAACCGCCCGCCGGTGCGCAAAGACATCAGTCCGTACTGGGATGCCAGGAATCTGGTGGCGCGCTCGATCACCGGCGAGTTGACGTGGAACGCCTCGCAAGGGGTGGTGTGCATTGACACTGCCCGCACTCAGGCGGTGATCGGTTTTCTCAGCCAGGGGCGACACGCGATGAAGCAGGTCACGCTGGAAAGCCCCAACGAATTTGGGGCGGTCTACGTCACAGCCATGGATGGCGATTTGCCCTTGGAATCCGCCCGTCGAATCTTGGTCACCGCGGTGGGACCGGCCAAGAACACGGGGATGGAGTACGAGGCGACGTCGCAAAAATCGCGGTTGAGCGGCCCGTACTGGAGGCTGAAAAACATGGGGGAAGCGCCGGTGCTGCTGCAGTCTGTCACGGGGGAGATTCGAATCCGCAGCCAGCACGCCAACCAGTTCAAAGCCTGGATCCTCGATGTCGTGGGCAAGCGGATTCGGGAAATACCACTCCAGGCGCAAGCCGATGCGATTCAGCTCAAGCTAAACGCCGAATACGATGCTGTTTACTACGAATTGTCAGTGCCATAAGATCGAAGCCGGCGATGCCATTACGCCCGGCGAACTAACTTTTTATCTGCCGACACTTGATCTGCCTGGGCGATTCGGTCCGCCCGTAAATCAAGGCAATAATCGGATACCACACAAACCATTTGGATTCACCTTGGCCTCTGTGTGCCCATCCGCGACGGACATTTCCTTGCGATCTCTTTCGAGCAGGTCGGTCTCAATCGCCTTGCTGTATCCCGTCAGGTCAATCCGAACCGGGTCGGACCTACCGGCGGTCTCCCACAGGCGCACGATGACGCCGCCGCAACTGCTACCATCGGCGGGTTTCAGGCACGTCACAACGGCACGTGATCGGTCTATCTGAATTGCGGGAAGGGTCATCCGCCCATGCGCAACGTGCCCGAGCATACTTGCCAGGGGCGTCGTCACACTGCGACTCCAAGCCACGGTCTCAGCGTTGCGGTAACTGCCGGTGTAGCCTCGCAGGACGTAACGAAAGCGGAAGTCCGTGATGCTACCCTTGAACCGCGAATCGACACGTATCCGCACTCGGCAGCAGATCGCCTTGTGGCTGCGGTTGAGGACGAATCACGGCGCCGGGCGTCTCAATCCGAAGCTCCTATTGAGGATTCCGCCCTAAAAATTCCTCGAAAATTCCTCCAACTGACGAACTTGGGGTAGTCAAGAGGTTTATAAGCAAAACTGATTGAATGTTTAGCAAAAATGGTACAGACACGATTTCCGAAAAACATCAGCAAAAAAGCCATTGTTTCACAAGTCCCTTTTTTTACAGCCACTTGCAGCTCAACGATCGACCGATAAAGCTAGAGCTCGCCCTTTTCTGAAATGTGCCACCATTGACTGTTGCCCCTTCCCAGCTTAGAATGAATAGCGTTTTTATGCCCAAAACTGGAAAAACAACCGGAAAGAAACGAACAGAAAAAGCTCTTACCAGGCTTGCCAAAGTTAAAGCCAAAAAGCCTTTTGGCAGCTACCAGGAAGCTATAAGCTATCTATTTCAGAAGACCGACTACGAAAAACAACAGCATCTGCGGTATAACGTAACGACCTTTAATCTGCAGCGGATGGAAAACCTCCTGTCGCTGTTGGGCGATCCCCACCTAAAAATCCGTACAGTCCATATAGCCGGCACAAAAGGAAAAGGCTCGACCGCTACCATGCTGGCCAGGATGCTCGAAGCCAACAATTATAAGGTCGGCTTGTACACTTCGCCGCATGTAGTGCACCTGCACGAGCGGATCGTGGTCAATTCCAAAATGGTCAGCGAAGCGGAAATGCTCGGCCTTTTGAACAGAATTTATGAGCCGGTTGAAAAACTGTCGAAAACTGATCCACCCACGTTCTTCGAGATTATGACCGCTCTGGCATTTATGTATTTCGTCGATAAGGCAGTCGATATCGCCGTAATTGAAACCGGTATGGGCGGCAGATTAGACAGCACCAACGTTATTCATCCTGAGGTCGTCGGCATAACCAGTTTGAGCATCGACCATCAGCAGCAGCTCGGAAAAACGATCGACAGTATTGCCAAAGAAAAAGCCGGCATTTTCAAGCCCGGCGTGCCCGCCATCACCGTTCAACAGGACCCGGAGGCAATGCGAGTCCTAAAATCGCAGGCCCTGGCGGTCAAGGCGCCGCTGAGCGTAACGGGCACTGACATTGATTTTTCATTTAGATTTGAAACCTCACGGGAGCACGGCCCGCACACCCGAATCTGCCTGACCACCCCCACCAGCAGATTTGAACATCTGCGGGTGCCATTGCACGGCAACCATCAAGCGATCAACTGCGGCCTGGCCCTGGCGATGCTGGATAAACTCAAAGAAAGCGGCTACAAAATAGATAACGATAAGACAACTGCGGGACTCGACAAGGTCTGGCTGGCTGGCCGAATGGAGATGATCCACGATGACCCCAGGATCATGATCGATGGCGCCCATAATGCCGCCAGCATTCGGGCGTTGATACACGCCATAGGCCAGAATATCCCCTATGATTCGATGGTGGTAATCTTCGGCTGCAATGGCGACAAAGATATTGAAGGGATGTTGCGGGAGTTGCAGTACGGGGCCGACAAGGTCATTTTCACCCGCAGCAACTCGGTTAAGGCAGCCGCTCCGCAGGATTTGGCCGATATGTACACCGAAATCTGCGGCAAGATGTGCCAGACCGCTCTGACTCTGGACGAGGCCTTGCTGATCGCCAAAAGTGCCGTCGGCAGAGGCGACCTTATCTGCATAACAGGCAGTTTTTATCTTATCGGCCAGGCCAAGCTCCGCTTCCAGCCCAACTCAGCAACCGCCGGCGTATAACCTCCGCCCGGACAATCTACGGCACCAGTGCCCGGTCGTAGATGCGAACATCGTCAATCAGGCCGGTCCAGAAACTGCCAGCCTCAAGGCCTTTTCCAGCGCCGATGTAAAGTCCGCTTGCAGAACCCGGCACACCGGTCTGCGCCTTTTTGGCAACCTCGACGCCGTCTACATACAGGATTCTGTTCGTGCCGTCCCACGTCAGGCCCACTCGATGCCATTCGCCGTCTATAATCACTGCCTCTGAGAATAATGGCGTGCCATACCGGCCGGCTGCCTTCAATTCGGTCATTAGTTTGCCCTGCGATGTACCGGCAGCGAGCCAATTCACTCCGCCGGCTTGAGATATGATGGCCTGCTCTGCGCCGCCACCTTTAACCCATGCAAAGACACTGAACGCCCCTGCTGCCGGGTCCAAGATAAAGGGCGTGCTGGCGTAATCATCGACCCCGTCAAGCTGTAGTGCCCCGTCGATCCTGCCGCCCTGCGGCTGCCAAAGTGGGTCACCGTGGAGGGTGCCCTCATGGGCGCCAGCCCTGTCATGGGCGGCAAGGCCCTCCGTCTCGTCCAGCTTCCAGTATGCGACCAGGCCAAATGGCAGACGAGTTTCCTTCAGCCAGCATTCAAGTAAGATCGCCAAGTCCTTCACGTCGACCACACCGTCACCGTTAGGCGCTGGGATAATGTCAACCGATGGCTCATACTGCCTCCAATGTTGAGCCAGTTCGGAGAAATCCTGCATATCCACCTTGAAGTCCTGGTTGAAATCAACCAGTTCAGCCGGGATTGCACCCAGCACACTCGTGGAATCGACACGTATTGGGTCAGCATAGATCGTGGATCCATACGCGTCACGAACCCTAACGGTCCACCATGTATTTGACGAAGATACCATGCCTGCCGTAATTGCAGGACAAGAATTACTGTCAGCCACGATGTTGTAGTCCGCCACATTGTAAGGGTCCGAGCCTGAGAGAAGCTGATAACCCGCTGCATTCTCGCTTTCAGCGCAGGTCAAGACAGCACCGTTCGGATCGCCATCGGGAAGCCACGGATAACGCCAAACAAGAAGCGTGACAGGCTCTGGCAGTCGACCGGGATATGTAACTTCATTGGAGAGAGTCATGCCCTTCTCCCTCGTCCAATGAAAGTAGTGTCCAATATTCTGCTGTGTAAGTTGGAGGTTCTTGCCCGGCCCAACGACAGACCAGTACGCGCCAGCCACTATGCCGTCTTTGAATTGATTTGCCAGGTCGGTCGTGAGGGAGTCCCTGTACCAGTCCCGGACAGCCGCATGACCGTAACCCTGCAGCCAGACACACAGAAGATCCCGTGGCGCATTTGCCCCCATAGGATAGGTGTCGCCCCAGTAGTGATCGTGCCAACAGGGCTCTCCGTCAACTGCACTTGTCAGGAAAAGCGCATTCGACGAAGTGTATACGTTCATACCCTGATATTGCCACCGGCATGGTGCATCCAGTTCAGTGACATGGTTCACCGCATATCGGGCATCCTTATACACCCGATTGAGACGTATGGCGGCGTCCAAAGCGGGCTGGCCGCCAGTACTCCAGCCGATGGTCTGGATAGGCTCTTGATAGTCAGGGGCAACCTTCGAAAGGAACACTACGATCATGTCACCCATGTGGTAGTACGTACGATAGTCCGTGTAAGAGACGTCAGGCACGTATCCTGCCGGAAAGTTGATGATGTTGGCCTTCTCAAACCAGGCGGCATTGCCCCAGGGTTGCTCATTCGTAAAGCCGGTCACACAGTCTCCTCCGCTGAAGTAGAATACCGTTGGCTTGTTCGGGTCGAACGGAGGATTCTGTTGTTGCAGGGTCAAGGGGCCAAAATCCGGGACGATGAATACCTTTACTGTGTCGGGCGAACTGGCCAATTCGCCGTCGTGGACTACCAGTTCAAACTCGCATTCTTGAACTGCATCCGTTTGAACAAAAGGGCCGGGGACCATATTTCCGCGGGCGTCTGTCCGGATAGGACCCCAGATCGTAGGTGCGGCGGTGTTTGCATCCGTAATTGTAACCGATGGGCCAGCAATCTGCCGCCACGTGTAAGTCAATGGGCCGGAGCTATCCGGATCATAAGAGCCAGTTCCATCGAGTTGCACTGGGTCAGTGGCTGCATATCTCGGCAAGCCCGCATCGGCCACAGGTCTTTGATTTTGGGCCAGAGTGTTGATAGGCCATAAAACGAGCAGCACAGACAGCGCAACCAATCTGCTCAGAATTGAGTTAGTCATTTGCATGTCCTCCGGTAACGGTTTTCCGTTTCGCTAATTCTAATACAGGGGTGCCCGATTTTGCAAGCATTTTCTGGGAATTCTGTACCCGCTGGATTATCTGCCCTTTTTCAACCATTTGAGAAGGGGGTGGAAAAACGTGTGAAAAACTGAAATCCTGAAATGCCCAGCACAGAGCGAATCACGGATTACGAATGACGAGTCACCAGTCACCATCCACCGCCTATGGCCTTACCTATTTGCCCCACTTTGACAAAATGTTAATTTGTAAAAAGTGATAAGTTTTTGTCAATTTCTGCTCAAAACGCGCACGTTTTTGCAAATTTCCACTAATTTCTGTGCATTTCTGCTCATTTTTACTCACTTTTTACCCTATTTTTTCTTGCCTATTTTACCCAACGCCCCCAGGCTCTCGTTGATGCTGCATTATCACACTAAAAATGAATACCATCTCTGAAAAAAAGCCAAAATACGCCATTTTCATTGAATTCCGGATAATTCAAATTCTTAGTCGTGTTAATCTGGGGTGCCTGATTTTGCAGGGATGTTTTGACGAATCTCGGCATTTTTTGTTGATCTCCGATACGGGTTTATCCGCCAGATGCACCCGCCAGATTTACCCGCCAGACGTATGGCGGGCAAGTGCCGGGCAAGCGCAGGGGCACTTTTTAGACGGGATAACAGGATTATCCTGTCAATCCTGTCAGGAAGATACCGGTTTTTGATTCCATTTCAATTTGCAATGGCAAAAAATCTGGGTTATAAATCAGGCACGGATTTGCACTGACTAAAAACAGAGATACGGGAAATCGAAAATGCCACAAGCAAAAGAATATATCGCGGTTGACCTGGGCGCCGAGAGCGGCAGAGTCATGCTCGGCTCGATTTGCGATGATAAGCTCGGTCTGGAAGAAATCCACCGCTTCGGCAACGGCCCATCAAACCCTCGAGCCCAGGACGAGGCTAATTAGCCCCCGCCCTTGTGCGGGGGGACTACGCTGGGATTTCGATCGGCTGTTTCAGAAGTAAAGACCGGCATAGGCAAAGCAGCAAAAAAAACGGGTGCCGAAATCGAGGGCATCGGCGTCGATAGCTGGGGCGTCGATTTCGGCCTGCTTGGTGATGACGGCAAGCTGATCGAAAATCCTTATCATTACCGCGACAGCCGAACCAACGGCATGATGGAAAAAGCCTTCGAGCTGATGAGCAAACGCGAATTTATGAAAGCACCGGCATCCAGTTTATGCAGCTAAACTCGGTCTATCAACTGCTGGCGATGCGGCTTCAAACGCGCCGGTTCTGGCCAAAGACAAGAAGCTGATTTTCATCGGCGATTTGTTCTCGTACTTTCTGTGCGGGCAGGCTTTTGGCGAATATACTCTGGCCAGCACTTCTCAGCTTATGGATATGAGAACAGGCCAATGGTCGAAGGAAATGTTCGACAAACTGTCACTGCCGATGGATATTATGCCGGATATCGTCCCGCCCGGCACGGTCGTCGGCAAATTAACCAAGCCAATCGGCAGAAAAACTTGGCTGCGGACAAATTCCCGTGATTGCGGTCGGTTCGCACGATACCGCTTCAGCCGTTGCCGCTGTGCCGGCTGGCGGAGGCAACTGGGCGTATCTCTCGTCCGGGACATGGAGCCTGATGGGCGTCGAAGTGCCACAGGCAATTGTCAATGATAAGACCTTCGAATATCGAATTCACAAACGAAGGCGGCGTCGAAAACACGATCCGGCTTTTGAAAAACATCATGGGACTGTGGCTGATTCAGGAATGCAAAAGGCAGTGGCAGCGGGAAGGAGCTGATCTATCTTACGACCGAACTGACGGCGATGGCCAGAAAGCCAAGCCTTTTGCCGGCCGCATTTGACGTTGATTACAGCGGATTTCTTGCGCCGGGCGATATGCCGAAAAGAATAAATGACTATCTGGCCGAGACAAGGCCAAAGACAATCGCAGGACAAGGGACAAATGATAAGGGCGATACTGGAGGCCTTGGCCTTTAAGTATCGCACGGTCATCGAAACAATTGAAGATGTCACCGGGCAAACAATTGACTGTCCTGCACATTGTCGGCGGCGGGATACAGAATGAGCTCTTTGAACCAGTTTGCCGCCAACGCCACTGGGCAAAAAAGTCGTGACCGGCCCGGTTGAAGCCACGGCCATCGGCAATATCCTGATGCAGGCAAAGGCGACAGGCCAGATTAAAACGCTCGACCGAAGCCAGAGAAGATTGTCCGCAATTCATTTGAGCTTAAAGAATATCAGCCACAGAACGTGTCACTCTGGCAAAAGCAATACGAGAAAATCAAGAAGTGAAAAGCAGTAACAAGGCATATGCCTACTTTCGATAGAAGAACTCGAGCGGAAGCTGGATAGTTTCGACTCCGGCCGAGAGAAAGCAGGCCTTGCAGGGTCGCTGTGCGAAAAGTTGCAGCTGGTGAAATCACTCTGCCCGAGCCGGGAACGGCTGTCAATTTGCACTGTCATACGTTTTTCTCCTACAATACTTATGGCTATTCGCCGAGCAAATTTGCCTGGCTGGCGCGCAAGGCGGGGCTTGCCGTCGCCGGAGTGGTGGATTTCGACGTGCTCGACGCTGCGGAAGAGTTTCTCGAGGCAGCAAGGATGCTCGGTCTTAAAGGCTGTGCCGGGATGGAGACGCGGGTCTATGTGCCGGAATTTTCCGACAGGGTCATCAACTCGCCCGGCGAGCCGGGTATCTCGTATCACATGGGCGTCGGATTTCCCAGCGCGAAAGTGCCGGACGACCAGAAGGAATTTCTCGCCAGCCTCCGCGAAACCGCCCAGCAGAGAAATCGGGACTTGATGGACCGCGTGAACAAGTATCTTCGCCCGGTGGAGCTGGACTACGAACGGGATGTGCTCGTGCTGACGCCGTCGGGTAATGCAACCGAACGTCATATATGCCTGGCATACGCCCGTAAGGCGAAAGAATTCTTCGGCAGAACCGATGCTCTGGCGAATTTCTGGTCCGAAAAACTCGGCAGTGGATGCAGAAGCACTGGGCTTCCCGAAGGTAAGGACTTGCTTAATACCATTCGGGCCAAAACGATGAAACGAGGCGGCGTCGGATATGTGCAGCCGGACAAAGGTTCGTTTCCATTGATGGCTGATACCAACCGATTTATCCTGGCCGCGGGGGCAATACCAGTGCACACCTGGCTGGATGGAACAAGCGACGGGCGAACAGGCCATCGAAGAGTTTCTGGACGTGGCGATGAGCACGGGAGCGGCGGCGATTAACGTAATTCCCGACCGCAACTACACGCCCGGAGCTAAGGACGAGAAGATCAAGAATCTCTATCAGGTGGTAGAATTGGCTGAAAAGCTTGACCTGATTGTCGTAGAAGGCACGGAGATGAATAGTCCCGGGCAGAAATTTGTGGATGATTTCGATACCGAAGAACTTAGGCCGCTGGTGCCGGTGTTCCTGAAGGGGGCGCACATTGTGTATGCCCACTCGGTGCTGCAGCAAAAGTGCGGACTCGGATATACCAGCGAGTGGGCTAAGAAAAATTTCAAAAGCGTGGCAGAAAAAAACGAGTTTTTCCGGACTTGGAAGCTTGTTTGAGCCGCAGCACGAAGATAAACTGGGCGGACTAAGTAAGGACGCAACTGCTCAGGAAATACTGCAAACTTAAAACTTAGAACTGAAGACAAGGCTTATGGCTGATCTGCCAAAAACACAATACGCCGTGCAGCTTGTTGGGCCGGATAAGCTTATTCTGAATAAATCCAAAGAAGTTCCATGCCCGGCCCGCACCAGATTCTTTGCCGGGTTGAGGTGGTTGGGCTTTGTTTTTCCGACCTTAAATTGCTGAAGCAATTTTCCGGCCACGTTCGCAAGAGCGAAATCGTCTCCGGCATTGACCCTAAGATACTCAAAGATATACCCAGCTATGTCCCCGGCGATGCGCCGACCGTCCCGGGGCACGAAACCGTGGTGATAATTCAGGCAGTCGGCCCCGGCGTAGAAAACTTTAAAACCGGCGAGCGTTATCTTGTTCAGACCGATTACCGCTGGCTTCACACCGCCAGCGCCAACGCTGCCTTTGGATATAATTTCGAGGGCGCACTTCAGCAGTTCGTGCTGATGGATGAACGAGTCATCACGTCGCCGGAAGGTGACTCGATGCTGATTCCGGTTTCGCAGGACCTTTCTGCCTCGGCTGTAGCCCTGGTCGAGCCGTGGGCTTGCGTTGAAGACGCCTACGCCTCTAAAGAACGCACGAATCTAAAAGCCGGCGGCCAGATGTTGGTAGTCGCCGAGGCGAAAGAAATCTCAAATTTCAAATCTCAAATTTCAAATTTGACTACGCACTATGGTAAGCCCGCAAAGGTAACCTGGGTTTCCAAACGGCCGGGGCCTGAATTGCAGGACGGTATCTACGACGACGTGATCTATTTTGGGTCCGAGGCGAAAACTGTAGAAGCCTTATTTGCCAAACTTGCCGCGCACGGCCTGTTGAACATCGTGCTTTGCGGCGGCAACCCCTGCTTGCGCAGGGGCAAGCCTGCCCCCGCGAAAGCGGGGGTCACTACCTCGGTCGGCAGGGTTCACTATGGCGGCATCCGCATAGTCGGAACGACCGGCTCGAACCCGGCAGAATCTATGAAGTACATACCCCAAACCGACGAGATTCGGCCGGGCGACAGGATTAATGTCGTGGGCGCTGCCGGCCCGATGGGCACAATGCACGTCATCCGAAACATCTGCCTGGGCGTGGAAAATGTGAGCGTCTTTGCCGGCGATGTGGATGATGAACGCATATCTGCGTTGACGAAGATCGCTCTTCCGTTGGCTAAGAAGAACAATGTCGATTACCAGCCTTATAATCCAACCAGAGAGAACATTGCCCAGTCTTTCGACTATACCGTTCTGATGGCGCCTATCCCCGAATTGGCTGTTGCCGCGGTGCATACTGCCAGCGGGCGGGGCATCATAAATATCTTTGCCGGCATCCCAGCGACTGTCACCGCGGAAATCGACCTGGACACTTACATCAAAAAGCAGCTTTACTTCACCGGAACCAGCGGCTCAACCCTGGATGATATGAAACGAGTCCTGGCGAAGGTTGAGTCTGGAAGACTGAACACCGATGTTTCGGTCGCCGCTGTCTGTGGTATGGAAGGCGCGACCGACGGCATTCGGGCGGTCGAGAACCGATCGATAGCAGGCAAGATTATGGTCTACCCGGCCTGTCGCGGCCTGGGCCTGACCAGGCTCGAAGAATTGCACCAGAAATTGCCGGATGTGGCAAGGCAATTAAGCGATGGAATGTGGAATAAAGCAGCAGAAGACACGCTGCTCGAAATATGCCATAAGTAAGAAACAAGGGATAACATTAGTTAGCGTGGAAAGGGTAAACGATGGCACGGTCAAGAAAAAAGGCAGTTAGCGGTTTCTGGTTGATTTGTTTGTTTGCGCTGGCGGGTTTCTGGGCAATCAGCGCTTATGCGCAGGAGTCCGGCTTTGACGGTTTGGGACTGACTCTGGGCAATCTGCCGCGGCTGTCGCACGCCAAGACACGCTCGATTAGCCCTGAAAACTTCACTGGCGAAAAGGGCAAGGCGGGCATGGCGACAGAAGGAACGGGCGCCGGAGCGGCTCGTGAGCTGGGCCGGGGCTGGAAGATCTCGCCGTCAGTCAATATCGCGCCCGGACAGACCTTTGTCATGGCCGATGTCAAGGCGGAAGGCGCGATCCAGCATATCTGGATGACGCCGACCGGAAATAACCGCTTTAACATTCTGCGGATTTATTGGGACGGCGAGGAAAACCCCTCCGTCGAGTGTCCCGCCGGCGATTTCTTCGCGTGCGGGACGGGGGAATATGCGAAGGTCACATCCCTGGCGGTTTGCGTCAATCCGGGCAGCGGCTTCAACTGCTACTGGATGATGCCCTTCCACAAGGGCTTCAAAATCACGATGACGAACATCGACAGCAAACCGATGGTCCTGTACTATCAGATCGACTACACACTGACCAACCTGCCGGAGGACATCGGGTACTTCCACGCGCAGTTCCGACGGGTGAACCCCCTGCCCGACAAGCAGGATTACACTATCGTGGACAGCATCAAGGGACGCGGACACTACGTCGGCACGTACATGACATGGGGATCAAATAGTCCCGGCTGGTGGGGCGAGGGCGAAATAAAGTTCTATATGGATGGCGACAAGGAATTCCCCACGATTTGCGGCACGGGCACTGAGGATTACTTCTGCGGCTCTTACTGTTTCCACAAACCAGGAACGGAGGAGTATCAAGAGTTCAACACGCCTTATGCCGGTTTGCCGCAGGTTATACCGGACAAGAAGCAGCCGAAATTCAGCCTGTACCGCTGGCACATTATGGACCCGATAAGGTTTGAAGAGGATTTGAGAGTGACTATGCAGGCGTTGGGCTGGCAGAGTGAGGGAAGGTATCTGCCTTTGCAGGATGACCTTTCTTCGGTTGCGTTCTGGTACCAGACCGAACCACACGCGGCTTTTCCGAAATTACCGGATAAAAACTCCCTGAAAAATTGAGTAGGGTGGGCTATGCCCACCATCACATAGCTGTGTGCTGGGCACAAACTTAACGATAGTGGAGCAGATAAACGACGTGGACACGATCGAAAAGACATACCAAGCCGCTCGTCAGCGTTATGCTGAGCTGGGCGTGGACACCGAAAAGGCGATAAAACGCCTCAGTAAAATTGCCATATCGCTGCACTGCTGGCAAGGCGATGATGTGGGCGGATTTGAAAGCGGCGAAGGACTGAGCGGCGGCGGAATAATGGCTACCGGAGCCTATCCGGGCAAGGCACGGACGGCGGATGAGCTGCGAGCAGATCTGGAAAAGGCGCTGAGCCTTATACCGGGCAAGCATCGCCTGAACCTGCACGCGATATATGCAGAGACCGGCGGTCCGGCTACGGCTCGGGGCTTCGCCGAGACGAGAAAGAAAATAGAGCGCAACAAACTGAGCCGGAGCATTTCGCAGCCTGGATCGACTGGGCAAAAGCCAACCGCCTGGGCATGGACTTCAACGGGACATTCTTCTCGCATCCAAAAGCCGAAAGCGGCTTTACTCTTTCCAGTGCAGACGAAGGAATCCGCAAGTTCTGGGTCGAGCACGGAATTGCATGCCGAAAAATCGGGGCCGCGATGGGAAAAAAACTGGGTACGCCCTGTGTAACAAACCTGTGGATTCCGGACGGATATAAAGATATTCCCGTCGACCGCAAAGGTCCGCGAGAGCGCCTAAAAAAATCACTCGACGAAATATTTGCCCAAAAGATTAATCGAAAGTGGCTTTTAGATTCGGTCGAGGGCAAGCTCTTTGGCATCGGCTCTGAGAGCTATGTGGTCGGCTCACACGAATTCTATCTGGGCTACGCAATACAGAACAACATTTTGCTTTGCCTGGACGCAGGACATTTCCATCCTACCGAGGAAATTTGCGATAAAATATCGTCCGTCCTGACTTATCTTGACGAGATTCTGCTTCATGTAAGCAGGGGCGTCCGCTGGGACAGCGACCACGTAGTTATTCTGTCGGATGAGCTGCGGGCGATAGCAGAAGAAATAGTCCGGGGCGATTACTTAGAAAGGGTGCACATCGGGCTTGACTTTTTCGATGCCAGCATCAATCGTGTTGCAGCCTGGGTTATAGGGACTCGCTGTATGATAAAGGCATTACTTATTGCCCTATTGGAGCCAATGGATATGCTGCGGCAGATGGAGCTAAGCGGCGATTATACATCCCGCCTGGCAATGCTCGAAGAGCTAAAAACTATGCCCTTCGGCGCGGTCTGGGATTATTACTGCACAAAGCAGGATGTTCCGACTGGCGCAGACTGGCTTAAAGACGTGAAAAACTATGAGGCTACGGTTACCGGTCATCGAATTTAGAATTGAGAATTAAGAATGAAGAAAGCTAATTCTCGATTCTACATTCTGAATTCTAAATTCTGACATGGAAAGGGAGTGCAAATGGCCGACGACACCAACAGTAGTGCCATAAAGGGACTGGATTTACTTTATGAGTTTGAGCGGGAGCCGGTCTCGCAGGATAAACTCCAGCCCGGCAAACACTTTGCGGGCGTCTTTGCAGGTGAGCACGTTGCGGGAACCGAGTTCGTCATCGGGGCACTATTTGTGGCCTGGGGGGCGACGGCATTCGACATATTTGTGGGACTCCTTATCGGCAATCTTATGGCTGTCTTAACCTGGACATTTGTTTGTGCTCCGATTGCCGTGCAGACCCGGCTGACGCTCTACTGGTATCTTCGCAGGATTGCCGGGCCTGTCACGACCACGATCTACAATATCCTTAACGCGGTTCTATTCTGCATCCTTGCCGGATGTATGATTACGGTTTCTGCTTCAGCCATTCGGATTCCCTTCGGCATACCTGCTCAGACGCAGTGGTATCCGCAGGATGCGCGTTTTGTGCTTGTCGCGGTCATCGTGGGGGCGGTAGTTGTAGCGCTGGCGATACTTGGATTCAAAAGGCTCGCGCAGTTTTCAGAGGTCTGCTCGCCGTGGATGTTCTTGATGTTTATCGCGGGAGCGATTGCGATGCTGCCGGTGCTGGCGGAAAAAGTGCTCGGCGGACAAATAGCCAATTTCGCAGATTTCTGGGCAATGGCGAATAAAGCGATCTGGACGGGCAATGCGCCGCCAGGCAAAGAATCAATCGGCCTATGGCATGTCGCGGCTTTTGCCTGGATATGTAACCTGGCAATGCACGGCGGACTGTCGGATATGGCACTTTTGCGTTACGCCAGGAAGGCATCCTACGGGCTATATTCGGCGTTCGGCATGTTCTTGGGGCATTATCTGGCGTGGGTTTGCGCCGGGATTATGGGTGCCGCGACGGCTCTGGTCCTCGGCACGACCATCGACAAGCTCGACGCCGGCGGCGTCGCCTGGCAGTCGCTGGGAGTCCCAGGAATCATCGCGGTCGTGCTGGCCGGCTGGACGACTTCCAACCCTACGCTCTATCGAGCGGGCCTCGCCTTCCAGGCAGTTACCCCCGGCTGGCCAAGATGGCTGGTGACACTTGCAGCGGGAATCGTTACCACCCTTATTTCGTGTTCGCCGTTCGTGTTTATGTGGCTATTGAACTTTGTAGGCTGGTATGGGCTTTTGCTGATGCCGGTGGGGGCGATTGTTTTTGTCGAGCACTGGATCTTCCCGAAAATCGGGCTGACACAGTTTTGGGCATCGCGAAAGAAACTGCTCGTAAGCTGGCCTGCATTACTTTCCTGGACTATTGCAATCGCAGCGGCACTATGGTTAGAAAGAACAGGGACGCTGCATTTATTCTTCTTATTTGTGCCGACGTGGCTGCTAACCGCGGCGCTATATATCGTATTTGCCTGGATTGCAGGTGCACGCGAGAGTGCTGAAGATCTCGAAATTGCCCGGGAACCACTTCAGGCAAAAAATCGAAAATCGAAAATCGAAAATCGAAAATCCCGCCGAATGGATGCCGGTTTGTGGGTAACGGGCATAGTGGCGGCGGGCTCATTACTGCTATGTCTGATTTTGCCCATCTGGGTCTACCTCAGCGGCGGTCCGAAATACGAACAGAATCTTGCGACGTTTAAGCACATACTAATCTGGCCGAGCCTGATTTACTTTGTTGCGGGTACGGCCTGGATGGTCATGAGAGAAAAAGAGGGACAAAAGCGAAAGAAGGGAAATAGTTATGGCTGATACTGAAGCACTGAAAGAGGCCAAAAAGTTCTACGAAGATGTTCCTATGCAAACGCGGGGCTTTTTCCTCAAAGGAGCGAGCGCTCTTGACTGGGGCATGAAAAATCGCCTCGCCAGAATATTTAATCCCAAAACAGGCCGAACCGTAATGCTGGCGATTGACCACGGCTACTTTCAAGGCCCTACCACAGGGCTGGAGCGAATCGACCTGACGATTGTGCCCCTGATGGAGTACGCCGATGCCGTAATGCTGACGCGGGGAATTCTGCGAACCACCGTGCCGCCCACTCTAAACAAAGCGATCGTGATGCGCTGCAGCGGCGGCCCCAGCGTCCTGAAGGAACTGTCCGATGAAGAATTAGCCGTTGACATCGAGGATGCTATCCGTATGAACGTGGCGGCGATCACATTGCAGGTATTTATCGGCGGCCAATTCGAGACCCGGTCGGTGCATAATATGACTCGCCTCGTAGATATGGGACTGCGTTACGGGATTCCAACGATGGCGGTAACCGCGGTTGGCAAGGACATGGTGCGGGATGCCAGATATTTCCGCCTGGCCTGCCGAATCTGTGCCGAGCTTGGTGCCCAGCTCATCAAAACGTATTATATCCCGGAAGGGTTCAGCACGGTGACGGCTTCTTGCCCGGTCCCGATAGTGATGGCTGGCGGCAAAAAAATCCCTGAACTCGATGCCTTGACTATGGCTCATAATGCAATCCAAGAGGGTGCGTCCGGCGTAGACATGGGACGCAACATCTTCCAGAGTGACGCCCCTAAAGCTATGATGCAGGCGGTGCGCAAGGTAGTTCATGAAGATATGGCCCCTGCCGAGGCTTACGAACTCTACCAGAGCCTTAAGAACACAGAGCAAAAGAATAAGGACTGAAAACGTGGGCAAGCATCTTTTGGCTGAGTTGCGCAAAGGCTCCACTTATTAGCGTTGGCATTCTGACCGCAGATTTGATGTCTCTCGGCTCAGAATTGAAGTTAATGGAGGACGCAGGGGTAAAATTGCTTCACGTTGACGTTATGGACGGGTGTTTTTGCCCCACGATGACCGTTGGGCCTGTCTTTGTAAGGGCCGTGAAAACTTCGCTGCTCAAAGATGTGCACCTGCTGATAGATGAGCCTTTGAACAAGCTCGAAAGTTATATCGCCGCCGGCGCCGATATGATCACGGTTCAGGTTGAATCTTGCCGGCACATACATCGCGTTTTGCAGGCGCTGGGAGAAATGACCAACGCCAATGACTCCAACAGAGGTATCTTGCGCGGCATCGCCCTGAATCCTGGCACGCCGCTGGATGTTATTGCCCCGCTTATGGATGAGCTTGAAATGGTCTTTCTTCTGGCAGTGAATCCCGGCTGGAGCGGACAGAAATTCATCCCTTCTACTCGGCTTCGGCTCAGTCAACTAAAAGAAATGATTCGCGCTGCAGGCAAGAATATCCTCGTGGGTGTTGATGGCGGCGTCACTCGCAATAACATAGCGGAAGTAGCACGAATGGACGTGGATATTATTGTCACCGGAAGCGCAGTCTTCGACGGCAAGGCACCTCTGGAAAACGCCAGGTTTATGTTAAGCGCCGTGAGTAACGCTGTGAGACCTTCTTAAAACTTCTCATATAATGAAACGGTCTTACTTTGTAATCTCTATTTTAGCCCGCAGTTTTTGATGCCCTTGACAAAAGGGTAAAATTATAGTTAAAATCGTGAAAAAAGGTCAAGGTATCTGCGAATTGTGAGGGCGTGCTCAGGGTAAAAAAATGAAATGTATTCACTGTCAGTCTATCATGCAACAGGGAACGGCTCCGCTGCATATTGATAGACGCAATTGCCACGTAACATTTGATAATGTTCCTGCCTGGGTATGCCAGCAGTGTGGAGAGGCGTATTTTGAAGAACACGAAGTAGATACAATTCAAGATTTAATCCGGGCAGTTGAGCAGAAAGCTAATAAACTTTCCTTTAGCGCATAATTTACAACCTTATGTTTTAACTGTAGCAAATCGTAGCAGATTGCGATGGACGAACAGGATACGAATTGTTCAACAGAACCACCGGCTGCATTTGGACGCCGTCTAGGCGGTGCCGGTTAGCCACAGTGTTTATTGCATTATTCCATGAACCTTGCAGGCATAGATTTAGGCTGGAAGGGAAAAGAAACTAACTCGGCTGTAACTATTGGCGAGTTGCAGGAGAACCACTTTTCCATAGTTGATATAATTACACCATTAAGCACAACTGATAAAGTGACCGAAGTTTTATTCGACCATTCGGATATTTTCGGCATAGCAGTCGATGCGCCACTTATTATTAACAACCGCGTCGGACAACGAACTTGCGAGCGTTGCTTGGGCTCGGACTACGGTAGCAAAAAAGCCTCCTGTCATAGCTCGAATCTTACTCGTTATCCTGACGCCGCTGGCGTGGATTTGGCAAACAGACTCACTCGCAAAGGGTACTCTCACGCATCCCTATGTGATAAATTCATAATCGAGTGCTATCCGCACCCTGCTATTATCGAAATCTTTGGCCTAAGTGAACGCATCCTTTACAAAAAGGGCAGAGTTTCAATACGACGTTGCGGTCAGAAACAACTTGCAAAGCTCATTTCGAAGTTGAGTAAGTCTTCGATTGTTACGCTTGAGATTCCAAACAATCTACGAAGCTTTTTATCGCCAGAAAGAATCGATGGCCTTAGAGGAATAGCACTAAAAGAGAACGAGGATGCGCTTGATTCCATAATATGCGCTTATATTGGCGCGTTATTTAAGCTGAGGGTTCAAAGCCGGACTTATGGTGATAAACAAGATGGGTATATCTATGTACCAAAGACAAGATGCATCTAGCCGGCACCCGGAGTGCAGGACTAACACAGCACTGGGATTCCTCGTTCGCTTAGACTTTGGATCCTTCGCCACTTCGGAATCGCTCAGTGAAGCTTTGCTCAGGGCCTGCCCTGAACATAGTTGAAGGCATGAGTTTTAGTGGTCTAAGATGAAGAATAACGCATCGGAATCCTGCTCTTTGAGACCGTTAACTCAGATAACACCGATCGTTCGTGGGCTGTTAGCGAATTCAACGGGCAATGAGGACATGCCTTATGAGCCGGTCATTTTGAAATCTATGACAGATAGAGAGGCCATTGTTTTTGCCGGCAAGAAAAATGGTGGGCTGAAGCCCACCCTACAATCTTTGCCGAAAAGTGCGAGACCGCCACTTTTTATAGATATCGCTGAAGAAAGTGCCGACCCGGAAAAGCTCCGGGAAACCATTAAGTGATGCCATTTCGGATTACTCGGCACGGCACGGCGTAAAACCTGAAATTATATGCGTTCGCGGCCTGGGCATACTTCATGTTGACCAATCTTTAGCCTCGGCACCTGTGGCCGAGGCAACCCCCGCCACAGGTGCGGGGGCTAATCGCGGTTTGGATTTGCCTCTTCGCAATAAAGTCACCTTAGTTACCGGCGCTGCTGGGGCCATTGGCTACGGAATTTGCCGAGGACTACTAGAGGCAGGTTGCTATCTTGCAGCTACGGACCTGCCGGGCGAAAAACTTGATGATTTTGTTGCTGACTTGAAAAGGATAGGTGGCGACCGAGTAATAGGCGTAGCCATTGATGTCACCGACAAAAAATCTGTCAACGAGGGCTTTGAAAATGTTGTTCAAGCCTGGGGCGGAATTGACATTGTTGTCGTTAACGCCGGTATCCCGCTGGTTGCAGATTTGAAAGATATAGACCTCGATGCCTTTCGCAAGCTCGAAAAAGTAAACGTTGAGGGAGCGCTATTGACGCTTGCCGAAGCCGCACGCCTTTTCATATTGCAGGGAATCGGCGGCGACATCATTGTTATATCCACCAAGAATGTCCCCTCGCCCAGCACCGGCTTCGGAGCTTACAGCGCTACCAAAGCCGCCTGTCACCAGTTAGGTCGTATTGCCAGCATAGAGCTGGCACAGTATGGGGTTCGCGTAAACATGGTAGCTCCGGATGGGGTATTCTCCGAAGGCAAATACAAATCCGGCTTGTGGGAACAAATCGGTCCCAACCGAATGCGGGCTCGTGGGCTCGATGAAAAAGGATTGCAGGACTATTACCGCAACCGCAATCTATTGAAACTTACAGTTACGGGGCGGCACGTTGCTAATGCAGTCCTATTTTTTGCCACGCATCAAACCCCAACCACCGGCGCCACAATTCCCGTGGATGGAGGCTTGCCCGATGCAACGCCACGTTAAAGAACGATGGACGAAATATCCCCGCTTTCGCGGGGACAAGCTCGCCCGCGCAGGCGGGGGGATGATGGACGAATTATGGATAAGGCCTTACTAGAACTTATTAGGATATCACACGCTGTTGGCACAGATAGCTCACTTGTTCAGGGTGGAGGCGGTAATACGTCGGTTAAAGCCGCGGACGGCAAATATATGTATGTCAAGGCCAGCGGCACGGCTTTGAAAGATATGAATGAGCAAAAGGGCTGGCGCCGGATGCGGCTCGATGCAGTTCTTGCAATTATAAAAGACAAGTCGATTGCAAATCTCCAGACGCACACGAGGGAAGCTGAAGTGGTAGATCGGCTGCTTCTTGCCTGTGATGATGATGTCACCGATATTGCACGCCCGTCGGTAGAAGCCCATTTGCACGCCTTTCTGGATAAGTGTGTGATTCATCTGCACCCCAGCACTGCTGGGGCTTTTGTTAACGCCAGAAATGGGAAAATAGAGCTGGAAAACCTCTTTAGAAAAATCGAAAATCAAAAACCTGCCCTGAGCGGAGCCGAAGGATCGAAAATCGAAAATTACTTGCCGCCGCTCTGGGTTCCTTATACCAACCCTGGCTTTACACTGGCAAAAAAGATAGCCCGGCTGGTTGATGATTATCAAAGACAATTCGGCAAGAAGCCGGCAATTCTTTTTCTTGAAAAGCACGGGATTCTAATTTCGGCACAAAGTTCCGACACGGCCTTACGGCTCGTCCGTGAAGTCATAAATCGCTGTAATAGCAGGCTGATGCAACCGAAAGCTGGGAAAATCAAATCTGTAAATCAGGCGCAAATCAACAATATCAAGCTTTGTGTTCGCAAGGCATTTTTTGAGGCGACCGGTGAACGCGCGACGATAAGCTACTTTTGTGACCACGAGATCGCATCCTTTTTAGCCCAACCAGACGCCGAAAAAATGCTGTCAGCGGAAGTCTTGACGCCGGATGAGTTGGTGTACGCCAATGGTCCTGCAATGTGGGTGAAAAAGTGCGAACCACAGAGAATCGCCGGCAGATTAATTTCACAGATCAAGAAAAACGAGAAACCTTCTGTGGCGTTTTTGGTTAAGGGTGTCGGGCTTTTTGTAGCGGGCAAAAAGAAAATCGCTCAGACCGTGCGGGACATCGCGGCATATTCAGCTTTTATCAGGTGCAATGCCAAACGGATGGGCGGCATCTCCAGCTTGAATAAACGACAGCGCGATTTTATTAACCGTTGGGAATCGGAAGCGTTTCGCAAAAAGCTGATAAGCGGCCACAGCGAAGGCGAGCTGAAGGACAGAATTGCGGTGGTTACAGGCGCCGGCAGCGGCCTGGGAAGAAGCATCGCCATCGGTCTGGCAAAAGCCGGCGCAATCGTGGCACTGCTGGATATCGACGAAAAAACACTTAAAGAAACGCGAGCTTATTCTTAATTCTCAATTCTCAATTCTCAATTCTGATGTAATGGTCCTTCCTGGCGACGTGACGAACGAAGCCGACGTGAAAAGAGCATTTGAACGTCTGCTTGAAAATTGGGGCGGCCTCGACATTCTGGTCAACGCGGCAGGAGTAGCTCCAGCTTATGAACTCGTGGATATGCCGGTAGATAAATGGCGGTTCGCTCTGGAGGTGAATCTGACCGGCTATTTTCTCTGCGCAAGAGAAGCTGCCAGAATTATGATTGCCCAGGCGATGGGCGGAAGCATAATAAACCTCAGCTCCAAATCGGGCCTGGAGGCCAGCAAGAATAATACCGCGTATAATGCGACAAAGGCCGGCGAAATTCACATGGCTCGAGGCTGGGCGCTGGAGCTAGGCGAATACGGCATCAGGGTCAACTCTCTTGCACCGGGCAACGTTTTTGAAGGCTCGAAAATCTGGAATCCACAGTACATAAAAACCTGCGCCAAAAAGTACGGCATAAAACCCGAAGAAGTTATTCCCTTCTACGTGAACAAAACCGCGCTAAGGCGTGAGATTAAAGGGCAGGATGTCGCCGATTCGGTAGTCTTTTTATGCTCGGATAGGGCCCGCACGATTACCGGCCAGGTCCTCGTTCCCGATTCCGGCCAGGTAATGGTCCGCTGAGCGATGGACGAGGGCCGGGGCTGATGGATAATAGATCGTAAAACACAAATCACAAAACGCAGAGTGTAACGGCACCTCTCAAACGACAAATCTACAAAGTCTGGTGAAGTCACGCTTAGTCAATTTGTTTCCATTCCCTGCGGGAGATTCCCGCTTGGCGCAGAATGCGTGCCAACAGTTCACGACCGATGTCGCGTTTGTGCGGGTTTGGTATGGCCAAGGTCACACTGCCCTTGATCATAAACGAATGTTTGCCTCCTGAGTAAGGTCCATCAAAACCCACCGTGCGCAGACAGCGGATTAAGTCTTTACGTGAGATAGGACCAAAGACGGGCATTAGGCTGCGATCTCCTTCTTCACGGTGAGTTTTATCCCGTCCATTTTGGGTAGTGACAGGTTCTTATAGATTCGAAAGAGAACCCAGTCCTCAAGCACCTGGGCCAACTCGATTCGGCATTTCTCTAAAGTCGTGGCATTTGCATACACACCTCGGCATCCGGGTATCTCGCCGTAGTAGGTGCCGTCATCTTTGAGGATTTCGTAATGCGCGTGTCTCATGGCAGCTTCGAGGTACTTAGTGAGCATATATCAGTCTCCTGTTTGGATGAACTAACACGTATTTGGCAACAACTGTACGTAACATTATACCGACAATGCTGCAGGCCTGCAAGTGCAGCGTCAAACACACACCGTAGTGCAGCGCGGGCAAACACTCGTCCCGGATTCCGGCCAGGTAATGGTCCGTTAATCCATTGTTTCATCTACCGCCTGGCACCGGATACTGTTTGGAGGCATCATCAAGTGCCAGCACCCAGTCGTTGCCTTTGCCCTGAATCGGCGGCTTGAATTCGCGATTGCCCTTTTTGTCGAACACACCAATCTCTCCCGCCGTGCCGTGACGCGGGTCATACCACCAGGCCTTAACCTTTTCGCCCGACAGCTTTTCAAGGTTGACCGTCACAGGTTGCCCGAGCGGTGAATAAACGAACGCGTAGCTACCCTGCGAGTTGCGCGTAGCCCGGACGTGGGCGTCGCCATCGCTGATCTCAGAGACGATAATCGACTGGTCGGGAACGCGGCTAAGATAAGGCCGGGAGAGCATCAAATTTCTGACGTGCTGCATATCGCTGGCACCCCACAAGTCGAGCGATTCGTACCAGTAGTGGTGCGCCCACGAGATGGGCTGTCGGCCCGGGTGCGTACATCTGCCAGATATTGTGACAGCCGTAAGTATGGCCGCACGCCCCGGCAAAAACGTGCCAGTATGCCAGCCGACGGACCTGCCAGTCGCTGGAGAACCCGAACTTCAGCGGGTCAAAGTTGATCGGATGGTCCTCGTAAAGCGGCTCACCATCGAGGACCGGCTTAGTGGGCGAGCGGTTGTAGTCTTTCTCGATGCTCTGCCAACTGCCGCGGTCGCGGTGGCCGGTCTGGTGCATATTGAAGTCGAGCCAATCATCGTCGTGGAACCACTCGGAGGAGGTTCGTCCGCCTGTCGGATGGAACGTCATCAGATGCCGTCCGCCGTCTCCTTTTTTTAGCCCGCGAGCCATCGCGCGAGATGATTTCCCTGTGCGTGTCACTCTCCACCGGCCGGTCGCCGCCGAGAATCCAGATAATGGGTCTGTCCTTGTATCGCCGGCCGAGCCACTGGCCGTAAGCCTCGGCGCTTTGCGGGGTGAAGACAGCACCGCCGACACCCCACTTTTTGTTCCATTTGTCGCCCCAGGTCGGCAGCATTCCGATAAATAGCCCAAGCGATTCGGCCTTATTGACGACGTAATCGACGTGGTCCCAGTAATCGTTGTTCGGCCCATCCTTCATATCCGGCTTGATAAGGTCGTTGTCAACAAGCGGCCGATGCCCGTATGGATTGGGCGTATTTAGCCCGTCGAGTTCTGCCAGAGCCACCGCTTGTATGACCGTGAAACCCTTTTGCCTGCGGTTTTCCAGGTATTTGTCCGCCTCTTCGCGGTTAAGGCGATGGAAAAGCTCCCAAGCTGTATCGCCCAGATAGAAGAAAGGCGTGCCATCTTCGTGCACGATGTATCGCTTGTTGTCGGAGACTTTCAGCCGCCCGTGGCTGAAATCAATCAATGGCACCGGCGCAGCGTCTGGCCGGCCACCGCGCAGCACAGGGCAGAAAATAGGGGGCATCCAGCTAAAACCGATGAGTTTACTATGCGGCTGTAGTTTGGTACTCATTCTCGGGCCTCCCACAGTTACGGGTCAAGTCGCCTTTAATCGAGGCACTGTTAGCAAACGGTGAACCTCGAATTGTATTAGAACCAGGATTGTACGGGTGTGAAAAATGGCCGTCAAGTCTGCGCCGTGACATCGTGCCACATCTGGGTCGCAGCGGCCTGACGGAGTTTGCCAAGGGGCCATCAACCGACGGCGGAATAGGTAGGTGTGACTGCCGGGTATGCGGACTAACAAATGTTTAACCATTGGGTAAATTCATGTCGCGGAATGGGGCTATTCATCCAGGATGTGTCAGGTTCGGGCAAACGCCGCGCATCACGGACGGTTAGCCAACCCTGCGGCCAAATCCATTGAGCTTGTAGAACCCCTTCGAGTTATCCATTCGAATCGCCGCCGTGCTTCAGATTTGCTCGCAACCTGGAGTATGATACGCACGTCCTGGATCACATAGTTCAGCACATCTTGATAGCGCCCTTGTGCCCAAAGCTGTGGAGCCAATACTCCGGACATTCCGGGTGGCTTGCCAGGAATTCCAAGGCCTTGAGCTGCCTTCTCCAGGGCCACAGGAAAACCACGGTCACAAAACACGTGAAACATCATGTCCACGTGGGTCAACGCCAACTCTCTACATTCGTTGTGACAGCCGGACTCTTCTGCGAGAACATCGAAATCGAATCCCAAGCCGTTCCAAGTCAACAAGGTGTAACCATCTGCAACCAGGTTAACCAATTCGCGCACGACATTGCTTGCCTCACCCCGCGACATGCGTTCCGCGGGCGTCCCATCATGCTTCTTTCCTGACCAGACGATTGGTTCCTTAGCGTCACATGGGAATGCGGCAGCGCAACAAATTCCCAAAGGACGGTAGGGCTTCCAATTAAAGTCTTCACCTGGAACTTCCTTAGCCGTTTCGATGTCGAATGCCAAGTACTTCCTTGTCATACTACTGCTTCTCATTCTGCATAACTACCTATATATGGTTTCCACTTACACTGTCCTATCCTCTCGGAGCAAGCCGTATATCAGGATTATTACCGCCCGGCCGCTGTCGGCTACATGCAATAGTTACACAGAGAACAATGAATCTCCTAAGCCGCCACTAACGGGGCCAAATTGGCCCGCTTCAATGGAGGAAAACCAAGCTCCCGCAGCACTCGATTGAATACAGTCAAAGTGAGCTTATCGGGCGCTACGATCTCAATCCCAATAGCTCTCCCATCGCCGGTCAAATCAATCACAAGTCCTGGCTCAACCCGCCTGGTTCGATGGCTCTTGTCATTCGCACGACGCGGCAAATAATAGTACGCAGCTAACGGCCGGCCGCGTCGAAAAACGATCGTCCGATCAACACCCATGCGTGATCATAGCGTCACCGGTCGAATTGGTGGACCAATCGGATCGGTGCATTATCCGGCACCGCGAGGTCGGAAAAGATGTGACATCCTTTCGTGATGGCGTCATCCAGTGTCTCCGTCAGGACCCGGATATCATCGTCATCGGCGAGATGCGTGACCCCGAGACGATTATGACTGCCCTGGAAATTACGGACAGCGGTCACAAAGTGTTTTCAACTCTCCACACGAGTTCAGCGGTTGAAAGCATCGACCGTATCATCGGCGAAATTACCCCGATGGAACAGGAACGAGTTGAGGAACCGTCTTGCCGATGTACTGAAGTGTGTCATTTCTCAGAAGTTGATTCCAAGTCTTGATGGGCAGCGAATTCTTGCAAAGGAAGTCTTGCTTGTTACTCCCTCGTCAAGGTGGCGATCAAAAACGGCAACACCCAAGAGATCTATCAGATGATCGCAGAATCCGGCAAGCTGGACATGATTACGATGGAACAGGACTTGCGGCGACTGTACATGGAGAGAAAAATCTCACTAGAGAATGCTCTCGATTTTGCAAACAACAAGAGGCGCCTGGAACAGCTTCTTTCAGCAAGACCAATTGGAGATTAGTGCTTAACAGAAGAGGGATTGCACGACCATGGCGAACGTTTTAAAAGGACAAGGAAAAGTCGCCTTCGGGATCTAGCAATACATC
>CAWFCJ010000012.1:0-30966 GCA_963814265.1 Sedimentisphaerales bacterium | reverse complement strand
CTATGTAACATTTTCTTCGTTCAGCATATACTACCACTACCCTTTGGCTTTGCTCAGGGCTGGCGCCGCTCTGCTCCGCGGCGCCGGCCGGCACGATCAGCACGATAGTAAGGACGCCGATCAGAACGCTACAAAGATGTCTTGCCCATTCATTCATATACGCTGCTAATCTGTGTTCTTATCTTGTGATGTTTGCTGCCCTTCTTCGGGCTTAGGCTTTTCAAGAAGCTTTTTTAGCCGCACGTCTTTAGCCTTTTCATATACAATCTCGCCGCCAATCATCACCTTGTCCACCCACGTTTGTGCATCCAGCGGGTCGCCCGTCAAAAAGACCAGGCTCGCATCTTTGCCGCTCTCAATGCTGCCGAATCGGCTATCGATGCCGATAAACTGCGCCGGATAAAGGGTGATAGATTTCAGGGCTTCGGCTCGGTCCACGCCGTACCTGACTGCGGTCGCCGCCTGGTACCAGAGGTATCGTCTGCCATACTCGGAAGTATCCGTTTGGAAGGCGAACTTTACGCCCGCTTTATAGAAAATCGCGGGGGTGACCTTCATCTCTTCGGTGTACATCTCTTCATTCGTCTCCCAAACCACCAACTGTGGGTCGAGAATTACGGGCATTTTTTTCTTACTGATAAGGTCAGCCGCCTTATAGCCATCAGTGCCCAGAACGAGGGCCGTGTTGAAATTGTGCGTTTCCTGGATCTCAATTGCCTTGGGCACATCAGCCGCTATGCCGCAATAGATAAATGCCGTCAGTTTTCCATTCGATAGGTCGATCATCGGCTGCTTACGCGGGTCAATCTCCTCGTCAAAAGTCTTTTCTTGCTCTTTGGCATCTTTCTTGCGCTGTTCGTACTGCTCCAGATAATCTTTCAGCTCGGCCATATAACGTCTCAAACGCTGCATTTGGCCCATCCGGCTGACGCTTGCAGTCGATTGATAAGAGTATCTCCCGTCCATATACCGTAAGTTCTGTTGAACGGGCGGGGCAAGCGAAATCTTCAAGCCGCTATAACGTTTGATAAGCATCGTCTCCACAGTCCGGCCGTAGGGTTTGACGACTGTGCCCGTCCCGCCTAACAGCGTGTTATTGCCTGGAAGCACGAGCATTGCCACCACGCCATCCCGCAGCGAATCCTCAAAAAAAGGACTAACTGGGTCTATTGAGTCAAAAGTCGAAAGAAAAGGCACTTCGGGCACGTTTTCATTTTGTGCATCCAGGCCGTTTGAGGTGTGCGCAGCACAAAACCGGGCATAACGACCCTGTCTTTTGCCTCTATGACTTCGGCGTCCCAGGGAATTTCGACGTTCTTGTCGACGGCTTTGATAATTCCGTCTTCTACCAGGATCACGCCATCCTGTATGTCCGGCCCGGCTATGGTAATGACTTTGCCGGCCTTAATGGCGAGCTTTTTCCGCACGGGGGCCGCATATCCCAGAGTGCCCAACATGCACACAATCAATGTCACGCAGACAACTGCAAAAGACCTAAATCTCATAATTGCTTTTCTCCCTTAGCCTCGGCCCCAGTGGCCGAGCTACCCCCCCGCCCCAGGGGCGGGGGCTAATCTTGATCAACTGTCTCGCCCTTGAGGATTACCCGCTTGATCCGCGAGGTTGCAGCCAAAGGGTTGCCGCTCAGAATTAAGATATCCGCATCCTTGCCTTTTTCCAGGCTGCCCACTCGCTCAGCAACGCCCAGGATTTCAGCAGGCGTCAGAGTAATGGCCTTTAGCACTTCAACAGGCACCATTCCATGCCGGACGGCAAATGCCGCCGCGGTCAATAGGTCGATAGATTCATCTTGGATTGCCGCAAAGCGGGGACCTTCTTGCGAATTGGATGCAATTGCCACCCTGACGCCGGCTTTAGCCAAGATGCCCGCATTATTCCAGTTGACTTCCCGCCCCTCTTCGTACTGGCTGGAGGTTCTGGGATAGTAATAAAAAGGTCCCAGCACGACCGGAGCATTCTTCTTGGCTATCTCCTCGGCAACCTTGTAGCCTTCCGTGCATTCATCCAGGATCAGGCTCAATCCATATTCATTTGCAATTCGCAGCACCGTGCGTATGTCGATTGCTCGCCGAACAGCGACACGAATGGGAATTTTGCCCTGCAATGCGGCGGCAATAATCTCCATATTCGGATCTTCTTTTTCGTGGGATGCGATGTACTGCTTCGCGTCGAAGAAGCTTTTGCGAAGCATCCAGGCGACCGCCATGGTTGTGGTTGGACGCCGGTAATAAAAGTTTGTTGGCGGTTCGTACCAGGGAATGCGGTTGCCTTGCGTTGAATCCGAACCCATGACGATTTTTAACGCCGCATCATCTTTGATTACCATTTCAGCGGCAGTCTTGCCCACCGGCTTTATTATGACTCCAAGGCCCGCGATAAGGTTTGCACCCCCAGGAGCAATATACAGCGTTGTGCATCCGGTTTGGACAATCCGTTTGAGCACCCTGCTCTTTGGGTCGAGCGCGGTGGAAATCCGAAAAGCAGGCGTCATTTCGCTGGACTGCTCGTTCAGATCGCCGCGAACGGGCGGCAGAGCGCCGGCATCGACGAGGCCGGGCATGACAACCGCGTCGCTCGCGTCGATAACGGAGGCGTCCTGCGGCACGGCTATCTCTGTCCCGATATCCGTGATTTTGCCATTTTGTATGAGTATGATGCCGGATTTTATCGGCGCACCAGATACCGTCAGGATTTCGCCCGCTTTAACCGCGATGGTTTTTTCTTGCCCGTACAATCCATACGTTGCCAGCAGTATTACGGACAAGAAACTCAGCCAAATGACGCAACGTCTCACTTCTGCTCCCTTTGATACACAATATTGCCATCAATAATAACCATTTCGACGCGGGAGGTTAGCTCGAGTGGGTCGCCGCTAAGAATCACCAGGTCCGCGTCTTTACCCGGCTCGATGCTGCCGAGACGCTGAGCAATGCCGAGGATCTCTGCGGCATTAATAGTCAGACCCTTCAGCGCCAGTTCAGGCGCCAGCCCATATTTGGCAGCGATGATGGCTGAGGTTCTAAGATCACTCAGATTTGTCCTGGGGGCGTATGAGGCAAAAGCGACCTTAACTCCCGCAGCGGCGATTCTGCCCACGCGCTTTAAGTCCTTATCCTTACTGACAAGTATGGTCGGCATATAAATAAGAGGGATGTTTCGTTCAGCAAGCATTTCCGCAATCTCATCCGCCTCTCTGGCGCCCACTATCACCGCTTTTAGTTTATACTCGTCGATAATTTTTATGGCGGCGAGGATTTCATCAACAGCATTACAGTAAATATGCACCGGCAATTGTCCCTGGACAACGCGATTTAGAATTTCTGCCCGCGGATCAAACTTGCCTTCCTGATATTGGCCGGCCTTATTTAATTCTTCTCGAACTTGCGCTATCAAGCCGGGGCGGGATGTGGGGCGACGGTCGGACATAAGGGCTTCATTTCCCAGCGAAAATTTGACGCCCGCGCTGCGATTTATTACCCAGGCATCTCTTTTTTTGCCCGGCAGTTTTACAATAGCCATCTGTCCGGCGATCGGATTCTTATAGCCGGGCGCCAGCAAGACCGTTGTTACGCCCGAGCGAAGAGCTTTTGTCACATCCGCCGCAAGTGGATTAAACGCATCCAGTATCTGCATATCCGGCGTGACGGCAGAAACCGTCTCTTCAATTTCTGCAAAAACATCCAGCGACAAGCCAAGGTGACAGTGCCCGTCGATAAGGCCCGGCATAATGTGTTTATCCGGCATCTCTAAAATCTTTGCCCCTTCGGGAACGGGCAGATTTGCTCCCACGGCGGTAATCTTGCCATTTTCTATGATGACAGAACCATTTGTGATAGCACTGCCGGTCATCGGCCAGATCACCCCTGCCTTAATGACAAGACTTTGCCGGTCGGCGCCAGCCATGGCGGGACCCGCGCACAAACTCAGGGACAATATAGTGAGCAATGCCCACCATGCCTTAGGGCAGAACCTTCTGCTCGTCACTGCATCACTTCCGCTCATAGACAATCTTGCCTTCTATCAGGACCATCTCGACCTGGGCAAATGCATCCAGCGGATGACTGCGAAATATCACCATATCGGCGTCTTTGCCTACTTCCAGACTGCCGATGCGATTGGCAACACCGAATATTTCAGCAGGCGTCAGCGTAATAGCCCGTAGTGCCGAACCCCTATCCATCCCATTTGCGACAGCCATCGCCGCCGCTAAGGTAATGAATTTGGAGCTTGCGCCATCCCGCCCTGCCACACCCAGCGCGACTTTTACGCCCTTCTTAGACAAAATGGCGGCGTTTCGCGTATCATGATTGCGATATTCCAGCGCCGGCGTATCGAGAAAAGAGGTGGAAACGGGTCCGACAATGACGGGAACTTTACGACGGGCAATCTGGTCGGCTATTTTATAGCCTTCGGTACATTTATCTAAAATCAAACACAAATCGAATTCATCCGCAAGCCGCAACGCATTAAGAATATCATCGACCCGATGCGCCTCAATTTGCAGCGGAATTTCTTTGCCAAGAACTCTGGCAAGGATTTCATAAGTCGGATTTGTTCTGGGCTTAGCCGGCCGAGTAGGCTTGTCTTTGGCTGCCCGCGAGGCGGGTTCACCCTTGTCAGCCTGTTGTTCGTCTTTTGCCTGTTCCTTCTTCTCGGTCTTTTTCTTCTCGTATTCCGCCAGCTCT
This sequence comes from Sedimentisphaerales bacterium, assembly GCA_963814265.1. Classification (GTDB taxonomy): domain Bacteria; phylum Planctomycetota; class Phycisphaerae; order Sedimentisphaerales; family Anaerobacaceae; genus JAFNGF01. The sequence continues at coordinate 26,260 of CAWFCJ010000012.1, read as the reverse complement.
TGTGTGTACTTTCGCTTCTGCTGCATATACCTTTGTGTCTCAAGCAACGCCTCGCGGATAGATGAATAATTCTCCAAACGGGCAAGTGACGAGGACTCGTTGCTGCGAGAAATTCCAATGGCGCCTTTGACGGCGACATTTGTTCTAAGCACCATTTCTTTCGCCGTTTTCGCCCACCTCAGTTTAAGGACGGCGCCAAGGCCGCCAAGCAAGCCGCGGTTACCGGGGGCGACACATACCGCGGTGACCCCTTGTGCCAATACTTCCTGGCGCTCTTTAATAAATGGATCAACTGCATCCAGGATGTCCAATTCCGGAGCAATGGCCCGGCTTTCGTTTAGCTCCCCGTCAATTACATACAGCCTGGATTGAGCGTCAACCAGACCCGGAGTAACATATTTATCCTTTGCGTCGATGACCCGAGCACCGTCAGGCACGACCACTTCCTGACCCAGGGCCTTAATCTTTCCGTCCTCAACAAGGATGGTGCCATTTTCAATCACGTCACCGCTTACGGTCAGAATATTCCCCGCCCGAATAGCGATGTTTTCTGCGGCGGAGCCGGCAGTGACAGTGCTGAGTAAAAATAAGGACAAAAGAATGAATATACGTTTACAACTTACCATCTCCGTATTCTCCGTGACCCCGATTTCTCGGGGCTGTCGTTTCTATCAGGGCCGGTCATATCCGTCAATAAAATTTTCAGATTATCTATCGAAAACGTTATAGGACTTTCTGCGAGGTAGACTCCGATGCTTGTGGGCGTTTTGAATATTCAAAATCCGTTTTATGAAGATGACTTGTATCCTCTGGATTAGCACGCCTGGCGCATTTATAATAGCCGTATCAGCATATCTTTGGCCAATGAGGTTGAATTATGAGATTTAGACAATGTTTCCGGGCAACCGATGTCACCCGGGCAAGCTTGATTGTAAGTGCGCTTCTTGTTTTTGCCGCACCGCACGAGCTACACGGCGACCAGCCGGTAAACGGCCGGGCGTCTTGGCGGTCGCCATACGCCTACCTTTTTCCCGCCACGCTCAACAAGCTGACCGAACATCTTCAGCAGGAAGGTATCGAAGTCTGCGAGCTGCGCGAAGATATCGATCTGGACGTCGAGGTTTATATTATTGAAAGAATCGTGCGTACCAAAAAACAACAGACGCCGCGCCAATCCGTCAGACTGAGAACCAAGCAACTACCTGAAACCAGGCGTTTTTATGCCGGCACAATCTTGGTAAAAACCAAACAAAAATCAGAAGACCAAGTAGGAAAAATACTTGCTCCGAATTCAAAAAAGCGTACAGAGCTTTGGCGGCTTTTTGGGCGGCTTAAAAAGGGTGACTATTATCCGGTAGTCAAACTAAATTCATACGTGCCGATAACACAGGGGGGCGTAAAACCCTTGCCGGAGAAACGCCAATTCAATAAGCCTATTACATTTGAAACGGTTTATGGCCCGGAGAATAAGGTGAGCTTCGGCGGTTCACCGGTTTCGGGCTTAACCTGGCTGCAAGATGGCGAGCATTATGTGCAGGTAAGAGATGGCAGGTTGTACAAAGTGCACGCGGTAAGCGGGCGCTCAACACCATTTTTCGATCCGAATCAAGTGTGTGAAGGATTGAAGGCTCTGCCAACCATGAGCGAGAAAACCGCCCAATCCCTATCAAAACAGACGCAGTTTGAAATGAATCCTGACCGCAGTGCCGTTCTGATTGATTATGAGAATGATTTATACTATTGCAGCCTAAATGGCGGCCCTGCGCTACGCTTGACCAGCAGCCCGGGCAAAGAAGAATACAACACTTTTTCGCCATCTGGAGAATTTGTCGCCTTTGTCCGCGAAAAGAACCTGTATGCGGTTGATATTGCCACGCAGACCGAGCGGGCACTAACGACCGATGGCGGTAAAATGATCGCAAATGGCCAAGCCGACTGGGTCTATTGCGAAGAGGTCTTCTCCCATCCGCGGACATTCTGGTGGAGTCCGGACTCATCAGCGATTGCATTTCTGCAGTTTGACGATAGGCCCGTCAATGAATTCACGGTCGTAAATGACGTGGGCAAAAAGCAGGCCGCAGAAGTCTCGCCCTACCCTAAGGCGGGTGAGCCAAATCCGAAAGTGAAGATCGGAGTGGTATCCGTCGCGGGCGGCACGGTAAAATGGATCGATCTTAATAGTTATACCGAAGGTACGTACTTAATCACCCGGCTGGGCTGGATGCCAGACAGTGAGAAAATATATTTCTGCGTGCAAGACCGTGCCCAGACCTGGCTTGATTCTAATGTTGCCCCAAGATCGCGGGGGCGGTCCAGCCGGCTCTTGCGTGAAACCACCCAGGGCGTGGGTCGATCCGCCGGAGAATCCGACTTTTCTGGCGGATGGGGCGTTTCTGTTATTTAGCGAACGGACGGGCTGGAAGCATCTATACTTGTATGACAAGACCGGCCAATTAAAGCACGCCGTCACGACCGGCGAGTGGGAAACCAGGCGAATTCATCGCGTCGATGAGAAAAACGGCTGGATTTACTTCACCGCGACGCGCGATTCACACATTGCCGAGAACCTTTATCGTGTAAAGATAGACGGCAGTAATATCGAACGTTTAACGAACTCGCCGGGCCATCACGATGTAGACGTAAGCCCCAACGGCAAATATTTTATCGATACGTGGAGCAACAGCTCCACGCCCACCCAGGTGGCACTATACACAACCGATGGGACACGAGTCCGCATGCTGGATACTAATCCCGTTTATGAGCGGGAAGAATACCAATTCGGCACATACGAGCAATTTCAGATCGAGATGTCCGATGGTTTCCTATTGGAGGCAAGTCTAATCAAGCCACCCGATTTCGATAGCAGCAAAAAGCATCCGGTCTGGTTCATGACCTATGGCGGCCCGCACTCGCCCACCATTTCCGATGCCTGGCGTGACGGACACACGCGCGACCACATGCTGGCCCAGATGGGTATGCTCGTGTTCCAGTGTGATCCGCGTAGTGCCAGCGGCAAGGGCGCCTGCTCAGCGTGGTCGGCATATAAACAGTTGGGCGTCCAGGAGCTCAAAGATATTGAAGAAGCCCTCGATTGGCTTAAAAAACAGCCCTATGTCGACGGCAGCCGAATCGGAATGAGCGGACACAGTTACGGCGGATTCCTAACGGCATACGCCCTGACGCATAGTAAGTCATTTGTTGGCGGCATCGCCGGGCGCCTGTCACCGACTGGCGCCTGTACGATACTATCTATACCGAGCGATATATGGATGTGCCGCAGAATAATCCACAGGGCTACGAAAAGACTTCCGTGACAGAAGCCGCCAAAAACCTTCACGGCAGACTCCTGGTCGTGCACGGCGCAATTGACGATAACGTACACCTGGAAAACACATTTAAGCTCGTGCACGCCCTACAACAGGCGGACAAGGAGTTTGAGCTTATGATTTATCCGCAATCCCGGCATGGCATCGGCGGGATGCATTATAATCGTTTGGTGCTGAATTTTATCAAGACCGTGCTGCAACTGGACAATTGACCAGCCGTACATCTTACATACGCGTACACATATGTACGTATGCTGAACACACAAAGGCAAACAATGGTATATTATTGTCAAAGACATGCGGGGCGAAGAAAGTACCCGCAAAATGGATGTCGGGCGAGCAGACGGATGTACAAAAATGGAAGCCAAAAGCAGCAAATCGGCAGGACTTTCCGCTGAGCCAAGCCATCACGAACAGGAGCTGGCTGAACTCCAGGCGAAGTTCAAAACCCTTTTCGAGAACGTCAGTAGCGGCGTAGCCATCTACAAGGCGAGAAACGACGGCGAAGACTTCGTGTTCGCGGACTTCAACCCGGCGGCGGAAGAAATTGACCAAATCAAAAAACAAGACCTGATAGGAAAAAGCGTCGCTGAGGTCTTTCCCGGCGTCAAAGAGTTCGGCCTATTCGATGTTTTCCGCCGGGTGTACAGAACCGGCACGCCCGAGCACCACCCCATCTCAATCTACAAAGACAACCGCATTGCCGGCTGGCGAGAAAATTACGTGTATAAACTGCCTTCAGGCCGAATCATCGCTATCTACGATGACGTCACCGAGCGCAAACACAGCGAATTGGCGGCCCGTATGAGCGAGCAGTGCTTCCGCGCAATCGCCAACTACACCTACGACTGGGAGGTATGGGTCGGCCCGACCGGACGAGTGTTCTGGACAAACCCAGCGGTGCAGCGCGTTACCGGCTACAGCATAAAAGAGCTAACAGCAATGCCGGATTATCCAAAGCCCATTGTCTATGAAAAGGACCGTGACAGGATAGACCGCGCCTTTCGCTCTGCCCTTATAGGCAGCACAGGCAACGATGTCCAATTCAGAATTCAGCGAAAGGATGGCCGGATCATCTGGGTGGAGATGTCGTGGCAGCCGATCTACGATGAGGAACAAAAATCGCTGGGACACCGCGAAAGCATCAGGGACATCACCGCCCGAAAAGAAGCGGAAAACGCCCTGCAAAAGGCTGAGCAGGAAAAAGAGAAGATTCTGGATAGTCTGGCAGAGCTCGTGGCGTACCAGGACAGGGACATGCGCATCCTGTGGGCGAATCGGGCAGCGTGCGAATCGGTGAATCTTACACGCGGGCAGGTAATTGGACATCACTGTTACCAATTATGGGGCGATGGGCAGGGACCTTGCCCGGATTGTCCTGTCGCGCGTGCGATGGAAACGGGCGTAACGGAGCAAGGCGAAAGAATAGCCTGCGACGGGCGAGCGTGGTTCATACAGGCCTCGCCGGTGCGAGATGACAACGGCAATATTACTGGGGCGGTCGAAATTACTTTGGACATTACCGACCGCAAACGCACAGAGGGGAAAATAACCCCCAGTGAGGGTTCCCGCAAGGCGGTCCTAAACTGGGGGCTAAATATTTTTTGTCACTTTGCGGGCGGGGGCGTATACTCTCAGACGTTATGTTCGGGAAAATTCTATCATTTTATACAAAGTATTTCGCGATATGGGTGGTCGTATTTGGGGTGGCGGCGTATTTGTGGCCGGGGCCGTTCGCGGCAATCGAAAGGAGGAATGGATTGGTTCTTTGCGGCTACGATGTTCGGAATCGGGGCGGTATTAGAGCCGGAAGATTTTAAGCGGATTGTGCGAAAGCCGGCTATCGTTTTGGTCGGGATGTGCGTGCAGTATATCGTTGTGCCGGTGGGAGCATACGCAATTGTCAAAGCATTCGGGCTTGAGCCGGCGATAGCGGTCGGGGTGATACTGACGGCTTCGGCACCAGGGGCGATGTCGAGCAGCGTGATGAACTATATCGCCAAAGCAGACGTGGCATATTCGGTGTCACTGACGACTGTTTCGACTCTGATAGCGCCCGTGATGACGCCGGGGTTGACGTATATTCTGGCAAAATCCGTGCTGCATGTGCCGTTCTGGCCGATGCTGATAGATGTTCTCTTGATAGTGATAGGGCCGTTACTTATCGGATTTGGGGTGAGGTGCTATTTTAAGGATAAAGTCGAGAAGGTTTTGCCGGTTTTTCCGGCGATTTCGGCTACGTTTATTATATTTATCTGCTCATTAGTGATAGCTCTCAATAAGAAGTACCTTGCGAAATGACGGGTCTGGTTTTGGCTGCTGGGGCTGGTATTGAATATCTTTGGAATGGTCGCGGGGTATGCTAGTCGCGTGGATTTTCAGGATGGATGTGCGGCAGAGGCGGACGCTGTCGATTGAGGGCGGGATGCAAAACGCCGGATTGGGGACGGTTCTGGCATTAGCAGCATTTCGGGGAGAGAGCGGCGATGCCGGCGGCGATTTTTGTATTTATCTGTATAATTACGGCATCTATGATGGCGGCAGTGTGGCAGAGGAGAGCAGACCGGCAGCAGAATAATTAAGCAGAATAAATAATATTAGCAAAGTGGCTATTGCATTTTGGCGATAAGAATAGTATAATTATTACCCACTTTGGTTTTTGAAAGTTTGAGCGGGGCAGTCATATCCGGCTGCCCTTAAGTTTGAATAGAACAGAAGATTTTGAGGAGCTTTAATGTATGGGTTGTAATCTGGCAATAGCAGGAGTAACCGGGGCGGTGGGGCAGGAGTTTCTGAAAATTCTGGAAGAGCGGGATTTTCCGTTTGATTCGCTGAAAATGCTGGCGAGCAGCCGGTCAGCCGGCAAGAAAATCGAATTCAAAGGCAAAGAATATATCGTTGAAGAAATGACCAAGAACAGTTTCAAGGGCGTCGATATTGCGCTATTCAGTGCCGGCGCAGCGCGAAGCAAGGAATTTGCCCCGGCTGCGGCACAGGCGGGTGCGGTTGTTGTGGATAATTCCTCGGCGTTCAGGATGGACCCGGATGTGCCGCTGGTTATTCCGGAGATAAATCCGCAAAAAATCTAGGAGCATAAAGGGATAATCGCCAATCCGAACTGCTCGACGATTATCGGGATTGTGCCGGTCTGGCCTTTGCACAAGGCAAATCCGGTCAAGACGAATGGTGGTCAGCACCTACCAGGCGGCCAGCGGCGCCGGATATCAGGCGATGCTGGAGCTGGAGAATCAGAGCCGGGAGATACTTGAAGGCAAAAAGCCGACCATGAAGGTGTTCCCGTATCAGATAGCGTTTCAACTTTTCAGCCACAATTCGGCGCTGGGGCCGAACGGCTACAACGTGGAAGAGACGAAAATGGTCCTCGAGACGCAGAAAGATTTTCGACTGCCCGGATATTGCGATTACCGCTACCTGCATTCGTGTGCCGGTTTTCAGGGCACACTGCGAGAGTATCAATCTGGAGTTCACCGAGCCGATTACGGACGACCAGGTCAGGGACCTTTTGAGCACCGCGCCGGGCGTTGAGGTGATGGACGACCGTGAGCACAACCGCTTCCCGATGCCGATTGATGCGACCGGCAAAGACGATATTCTCGTCGGGCGAATCCGGCAGGATGAATCGATACCTGAGAACCGCGGCATCAATATCTGGGTCGCCGGCGACCAGTTGCGAAAAGGGGCGGCACTGAACGCCGTCCAGATTGCGGAAAAGCTGCTCTAATCGTGACAATGGCCGTTCGCAATATAAAACTGACCATCGCTTACGACGGCAGCAAATATCACGGCTGGCAAATCCAGCCGGGGCGAAGAACCATCCAGGGTGTGCTGATCGAGGCGATCAGTGAGCTGCTCGGCTGGCGAGTCAGGGTGTGCGGAGCCAGCAGAACCGATGCGGGCGTCAGCGCTCTGGGGCAGGTCGCCCTTATTCAAATCGATTCGCCCATCCCCACCGAGAATCTCGCCAAGGCAATTACGGCAGGCTTCCTGTCGATATAACGGTTGTGAAGGAGTTGAGGTTCCGATGGGATTCGATGTGATAGGGGCTGTCAAGAGCAAACTGTACCGGTACACGATCTTCACAGGCCGGGTTCAGCCGGTTCTGCAGATAAGCCACTGCTGGCATATCCCGGGAAGCTCGACATTGCAGGCATGGCTGCGGCGGCAAAAACGCTTGTCGGCACAAAGATTTCAAATCCTTCGCATCAGGGGCGGAAAAGCGAGAGAACACAGTACGGACAATCTTTCGCTGCGATGTCGCCAGCGAAAACGATTGGGTCTATGTTGATGTGGAAGGCGACAGCTTTTTGTATAATATGGTGAGGAATATCGTGGGCACTCTGGTTGAAGTCGGAAGGGGCAGATGGAAGCCGGAAAAGGTGATCGAAATTCTCCAGGCAAAAGACCGAACCGCAGCAGGGCCGCTTGCCCCCGCTGCGGGACTTTGCCTGATGCGGATTGAATATTGAAAATTGTTCACATAATAACCAGATTGATTCTCGGCGGGGCGCAGGAAAATACGCTCATTACCTGCAAGCTTCTGGCGGAACGCGGGCACGATGTCACGCTGATTACCGGGCCCGCTATCGGGCCTGAAGGCGAGCTTTTCAATCAGACCAATAATCAAAAATATAAAGTCATTGTTATCAATAAGCTCAGGCGGGCAATTGATCCGGTCAAGGACCTTATAAGCTACCACCAAATCAAAAAGCACCTGCGGCGGATTCAGCCCGACATCGTCCACACACATTCGGCTAAGGCAGGCATACTCGGACGATTTGCCAGCCACTGTCTGAAAGGAGAATGGGCAGAAAACCGGCCAGCAATAGTCCATACAATCCATGGTCTGGCTTTTCATCCATATCAAAATAAATGGCTGAACAAATTTTATATCGCCCTTGAAAAATCCGCTGCCAGGCGAACGGATTTCTTTATCAGTGTCGCTGATGCTATGACCAGCCAACAAAAAGCTGCCGGCATCGGCGTAGATAAACCTTATATCACGGCCTATTCGGCCATCGAAGAAGGGCAATTTCTGAATCCTGTCCCCAGAGAGCGTATAAAAGAGTTCCGGCAGAAATACGGAATCCCGGAAGATGCCATTGTGCTTATCACCATTGCGCGTCTTTTTATGCTCAAGGGACATGATTATATTATCGAATCTGCAAAGCTGCTTGCCCCGCAGTTCAAGAAAGCCGTGTGGTTGTTCATCGGCGACGGCAATCTATCTGATTACTACAAGGTGCAGGTTCAGCAATTGGGACTTGGCTGGTAAAATCAAGTTCACGGGCCTTTTGCCGCCAGGCGAAATTCCACTTGCCATACAATCATCGGATATTCTGGTGCACTGCTCGCTGAGGGAAGGCCTTGCACGGACTTTGCCGCAGGCGATGCTCTGCGGCAAGCCGGCTATTTCGTTCGATGTGGACGGCGCAAGTGAAGTGGTAAATGAAAACACGGGCCGGCTGATCGAGCCAAAGAATGTCGAGCAACTGACAAAGGCCTGCGCAGAATTGATGAAAGACGAGAACTTGCGAAAAAAGCTTGGCGAAGCAGGCAGAGAATTTGTAAAAGAGAAATTCGCGCCGGAAACTATGATTGATAAAATCGAAGCGGTATATCGAAAACTGCTGGAGTAGTGAATGGCACAAGCCATTGCGTAAAAAAGGGCATTCCCGCAGATGAGTAAGAGTTTAAGGCCCTGCTGGCAGAATTGTTGTGCACTTGACGATAAAAGGCTTCTTAGCGACAAGGAACTCCGGGCCATTGACGCCTTGGAGGATTCTATCAGCCCGTTAGACAACCAGACGGTCGCTATAAGGCAGCTTATCACGCGCTTCGAGGCGTGCTATCACGAGGCGGACAAAGAGGCGGAGCGTATTATAAAAGCCTCATGTACCGGGCGCTGCCCAAAGGAATCTAACGCACGGCCGCCAAAACGCAAAAAAGAATTGCAGAATGCTCGCCGGATACTTTCGCGCTGGTGCAAAAATCCAGCTATTAAAGGCATGAATCTGGATGTGGGCGGCATCCCAGCAGACGAGCTATCGAGCTTTATTGGAAAGCCAACGCCCCTGAAGATATGGCAGGTGGAGAGAATAGTCGATAAAGTCAGCCGAAGCTTTGGATCCGAACCAACCTTATCATAGGATGGCCTTAGACCTGGCAGATTATGGCCAGCCAGGCGCAAATCCGGCGGGAGAGTATTACAAAGACGACTCGCTTTCCTCCAACAAACCAAGAAAGACTATCATACATGATACGGTAGATGGCCGAAAATCAAAAGTATCTCTGGCTATGGCGATAGACCTGCTGATGCCGTGCCACTGGGACTTCATCGAAGGGCTTGTTATTATCCTCAAGGCAATTGGCGGAGACCTCCACCCTGATAAGCCCTTTGCGTGCTGCGCGAAATATCAAGTTGAGCCCTCTTTGCGGCAGGCTGAAGATTATTTCGAATACACTTAGGTCTTCTGGAAAGGCAAAAAAACAATCAAGAATATAGACCGTCACATCCTGGCATCTTTAGGGGAGGCGACGCCGGTCAAGCGTTGGCTTGCTGCATCGCTGGATAAGACAATAAGACTGCACTTGAGTCTGCCTTTTGATGAACTTTTGCAAAATGGAGATTAGGCACACTTTGAAAAGGAAAAATTTGTTGTCTTATTTTTCCTTTTCAAACATTAACTACTTGATAGATAATTACTTAGCTCGATTATTCAAGGAAATCAAGAAACGGACTTCCTTAAATAATATGTGCCTAATCTCCTTTTTGCAAAACTCTCATTTTGAGATAGATTTATCATAGAAAGGAGGTACAAAATGGATGAAATGGTAAGTTTTTGCGGTTTGTTGTGTAATGAATGCCCTGCATTTATTGCAACTAAGAACAATGATGATGCCAAAAGAGCAGGAAGTGGCCGAACTCTGGCACAAGGAATATAAGGTGAGCTTAAGCCGGAAGATATTAATTGCAGTGGTTGTCTATCGGACGCGAGCCTCTTTTAATGCACTGCCAAGTATGCCAGGTAAGAAAGTGTGGAAAAGCAAAGGCCGTCGAGAGTTGTGCATATTGTGACCAATACGCATGTGAAAAACTCGAAAAGATATTCCAGATGGCCCCGGAGACAAAGAAACGATTAGACCAGATAAGAAGCAAGCTCTAATTTGCTGGAGATAAAGAATGTTTTGTAGAAAAGACCACCGTCATTTCGACCGAAGCGTCCCTAAAGGACGCGAAGTGGAGAAATCTGCACTTAAAAGCAGCATTTCCGGTAGGTTCGACTCGCCTATGGCTCGCTCGAAATGACATCTTGAACTTCTTCTACAGGGCAAGTTCCCAAAAGAAGATGGATGAGACGCTCGCTTATTGTGGCTTGGTTTGTAATACATGCCCCATTTATTTGGCAACGAGAGCAGCAGGACTCAAAGAAAAAGCGTGAAATGAGGGCTGAGATTGCACAGAAAATCAACGATATATACAAACAGGAATTAGAGGCTGAGGATGTCACCGATTGCGATGGATGTCTAATGGAAGCCGGCAGACTTTTTTCAGGCTGTCACAAGTGTGAAATAAGGAAATGTGCAAGAGGCAAGGTGATTGAGAATTGTGCGTATTGCAGTGACTATGCGTGCGAAAAGCTCAAGAAATTCTTTGCCAGAGAGGCGGATGCCAAAGCACGGTTGGATATGATAAGAAACGCACTTTAATTTGTCGGGATTACAAAAAATAGTATGAAAACTGAAAGAATTACATGGCGGTTTTCCTTGGTAGGTTTGGTTCTTATTGTGTCGGCTTCAAATGCGATTGCTCAGACATTGTACGTAGATAGCAGAAACGGTAGTGACACAAATCCCGGCACAGAAGAAAAACCGCTGCAAACGATAGGCCAGGCCGCAGCAATAGTTAATAGCAGCGTACAACCAGGCCCAACCACAATCGTGATAGCCCCTGGGATATATAACTTTAACAAATGCGTAGCGTTCGAGACTAAGCGGCCATATACTGAGAAAGACAGGCTGGTCATCCGAGCGGCGGTCCTGCCTGATGAGCCGGCGTGGAAGCCGGCACTTATGCCAATAATGCTCTCTACCGAGGACCCGCGAAAACCGGAGAATATCGATCAGCAAACAGAGACGTACGGGCTAAAAATAAAGCTTAGCCATGTCACGATACAAGGGCTAAAATTTCTTGGTAATCCCTTGCAGCGTAACTGGCACTGCTGCATCGAGCGCGTAGGCGAGAACCTGAACGACCTGATTGTCACTCAGTGCATGTTCTTGGGCGATAGAGATGGCTTGGACATCTACTGTCCGGTCATAGCCACCGGCGACGGACTTGTGGTCGATCACTGCATTTTCTACAACTGTAATGCCTGTGTCGTTTTCTGGGATGGGCTGCAAGGTGTCCCGGGCAAAAAATGTGCGATGACATATTGCATTGTGGATGGGGCCCGTATCTCAGGCGTCTGGACCTGCCAGACTGCAGAAGATTTTGAATTTGCCCACAACATTGTCACCCGCAGCGAGTATTTCTGGATGCGAAAACCCGGTGACAGGCAGAGGTATCGAGTGGCGGATTGTATCGTGGCGGGCAATAAATTCTATTCCGGCTATGGCATCGAGACCGGCCCGACCGGCCAGACCGGGGCGGAAGTAACCTACCAAGAAAGCAACGTTGTCAAAAATGGAAAAGTTGCTCTGGTGAAGGATAAAACAGCAAGCCGCTACCTGCACGTTGTCCAGGGCACATTTGGAAGCGAGCTCGGCGCAGGATTATTCAGGGAATAGCACAGACGCGGCGAGTCTTGAAAAGGGCCTCTGTAGTATTTGATTAAACCTTGTACAGGATTGATAGAAGATATGATTTTGATGCCGTTCTTACTACTGGCTCCATTTCTGGCGCAGAGCAGAGGCCTGGAATGGGTTAGCGTCTCGCAAGATAATCGGGCGTTCGCATTTAGCGAATCGGGCCGGAGATCTGTGCCGTGGGGCTTCAATTATGACCATGACCGAGACGGCCGGCTGCTTGAAGATTACTGGGACTGTGAGTGGGACACCGTCGAGCAAGATTTCCGTGAAATGAAACAGCTCGGAGCCAATGTCGTCCGCATCCATCTTCAAGTTGGCAAATTCATGAAAGGGCCGAGCGAACCTAACCAGGCCGCTCTGGACAAACTTGCCCAATTGGTGGATTTGGCTGAACTATCGCAGCTTTATCTTGATATCACCGGCCTGGGCTGCTACCACAAAAAAGATGTCCCGCCGTGGTACGATCAACTTTCTGAGCAAGAGCGATGGAACGTTCAGGCTCGCTTCTGGCAGGCTATTGCCCAGCGATGTGCCGACAGCCCCGCCGTCTTCTGCTACGATCTTATGAATGAGCCGGTCGTAGCCGGCGGTAAGCGAACCGATTGGCTTGGTCCTGCCTTTGCCGGCAAGCACTTTGTTCAGTTTGTAGCGATCGAGCAAGGCTCACGAGATCGCCCCGCAATCGCGGTGCAATGGATCAAGAAATTATCGGCGGCAATTCGTAAGCACGACCGCCGGCACTTAATTACCGTCGGTTTAGTTCCCTGGAGTTTGGAGGGCAAAGGACTCACGTCCGGCTTTGTGCCGGCGAAAATCGTGCGGGACCTGGACTTTATCAGTGCGCACATCTATCCTGCACAATCGAAACTGCCCGAAGCGATGGCGAGCTTGGCAGGATTCTCCGTCGGAAAGCCCGTCGTTATCGAGGAGATTTTTCCGCTGACCTGTTCGATGGATGAGTTGGGGCGGTTCATTGAAGAGTCGAAAAAATACGCCACCGGCTGGATAGGATTCTATTGGGGCAAAACGCCCCAGGAGTGCAGGGCTTCCAGCGAAATCGCGGACGCTCTGACATTAGGCTGGCTCGAATTCTTCCAGAGAACCTTTCCTGGTAAGTAAGTTTAAGCCTTCTGCAAAATTGCAGGTTAGGCATACTTTGACAGGAAAAAATGGTTTTTGTTTTTTCCTTGTCAAACAGTAAGTTGTTCTCTGACAAATAGTTAAGCGATTATTTAAGAAAATCAAAAGCGGATTTCCTTAAATAATATATGCCTAACCTGCAATTTTGCAGAACTCATAAGTAAGTTTTTGTAAGGAGTGCTTAATCATGCGCGAAAAGAATATTTCTCGTCGAAGGTTTATCAAAGATTTGGCGGCTGTGGGCGGAGCGATCTTGATAGACGTTCAGCCAGGTAAGGCAGCCGAAAGAAAAAGGCCAGGCAAGCTGCACTTAGCCTGCAACGTGTATCCCTGGACCGTGTTCTATCAGCGTGAGGGACGCGACTTCAATAAGGACCTGGACGCGGGCCTCGCCGAAGTGGCGGCCAGCGGGGTAGACGGCTTTGAGCCGATTATCAACGCCCCGCAAAACGTTGACAAGATTGGCCCGCTACTTAAAAAACACAGCCTGCAAATGCGCTCGCTGTACGTCAACAGTACGCTCCACGAGCGGGACCAAGCCGGCAAAAGCATCGAAGAGGTGTTCGCTATCGCTGAAAAGGCCAAGGCAGTTCTGGGCACGCAAATAATTGTCACCAATCCAAGTCCCATCCGCTGGGGCGGGCCGGAGAATAAAAACGATGCCCAACTGAAGGTCCAGGCAGAGGCCCTGGAAGCGCTTGGCAGAAAGTTAAGAGCGATAGGTCTTACCTTGTCCTATCACAACCACGACATTGAGCTGCGAAGCGCCGCACGCGAGTTTCATCACATGATGGTGGGCACCGACCCGGCTTGCGTGACATTGTGCCTGGATGCCCATTGGATTTATCGCGGCGCGGGCAACTCGGCTGTCGCATTGTTTGATGTATTGAAGCTATACGGCTTAAGAATCAGCGAGCTGCATCTTCGCCAGTCCAAAGACAACATCTGGACTGAGACGTTCGGCGAAGGCGACATTGATTATCCGGCTGTGGCAGAGCACCTATTGAAAATCGGCGTAAGACCGCATATTGTTCTGGAACAGGCTGTCGAAGCCGGTTCACCCAAAACAATGACCGCAGTGGACGCCTGCCGCAAAAGCTCTCAATATGCCAGAGCGCTTTTTGCCGACCTTGCCAGATCGCCTTAGCAAAATGGTATGCTAAGCATACCCTACAACTCAGATGCGATGCCGAGACTACGGTGTTCGGTTCTGCTTTTTGTAAGCATGTTTTGGATCGTAGACCTTTTCTGCGACAAGTTGCAGGTCTTTGCTGCCGCCCTTCTTCAGTGCCCGGTAGAAGCAAGACTGGTAGCCTACGTGGCATTGCCCGGCATCGACCTGCACTTTGAGCACGAGGCAGTCCTGGTCGCAATCGACCAGTATTTGCTCGACCTTTTGCAGGTGGCCACTTTCCTGGCCTTTTTTCCAGAGCTGCTGTCGCGACCTGCTGAAGTACGTGGCATAGCCGGTTTGAATCGTCAAATCGAGTGCCGCTCGATTCATATACGCAACCATCAGGATCTGGCCTGTCTGTGCGTCCTGGGCTACGGCTGGTATCAGACCATTGTCGTCAAATCTTGGCGTAAATTCCAAACCTTCTTCCATACTCTGTTTTGCGGTCACCTGTCGGGTCTCCTAATTTTTTGAACGGTATTGTCTTGCCGGAAGCAGTTTTACCCGCTACTATCTGCCAGAACAAGTTTTTTCAAGACGGATTGGTCTGAATGCTCGACACCAAAGCTAATAAAAGCAAAGCTGCATTTCTGCTTGGTCGCGTCGTGGTGGTCGTGGGAGGCATCATTTGGGCTGTATTGTGGGTTTCCAGAGGTCAAAGATGGGAGAACTTAGCAGAGATTTTTCTCCGGCTGAATCTGTGGGTTTTTGCGGCTACTTTGGGTATTTTCGTTGCAGCCCAGCTAATTATAGCATCACGATGGTGGCTGCTGCTGCGGTCGCAATCCGCCTTGATGGACTTTTGGACACTCGTCAAACTGCATTTTTTGGGGCTTTTTTACAATAATTTTATGCCGGGCTCTGTGGGAGGCGATTTGCTGCGGGCCTGGTACGTTACCAAACACACGGACAGAAGGTTCAAAGCCGCACTGAGTGTGTTTGTCGACAGGGTGATTGGGCTGCTTGGCACACTGATTATCGCGCTGTTTTTCTACTTGCTTGTGTTGCAGGGTCAAGGCGGCGGATCGAGTTTCAGCAGCAAGGATATTACACCCGTACCCCTTTTTGTGCATAAGCGTTTTCTCTCCTGGGTGGGTGTGGGCGTGGCAGTAGTATTCTTTGGCCTGCTCCTGTACAGGCCCGGGCGAGAGATGCTGGCAAAGGGCTGGTCATATTTTGGGGTACAAGGCCTGGCGGTATCTAAGCAGCTAAAGGATGCGATCATTATTTACTGCAGTTGCCCGATAATAATTCTTGTGGCATTTGGGCTGACCGTTGTTTTGCAAATCGTGACAATAACTGGCTTCTGGTTTCTTGGTGTCAGTCTGGGGATAACCGCCAGCATCAAGTATTATTATATCTGTTTCACGCTGGCCTGGGTGTTGGGGGTCCTGCCGATAAGTATTGGTGGTGCAGTGGTGGTTGAAGGTCTGCTTGTTGTGCTTTTTACCCACCTTGCCAACGTCGGCGCTGAACAGGCACTGGCACTGGCTTTATGCCAACGGATTGTATGGATGATTGCTTCTCTGCCGGGCGCAGCCATACATTTGACGGGTGCACATTTGCCCAAGGACTTTTTTGTTGACTGTAAGCGATCCGCGGATTAACCTAATCGTAACGAGCCGGAACAAAATACGCGTATGATGAGTTCTCAAAAAATCGAAGTTGGGCATACTTTGAAAGGCAAAAATGCAGCAGCCTTTTTGCTTTTCAATCCGTCAGAAACCAGCCGAAGACACTAATCTGTATTATTTGACCATTTTGCGTAGAATTTCATTGCCAAGGGAGTAAAGCAACTAGAGTCGGCAGCTTGTCAAGGGCGAAGGTTGTTGTCGAGAATATGGGCGTTACCAGACGCTTGAAAAGCTATTTTTTGCGTGGACTGGCGGTATTATTACCGACCATTCTGACGATTTGGATTCTCGGCTGGGCGTACAAGTTCATCCAGGAAAACGTCAGTATTTACATAAATCGCGGCTTGGTATGGCTGATAGTGCGCGTCCAGGGCGAAGGAGGAATTCCCGAAAAGAGGCTCGCCGAGATCCTGGTGGAGGGAACGGCGGGGTCCATAATAGGGTTTCTCGTAGGGCTGGTAGTGGTTTGTCTGGTGGGCGCACTCCTGGCCAGTGTAGTAGGAAAGGCTGTCTGGCGGATGGGCGAGAGTTTCATCATGACTGTGCCGGTGCTTAAACGGATTTATCCTTACGTAAAACAGGTGACGGATTTCGTGCTCACACCACAAGAGCAGCAGAAGCTGTTTTCAAGGGTTGTTGCGGTGGAGTATCCACGAAATGGGATGTGGTCCATAGGTTTTGTTACAGGGTCGCGGCACATAAAAGTAGCCGAGAACATTGAAAAAGAATTCCTTATTGTTATGATACCTACTGCGCGACTCCGGTTACAGGTTATGTAATAATGGTTCCCAAGGAGCAGACCATAACTTTGGATATGACCGTAGAAGAGGCTTTTCGATTTATCATCAGTGCGGGGGTAGTGGCTCCAGACAGTCGGCGGTGGCCCACTTTGCCGGAACTCTGTGCCGGCAATAGAATAAAGTAAGGACAGGTTTATGGCAAAATAAGGCTTCTGCAAAATTGCAGGTTAGGCATACTTTGACAAGAAAAAATGGTCTTTTGTTTTTTTCTTGTTAAGCAGAAAACTGTTCTCTGACAAATAGTTAAGCGATTATTTAAGAAAATCAAAAGGCAGATTTCCTTAAATAATATATGCCTAACCTGCAATTTTGCAGGACTCATTATGGCAAAATAGTTAAGGAGAATCGTAGTGCTTTTTACAGTCACTGGCAAACATGTTCGCATTACAGATGCTATCAAAGAACACGCGGAACAGAAGACTGCCAAGCTACCCCGGTACTATGACAACGTCAGCCAGGTCGAGGTAATTATCGATGGCAGTCGAAAAGGCAGTATCGAGGTGGAAATAATCGCCAGGGCCGAGCACGGCAAGGTCTTCGTGGTTGGGGAAAGAGGCACAGATGCTTGTCAGTGTATCGACTTGGCTGTCCATAGGCTTCAGAGCCAGCTTAGAAGGATAAAGGCCAAAGAACGAGACAAAAAACAGGCAGGCGGCACAGAAATCAGATGAGTTTTCCGCCGATTTTATCGGCTGGCTGGTAAACCGTTAGAAGTGACTTTTGGGCAAATACGATGAAGTTTGTAGATTTTGTTTGTTTTGAGGCAATAGTTCCTGAGCTTAGGGCCAGAGACCGTGACGGTGTGATTGCTGAACTTGTTTCGGCGCTGGACAACGCCAAGCGGCTGAAAAGAGGCAAATGTGATGAGATCATAGGCGCGGTTATCAAAAGAGAGAACGAAGCGAGTACCGGAATTGGCAAAGGTGTCGCTTTGCCTCACGTTAAGCACGCCGGAGTTAAAGATGTAGTAGCTGCGGTTGGAAAGAGCAGTGTGGGTGTCGATTTTTCTGCCCTGGATAAACAGCCGGTTTACTGCGTAATACTCTTAGTGAGCCCTGTTGACAATCCCGACAGGCATTTACAGGCGATGGAAAGCATTTTCCGGCATCTGCAGCATGAGAAATTTCGCAAGTTTCTAAGACAGTCCCAGCACCGCTGCGCAGATTGAAGATTTGCTTAGAGAAGTGGATGAGAATCCGTCGTTATTGTAGTGCGAATCCATGTGTGACGTCAAGCGGCGAGGCCTGGAAATGCCAGCAGGAGAAGGTGCGTTGGGCAAAACTGTTTGTGAAACGACGGTCCAGATAAGAAACGCGGACGGTCTGCACATGCGTCCTGCTATGCAATTCGTCGATACCGCAAATAGATTTGAGTGTGACATTACCGTCAGCAACGGCGAAAACAGGGTGGATGGAAAGAGCATCATGCAGATCAGCATGCTGGCTGCAACGTGTGAAACAGCCTGAAGATTAAAGCTGAAGGTCAAGATGCCGAAAAGGCAATCATCGCCTTGCAGGAGCTTGTAGAGCTGAAGCATTTTGATGAGCCAACACCCAGTGACCAAGAAAAGCTGTAGGGCCTGGTGACGTTTAACGATGGAAATAAAAAAGGGCATAGCAGTCTCGCCGGGCATCTCCGTTGCCAAGTCGCTAATCATTGACTCCGAAGATTACCGGATTCCCCATCGTATGATCGCGCCCTCGCAGCGCACGGAGGAGACGCAACGCGTCAGGAACGCCTTTGCGGCTGCCGCCGGCGAACTGACTCAGCTTGAGGCCACGCAGGAGCAAGCCGATCGCAGCAAAATAAAGGACATCTTCGCTGTGCATTTGCGTTTCTTGCGAGATAGGGAGCTGCGAAAAAAGATCACCGATTTGATCAGTGCCGAACGGGTGACCGCAGAGTATGCGGTCTCGACAGTCCTGCGCGAAATTGCTTCGCATTTTACCAGTGTGAAAGACGTTTATATCAGCGAACGGGCGGCGGACATATACGACATTGAGAGACGTTTGCTCAAGCAGCTTCTGGGCAGAAAACGCGAAGATGTTGAGCACATCAGCGAAGAGGTCGCAATTGTCGCTCGGGAATTGAGCCCCACTCAGACCGCCGGCTTTAATAAAAAATACGTAAAAGGGCTGGCTACGGACGCGGGCGGAAGAACCAGCCATACAGCCATTGTCGCCCGCTCTTTAGGCATCCCGGCGGTAGTGGCGTTGGAGGACCTGACCGAAATCGTCCGAGGCGGCGATACCGTCATAATTGACGGAAATCGCGGCATTGTCATCGTGAATCCGGACCACGAAACGACCCGCCAGTACGAGAAATACACACAGGAATTTGTCGAGCTTGAGCACAAGCTTGATACCATAAGGGAAAAACCGGCGGAAACTCGTGACGGCACAAAAATCACCCTCTTGGGCTCTATCTGCTTGTGGGGACCCCGGAAGCCGAAGACCTCAGTTTCAGCTCAACTGCCCACGGCGCGGGCCGGCTCATGTCCAGGCATGAGGCGCTTCGCCGCTTCCGGGGTGAGCAGATCCGCGACGACCTCAAGAAGATGGGAGTTGAGCTCCAATCAACCAGCTGGAAAGGCATTGCGGAGGAAGCCTCAGGCGCCTACAAGGACGTCGATGAGGTCGTCAGAGTATCGCATGAGGTGGGTATCGGGCGTCTGGTCGCCAGGGTCGTTCCTTGGGTGTCATGAAGGGATAGACGCCCTTTTCTATTCAACGGCGACCTCCTGCCCATCGCTTCAATAAGAAAAATTATGAGCTACTTTTTTAAGTTAGCCACATTATAGAGGAGGCTTCTCAGGCGGTTCTTAAGATCATTAAGAAGTTTCGATCTGCTGAAGAGGGCTTTTATAATTGGAGAATCGAGATACAAATTCCTCAGATATAAAACCCATTTCTTCTCAAACTTGAAGAGTTCGCATCTCAGAGGCACGCCAGAGGAATTTTTCCCGCCATTATTTTTTTATTTTATTGGCTTCCTTGCTGTCCCATATTTCAGGGAAATTATCTCTTTGAAGGCGGCCGATCCTCCCTGCGGGCCGGTGCGAATAGCAGCAGAAATAGACGTCTCCATTGATCTCAATCAAGACGTTCTCCCAGGGTTTGGGGCAGAACATCTTCTTCATAATTTTAGGCCTTAGGTATATTTATAAATAGGCTGATTCCCAGCGCTCTGGCTGTTTCTCTTGCCTCCTGTATTTTCGCCCCGAGAGCGGGTGAACTGAGATCGATCATCTCCTGGTGATAATGAAACTCAAAATTCTCATTCTGGACGGCATAATCGTCAGAGTGCTTATTGAGAATCCCGAAATGGACACTTTCGGCTCCGAGATCTTTGGCCAGAGAGACAAATTGATTCGCCTCTTCAAAATTTGACCTCATTAGGGTCATATTCATTTCTATCCTGGGACGTCCGGATGACATCTTCTTTTTTAGCTCTGATAGCTTTCGAATGTTGGCGATGACTTTATGGAAATCGACGCGTCGAATTTTCTTGTAGGTCTCTGCCGTCGCTGCATCGACCGAGAAATTGACTAAGCCCAATCCGCTCTTCACGAGTTCTCTGCATCTCTCCTCACTCAGGTTCAGGCCATTGCTGTTAAATTGCAGTTTCGTTTTAGTGGAGTCAATCGATCTGAGGATGGGGAAGAGCTTCTTTCCGGCCAAAGGCTCTCCGATGCCATGAAGAGAAATGACCTCGAAATTTTTCAAATGGGGTCTAATCTTTTCAAAAACGGCATCGTCGAGATTCTTGTTTTCCTGACTGGGCCGGGTATGGAGCATCCGGGCATAGCACATCACACAGGGCGGATTAATATCGCAGAAAGTTGTTGTTTCAAGTTCCATGGAGGTCGGCAAAGGAGGGTTTTTTAAGCTATGGACAGCGATATTGTAAACAATCATTCCCAGTTCTCTCTTGTCAGTTCCATTTTCATCGGCGAATGCGCTATTGAGCAGTAACTCCAGATGAAGGGAACTATTTCGCAATTTAATGGGGAATAAATAAGTGTTTTTGGAATGCAGAATTTCGGCTTCCCCGATGGCCTTTCCATTGACCCTTAGGTTGATGACGGGATTCACGCGATCAGGGAACGGATGCCCCCCAATGAACATCAGAAAGCTATTTTTTCTCATCGATCAATATTTGAGATTTCTACGATGGCTTTTTTCTTCATCCATCGAAAACTAAGAAATTCACCCTTCTCCTCAGGATACCAGCCCGAAATATAGCTTATTTTTTGCTCGTGCATGGATACTGAAACCTCAACCGTGCGCAAAATCGCGATAGAAATAGAGCCGTTGCATTCTTTACCGCGCAGTGGGCGGGCGAGGATGAACCTCGATTTTTCCGCCCCGAAGACCGTGAAGAAGCATAAATTACTACTCCAGGAGATGTCAACGAGGAGCGGAGAATGCGAGAATCTGGCCCGGGAACCGGCCGCCGTGCCAGATAAACTGGAAATCACCCAGACAGTCCCTTCCGCAGAACGAGATAGTCAGGAC
Organism: Sedimentisphaerales bacterium; assembly: GCA_963814265.1. Classification (GTDB taxonomy): domain Bacteria; phylum Planctomycetota; class Phycisphaerae; order Sedimentisphaerales; family Anaerobacaceae; genus JAFNGF01. The sequence continues at coordinate 4,840 of CAWFCJ010000012.1, read as the reverse complement.
AAAAATTCGACCGACCTCGACGGGGGCAGCCTGGTAGCTGGGATCGTTCCTCTGGGTGTAAGAAAGGGTAGCTGCTGTCCTCGTTATTCGACGGCGACTTTGACCTTGACCTGGAATTCCTTGAACCGGCCTTCCCTGACCGCACCTCGTTGCTCGATCACTTCGAAGAAATGGACCTTCTCGCCTGCGTCGATAAGCTGCTGGACGGCGGCCTTAACCGCTTCTGAATAGCCATTCTCGGAGGCCCCGATCACTTCAATCATCCTGAGCATCAGTTTCCCCAAAGAAAAAATCAGGTAATCACCTTGTCGATATCTTTTTCGGCGTAATCCTCGAACTGCTGGGCCAGCGTGTATTCGCTCTGCAGCATGAGGAAGTGGCTCCTTTCCACTTTGCTTAAGTATTGCAGCACTCTTTTTTTCGGAAGCCTGACTCTTTTGGCCAGGGAAGCATAAAAATTCTGGGCTGATTTTTCTGCCTTCATAGCCTGATAAAGGATCTCTTCCAGGCCTGAGGAGGGCCTGACCTGGACCGAGGGGAGAAGGCGCTCGTCCACACTGTCGGGGACCTGGAGATCTTGTCCGGCGTAGAGCGATTTGAAGAAATTTCTGAGCACGGTCTCATGCTTTTTTTTCTTCGAAGGCCAGGATCTGAAACTTCTCCTTGAGCAAGCCATTTTTCACCCTGTTCGCGAGCTTGGTGTAGAGCCTGTTGGAATCAATCTCTGCCCGCACGGCATAACCCAAGAGTCTCGGAGGGGCTCTCGAACGATACTGACCATGTTCCTTTCTCCTTTCAAGAACCTATACGATACAACAGTCAGAGACATCTTTCAAATTTAATCATCTTAAGAATGAATGAGCGCCGTGACAAGGTCCCCTGAACTCTACCGCAGTTTTTTCTCAAGCTGGCTGAGGCTTAGGCAGTTGAGGATATCTCCTTTCTCGAGCCAGGCGCGCCGGGCAATCCCCACTCCAAACCGCAATCATCTGGAGTCCGGCGGCGTAATGCGTGTCTGTGCCGAGCGAAATCTTGAGGCCCCTGTCCTTGGCTTTTTTGAGTTGGAATTCATTCAGGTCCAGACGGTCATAGAAGGAATTGAGCTCCATGGCTTTGCCCGTCCGGCGCGCGCCTTCGAGCACTGCATCGAGGTCGACATCATATCCTTCCCGGCCCAAAAGGAGACGTCCCGACGGGTGCCCGATGACGTCGACGTGGGGGCTTTCCATGGCTTTGAGCATTCTGGCCGTGCGGTTTTCTGGAAGCCCGAGTGGACGGACGCCACCACTACGTCCAGTTTTTCAAGGAGCGTGTCGGGAAAATCCAGCCGGCCGTCGGCGAGAATATCGACTTCGGTCCCCGTGAGCAAACGGATGCCTTTGAGACGGCGGTTGAGCGATCCGATTTCCTTGATTTGCTGACCGAGCCTCTCCGGGGATAGGCCCCGGGCGTATCTGGCGGACTGCGAATGGTCGCAGACGGCAAGGTATTGATAGTTCAGGCCGCGAGCCAGCTCGGCAAGCTCTTCAAGAGAAACCTGGCCATCGCTCCAGTTGGAATGGACATGAAGGTCGCCCTTGATGTCTTTATATCCGACAATTTCGGGGAGTCGGCCTTCAGGGCCAGCTCGATTTCGCCCCGGTCTTCGCGAAGCTCGGCCGGAATCCAGGGAAGTCCCAGGGCGGCGTAGATTTCCTCCTCGACTCTCCCGGCGATCCGTTTTTCTCCGCGGAACACTCCGTATTCAGAAATCTTGAGCCCTTTGTCTTTGGCCATGCCCCGGAGTTTGATGTTGTGAGCCTTGGAACCCGTGAAATACTGAAGGGCGGACCATATTCTGATTCATCGACGATCCGGAGGTCCACCTGTCTTTCCCCGTTTTCAGTGGCGATCATGACCGAGCCTTTGGTCCCGCCTTCAGCCAGAACTCGGCTGACTTTAGGGTAGAGGGTGAAATAGTGGATGATCGCAGCGCTGTCACTTCCGCTGGCCAGAATATCGATATCTCCGACGGTTTCCTTCATCCGGCGGAGCGATCCTGCCGGCGAGATTTGTCCCAGGCCGGGAGCCTGCCGGAGATAAGCGATGACCTTTTCGGCCAAGGTCAGAGCCTCGTAAAGAGAGATGCGCTCCTGGCCCTTTCGAGATTTTCGAGGCCCCTGCGGACGTTTTCGACTTTCTTCTCGCCCAGGCCGTGAAGGGAGGCCAGGATCCGTCCGCGATGACTCTTTTCAGGTCCTCAAAATTCTTCACTCCCAGCTCCTGGTGGGCCAGATGGACGGTTTTAGCGCCCAGGCTCTGCACTTCCGGAGGTCGAGGAGGGTTTCGGGAATCCCCGCGAGGGTTTCTTGGTACTTTTTCATCCCCGCCCGTTTGGATGTATTCTTCGATCTTAGCGGCGATCCCGCTTCCATCCCCGGGATTTGCTGGAGTCTTTTCGCGGGCGACTGTCTCGATATCCTCGCTCAAATCTTCGAGGATACGGGCTGCCTTGCGGTAGGCCAGGACCTTGAATCCCAGCTCACCCTTGATCTCCAGGGCATCGGCGATACGGGTGAATAGCGATGCGATCTCCCTATTTTTCACGGGTCAATCTCAAGGGCAGCTTTATCCTTATTATATATATACGGAGGGATCCGAGCAATTCTTCACTTTATGTGGGCAGGCCGGCCTTGAAGACACTGGCCCGGGCTTAGCCCGGTTGACATTTCGAACGGCTGCTTTTATCGTAGACAAATCATGAAAGTCATCCTGGCTGGGTACAACGTGGACCGGGAGGTCATCGATGACCTGAAACGTCATTCGCCGCCGCGGGCAGATGTCACGCCGGAGACCGTCTCTGCAGCCTACGCCCGCATCAGCCGCAACCCGGCGCCCGTCAACGAACTGCGGGCCGCGGCCCGCGAAGGAAGTGGAAAAGGCGAGGCGCTCGAACCAGGCCATCGTCTTCGACATGGGGCACAGCTCGATTGCCGAGCACGCCGTCTTCAACATCGACGTCTGGGGGTCTCGCGTCCTGCTCGTCGAGGAGATCGAGAAATTCCGCCTGTGCTCCTACACGGAAAAATCCCAGCGCTACGTGCTCCTGCAGGACGATTTGTCCTCCCCGAGGAGATCCGGGAGGCAGGCCTCGCCGAGAGCTTCACCCGGACCGTGAAGGCCCAGAAGCGCTTCTACCACAGGCTCTACGAGGGCCTGCTGCCCTGGGTCCTCGATCAAAACCAAGAGCTTGCCGCCTCACCGGCGAATCGCTCCCATCGCTGGAAGGCTGGGCCAAGGAGGATGCGCGCTACGTGCTCTGCCTGGCCACGGAGGCCCAGCTCGGGATGACGCTCAACACGCGCAACCTTCGAGCTCATGCTCCGGCGGCTTGCCGCCTGCCCGCTCGACGAGGCCAGGGAATACAGCCGGCAACTCTACGGCGCCACGAAGGACATTGCGCCTTCCCTGGTCCGCTACACGGCGGCCACGGAATACGACTGCCTCACAAGGGACGATTCCGGGAGATCGCCAAGACGATCATCGGCAAGGCGGGATCGCGCCCCGCCGCCCGACCGATCGAAGAGGTCCGTCTCGTCTGGGCGATCCCCGAGCCGATAGCCCGCACCGCCGCCGCACTCCTTCATACCGCATCCAGCTCTTGCCTCTGGAGGAGTGCCATGGGATCGCCGCATCCATGGCTCCCGGCGAACAGGGAAGCCCTTTTCAAGGCCTCCTTGCGCTGCATGAAGTCTGGGACATGCCGCTGCGGGAGTTCGAGAACGTGGATCTGCAGTTCGACCTCGTCGTGAGCGCCTCCTGCTTCGCCCAGCTCAAGCGGCACCGGATGGCCACCTCGTGACTGCAGGACTATGATCCAGCTCTTGGGGTGACCATCCCTCCTTCCATCGAAGACGTCGGCGCCGGCCGCGATTTTATGGAGATCATAGAGAGGACGAACGACGCCTATGCCCGGCTGAAAAAAGCGACAGGGGAGGCCGCCGCCTATATTTTGACCAATGCGCACCGGCGGAGAGTCCTGCTCAAGGTCAATGCGAGAGAGCTTTATCATATCTCGCGGCTTCGTGAAGATCCCACGGCGCAATGGGATATCCGGCAAACCGTCGGCCGGATGGCGGATTTGGCCAGAAACGTAATGCCCTTGACCTCCTTCTCCCTTGGCGGCAAGGACGATTACCCGGCTCTCTACAAGCGTCTTTTCGGAAAAGAGGGCCGAAATTTCTCCCCCCCGTTATTTCAAATAATCCTGGTCCTGGATTTCGCGCCTCTTTAGAACGGGCCCCATTGCATCAAAATGGGCGGGACGAGGGCGATCAGGCTAAAGACGACGAGGATGATCATGAGGGGCACGAACCACTTCGCCCATTTCTCCCAGGGGATCTTGCGACGCCCAGAACCCCCATCGTGACCGCCGACGTCGGCAGGATGGGATTGATGACCTCGCAGAGCTGGAAGGCGAGCACGGTCGTCTGGCGGGTGATGCCGACGAGGTCGCTGAGCGGCGCCATGATGGGCATGGTCAGGGCGGCCTGGGCGGTCCCCGAGTGGATGAAGAAATTGATGACCCCTTGGGTGAGGAACATCATCTGGGCGGTGATCAGGCCGGGAACCGCCGAAATGACGCCGGCCGTGGCCTGAAGCACGGTGTCGAGGACGACGGCTTCCTTGAGGATGATCAGGATGGCCCGGCCGCCGGCGATGATCAGCGTCACGTTCATGACGTCCTTCGCCCCGGCCACGAAGTTCGCCGCGATTTCGGAGGGGCGGATCCGGGCGACAAGGCCGGCGACGAGGCCGATCCCCAAAAAGAGGGCGGCGATCTCCTCCATGTACCAGCCTT
>CAWFCJ010000011.1:0-25981 GCA_963814265.1 Sedimentisphaerales bacterium | reverse complement strand
TGTTATGTAGCATTTCTTCAGCACGTCTCATCACCTTGTCCGGAATCCTGCGGGCGGGAAATCCGATGACGGAAAGGGCGGTCATTGGCGTGCCGCCCATCGCGTAGATGTCACTTACCGAATTGGCGGCAGCGACCTGGCCGAAGGTGTACGGGTCATCGACAGACGGCGTAAACACATCGACCGTTTGCACAAGGGCCTTGCCATTGCCCATATCATAAATTCCGGCATCATCCCCCGCCGGCACGCCCACCAGCACCCGCGGGTCGTCGATAGCGGGCAAATCCTTGAGCACTTGCTTGAGAAACGCCTGGTCTATTTTGGAGGCACAGCCGGCCTTTTCTACGAGTTTGGTCAACTGAACCCTCTCTTGCCCGGCGATGGGGCTGGCCAGGCGCTCACCGGCACACGTGCAGATGTTCTGCCGCCTGAACAGGTCGCAAGGACACGGCTGCTTGGGATTGCAAATGCAGTGCCCAAGCCGCATTGACCGCTGCATGACCCTTTTTCGTCTTTCTGTATCTATCATGTCCACTACCTCTTTATTGGTGCAAAAAAAAGCGGGCAAGAGAATTTTTCCCGTTGCCCGCCGGTGCTCACAGCACTAATTGCTTATTATATCGAGTACCATTTGTCATCCAGTTTCTTCTCAAAAGGCCCCAGGTCGATATCAATTTGGACCTGGTATTTGCCCTTGAAGTCACTTGGCACTCGCCACGAGTACCGGCAGACGCCGCCTCAGCCAAAGGCGAATTTGCCGGCTGAAAACCTTCCAGACTCGTCAATAATTTTCACATCAGGGGCAGCCGATCGCTTGCCGTCCTTGGTTACTTGCCGGACGCCGTACTGTTCGCCTGCCTGGCCAATGATGGATAGACCTATTGACACGTCGGAGCCCCTTCCGTGGACGATAGGCTTAATCAGCAGCGGCGGGCCGACTCGAAGAACGGTTGTCCGGCGATTTTTCGCATTGATTCGTGCCAGGTTTCCCCAAGGCCCGGTCGTTTCGAGCTGCCAGGTGCCGCCATTTTCCTTCTTGATTATGCGCAGCCGCTCCGGCCTGCTGGGTCGCGCAGGAACTACGACAGGCCCTGAGTCTGAGCCGATATGCGCCTCACTTAGCCAGCCGCTGCGAAGCTGCAAAGAAGCCGTTGCACCGCCGGCATCAACCTCAATGTAGCCTTTCCGCTGCGTGTAGAAATAGAATGCAGCAAGAGCCGCCGCTATGATACCGACGCTGATCCAGATATCTGTCTTTTTCATAGAAATACCTTTCTAAGGACATCTTTTATCAGAATCGTGATTATCTGTCAATGTGCCAAGTCTTATCCTGCTGGACCTCGAAGGGCCCAAGATGAGTCTGTACCTCTACTCTGTACTTTCCAGCGGTGCGCCCTGCTGCGTAACCTTCTCCCTCATACTTTACTGGTACTCGCCACGAGTACTGGCAGAGGCCGCCTCAGCCATACTTGAACCGGCCAGAGCCAACGACCTGCTCAGAGCTATTTATGATCTTGAACTCCGGCTCGGGCACGGTTTTTTCATTTCTCGTCCCGCCGGGAATATACAATTCGCCCGCCTGCCCTTCAAGATAGAATCCCACCAGGGCATTTTCGTCGCCCCTGGTCATAGAAGTCCTGATCTGAAATGGCGGGCCAACTCTAAATGACGTGGACTCACCGGGCCTGATCTCGAAGTCGCCAAGCCTCCCTGTCCCAGCCTTGCTGGTCTTGAAAGTCCATCTACTTCCGGCAGCATCCGTCTCGGTTAGCTCCAAAGACACCACTGCGTATCTGCCGGCAGGCAGGCGCCACTGTCCCCCGGAGCCGGTCAGCCGCTGACGAGCGGCGTCCGACCACAGGCTCAACCGAACTTCCTTGCCTCCGACATCAAGCACTCCAAACGCCGGCTCGGCTCGTCTGAACTCGACCGTGCTGCCATCCTCGGCAACACGAATACGGTAGCAATCCTGGTTTACCCTGACCAGCCGACTGAGCGGCATAATCTCCGACTCGCCGGGTTCGCCGTAGTCGAATTTCGAATTGCTATTTAGGTCTATTGCAAATACATCGCATCCTGGCTGTCGGCTGGTTTCCGCCGGCGGCACAAACACTTTGTTGTATCTGCCGTCGAAATCGGAGTCGACGACAGCTATGCGGTAAGCCCTGCCGTCAAGGACGACCTGCCCCTCACGGTAGAACGCCGGATAAAATACAAGCCAGCGGCCATCCGAGCACTGGGCATGGAACGCCCCTGCTCCGGCTCGAACGTCGCCTTGCGCCGTCCACACGGGGCCAAATTGATACGTGTTGGTAAGCCGGAACACGCTCAGCCATGTGCCGACATATTCCTTCTCATCAGATAGTAAGCCATCGCCATTGGTGTCCAGATAAAGCTTTATGGGTCTCCCACCACGGGTAGAGCGATAGGTTACGCCCGGCATATTTCTGTCGCCGACGCGAACCGCGAAATACACCGGCTCTTCGGGTGCATCGGCCGGTACTTCCCGTAAGTCTGCCGGCCTGGCCAGAGTCGTATCCCGGCGTTGCATAGCCAGGTATCCCGCCCAGTCAACTCCCATTGCCGGCATGGATCTCATCTCGGCTTTGGCCACAATCGGCCCTACCGAATCGGGCTCTGATGTACCCATTGCTCGCTGCTCCCTCCGCATTTCTATCAGGGTTTGGTAAGCTGTCTGGTTTCTGCTGCTAGAAGGCAGTATCCAGGTCTGGTTGCGATGGTTGCCTTGTACGATGGGCGTCCCCCTTTCGGCACAGAGCAAAACCACCAGAGATACGGCTGCGCCATACGCCCAGAGATATGGCTGTTGTACTGCCATAGTTACCATTATAGACGCTGTCAGGGTTGCTCTGTTACAGGTTTTTTTCTATTCTCGCTGAGACAAACCTGCCTACCAGCTTACCACCGAGCTGCAGAATGGCCTCAGTTTTTTGCTTTGGTGTTGTGCTTTGGCCGCTGGGCCTGTAAAATAGAGTTATGGGAAAGCAAGAAAGTCAAGTCCCTTCGACTTCGCTCAGGGCAAGGCTGAGAAAAGTGCCTTCGGTGGATGTTCTTTTGAAAGCCCCCGAACTGCAAAACTATATCGAGCAGGTGGGGCACGAAGTGGTCGCTCGCTTGATCCGCGAAGCAGTTGACGAAATTCGCAATCTTCTTCTTGCCGGGAAGAAGCCAGAGGCGGACGAAGATGAGATTCGCCAGAAGATCGTCACCAGCGCCGAGCTGCGCATCAAGGCAATCACCAGGCCGTACTATCGAAGGGTCGTTAACGCAACGGGCATAATTTTGCACACCGGGCTGGGGCGTGCGGTTCTGCCTGTGGCAGCGATTCAGCAGATACAGGATGAACTTTCGGGTTATTCGCTGCTGCAAGTGGATATAGAGACGGGCAAACGGTCGAAGCGTGACGAATGTATAGAGCAGCTTCTGCGGCAACTGACGGGTGCTGAGGCCGCGACCATTGTCAACAATAATGCGGCTGCTACCGCAATCGTTTTGAATACCGTTGGCAAAGGCAAAGAGGTGATCGTTTCTCGCGGCCAGCTGGTTGAGATCGGCGGCTCATTCCGCCTGCCTGAGGTTATGGCTTTTAGCGGGGCAAAACTCGTCGAGGTGGGCACTACCAATAAGACGCATCCACACGATTACGTCAATGCCATTACCGAGAATACTGCCGCCATTTTGCGCGTGCATCCGAGCAACTACAAGATTCAGGGATTTACTTCGGAAGTCCCGCTTGAAGAGCTTGGCCAAATCGCGCATGAGCACGGGCTTATTATGATAGATGACGTTGGGGCAGGGGCGCTTATTGATTTTTCGCAATTCGGATTTGAGCCTGAGCCGACATTGCCCGAGTCTATCCGCAAGGGCGCCGACGTCGTCACCTGCAGCGCCGATAAGCTTATAGGCGCTTCTCAGGCGGGAATTATTCTTGGCAAAGCTAAATTGATAGATGCTATACGCAGGAATCAATTCGCCAGGATTGTCCGGGCGGGAAAACTTACTCTCGCAGCTCTGGAGGCGACCCTGAAGCTTTTCCTGGATGAAAGCATCGCTCTACGCGAGGTTCCGACCCTGCAAATGCTCAGACGCAGTTTGTCCGAAATCACCAGCCAGGCAGAACGCATAGCCTCGCAGCTACGCCAGAGTATTTCCAACGCCGCTGTTACGACTGCCCCGGGTTTCTCGCAGATGGGAAGCGGCTCTCTGCCTACCCAGAACCTTGCGACGACGCTGGTTGTAATCCAAGCGGAGAAAATCAGCGCAGAACAATTAGCGAACCGGCTTCGGCGCCATAGTGTACCTATTTTTACGCGAATTCAAAACGACCAGGTTCTTATCGACCCGCGCGCTGCGCCAAGGCGATGAAGAAATACTCATCGAAGCGCTGCGCGATATCCTAAGCCAGCCGGACTAAAGTTTATGCCCATAGCACAGAAGAACATTACGCTCGGTACGGCAGGCCACATTGACCACGGCAAAACGGCGCTGGTAAAACTGCTCACAGGATGTGACACGGACCGCCTCAAAGATTGAGAAGGAACGCGGGATGTCTATCGAGCTTGGTTTTGCGCCGTGTATGCTTGCCGAGATGGAGGTGGGCATTGTTGACGTCCCCGGGCATGAGAATTTTATAAAGACGATGGTTGCTGGCGCAACCGGCATAGATGGCGTCATTTTTGTAATTGCCGCCGATGATGGCGTGATGCAACAGACGCGCGAACATCTTGATATACTCACGCTTCTGGGAGTCAAACACGGTATTGTGGCTCTGACTAAGGCTGATTGCGTTCCACAGGAGCGTATCGGGATTGTCACCGAGCAGATCAAGAAATTCCTTGCCGGCACATTTCTTCAGGATGCTCCGATTCTTCCCATATCCAGCGTGACTGGTCAGGGGTTTGACAACTTTTACGAGTCGTTGAAAGAGATGGTCGAGGGCATCGAGCCGAAAAGCAGCGATGGAGTATTTCGCTTGCCGGTCGAGAGAGCATTTTCAGTAAAAGGCTACGGCACGGTAGTCGCAGGCATCCCGGTCGCAGGCTCAGCTAAAATCGGCGACGAAATGGTCATTTTCCCTCACGGCGCGAAAGGCCGGATAAAAGCCATACAGGTTTACAAGAGAAATAGCCGGACCGCTATGGTCGGCCAGTGTGCCGCGCTCAACGTGCCGCAGTGGGACTACAAAACCATCAGCCGGGGCAACACGGTGACATTGGCTGAATACTTTTCGCTCCAGCAGTGGTACTTGTGTGAGCTTAATCTTTTGCCTCACAGCGGAAAGAGCCTCAGGAATGGAGCGGATGTAAAATTCCACACCGGCACATCCGAAGTAGTCGCCACGCTGTACCTGCTGCAGGGCAATATAGTTGCCGCCGGGCAGAAGTGTCTTGTCCAACTTAGACTAAGTGCGCCTATCGTCGCAGGGCCGGGCGACCGTTTCATATTGCGGACACTCGCACCCGTGCAGACGGTTGGCGGAGGAATAATCGTAGAAGCAACCCCAGAGAAGCTCCGGCGAAACCAGCCGGAAGCGATTCAAGATGCCCAGGCCCGCGCAAAGGCGGTGCTCAGCAGCAAAGATTTCGTTGAATATGCCGTAAAGACTGCTCAAGCTATCGCCGCGAGTGAGGCTGAAGTTTCGCTTCGCACAAAACTGCCGCCGGGATTATTGACGCCAATCGTTACCGAGCTTATAGGCCAGAATAAGATACTGGAGTTGGATAGGAAACTATACATCCACGCGGACACGCTCGCAGATGTTCAGCAGCGATTGCTAAACGCGGTTGGTGACTTTCACCGTAGCAGCCCAGCAATCCCCGGAATAGCTGCTGCTCAGCTTTACGAAAAGTCGGGCCTGCGAAAGGACGTTTTCGACGGTGCGCTCAAGCTTCTGATCTCTGAGGGCAAACTGGTAGAGAGAAAGCATCGACTTGCTCTGCCCGAACACCAGGAGATGTTCAGTGACGCCGAACAGAAACTGCTGCAGGCGGTCGAAGCGCTTTTTAGAAGCAGGCTATTCGACCCGCCCAGCAGGGCGGAGATCATCGAACACACCAGAGCCGATGCGGAAAAAGTGGAAAGAATTCTTCGGATAATGCTGGAGCAGGAGCGTCTTATCCGGATAGAGAGCGATTTGCTTTTCCACGCTGAGGCTGTCGAGTGCGCTCGGGGTATTCTCGTCTGCTTCATCGAAAAACAGGGCTGCCTTGAGAGCGTGAAGTTCAAGTATCTTCTTGATACCAGCAGGAAATTTGCGATTCCACTGCTGGATTACTTTGACCGGATTCGTGTCACTCGCTCCGTGGGCCGGACCAGGTATTTGGCAAAATAGAAGTAGGGTGGGCTGTGCCCACCATTTTTTGTGGTGCTTTTGCAGGAGCTCAAAGATGCGTTACGGGAAAATAGCTGCAGCTTTTCTTGGCGTGGCCATTGCAACTATCGCTGCTCTGGCCATACTTCGGCCTGGCTGAGGCATGTCCCATTACAGCCTTTGGAAGGCTGCTGACATTGGCCTGTTTTCCTCTGGCTCTGGCGTTTGGCATCGCCGGAATCGCCGCCGACCATCGAAAGGTGCTGGCGATTATTATGACGACGATTGCGGGCGGCTTGATGCTCTTATATGTGTGCGCGATAGCAATCGCTATCTTTGCCCGGGCGTGACGTTACCGACTATCCGGCGACAGGTATCCTTCGGGCGCAACGAAGAACTTGTATCCGCCGACGTCACTGAAGAAGATTCTTTCCCGGTTGGCAGTAAGCCATCGCTGCCATTGTTCGGCGCTGGCGAAGGATTCCTTCGTATAACGAGCCAGCAGTTGTCGGGCCGCATCCGCGCGTGTCTTATCCTGCAAAAGGCCAATGAGTCGCTGCAGGGCATCGACACTACGGTTGGAATTTATGTCCAGTGACTTAAGCTCTTCGTCGATGCGATATACTTTGTCTCGATAGATGAGTTGAAAATCGTTTTTGTAGTACTGCACCAATCCGTTTGGATCCCCTTGGTACTTTTCCATCAGGTCCGAAGAGAAAGTCCCGGAAAAAAACTCCTTATCCTTTATCCGATTAATCAAGGCGGCGAGCCTGAGAGCATCCAGCCGGTGACTGGAGGTGGTTCGGACTAAGGGGGCTTTGCCGTCGAACCGCTTGATGTAACATACACAGTTGAGGAAAAATTTTTTGCCTGCATCGGTCATCTTTGAGGGCGCAGCCGAATAGCCCCACTGTAGGAAATTGCCATGCCTGCCTACGCCCACAGCGCCGTATTCTTTGCCGTGATTAAAACCCCGCGCCAGGACTTCAGCATCCGGAGAGTCAGCGAATCCATAAGAACGGGCGACAACGCTGCCGGAAGTTTTACCGGTGTTCTGCACCCGCCATACCTTCATCTTGTCGGGCAGATTCTCGTCACCCAAATGGCGGTCACGGTAGTTCGCAGGCGTGTCCAAGAATTCAAAGTCAGGCTCAACTTTGAAAGGCTTCTGGTAGACCTCGTGATTAAGCAGCTCAGCATGAGCCGCATCTCCCATGCAGTTTCACAAGTATCCCGTTTTAAGTGAGAGATCGCTGCAAATAAATGCGCCCGGAACGCCCAAAGTGACGGTGGCGCGGAATACTGGCGCGAGATGTTTGGCCGGGAGCGCTGAACCCTACGCCGTCATAATCGAGGATGATAACATCGAAGCCCGTGGTTTGATTTTCTTTGAAATTGTTGTAGTCGGTAGTTTCGACCTGTTCAAAATGCCTGGCGAGGAATTCTGTGAAGTCCTTTGCCCGATCGCTGTTCGGCACACCAGCATATAAAATCCGCAGGTTAATCTTCTCGCCCGTATCGGCTTGATAGACTCGCTCCGCTGCCGGGGCGGGTTTTGTTGTCTCGGTAGAAGGTTCTCGCCCTCTGCCCTGGGGTGGCTCTTTCTTTCTGCATCCGAATGCAAAAATCATCACAAGGACACAGCACAATGTCAAGACTGTACAACCCGACTTACCTTTCAGAGTTTGTTTACCCAGCATACATTACTCCTGAGTCAATTTGACATTCGATAGACAAATTGTAGAAAAATTGGGGCGTCCGGTCAACCTGGATTCGGAAAATTGCACCAAAAAATTTTACCCGTTTTCGATAGAATTTTTTGCCCAGCATTTGACGCCTGTAGAAGGTGGTTTAGAATATGGGTGTCAAATTTCAGACAGGTCAAGCGGCATTGGCGCGGATCTCTGCGCAGACGAGGTTAATATGAAAAAGCAAACGTGCCTTCAAATGCTGGCAGCCGATCTGGTCGCAGCGACCATTTTGAACCTCGCCTTGGGGCCAGGTTCTCTATGTGCCAAAGAGACTCCCACGCCGTCCGCGCAAGGTACGAACCTTGGCGAATTGAAAGTCCAGGGCAAGTACATCGAGCGGCTGGTTCTGCGTCAAAAGGATGGCGCCATAAGAGAGTTTGGCAAGCCGGGCGAGACCATAAAACTGCCCGCAGGCGAATATCGACTGGAGCAAGTTAGGTTGCAAGGCGGATACTCCTGCGGTATCACGAGGCCTATCTCCGATGCCGATTGGGTAACCGTTGCTGCGGATAAGCCGGCAGTGCTGAAAGTTGGCGCTCCTCTGAAGCAAACAGTCGAGGTCAGAAGAGAGGGAAGTCTTCTGCTTTTGAATTATAAACTGCTCGGAGCAGGCGGGGAGGCATACACCAGCGACAAGAGGAGCGACCCGCCAGCCTTCACTGTTTATAAAGGGGACAAAAAAATAGCCTCTTGTAAGTTCGAGTATGGCTGAGGCGGCACGTGCTCGTACTCGTGGCGAGTACCCCTGACGGCCTTCGGTGAATTGAAGATCGTCCCTTCCGCCGATATCGGAGACCTCGGCCCACAGCAAGGCACCTCTGTCACTTACGATTGGAAGTGGTACTACGGTGCGCCAACTCTAACATTGTGGCTCGCTTTGATCGCTGCCTTTGTCTTCATCAAGGCGAACCGGAATCCTCAAGCTCTGCTTATCCTTGTGCCTTTGCTGATAGTGAACCTTTTATGGTTGGTATTCAAAAAGGCTTTGCACGTGGGCTCGACAGAAGCAGAGATGTTCGGCATGGTATTTCATTCGCTGGTGGTGGGTATTACTGTATTGTGGCTACTGGGCAATAGCCTTGGCAATCGCAATCCGCTGGTTACATTTCTTCTGGCTTTCGCTATCGTGGCGGTGCTTGGTCTATTGGGTACTGTATCCTATGTCGGGCTGGAATTTTCACCGGAGACCATCGGGGGCCCAATACTGCTGGGTATGTTGGCTTTGGCAATGCTGCTTGGCTTTGCGCTGACAGCGTGGCGATGCCGAAAACGGTGCAGCCCTGCGCACTTCATGTTATGGTTGGCGGTATGCACACTTGCCGTGGGCACCGGCGGTATGCTCGTCTTTGCTCTCATCATGGGTTTGATTATCGGCGATCTGCCTCCACTGCTTAGAGTTCTGATAGTTGGGCTCGTGTGCGGCCTTTACGTGTATGCAATTGAACTGCCGTATATGATTCTGGCATTCTACAGTTCTTTCTTCCGCGAGCGGTTTTATGCGTGCCTGGGGCTGAACAGTAAGAATATTGAAAAAGGCTCAGGCAACGTGTAACATCATCGTTAGAACACACGTCTTAATGTGTGTGATAAGTATGGGAGACTGCACAAATGAAAAGTGAAAACCATATCTGGCTTATCGGTGTTATTGCCGTCACAATCCTGACATCGGCAGCTCAGCCGCAGGATGTTCAATGGCTACAGTACCGCTCAGCTAGCGAAGCATCTTCAGTTGTCAGGGATATTGGCCTGCAGATGTTGCCCGCTGCCAGCGAGAAGCCGGCAGGCGTAAAGCTGCCGGCGTTCACCGGCTCCGAGCAAGTCTTCGCCAAATGGACGACACCAATGGTCGCAGCCGGCTACCTGTGGATAGTGGTCGATGGCAGGAACAAATTGTTCATCGACTCAAATGGAAATGGGCATCTCGATGACGAGTCCGCTATAGAAGTTTACCGCAGCGATCAAGACTCTGCCTACTTTGGGCCTGTAAAAGTTGTGTTTCAAGGGCAGGATGGCCCCGTCACGTACCACCTGAATATTCAGTTGCTCGACCGTCGTGAGGACAAACAACTTCATGTAAGAACAGCAGGCTGGTACGAAGGCGCCATTACGATAGCGGGGCAAAAGAAACAGTGTATGCTCATCGACTACAACGCAAACGGCGCATTCAATGACCGCTCCGTCAACTTTGACCAGTGCGACCGCATCCAGATCGGCGGGACAGACACCCAGGAGACCCGTTTTGTCGGCAATTACATCGAAGCTGACGGGACGCTGTACAGCTCCGAGATCGCGCGCGATGGGGCATGCGTAAAATTCACAAAGGCGGAAGGCGTAAAAGTCGGCACTGTGCGCCTACCCGAATCTATCACCGAGTTGGCGGCAGGCGGAGAAAACGGGCTATTCATTCTCAAGCCGGAGAAAGGCCAGTGCACGCTGCCTGTGGGCAAGTATCGGATTGAGCACTGGACCATCCAGCGCAGCGATGACAAAGACGCCGAGTGGAAACTGCAAGGGGCGTACTTTGATGACACGGGCCTTTTCGATGTCAATGAGGCACAGCCGGCTGAACTTTCAATTGGTGAGCCGGTAATCTGCACTCTGCAGGCAAGCCAAAGAGAGCCTGAAAATTATTATTTCCGTCAAGAGCTAAAAGGCAAACTTGGCGAGCGTATAGAGCTGACTCGTAACAATGCCCGTCCGCAGCCGCCAAAGGTGCGCATCAAAAGCAAACACGGAGAGTACGACCGTACGTTCACGTTCGAATATGGCTGAGGCGGCACCTGTTCGCTCTCGTGGCGAGAGCCTAAAAACGTGAAAGGCCCGTTTATCGCAACGGTTGACATCGGCAGCCCCTTCAAGATGACAAGCGAGCCGTACACTATGGCGGGACCGCCGCCTATCGAGCCGAAGATTATAGGCAAACGAAATCTCTGGCCGATTGCCATCGCTGTGCTATGTATAGCGATCGCCTACGTGGTCTTTGTCTCCGTACGTAAGAGTAAGACACAGTAACCGCCTAACCGTTCAGCACCCAGCCTTCGCGGTACGTCTTGCGGATGTACTGGTCGGCCTCCGGGCAGTTGGTGGCCTTGAGGTTCTTGGCGTCCCATTCGAGCTTCTTGCCCACGCGGTAGGCGACCAGGGCCAGCAGGTTGTGCTCGATCAGTGCGCCGGAGTAGTCGAAGTTGCACAGCGTCGGCTTGCCCGTCTTGCAGGCGATGATCCATTCCTGGTGATGGCCGGGCGACGGCGGAATCAGGTCCTCGGTCTTGGGCGACTTGTAGTGCGTCATGTCGCCCATGTAGGCATCAGGATCCGGCAGATCGTAGTCGGCACAGCAGCCAGCCCTTGTCGCCGTTGAACAGGACGCCCTTGAACAGCTCGTCGCGGTTGAACGACCTTCGAGGGCATGCCGGGCTTCTTGCCGCCGTCGTACCAGTAGACCTTGACGGCCGGCCGCCAGTCGTTGGCCGGGTGGTCCCACTCGGCGGTCAGCCACTGCGGGCACGTGTCCGGGTTGACGGGCGTGCCTTCGGCCTCGCAGGTCGTCGGCAGCCGCAGGTCCAGCGCCCAGTAGGCCATGTCCATCATGTGGCTGCCCATATCGCCGATCTGGCCGCTGCCGAAGTCCCAGAAGCGGTTCCAGGCCAGGCAGCCGCCCTTGAGGTAGCCCGGATTGTACGGATGGAACGGCGAGGGGCCGATCCACAGGTCCCAGTTGATGTGCGCCGGCACGGGCTTGACCTCCGGCAGATAGCTTCCGCCTTCGGGCGTGCGGCTGCACCAGACGTGGACCTCCTTCGACGGTGCCGATCGCGCCGCCGCGGATCAGCTCGACCATGCGCCGGTAGTTGTCGCTGGCGTGAATCTGCGTGCCCATCTGCGTGGCGAGCTTGCCCTTGTTCTTGAGGTACGTCTCGCGGACGACGCGGGCCTCGTGCACGGAGTTGGCCAGCGGCTTCTCGCAATAGACGTGCTTGCCGCGGTTCATCGCCCAGACGTTGACGAAGGCGTGGGTGTGGTCGGTCGTCGAGCAGACAACGGCGTCGATGTCCTTCTGGTCGAGGCACTTGCGCCAGTCGGTGTAGGTCTTGGCCTTGCGGGAATTTCTTGGCGGCCGCGGCCAGGTTCTTCTCGTTGACGTCGCACAGGGCGACGATGTTCTCGCCCTTGACGCTCGTCCAGATCGTCGCCGCCCCGCCCGCCGACGCCGATGACGGCGATGTTGAGCTTCTCGTTCGGCGACCGGCCCGCCTTGAGAATGCCCGATTTGAGAACTGGTGACGCCCGCTCCAATTACAGCACTTTGTTTAAGGAATGTCCGACGGTTGATCTGAGGATTCATTGGTTACCTCCCGCATTAACAGTTGCCAAAGTTATTGAAGATTTGATTTCAGCCATAGCCACATAGTAAAGCAAAACCGGGCCGGATTCAAGTTATTATTGCCAGCAAGAGCGATACAATAATTGATACGACACCGACCGTTGCTACCAGGACCGTCCAGGATTTAATTCCTTCTGCTTCGGTCAAACCCGCCATCTTGACGAATACCCAGAATCCGCTATCATTCATCCAGGAGCAGATCATTGCGCCGCCTCCTATGGCGGTCGCTAATAAGGCCGGGTGATAACCCAGAGTTTTAGTTGATGGAATCATTGCCGCGATCATTGCTGAGGCCGTTATCATTGCGACGGTGCTCGAACCTTGTGCGGTCTTCATCACCGAAGAGATGAATGCCCCCAATAGCAGCAGTAACAAGCCGCTTGCCTGTTGGCTGCCCTTAGCCTGGAAAAGGCTTTCAATAGCGGGGCCGATCTGCGCAGCTTTCAGCATCGCACCAAAGGCGCCACCTGCTGCCGTAATGAGAATAATTATACCGCCGCTCATCAGGGACACTTCAACGATTTCCGCCAACTGGGCGCCGCTCAGCTTGCGCTTGCTTTTGAGCATCCAGAGGGCAATTGCGGTCGATATGAGCATTGCCAGGTTTACGTTGCCTAAGACCGCAGTTATTCCTGCCACACGGCTTAAAAGTGATCCTTCAGCCGCACCCTTAGCGATGACGTTGACAATCGTGTTGCTCGAAACCAGCACGACCGGCAGGGCAATCGGCAGCAGTGACAGCGACAGGGAGGGCAATTGTTGGTTTTGGAGTGGTTCAGGCTCAGGTAATCCGCCACCCATCGGTCGCATTGGTATTTTCAGCCAGCGGTCGAGCCTGCCTGCTAAGAACAGGCCGACAATTGAGGCCGGCATCGCCACCGCTGCGCCTATCAGAATCATAGCTCCGAGGTCGATGCCAAGATTATCAGCCGCGATAAGCGGCCCCGGAGTTGGCGGAACAAGGCAGTGGGTGGCGACACCGCCGGCACAGATCGCCAGGGCATATTTCAGGTAATGCCTCTTCGTTCGCCTGTGCATAGAACGCGCCAGTGGGATAAGCAGGTAGAACACTGTATCGAAGAAAATGGGTATAGATAACACGTATCCGCTGGCCATAAGGGCCGTACGCCCTGTTTTTCGCCTAGCAGTGAAAGAAAGCGCGAACGACTCGATCTGCGGCTCCGCTATCCATCATGCACCTGCCGATGACTACGGCCAGGGCAATTACTATCCCGATGTTGCCCGCTGTTTTTCCGAATTCGTCGGCCACTCGGCTGATTTTCGTAGATAGCTCCCCAGGGGCCAGCAGGCTAACCACCACCGCGGCGCTAATCAGCGCTATAAAGGCGTTCATTTTCAGCCGAGTGATCGTGACTACGACAATCAGTATGCCAATGACAAGAATTACCAGCGGATGCAAAGCGAACATGGGCGATTTCCCTTTCGAACCTCGACTCCTTACAAGCTCTCCAGGTATTTTTGACCGAGCATCGCGGCTCCCTTCATAGATGACTGCTCGTCAAGGACGTATTGGCAGTTTCGCATCCATCTTGTTTTTGCCCGAACCAGTGTGGGACTTACCGCTCCGCCCGTTACGTGTATCGTATCACCAAGCAAAACGCTCTGCCCGATTTCTTCCAGATGGGTCTTCTGGTACTCGCACAATCCTCTGACAATTGCAGCCAGCAACTCTTCGCGGGAAGTCTGTTGAGTCAGTCCCAATAACTGCGCCTTTAGCGGCTCCTGGCAATAGCGCGAGCCCATAAGATAAGGCACATAAGTCACGCCGCTTGGACAATCGACCCACCTGTCAATCGCCTGTGGAAGGAATCGGCTGTAAAACTCCTCGACACTCAATTCACTGCAAAACACGTTTTTGAACCAGTCCAGCGCGCTTCCTCCGGCATTCATAACGTGCAACGTCAGCCATCTATCGGGGACAACGTGTGCCCGGATGTTGTAATTGCGGGACGGCAGCGGCCTATTAAGACAGACCAGCGTAATTTCGCAGGTGCCGTTGACGTTGATAATGTCACCTGGCTGCCTGATGCCCACGGAAAACGCGGCCAGCACAGCATCATTTCCGCCAATCAGGACCGCGGGCTCTTTGTCAAAGCCCAGCTCTCTGCCAAGCGAACCGCAGATGCGACCAACGCTCTGGTGAGCCGGTAGGATCGGCGGCAGCCGACCAATCGCGATGCCAAATGCGCGGGCTATATCTTCATTCCAGGTGAAATCATTGCGCACGGTATTGTACAAGGCGGTCAGAGACGCGGATGAAGGGTCTATGGCATAAGCCCCTGCTAGCCAGTGTGCGAAATATGTATTTGAGTGCCCAAATATGTAGGTTTTATCGAAAACGTCCGGCAAATTCTCCTTGATCCAGAGGATGCTGGCAAGTGAGCAGCCGCCGGCAACGGGCATATTGCCCGTAGTTTTCAAGAGATTCTCTATGCCGATTGTCTCTATTATGGATTGTGCCTGTTTGCGCGAGCGCTGGTCAAGCATCAAAATAGCAGGATAGAGCGCCTCGCCGTTCTTATCCATGGCTGTCAAACCAGGCGTGGTTCCAGAAAGCGAAACCACGTCAACATCGCCAGTTATCTCAGCCAGCGCCCGGCACCCGGCGATGAAGGCTTTTCTCCATTTATCCTGTTCAATGTCTCCATATAAGCCATCGTTGTAAATATTCACCTGGTATGCTGCGGAGAATTGTCTGACAAGATTCGCTTCATTGTCGACAATTCGGAATACGCCCAGCTTCATACTGGTTGTCCCGATATCAACTGCCAGGATCGTTGGGTTGCTACTTCTGCCTGATTTCTGAGTTTGGCTCATTTCAGCTTGATAACTGAACTTTTGCAAAATTGAGATTAAGCACACTTTGGAAAGGAAAAATTTGTTGTCTTATTTTTCCTTTTCAAACATTAACTGCTTGATAGATAATTACTTAGCTCTATTATTTAAGGAAATCAAGAAGCGGATTTCCTTAAATAATATGTGCCTAATCTCCATTTTGCATAACTCTTGTTGATATGAAGCCTTCGCTTACCATTTTATCCCGGACCCGTTGGGCATCCGTATCAGATACGGGCTTGAGCGGATGACGTGGTTCGCCGCCTCTGAAGCCAGCCAAGTTCATAGCAGCCTTAACGCCTGCGACGCCCCACGCTCCAGAGATGGCTTGATTAAGCCGAGCCAGTCTGAAATGAAGACTCTTTGCTTCATTGTATCTGCCCTGTTCGAATAGCCCGTACAATTCGCAGCAAGGCTCGGGCAGGATGTTGGCAAGAGAAAGCACCCCGCCCGCAGCTCCCAGGTGAAGAGCAGGATAAAAGAAATTAGCCGAACCGGCAAGAACGGCAAAATCTTCAGCCGGATCGAGGCACGCGAGGAATTTCCCCGCCCCGGTAGGGGAGGAGTCTTTTATGCCAATGATATTAGGATGCCGTGACAGCTCAAGAACCGTTTGAGGCGGTATCTCAACGCCGCCGGCAAAGCCCGGGGCATTGTAGAGCACTACCGGAATATCAACCGAATCGGCTATTCGTTCGTAGTAATCCCGCAAGGTTGGCCCATCCATGCCCCTTGTGAAGTAATGCGGCGTCAGAATGCTCACACAGACGAAGCCCATCTTGGCGGCTGCCTTTGACTTCTCGATGGTCTGCCTCGTGGATTCACAGCCAGTTCCAACCATAATCACCTTCCGGCCTTTCTCTTGGGCGAAGACCTCCAGAACCTGGGTCTGTTCTCTGTCAGACAGACTCCTGAATTCTCCGTTCGAGCCGAGCGCCAAGTACCCAGTCAAGCTAGTCTGGCTAAGCTTTCGCAGGTTAAACCTCAAGTCTTCAAGCGCAACTTCATCGCAGCGAAACGGCGTTACCACCGGGGCGAAGACGCCCGAAAGATTCTTTCCGTTTTGTCCCATACTGCCACCCTTACAAAGACACGGACATCACATTGACAGAGCATGTTTACCGGCTTTTAGCGTTTCAACGATTGCATCGACGTCGAATACACAGCCGCCCCACGTGCCTCCGCTGATCTGCTGCATGGCAGACCACAGACGCGTGTCCGCTGGAAGATTCGGGTGCGGCGCCAGGTCGTGACGCAACGGCCGCCCAGCCAATATTCGACTGCCGAGTTCGGCACTTCTTTGCTCCGGCGGAGCGCTAACATCTCCAATCAGGTCTACACTGCCCTGTAAGCGATTGCCATCAATGATAATCTGAATAATGTCACCATCCAGCACTTTTCCTATCGGCCCTCCGGCTAAGGCCTCCGGCGTAACGTGCCCGATACACGGGCCGGTACTGACGCCGCTGAATCGCCCATCCGTAATGACCGCTACCTGTTTTCCCCACGATAGGTGCTTTAGCGCGCCCGTCACTTGCAGGATTTCTTCCATCCCGCTTCCCATCGGTCCGGCACAAATCAGGACAATCACGTCACCAGGTTTGATGGCGTCTTTCCTCATGCCCTCTACGGCGGCGCGCTCACCAATAAACACGCGGGCGGGACCGACCTTGCGATACACTCCATCCGGTCCAACCAGCGACGGATCGATGGCAGTGCTCTTGACAACAGAGCCGCCCGGCGCCAGATTGCCCTGTGGCAACGTGACAGTACCAGCCAGGCCTTGCTGGCGCGCCCTGTCAGGACTCATTATGACTTCATCCGGGTCGACGCCATCCTGTTTATAAAGGATTTCGCGGAGTCTTTTTCGCCGCTCGGACTGTTCCCACCAGTCCAGAAGCCTACCCAATGGTTCACTCGACACTGTCATCGCATCCAACGCCAAAAGATTCCGTGCCCTCAAGTGGAGCATTACTTCAGGCACTCCCCCGGCAAGGAAGACCCGCACGGTCGGATGTCCCACAGGTCCGTTGGGCAGCACATCTACAAGGCGCGGCGCCTGCCGATTAACCGCTCTCCAATCCTCGACGGTAGGGCGGCTCAATCCCGCTGCGTATGCAATTGCCGGAAGATGCAGCAGCAGGTTTGTCGAGCCGCCAAAGGCCGCGTGAACAACCATCGCGTTACGCAAGGCTGCATCGGTGAGTATATCTCTCATCGCAGCGCCTCGTTCGTGCAGCCGGACAAGCGCTCTGGCTGAGCGACGCGCCATATCAAGCCATATCGGTTGCCCGGATGGCCCAAGTGCCGCGTGCGGTAGGCTCATGCCCAATGCCTCGGCAACAACCTGCGACGTGGCGGCGGTCCCAAGAAATTGACAGCCGCCGCCCGCGCTGGCACAAGCACGACAGATCATCTGTTTCGCATATTCAAATGTCGCCTGGCCGTGCGCAAAACGTGCGCCTATAGATTGAACCATGCCCAGGTCCTCCCCCTCGGTGGCTGGAAGTGTGACGCCACCCGGCACTACTACCGATGGCAACTCGCGCATGGCTGCCAGAGCCATCATCATCGCGGGTAAGCCCTTATCGCAGGTGGCGATGCCAAGCACTCCGTTGCAGCCCGGCAGACTACGGATGAGGCGGCGAAAAATTGTCGCCGCGTCATTACGATATGCCAGACTATCCATCATACCGGGCGTGCCTTGCGTCCGTCCGTCACAAGGGTCGGTGCAGAAGCCCGCAAATGGAATACAGCCGAACTTCTGGAGTTCCTGTGCCGCTGCCTGCATCAAAAGTCCGAGCTCCCAGTGCCCTACGTGGTAGCCCAGCGCGATCGGCGTGCCATCAGGCGCACGGATTCCACCCTGCGTGCTGAGTATAAGGAATTGCCTGTCACTTAGCCTGGCCGGGTCCCAGCCCATTGCTATATTCTGACTCATAGCGAAGATATTGCCGCTGGGGGCATCCCTAAGAAAATCCTGTGTCAGCGGCAGGGGGCCTTCTGCGCCCGGCCCGTGCGTAGTAATGTTATATATCCTGTCGTCGCCGCTGCTCAAGATGTCCTCAAGGGGAATCATAGCGGTAATTTATCCCGGACAGAGACGGCGGTCAAGAGCGCCGTGTCTGCCCCCGTGTCTTCTGTCGAAGACAGAAACGGGGGGGCAGCAGGCGTAAGAAACTTGCATAAAGGAGTTGAATTTATAGAATGGTCCGTGTTGCCAAAAATTATATGGGAGAATTCGCCTTGATACGGAGACAATATATGGTGATGCGAAATCTATTTATAATTGCAGTGACACTTATGGTTGTCGCTCCTGCGGCCAGAAGTCCTGCCAGCCGGCAGGCGGATGACTCAACGGTCTGGGTTCAACTACCCGCGGAGGTGCTGCGAGACAAAATTCGTGGGGGCTTGCTCGGGCAACTGCTCGGCAACCTCAACGGCCTTGAGCACGAGATGAAATACATCAATGAGTCTGGAAATGTCCAGAAATATGTGCCGGGCCTACCCGAAGGGGCTCAGACCGACGATGACACAGACCTTGAATGGGTTTATATCATTGCGATGCAGCGGCACAACGCGATCATGCTTTCGCCCGACCTTATTGTGCGGTTGTGGAAAGAACACATTAACAAGCGTATCTGGTGCGCAAATCAATACGCACGCCAGCTTATGGATATCGGCTTTGAGCCGCCCTTGACCGGCAGCATCGCGTTCAACCCGTGGGCAGATTTCAACATCTCCGGGCAATTTGTTTGCGAGTGCTTCGGCCTATTGGCGCCCTGCATGCCCCAAACCGCAGCGAGAATCGGCCTGAACTATACGCGCGTCGCTATTGATGCTGAGCCTGCCCAAACGACGCAGTTATTCACCGCGATGATAGCAACCGCTTTTATCCCCGCTTGCGCGGGGACAAGCTTGCCCCTGCGGAAGCAGGGGGACGACATTGATACGATTCTCGATGCCGGCCTGAAAGCAGTCGACCCCAACTGCGCTATCCGCGAAATTGTTGGCGATGTGCGAACCTGGCATAAACTGCATCCTGAGGATTGGCGCACAACTCGCCGGCTCGTTAAAGAAAAGTACAGTCGGCACAATGGTGAAATGCGTGACCGGAACGGATATGAGCTCAACACCGCCTCCACCATCGCTGCTCTACTTTACGGCCATGCGGACCTTGTCAAAACGCTGACGACCGCTTTCAATTTCGGCTGGGACGCCGACAACAACGCCGCAACCGCCGGCACAATAGTCGGCGTCATCAAGGGCTACCGCTGGATAATGGCACACGACTGGACTATTGTAGATCGTTATCGTAACACGACCCGCGATGGTATGCCGACTGACGAGACTATCACAAGTTTTGCCGACCGGATCATTGACCTTGCCGAGCAGGTGATTGTAGAGCAGGGGGGGCAAAGACAAAACGCCAACGGGCAAATGGTTTATCGCATACGCTCAGAAAAATCGGCAAATGTACTGCCGCTGTCAAATCTTGATCAAGAAATCGCTCGTTCGCGTGGCGAGATGAAATCTAAACTCAAAAACACCATAATCAATGGGGGTGACGTCCCTGCGTGCGCGGGGACAAGCCTGCCCCTGCGGAGGCAGGGGAACCCGCTTTCGCGGCATATTCAGCAATCTGCCTCGATTTGGCGCAGATTTTCAGGCAAGAATACCCTGAAAAATGGGCCGACGCTGTCGGAGTGCTGAATCGTTACCCAAAGGTCGTCCAGGTCCTGTTCTTCCATAGCCCGTTTCCAGCAGGCGACCGACTTCGGCAGAAAGCCGTTGCCGCGGGGCTATCTGAGCCTGCTGAGAGGACCAAAATCTGGTAGAGCGACTGGATGGCTTAACCGCAGACGCCGTCCCGAGCTCGGTCGAGGGAGCACGCGGAGACCGTAGAGAATAGAGAGGAATTTTTTAGACACGGATTCACACTGTTTATTACTTCGACTTCGCTCAGTACCGGCAACTGTCAATCGTTTAGACGTGTTAATCTGTGAAATCTGTGGTAGAAAACCTTGCTTAGTTCCGATAAGCCGTTATAATAGGCCTTGTAAGAGCAGAGAATATTCAATCCATCTATCTGACGGAGGCGAAATATGTGGACTTTAGGCAAGCCTATTGGCACGATACTCGTCCTGCTTTCGATATTCTTATTCAGCCAATCGGCTGAAGCTAAATACAGCGGAGGAAGCGGAACGGCGGACGACCCGTATCGGATATCGACGGTCGAACAAATGAACGCCGTCCGTGCAGGTCCCAACGATTGGGGGGAACCACTTCAAGTTGATGGCACGTATCGATCTGTCAGCCTTTGACGACAGGAACAGCAGACCGAGGTGGTGGACACCGGCCACAGGCGGAAATCCATTAAAACAAAGAATGTGCTTTTCGGTACCTGCAACTCACGGTATGTGTCGTCCACGCCTACAGAAGAATCGATACTCACAGAAAACGTGTACCCAACTTGTTCTTAATTCACCCCGTATCGAAGTCGCCATTTCAAAAAGGGCGAACACATCATTGACACAAAGACTGTGGCCGACCAAGATGTAGTGTTAGCAGCCGTGCTTATTCTCCGTAAGATATTGCCCAATTCCAGACTCTCATAAATAGATAACGCTCTTGCGTATTCTTGCGCCCTTTGACGTTCGTGTGGGCCCGGTTGTCTGCTAACGGTGCATGTTGGACGCTCTGTCCAGGAATCTTCCGAACTTCACCGACGACCATTTGGATTACTCCACCCCTCCACGCGGGCTTGCTCCCATAAATGCGGTTTCTCGTCTGGGCGGGCGTTGAGTACTTGTTCCAATCCGTTGACATTCCATCCTCTTCGTCCTCCCCATGGTTGACGAAGACTTTCAGGCTGGGGCTGTCACCTCTTATATGGACCTGGTGGACACGCATATACAGCAGGTCAGGGTCAGGAATATACTCTAGCGGCCAGTTCTCACTCATTTCTGCCCCATGTAAGCAAGCCATGCGAGCAGACCTGGGTCAATAAGCTTTTTTGGGTCAATTTTCCCGCTGGTGTGGTTTGAATCCGGCTTTTTGGCATCATCACCATAATATGTTGCCGCCTCCTGCGGATTAGGCGGCACGTTTAGGAGCAGTCCGTACGGAGCAGGTTCCCAGTAGATGTCGACGCTGCCTTTGGGGCCGTCCAAAATAACAGGAGGTTTAACCTTGATACGGGTGTTTTTCCAGACCCATCTAGCATGGGCAGTTAAAATATCCACCGCCCGATACCAAGTCTGCTCTGTAGACACGGGTCCGAGATCATCGCTGGGATCCTGTGGACGGCTCATGATTTCCCTAGATTTTCTCAATAGCCTTAGAAATAGAGGATAAAGCCCTTGGGAAAGCAGGAATAGATACGCAGTGGGGTTGAGCGGTTCTTGCTTCCGAGTTGGGTGGCTACCACCATGAGGTCTGCTGGCAACGGTCTTCTCCATTTCTTTTCTGAACTCGTTTACCAGCGCCATTCCGAACTCATACATATCGTTTAAACTCACAGGTGCATAGCCCGGGTCATCTGTCTTCATGTGATAGTTGTATGAGGCTTTCGTAGGTTTTGTCGGAAGTCTGGTGTCGTCTACAGTAGAACGCGGTTGACCTAATTGTAGATTCATTGTTAGGACTCCTGATTAAGGTCGAAGAGATGTCGGCCAATATCCAGCTCCTTATCGACGGCATGAAGGTGATTGATCAAGATACGAAGCGTTCGTTTGTCAGCCTGGAAGAAAACGTCCTTTGTCGGCCC
Source organism: Sedimentisphaerales bacterium (assembly GCA_963814265.1). Classification (GTDB taxonomy): domain Bacteria; phylum Planctomycetota; class Phycisphaerae; order Sedimentisphaerales; family Anaerobacaceae; genus JAFNGF01. The sequence continues at coordinate 3,890 of CAWFCJ010000011.1, read as the reverse complement.
GGAGTCAAATACAAGTTGGACGATTGCGATAGGGACTGCGTCAAGAAATTTAGGGTGGTGAGAAGAAACCTCACTGGTAACCCCAAATTCCTTATCAAACACCAGACGGTAGTCTGCCGAGGTCGAGACAGCCCTTAACACAGGTAGACAACGTAGAGCATAACGTTGACGCGTTTTTATATCGGCCTTTTGCTCGGCTAATTTCTTAAGCTCCTTCACAAGTGCGAGAATCGCGCCACGCTTCTCCCCAAAGGAGATCCCGAAGATGGTTTCCATATCCGCGACAATGTTCTCTGGTTTGTCGTCGCGTCCTTCTCCGTCCTTGAGGAATTTGGACATAAGGAAGTTCGAGAGCCTAAACGCATGGTCAAGTTGAGCTCGTGGAACCTTCAGCTTACTTGAGCCTTCATCGGCCGCTATATCCGTTTCTTCATCGCTCCGGGCCAGCCAAACTTTCAGCGCATGTTCCGCAAGACGCTCAATCGTGCCGTTCGGGAGCGATGAGAGTACTTGTATATCCTTCGCAAAATCTTCGTCGCGAGTCACATCGAATCTCGAGAACAATTTTGACTTCGTGGCTTTCTTCATGCTCATACTCCATTTCATAACGCTGATCGGTATTCCCTCTGAGAATCTACATGGCCAACCACATACAATATAGTGAATAATGCCTTCCAAGTCAATACGTCAGACACCCGAACAAATCTCTTTCAGAATTCACGAACCCTATAGACCTACGCCAATTCGGTGCCTCGAAAGCATATTTTTGGCGTCTTTGAGCCACCGTCAAGCGAAAAAGTGGGAAAATTTGGCTGATGCGCATGTCCAACGAACGACACCCATCAGCGGTACTGGCTCTTGGCTTTGTCAGAAGGCGCCCCTTTCAACGACCTTAACTGGAGTCCCTGCAAGCCAGCAGTTACAAACCAAAAGCCAAGCGATTGTGACTTGTCAATCGCCTGCGAGCGCAGTGGCTGGGTGGTCAACTTGCCTATCTTCTGTGCTCCGACCCCGATTCCGGCGATTGTCTCACGATGGCCACGGTGCAATTCAGTGAAGGTGAGTGGGCAGAAACATTCTTTGGCCTGGTCGGTTTGTTTTAGACGCTGTTCGGTGACTTCAAGGCCAGAAGCGGTCCCGGAGAGTAAGTACAGTGAAGCTTCAGGCTGGCCGGGATTTCATAGGCGAGAGCATGAATGGGACAGAGGACATCTGGGTTATCTGCGAGGGTGTAGACTATCCGCACTTAGCCTGGGAGTTCGTCATCGGGGATTTCGACGCCGATGCTGATACCGACTTTGCCGACTTCTGCATCCTTGCTGAACATTGGCTTGCAGCCGACGGCAGCTTCTGGTGCGGCCAGGGCTGTGATCTAACTAACGATGGGAGCGTCAACTGGAAAAACCTGATGGTGCTGGCTGAGAACTGGCTAACGAGCCTGGGCCCATAAACCGCCAGCGAGGGTTACAAAACAAATTAGCCACAGAGGACCCGGAGCAAGAAATGAACATCGAATATTGAACGCTGAACTCCGAACTTCGATGTTTCTTTTCTTCGACATTCGGGATTCTTATTGGTTCTCTGTGCTCTCCCTCGACGTTGCTCAGGACGGCGTCTGTGGCAAAAAAGCGAAGTTATCTAACCCGTGTCCATCCGTGTTAATCCGTGTCTAATAGAAGATTTTCCTTTACGGCCAACTTCTTTTCGGATATAATATGCCCGTAAGTAATGGATTAGAATCGAAATGGCAGAACGAGAGAATACAAGAGACAGGACACAGGAGACAGAAGCTTGCCGTGAGCGCAGTCGAAGGAACAGTAGGCAGAAGAGAGAATTAGAAAAAGATGGAAGATCGGTATTTTAGGCAAGATAAGGCTGATCTACCAAGTTTTTTTGCAAAACAAAGCCAATTTGCCAAAAGCGCAAACGAACGTATCCTTCTGTTTTAGAAGGGCTTATGAAGAAAATGACACCTGGGCAGTCCCAAAAAACAAAGCCAAACAAAGCCAATTTTACATTTTTACCGCGGAGAACGCTGAGAGCACGGAGGAAAGATCGAAATTGAAATTCTCAGCGTGCTCCGCGCCCTCGGCGGTAAAAAACTTCCTCGACCTTGCGGCGTTGGCCGAGAATTGGCTGACAGACCTGTCACCATAAACCGCTTCAGAGGGTCAAAAAGAAGATAGCCACAGTGGACACAGAGGCCACAGAGATAAAAAAATAGAATAATTGCTCTGAGCAAAAAAATTGGTATGCAGAGTATACCCTACCGCTTTCAGTTTTGAGTTGTGAGTGTTGAGTTTTGAGCTGATGAAATCCGCTAACTCAAAACTAAAAACTCAAAACTAAGGACTTACTCGTGCCGCAACGATTCAATGGGGTCCATGTTGGCGGCGCGATAGGCTGGATACAAGCCGGAGAATAGGCCCACCATCGCGCTAATGCCAAAGGCCAGCACCAGTGAACTGCCCGTGATAATGGTTGGCATACGGCTGAAACGAGTTACCAGAAATGGTATAGAAGAGCCTAAGATAATCCCCAAGATGCCTCCAACCAGCGTCAGAAGCAGCGTTTCCGAGAGAAATTGAACCATAATATCCGCTTTTCTGGCGCCGAGAGCCCGGCGAATGCCGATCTCACGCGTTCGCTCACTAACGGTTGCCAGCATAATATTCATAATTCCTATGCCACCAACCAACAGTGAAATCGTTGCGATTGATCCCAGGACTATGCTGAAAATAAGCTTGGTACGCTTGGCCTGCCGCAACAACTCCAGCGGGATAACGATACGATAGTCCTTCTTCTCTTTATGAAGGCGCATCAGCAAGGTATCCAGAATATCACGTGCCTGCAATACTTGTTCGGTCGATTGAACCTTGACGGTGATCTTCTGCAACTGCACTCTTTCTATACTTTGCTTGCCCCCGGTGAAGGCGGCGCTGAGCTCGCTGAATCGGGATTTGGCGGTTGACAAAGGTATATATACGTTGCCGGTAGCACCACTATCGGAGCCCGTTGCCACCTGCATAGCCTTATCTAAATCACTCTGTCTACCCCTCAGAGGCGGCGCGCCAGCTACGCCTACGACCCGGTAAGAGCTGCCCTGGATACTAACGTCTTTGCCTACCGGCTCTTCAAACGCGAATAGGGCTCTGACGAGCTGCTCATCGACCACGCATACACTCTGTTGCTGATGGAGGTCAATACTGCTCAAAAACCGCCCATGAACGACGTGAACAGGCGAAATCTCCGTGTACCAGGGGATAGTGCCTATGATTTTTATCGCCACCTTGCTTTTAAGATAACGTGCCTCCTGGTCTATCTCGCGGATGGGTACGACGACCTCAACATTGGGCACGGTGTTATGGATTGATTCGGCATCTTTATAGGTCAGGCCGTAGCTGCGCACCTCCTGCGTCTGGCCGGTGTCGGCTCGCTCCTTAGGCGGCTGAACTGTTTCAATAATCAAATTCGTGCTGCCGAGTCTGGCTATGGCTTCTTGCGCTTCCCGGCTGGCTCCTTCACCTATCGCCAGCATAGCAATCACCGAACAGACGCCAAAGATGATGCCTAATGCCGTCAATGTCGAGCGCAGCCGATGCATCCAGAGGCTTTTAAGACCCAGCTTGACCGTTCTTTTTATGCCGAACCAACGCATAGTGACTAACGCTTACGGTTGTATTTTTGTCGCTCTATCTGCCCGTCGAGAAGATATATAGTTTTTTCAGCTTTTTTAGCTATATTGGGATCATGCGTAACGATAATGAGAGTTCTGCCCCGCTTATGTAAATCGCCGAGGATTTTCATAATCTCGAGGCCACTCTCCGAATCAAGATTGCCGGTTGGCTCATCAGCTAAAATGATCTGCGGGTCGTTCGCCATAATGCGGG
>CAWFCJ010000010.1:0-21499 GCA_963814265.1 Sedimentisphaerales bacterium | reverse complement strand
ATGTTGTAGCATCTTCTTCAACTTTCTGCATTTCTGGTATTCTACAGGGAAAAGCACGAAAACCGGAATGAACATCTTCAGAAACGCCCCCCATATCATGCTCGCCTTGGCATGCCATTCATTTTTGGCGCCAGACACCTCTGGACAATCGCCTGGTTGCCAATCATATAGGCGTTGGCCATTACAAATGTCAATCCGAAAAGGATGCCCGTCCAGGGAAAGGGCGTATTCGTATTTGCCGGCAGTATCAGCTCAAAATGATTCCGGTAGGCATCGCCCATAGCAGCGATTTTATTAGTAAGACCGCCCCAGCCGCCGACATGGTAAAAACCAAGAAAAACCAACGCAGCACCACCCACATACATAATGATCATCTGAACTACATCTGTCATGACCACAGCAGTCAGTCCGCCGGAGACTGTGTAAATGCCAACTACTATTGCAGTTATGATGATGGAAAACCAAACGGGCCAGGTTCAAAGCGCCTTTAGAAGAACGCCACTGGCCCAAAACATAATACCCAGATCGAAGGCAAAAAAAATGATCCAGGTCAAAGAGGCAACTGTCCGAACATAATCGTTGTAGCGTCTACCCAGGTACTCAGGGATCGTATAAAGGCCGGCCTTCCAAAAGTACGGGACAAAGATAAAAGCCGCCAGTAACATGGCCGGCACAGAACCAAGCCAGTCGAAATTGCCCACCGCGATTCCGTAGCGATATGCCTGACCTGAGACTCCGATAAAATCCATAAGGCCGATGTCGGTCGCCACTATGGACATGCCTATGGCCCAGAACGGAAGCGTTTTACCGGATAAGAAATAATCGCCTGCTGAATGAACGAATTTCCGCAAATAGAGTCCCAGCAGCACCATACCAACCATGTACACGATAACCACCAGATAATCGATTCCACTGAGCATCAGGGCAATTTTCAATTTTCAATTGTCAATTGTCAATTTACAATTTGCCGGATGCCCAACAAAAGTGAAAAACCAAATCCGTCACCAACAGTGGCCCGGTTCGCAACCACCCACTGGAGTGTGGTTCGGGCAGCCGGTCATCCGGCATCTCCTGGTTACCGCCAGGCCTTAGAGACGCTGTGCAAAACATACTGGTTTCCACTTTACGCCTATATGCGGCGGCACGGCTGCGACAGACACGACGCCGAGGATTACACGCAGGAATTCTTCGCCCGCCTGCTGGATAAGCACGCCCTGCGCGTAGCTGATCCCAAGCAGGGCAGATTTCGCTCATTCTTGCTGGCTGCATTGAAACACTTTTTGGCTAATGAGCGTGACCGCATCCGAGCCAAGAAACGCGGCGGGGGCCGAAAAACCCTGTCTCTGGACTTTGACGATGCCGAGGACAAATATGCCCTTGAACCAATTGATCGGCTTTCGCCAGAGAAGCTCTTCGAGCGATCCTGGGCGATGACGGTGCTGCAGCAGGTGATGGCTCGACTCCAAGATGAAATGTGTAGCACCGGCAAACAAAAACTTTTTGAGCATTTGAAGGCTTACTTGACCGGTGACATCGCTTCTGTCTCTTACAGCCAGATGGCGGATAGACTTGACATGACCGAAGGCGCCGTAAAAGTAGCCGTGCACCGCCTGCGGAATCGCTACCGGCAGCTTCTACGGGAAGAAATCGCTCAAACAGTGTCATCGGAAGAGCAAATTCAGCAGGAAATCCGGGATTTGCTGACCGCTCTGGCCTATTGTCGGTGAAAAAAACGCTGACCAGAACTGTAACCTTTCTGCCGGTTTGCTTTAGTAATAGGTGGAAACAGGCAATACTCCTGCTTCCGCGGAGAGCGGGGAAGGAGACGATACGATGGCTGACGAAAAACTTTGTCCACAATGTGGCGGCCAGTTGCCGGCTGACGCCCCACAGGGGCTCTGCCCGCAGTGCCTTATGAAGGCCGGGCTGCAAACGGCGCGGCGCCAATAAGCCTGACTCGGTGGATGCTCCAAGCGATGTTCCGACAAGCGCCACACCACCAAATGAATTCGTGGTACCCGAGCCAAGCGAATTGGCCGAGCAATTTCCCCAGCTTGAAATCCTGGAGCTTCTGGGCCAGGGCGGGATGGGGGCCGTGTACAAAGCCCGCCAAAAACAGCTCGACCGACTGATCGCTCTGAAAATCCTGCCCCCGCAGGTCGGCCAGACCGACGCCTTTGCCGAACGATTTCATCGCGCGAGGCACGCTCCCTGGCCAGGCTGAACCATCCGGGCATCGTCATCGGTCTACGATTTCGGGCATACCGAGGCCGGCCTGTACTACTTCGTCATGGAGTTCGTGGATGGGACCGATCTGCGGCACGTGATCCGGGCAGGGCAGCTTTCACCAGCCGAGGCGCTGGCTGATCGTCCCGCAGATTTGTGAGGCCTTGCAGTACGCCCATGAGGAGGGAATCGTGCATCGCGACATCAAGCCCGAGAACATCTTGCTGAACAAGAAAGGGCAGACCAAAATCGCCGATTTCGGCCTGGCCAAGCTGCTCGGACCAGCCGGCGACCGTCTATACACTCACAAGAGCCGGGCAGAGAATGGGCACGCCGCATTACATGGCCCCGGAGCAAATCGAGCACCCGCACCTGGTCGATCATCGGGCGGACATCTACTCGCTGGGCGTCGTATTCTACGAGATGCTGACGGGCGAACTGCCGCTTGGGCGGTTTCCGCTGCCCTCCACAAAGGTCCATGTTGATGTCCGGCTGGACGAAGTCGTGCTCAAGACCCTGGAAAAGGAGCCCGATCGCCGTTATCAGCACGCCTCCGAGGTGAAGATTGACGTGGAGACCATTTCATCTACCCCCCTGCTTTCTTGCGAAAGCAAGAAGGGCGCGAACCCGCGTCTAAAGCCGGCGACGAAGCCGAATCCATCCGGCAGCGTGTGTCGTTCCGGCGGTGGGGCTGCTTGTCTCAGGAGGCATCAATTGTCTGGCTGTCGTGGGGGCAATAATTGTGGCGCTCATCACGCTGATTCAGCGTGGATTCTCCGGCCAGCTTGCGACATTCGGGTTTCTGCCGGTGCTATTGAAGTTTCGATCATAGCGGCGATGACAGTACCCGGAGCTCTTGTGCTTATGGGAGGATGGAACCTGATGCAACTTCGGTCGCATCGCCGGGCCCTCGTAGGCAGTATTGCGGCACTTATCCCGTTTTTCCCTGGCGCCCTGCTCGGCATCCCGATGGGGATATGGTCGCTGGTGCTAATGAACAAGGACGAAATAAGAAGATCGTTCGGTCAAAAGCAGACCAAAGTTGACCTGCCTCCCAAAGTTCGGGATTTTGCGGTTTCGACTGTGGAAAGTGTGAAGGAGGCATTTGGCAGTGGAAAAGCAGAGGTTGAAAAGATATTGCGAGAGAATCGGGATAGCACCGACGAGCCGGGCCGTGCAGGCCATGTGGAGGGCAAGAACAAAACCCGGCCAACGGCCATCGGGTCATTCGTGCTTGGGCTTGCCGCTATCGTGTTCGCGTCCGCCGGTTTTGGGTTTGCCAGCAAATTTACGTTAGTTTTTCTGTCCGCATTCTTTGCGATCTTTCTTGGTGTCACAACCATAAAGCTGATTAGGTCTTATCGGGATCACTTTCTGGATGCAGCACTTGCAATCGCAGGAATTGCCGCCGCAGTGATCTGCGGCATTGCGCTGCTCGCCCGCGTGACAGGGTAAATGATGCGAATCGTACTTATGCCAAAAGCCTTGATAGGTACGGTAACGCTATGCTCCGTATAACTCAGCTCGGCCTGATTCTCCTCAACCAGATTTGTTCGCCAGGCCTTCTTGATAGTCAGATGTGGTATCGCAACTTTCGCTGTGACCTCTTGGCCTTCGGTTCTCGATAAGACGGATAATCAAACCCTTGCCGTCCTCAGCTCGCTTAAACGTTAACAAGAATACGTTTGGCACATCCACCTGGCAGAAACTCGTAGTTTTTCCGAGTCTGCTTTTGGCGGGACTACTGTCTACAACGACGCCAATTAGCGGATTAGCCGCCGACCAGCCGAAATCCCGGCAATGCCCTTCTTTCCACTTGCCCTCGTGGGTTGTTAAGCAGTAGCGAAACAACATATCGTCTTGCTGAACCGGCTGGAAATTGGTGCGGAAATTGCTATTGATAACAAAGGCGTAAATGTGACCTTGACCCCTGCCACAAGTGGCAGGGCTAATTAGCCCCCGCCCTGGGGCGGGGGCCTCTTAACAAAATCACGCCCGAAATCAGGCGGCGTCACTCCATGATGTGCCTGCGAAACGTAGCATGGCCACAGGCCGCCGAACTCTAAAAGATGCGACTCGATAGCGGAAAGTGTCACGCCCACCTGTCCATCGGAAACGTCCGCCCAGTGCTGCACGGCGTAATAGTTGGAGTTTGAGCCTGGGAACTGGTCGCGCAACGGCTCAATCACGGAGTTAGAGCCCTCGAATCGAAACTGCGGATTTTCAATCTTGAAGGGAAAGGCAAAATAAATCTCCAGTAGCGGCGTAGAATCCTTCAGAACTCGGTTGGCAAAATCAATTCGCTTTATCCGGTCATAAAGAGTAATTTCTTGAATCAATTGCGGGCAGCCGGGGCCTGCACCGTGCACCACGATACTTCCATAAACCGGACCGCTCTGGCCCTCTTTAATCAGCCCGCTGCCCGGCCCTTCGCGCTTGCCGGTCTGCACCCATCTTGCAACGAATTGATTCAGCTTATCCACAGCGTCCTGATCTACAATCTCCCGCGATAGCTCCTTATCGTAGATGCTCGCGACGGCCCCTGTTCGCGGATCGAGCGTCACCTTGAAGAAGCGGTTCTCCAGGACATTTTCCCCTACACTTACATTGCTGGAGGCAGCAGAAGCCTTTTGGGTGGGAGAAAGTCGATACGTCTTGTAGCCGAGCGGTGGAACATCCTCAGCCACAAAAACAAGCTCAAAAAGCTCATGTTTCTCGAATTGGCCGCGGGCATAACGCTGGGCGGCATACGGTACTGGCGCGAGCGGACTATCCAACTGGTCAATCTGGTACGGCACAGCCTCGCCCGTTTGCTCGTCAATTAGGTCAAACGCCCCTCTGGCATCAAAACGGGTCACCCTCACCACATCCGTTCTTTCAATAGAAAGCGGATTAAAGACAACGATGTGGCGGCCAGGCTCTTCGAGATCTGACTTTTCGGACAATACTCTCCAGGCTGCCCGACAGAATAGATTCTGTCAGCCCTGCCGCCTTATATGCGTAGTGACTCTTCTCGTGCCAGGCCCAATCCTGCACACCCCCTGCGGGATAATCTTTGCCCCAGGTGTGCTCATCGTAAAGCAGCATATTATCGTATGCCTGGCGGATTTCTTCGGCGGGATACGTGTAATCGCTGACCAGTGAGGCAATAGCGGCGAACTTTTCCGCGCAATGCAGCCGGTCATGGGTAACACGATTTATGCCCGTTTGCTTAGCGGTAGAGATTGTTCCGACAACATAATCCGTGTCCGGCAGCTCACCTCTGAACGTGCGAACATCGTGACATTGCTTTTCCAGCTCCTTGAAGAACATCGAGTTTGTCGCCACGATAAGCTGCGGATACGCCCACTTACTGTTCCATTCTCTGACGATGTGACTTATCTTCACATCGGGCGGATAGTTGTCAACGCCGTTGTGTATATATCGAACTACATCGAACGGCGAGCCTTTTTTCTCCAACTCGCCAAGCATGCCGGGCAGACTATCCATCACCTCCTGATAGGAATCAGGGCCAACCACACGATTGAAAAAACCATAGCTGCCCTGATAATACACCAGCACCTTTTCGCCGTCCGGCCCCTGCCAGTAAAATGCGTCGGGACGACCGTGACGCAATATGGCTGTCTCATCCCAGAAAGTGTGAATATCCTTTCTGCCCCACTCAAAATATGTGGGCAGCCCTGCGAAAAAGTATTTCACTCCCGCCCCCGCCAACACCGTGGGAAGTCCCCAGCTCAAGCCTGGGATATCGGTGATTGAGCCGGTGAGAATCTCCGCGCCGTATTTGTGCTTCAGCCGAAACGATGGGTACACCAGCCGGATAAGCTCCTCGTGGCTGCACAGATTGCTGATCTCGTTGCCGAAAAGTGCGCCGATCTCAACTCGGCCTTGCTTGATATATTTGGCAAGTTTCTCAACATCCACAGGGGTGCAGTTTTCGATAAAATGCTGTACCGACCAGGCACCCTCAACCGTGTACCGGTACTTGGATTCCTCCGGGTAATCCTCGGTATCTTCGCAAAAACGCAAAACGTCATCATGAAAACCGTCGTACTTAGCGATGACATTTTCGATTGTATCCGTGTAGCCGAGGTCGTGGTGGGTGACTGGAACGATGTACACTTTCCAGTGCCGTCGAGGCTTCCACAGTTCTTGGCGACGATCTTGCATTTTTCCATTTACTGTTAGCAGAAACTCTACCGTGATTGGCTCTTTGACATCAGGAACGTGAACCTGAAAAGTTGCCTGGCCCTTCCCTATGGTCCCAACAGGCGTAGAAATATATCTGGAATCCTGCTTAACCTGCAGATCGGCCTCAACCGGCTCGGCAGTGTTCTCAATCTTTACATTCGCTACCTGCACGAGCGAATCTTGCTGCCCAGTGAACAGCACCGTTGGCTCAATCGAAATGAACCTTATCCCCGCTTTGATCTGAGATGCTTCCACCTTCACAGTGAACAGCATTATACAAAGTGCGCAGCAGAATAGGTGTGCCTTGCATTTCTTTATTTGACGGTTCTGGTTCACAATTTTCTCCTTTCGCCTGGAATTGTAACTAAAAAACTACCATAATAAAGAAAAAGTCAAAAGGAAACTAAAATGAAAGACATAACTCGACGAGAAATCTTCAGCATGGCAGCTACCGGATTAACGGCTGCAATCGTTGCCCCGCAATTTGCACGCGCAGACAGATCGCCAGGAAAGAACTCAGCGATACCTGTGCTGCACGCCACCGACCTTTTCCGTCCGCATATCGATCCTGACGACCATTGGGATTTGGCCTGTGTGTATGCTTTAGCCTACCGCGGGGATATTGACCTAAAGGGCGTCTTGATTGATCATCCGCCAGGGGGTGGAAAAGACCATAATCCGGATATAGCGGCTGTCGCCCAGATGAACCTAATTACGGGCAGGTTTGTGCCCGTGGCAGCGGGAACTGCCCTACCAATGAAATCACGGGATGATGTGCAACCCTACGCGTCACCAGCCGACCATCACGCCGTGCGGATGGTTCTCGAGGTGCTGGAGAAGTCACCACTACCTGTGGTTATTAATATCTTAGGTTCGAGCAGAGATGTCGCTATCGCGGGCAAAAAACGCCCGCACCTTTTTGCCAGAAAGTGTGCTGCTATCTATTTGAACGCTGGAACTGGCACGCCCGACAAAAGCCTGGCCTCAAAACTTTGAGTATAATGTGACGCTTGATAAGTACGCATACGCCGCGATATTTGACTTGCCGTGTCCGGTCTATTGGATGCCGTGTTTCGAGCAGATAGAATCGGGGCAGCAGCCCCGATTGATCGGGGAATACGGCACGCATTATAAGTTTCGCCAGGAGCAGATACTTCCTGATCTGCCGGACATGGTGCAGAGCTACTTTGCATATATGTTCGGCAGATATACCGACCACAATTGGCTGCTCTACCTGGAAGGCAAAAAAGACGAAGCGCTACTGAGACAGTTCGCGGGCCAGGATAGAGACATGTGGTGTACTGCAGGCTTCTTCCATGCAGCAGGCTATACCGTGTCACGGGACGGCAATATAGTGCCTCTTGGCCAAGTGGCAGGCTCGCCAATCTTCACTTTTGACCCGATAGAGATTAGATGTAACGACGGCGGCATAACACAATGGACGCCCGATGAAAATTCAAAAAAACGCTTTATCTTCCACGTACGCGATACGGCCAACTATCAATCAGCCATGACCTCTGCAATGAAGTCACTCCTGATGTCGCTGCCATAAAGATCCTCTATCTCTTGTTGACGCGTGATAATCTTGGGCCCAGATTCTTCCGATATATAATTGATGAGCCAGATGAAAAAAACACCCCGAGAAAACACAATCGAGGAAATTCGAGATTCCACCAAAGGCAACTCTATGTGCCTCAATTCAGAAAATGAGCGGTTTTCACTTGCAGGCCGAATACGGAGCTTCAGGCATGCCGTCCAGGGCATTATTCTGATGCTCAAATCGCAGCATAATGCCTGGGTTCACGCCACAGCCACTATTATCGTCCTACTGGTTGGCGGATTCTTTGGTCTTTCGCCCCACGAGTGGTGCTGGTTGGTGATCGCCATTATGGGCGTTTGGACGGCAGAGGCATTGAACACGGCGCTGGAATTTTTAGCTAACGTAGCGTCACCCGAATTTCATCCGCTGGTGGCAAGAGCCAAAGACGTAGCGGCTGGTGCGGTACTTATTTCAGCCATAGGGTTGGTCGCGATCGCGTTACTTATTCTTGGCCCTTACGCTTTCAGTTTCCTACATTTTGTTCTATAGCCGACCCTGCAATGAATTGCGGGGCTAAATATCATTGTTCACGAGGAAGAACCGTCCACGGCTCTGCCGGAAAGTCCCTCAGATAACCTTCCAGCCATTCATATTGGGGATGTTTCTTCAAGAAATCCGCAGCATCGAAACCAATATCGCAGGAGCTGCCCCATTTTGCCCACAGGCGCCAGTTCTTTGCCATATCTGAGTCCACAACCTTTCCATCAACGGCCCCTGCCGGCGAGTAAGCCAATCGTGTTCCGGGAACACTTCCGTCATCCAATTCTCTATGCCCACAAATTGTTCTGCCGGTTGGCTGCTCCTTTTGAAGATAGACGTCGTAATGGTCGGCGAGCAGCCGCTTGGCAAGTTCTGTATCAATCTTTCCGTAATGCTTTTTCATCAACTGCCTCCAGCGGACTCGGCGGGCCACGTAACCATCCCTGACATCATCCCAGGTTGCCCTGGTTTCAAGTCTTAAGACCTTCGTGTTTTCAGTAACGTTTGAGCCGGCGAAATATCCGTTTTCCTTTTTCTCAAGACTGTGATATTTCAAACCAAGCTCAAGACGGGCGATTTCGCCGGTCCTTATATCGCCCAACAGCCATGAATTGGCATAGGCGCCGCTATTATTCTCGATCATTATTTTTGCCCAATCATCGATGCTGTCGGCGTACTGCATTGCTTTTCTTGCCCTTACGAACACCGGAATACCCTTGCGATCGAAACCTTCAAAACCACCGATGGTGGTTTCCGTGCCGATTATCCCTGCGCCGGTAATAAAGAAATCCGTGGCGCTATAAATACAAGGCCCCCAAGACTGCATCAGGATGCGATGGCCGGTATTCGGGACGATGTCCACTATGATGTTGGCGAATCTGCCGGGGGCGTAGCCGATCCACGAATTATGAGCCATAACTATCTTGCCGTCGGCGGTCGCATCGCCGGTGGCAATAAAAGCGCTGCAACCAGGATGGTCGTCTCTTTTAGCTTTTTTCTCCTGTGGCCACCAGTACCAGAAAACGTCAATAAAACCGTTCATAAAAAGCACTTGTTCGAAGGTTACTTTCTTGCCCGCCCTTTCCATTCCCGCTACGATACCCTTCATCTCCTCGACATATTCGGCAGGGACTTTATTCCTGAAAAGCCGGCAAGCAGGTTGCACAAAAAAATCAAGTTCGTGGGCAGTCTCAAATTCCTGCGTATAAGCCAATGTTTTGAGAAACTCTTCTATTTCGTTGGCGGTCAAGTAGCCTCGCTGAAATCCTCTCTCAAAAGGCTCGCCCTCAATGTGAAGAAATATCCAGCCATTCTCATCGTACCGATAGCTTTTTGCCAGCCACTGTTCTTGTTCGCCCGCTGCCCCCGCGTCTTCCTGGCGGAAGACAGGAGCGGGGGTGCACGATAGAAAACAAGCCGACAGAGCAACCAACAGCCAGCGCCTCAAGAATTCTCTTGTGCATTGTAACCTCCCGCGCGAGACGCTTAGAGCGATACTTCTTTGCCAGAGAGATTGACGTGCTTAACATCGATTCTGCCCATTTTCACCTCGACAAAAGGCTTTCCGGCTTTGAGGCCAACTGTGCCGAAGCCCGTCGCAGTGGAAAGGAAAGACCTGAAATCGCTGCCAGTCTTCGAGTCTATGTACAGCGTCTTTTCCACCGCATCGTAACGGACGCCGGTAAGACCCTGAATGAGACCGTAGCTCGACATGGCGCGGGCGTACCAGTGGCCACATTCGTATTCGTTGAAAGGATTGCGTATCGTGCCGTCATAGCGGTCCCGACAAATACGAACAACATCGCGTCCCTCGGCAACCATGCCCTCAAGCATAAGATGAGAGGCAACCTGATATTCGATGCCGGTCCAGACTTCGTTGCTGTAGACGAACGGAAGGCCCGGCTCGCCGCCGCGCGGCCAGGTGCACAAAAGCAGCCCGCCCTCCTTGCCAACGGCATAAGCGGGACGCTGCGGATTGGCGTAGTCGGTCAGGTCGCGTCGCAGATTGTATTTGTACACCGACTTGAGATGGCTTCTTACTTTTGCCTCGTCTGCTATCGGGCCCAGCCCACATACACGCGCGATCCAGAAGCCGAGGACGCCGTCAGAAAGACACCCGGTGCCGTATTGGTACTTAGGCCCCTGGGCGTTCAGAGATTCGATCACATCTTTATAGCCTGGTCCGTTCGCTGAAGCATCCAGCGGTTTGAACTTGGCATTCAAGTCCTCGGTCTGCACCTTCTGATAGAAGTATTCGCCGTTGTAAAGCTCTGTTTCGAGGAATCTCTTGCCCTTGGCCAGAAGTTCGCGGTATTTTGAAACGTCGTCCCCCAGCGTGGTGCCCATTTCGATAGCCGCTGCCAGTGCTCCCAGATAGAAGCTGCTGCAATGGCCGTCCGGGCCCCAATATTCGATATCGTAGGTGTTGTGATGCGGCTCTTCGAGGACGCCCTTTTCCCGCGGGTCCCACGTTTGGATGCAGTAGCTAAGGCTGAGTTTGACTTTGGGCCAAAGCTCTTTGAGCCAACTGGTGTCGCCGCAGATCCGCCAGTCGCGGTAGACCTTCATTATGCCGCCAAGCTGACCGTCGGCTGCCGCGTTGAAGCCATGTTCGACAGTGCGAATAGGCAGCGACGAGCGAAAGGTTTGATGCCCTCGTTCATCCATGCTTTCACTAAACTCGGTCTGGCGAAGACTTCTTTCCAGCTCCGGAAAAAGATGCGGGATTGCCTGGGCATAATTCCAGACGTGCGTGCACGAGCCGTGACAGCAGCCTGCTTCATCGGAACAGCCCTCGAAGCACCACAGTCGCCCGTCCGTCTGTCGCAGCACCGTAGGCGACTTGAGAATCGTAAGGTTCGCGGCGACTGCCTCGATGACCTCATCCGGCAGGGTCGTGTCGTAAAAAGTGTCCCTGAACAAGGCACTTTTTTGCCGCAGGTCATCATAGTTTGCCCGCCAGTATTTTGCCACTTCGTAGATGTCCTTGAACCTGCCCGCGTACCAGGGCCGGTAGGTGCGAGTAACCTCACCGCCACTTTCGCCTTTCTGGGCATCTTTAGGGTCCCTGCCGTAGCGAAGGTCGCTTTCAGGCACGTACCACGCTATCATAAGCCGAATGGTTTTTTCCTGCCCGCCCTTAAGCGTGAAAGGCACAAAAAGCGAAGCCCCTGGGCTTGGCCCCTGCACGGGAGGATTCTGCCGCAAAGTAGCTTCCTGGATATTTTTCCAGACAAGCGTGACCGAGTCCCACCATCCTCCCTTGAACCAGCAGTGATCCACAACGGCATTGTCGTCATCGACAAAGGCCGCAAATGCCCCCTGGTCCGCTGGCTTGCCATCAGACGCAACCTGCCAGAGCACAAAGCCATTCTCAATCGGCAATATGCCCTGCCCATCATTCCGCCTGGCCATAAAGTTTTTGCTATTGAATGAGAAAACGGCGTCGATAGATTCAGGTGCACCGTTTTTGAAACGATACTCCAGAGCACCCACCGGCAAGCTCGACTCATCGGCGCAGCCCGGAATGAACGGACTCCAGGCAGTCACCTGCACTTCCAAAGGGATTTTGGGGTCTTTAAGTGTAACGGTGGCAAAGGGAAATCTCGCCAGGAACGAGGATTCTCTGAACCGGGGCAGACCAAAACTCGTCCCTGCGGCGCCGTTGCCAGTGCCGGGCGAGCCGAAAATCTTCCGTGCAGGCACCGGTCCTCAAGCACCTTGGCGAGGTTCGGCTTTCCCTTGACACACAGGGCAGCGTAAATATGCGGCTCATCGAACACTTCGGGCTTATTCCGGACCGAGACATGAGAAACTGCCCCGGTCCCCTCCAGACAAACCATGCCCGCCCCCATTCCTCCGATTGGAAAGGCCACCCTGTTCAGATACGGGCCGAAATAAGGGCCGTTATAGCGTCTCTCAGCAGCATCACGAGCCAGACCAGCAGTGCTTTCGCTCCCCCAAAACAGAACCGTCAGAAGTGTCAGTGAGGCCACGAAGAACCATATCTTGGTGAACATTCTCCACATCATTGTTAAACCTCCCATTGTCAATTGTCGATTTTTAATTGTCAATCTGCCCATTTTGCTTCTGTGTTCTCAGCGTTATCTGTGGCTAAGAGCACCAGGCAGATGGCAGATTGAACATGGTGCTAAGATGCTACGTGCATCAGGTGGCAATTGCCAAGAGAATTTTCTGGCATTCAATCGCCCTACCGATTTTTTAGCGGTATACTGCTATTTAATATATGCTGACAAGGGGCACAATAATGTCAAGAACGCGATCTCGGTCGATAGCTGTGATGACGGGCGGAGGAGATTGTCCCGGGCTAAATGCCGTGATTCGGGCCGTGACCAGAACAGCTATAAGCAAATACGCCCTTGACGTGTGGGGGATTCAAGATGGATATCTTGGGCTGATTGAAAACCGGATAAATCGCCTAAGTTACAATGACGTCAGCAATATCCTGACAGTCGGCGGCACTATTCTGGGGACAAGTAACACTGCCAACCCGTTCAAATTCCCAGTCCCCTGCCCTATTAGTGCCAAAACGCAGTTCAAAGACGTCTCAGGTAATTGTCTAAAGGCGCTCCAGCAGCGAAACATTGATGCACTGGTTTGTATCGGCGGCGACGGCACGATGGCCTCAGCGGCACGCCTGGCAAAAAAGGGTCTACCTATCGTGGGCGTGCCTAAAACCATCGACAACGACCTTTACGGCACTGATGTCACCTTCGGCTTTAATACCGCGGTGACAACTGCGACTGATGCGATTGACAAGGTCCATACCAGCGCCAGCTCGCATCATAGAGTGATGATTGTTGAGGTGATGGGCAGATATGCCGGCTGGATCGCGCTTTATTCCGGTGTGGCCGGCGGCGCCGATGTAATACTGATTCCCGAAATTCCCTACAAGCTGGACAAAGTGTGCGAATACGTTTTCGGCAGGTCCCGGCGCGGCAAAAGATTCAGTATTGTGGTAGTATCTGAAGGAGCTCGCCAAGTCGGTGGCCAGATGGTCGTTCAAAAAAGGATCGCAACCAGTCCAGACCCCTTGCGCCTGGGCGGAATCGGCAATAAGCTCGCCGAAGACATCTACAGACCAACGGGTCTGGAATGTCGTGCCGTCATACTCGGCCATATTCAACGCGGCGGTACGCCAACTCCATACGATAGGACACTGGCCACTAATTTCGGACATGCGGCGGTTGAATTATTGGCGAGGGGCATAAGGAACCGCATGGTCGTTCTAAAAGGTGGGAGACTTTCCAGTATCAGCCTATCGCGCGTAGCCGGCAAAATAAGAAATGTTCCGAGAAATCATGAGTTAATAAAAGCCGCTCTGGCCATCGGAACAAGTTTTGGCACCTGACTAAATTTGCCACAGAGGTCACAGAGGTCACAGAGTTAAAAAAATAGAATACTTCCTCTGAGTTCTCTGTGCTCTCTGTGGCTCATTCTTTACGGGAGCTTCAAAATGGGCACTAAAAATCTTAGAGCGCAGTTTTGGCTGGTAGTATGGTCGATTCTTTTTGTTGCAACCGTCGGCTTTTCAGCAAGTGGAGGCCCACCCCGCATTCTGCGCAATTTAGAGTATGTTCCTGGCGGGCACGAACGGCACAAGCTCGATTTGTATTTGCCGGAACAGGCCGGCCAACAAGGCGATGCAGCGAAACCTACGCCGGTTATTGTCTGGGTGCATGGCGGGGCCTGGCAGGCCGGCGACAAAAAAAACTGCCCCGCTGTTCGGTTCGTACAAAAAGGTTATGCCGTGGCTAGCATAAACTACCGTCTCAGTCAGCACGCTATTTTCCCCGCCCAGATTGAAGATTGTAAGGCTGCCGTCCGCTGGCTACGGGCAAACGCCAAGCAATACAACCTGGACCCCAACCGTGTTGGGGGTTGGGGAGCATCAGCCGGCGGGCACTTAGTAGCGCTACTCGGAACAGCCGGCGGCATCAAAGAATTCGATAAAGGCCAAAACCTGGAGGTCTCCAGCCGGGTGCAGGCCGTTTGCGACTACTTTGGCCCAACCGACTTCCTAAAAATAGCTGATTTCCCTAGCACGATGAATCACACTGCAGCAGACTCGCCTGAGTCAAAACTCATCGGCGGGCCCATTTTGGAAAATCTTGATGCTTGCAAGCGGGCAAACCCGATCAGTTATGTCAGCAAAGATGATCCGCCGTTTTTGATTGTGCACGGGGACAAAGACCCGCTGGTTCCGCACAACCAGAGCCAGATTTTCTTTGAGGCATTGAAGAAGGCAGGCGTAAAGGTCAAGCTCCATATAGTCGAAGGCGGCGGCCACGGCGGATTCAAAGACCCAGCCGTAGAAAAAATGGTCGAGCGATTCTTCGATGGGCACCTGGGGTTAGCTGATTAGTCGCTGGTAGCTTGCGCCCTTCCCGTGCCAGCTCTACCAGTCTTTTGAGTCTTTCGGGCTTGACATAAGGTGCGACGCTGCAAGCCGAGGAGAGTATATATCCGCTGCCCGGCTTGCCGATTTTGATTCTGTCCCTTACTGCCCGTTCAAAAGTCTGGTCGTCGGCGTTGAGCATCTCATTTACGGCATCAAGATTTCCTTTGAAAAAGAATCGCCTGCCATACTTGGATTTGGCCTCCGCCAAATCTACCGTGCCGAGCGGCGGAGGGTCCAACGTGTCGATCCCGTCCACGCACGTTTCGCCCATTAGGTCCAGCCGGTCGCCAATCGCACCGCAGGTGTGGACGTATGCCTTTGAGCCGTGGCTATGTATCGCTCGGAAAACCTGTTCCTCGTAAGGGGCCACAAACTCTTTGTACATCTGTCGACCTATAAAGCCCGCCCCGGCAAAAGCCGAGCTGACCAGAATAGCATCAGGACGGCATTTGCCGTATAATTCGACCTGCGCAAGGACAATGCGCGTCAGAATAGCGAGGACATCGTGACATTTGCCAGGTACGTCACACAAAGCAAGAAGCGCCTGTTCGTAGCCGAACAGCTCCATAAGATGCGTAAAGGGCGCAAATACTTCGGCGTGCACTGAGACGTCCGGCGCCAACTCGTGCACTTTCTTAAGCGCGATTGTGAACCATTCAGGATAGGACTTGGAGTCACTGAGGTCATCTTCCGGATCGATGCCCCATAGTTCGGGCACGTGCCAGGTATTCCAGATGTAACCCGGCAGTCTATATGTGGCTGGGTCATTTATATCGACCGTTCGGTAATCTGCCCGCTGAAGAGGTGCTCGTCCGGGCCTAAACGTCTGCGGGTTATCATCCGGCGGCACAATGGTTTCCAGCCCGGATTTCCAATACAGATATTCCGTGTCGCCAATTCTTTTATAAGATTCCAGTCTGCGTTGCCAGTCCGGCGGCCTGCCGGGTACGTTCACCAGAATACCATCGAATTCATATCTTTGCTGCAAATCAACCAGGGCGTGCGCAAAAGTCTCACTGTCAAACCAGATATCCGAAGGACGATAACCACAATTTAGAAAGTAGTGTCCGAGAGCCAGTTGACACATCACCGGAACGCGGTCCGGCTCTCGGTGGTTCATCGCAGCCCATACCCGCTCTTTAGAATTCATACTTGTCATCAGTCTAAACAAGCATCGGCAAAAAATCAAAAAAATCACCAAAAGAGCCGCCTCCGACCCCGTGTAAAACATGCGGCTGAATATTTAACCGGCGGTTTCACCGCCGGTTTGGCTAATCTTCTTGCAATTCAATCTGAATCAGCTATACTCCCTCGGCATAGATACGTCACAGATGAATATGATTAAGGAGTGTCCTCAGTGGAAAACTCAAAGTATTCTCGCCTTGTAGTTACGCTATTCTTCGCCCTGGCCGTTTTCAGTGCGCCGCTGGCGGAGGCGGAGGACTGGCCCGTGTACAGGCACGATAATGCGCGCAGCGGCTGCACATCTGAACCGCTGGCGACGCCGCTCGTTCAGGATTGGGTCTATGCACCTATTTATCCGCCGCGACCGGCCTGGTCGCCGCCGGCAAGCCGCCCACGAGAGGGTTTCGTATTGCGCAACCGGGTAGACTTCGATGATGCCTTCCAGGTGGTCGCCGTGGGCGACTTGGTCTATTTTGGTTCGTCTGCCGACCACAAGGTCTACGCCCTCGATGCCGCCACAGGCCAGCAGCGATGGTCCTTCTTTACCGGCGGACCAGTCCGCCTTGCACCGACAGTCTGGCATGACAAGGTCTTCCTCGGTTCTGATGATGGCTTTGTTTATTGCCTAAGGGCCGATAACGGGGAGCTGCTCTGGAAAATACGCGGCGGTCCCACTGATGAGAAGCTTCTGGGCAACGGAAAAATGATTTCACGATGGCCTATCCGGACCGGCGTGCTCATCGACGAAGAGGCAGCATACTTTGCCGCCGGAATCTTCCCACACGAAAACGTCTATCTCTACGCAGTCCGTGCCGAAGACGGAGCAATCATCTGGAAAAACGATACCATCAGCGAGCAAGATGCCTATCAGAATGACTTCTCGCCGCAGGGATATTTGCTGGCTGCGGGGCCGCAGCTTTTTGTGCCGTCGGGCAGGTCTTTGCCAGCGGCTTTCAGCAAGACAAATGGGCAAATGGCGTTCCATCGCAAGTACGGCTGGAGAGACGAACAGGCTGGCGGTGTCATCGGCGGTACGTACGCCCTGCTGGCAGACGACCAGATTTACGCCGGCGGCGAGTATCACGTGCTGGCGCTCGACCAGAGAACCGGCAGAACCGGATTCGCCTGGTTCCCAGGCAGACGCCTGACTGTAGAGGGTAACATGGCCTACCTGGCGACCGGAAGCGAAATCCTGGCGATGGATAGATTGAAATATGCCGAGGCCAGCAAACGCCGCAATTCGCTGGAGTTCAGGATCAAGACGCTGCGAACCCAACTGGCAAGTGCCATAGGCGACAAGCGCAAGCAATTGCAGGAGCAGTTAAGAACGGTAGAAAAAGAGCTTAGCGACTACCGCCGCGACAATGTCACGCCCGCCGTCGGTTGGCAGGTCCCGAGCCAGTCCGACGCGGAGCTTATTGTTACCGCCAACCTGGCCATTGCCGGCGGAGAGGATAGAGTCGACGCGCTTTGCGCGACAGCGGCGAACTCCTCTGGAGCGCCAAAGTCAACGGCAAGGCATGCGGCCTGGCAGTGGCTAACAGGCGTCTCTACGTCAGCACCGATACGGGCAAGATTTATTGCTTCGCGCCGGAAAACAACTCGAGCAGCAAAGACCAAGTGGTTATGCGAGCCAATCCGCCGGCCGCCAATCCTTATCCTCGAGACGAGCTGACCGAGGTCTACGAATCCGCAGCCGAAGCCATTTTGATGGAGACCGGCGTGACGAAAGGCTATTGCCTCGTTGTGGGCGCTGAACGTGGGCGATTGGCATACGAACTGGCTCGGCGGACAAACCTGACCATTATTGGTGTCGAGCCGGATCCACAGAAAGTCCATGCAGCTCGCGTGGCTCTCGATGCAGCAGGTTTGTACGGCGCGAGGGTCACCATAGACCAGGGTGACCTCTCGGCGCTGCCCTATTCTAATTATTTTGCCAACCTGGTCGTTTCCGACAGCCTTATTCTGACCGGGCAAATCCAGGCTGACCTTGCCAAACTTGCCCGGCATATCAAGCCTTGCGGCGGTGTCATTTGTCTGGGCGTGCCGGCGAAAGCACCCAGCGGCGCTGCCTCTGTGTCTTCAAAAGAGCTGCTTTCTCGGCTTGCAGGCTTGGAATTGGGTTCCTGCAGAATCAGCCAGGTAAACGGACTGTGGGCCACGTTGCAGCGCGGAGCTTTGCCCGGTGCGGGCAAATGGACGCATCAATACGCTGAGCCGGGCAATACTGCCTGTAGCGACGATCTGGCTCTGGCCGGGCCGCTTGGTTTGCTGTGGTTTGGTGAGCCAGGCTCTGCACCAATGGTTAATCGCCACGACGCCGCTGCTTCGCCGCTCGCGGTCAATGGGCGCATGTTCATTCAGGGCGAAAACATCGTTATGGCGTACGACTCTTACAACGGCATGCTGCTATGGAAACGCGACATTCCAGGAGCTATGCGAACCCGGCTCAAAGCCAGAGAGTGTGGCAATCTGGCCGCCTCGCAGTCCCGAGCAGGGATGGCCGAGCCAGACAGTTTCTTTATCGCTGTTGGTGATAAATGCCTTCGGCTCGACGCCGCGACAGGTGAGACTCGCGCAACTTACACGATGCCCCCAACGCCGGAGGGCCTGCCGCGCAACTGGGGATACCTGGCCTACGTCGATGGCGTGCTTTATGGCAGTGCAATGGCCTACTCCGCCGAAGCGGCTGCGAAGGCTGGAACAGAGATAGGCGTTTCCAGCTCGGTTTTTGCTATTGACGCTGCGGACGGGCGGTGCATTTGGAGGTATGATGGCAAGAATATCGCCAACCTTACTATCGCTATCGGAGACGGCTGGATATTTTTCGTCGATAGCTCCCTGACGCCGCAGCAGCGCGACACATTGCTCAAGCAGGATAAATCCTATCTGGCGAATTTGCAGGGCGAGCAGGCAAAGAAAGCTGAAGACAAACAAAAGCAGGTCGATGCGCGACTTGCCGTTGCGCTTGACGCACGGACCGGCGGAAAGCTCTGGGAAAAGCCGATTGATGTCACCGACTGCAGCAGGATCGGAATAGGCGGAGGCGAGCTGATGGCCATGTACCGCGACGGCATCGTGGTTCTGTGCGGCGCCAACGCCAACGGCCATTACTGGAAACAATTCCTTGCCGGCGATTTCTCACAACGCCGATTGGTGGCCCTGTCGGCTAAGACCGGCGACACACTGTGGGCAAGAGACGCCAACTATCGCCACCGTCCCCTTCTTGTTAGCGACACAATCATTGCTGAGCCGTGGGCGTTTGACCTGGCGACCGGCCGGCAGAAAACACGCCCGCACCCGCTGACGGGCGCCGACACGCCGTGGCAGTTCCTCCGGCCGGGCCATCACTGCGGGGCAATCTCTGCGTGCCCGCAAATGCTGCTTATGCGCTCCGGATACACCAGCTACTACGACCTGCGCGACGACGCCGGCATCCAGCACTTCGCCGGGCACCGACTTGGATGCTGGATCAACGGCATAGCGGCTGACGGCCTCGCGCTGGCGCCCGAAGCCAGTGCCGGCTGTATCTGCCTTTACCCTATAGTCTGTTCGCTCGCCCTCGAACCTCGCCCGGACCGGCAGCGATGGGCGGTCTATAGCAGCGGCGGCAACAATACTCCGGTTCAAAATCTGGCTATAAACTTCGGTCCCCCAGGCGACAGACGCGATTCAACCGGCCAGTTGTGGCTTGCATATCCCCGGCCAAGCCTACCGACTGACCGAAAGGCGATGGGCTTTTCGCTCCAACTGCAGACAGAATTCCTCCAGGGCGGCGGATACCAAACTCAAAACTCAGAACTCAAAACTCAAAACTCCGGGCAATGCCCGGCGTGGGTATTTACATCGTATGCACGTGGGCTTCGGCGTTGTGTGGTGCCGCTGTTAGGTGAGGCAGATGCCCCCGCCGATTACACGGTGACACTCTACTTCGCAGACGTGGAAAACGAGCAGCAAGGGCAACGCGTTTTCGACATCGCATTACAGGGCAAGGTCGTCGTCGAAGGCTTCGACATCGTAAAAGAGGCTGGCGGTTCGCAAAGAGCACTGACACGCCAGTTTCAAGGGGTCAAGGTCGACCGCAACCTGGAGATTGAACTCATTCCGAAAGGCGAGCAAGCATCCTCGCTGAGCCAGGCGCCGATCCTGTGCGCCTTGCAGGTGCAGCGAATTACTCAGAAGACAGAATACAGAACACAGAACACAGAATTCTGAATGCCGTCAATCGACTATGAATTCTACCAGTTTTGTCGAGATAGAAAACCTGACCAAAGTCTACTCGTCCGGCAAGATTCAGCTTTGTGCCCTGAAGGATGTCAATCTAACTCTGGCCGAAGGAAATTTTCTGGGCGTAACTGGACCTTCAGGGTCGGGCAAATCTACGCTGGTGAATCTGCTGGGCGGGCTGGATACACCCTCATCTGGCCGGATAAAAGTGCAGGCAAGGGACATCTGCGAATTGAATAAGGAAGAGCTGGCATTTTACCGGCGCTATCAGGTCGGGATGATTTTCCAGTCATTCAACCTAATTCCCTCGTACACCGCCTTGGAAAACGTAGCCTTTCCGCTACTTTTTGCGGGCGTAGCTTAAAAGGCAGAGAAACCAGCGGGCGGCGGAAATGTTGACCAGAGTGGGACTATATCCTCGGAAGGATCACCGCCCGACGGAGCTTTCCGGCGGCGAGCAGCAGAGGGTGGCCATTGCCCGTGCCCTGGTCAATCAGCCCAGAATCTTGCTCGCCGATGAGCCAACCGGCAACCTCGACAGCATAACCTCACGAGAAATCGTGCAGACGCTGGCGGACCTCAACGGAAATCAGGGCGTGACCGTCATTATGATCTCTCACGAAGAGTTGCTGCTGAAAGAAACTCGCCCACGAAGTTATCCGCCTGCGCGACGGCCAGGTTGTCGAACAGCAAAAATTCAGGTGAGGTTCTTACCGCTGAGTTCGCAGAGGACGCCGAGTTGTCTGAATTTTACGTTCGCTCTGCGTGCTCAGCGTTCTCTGCGGTTAGGGAAAGTCAAATAATGAGAATGTCCGACTACATCGAGCAGTCTTTTTCCAATCTGGCAAGGAGAAAACTTCATTACGTTCTGACCACTTTCGGAGTGGTGATCGGAATCGGGGCGTTTGTTTCGATGTTCGCGTTTGGCCAGGGCGTCCAGAAGAATGTGACAGATAAATTCAAGGAGCTGGAGCTATTCAACTATGTCAACATTCTTCCGGCAACGGCACAAGAGCTGTCTCGCCCCAGGCCTGCCCTGAGCCCTTCGGCTGCGCCTCAGGGTAAACTCCGTCGAAGGGACAAAAACACTCAACAGGCACCAGTTTTGGATGACGAATTCATCCAGCGGATGGGAAAAATAGAGGGAGTGGAATCAGCCTTTGCCGATC
>CAWFCJ010000009.1:0-54895 GCA_963814265.1 Sedimentisphaerales bacterium | reverse complement strand
ATGTTTTTGCTATCGCTTCATTCGTCGTATTGCTGATAGCAGAGTTTATACAGAGAATATGCCGGAATATGCACCGAACGGAGGTAAGAAAAATATATCTTGACGGGGATGCAGGCAAAAAGCTGGCACACTTCATGCGTTTGTTACAGAAATAGCGTATATCAAAGGAAAACCGATGGTTGAGTTGTTCACTGTGCTGAGTGTTGATTCTCCGATTCGGCTCAGGGAAGGCTTGACCGGCAAGGTCATGATCAAAACCAGATATATCTCTCCGGCAACGATGGTGATGGGCAGATCTTCCGGATTATTCAATTAAGCCAATGAGTTGACAATCTGGGAAACAGCGTCTCAACACTTATGGAAGCACAGCGAGTTCAAATATCTGCTCTTTTACCACAGGTCCCCACTGATCGCCTTCAAATTCCTTACAGAGCTTGAAACCGTTTTTCTCATCCGGATGGCGGGCGGCGGCTTCCAAACCGGCAAATGTCGACAAATGCACCCGCCTGAATCCGCAGGTTCTGCAAAAATCAAGCGCGGTCTGAATCAGGATTTTCCCTATGCCGGCCCCTGATACTGAGGCGCTACGGATAAACCATCTCAATTTTGCGCCGTCCTGCTCTGCTCTGCTCCCGTCAATGGCAACGAGCCGATGATGTTTCCGTCATCTGCCGCTGCTATCCAGAATCCATCCCGTGATGACTCAGATCGGCTTAAAAAATCGGATAATCCACTTGCCACTTTTGATTCAAAGAATACGCCGAAATTCCAATGCTGATGATAATATCTCGCATGAAGCTCCGTGATTTTTCCGATAGCGCCCGGAATATAGCCGGAAATTCGTCTGGCGACGCGCATCATGGCTCTTGCCATGAATTCTTCCGATGCCTGTCTCTCCCCGCACCCCGAGACGAAATCATTAAGGCCTACATCAATGATGGCGTTGGTGGGCCAACGCTTGCGGCGCGTTTCAATTCGACCGGAAAGAGGGTGAGGACGTTCCTGAAGCGGAACGGAGTCTCGCTCCGTCCTCCCGGACGGTGGGGAAGGCCATTCACCGAGAACTTTTTCGAAAACATCAGCACCCCCGAGCAGGCGTACGCGCTTGGGTTGTTGATCACGGATGGACATATAAACATAGCTGGGCAATACATTACCTTCTGTTCTGCTGATCGAGAGCAGGTCGAGACTCTCCGCAATATCCTTGGGGCAAGTCAAAGGATCAGCACTTATATCCCCAAGCGCACAAACGAACAGCCAGTGCATAAGCTCCAGCTTTATTCCCCCAAGCTCGTTTCTGACCTTATTAATCTCTTTGGTCATCCACTGAAGCCGGACCGACTGCGGGTTCCCCCCTCAACTTGCTGAACATCTCTTCGCCCATTTTCTGCGCGGCGTGTTTGATGGAGACGGGTCTATCTCCTTCAATTTGAGCAAACGTGATGCCATAGCCCGTATTACTTCCGCGTCCGAGAGATTCGCTGAAGCAATACGGTCCCACGCTGAATCGGGATTTGGCGGTTGACAAAGGTATATATACGTTGCCGGTAGCACCACTATCGGAGCCCGTTGCCACCTGCATAGCCTTATCTAAATCACTCTGTCTACCCCTCAGAGGCAGCGCACCAGCTACGCCTAGACCCGGTAAGAGCTGCCCTGGATACTAACGTCTTTGCCTACCGGCTCTTCAAACGCGAATAGGGCTCTGACGAGCTGCTCATCGACCACGCATACACTCTGTTGCTGATGGAGGTCAATACTGCTCAAAAACCGCCCATGAACGACGTGAACAGGCGAAATCTCCGTGTACCAGGGGATAGTGCCTATGATTTTTATCGCCACCTTGCTTTTAAGATAACGTGCCTCCTGGTCTATCTCGCGGATGGGTACGACGACCTCAACATTGGGCACGGTGTTATGGATTGATTCGGCATCTTTATAGGTCAGGCCGTAGCTGCGCACCTCCTGCGTCTGGCCGGTGTCGGCTCGCTCCTTAGGCGGCTGAACTGTTTCAATAATCAAATTCGTGCTGCCGAGTCTGGCTATGGCTTCTTGCGCTTCCCGGCTGGCTCCTTCACCTATCGCCAGCATAGCAATCACCGAACAGACGCCAAAGATGATGCCTAATGCCGTCAATGTCGAGCGCAGCCGATGCATCCAGAGGCTTTTAAGACCCAGCTTGACCGTTCTTTTTATGCCGAACCAACGCATAGTGACTAACGCTTACGGTTGTATTTTTGTCGCTCTATCTGCCCGTCGAGAAGATATATAGTTTTTTCAGCTTTTTTAGCTATATTGGGATCATGCGTAACGATAATGAGAGTTCTGCCCCGCTTATGTAAATCGCCGAGGATTTTCATAATCTCGAGGCCACTCTCCGAATCAAGATTGCCGGTTGGCTCATCAGCTAAAATGATCTGCGGGTCGTTCGCCATAGCGCGGGCAATAGCCACTCGCTGCTGTTCACCGCCGCTCAGCTCGGCAGGCCGATGTCGGATTCTATCGCCCAGCCCCACCATTTTAGCCAACTCCTTTGCACGGTCAGCACTACCACGTTCGGAAAAGCCCTGGTAATACATCGGCACTTCAATGTTCTCAACCGCGTTAAGTTGTGCAATCAGATTGTACGACTGAAAGATAAATCCGATTTGTGAGCCGCGTATCATCGACAGGCCATTATCATCAAGATTAGAAACGTCCTGACCTGCAAGTTGATACGTGCCGCGTGTCGGCCTGTCAAGACAGCCTAAAACGTTAAGCAGTGTGGATTTGCCTGAGCCGCTTGGGCCCATAATCGCTACGTACTCACCCTGCTCGATGCTCAAACTCACGTCACGAAGAACAAACAGTTCCAATGAGCCGATCTTATAAGCCTTGCACAGATTCTAAGAGCAACTATCGCCATACTACTGTGGAAACTGAAAGCTTAAAGCTCAAAAGGTAAAAGTGCGGAGTTCAACAGCTTTCACTTTTACGCTTTAAGTTTTACGTTTTGGTTAGCCCTTTGCCCTATTTTTTTGCCTTCTCCGATGCGGTCCATCTCGGCGGATTAAGCATAACTTTCTCGCCCTCGGTTAGTCCGCTTTTAATCTCGACGAAGTTGTCGTTAAATAACCCGGTTTCGACCTCACGCTGCTGGGGCGTGCTGCTTGCCACAACATAGCACACCTTTTTCTCCTCCACCGTAACAACCGATTGTATCGGCACATGAAGCACGTCATGCAGTTCATCAATAATCACTTCAACCTTTCCCGTCATGCCGGTCTTGAGAAAGTCGTGCGTTCCATCAATGCTCACATCCGTCGCGTAGACTTTAAGGTCTGGATTCAGGAAGTTCTCCTGATTAGCTAATGGTGCTTTTTTCAACACCTTGCCGGTAAAGGTCTTATCTGTAAATGCCGCAATCGTTATTTTCGCTGGCTGATTCGGCTCAATCTTATCTACCCACGTTTCGTGAACCTTGATCTCCACCTTCATTTTGGAGGCATCGGGTATAGTTATGATTTTCTGACCTTCGTATATTTCCGCTCCCTGCTCGATTTTTCCCCTCGACCAGTACTCTTGCGTGCTCGACCAGTAGACTACCTCCCCTGGTGCAGGGGCCTTCACCACGCAAGCGATAATCTGGTCTTTCAACTTTTGTAGGCGCTCCTTCTGAAGCGAGAATGTAGCCTCGGCGCTCGATAGCTTGCCCGAGCCTGTGCTATCTGTGAACGGGCCTTAGCCTGGGTTCGCTCCAATTCACGCTTGGCCTCATTGTAGTCGCTCAGCAGCTTCTCGGTCTGTTTGGCGAACTCATAACGCTTGAATAGGTCCAAAGCAATCTCTTCTTTCTGCTTCTCGAACTCAAGGCGCTGCTTCTCCAACGTGTCTCTTCTCAATTCGGTTTCCGCCACATATTGTTTCTTGTAGAGTTTTTCGGTCCATTCTAATGTGCTGACGGCTTTTTCTAGGTTTGCCGCCGCCAACGTTATCCTGCCGTTTAGCTCTCGGAGCTTCTGCAAAGCCTCGCCCCCCAAGTTGGGATCGTCAAGGAATGAAACTATATCGACAATTAAATTTGGATCTGAGGTTGCTCTCTGAACCATCCTTAGAGCAACTGCCTCCCCCAGGTATTTGTTAAAATCCATCAGGGCAAATTTTACCTTCAGGTTGGCTGCGGAAACATCGCTCTCATTTTGTTTTAGCTGAATCCGATATGCCTCATTCGCATCGGCATAGCTTGCCTGGGCAGTAGCCAGCTCAATCTCTCTTTGTCCCAACTGCTCCTTCAACTTCGAAGAATCCAGCTCTACCAGGACCTTGCCATTATTTACATCTTCGGCAGTTATAACCGTACCTTCGGGCACAATGTTGACTATAGAAACCCGCCCTTCTACTTTGGACTTAATATCTTCGGATTTAACCGCCTTTATACTGCCACTTTCGGTCACGCTGATGGTTAGATCACCACGCTTTACTGTGAATAGCCCCGTGCCTGGAACTGAACCATCAGAGGCACTTCGCTTGTGACGCCAAAAT
Source organism: Sedimentisphaerales bacterium (assembly GCA_963814265.1). Classification (GTDB taxonomy): domain Bacteria; phylum Planctomycetota; class Phycisphaerae; order Sedimentisphaerales; family Anaerobacaceae; genus JAFNGF01. Next base: position 50,374 of record CAWFCJ010000009.1, on the reverse strand, counting down.
GCAAATCCACCTATGCCCCCGACCACAGCCACCAAAATCAGAATCCAGAGAAACCGTCTGGCCAGCTTCATTTTATCAGCTCTCCCAATAGTTTTTCTATATGCCTAACTTGTGCTCGTTTGTGTCGTACTATTACTCCCCGTCGCAGTACGTAAATCATTTATCCCATATCCATTGCGGCCGCGGCAGAAAATCTCGAAAATCGACCATTCCGCTTGGCTCAGGACGGGCCTGTTGCGGGCTTGCGGATTCAACCTTTACCCGGTTGGATTGACCCCGGGAATCGCTAGAATCTGCCAACTGCTCTGCTGCTGCGACCTGTTCGGATTTTTTGCCCGGCCCGGCGTCTTCTGTCGAAGACAGGGACGAGGGCTGTTCGCCCACCCACTGCTGGCACATTCCGTCCGGCCTGACCTGCAGAATCCCAATGTCCCGGAAAAAGCTCAGCTTGGTCACCGCGTGGGCTATCAAGGCAGCCGTAAGGCTGTTTTGTGCCCCAAGCAGGGCATCCTGAGACTCCAGCCAATCTCTGGTGGTGACGCGTCCGGCTTGCAGCAGCATGGTTGTGCTCTCAACCCTTTCCTTGGCTAAGTCCAGGCTCACTTGCTGAGTGCGATAAGATTCTGCCTCTTCCCGGAGCCTGCGATAAGCATCGCGGACGTCCAGTTTTACCTGGTCAACGTAGTTCTCGTAGTCTCGCTGCCGCTGCGCCAACATTATCAGCGATTCTCCGTAGGCGTTGCGTTCGGCTTTTCGGTCAAAGGGCAGATCCGCCTCCAGGCCAAGCGAATACGTGCCGCGCCGGAATTTCAGATTTCTGTATTGCGTTTGCCCTGTGGAATTTACGCTGGCGCTTCCAATCAGGTTTAGCTCCGCACCCAGATTGTCAGCCGCTACCGCAACTTTCCGCTCCGTATCTTCCACCGCATCTTCGGCGTTAGCCAGGTCCAAGCGATGTGCCAGCGCCGTTTCAACGGCTGCATCCAAAGTGTACTGCGGTTCGGTTACGCCGATTTTCTTCAACACATCCAGCTCATTCTGGTCTAACGAAACATCGGCGTCGGTCGGCAAAGACAGCGTGACCTTGAACTGGTCCAACTGCTGCTGGTATCGCTGCTGCACCCGGAGAAGATTATCTTGCGCGGTTAGCTCGCTCTGCTTGGCCTGGTCTACCTCGAAGGGAGGCTTGCGACCGGCTTGGGCCTCCATTTCAACCCGCTCTCTGGAGTCCACCCTGCTTTTGTGGTCGTTCTCTGCGTTGGTCACCTCATCGCGTGCCTGTAGGACGCGGTAGTAGCTATCTATAATCGAGACCACAAAACTCTGGCGATAACGATTAAACGAGCGTATCTGATACAGCGCATTGCGTTCGGCCTGAGTCAGGTTTTCCTGAACTACCTTGCGGCCACTTCCTCGAAGCAACGGCTGCGTGACATTGGCGGTAAGAACCGACCGCATTGAGCTGCGGGGGTCGTCCGTCAGAAAGCGCGACCAATCAAGCGCAATATTAGCGGTGAGCGTTGCCCCATCGGCCAGCAACTGATTAAAGCCCGTTGCCGCATCATAGCCTACCTGCTCATCCTCGCCGCTTCTGAGATAACGGGCGTCGATAGTGCCGAACCATTGCCGGGCAAACTGGTGGCGGGCTAGAGTCAAATCGAGTGCCGTCAGATAGAGCAGCTCTTTTTGCCGCTGATATTCCCGATTGCCTGCAGTAGCGATAGCCACCGCCTGGGCGAGACTTAGAACCTGCGATGGCGATATAGCTTTGTCAATCCGGATGTCGTTGGGCGACGCCGGGACATCACTAATTGTGTAGTTGGCTTTTTGCCCGAAGTCATTCTTCCACTTGCTATCGATTATCTGGTAGACCTCCTTGTCAGCTTCCGCTTTGTAACGCGCGGGGCTGCAGCCGCCGGCAATAAATAGCGATGCTGCGATGCAGCATGCGCACAAAAACAACCCGCTTACCTGTGACCTACAAAACATAAGGTATTCTGTAAATATCACCCTGCCGTCGACTTCTGATAAACTTCTCGTATTGTACTATATTTAGACGTGATAGCCAATAGCATATTACCAAAAAACCAGCCAATTGTGGGGGAAAAACCCGTTTTTTCCAAGACCATCAAAGTGATAGTAGTCGCCGACGCTCCAAAGCTATGGCGACGGAGCGTAGACCGCGTTGCTATTCCCGATCAGGTCGGGGATCAGGTCTATCATACAGTAAGCCTGTGGTGAGCCCGTCGAACCAGCCATCAACGCGCGGGCCGTATCCGTCCTCCGTAGCAGTTCTTTTGGCAGGATTGGTACACAAAGTACAGTGCTACTGCGGAGTATGGAGACATATTTGCGCACAGGGTTGTTATTGCCATTGGATTCGACAGGCTCACCACAAGCGTATTCGGCAATAAGGTGCACCCCGTCATAGAGGTACGTGGTGGCGTATTCACGAAAAGATTCAAAAAGGCTGCAATTTTCTTGCCATTTTGCCGGCGAAAAGTTAAACTGCGTATAAAGAAAAGTGGTGAGAACAGCTATTTTCGTTTCCCACCCGGCTGTCAATCAAAGAACGGTGTCTAATAGACCAAACATGGCAAAAGGAGGACGAACATGAAAGCCAGAGCGAATTTGCAATTGTGTGGCTGGTTCATAACGGCAATACTGCTGCTGGGGGCCTTTAATGCCAGCCAAGCAGGGCCAATCATTTATGTCGATGCTGATGCCGCCGGCGGTAATAACGGCTCAAGCTGGTTAAATGCCTTTAACTACCTGCAGGACGCCTTAGCCGCTGCCTCCAGCGGGGCCGAAATCCGGGTGGCGCAGGGCGTCTACAAGCCCGACCGGGGAACCGGCATTACGCCCGGCGACCCGGATGCCACGTTCCAACTGGCGAGCGGCGTTACTATTAAGGGTGGCTATGCGGGCTTCGGTGAGCCGGACCCGGATGCGCGGGATGTCAAGCTCTATGAGACTGATCTTGAGCGGCGATTTGGCTGGCAATGACGCTGCGGTGATTGCACCGGCTGACCTGCTGGTTGAGTTAACCCGCGCAGAGAATAGCTTTCATGTAGTTACAGGCAACGGCGTGGACGCCACGGCAGTACTGGATGGCTTCATTATTACGGCCGGCAACGCCTTGGGTGACCCGGCTCTTTATCCTAATGACGGCGGCGGTGGAGTGTACATTAAGAATGGCAGCCCTACGCTGAATGACTGCACTATTGCTGGAAACTCGGCAGGCTATCACGGCGGAGGTATGCTCAACAAAAATAGCAGCCCGGCTCTTACCGGCTGCACCTTCGCCGGCAATGCAGCCGAGCGGTTGGGCGGCGCGGTCGCGAACTCCCACAGTGATCCAGCGCTGGCCAATTGTATAATCAGTGCCAACGCGACCGGATTCTGGGGCTGCGGCGGAGGAATGTCAAATTCGCACAGCGACCCGATACTTATTAACTGCGTTATCAGCGCAAATTCAGCGCCGTTCGGTGGCGGCGGAATATACAACGAAAAAAGCAACCCGACCTTGATCAACTGCACGCTAACGGCTAACGCCAGCGAGCACGGCAGCGGAATCGACAACGTAGACGGCAGCAACTCGATGTTGGCTAACTGTATTCTATGGGCTAACACGACCTCGCAGATCGGCAGCCATGCTACGGTCTCTTACAGCAATGTGCAAGGCGGCTGGCCAGGGGTGGGCAACATCGACGCCGATCCCCTGTTTGTAGACCCAAAAGGACCTGATAATGTGATGGGCACGCAAAACGACAACCTGCGCTTATTGGGAGGCTCTGCGTGCCTTGACGCGGGCAACAACGTGGCAGTTCCACCATCAGTGACCGTAGACCTCGGCGGCGATCCCCGCTTCACCGATGACCCCGCCACGGCGGACACAGGCCACGGCACACCGCCAATCGTCGATATGGGGGCATACGAAGGGCCTCATCAGGGCTTCTTGTTGAGCACAACTTCATTGGTCGTTCCGGAAGGTGGAACAGCCACATTCACCGTAGCGCTGGCTATGAATCCTTTGGGGACTGTAGTAGCCACTGTAACGCACTACTCCGGCGATCCTGATATTAGTGTCCATTCCGGGACGCCATTGACATTTGATTCCTCGAATTACGGGGATCCACAGACCGTTACGCTCGCCGCTGCGCAGGACGCCAACCATTCCAACGGCCAAGCGGTCTTCCAGATTAGTGGTCCTGGTTTGAATAGTGCCACCATTGGAGCGACCGAAAAGGATGATGATAATATCATATATGTCGATGTTGATGCTCCGGCACCAATAACGGCACGCGCTGGCAAGATGCCTTCACGAATCTGCAAGATGCGTTGGACGCCGCCGAGGCAGCCCTAGATGTTGTTAACGAGATCCGCGTGGCGGAGGGCATTTATAAGCCCGCAGGCCCCGCGGGTGACCGCACAGCAACATTCCGCCTTATCAATGGCGTGGCCATCAAGGGCGGTTATGCCGGCTATGGTAGTCCCAACCCCAACGCCCGAAACATCAACCTGTACGAGACTATTCTCAGCGGCGACCTTAAAGGCGATGATGGCCCAGGTTTCTTGCACAACCAAGAGAACAGCTTCCACGTGGTAACAGCCGACTGGACAGAGGAAACTGCCGTGCTGGACGGCTTCACCATAACCGGCGGTAACGCGGATACTCTTAGGCCTGGAAGATGGCGGCGGGGGGATGCTCAGCATCTTCGGCAGACATATCGTGAGGAACTGCACGTTCGCATACAATTCGGCTATCTTTGCCGGCGGTGCAATAGAACACGATGAGGGCAGCCCGACGGTGATTGACTGTAACATTGCCCACAACTGGGCAGGCTTTTACGGCGGCGGCATACACAACAGCTCCGGCAGCGACGCCAGGCTGAGGGCCTGCAAGTTCCTCAGGAACGAGGCAGGGGTCTTCGGAGGTGGACTGTATAACGGCGACGAGAGCGTTGCATCGCTGGTGAACTGCATATTTACCGGCAACAAGGCAGGCTCTAACGGTGGGGCAATCAGCAACGCCTTTACCAGCGTGACTCTGGTCAACTGCACTTTTACCGGAAACTCCGCCCTAATGGAGAAGCCCTATCTTGCGATTCATACGTTATGCTTGTACGGGCAAGCGATATAGTGATAGCCAACTGTATCATCTGGGAAAACGGGCATGAAATATCGAACAACGATGGCTCAACCATCACGATAACGTACAGCGATGTTCGCGGCGGCTGGCCTGGTGCGGGCAATATCAATGTCAACCCGCTCTTTGTGGATAGCCCTGATGGCAGCGTGGACCTGCATCTCCGGCCAGGCTCACCGTGTATTGATGCCGGTGACAACACGGCCGTCCCACCCGCAACGCTTGTTGACTATGATCGGCGTCCGCGTTTTGTTGATGATCCCGCCACCGCTGATACGGGCAATGGCACGCCACCAATTGTGGATATGGGGGCGTATGAATTCCAGATCGCCGGCCATGCTCCGATAGCAAACGCAGGCAAAGATCAAACCGTTTATGCGTGGGTCGGCGGCTTGGTAGACTTCGGCAGCGACTGCGGCTGGGTGGATAAGCTCCAGTGGATGCCGCCTGCCAACGAGCTTTCCGAAGCGCTGGATACAAATTTAGGTTTCACCACCGGCGGCAATGCCAACTGGTTTGCCCAGACCAAAACGTCCTACTATGGCGGCGATGCAGCACAAAGCGGAGATATCTGGCACAATCAGGATTCGTGGATGCAGACGGTCGTAGAAGGACCCGGCGTCGCAAAGTTCTATTGGAAGGTATCCTCCGAGTCCCACTACGACTTCCTGGAGTTCTACATAGACGGCACTCGCCAGAACCGGATCAGCGGTTATGTGAACTGGCAACAAAAGACGTATCTTATTCCTGCCGGCTCGCATACGCTGAAATGGCGGTATGTCAAAGATGAAAGTGTGAATTTCGGCAGCGACTGCGGCTGGGTAGACAAGTTTGAGTGGGAACCGAGCACTACGCCCCCGCCCGGCGGCGGCCTTTCCGATGCACTGGACACAGTTTTGGCTCTAACTACCGGCGGCAACGCCGACTGGTTTGCTCAGACCACCACATTCTATTATGGCGGCGATGCAGCACAGAGCGGCAAGATTTCGCTCGGCCAGGAGTCGTGGATGAAAACGGTAGTGAACGGCCCTGGAATGGTCAAGTTCTACTGGAAGGTATCGTCTCAGGTCGATTACGATTTTCTGGAATTCTACATTGACGGCGTTCGCAAAGACCGAATCAGCGGAAAGGTCGACTGGCAAGAGAAGACATACAACGTTCCCTCAGGCTCGCACACGTTGAAATGGCGGTACGTTAAGGATGGCCTTGCCGAGGTCAAACTCGATGGCTCAAAGTCAAGCGACCCCGACGGCGATCCGCTGACCTATAAGTGGAGCTGGACGGTCGATGGCCAGCCTCACACGGCAACCGGCGTTTCGCCGACCATTCAACTGCCTATCGGGCAGCATACAATCCAGCTAATCGTCAACGATGGAACAGAGGATTCTTCGCCCGACACCGTTGTTATTACGGTCGTTGGGCCGATTGAATGTGCCATCTGGATATGGCCAACAATAATTGACCGCAGCGATGGTATGATGCCGTACGTATTGGCACTGGCTCGTCTGCCCGGCATCCCCAAGGACGCGGTCGATATTGCACAGCCGTTACTACTCTATCCGGGCGCAATTAAGGCAGTCCATCAATACGCGCTCGAATATGATGATGCAGGGAATGTGCGTACGAACGTGTTTGCGTTTTTCGAGAAGGCCAAGCTGTTAGCGGCTGTACCGGAAAATGGAAAAGTGCAGTTGCACGTCGTTGGTTGGCTGAAGACCGGCCAATACTTCTTTGGCACTTACTGGGTTAACGTAGTCGACTGAACGCCGAAGAAATGCCCGCTCAAACGGTTATCGTTCGGTGACGTGGTCAAGAAACTTGACCATAATAAGGAAGACCTATTGAGCCAGGCCCATAGCGTAAAGACACAGAATTATCTGGAGAAACGGTTGCCCGGTCCTCGCACCCGTTCGCCTCGCCTTCTTTGCAGCCTGTTGCCTGAGAACCTCTTTAATCTGAAACCTCGCCGGCCGGCCCTTTCGGACCGGGGCAGGTTTGCCGTGAGCTTTCTGTTTCAGAACCGCAAGGGCATTTTGGCAGGCCTCTACGGTCGTGCCGTCAGAACACCTCAAACCCTCGGCCAAGACTCCAAGTGCGATTTTCTTCATTCTGCCACGCATTTTCCTTAGCCCATACACCGCTGCACTCTTGGTTCTTCTGGCAGCGTCACCAAACAGGGCCTCCTTCAGGATATCCAAACCATCATCCTGCATCCAGGATAGATTGAATGCAGCCCGCCTTGCGGTCGATGAATTGGATGAGTGTAATTGCTCACGTAGCTTTTCCAGAAGCTTTACGGAGGCTTGATCCTTTTCTCGTCCTGAAGGTTTTCTTTTCTCCAACCTCATAAGTTCACCCCTCAATATGTCGGCACGTACACGCCCGTTACCGAAGTCCCTTTCTTTACAGGCGGTTCAGGTCCACTCCGGCCTCCCGCTCTACAATATGCGGTATTCTGACAAGGCGCCAGTAGTATGTCAACTGATTTATTTTCGGAAAAATGACCACATTTTGCTTATTACCATACCGAAGCACAATGCAGACTTATTTGTCCGCATTGTTCACCAGTCAGGTTTTGGGGCCAGAAATTGACATCGTTAGGCAGAAGATGTAGTCTTGATGCCGCAGTATTCGCCCAGGAAAACGCATTTTTTGTAATAAAATGGCATTTCCAAGCGTCTACAACTGGAAAGAACGTGCCTGGCTGGTATTTTACACAGCTTTTACTGTGTCCTGCGTTGGTCTTAGCATCATATTATGTATTGTGTTTTTGAGGTGACCAGCTAAAAATGAATGAGCAGCCAAATATGAATAGAAAGAAAAAGTTGGGAGAGGTCCTTTGCGAGAGGGCCTACCTTGACGAGTCCAGCCTCGAGACGGCGCTTGCGGAACAAAAGGTTCAGCATAAACGACTCGGCCAGATTTTGCTGGAGCTTGGCTATGTAACCCAGGCGCAACTGAATGAGGCACTGTCGGTGCAGGCAGGAATAGAGAAAGTAGACTTGACCGACGTGTCTCTAAACTCCGCAATCATTGCCCTGGTGCCGGCGGATTTAGTCAGCAAGTACAACATTCTGCCGCTGTGGAAAGAAGACGGCCGACTGGCTGTGGCGATGACGGACCCCTTCCAGGCGCGAGCCACGGAGGATTTACGATTGGTGAGCGGCCATCTGATACGCCGGTATTACGCCGACCCCCCGCAGATGGAGATCGCGATACTGAAATTCTACGGCAGCAGTGTAGCGCGGATGCTTGATAATCTTGCTCCGGCTGACAAGCAAAGCCAGGCCGATCTGGATAACGGCGATTACTCCCCGGCCAAGTTGCACGAATTAGCAAGAGAGCCATCTTTAGTTAACCTTGTGAATCTGATTGTATTTGAAGCGATTGACGCCCGAGCAAGTGACATACATATCGAGCCATTCTCGGACAAAGTAAAGATCAAGTACAGAATTGACGGCATGCTCGTGGAGAAAACACCCTCATCCAAACGCCTTCAGGCGGCGATTATTTCACGCATTAAGATCATGGCCAACATGAATATCGCCGAGCGTTTTGTGCCCCAGGACGGACACATCGAGTTCACAGGCAAAAGTGGCAGGATTGACATTCGTGTCTCGACCGTTCCAACGGTGTACGGCGAATCCATTGACCTGAGACTTCTGGATAGGCGTGCATCACTGATACAGCTTGAAGACCTGGGAATGAACAAGCAGTGTTTGGATGGTTTCATTGAATGCATGCGGAAAACGCACGGCATAATCCTGGTTACCGGCCCGACTGGCTGTGGCAAAACAACAACACTTTACGCAGCGCTGAATAGGATATATTCGCCGGCTGTGAACATGATGACTATAGAAGACCCTGTGGAGTACCAGCTTGAGGGTGTAAACCAGATGCCTGTCAATCCCAAGAGGGGGCTAACCTTTGCAAGCGGCCTAAGACACATACTTCGCCATGACCCCAATATCATAATGGTGGGAGAAATCCGTGACCGCGAAACTGCCGATATTGCGATTCGCGCAGCACTGACCGGACACCTTGTGTTCTCGACTCTTCACACTAACGATGCAGCGGGGGCGGTTACAAGATTGATCGATATGGGCGTCGAGCCGTTCCTCCTGGCTAGTTCGCTGGAGGCAGTGGTGGCTCAAAGACTGATACGTAAGATTTGTCGGAATTGCAAAGAGCTATATAGGCCAGATGAGACCATTTTAAAAACCTTGGACGGTTCAATGGACGTTGACCGGCACGCGAAATTTTATCACGGTGCCGGCTGTAACAAGTGCGCACAGACCGGGATGAGCGGAAGGTTGGGCATATTTGAGCTGCTTCGAATAACAGGCAAGCTGCGCGAACTGATAGCAGCAAAGCCAACCACCGAACAGATCATAAAAGCAGCACCGGCAGATCACATAAGTATGATACACGACGGTCTTGCCAAGGTGCGGGAAGGCATTACCACCGCTGAGGAAGTTTTGAGAGTCGCCAAAGGTGTCGACGAAGATTGAGGTGTGTCTACTGACCGGTAACTTGGTGGGCGTATCGCAAGTGCGGGATGTAAGTTAGACGGGGCTGAATCGTGAGCGATTTCTATTATAAGGCAGTTCAAGAAGCCGGCGGATATGTCACAGGAAAACTCGAGGCCGCCGACCGCCGAAGCGCCATCGCTGTTCTGGCAAATAAGGGACAGTTGGTATTAGAGCTGCTCGAAGAGACAAAAGACGAGGTGCCAAAGCCAACAGCCCAGGTGCAGCATTTAAGACTAACGTTGCCCACTTTTATAAAACTCGGATCGCGAAGGATTACCAGTAAAGACATCCTGGCTATGACCACGCAGTTGAGCACGGCTTTGCAGGCAGGGCTTCCGCTGCTCAACGGGCTCGAGCTTATCCGCGAACAACAGCACAAAACCGGTATGAAAGAAATGCTCACCGACGTCACTCACGCAGTGAGCTCCGGGCAGTCGCTTTCCGAGGCGATGGCCAGCCATCCGAAGGTTTTCAGCTCGCTGTACCTGTCGATGATTCGGGTTGGAGAAACAGGCGGTATTCTCGAACAAACGACGGGTCAACTCGCAGCGATTTTGGGCCGGGAAGAGAATATAAAGACGAATATGAAAAACGCCTCAGCATATCCGGCCTTTGTACTGTGCCTTGGGCTTGCATCTGTGACTATCATAATAACATGGATACTGCCCAGTATTTTAGCCACCATAAGCGGCGGCGTCGCGGTGCTGCCGTTGCCGACAAGAATACTAATGGCTGTGAGCAGTTTCGCCAAAGCCCTATTCACAAAGGTCTATGGGTGGGTCACTCTTGCTCTGGTCGCGGGCGGTTTGTATTACGCCAGAAGATGGACTAAGACCAAGGGCCGAGTCAAATGGGACAGTTTCAAGCTGAAAGTGCCCGTTCTCGGCTCGGTATTGCGCGGCATCGCGATCGGCAGATTTGCCAGAACGCTCGGAGCTTTGACCAAAGGCGGCGTTACAATTCTGGATGCGCTCAGCGTCGTCCGCGATACGCTGGGCAATGAACTGTTGGGCAGGGAAATCGACAACGTAGCCGAAAAGGTAAGGCGAGGTGAACCACTGGCTGAGCCGCTGCGTGCATCAGGACTTTTTCCGCCATTGCTGGTGCAGATTGTCTCGATAGGTGAGCAAACCGGCAGGCTGGACGAGCTGCTGCTCAACGCGGCCGAGACCTTCGATGCCGAGGCGGACTCAGCGATAAGCAGATTTATGGCGGTCTTCCCGGCAATCTTGATACTGCTGCTGGCTTTAGTGATAGGCTTCATAATAGCGGCAACCTTACTGCCGATAGTGGCGATGGAGCTCAGCGCAGGGGCGCTTTAAGGCAGTCCAATTGTGAACTGAGATGGGAAAGGTTTTCAAATGAAACGCAGAAAGTACATAACGGAAGGATTCACACTTGTGGAGCTGCTCGTGGTCATTCTTATCATAGGGATGCTCGCTGGGTTTGTTGCCCCCAGGATGTTCAAGGGTCTGGGCAAGGCTAAGAGCCAGATAGCAAAAGCCAAGATGGCACTCATCGAAGATGCACTGGGAAGGTTCTACATCGACTGCGGACGGTATCCGGACGACTCCGAGGGCCTTCAAGCGTTGGTGGAGGCGCCGGCCGACCTTCAAGAAAAATGGAATGGGCGTTACTGCAAACCAAGTGAGCTGCTCGATCCGTGGGGGAACCCGTATATCTACCTGGCGGAGGGGCAATATAATCCGGGCAGCTTCGATTTGGTAAGTTATGGCGCCGATGGCGCCGAGGGCGGTGAAGGCGACAACGCCGACATAGTTAACGATTAGAGTGCAGCGGCAGATGAAAAAACAGAGCACGAAAACTGAAGCATATACGAAACGGCAGGGCTTTACCGTTACCGAACTGCTGATGGTAATAGTCCTGATCGCGCTTATTGGCAGCGTTGGGGGCGGACTTTACGCGGGGACATATAAAAAGATGTTGGTTGAAAAGGCGGCACGCGACATAGTGCTCGCAGCCAAGTACGCAAGGATAATGGCAATTGAAAAACAAAAGCCATACAAGATGGAATTCGATGCCGTCAACAATGGATTTCGACTGACCTGCGGCAACGTCAGTGAACAGACCGAGGCAGTTGAGCAAGTGATTGTGCGGGATTCGTACTTTAAGCCGGTGCAATTCGCCGGCGACGTTAAATTCGAGGGCATTGAGATTATGCCCCTTGCCTCGCAGACGCAAGCCGATAACGCCGAGCAAACGGTGGTAACCTTTCAGCCGAACGGCACCACACAGTTCGCCGTAATTCAGGTCGGAGATGGCAAAACCCACTATACGGTCAGTATCTCCCCGGCAACCGGCAAGGCTAAAATGTCTTCTGGCTCCGCTGAAGACGTGAAAATCGGTACGGTCGATTTGGATGTACAGGGATGATTAGACTAAAAAGAAACAATAAGGGCTTCAATCTGGTTGAGACCCTGGTTGCAGGGGCGATACTTTCCGGCGCTGTTTTGACCGTAGGGGCAATCAGCACCAGGGCTCTAACTGGGACAAGGCTTAACAGGCAGTACGAAACCGCTGCATCACTGATAGATAAGCAGCTCAGTCTGATTGATTATATGGGCATCGACGAATTTGTGGAGCAGGGACAGACCGAAGGGGTGTTTGAGGATTTCGAGCCGGGATACCAATGGCAGGCTACAACTGAGTATCAAGGTATAGATAGTCTATATCTGGTGACCTTGACTGTTACCTGGGTAGACAACAATCGGCCATATAGTCTTTCCGCCCAGACGATGTTTGACGGGGCAAGTACGTATGTCCAACTCGGCACAACGCAGGAGTGATTCAATGAGAATTGCCGGTAAAAGCACAGGATTTACGCTGGTAGAGCTTCTGGTAGCAACAACTATAGGGGCGTTTCTTATCATAGTAGCTGTCGGAACGCTACGAGCGATCTCCACCAGCGCTGAGATGGTTACCAGCAACATTGATTCAGCCGCTGAGGTAAGGTTTGCGGCAGGGTTGATCTCCAAAGACCTTGCTAATCTGTATCGTGACCCGAATTTTACGAATATGAAGTTCGTGGGCACAGTAGAAGAATCGCAGCAAAGTACCATCAGCTACTTGACTTTTTACACGGTTGGCGGTGTAAAGGCTAGACCCGACCAGCCGGAAGGCGATGTCTACGAAGTGGAGTATTACCTGGTAAAAGATCAAGACCAGTCAACTCTATTTCGTCGGCTGTGGCCATATCCCGACCCGAACAACGATACTGAGCCGGCTGGAGTCCTGACTGTAATTGGCGAAGATATTGACGTCTTCGAGGTGAGGTACTTTGACGGGACTGAGTGGTCCAACGAATGGCCTGAAGAAATGCAGACTGTTCCGCAATTGGTTGAGGTCAACATTGTTGGCAAGTCGCCACGTCTGACGACCACGTCTATAGAATCTCTCACGGTAAATCTTAAGCCCATAGCAGATATGGTTGTCGCCGCAGCCGGGGCCAGTGCGCAGCAGGGCGCTGCGCAGCAGGGCGGTGAACAACAAGGTGGCCAACAACAAGGCGGCGGACAACAAGGTGGTGGACAACAAGGAGGTCAACAGGCTGCTGGACAACAGGGTGGTATGTATGTGGGGGGGGGTGGGCGACAAGAAGGCGGGAGGCAAGGTGGCGGACGAGAGGGTGGTATGCAGGGTGGTGGACAACAAGGCGGTGGGCGACAAGGTGGTATGTATGTGGGTGGCGGGGGACAACAAGGTGGCGGACGCCAGAGTGGTCGACAACAAGGGGGCGGGCAGCAGGGTGGTAGACAACAAGGTGTCCCACAACAAGGTGGCGGCCGGGAGGGTGGCGGGCGACAACAAACTACGCCACAACAAAGTGGTGGGCGGCAAGGCGGCGGCCAACAAGGTGGCGGAGGGCGAGGCGGTAGGTAGCAGGAAACAGGCGGCAGGAAAAATAGTAGGTGAGGTTTTGGCAAAAACGATGCCTGGTGTTGCTGAAAAAAAAGGGCTTGTTCTCATAGCGGTGCTGTGGATAGTCGTGGTACTGATGGTTATTGTTGCGACTGTTGGTCGCAGCGGCATTCTCGATACGAGGGTCCGCCTTCTCAGAACCGAGCAGACTCGCTGCAAGTGGGCTTGTCGGGCAGGGATTGAGAAAGCCGTCGCGCTATTGAATGAAGACACCAGAGAGAGCGACCATCTGCTGGACCTGTGGAGCGACAACGACACAGACTTGAATAATGTCAGCCTGGAAGGTTGCTTGTATAACGTCCGGGTGATCGACGAGGCCGGCAAGCTCAATATAAACACCGCCACGAAAGAGCAGCTTATGGGGCTGCCATACATGGAAGAGTACATAGCGGATGCGATAATCGACTGGCGGGACACCGATGATACGCCGAGCGGGCTGGGCGTCGAAGGAGGATACTATGAGAATCTGCCCTTCAAGTATACGATTCGCAACGGCCCGTTCAGGACAATACGCGAGCTGCTTCTGGTCAGAGACGTAACGGAGGACCTACTGTACGGTGAGGACACGAACTTCAATGGCCAGTTAGACTATAATGAGCAGGATGGCGACGAAAGTCCGCCGCTCGACGATGGAGATGATGAGCTGGATAAGGGCTGGATATCGTTCCTGACCTGCTATTCTTATAGTAAGAACGTAGACGCCCAGGGCAACGCGAGAATTAACATCAACCAGGCTGACGAAAACCAGTTGCAGCAATCTCTGGGGATAAGCAGCTCCATGGCAAGGTGGATTGTGGAGAGACGCAACAGCAATCGATTCACCACCATTGCCGATTTGATAGATACAAGTACGCCCCAGCAATCGAGCGACACCTCGGGGCGCAACCAGAACCAGTCTCAGCCGGTGGACATGCAAACGTTCTACCAAATAGCAGACAAGATTACAGTGGATAGCCAGCAACAGACAGCGGGCAAAGTCAACATCAACACGGCGCCGAAGGAGGTGCTCGTGGCGTTGTTAGGGGGCGATGACCAGGCCTGGCAAGTTGCCGAGAACATAGTTACCCGCCGAGAGGTTCTGGCAGACGGCATGCAGAGCATTGCGGAGTTGATGGAGTCAGGGTCGGTGAATCTCGATACCTTCAAGCGGATCGCCAACAGCATTACGACCCGGTCGGATGTTTTTACCATCCGTTGTTTTGCGACGGCAAGCCGGGGCTCGGATAGCGGCCTGGCACTGCAAGCAGAAACAGTAGTCGATAGGAGCTCAAGCCCCTATAAGATACTTTACTCGTACCAGGGAGCAAGTAATTGATGAGTAGCAGCGAAGCCAATAGAGCGATAGGGCATTCGGCGATTGCAATTGCACAAGAGGAAAATAAGTTCAAGGCAGTTGAGCTTAGAAAGCGGGACGCCGAGTTTGAAGTCGTTTGGACTAAAAGCAGCAACACAGGCAATGGGAACTGGAGCGGCTTTGCAGCCGAGTGCGGCCTGCCGCCGGTCACAGCCAAGCATACAAGGTTTAGCCACGACAGAGTAGGCGTGGTCGGCTTTGACTCGACGGGCGTGGCCTTTTACCGCATAGATGCGCCTGCGGTGGGAGAGGACCAAATAGAATCGCTAGTAAAAATGCAGGCGGAGGCTATGCTGCCGCTGCCTGCCGAACAGATGGAAATAGCCTGGCGGCAAGGTGCTGCTCACAACGGCAAGGTGCCTATTACCATAGCCGCGGCGAGAAAAGAACTTTTGCAGGCGCTTGTCGACAGTGTGCGCAGTTTTGAGCCTGCAAGAATACTTTTGGACTGTGAGGCGATAGTAACAGCATGGAGAGCAGCATTTTCGCAGAGCAAACAAGATGCTCTGGTGGTAAGTCTGAGCGGGCGAAGCACACAGCTCTGCCTGGTTGAGGGTGGGCATCTGAGCAACGCCGTGGTCTCGGATATCGGCCTGGAGGATTATTTGCAGACAAGTGTGAACCTGCCTGGTGGGGCAGATTTATTCGATCAAAGCGGCGTAACGGATAGACTCTCGCAGGATATAAGGAGCGTATTAGAATCTTCCGGTTACTCCGAGCAGACACACCTGCCGGTTCTCGTTCTGTCGGATGGTGGTGACGCCATAGAAAGCATGGTCTCCTGTCTGAGATCGGCAGGATTTGACGCCAGAGTAGCTCTGCCGGAGGCCGGAGTCTTGCGGTCGCAAAGCGGGTTTAGCCCCGCACAGGTCTATGAATACAGGCTGCCGATAGGTCTTGCGCTGATGGCGATTGAAAGGCCGGCAGATGGTCTCAATCTCTTTGAAAACCTGTACGAGCCGACAGGCACGAAGAGAAAAGACTACGGTTTGCATTCGCTGAAAATAGCCGGGGCAATCGCGGCGGTGCTCTTGACCGTGCTGGCTATTGTGTCCTACGGGCTCGACGTGGCCACCGAAAAGCGTTTGAGCCAGTTGACGGCAGAAGCAGGCTTCAAAGAGCTTGTGCAGCGGCAGACACTCTTAAAGACCGTTGCACAGCAGAAACCCGACCTGTTGCAGCTTCTAAGCGATGTAAGCTCAGGCGACAGTCGAGGTATAACGCTGGACAGCTTCTATTTCAAGAAGGGCCAGCCGATAACCATAAGTGGTCAGGTGCAGGACAACGACCAGTTGTACGATTTTCAGAAATCTCTGCTGAGTAAAAAGGGCGTAACAGATGTGAATATACAGAATACATCCAGAGACAGCAAAACCAAAAGGCTTAAATTCACTATGACTTTCCATTATAAGACATTCACTAAAAAGACTGCGCAGGTAAGAAGCCCAGATTTGAGAAAACTATGATAGAGAAATTGAGCCAAAAACGAATACTGATGCTTGGTGTCGCCGGCGCGATCGCCATAGTGCTGATCGTGTTTGGCACCAGGTGGCTTGATCGCTGGGGCAAAACCAGAGAGTCGCTGGCCACGATGAGAGCCCAACTGAAACTTGTAAGCGGGGACGAAGCCAAGCAAGCAGGCATATTGTCGATTGTGCCCGTCTTTGAGATGCCCAAGGCCGAGGCCGAACAAGAGCTTCTATTGAGAGATAAGCTGAACGAGCAGTTGAAGAAAGCGGGCATAAGAAGCGAGCCGCTGCAGGTCCTGCCCAGCCCGGCCAAGCAGTCTCAGTACAAGGTGTTGCGTTTGAAGTGCAACGCCAAATGTAGGTTCGGACAGGTGCTTGACCTGCTTGCCGCGCTTAAAGAGAACCCTTATCTGGTGAGCATCGAGGAGATGCGAATACAGTGCGATACAAAACAGCAGCCCGGCCAACGCCAGGATGTTGATCTGAATCTAACGTTAACCACATTTGCTAAATAATCGGCCCGGGACAAAAAGTGCCTCGGAGTCTATGGAGGTCAATGTATGGGACATGAGCATCTGAAACAAAAAAGGAAGCTCGCCTCGGTATTGCTGCTCGGCGCTGGGATAGTCTGTGTAGTCTTGATTTTATTTCAAGTGCAAGGTTTTATTGCGGATTCAGGCAAGGCCGGCACGTTGTTGAAAAACGCTGTCGCTGCGAGTAAGCCGGATGCCAACGACGTGGAGAAACGCCTGGCTGATTCCAGAACAGTCGCCGAGGAGTTGAAGAAGAAGAATCTGTTTGCTCCGCCTCCGCCGAAGCAGCACCCTGTAAACGCCGTGTCAGGCATAATGGGCAATGAAGTGCTGATAAACGACACCTGGTACAAACTCGGCCAAATGGTTGGTGACGCGAAGATCGTAGCCATTGAACCCACGCGGATCAAGATGGAATGGGATGGCCAAGAAAGGGTCTTTGCCCCAATTGATGCGCCGAGTCCTGCCGGCCCATCTGGGCCCAGACCTGGAGGAGAAGTGGCCAAGGCGGAAGGAGCCGGCGGAGAAGGAGCCGCGATGGTTCAAGCTTCCGGAGGACCGCCTATGCCCGGCGGCCCCGGCATGGGAATGTTCGGCAATCTCTCTGAAGAAGATAGAGCAAGAATGAGAGAGCAATTTATGGCTATGAGAGGACGATTTGAAAATATGTCTGATGCAGAAAGAGAAAGAATGAGAGACGAAATGCGTCAGAGGTTTGGCGGACGAGGTGGCGAAGGTGGCGGATTTGGCGGCCGCGGTCGCAGAGGAGGATAGGATAATTTAATTGAGGTGAACAACATGAAACAATACAGCGCAATAATATCAGTTGTGGCTGCTGTTGTGGTGCTTGCTGCTGCTTGGGGAATAGCCTGTTACATTCGAGAAGTCAGGTTCCAGCGTGCAGGAGCCGTCAATTCTCCCAAAACCACAAAGCCGAGCACGAAACCGTCGCCCGAACGGCCAATGCCCGGACCAGGCCCAGGACGCAAACAGGAGCCGTCCGAGCAAGAAAAAGCCCGACTGAAAGACCAACGAGGTAAGATGATAGAAGAAACGGCCAATATGTCGGAGCAGGAAAAGGAGAAATTCAGGGCTCAAGTGCGTGAGAAATTCAGCCCCAGCTTGCCGGCGGACAGGCAAGGATTTCCCCAGATGGCTCCGGAAGAAATGGCCAAAATGAAAGAGCAATTCGAGAAGATGAAGGAAAAATGGGAGAGCATGTCCGAGCAAGAGAAGGAGGCGTTCAAGGCCAAGATGCGTGAAGGATTTGGCCCGCCCAGACAACCGGACAGCCAAGCGCCCCCAGAATTGACGCCCGAAGAAAAACCCGGACTCCAAAAAAGTGAGTCTGAGGAGCAGAAATAATAATCTAAGGACAAAGCAGTTTGAGAAGTAGTCGCCAGTCGGCGCAAACAAAAGCAAAGCGAGGTGATTAACGTGAAACGGTCAATATTGATAATGTGGATTGTGGTTGCCATAGCAGCAGTCTCTATCATCTGGAGGGTCGGCTTTTATCCTCCGCTGCCGGCGGCGGCAGAAAAGCCGGTTGTGGCCGAAGCCGTTAGT
Organism: Sedimentisphaerales bacterium; assembly: GCA_963814265.1. GTDB lineage: Bacteria > Planctomycetota > Phycisphaerae > Sedimentisphaerales > Anaerobacaceae > JAFNGF01. The sequence goes on along the minus strand of CAWFCJ010000009.1, from coordinate 31,832 downwards.
GAATCGGATCAATTGGATGAATGGTATGAGCCGGACGAATCGCAAACGCCAGGCGACACAACTACGGCTGTGCTAAGCATCTGACGCTACGGAACCAGCTAAATCGGCTGATGCAAATGAGCCCAAGGCTGCCGCTGATGCCAATCAGCCGCCGAGGGTAGCGGACGCTGGTGAGCGTAGAGGACCCGGGAGACGCGCAGGACAAACGGAGGGCGGGTTTGATTTTCGCCAGCCCGGAGAATTCGCCGGCTCTGAAGGGCGTTCAGGCCCTGGCAGCCGGCTCGGAAGGATAACGGACGTTAATGATGCAAATCAGCCGATGGAAGCCCTGAACCTTAAGAATGTGGAGATGAGGCAGATTGTTCAGAAAATCGCGGAGTGGACAGGCAAAACGGTTATTCCAGCCGAAGAGGCAGAGAAAATCAGAGTGAGCATATATGCGCCGGGGCAACTGCCCAGAAGCAAGGCGCTTGCCCATATCTATGGTGCGTTGCGGCTGAAAGGCTTTATCGCCGAGCATCTGGATGATGCAATCTATATTACGCCTATTAAGGGTGCAAAACTCGGCTTTGTGCCTACGATAGCGGACGACCAGCCTCTGGCCTTGATCGAAAATAAGGACCAGATAGTTCAGAAGTTCTTTAAGATGGAAAGTTACCGTCCTACTCAGATGGCCCAGGTTATTCAGCCTTTGATCAGCGAGTACGGCTACGTCAGCGCGGATGAAACTACCAGCACACTTTTAGTGATCGACACGGTTCAGAATCTGATGCGCCTCGAGCGGATTATCGTAGAGTTTGACGTGCCGGCAGCCCAGCAAAGCGAAACGGGCATTTTCACCGTTGAGCATGGTGACCCTTCGGAGATCGTTCAGATGTTGAAGATATTGTTAGGTCAGAGCCAGGGCTTGAGCACCAGTCGCAGCAGTCGCAGCGACCGGGGTCCATTTGGCGGTCCGTTTGGTGGTCCTCCACAGCTTCAGCAAAGTTCCCAGTCTTCCAGCAGTCAACAAGGAAGAACTGATGCATCGAAAGGTACAGGATCAGCAACATCTGTTGTGGTTGCGTCAACGCGCGGGCAAATCATTCTTATCCCGGAGCCGAGGCGCAAGTGGATTATCGCCAGGGCATCTGCTGAAGATATGAAGCTGATCGATGAATGGATAAAGAAGCTCGATAAGGCGGAACCGGTTGAGTCGGAATACGAGGTAGTTCAGCTAAGGTATGCTAATGCCGGAGAAGTAGAGAGGAGCATCGAGGAGGGGTTCAGAAACCTCCCCGGGACGGAATTTCTGCCCAGCATTGTTGTTGAGCCATTGGAAGACTCAAAACAGGTTATTGTATTCGGCAGGAAAGACCTGCGGGAGATGGTTAAGAAAATTATTGCCGAGATAGATATTCCTCCCGGTCAATTCGAGACACGGTATTTCAAACTAAAGTACGCTGATCCGGACCAAATTAAGACAAGTATAGATGAGCTTTATCAAGAAGGAACCTATAGCAGCAGTAGGTCCTCTTTTGGCTCGTTTTACTCTCCTTTCTCTAGCCATGGGCGGAGAAGCTCCACCACGTCGTCTGAGATAGTGAAGGTACTATCGTATGCTTCGCTCAAACAAGTTACGGTGATCGCCTCACCTGAAATCATGCCAAAAATCGCTGAGCAGATAGCAGAATGGGATCGTCCAATCGATGTGAATGAAGTCAAGCCAAGAATAATTGAACTGAGGAATTCCGACCCGATTCAATTGGCTGATTTGCTTAACACACTTTTTAGCCAGAGTACGGGCAGCAGCGGAAGAATCTCAAATGAGTATGTTGTTAGGCGGAACGAGCACGACACAGCAAAGCAGATGCAAAGCGTTGTCGGACCACTTTACGGACAGTTGACCTTCGAAGATGTGCCGGGAACAAAGAAGATAATCGTAATAAGCAAGATTCCCGAGGCATACGATGTTGTTGAGCAGTTGGTGCGTGACCTTGACAGAGAGGAGATGGCTCAGGTACCTAAGGTCGTATCGCTTAAGTATGCAGACCCGGAAGACCTATCTGAACGACTCAATGCCTTGTTCAACGAGATGGGGACCACCGCCGGGATTCGCCGAACCCAACAGGGACTCAGCGCATATTCGATGGAAACTCCAGTAAAGCACGAGTACAATACGAGGCAAGCAGTGGCGGCTCAAGCACATACTATCAACCGATTATAGACCCTGGTGGAACACAGGGCGAACCAGCACCACATGAAGAGCCGATAAGTAATGTCATAGGCAAAGTACGTTTTATTCCCGATATCCATAGCAAATCGCTTCTTGTTCTTGCTCCTCCAGAGTTTATGGGCAACATTGAGCAAATGATTCAAGAGCTCGACATGCCCGGCAAACAGGTCATGATTAGAGCAATCGTTGTGGAGGTTGACCACTCGAAGGTGACATCACTCGGCGTAGAATTGGCAACAAACCCTACAGCCTTCGGCACTCTTGAGGAAAATTCGATAGATGGCGTTGGAAGCCTCACAAACTTGGGAAGGTACGGACTCGACCTACGGCGACTTACCAGACCGACACAACGCTCAGCACCGCTGGTAGCGGATCTCGGCAACTTTGCTGGGTGTAGGGGCAGACGTATATGGGCTGATTGATTTTCTGATTAAGAAAACACATGCGAAGGTTCTCAATCAGCAAACCGTCTGGACTAAAGACAACGAAGAAGCGACTTTCTTCAAAGGTGATAAAGTTGCATTCTACACGAGCTGCGACAACTGTGGCGCAGGGTACTGCCGCCACACAGAATTACGAATTTCAAAGAGTGGGCATGACCCTGCGTGGCCGGCCGAGCATTACGCCCGAGAAGAATGTGGACATGATTGTGAATGTGATCCTATCGCAGCTTACGGGCACAGAAAAGAATCGGCCAGCCGGTCCGCAGCGAGATGGAGACAACGACCAACATGATTATTAAGAACGGCCAGACCATCATGCTGGGCGGCATCTTGTCCCAGAAAGACCAGACAATTCAAAGGAAGCTGCCGCTTCTGGGCGATATTCCTTTGATTGGCGGTCTCTTTGGACATGAGGAGACCACCTCGTCCAACAGCGAGCTGATTGTCTTCATTACACCATACGTGGTCGACGAATTAGCTAATATGCTGCCGGAGGCAGAGCAGGAAATGAAAAACAACAAGGCCAAGCTTGAGGGTATCCAGCAAGAGCTTAAGAACACGCTGGATCCCATCAGGAAAGAGGGCAGCGAAGTCGAACCGAAATAATATTCTGTCGCAGGAAAACAGAAGAAATGCAGATCGGGGCTGCTTTTGGCAGCCCCATCTGTTTTTGACCAATGCTATTAAGGTTCGGCCAAATGCCGGAACATAAAGTATGCCGCTGCAGCCAGGCATAAGGCTGCCCATAAAAAGTCGAGCTTGAGGTGCTCTTTCATATAGACCACGCAGAAAAGTGCGAATACGCTTATCGTAATGATTTCCTGGAGGACTTTTAGCTGCGACAGCGAATAGAATTGAAAGCCGATTCGATTAGCCGGCACTTGCAGGCAGTATTCCAGAAATGCAACGCTCCAACTGACAACAATTGCCAGAAGAACGGGCTTGCCTTTAAGGTCCTTTAGATGTCCGTACCAGGCGTATGTCATAAACAGATTCGAACCAATCAATAGTAAAACCGGCACAATTCTGCCCATAGCAAATCCTCTAAAGAAACGATTACGAAGTGGACACGATTTTTTCTTTGCCGTTCACGTAGGGACGGAGAGCCTTTGGAATTGTTACCGAGCCGTCTGCGTTCTGATAAAGCTCAAGCATCGGTATCAGAATCCTCGGTGAAGCGATTACGGTGTTGTTGAGTGTGTGGCAGAATAGGTTTTTCTTAGTCGCAGGGTCTTTGTACCGAAGATTCATTCGCCTGGCCTGGAATTCGTAAAACTTACTTGCGCTGTGCGTTTCGCAGTAGTTCCCACGTGAAGGCATCCAGGCCTCGATGTCGAACTTTTTCGCCTGGCCTCTGCCCAGGTCGCCGGTGCAGACATTCACAATCCGATAGGGCAGTTCCAGAGCGGCCATTACGCCTTCGGCATTGGATAAAATCTCCTGGTGCAACTTGTTGCTTTCTTCGACACTATTTTTACAGATGACAACCTGTTCGACCTTGTCGAACTGATGTATTCTGTAAAGACCATACGTGTCTTTGCCTGCGGCGCCGGCCTCACGCCTAAAGCAGCTTGATAGAGCCACATACTTCAGCGGCAGCTCATCGGCATCCAGAATTTCGCCCATGTGATAAGCTGTCAGCGGCACCTCAGCAGTGCCGACCAGGTTAAGCTGGTCTTTTTCCATCCGATATGTCTGCTCTTCACCGCCGGGGAAATAGGCCGTCCCGAACATTGCCTCGTCACGCATAAGTAGCGGCACGGACATCGGCGTGTAGCCTTTCTGCGCCATAAAATCGACCGCAAATCGCAGAACCGCCCAATGCAAAAGTGCCCCGTCGCCTTTCAGGATGTAGTTTCGAGTGCCTGCCAGCTTGACGCCGCGTTCGACATCTATGATGTCTAAATCACGCCCCAACTGCACGTGGTCTTTGGGCTGAAAATCAAAATGCCTTACCTGGCCAACTCTTCTTACCTCAACATTTTCCGTATCATCTTTGCCTACCGGCACATCGTCATCGGTAGGCTGAGGTACAAAAAGCATCAGATCATCAAATTCCGGCTGCAAGCTCTTAATCTGCTCTTGGAGTCTTGCCTCATCCTCTTTCAACTGCGACAATTGTTCGAGCACAGACTGTTTCTTCTCTGCTGAAAGGGATGGAATCGACTTACCCAGGCTGTTTTTCTCCGTTGATATATCCTGCAATTTCTGCTTGGATTCTCGCAGCACTGAGTCTACCTCCAGCAGCCTATTGATGTCCACTGCAAATCCTTTTGCCTGGGACGCATTCTTGAACTTCTCTGGGTCATCGCGTATGTGTTTAATGTCAATCATATTTTCGTGCCTCGTCGCCCGTGGAATGCCATTCAATTCAGTGTAAATCTGTCTTAATCCGTGTCTTTATATCTTCTAATAATTACCACATTGTTCTGCCCGCCGAACCCGAAGGATTCTTTCATTGCGACATCGACCCGGCATCTGTCGCGGCGTATTCGGCACATAATCCAGATCGAGCAGGGGGTCTCGGTCATTCAGGTTCATCGTTGGCGGAACGATGTTGTCCCGTATAGCTAAGACGCAAGTGATTAGCTCAGCGGCGCCGGCTGCCCCAATTAGATGCCCAAACATACTCTTTGCGCTGCTGGCTGGGATGCTTTTTGCCTTGTCTTTGAAAACGGCCTTGATGGCCTTAGTCTCGATCAGGTCGTTTTCCTGCGTGCTTGTGCCGTGCGTACCTATGTAGTCTACGTCCTTGTAGCTGACTCCAGCGTCGGATAGTGCTGCGGTCATTGCCTGTATGGGACCTCGGGCCTCTTCGTGCATGTCAGTTACGCGAAACGCATCGGAACTGCTGCCATAGCCGATGACTTCAGCCAAGATTTTCACGCCTCTTTTCTTTGCCGAACTTAAAGACTCAACAACTAAAATTGCCGCCCCCTCGCCCAGGACAAAGCCATCTCTGCTGGCTGAGAAAGGCCTCGATGCGGTTTGGGGGCTGTCATTTCTTGTCGATAGGGCGGTAAGGCGGTTAAAACCGGTAAGGCCCAGCGGATGTATCATAGAATGTACACCGCCGGCAATTATTACGTCGGCGTCGCCTCTGCGAATTAGCATCATCGCCTCTCCGACAGCTTGAGTGCTGGCTGCGCAGGCGGTAAGGCAGCTTCGCGTAGGCCCGCGTGCCCCCGTAAGCATTGCCAGGTGCGCGGCAGGCATATTCGGCTCCTGCTCAAGCTCGCGCATCGCGTCCATCCTGCCGAATGCTATCTCCGCCCACTTGAGCCAGTCCATCTGGTTTTTGGCCGGGTCCCAGGCCTGCGCCAGCGCAGCGAAGAATACATCACTATCGACCGCGCCTTCGCCTGCCCCCAGGTACACGCCCATTCTGGCGCGGTCGATTCCATCGGTTGGCTGGGTGGTTTCGATGTCAATTCTCGCCTGCCGGCAGGCTTCGACTGCCGCTGCCAGAACAAAACCAGAGGCCCGTGCGCTGTGTTTATGACGCTGCCAGCTCTTCACATATTTGGCTGGATCGAAGTCCTTAACCTCAGCATCGAATGTAGAGGGGAAAGTTGACGCATCGAAAATGGTTGTTTTTGCCACACCGCTTTTGCCCGCCAGCATCGCCCGCCAGGCAGTTTCCACATCGTTTCCCAGAGGACAAACCAGCCCCATTCCAGTTATTACCACACGTATACTCATGTTCGATATTCGATATTCAATTCGGTCTCTTTAGTACGACGGCGGCTGTTTGTCCGCCATACGTGTAACTGCAACATAATGCGTAGCGAATCTTCTTTTGCAGCGGCCTATTTACGATGTTCAGATCGCAGCCGGCAGCTTTTTTCTGGCAGTTCTTTGCTACGGGTATCTTGTCTTCGGCCATTGCACAGACCGCCGCGATGACGTCCAGCGCTCCACTTGCGGCGCCGGCGTTACTCAGCATGCTTTTTGTTGGCCAGACGGGCGTGTTTTTCACTGCATCTGCGAGCGCCGCCTGGATTGCTCGGGCTTCTGCCAGATCATCAGCAGGTATTCCTGTTCCGTGGGGGATAACCAAGTCCAGCGCCGACGGTTCGATTTGCGCTTCTGCCAGGGCCTTTTCAATCGCTATCCGGATACCTTTGCCGTCCGGTTCGAGATGCTCGTACGCCGGATTGATGCTGCTGCTCTGCCCCGTACCGGCAACCTCAGCGTAAATCTTTGCGCCGCGAGCCCGGGCGTTTTCCGGATTTTCAAGTACGATTATGCCTGCTCCTTCGCCGAAAACTGAGCCTTTGGCGTCCGCGTCAAAAGGCCGGCAGGCGGAAACAGGTTCATCATTGTTATTGATTGTGGCTCTTTTTAGCAGGCATTGACGGACGACATTCATAGGATTGACCTTTGATTCTGCCCCGCCAGCCAAGGCTACATCGCTCTCACCACGGGCGATAACCTGACTTGCCTCACTTATCGCTATGTGCGCCTGCTTCAGCACAGGTGATGGTATTGCTCGGTCCCTGGATGTCGTGAATAATACCTACGTGACAGGCGAGCATATTAGGCAAATACTTCAACAGCCACAAGGGCGGCACCAGCTCCAGGCCCTGCCTACCCCATTTATGGATGTCGAACTCACCATCGGTAATGCTCGCCGCCGCCGCCGGCGCCAGCTCGACCAGGTCGCAGCTTATAAGTCCCGCCGCCAAGTTGATCGCCATACGTTCCGGATTAACATTGACGTTTTCAGGGTCGATGCCTTTGGTGACTAGGCCGCTGTCTGTCAGGGCTTCCTTTGCCGCTATGACCGCCAGTTCGATGTCCCGGCACATCAGCTTGACGGCCTTACGGTGAGACTTGGGCACATATTCCTGTATCTTGCAGTCGGGAACCTGGCCGGCAATTTTGCAGGCAAACCCGGCGGGGTCGAAGGTGGTAATCTTGCCTATCCCACATCTGCCGGCGCAGAGACCCTGCCACATTTCGCTGACGGTCAATCCAAGCGGGGTTATTGCACCAAGGCCGGTTATCACAACGCGATCCTGACCCATCAGTGCTGCTCCGATTTCGACTTGCCAGCCTCCTCGCCAGTTAAAAGCACGTCCCGCAGGAGTGATTCGAACAGGCCAGTGAATACGAAGTTTTCTTGCGGGAACTTTTTGCCCGCCAGATTCTGATCTATATGGCTGAACATCAAATCTATCTCGGCGATCATCTTGTCCGAACGGGTGATCCTGCCGCTGGTGCTGGCCGCTTCGGGCGTAATCGAGTCAATCTTGGCTTCCAGCCTGAGCGTATCGCCGGGTTTGACATAATCAAAGAAAACTGCCTTTTTGATCTTGGCAAGGATGACTTTTTCCTTGAAGTTTTTTGCCTCACCGACAAGTATGCCTGCTGTCTGAGCCATCGCCTCGATGCACAAAGTTTCCGGCATCACAGGAAAACCCGGGAAATGGTCGTGCAAGTGCTCTTCGGCAAGTGTTACATTTTTGATGGCGACCGCACTTTTGCCGCTCTCGAATTCAACGAATTTATCTATCCAAATCCAGCGCATCTTCAGCCTATGTTAAATTTAACGGCAGGTTGGCTGAACCGCAATCCTGCCGCTAATGTGTCGTGAGCCATATACAGTATTAGCCAGCATTTAGCTTATTTTCAACATAATTTACGATCGCTGCTACGGTGAACAAATCACCGAGTTTATTGATATCGGGACTCTTCTCGAATCTCGCCAGGTCTGTGTGGGATGTTTTCGCCCGAAGTTCAGCCAGCCCCTTTTTGGTAAATTTGCCGTTATCGATAAATTCAGGATTGTTCATCAGACTCTCAGCCGGGAATAGCTCCTCCCGTGGGATTTTTATTCCGAACGCCTTCTCCAACCGAAAGACTATATCCAAAAAGTCGATGCTCTCCGCCCCCAAATCTGCGATCAGCGTCGATTGCGGCGTAACATCCTCTTCGTCGACCCCCAACGCATCGACCATGACTTGCCGTACCTGCTTGAATATTTCATCGCGACTCTTTACCATATCTGTGTTACCTCCTGTATTCTGTTTATATCGTGTCCGAAGCAAGTAGCGTCTGGCTTTATGCCAGTTAGCTTTTTAGCAGCTTCAACCGATTTTTCATACTCTCTATTATCACGGCATCCACTGCCGCTATTTTTGGGTCTTGTGCGACGAGATTAAAATGCCTTAACCCAAATTTTGCGTCTATGATTTGTTCGCCCTGCGAAAGACCAACGCCTGAAAAAGAACTGACATTTTCTTCGATAGTTTTGGCTTCGACAGTATATTCTATCTGGTACCCGGAGCCAGGAAACTCTTATATTTTACATTTCTGGCATGCTCAAGCAATATCATACTGTGGGCAAAATCCTCTGTTTCTCTGACCAGCCACGAGGCCGATTCAATCAATCCTTCCAGCAGGAGTACGCCCGGCAGAACTGGAAATGTGGGAAAGTGGTCCGCCAGATATTCTTCCGCCAGAGAGACATTCTTGACGGTCTTTATGCCCTTACCCTTTTCCAGCGAAATTATCTTGTCAATCAGTATGAATCGCATAAGTCAGTTCAGGGTTCGTAGTTCATAGTATTTAGCCCGCCGTTTCACGGCGGGTTGGACGGACGACGCAATACGCTATACGCTAAACGCTGATTTTGCAATTGTTTTTCCAGGCTTATTTGGCTTTTTCGCCACAGAGGACACAGAGTTCACAGAGGTAAAAAAATAAAATACTTGCTCTGAGTTCTCTGTGCTCTCTGCGGCTGATTTTTTTCTTATCTTCATGCCGGTTTCGTCCGAGTATAGAATTGCGATATAAAAGCGGTATTCCATAACATTGGTTGTACCAGGCAGCGCGGTATTGGCAGGCTGCCCGACATGCTTTGAAAGGTATATTATGGGGAACCATACAATAGATAGCTTGGTGGAAACACCGGTGCAATACTACATCGCCAAGAATGGAAACCGGAGCGGGCCGTTCTTGAAGAACAAATCCAAGGAATGCTTTCTTCTAGCATGATTTCTCTAGAGGATCTTGGTTGGCATGAGGGCCAAAGCGATTGGAAACCACTAAGTGCTATGTTTGGACCATCACAGCCACCAGCGATTGGAGCGACAGCGGTACCGAATACGAACCCAACTGTCACGACGGGTACAGTCCTGGGTGGACCGAAAGGTGTTGGGGGATGGTTGATTTTCTTCTGCGTCGCTTTAACAATTCTTGGACCCTTGTTCTCAATAGGTCAGATGGTTAGCACTTGGGAGGAGTCAGAACCGGCATTTGGACGTTTTCCTTCCATCAAGAGCGCCATGATATTAGAGAATTTTGGCTTGGTAGCTCTTCTGATCTATGGATTCATCTTGGGTTGCATCATATGGGGCGGAAATCCAAAATGTAAGAAGCTGGCTAAGCAGTATCTGCTTATCCGTCTCTTTGGTTTTTTTGGCATCGAGTTGGTCGCAATCATGATAATAGCTGATCTTCCTTCTGAGGTCCTCGCGGCAGGTGTTGGAGGTGTAATCGGTGCCGGTTTTCGCGAGGTTCTATTCTTCTTGATATGGTGGTTTTACTTTAAGAAATCAAAGCGCGTCAGGAATACATATGGAGATAACTAAAGCACCTGAAAAGCCACTGGAACCAACGCTTGGCTTGTATGACTCCATATGGCGGGCGTGCTGAACTTAGATTGTGGGGGGCATCATGCAAACGAAACGTGTGTTTATCCTCGGCGCGGGCTTTTCCAAGCAGGTGGGCATGCCTTTGGCCACCGAACTAACGGACCTCATACTTTAGAAGTTCAAGCAACATGAACAGACGGAGATGCTTGCTTGGTTTGACGATCTTAAACGCCGGATTGACTGGTTAGCAAAGGCATCTGGTAACAAATGGGGAGGTGTGAATATCGAGCAGATATTTGACCTTGCACATTTCGATGTCGAAGCCTGGCGTATGGAGCAGCACAGATGTCCTCTGGGGCGCACCGCAGGCGACACACCTTGGCAGACCGCAGAGGATATCGGAGCTTGGCTCAGCTACATGGCGGACGACCTGAGAGACGTGATCTGGGAGCAGCAGAAGAACGCTCGGCAGAAGTTGACTTTGATAGAGCGGTTTTCTCAGAACATCCGAGAGGATGACGTGATCTTGAGCTTCAATTACGACACGCTTTTGGAAGAGTCCCTTACTAAGATTGGAAAGCCCTGGCATTACGGTTTTGCTCGGGAAAATGGTGGCGGACTTCCCGTCCTCAAAATGCATGGTTCAATAAACTGGGCGGTAGTGCGTCGCGATCAGGCCAAGAATTTTGGCTACCCCGTTCTGTTTCAGAAGAAAGACAAGAACAGGAAATGTGAAGACGCTAAGGCGACCGGCGAAGAGGAATACGATAGTGTACTTCTCCGGATTCCCGATGATAGGTTGACCAATCGTATTGAGAACCGGAATTTGCAGCTCGGCCCTAAGCTGTACGTAATCGGCATTGCAGGTTTCGGGTAGCTACAAACCTCTCCATCAGATACCTGGCAGTGGCGAGGTTTGGTTTAATGCTATAAGAGGTCTCCGGGAAGCACAGGAAATATACATTATTGGATTTTCGCTTTCGCCCTTTGACAATATGGCCCGGCTGCATTTTGGTGGAGTGATGTGCGAGCGAGCGGAAAAGAAGAATATGCCGCAAAATGTAGCTTTGATTGACCCTAAGGCATGTGAATTGAAGGCAACCTTTGCTTCGGTTTTGGGGCCTGATACGACGATTAGCATCTGTCAGCAAAAGACAGAAGAAGTCAACTGGGCTGAACTTTTGGCCCGTTCAGACAGAACGCCAAGCGGCACTGTGTGAGGCAATCTGCGGACAGGCTTTTTCTTTTACCTCGTTACTTCTGGCGTCTGTCTTCCATCGTCCGTCCTCGGTCTTCTGGCAGCAATTGTCTGCCGCCATTCGGGTAACAGTTCCGTGTGAATCAGCGTAAATCTGTGTCTGACTTCTATTCGACCTCTGTGTCCTCTGTGCTCTCTGTGGCAAATTCTTTTTTGTCTTTTGATTTCCTGAGCAGTTGGTATATTCTTATCGTATATGGTTGTGGATTCCTGCTTCCGCAGGAATGACAATGGTGAACGCGATACGACATACGCACGACGCAATACGAAAATATCATGAATGTACGCAGCGCGAAAATCTCGGATGCCAAAGCGATTTGTTCGCTGATCAACTACTATGCTGAACGAGACAAAATGCTGTTTCGTTCGTTAGCTGATATATACGAGAACCTGCAGTGCTTTACCGTCGCTGAAATTGACGGTTCTGTGGTGGGATGCTGGCGCTGGAGGTTATCTGGTCGGACCTGGCGGAAATAAAATCGCTGGCGGTAGACCAGGCCAGCACGGATAAGGGAATCGGCACAATGTTAGTATCGGCAGCGGTAGAACAGGCCCGTCAGCTCGGCGTGCCGCGAGTCTTTGCGCTGACGCTAAAGCCGGAGTTTTTTGAAAAGCAGGGCTTTGAGGTAATCGATAAAGAGAAGCTGCCGATGAAGGTCTGGAGTGACTGTGCCAGGTGCCCGAAGCAGCAAAATTGCGACGAAATTGCAGTAATAAAAACCGTATTGCGTGATGCGTGATGCGTATTGTGTGAAAGGAGGGACGCAATACAACATACGCAATACGCACGACGAGTTATCCCACTTGTCGTCGCTGGAATAGCGCGATAGCCAGTGCGAGAATGGCTGCTGTGTAACACAGAGCGTACGAAGCGCTGATGAGGATATATTTAAGAGGCACCGCGCTGCCCTCATAAATGGCATCGCTAATCCAGAATATCTGCAAATTTGGAACTAAGAATCGCCCTATCCTAGCCCATAGATGTGTTTCTGCAAACCTGCCGAACGCGTAGTCACTGACCAGGCCTAACAAAAAAATGCCTGACGCAGGCTGACAGCGTTACTGCTATGTTGAACCTGGCAGATAACGCCAACGCCAGTGCTGCGATTATGATGGCGGCCAGCAGCAGTAGCACCGCGCCATAAATATCCACCGCGTTGAAGCCGTTTCCCTTAGGGTTGAACTGCCAGTTTCGGTCGATAAGAGCCAGAAAGATTATGCCCAGAGTGGCTAATATCGCACCCAGGACTATAGCTGTCGAAGAGAACTTCCAGTCATAAGCATAGTTGAAAAAGGCACTTAGCAGAACCGTTATGCCGACGACCGTGGCGGCTGTGCCGATCACCGTCCAGTCGTGCGTCTCGCGAGCCGTTTCAAGGACCCCGTGCCGGATGGCCATAAGCAGGGCAATCGTGCAGATATAATGCGCCAGAGCTACAGCCGCGACAACGCCGAGGAATTTTGCCAGGATGAATATAGGACGTTGGACGGGCTTACTGAGAACCGTAGTTATAGTTTTGCTTTCTATTTCCTCGGCCACAGCGCCGGAGGCCGAAAATATTGCTATGAACAAGCAGGTTAGAAAAAGCGTAGATAGACCTATCTCGCGTAAGAGTTTGTTGTCGTCACTCATCGTGTACATGGTCAGCGATGGGCTTATAAAGAATAGCAGTAGGGCGGTAGCGAGGATGACGGCATAAACGGGCTGCCTGAGTGTTTCTGTGAAAGTGTTCTTAGCTATAGTAAATACTTTATGCATGTTTGGCAAATCTCAAAAGACTTACACGGCCCTGCACTTTGGCTTCGCTCGGTTACCTCATTTTTCGCAGTTGTCTCTGTACTTACGCCCGGTTCATCGTTTATATTACAGGGCCAGAACTTTGTAAAGGGCTATCATTGATACTGCGTTTGTAGCTTTTTGTTCGGGGCACAATACGCAGGCGAAATTGGTATAGAAAATGGCAGTATCATCGAAACGCGCTGAATACATTGCTCTGCTATCTCTGGTTCTGAGCGTTGTCTTTTTTGGCATTGCCTTTTTCATAGGCCGATGGAGCGGGTTCTTCGCCGTATCTGCGGTTAGCTGGCTGATGCTGTCGGCCGCGCTGATTTGGCTTGTCCTGACAATCCAGTTCCACCAGCGGGCGTTGGCTGAGCAGGAAAAACTCGATACGGCCCAGTTGGCCAAAGCCGAGGGAGGCCCCAGAATATTTCAAGCGGAGGGTGAACGCGCCACCTTATTTGCCGCGGCGCAACGACGACTCCAAATCCTGGAAAAATGGTTCATTCCGATTTTTGCCGCCCTTATCGCGACATATCAGATAGCGATCGGGCTGTACCTGCTCACCTCAATTCAAGCCGAGTCCGAAGTCCAGTTGAAACAACCGCTGCTGTGCGCGGTTTTTATGACCGGCATAGCATTCCTCTCATTCCTGGTTAGCCGCTACGCCACGGGCATGTCGGCGCAGCTCCAGTGGAAACCTCTGCGAGCGGGCGGCAGTTGTCTGCTGGGTATAGCGGTACTATGCTTCGCCCTGGCGGTAAGCCTGGCGCTGGTGCCGCTGGATTTTCGCCTCTGCCTGGATGCGGTCGGCTGGATCATTCCCATTTTGCTCGTTGTTCTTGGCGTGGAAACCGCTCTTAACGTGGTGCTGGACATATATCGTCCGAGGCTGAAAGACCAGTACAGCAGGGCCGCCTTTGACAGCCGGCTGCTGGGGCTGATAAATGAGCCGGGCGAGATATTCCGCACCGCAGCCAGCGCTATCGACTATCAGTTTGGCTTCCAAGTCTCTCAGACCTGGTTCTATAAGCTGCTGGAAAAAGCGATTGTGCCGTTGGTTTTGTTTGCTGCTATTACGTTGTACCTAATGAGCTGCCTGGTAGTAGTGGCCCCGGACGAGGAGGCGATTATAGAGCATTTCGGTAATCCGGTTGATCGGGCCGGCCAAGTAAGTCATATCGGGCCCGGATTGTCGTTCAAATGGCCCTGGCCTATAGATGTCGTCCACAAACGCGCAACCAAGAGAATCTTAGAAATAAGCGTAGGTTTTGTTCCCAAGCCCGAACAGAGGGGCGAAAAGGTCGGCTATGGGCCATTACTGTGGGGCAGAGACTCACTACGAGAAAGAGTATGAGCTGCTTGTAGCCAGCGAACAAACGGGCATCGTTTCCGCGGAGGGAGCTGTACCGGTCAGCCTGGTTATGGCTGCCGTGCCCGTGCAATACAGAATAAAAGACCTCTATTCTTTCATCTACAATCACAACGAGCCTGAGAACCTGCTTGAATCAATTTGTTATCGTGAGCTTACCAAGTTTGCCGCCAGCGCCAAGATCGAGGTAGATAGCGAGGCAGACCTGGAACATAGTCTGCTTGGTGCAGGCAGAGGCGAGGCCAAAAAAGTTCTGACTGAGAATATCCAGGCCGCAGCAGATAGCGCCGGCTTGGGCATCGAAATCGTATTCCTGGGTCTGCAGGGCCTCCACCCACCGCCCGATGTCGCGGCGGATTATCAAAAAGTCATCGGAGCAGTACAACAAAAACAGGCACTGATACTCAACGCCCATGCGGAACGAAGCAAAAGTCTTGGGTTACTTGTGGGCTCAGTGAAAAATGCGGAGCAACTCTATGACCTGGCAGCCAAGTACCAAAAGGCTGAGCAGCGCAGCGAGACAGAGCAGCTCGAAAAACTCGGCAAGGATTTGGATTCGGCCTTTGCACAGGCTAAGGGCGATATATTTTCAAGGTTGACAGAGGCACAGAGTTATGCGTTTGAAAAAGCCGCGCTGGCCAAGGCGACCGGCGAGCGATTCGCCAGCCAGGTTAAGGCGTATAGAGCGGCCAAAGAAATATACAAACGTGAGCCAAGACTAATGGCTTTGGAAAAGGCCCTGCCTAAGATACGGAAATTCGTCGTAGTCGCCGATCCCAATGACGAGCAGGTATTCATCATCGACCTGCAGGAAAAACAAACGCCAAGTGCGTATGACCTGGCAGGGCTACCGGAGAGCAGAAAAGAATGAAAAGTATAGCTATTACAGTCTTTATCATATTGATAGTTGCCGTGATGGGTCTGTACCTTATCTCATTTCAGGTAAGGGAAATAGAGTCGGCTCTGGTGAGCACTTTTGGCAAGCCGACACGCGAAATCACTGAGCCCGGCTGGTATTTCAAATGGCCTGCTCCAATTCAACGCGTCCACAAATTCGACTCGCGGATGATGGTCTTTGAAGCCGACCTGGGCGAGACCACAACTAAAGGAGCGGTACCGATCATCGTGAACACTTACGTCGTCTGGAAAATCGCCGATCCGCTGAGGTTCTTCAATGCTGTCGGCACTATTAAGGACGCCAAGAGTAAATTGTACGGGCACATCAGCGACACGCAGAATAGAGCCATTGGCCGACACGCATTCGGTGAGTTCGTCAACAGCGACCCCTCGAAGATACAGTTTAAGCAAATTGAAGAGGAGATGCTCGCTGATCTTAAGCCGGCCGTCCGAGATGCCTACGGCATTGAAATCAAAACACTCGGCATAAAACAGTTGAAACTCAGTGCTGATGTCAGCAAAAGCGTCTTTGAGCGAATGAAGGCTGAAAGAAACCGCAAAACCGAGGAAACGATCACGCAGGGAAACGCTGAGGCGACCAAGGTAAAAAGCGATGCCGATTCAAAGACCAGAATCCTGCTTGCTGCGGCAGAGGCAAGAGCAAAGGCGATCCGCGGCCAGGGTGACGCTAAAGCCGCAGAATATTACAAAATGCTGGAAGAAGAACCTAAGCTGGCGATATTCTTGCGGAACATCGAGGCCCTTGAAGAGATGCTGAAGGAAAGGACTACGATTGTCATACCTGCTGATTCAGAGCCTTTCAAGCTGCTTAAGGAAATGCCTGACTTCCAAGTCGGCGAACAGACTAAAGAAATAGGCCCCTCTAAAGGGGATTAACCGCAGAGCACGCTAAGATCGCTGAGATTTGCGGTTATAAACGGAATCTTCTCTGCGACCTCGGCGTGCTCAGCGGTAAAAGTTAAGACCGCTTTCACAATGGCACAACAAAACTACAACAGTGACGAGCAAATACAGGCCAGGAGCGTCCGTCCTCCGTCCTCCGTCGTCCATCGTCCGACGAGCGATGATGGACGAGAGACGAGAGACGATGCCGCCGCCAAGTCTCTGTCCGAGGCTCTGAGGGTCAGCTTTGTCATTCTAAAAATCATAATGATTGTGCTGGTGGTTGTGTTCCTGGCTTCGGGCTTCAAAACAGTTGGTTCCGATGAGCAGGCGCTGGTTTTGCGGTTTGGAAGAATTCGAGGCGTGGGCGAAGAAAGAGTTCTCGGTCCGGGTCTGCATTGGGTATTCCCGTACCCCGTAGAAGAGATTATTAGAATCCCTGTGGCGAAAAAGGTGAATCTGGCCATCAGCTCATTCTGGTATCGTGAAACAACGCGAGACTTGCTTGGCGAAGGCCCAAAAGAGAGGACCCCGGTGACGGAGACGTTGGATCCTGTGACAGACGGCTACTGCATCACACGAAGCCAGATGGATAGCAGCGATGTCACAATCGCATCGGGCAGCGACTACAACATTGTCCACTGTAAGTGGCAGCTAACTTACAAAATTGATGACCCGCAGCTTTTCTTCAGAAACACTTATGTAGACCTGGAAAACATATCGGGCGGAAAGAATTACGCCGACGTTATAACCCAGAATGTCACCGGCCTGCTGGAAGACGTCACCGGCAGTGCGGTTGTAACTGCACTAGTTAACTACACGATTGACGACGTTATGTTCGAGCAGGTTGCCAGAGTTACAGAGCACGTCAGAAAACTATCGCAGGAAAAGCTCGACAAGATAGAAAGCGGCATAAAAGTCGTATCGGTGCAGATGACCGACAAGACCTGGCCGCGACAGGTTGACGCCGCATTTCAGGCGGCCATCAAGGCCAGTCAGGACAGCCAGAAGGCGATAAGCCAAGCCAGGACTTACGCTGAAAAGACCCTAAATGAAGCTGCCGGGCCGGTCGCTGAGAGACTATTTACAGCCCTGCAAGATCAAAAGAATGTCGAATATCGAACGCCCAATGTCGAAGTTCGAAGTTCCTTGTTCGATGTTGAAAATTCTCTCTGGTCGGAATTAGCCGGTGCGGCCCAGAAGAAGATCGACGAGGCACGGGCGTATCAAACGGAGGTCGTGGAGACTGCCAGAGCCAATGCCGACTATTTGCGACAGATACTGCCCGAATATCGCAAGCGTCCCGACCTGGTTGTCCGGCAAATTTACTGGGATGCGATTCAGCGTATCCTTAACAACGCCGACGAGAAGTTCATTATTCAGCCGACCGAGCACGGCAGGCATGTTCAAATCAGAGTTATGGCAAACAGGGACCCAAAGATAAAGCCAAAATCTGAGAAGGAGAAATAACCGGCGCCGGGCACCTATACACAATACGAGATACGAGATTATGGCTCACGAGCATTTACACTTTAAGGAGGATATTGCCGCCGAGCACACGCACGGCAAGCAGGTGCGTGTAAGCATGGCCCTTCTTGGGACACTGGCCGGCGGAATGCTGCTAATAAATAGCGGTATTGCCAGGCTCATTTATGGCCGGGCGAGTTTTAACACCGACTTTCTGGCAATGGTCGCTGCGGTGCTGCTCGGCGCACCCATCGTTTTGCACGCGATAAAGAGCCTCATCAGAAAAGAAGCCCACATGGATGAGCTGGTGGCGCTGGCCGTCATCGCCGCGTTTGCAACGCAGAACTATGTCGCCGCGGGCGTAGTTGCATTCTTTATGCTCTTGAGCGAGCTTGTTGAAACACGCACTGCCCTGGGCGCTCGGGCGTCAATCGAGGCACTTATCAAATTGACGCCTACGAAGGCAACTCTCATGGACAGCACGGGCAGGGAAAAAGAAGTTAAAGTCAGCAGTCTAAAGCCCGGCGATTATATTCGGGCCCGGCCCGGCGACAACATACCGGCAGACGGCGAAGTCGTAAGAGGACTCAGCTCGGTCAACGAAGCCACCATCACGGGCGAATCTCTGCCTGTTGATAAGGTGCCTGGAATGCAGGTCTTTGCCGGCACAAATAACCTCACCGGTGTACTGGACATCACGGTAACCAAGGCCGGCAGCGACACTACTCTTGGCAAAGTGCAGTCGCTAATTATGCAGGCCGAGCAGACCAAAATCCCCATCATGCGGATAATTGACCGCTATGTCAGATGGTATACGCCGACGATTTTGATGATTGCAGGCATAGTCTTATTTTTCACCAAAGACGTCAATAGGGCGATCACTGTACTGGTTATTTCATGTCCCTGTGCGCTGATTTTGGCCACGCCGACAGCAATGGTGGCGGCGATTTCCGCCTCAGCCCGCCTCGGTATCCTGATTAAGAACGTTGCCGACCTTGAGATTGCCGGCAAAATCACCGCGCTTATATTCGACAAAACGGGTACGGTAACGACAGGACGCCTGTATGTGACAAAACTGACGCCCGCCGAGAAGGTTGAGCCGGCAGAACTATTGAGTAGTGCCGCCGGTGCCGAGCAGATGAGCAAGCATCCGGCGGCAAGAGCGCTGCTGGATGTAGCGAAGGAGGCAAACCTTGCACTGCCGACAGTAGACAACTTCCGGGAAACCCCGGGAAAAGGTGTCACCGCCATTGTCGATTCGGCAAGAATCATCGTGGGCAGGGACACTTTTCTAAAAGAGAATAACGTGGCTATAACCAACGTGCTTGACCCTGGCTTGCACGAAGAGCAGGGCTTCAGCACACTGTATGTGGCCAAAAACGGCAAGTGCCTTGGCTGGATAGGGTTGCAGGATAAGACTCGTCCGGAGGCTCGCCAGGCGGTTGATGAGTTACTTAGGCTCGGCGTCAAAAGAATGACAATGCTCACCGGCGACAGGCAGGAAGTTGCCAACCGTGTAGCCGTTGAGCTGGGCTGCACGGACGTAAAGGCGCAGTGCCTGCCCACCGACAAACTGCAGATAGTCGAGCAGGTCAAAAAGGATGGGCATACCGTGGCGGTGGTCGGCGACGGCATAAACGATGCGCCGGCGCTGGCGGCGGGCGACCTGGGCATTGCGATGGGCGCCGCAGGCAGCGATGTCGCCATAAATTCCGCCTCCATTGCGCTTATGAGCGACGATTTGAGGCGGCTGCCATATCTGGTGCGGCTTTCACGCAAAACCAGAGGCGTTATCACCCAGAACCTTTCCTTCGGAATCATATTTATTCTTCTTGGTGTGGCCGCAGCATCGGCAGCATGGCTGTCAGCAGTCTACGCTGCGGTGCTGCATTTTGTGGGGACGCTGATCGTAGTTTTCAATAGTGCTCGCCTTGTCCGCTATGGCGAGGAGCTTGAAAACCCCCCGACACGAACGACACGGTCGGGGGGCGGTTAACCCCGCCATCACTGTGGCGGGGGTCTTCGACTAAAAAACCCCCGACCAGACGACAGGTCGGGGGGCTAAACAGGAACCATTAACCATGCGATACGCCGTCGAGACCTTCTCTTTGACTAAGATTTTTTCCGACTGGTGGGGACGGGACAAAATCTGTGCCGTTGACAACTTGAACTTGAAGGTGAAGGTGAACGAGGTGTTCGGCCTATTGGGGCCCAACGGCTCAGGCAAAACAACCACGTTGAAAATGCTGCTCGGACTGCTGCACCCGACAAAAGGACAGGCAGTAGTTCTTGGCGGTGACGCCTCCAACCCAAAAATCAACGCCAGGATCGGCTTTCTGCCCGAAGAGTCGTATCTCTACAGGTATTTGAACGCCCGCGAAACGCTGGATTTCTACGGCAGGTTGTTTGCTCTGCCGGCTAAAGTGCGGAAAATGCGTATCGAAGCGCTGCTCGATATGGCGGGGCTAAAAGCTGTCGCAAATAGACCGGTCGGCACTTTTTCAAAGGGCATGGCGCGAAGGATCGGCCTGGCGCAAGCCCTGATAAACGACCCGGACCTACTTATACTGGATGAGCCGACCACCGGACTGGACCCAATAGGCACAAGGCAGATAAAGGACCTTATCCTCAAGCTGGCAGCGCGCGGCAAAACAATTCTGCTTTGCACCCACCTTCTGGCTGATGTCGAGGATGTATGCGATAGAATCTCAATTCTTTATGGCGGCAGAATTCAAGCTGAAGGGCAGGTCAAAGAGCTCCTGCAGCAGACAAATAAGAGGCAAATCACGACCGGCGCTATCAGCGACGCTGCTATCGAAAAGATAAAGCAGATCGTCCAGCAGGAGGATACCGAGTGCGTGGTAAGCTCTCCAATGGATAGACTCGAAACGTTCTTCATCAAAACGGTTACAGCCGCCCAAGAACAGGCCCAGCCCACCAGCGGCGCGATAAGTACGACCCGGCTCGGTGATTTTCTCGTATCGCAGAGGCCTGTGGAAGGCATACTTGATAAGCTCGTCTCTGCGCACCTGTCACAAGAAATAGTCCCGGAAACTCCGCAAACGGAGCAGCCGGAGCAAGAGCAGGTCAAAAAGAGCATCTTAGACCAGCTCGCAGGCCGCCCCACAAGCCAGAGCGAAGATAAACAGCAGACCGGGCAGGATAAGCCTCAGGCAGGGGACTCCGGTGATGCGTAGCATCTGGGCGATTGCCAAGAATACTATAAGGCAGGCGTTGCGGCTGAAAATTGCCGCAGCTTTTGTAATCTTACTGCTCATTCTGCTGCCCATTATGGGTTTTTCGGTGACGGGCGACGGCACTTTGAAAGGCCGGCTGCAAACCTTTGTGAGCTACGGCCTATCGCTGAGCAGCATTTTGCTGTGTCTATTGACAATATTAGTCTCGGTGTACTCTCTTACCAGCGACATAGAGCAGAAGCAGGTCTACACGGTGATCACCAAGCCCATTCGCCGCTGGCAGTTACTTTTCGGCAAACTGCTCGGCGTAATAGTACTCGACGCGGCTTTGCTCACTCTTTTCTCGCTGGTAATATACGCGATTACGTTATATATACCCAAGTATTTCGGCGCAGACGAATTTGAGCTTGCTCAGGCAGAAAATGAGTTCTATACGGCACGGACAAGCCTGAGTCCGCCTGAGATAGACGTCACGAAAGAAGTCAAAGAGACTTACGACAAGCTTGCCCAGAGCGGCCAACTGCCGGAAGGTATGTCCCGCAAACAGATTCTTGCCGAGCTTACCAGCGTCAAGAAACTCGAGAAACGGGCTATTGGCGTCGGCCGCGAGCTGGTCTGGGAATTCGATAACGTCAAGCCGCTTGACCCGAATGTGAGCCTGTTTATAAGATTTAAGTACGACGTGGCCGTCGATCCGCCCGATTCGCAGGTTTATGGTCAGTGGTTTGCAGGTGACTACCGGCAGATCAAGTATGGCACAAAACCGAAAACCCCTATATACCGAACAGAGGTCCGCAAAGACCCCGTTCGGACGTTCCGCGAGATAGAGTTTTTGGCAGATGCGGTAGCGGAGGATGGCTACCTGGCTGTGGGCTTCTTCAATGTCCCCTTGAATGATACAGTGGTAATCTTCCCTCTGGAAGACGGCCTGGAGGTGCTTTACAAAGCCGACACATTCACCGGCAATTTTCTAAGGGCTGTTCTTTTTATCCTGTTTCGTCTGATTTTCCTGGCGTGTTTGGGCGTATTGGCCGCGACTTTCCTTTCATTTCCAGTAGCCATATTGTTTTGCCTGGTAATCTTCTTTACCGCAACATTCAGCGGCTTTGTCCTGGAATCGCTCGATTCTCTGGGTGGGAACGTGGCGGGCGTCTATTCTTATACCATCAGGCCGCTGATACAACTGCTGCCGCAGTTTGACAAATCCAATCCCACAAAATACCTGATTCCCGGCCGGCTGCTTAGCTGGTCTTTGCTTGTTAAGGCTGCGGCAGTTATGGTCGCGGTAAAAGCGCTTCTTTTGATGTTGCTTTCTTTGCTTATCTTCAATTTCAAAGAAATTGCGAAAATCACAATTTAGTTCATAGTTTTTCGTTCATAGTTCATAGTCTATGAACTATCAACTATGAACTCCGAACCTTTTATGCGTTTGCGTGACATAACAATTTGCTTTATCTGCGTTGTTCTTGCGGCCGGCTTGCTTGTTACCGCCGGCATGCGCCTGGATTACATAAATTCCCAGCGCGAGAAGATGAAGCTGATTATTAATAAGCCCCTGGAAAATGCCCCGCCATCGCTGGCCTTTGCGACCGTAGCCATGGGCGCTTTTCGCGGCCTGGTAGTGGACATTCTGTGGATACGGGCGGATAAGCTGAAAGAGGAGGGGCAATTCTTTGACGCCAGGCAGCTTGCCGAATGGATAACGACCTTACAGCCGCGTTTCGCATCGGTGTGGGAGTTTCACGCCTGGAATATGGCGTACAACATTTCTGTCGCCATACCGGCCAACCAGCCGGACCAACGCTGGCGCTGGGTCAAGAACGGCTACGAGCTGCTGCGCGATCAAGGTATCCCGCTCAATCCCAAGTCGCTGCAACTATACCGCGAACTTGCGCGGATATTCCAGCACAAAATCGGCGGCGTATCGGATGACGCACACAAGTATTACAAGCTGCAACTAGCCCTGTCTATGGAACCGCTGCTCCGCTCGGAAGATAATCAGCTCGACTGGCAGGATGACCGCTATTTTGAAGCCCTCGCAGAAGCACCTACAAAGTTGCAGGACATTGTTACTGACGCGAATGTTGCCGAATTGATCGGCGCCCTAAAGTCCGCCGATGATGCATTTGTCAACGACAAGGAGGTCGTCAACAATTATCTATCGTTAAGGCAGAACGCCGGCAGATTTAAGCCGGCAGCTTTTCAGATCATAGAGCGTTTCAGAGGCACACCGGCACTGAAGAAGTTCGATATTTTCGCCAAGGCTTATCACCTGCGAAATACCTGGAAGCTCGACCCGACTGTGATACAGCAGTTGAATAAGACCTTCGGCCCTACTGACTTCAGTGACCCGAACAAACACTTTGCTCTGGACTGGCGCCACCCAGATAGTCACGCAATTTACTGGGCCGTCACAGGACTGCGAGAAGTCAGCAAGGACAAGGACCGCCAGATGAATATAACCGAAACAAACACCGACCGCAGCGTCGGGCACAGCTTGCAGAACCTGTTTCGCTATGGGAAAATATTCATCTACGACATGCCTGTCGAAGTGCAGAAAGACGCGTCGTCACCGCCCGAACGAAAAACGGCAAAAGAGATATATTATCGCCCGGATTTACGGATGTTTGACCCGTATCATCAGGCGTTACTGGCGGTTCTTGCGAAATACAAGGGCGTTGAGGATGAGGGCACGTACAATTCACTTCAGGACGGCTACCGCAACATGCTCAAAAACGCCGTCCTTTTGTTCTACCAGGCAGGGCACGAGCAGCAGGCGCTAAAAATCTATAACGAGCTGCGAACACGTTATCCGCGGGATGAGTTCAAAGTCCCGCTGGTCGAGTTCGCCAGGAATCGTCTGCGTGAGGAGCTCGAAAGTATAGGCATTTTCGATGCACAGGAGCAAATAGCTGCACTTCTTCGAGAAAGCTACTTTAGATATGCAATGCGGGATGATGACGAATCATTCGGCAGAGAGAGACTGGCCAAAGAAGTGTGGGACATCTATCAGTCAAAGTACACAGATGATACGAGAATTGACCTGCCCGATTTCAGGTTACTGAGGTACTTTGCGCTTCTTGATTTCTTCGAGGACCCGCTATATCCACCCAACCTAAAGTTGAATCTGCTTGGACGGATAGAGATAGAAAGGCCTGAGCTCCACAAGCAGTTGCAGCAGCAAGAAGAGCAGCTTAAAAAAGAGCCTGAAAAATCGCAATAATGACATGCCCGAATTCGGCTATGCACAATACAATTTCGGATCAGTTGACGCCCTCACAAAGAGAAGCTGTTTCTCACAAGGAAGGGCCTTTACTGGTTGTGGCCGGGCCCGGAAGCGGCAAAACCCGGGTAATTACATACCGAATCGCAGCCCTTATCGACTCAGGCATCAAGCCATACAATATTTGTGCGATAACCTTCACCAATAAAGCCGCTGATGAGATGCGCCAGCGAGCGATTGCTCTGGGTGCGTCCGGCGGCGCTCACATCAGCACATTTCATTCTTTGTGCGTTAGAATCCTTCGCCGGTACGCGGATAAGGCGGATATAAAGCCGAGCTTCAGTGTGTATGACGAGTCGGACCAGAGTAAGTGCATCAAGCAGGCGGTCAAAGAATGCGAACTCGACGCCACCAATTTTCCGCCGGGCCGAATCCTCGAACATATCTCTAAGCTGAAAAACAATCTAATGAGCGTCGATTTTTTTAAGGCTCAAGCGGACGATTTTTGGACCAAAACACTGGCGAAAATATATGCCCGTTATCAGCAGACATTGCATGAGCATAATGCTCTGGATTTCGACGACCTGCTGATGAAGACCGCTTTTCTGCTGGAAGGCCGGCCCGAAGTTTGCGATGAGCTTGCCGAGCGTTTCAAATTCCTGCTCATCGACGAGTATCAGGACACAAATCACGCCCAGTACCGAATCGCCAAAGCCCTTGCGTCGCGGCATAATAATATCTGTGCAACCGGCGACCCGGACCAGTCCATCTACCGCTGGCGGGGGGCCGACATCCGAAATATATTGGCGTTTGAAAGGGATTGGCCCAATGCCACCATCGTCAAACTGGAGGAAAATTTCCGCAGCACCCCTAATATTCTGGAATTGGCCGACAATTTGATCGCCTTTAACCAGAATAGAAAACAGAAAAAGCTCATTCCTACGAGGCCCCGCGCCCAGGATGTCTGCGTAACAGTATTTGAGGATGAGCACCAGGAGGCGCTGGCTGTTGCCCGGCAGATAAAAAGCCTGGCTGAGCAAGGTGCATCTCTGAACGACATTGCCATATTCTATCGCGTCAATGCTATGAGCAGGGTGATCGAGGAATCTTTTTTTCAAAACAAAATACCATACCAGATTGTCCGCGGAGTCGAGTTCTACAATAGAAAGGAAATTCGCGACCTGCTTGCCTACTTGAAGGTTATTGCCAACCCTGATGACGAGATCGCGCTGCTGCGCATAATCAATACGCCGGCACGCGGCATAGGAAAAACCACCGTCGACAGGGTTCGCCTGTATGCCGCCCAAAACAAGATCAGCCTGCTTGAGGGCCTGAAAAACGCCGAGCATATCGAAGCTCTGCCGAAAGCGGCACAGGCCAAAGTTACTGCTTTTGTCGATATGCTGGAAAGGCTCAGAAAGAAAGTTGCCGGCAAAGTCGCGTCACTTGCTGAAAGCGTTTTTGTCGAATCCGGACTGGAAGAATCGCTCCGAGCAGCCGGGCCTGATGGCGAAAACGCTATCGAGAATGTCAATGAGCTAATAAGTGCAGCCGCTCAATACGACCAGCAGGCCCAAGAGCCATCACTGATTGACTATCTTCAGCAAATATCCCTTTTCAGCGATGTGGATAGTTACGATACTTCTGTTGATCGTGTCGCCTTGATGACTTTGCACGCTGCCAAGGGCCTGGAATTTGAAAATGTCTTTATCATCGGCCTTGAAGATGGCTTGCTGCCGCATGAAAGATCAAAGAACTCAACTACCGGCGGCCAGGAGGATTTGGAAGAGGAAAGACGGCTGTTCTTTGTGGGCATAACCCGCGCCAAATTGGGTCTGCACATAAGTTACGCCCGATACAGAACGGCACGGGGACAGATGCTGCGAACGATACCGTCGCAGTTTCTAAGCGAATCGGGCTGCGATTATGCTGAAGCCGATAATGTCATTCCCGCGCAGGCGGGAATCCATCGTTCAACACAGGAGTTTACTGCGGGCGAGTTGGTTCGCCACAAATCTTTCGGCCGTGGCAGGGTCAAGGAATTTGTTGATATGGGCGAAAACAGTGTTGTGGTCGTCAAGTTTAATTCTGGACAGATAAAATCACTGATGATAAAATACGCCGGCCTTGTGAAGATAAATATTTAGCCTGCGGTTTTACCGTAGGTTGGACCGTGACCAAAAACCGAAGAAGGGAGCTTGAGATGGAAAATGGGATGAATAGACGAGAACTTCTGCAAATGACAGCGGCAGGAAGCGCGGCATACCTTGTCGGCGCCGAGGTGTTGGCGGCGGCAGCAATTGGGCCGAAAGAATCAAAGCTGATAAGTCCTGGCTGCAGAAGAACAAAAGTCAAAGTTGCCAGACTGTATATGGGGCTGCCCAATCCTCATTGGCCAAAGCCCGGCCTGAACCTGGCAGAGGAAATCCGCTTTTATGGCTCGGAGTTCGCAAAGCTCAAAGACCAACTATCTGATGTGGAATTTGTGCCTGACCAACTGGTTAGCTCGGCCCAGCAGGTAAGCCAGCTAAAAGACAAGCTACAAGATGTTGACGGCATCTTAGCCATCCACGTGACGATAGGAATAGGCTCAATCCTCAACGAAATCCTCAGCGTGGGTAAGCCTACGGTTGTTTTTGCCGTGCCGTATTCCGGACATGAATGGGTGGGATTTGGCGGTATGCAAAAGCAGCCGGTGGGGGCAAAAATGGAGTGCATGCTCACAACCGACTATAAGCAACTGGCGGTTGCCGTCAGGCCTTTCCGGGCGATTCACCACTTGCGGGAGGCCAAGATTCTTGACGTTACAACCAGGTCTTTTGCCAAGTACGCCGAGAGCATGAAAGAAAAATTCGGAACCGAGATCAAGCAGGTCGAACTCAAGCGAGTCGAGGAAGCATATAACGCCGTCGATGACAACCAAGCCAAGGCCGAGACCGAGCGGTGGATTAAGCAAGCAGAACAAGTTGTCGAACCCTCCAGAGAAAACATATTTAAGTCCTGCAAACTGGCGCTGGCCTTTGAGAAATTGCTGGATGAAGAAGATGCCACCGTAATGACGGTCGATTGCTACGGCACAATGTGGGATAAAACCATAAAGCTTCCGGCTTATCCCGTGTCTTGGCTTTACCAGGCTGAACGATATGGGGCTGGGCGGTATATGCGAATCGGACCTGCCGTCCGCTATGACTCACATCATATTCCAGGGCCTGGCAGGAAAGCCCGGCTTTATCAGCGACCCTACGGTTGACGAATCGAAAAATGCGATAATACTGGCGCACTGTCTGGGCACCAGAAAGATGGATGGTCCGGATGGGCCGGTTGCCCCGTATAAGATAAGAACGGTGATGGAGCGCCAAGAGGGCGTTGTGCCGCAGGTCCAGATGCGCGTCGGGCAAAAAGTCACTCAGGCCATACTGCTCGGCGCCGATTTTATCCCATATTTCACGGGCGAAATTATCGAGGCGCCGGTTTCCCTTGCGGACGATAGAGGTTGCCGTACCAAGATTACCGTCAAAGTGGATGGCGATGTAAGGAAACTATGGAAGAACTGGACGAACGGACTGCACCGGCAGACGTGCTACGACGACATAACGCCGGAACTAACGACTTTCTGCCGATTCAAAGACATCAAAATGCTCAACGAGGCTGTATAAATTCAGTTGTCGCGGGCTTAAGCCCTGCCACCCGTGTCCTGAGCGAAGTCGAAGGATGTTGGCAGGGCTCAGCCCCCGGCACGGGTCCGGGGCTAAACTTGGCATGTCCAGAAGCGAGAAATCTGGTGAAGGGCAAATCCTATGAATCGCAGAGATTTCTTCAAAGTGGCAGGCCTGGCCGCAGCGTGCTCGGCGACTGGTACTGCGCCGGCTGGCGCAAGGCAGCGCACCATTGACGTGTCGAAAGAGCAAATCCTTGACGAGGCTGACGCCCGCATTGAAAAGCATCGTAAAGGCGATGCAGTACTGAGATTTACCGGTGCGGATGGAAAACCGCTAAAAACCGGCTCGACCGTGAAAATACAGCAAACCCGGCACAAGTTTCTTTTTGGGTGCAATATATTCAAATTGGGGCGTTGCAGAACGGCTGAAGATAATGCCGCATACGAGAGGCATTTTGCCGAATTACTCAACTATGCGACGCTGCCTTTCTACTGGTGGAATTACGAGCGTCAGCATGATAAGCCCGATGACGAGCGCACCGAAGAAATCGTCCGCTGGTGCAGGGCTCACGATGTAACGACTAAGGGACATCCCTTGGCGTGGAACTGGGCGAAGCCTAACTGGCTGCCGGACGAACCTGAGGCGGCAATGCAAGCTCAATTTGACCGCATTCAGCGCTGTGCCCGGCAGTTCAAGGGCAAAGTTGATATATGGGATGTAGTCAACGAAGCGACGCATTATGACCGGCCTGAGTGCAAGGAGCGTGCCCCGAAGCTGACCGAGGCCATACGCAAAATGGGTGTCGGTGCATACGTTCGGGCGGCATTTAAGGCGGCGCGGCAGGGCAACGCCCAGGCCACGCTGGTCATTAACGACTATCGAACCGATGCTGCCTTTGCCGAGAACGTGCTCTCTCAGCTTGTAGATGAAAACGGGCAGCCGCTTTACGACGTCATCGGCATCCAGTCGCACATGCACGGCGGCTGCTGGCCGGTCGAGCGAACCTGGCAGGTCTGTGATGCGTTCGCAAAATTCAGCAAGCCGTTACACTTCACCGAGACCACAATCGTCTCTGGGCCAAGAGCGGCAGCTGGCTGGAATACCACGCCCGACGGCGAAAAACGCCAAGCTGAAGAAGTTGCTCAATTTTATCGTGTCCTTTTCTCCCATCCCGCGGTCGAGGCAGTTACCTGGTGGGACTTCACAGACCAAGACGCCTGGCAGAGAGCACCGGCTGGACTGGTACGTGCGGATATGACGCCCAAGCCTGCTTACGAAGAATTGCAGCGCTCAATCAAAGCGGCGTGGTGGACGCAAACCGAAACAGAAGTCGCCGAAACGGGGCAAACCCGCTTCCGCGGTTTCTTCGGCCAATACAAGGTCAGCACACGAATTGGCGATCGTGAAGTAACTGGCAGTTTCAGCTTTGACCGGAGCACCAAAGAAGGAATCGAGGTTCAACTAAGGCAGAAATTATGAGGCGCCGTGAATTCATTAAGAGCGTCGGCATAGGTATAGCGAGCGTCGCCATGCCAGAAACTATTCTGGCCGCCGCAGCGCCGAGCAAACGCCCGAATATTATTTACATAATGCTGGACGAGCTTGGTTATTTCGAGCTGTCGTGTATGGGCAACAAGTATCTGACGGCCCCCAACATTGACCGGATAGCAGCGGAAGGAATGCGTTTCACCCAAGCTCTTGCCGGGGCACCGGTGTGTGCACCCACCCGCAGCGTGTTGATGACCGGGCAGCATACAGGGCACACAACCGTCCGGACAAATCCCGGAGGCGTGCCGCTGCGTGAAGACGATGTGACCATCGCCCAGGTGCTCAAGCAGGTCGGCTACGCCACCGGCGGATTTGGCAAATGGGGCTGCGGCGACCGCGGAACTACCGGCGTGCCGGAAAAACACGGCTTTGACGTATTCTTCGGTTACTATCATCAGGTTCACGCCCACTCTTACTATCCGTGTTACCTTATTCGCAACGGTGAAAAAGTGCCACTTCAAGGCAATACCGGAGATTTTGACACCGGAAAGCAGTATTCGCACTATTTGATTTTTAACGAGACCATAAGGTTCATTCGCCAAAATCGCGATAGACCTTTCTTTTGCTATGCCTGCTGGACGCCGCCGCACGGCGTCTGGGCGATTCCGGAAGATGAGCCGGCCTGGCAAGAATTCAAGGATAAGCCCTGGACTGCCGGCGACAGAACGCCTAACGACGCGAAGGTTTACGCCGCTATGGTGAAAATGGTTGACCGTCAGATCGGCGATATTCTCGCCCTGCTCAAAGAGCTTGGCATCGACGATAATGCGATTGTGCTTGTCAGCGGCGACAACGGCGGCCCTGCATACTTTGCATACGGCGATCCTACAAATCCGAAGCCAAAAGAGCCGCCCTATCCTCACGGCTTCTTCGGCGCCAATTTTAATCCCCATACGGATCGGAGGTTCCGCGGCGGAAAAGGCAATTTGTACGAGGGTGGCCTGCGGATACCGATGGTCGTTCGTTGGCCGGGCAAAATCAAAGCGGGCGTCGTCAGCGACCATCTCTGGTACTTCCCGGATGTGATGCCGACCTTAGCTGAGCTGGCGGGCGTAAAACCACCTCAGAACACTGACGGAATATCTCTCGTTCCGACCCTTTTGGATGGGGACGCCGCCGGACGCCGGCAGAGACGCCACGAATATCTATATTGGGAGTATGGGGCACAAACAGCGGTGCGGATGGACAATTGGAAGGCCGTCAAACCGGGCAAAAACAGGCCATTTGAGCTTTATGACTTGAGCCAGGACCTCGAAGAAAAGAACGATGTGGCCTCTGAGCAGCCGGAGATTCTATCTAAAATGAAGGGCTATGCAGAGCAGGCCCACACCGAAAATATCCCAGGCGGCTGGATCGACCAGGAAAAGGGCTTTAAGGGCCATCAGTTCCCCTGATGGAAGGAGTATGTTAGTGACGCAATCGCAAGTAAGACTGTATTACAGAAACGCCACTGCGGATGCTATCGGCTCTGAAAATGGGATTACGTCGGTGATATTCAACCTGATTAACAAGCACTTCGACCTGCGCCCCGGCGCGATAATCGACTATTTTAAATTGCGCCGCCCCATTTACCGCCAGATCGCCGCCTATGGGCATTTTGGCCGCCCCGACCTCGACCTCCCTTGGGAAAAGACCGATAAAGCGACGATTCTTAAGAAAGAAGGTTTCGGTAAGTAAGACATACTTAATTGGGGGTGGAATTATGCCTAATAACAAGAAACCAATTTCGCCTGACGATCGGGAAATGAAGAAAATAGAAATCGAAGCTTATGAAAAAACACAAAGTGGCTGGCAAAGAATAGCAGATAAAATAGTTGATGCACTAAAAGAGGGTTTCCTCAGAAACAAAAAAATCGAATCGCACAATTTTATAGCAATTCTCGTGGTAATATTTCTCGTTTTCGTGAGTATTTCACTTTTAACTTGGCAAAAAGTACTCCCAGCGGAAGGTCTTTACTTTTTTAGTGGAACTATAGTTGGATACTTAATATCTTTAACTCGCCCAATTGGGAAATAGGAGATGTCATTCTGGAGCAGGCCAGAATCCATTGTTGGTGAAAAACAAAAATGGAAATTAAAGATGTTATTTACTTAGTACTTGGTTCAAACTTCATCATAGCTTTAGCAACATTTTTCACTACTTATCTTACAACAAAAATGCAGATAAAGAATTCTGATAATCGATTTAAAATTGAACTTGGTAGAGATATTGATGTAGAAAAAAGAAAAAGAAAATGGGAAATTAGGAGTGAACCATTATTTGAGTTAA
>CAWFCJ010000008.1:0-119231 GCA_963814265.1 Sedimentisphaerales bacterium | reverse complement strand
AAAAGTGCGTCAATACCGAACGCAGGTAGACAGAAGACAGAACTCTGAATTCTGAATCCTCAATTTGAACTTCGTCTATCGGTTGCGATGCTCGTTTGGTCTGACGTTTTACGGTAAACGTAACCGTGTCGAGCTGCGCAACCGCGCGACGGTCATTCTGGATTTGCCTGCCAAAGTTAAGAAGGGGACGAGATGCGAAGTTCTAACCCAATACTACTGGTCGAAGCTTACCGGGGGGATGCGGTCCTTGTTGAGCGGCGCTGAAAGGCTTGAAGGTCACAAACCAATTGGTAGATGCACCTGACGCCAAAAAGGCGTCGGCATATCTAAGAACCAAGGGCGTTAGAAAACCATGCCTTATCCTTCTGGATTTGACCACACCGGAACCCAACGGCATCGAATTTCTGACGACCTTAAAGGCTCATAAATCGCTGGCAAAAATTCCTGTTGTTGTGCTGGCAAGTTCCGAAAAAGAACGCGATGTGGTCGAAAGTCTTGGGCTTGGTGTTGCCGGATACATAGTTAAGCCCGTGGATTACAAAAAGTTTGTCGAGGCAGTCAGGAAGGTTGACCTGTGCTGGACTTTAAGTGAGCCGCCCGATGAACACTGAGATTACAGAAAACTCCAGATGCAGAATTCTGCTGGTCGAAGACGATAAGATCGACCAGGCAGCCTTCGAGCGATTGGTCAAACAGCAAGGGCTGTTATACGATTACACTATAGCCGGCTCTTTTGCCCAGGCAAAAAGCATCTTAACCTCCGACAAATTTGATGTGGCAGTTGTTGATTATCTTCTTGGTGATGGGACGGCCTTTGACGTTTTACAACTGACCGACGATAGCCCGGTGATTTTTGCTACAGGAGGCGGAGACGAGGAAATAGCTATCAAGGCAATGAAGGCGGGGGCATACGACTATATCATAAAAGATGCGCAGCGCAACTATCTGAAGATCCTCCCGCAGGTGGTAGAAAAAGCCCTGGCACACAAGAAAGCCACAGACGCACTTAAACAGTACCATAATGACCTTCAAGGCGCTGGTCAAAGAACGAACAGAACAGCTCGAAGAAGAAAAAGAACTTCTGGCGGTGACCCTTTGCAGTATGAGCGACGGGATTATTGCCGCGGATGTTCAGAAGCGAATCATCCTGTTCAATAAAGTGGCTGAGAATCTGACCAAATGGAAATACCCTGAAGTCCAGGGCAAAATGGTCGATGAAATCTTCCATCCGATTGACGAAAAAACCAAGAATCCGGTCGAAAGTCCCATCGACAAGGTGCTCAGCTCCCGACAGACAGAAACCGGCGGCGACCGTGATGCTCTTATCACCAGAGACGGCAGAGAATGTCCAATCTCGGCTACGGCGGCGCCCATTCGAAAAAACGACGGCGCAATGGTGGGCATTGTTATGGTACTGCGTGACGTATCAGCAGAACGTGAAATCGACCGGATGAAAAGCGACTTCGTCTCTTCGGTCACACACGAGCTGCGCACGCCGCTGACGGCAATCAAGGCCTATATCACAACCATACTGCGCGACCCGGATATGACTGAGCAGACCAAGCAACAGTTTCTGACCATAATCGATGAAGAATCAGACCTTCTAAAGAACTTGATCGAGGCACTTCTGGAAGTGTCACGGATCGAGTCCGGTACGGTCAAATTCTCGCGGGAGCCTGTGGATATCGCCGCTGTCATAGAACAGGTTCTATCAGCGGTACGGCACTTAGCTGACGCAAAGGGCATCCAATTGAAAGTAGATATTGCCGACAACCTCGGCACGCTGCAGGGCGACGTGGGCAAGATTCAGTCAATGGTTATGAACCTGGTTGGTAATGCAATCAAGTTTACGCCCGAAAATGGTCGCGTCACTATTTTGGCTGACTGTGCCGGATGTGAATTGGTTATAAACGTCAGCGATACCGGTTCTGGCATACCCAAAGAGTCGCTTCCAAAAATCTTTGATCGATTTTACCGCGTGCACCGCCCAGGCAAGCAGATCAAGGGCACAGGATTGGGCCTAGCTATCGTTAAAGAAATCGTCAATATGCACGGCGGCAGAATTACGGTCGAAAGCGAATTAGACAAAGGCTCTACTTTTACCGTCTTCTTGCCCTTGAACTCTTAAGCCGCGTTATACGTCTAAATCAGAAACAGGCACGTCTCGATCCCGGATCCCCGATTCTCGATGCTTGCCGTTGTCCGCAGGGGTGTAGCGGATTTGATTTTTGGCCAAATCTTCTCTATTTGTCTGCGCATTTTCGGGGCTAAAGGTATAATATGCACAGTGTTGCCCCCGATTGTATCTGGGTCGTTGGGAGGATTTGAAAATGAAGTGTGCTTTCATCCTTTGGAAAGTGCCGAGTTCTGTAAAGTGCACTGCCGGTGCGATGATTTTAGCTGGCTTGGCGGCTCTTTGCTCTGCTGGGTTACCGCCAGCCGGCATCACTCAGCATAGGCCTCGTGCTTCAACCCTAAAAATAATTCAGCTTCCCGAGGCAAATCTGACCGGCTCTCTGAGCGTGGAGGAAGCCTTGGCCAAGCAGTCCACCGCCGGATGGGCGCGTAAGTTCAGTGGACAGGCTCTTAAACCTGCTCAGATCGGCCAGTTGGCCTGGGCAGGTTTTGCCACAATAGAGAAACTGCCACAAGCCGTCGCTCCGACAGCGAACCGTTCTCGAACGCCTCCGCAAGACAGCGAAGCCTATCCAATACAGCTTTATCTGGCGACTTAAGATGGGGTCTACTTATACAATCCCGGCACGCACAGCCTGCAACAAACCTTGAATCTCGATGTGCGAGGCGGATTGGCGGCGGCAACCATAAATCCCGAAGCGGTGGCTTCAGCCGGGTGCTGCCTTATTCTTAGCTCCTCTCTGAGGGATATTGGCATCCGTTCCACCGGTAAGGCTAGACAGCTTATCCTATTGCAGGCAGGACATATCGCTCAAAACATCCAATTGCAGGCTGTCAGCATGGCATTAGGCTCTGCCGCGATCGGCGATTTTGACCCCAGAAATGCCAGAACCGCGTGCAACTTGCCGAGAAATACCGAGCCGCTTTACATAGTTGCCGTTGGCTATCCGAGTGGACAAACGCCAACTGGGCCGGGACAAGACCTAACCACCGCAACGCCGCCCCAGCAAATTCCCGCAAGACCGAGAAAGGCTGTCTTCATTATCCCCGCTGAGAATTTTCGAGATGAGGAGCTTTTTGATACCAGGCGTTTTCTTGACATGACGGGACCCCTGACAGTTGTTGCCAGCACAAGAATAGGAACCATAAGAGGTATGCTTGGAAATACGGTCGAGGCCTCGCTTGGGCTAACCGACCTGAGAGTAGATGATTACGATGCGATCATTTTCGTCGGCGGACAGGGAGCAATACTGTATTTTAGTAGTCCAGTAGTGCTGAATATCGCCCGTGAGGCGGTGGCAAAGCGAAAGGTGCTCGCGGCGATCTCCGCAGCGCCAACAATTCTGGCTAACGCGGGTGTGCTTCGCGGCGTTAGAGCTACCGGCTTTATTTCCGAGCGAGTGACACTTGAGCGAGCCGTGCGCCAGATATACCGGCACTCCGGTTGAACGAGACGGCCTTATAATAACCGCTGCCGGTCCAATTGCAGCTAACGGCTTCGCACGGGCAATCGCAGACGCACTGGCAGGCAGGTAGAGGGTTCAGGGTTCAGGGATCGGGATGCTGACCCCTGATCACTGATCCCTGAATAGCGTAATGGTTGGTTATCGGCAGTCGGCGGTCTTTGCCAAAAGCCTTAGGCGTAATTTTTATCCCCGGCGGCGACAGCCTCCTTTTGTATTCATTTTTATCCACCATGCGAACGACGCTGTGAACTGTATCTTGCGGCAGGCCGGATGCAACAATCTGGCGCGGCGACATATCCTGCTCAACGTAAAGCTCGATGATTCTATCAAGAAGGTCGTACTCCGGCAGCGAATCGGTATCTTTTTGATTGGGCCTTAGCTCTGCTGTTGGTGCTCTGTTGATTACATCCGCTGGTATGACCTGGCGGCCGGCGAGCTCGTTTATGTGCTCTGCCAATTTGTAAACTATCGTCTTGGGCACGTCTTTTATCACCGCAAATCCGCCGGCTGTGTCGCCATAAAGAGTCGCATAGCCAACCGAGGTTCTGCTTTTGTTGCCGGTCGTTAGTACCAGACAGCCGAAGCGATTGCTTAGTGACATCAGCGCCGTACCGCGGATCCTGGCCTGGAGATTCTCATAAGCAATGCCTTTGCCATCCCAGCCGGGTATAGACTGCAATGCCTTGTCGAACTTCTCAAGCACCGGCCCAATCGGGATGGTATGAAATTCGATGGCCAGATTCTTCGCCAGTTTTTCGGCATCTGAAATGGTCTGCGGACTGTTGAATTTCGACGGCATCGTGATTCCGACAACGTTTTCCGGTCCCAAAGCAGCGGCGGCGATAGCCGCAGTGACGGAAGAATCGATGCCACCGCTTAGCCCCAGCAGGACTTTTTTGAAGCCGTTCTTTCGGGCGTAATCTCTGGTTCCAAGTACAAGTGCCTGATAAACTTCCTCAATAGCAGAGGGTTCAGTTTTCGGGGATCGGGGACCTGGATACCGACCCCTGACACCTGACACCTGACACCCAGTATCTATGATTAGCAAATCTTCCTCGAACGCCTTAGCCTGGGCGACGATATTTCCTGCCGAGTCGGCAAACATACTTCGCCCATCAAAAACCAATTCATCCTGACCGCCGACAAGATTGCAGTATGCAACTGGGCATTTGAACTTTTTGGCGCATCGGCTGAGCAAATCCTGCCTTGCGGTAATCTTGCCCGTGTGGAAGGGCGAGGCCGAGATATTAACGAGCAACTGGATTTGGCCGGCGTCCTTGAGAAAATCGCTGAGCCATTCGATGTCCCAGATGTCCTCGCAGATGGTGATGGCAACGCCCTCTACATTTTTGATTTTTGATTTTTGATTTTTGATTTCAATTATCAGCGGCTCGGTTCCAGGCTCGAAGTACCTTCGCTCATCGAACACGCCATAATTTGGCAGCAGACCTTTGCGATAGATTTTTTCTATCCGGCCTTTGCGCAGCACGCCGGCTGAATTGTACGTCTTACCCTGATAGGTTTCAGCAAAGCCGACTATCATGGTGCCGTCCGGGCAGTCCGCGGCGAGTTTCTCAACCGCCGCACGGGTATCTTCGATGAAGTGTTTTTTCAGCAGCAGGTCTTCCGGCGGATAGCCGCAAACCGCCAGTTCCGGAAACGCCAGCAAATCTACGCCGGCTTTAAGTGCCTGGGCGTAGATGTTGCGCATCTTCTCGGCATTGCCCGCCAAATCGCCGACCGTGGCATTGAATTGTCCTAAAGCCACTTGCACTGAAAACGGTCTCCTCAAATCGAGCGGACAGCGGATATGAAACTGTACGCTCTACGCTATCCGCTATACACGTCGTTCATAACGGAGAGGGCGGGATTCGAACCCGCGGTACGGAAATCCGTACACACGCTTTCCAAGCGTGCTCTTTCGGCCACTCAGACACCTCTCCAGGTTACTTTCAAGATAGCGGCTAAATGAGGGGTTTGCAATCAAATTTGACGTAGTAGTCGGGGACAGACATAAAGAGATTTTTGCAGAAAATGAACCGCGGGGCAGTAAACAGAGACTATGATATGTAAATAGGCTATCAGACGACCAGGCTGTCAGATTATCAGTTGCCTGATTGCCGGATACCCTGATACTGTTGGTTCCTGGAACTGATGTGGATAGGTCTGTCGAACAACTTGTAGATGAAATATTGGTGATGGACTGCCAGAGCGGCAGCGTCAAAGCTCTGGAAATGCTGGTTTCTCGCTGGCAAAAACGCCTGTGGTGCTACGCGTGTCGGCTGACGGGTGAGCCGGAGGCCGCGTGGGACGTGACACAAGAAAGCTGGCTGGGCATCGTGCGTGGCATATACCGTTTGAACGACCCGGCCAGGTTCAGGCCTTGGGCCTACCGCATCGTGACAAATAAAGCCCACGACTGGATACGGAAGAATGCCAGGGCACCGCAGGTGCAAGCGGACCGCATTACCGAGCAGCAAAGCCAAAGTAAGCCAGAGAGCAGTGAGACTTTTAGCGACCTTCAAAACATTATGTGCCGGCTTTCCGCCCAAAGCCGGGATGTCTTGACGCTGTACTACTTGGAAGAATTCAGATTGGCCGAGGTCGCAAGCATCTTACGGATCCCCAAAGGGACTGTTAAATCGCGACTGCACAATGCAAGAAACGAGTTGAAAAAACTATGGCAAGAATATGTTGAAAAGTGAGAGTTTTAAGGAGTAAGAAAATGGATCAGGAACAGATAAAAAGAATAATCGAAGATACCTACGATGTCTCAAAGGAAGACACAATACTGTCTATGGCAAAGGACTTCTACAGCAGAAAGATGCTGTCGACCGCAATTCTTGTGTGGGCATTCGGTATCATTTTCTTCGCCGGGGCCGTCTACAGCGCCATCCAGTTCTTCGGGAACCGACGAGACGAAAATGCAAATTATGTATGCTGCCATCTTCGTCCCATGCGTTCTGGCTATTGGCTTCATGAAAGTTTTTGCCTGGGAGATGGTCCACAGACACAGCATCAAGCGAGAAATAAAACGCCTGGAGCTTCGCATCGCTGAGTTAGCCGAGACGGTAAAAGGTAAGTAACCCAAATTGACCGAGCCATCGTGTTATTCCCGCGCAAGGCCTGCCCTGAGCGCCAGCCGAACGGGCGGGAATCCACTTTGCTCCCAGAGTAGGTCACCACCCCAGTGCCTCCGCACGACACAATACGACCGACGAAAATTCCTTGTTTTTGGCGGCAGTTAGGAGCATAATAGCACGCATTGCAAGCAGGCTTGACATCTTGATATGACTGTGGCTGTGACCATTGATTTGAATCCGCGACAATGAAGCGAGGTGAAAAATGGGCGTTCTTTGGGAAATCGTACAAACCGGCCTGATGTATGGCCACTATCGCAAATCTGATTCTATCGAGGACCGGGTCCAAGCTCTGGAAGATCAACTGAAATTGACGCAGAACACATTGCGTGCCCTGGTGAAAAAGCTCGAAGAGCTTCACGGCACCGACATCAACGAAGACGGCCGGATCGGTTAGAATCGTAGGGTGTGCTCCGCACACCAAAAAAGAAATGGTGGGCACAGCCCACCCTACATATCTGTCAAGAATGAACAAGCAAGAGCATTTATTCAGGCTGTTTCTGCGGGTTTTAGGCAGCGTTGCGCTTTTAGCTGTCTTTGCGGTTATTATGCCCTACTCGTGGATGAACGGAATCCATCAACGGCTCGGAATGGGTCAACTACCAGCCGAGCCGATTGTCGGGTATCTTGCCCGTTCCACGTCGGCGTTTTATGCCTTGCTTGGTGCGCTTTTGTGGGTCGTGTCGTCCGATCTTGTCAGGCATCGGCCTATACTACGCTTTCTTGGCTGGGCGATTATCGTCTTTGGCGGAATGCTTCTAATTGTTGATTTTGTCGAAGGTATGCCGCTGTGGTGGAGCCTTGGGGAAGGGCCGATCAATATGGCCTTCGGCACAATCATCCTCATACTGAGTAATCGCATCGCCAGAGGAATTCGGCGAACACGATAGAGTTTTACCTGGGCAGGTGCAGTTATGAAGCAGCAGGCAGTCCTAAGACACATCGCTGGGTATCTTGCAGGCTTTAGTATGATGGACGAAAGTTGCTATCCGCTATACGCTGTACGCTCTACGCTATCTGTTACTGGCTATTTTCCGTTCGGCGGTGCTGAAAGAAATCTTGTAGTAGTTTGCTGCATTCATCGGCCAAAACGCCGGTTGTAACTTCAAGGCGGTGGTTGAGTCTTTCATCTTGTACGATGTTATACAGGCTTTTGCACGCGCCTGTCTTTGGGTCATCGCAGCCGTAGACCAGCCGGTCGATTCGCGCCAGCACCAGCGCACCGGCACACATCGGGCAGGGCTCTAAAGTGACATACATTGTGCAGCCGGTTAAACGCCAACTTTGTAGTGCCGCTGCCGCCTGAGTTAGGGCAACTATTTCCGCGTGGGCGGTAGGGTCTTTGAGCTGCTCTCTTTGGTTGTATGCCTTGCCGATTATCTGGTTTTGATGAACGATGACCGCCCCTATCGGCACATCGCCATTTTCCTCGGCAATCTTCGCCTGCTCAATGGCCAATTGCACAAAGCGGTCATCGTCGTTAGGATTTCTCATTATTTACGATATCGGCATGGGCTAAGGCCCATCGTACATTCTACCAAAGCTTATGTAGGATCAGTTAGTTAATCGGGATTATTTTTGCTTCTAATTCTTGGAAGCCAGAACATGATAATAAGAATAAGTGTAAATCCAAACCATTCTCCGATACTGCTTACCCAATCGTATGCGTGAGTATACACAAACCCGTCGATGACCATCCCAACACCTATGCACACAGACGAGCCAATAATGACTATAGCAGCCCGGCTCATGGATATAGAAGAAGGTGAGCTTTGCGTTAATAGCGAAGTAATACTTATAAGACACAAAGCCGTTCCCAACGCAGAACAAAACCACGGTATCGTAGAATTTCCTGTAATGCTCCATAGCTGAAAAGAGTCAATCAAAACACCTGTGATTAGAAGCAGAAAGGCCGCCAATAACAACAGTGCTATGTCTTTCCTATCCATATTTATCTCCCCATTCTCAAGTTCCTTATTAATACCCGAGGGTTATTTGAAAACCTCTTGGTATTAAAACAAATCTAACTCAGCGTTAACGCTTTCTCGTTTACATATCGAAGCGACAAATTTGTTTTCTAAAAATTAGAGAGGAGAGACCAGCAAAAAGTCAGTCTCGAACCGACAATCCCGATCCATCAGAACAGTCAATTTGAATCATTTTGCACTTTAATCCTGCAATTAGAAAGTCGAGCAGGTGGCCGCAGTTTCGCATTTTCACCTGTTCCACTGTTCAAATGCTCGACTGCTCTATTTTCTCTTTTCCAGGCCGTTAATCAGGCCGGAAAGCATCTTGGAAATAGTTTCAAGCTGATTAAGCAGCTCCGAAAGTTTCGTATCAGAAATAAACTGCTTACGCTTGGCAATTTCCAACAGGGGGACACATTCCTGAACGCTGCCCCGAGCTATGATAAAGAAATTTCGCCTATCTCCTTTTGTAAATCTGCCATTGCCTTCCGCGATATTGGTTGCTATCGATAGGAATGCCCTATTGAGCTGGTCTGTCAAAAAGTAATACCCTTTAGGGAATTCATCGGTAAGATTTATGACTTCCTCGGCTAAATCTACAGATTTCTGATAGACTTCGAGGTTTTCAAACATAAAAGGCATTCTGAAATCCCTCTTTGAGCAGTTGAAAAGTTGAGCAGTTCGGTAGTTCGGTAGGGTATGCTACGCATACCGCCAAATTCCGCAAAGGGTATGCAGAAATCTGCATACCCTACGTACTGTGCACCTGCTCTATTCCGATATACATCGGAATACCCCCAAGGGGAGTCGAACCCCTGTCGCCGGGATGAGAACCCGGTATCCTAGGCCACTAGACGATGGGGGCGATTTCGTATATCGTCGCTCGTATTTCGTATCTCGTTTCGCCAGGAGCAAACACTCGGCGATGCATTAGAACACTCACAAAGCCATAGTATAACGATATTGCACCGCAAGTCAACCGACCCCCCTGTTTTCTTGCCCCTGCTTTCGCAGGGGTAAACTTGTCCCCGCATAAGCGGGAAGCAAGAAGGGGGGACAGCGGGGCTAAAGTGCTGAAGTCACGCCGCGATCTGACCGATAACAATAAATAAGTCTAATCCTTGGGGATTGTCGTTTAGCTTTTACGGAGCCCAAAAAAATGAGCCTGCAAACTTGGTCCGGCGATATTATTATCGTACAGTTGCCGGGCGAACCACACACCAGCAACGAATTAGAAACCGTGATAGACACCGCTTATGAGAAGCCCGATTCCGACATAATACTGGATTTCTCCAGAGTAGGACGAGTCACGTGCCTGACTCTTTGCCAACTGACGAAACTGCATAAGACTCTGACGTGCCTGGGCCGTCGTCTGGCTTTCTGCAAGGTCGCCCCCATTACAAGAGACATATTTGAGGCCATCGGTTTTGATAGAATATTCCAGGACGCTGACAAAGGGGCGGTCGTCCTGGAGGCGTCACAATCCGGCGAACAAGGCGGGACTATAAAACTCTCGGATGCCGAAAACAGCGGACAAGCTGAAAGAAGAAGCTATTTTCGCCTGGACGTCAGCAAACTGGAGATGAAGGCTTTAATCTGGTATAAAGGCCTCGAAAATAAGGACGACAAGGCCCTGCCCGAACGGTACTGGCAGGCAAACCTTGTCGACATTTCGCAAGCAGGGGCAAAAATTGCCGTCAGTGTTGCAGAAAGACCGGACTTCGAGCAGAACCAATTTGTCAGGCTGATCTTAACGGAGACTCCAATCGACCAGACTATAACGCTCGATGCTAAGGTCAGAGAGGTCTTACCGAGCGCGGATGAAAAAACGATCCATCTCGGCCTGCAGTTTATCGGACTACAAGCGAACCCTGATGGGCGAAAAGTCCTGCACCAACTATGCGACTCGATGGCGCGGTATTACCAGGCGCCGAAACCCGCCCAGCCCGCCCGATGATCATTGCCAATTTCCAATCTTCAATTTACAATTTTCAATTGCCAATAGTGCTTGTTGCTTTTGATAAGAAAGTCTCCGGCAATGGCCATAAGAATGAAAACATTTGTGCCTGCTGTCGTCCTGATGCTGTTGCTATCGAGCCATGCGGGCTTGTGCAGTCAGCCGCACAAAGCTCAGGATAGTGACATCCGAGAGATGCCTGTGCAAATCGCCCCGTTTTTCAGACCTCCACCAGAGTTCGCTGACGAATATGGTAAGTATAGACCAGTGCTGAAATTCAATGATGGTTCGCCTGTTAAGACGCCGGCGGACTGGCAAAAACGTAGGGGAGAGATACTGGAAACCTGGCATACACTCATCGGGTCTTGGCCTCCGTTAATCGACAAACCGAAAATAGAATATCTGGCGAAGGAGCAGCGAGAGAGCTTCACACAGCATCAGGTTAGCATCGAGATAGCGCCGAACCAGCAAACAGTAATGGGCTATCTGCTTGTTCCGGACGGGCAAGGGCCATTTCCGGCAGTACTGGTGGTCTACTATGACGCCGAGACCGGCGCCGGGCTGGCCCGCCAGGCGGACGGCGGGCGGGGCAAAGAACTGAGAGACTTCGGTCTGCAATTGACCAAGCGTGGGTTCGTCACTCTGTCGATCGGAACGCCGGACTTCTGCAGCCTGCGACCTCCGTATAAGCCCCTTTACGATTCGGGCGAAAACCAGCCTCCGCTTCAGCCGCTTTCCGCGCTGGCCTACGTAGCCGCCAACTGCTGCAACTGCCTGGCAAACAGGCCTGAAGTTGACCCTGCCCGCATCGGGATCGTGGGCCATTCCTACGGCGGAAAATGGGCGATGTTTGCATCTTGTCTATATGAAAAGTTCGCCTGCGCCGTCTGGTCAGACCCCGGCATTGTCTTTGATCAGACCCGGCCTAACGTGAACTACTGGGAGCCGTGGTATCTGGGATACGAGCGGGACAAACAGCGCCAGCGAGGCGTTCCCAGCGAGAATAATCCTCGGACAGGCCCATACAAGAGCCTGTTTGAGCAGGGACATGATCTGCACGAGTTACATGCCTTGATGGCCCCCAGGCCGTTCCTGGTCTCTGGCGGCTCAGAAGACCCGCCGGAGCGATGGAAAGCCCTTAATCACACGATTGCAGTCAACAGGCTGTTGGGCTATTCCAACAGGGTTGCTATGACCAACCGGAAAGATCACACCCCGACTGCGGAATCGAACAAGCAGATTTACCTGTTTTTTGAGCACTTCCTGAAACCGCAGAACCATATTGCGGGCGGCAGGTCAACTGCCGTAACACCAATGATCGAAGCCCCGTCTGACCCCGCTCTGTGGCCAGCGTGGAGACGGGAATTACTAAGGCAGCGGCAACAGGTACGCCAGCGCATTGGATACGACGATAGACTTTACAGGCGCCGGAGTTCGGCTGGGTTCCTTCGTGCTACTGCTGCTCTTTTGCGATGATGTTCGATGAGCGTTTTTATGACCGCGACAAGAATGAATA
This sequence comes from Sedimentisphaerales bacterium, assembly GCA_963814265.1. Lineage (GTDB taxonomy): Bacteria > Planctomycetota > Phycisphaerae > Sedimentisphaerales > Anaerobacaceae > JAFNGF01. Next base: position 107,049 of record CAWFCJ010000008.1, on the reverse strand, counting down.
CACGATCGACTCTTTTATCGACGATGGCATCAGGGAGTTTGGCGGTTACGATGCGATTGTACTGTGGCACGCCTATCCGCAGAATTGGTTTCGACGACCGCAACCAATTTGATTTTTACCGCGATATGCCGGGCGGACTCGATGGCTTAAGGGCTTTGAGCCGGGCTATCCATAAACGGGGACTTAAGGTCTTTATTGACTACAATCCCTGGGACACCGGCACTCGCCGTGAGGACAAATCCGATATTGACGTTCTGGCTGAGCTGGTCAAGACAATCGAGGCAGACGGCATCTTTCTTGACACGATGGACAGAGGCGCCGGCGAATTCCGGGCCCGGCTCGACGCGGCGCGGCCCGGCGTGATTTTGGAGGGCGAAGGGGCGCTGCCGCTGGAGAACATCCGCGATCATCACGCGTCCTGGGCGCAATGGTTCACAGACAGTGAAGTGCCTGGCGTGCTGCGGAACAAATGGTTCGAACGCCGGCACATGATGCACCAGATCAAGCGATGGAATCTCGATCATATCGAGGAGCTGCACACCGCCTGGATGAACGGCAGCGGAATCCTGGTGTGGGAGAATGTTTTCGGCTCATGGGTCGGCTGGAACGCCCGCGACCGCTCAGTGCTGAAAGCTATGCTGCCGATACAGCGTCGCTACGTCCAGCTTTTCGCCGGCGAGGGATGGACGCCGCTGGTTGAAACTGAAAAGCCTGATGTCTACGCAAGCCTTTGGGAAGGTAACGGTATTCGCCTGTGGACACTGGTCAATCGTGGCCGGGATAACGTTGAAGGCGTCCTGCTGAAGGTGCCGCACATAGAAGGTACCCGGTACTTTGATCTGACGACCGGACAAGAACTCGATGGGGTGCACGATGAAGCAGCGCACATAAAAGGTTCGATTGGCCCACAGGGAATAGCGGCGTTTCTATCCGGCCAAAGTGAAGTTCTTGGACCGGATTTTGCCGAGTTTTTAGACAGACAATCTGAGCTTTTATCGCTGAGCAGTTCCGATGTCACGTTGTGGCCACGCATGGAAACGCTCCGCGAAGTTGCGCCCACCAAAAAATGCAGCAAATCCGAGGTTCCTGACGGCGTGACAGTGATTCCAAAGGCAGAATTCGAAATGGAAGTGAAATTCAGAAATCGGGAGTGCGGATTCTATCAAGTTCCGCAATTGAATGAATCGACCCATCCCCGGCATGGTCTGCATCAAATCGTCAGCTTCAAGCGAGAGGTTCAACTGACACCCTATGCGATTGACCTGACGCCTGTGACCAACGCCGAATTTGCTGAGTTCCTCACAGACACAGGCTATAAGCCAAGACACGGCGAGAATTTCCTCAAGCACTGGAGAGACGGTGCTCCCCCATTGGGGCTGGAGAACCATCCTGTTGTATATGTCGATCTGGATGATGCCAGGGCTTACGCAACGTGGGCGGGAAAACGCCTGCCCACGGAGAGCGAGTGGCAGTACGCCGCCCAACAGCTTGACAATCGCGTCTACTCTTGGGGCAGAGTCTGGGAATGGACCGAGAGCGAACGAAGCGATGGCCGCACACGGTTCTGCATAATTCGCGGAGGTTCGTTCTATAAGGCCGAAGGCTCGCAGTGGTATGCAGACGGCGGCTCGGTAGCGTACAACTTTGCGGCAAAATTCATTCTGATGTGGCCCGGACTTGACCGCTGTGCAACGATAGGCTTCCGCTGCGTGGTTGATCTTGTCGATGAATGGGGCAGAATCGAGCGATGAAACCGCCGCCAGCACACAAATCAACCGAAAGCGTGTCTTTTTGGTTCAGGGTTTCATTCTCAACCTGCAGAGCCGCGTCATTGTCTTTGTCGTCTCGTATAAGCATCGCACGGTACTGACCTTGACCGAGGAATGAGAGAGGAACTTGAACGGTTCTGGCAACTATGCCGTTTAGGATTGCCAGAAACCGCGTATCGCCGCTGCGTCGCGCAAACGCGGCGATTTCGCCAATCTGCGAAATGGGCAGGACGATGGTTTCATCCCAGACGGCCGGGATACTTTTTATCATCTCGACACCGGGGTAGATTTTCGATCAGGCAAGGTCCATCCGTGCGATTTGCCAAGCAGCCCTCAACCCATGTTTTTATCACGACATTGGTTATTGTCTATCTTCTCCTTCCTGGTACTTTCGTTCCACGCCCGCTCGTGTCACCTACCTCCTGTGCGGACGCTTTGTAGATCTCTGCAATCTTAGCTCGCATCTCCGGAGGCAACTCGGTGCAGACCAACGGTTGAATCCTCTTCAAGTCTACCAAGCCATCGCACTGGTTTTTGAAGCCCTCCCAGACGTGGCTCTCGACGAAAACCATAACGCGCCGCCCGAACTGAGGGACGCGATTGAGCAAGGTCGCTTCCATAAAGAACTTGCGCATCTGGCCGACTTTGTAGGAAGTGCTGGCAGAAACGCAAACCCCAACCGTGCCATCCGCTGAAACTCCGTCAAACTCGAATCGAACGGGGGTTCCGCCCGTAGTGCGGCCCACCTCCACCCTGCAGGGCTTTAATCCGACACCGATCTGCTTAGCGGCCCATCCCACAAGGAAAGGCTCGACGGTCTTTCTGAGATACGAGCAATTTGCCATTTTGAATTTCCTTTCTTTAAGGCATTAATTCTTAGGCTGTGGCCTACCAGCAATCTCTGCAGGGCCTCGGTTGCCGTGGATTCCGGTAACGCAAGTCCTGGCCTGTATCAAGTCGCTGAACCACTCCAGAAAAGCCTCGAAGTCCCTGGCCTGCCAGCAGTCTGTCACCGGCACCCTGAAAAAATAACCGTGCCGGCTGAATTAGAACGACAGTGTATCTTCCCCAGTCAAAATTTCTCCACCCATTTCTACGGGTATACGAAACTGAACTGCTACTTTGCCAAACGCAAACCCAAACTCCCCTGTGGAAGGTTGTGTAGAAAATGCTGAATAGGGTATTCGGCCAAAACTGCAGACAGTAGCTTCACGTGCAAAGGCCCTATACCGATAGTGGTTTTGTAAAAATCACTAGTCTCCACAGCAAAAGAACGAGTGAATATTTCTTTTGAGTCTTGAAGAATAGATACCGTTACAGTACCTTTTGAGGCTATCATTTCCCCACAGTCATTTGCTAGAATAAAGTAAATTACCACCCCATCTGAACCTTCCTTGTAGGCAACCACCGTTTTGATGTATGACGGAGGTAACGCTTGTAGCAATGGCGAATGTGACGTAGAAAATGGTTTAATTAGAGAAGGTACCTCAGGATAGGCTATCAGCACCACAGCCGTTATCACAATCAATAGTGTTATCGTTTTTATGGTCTTCATTTTATTACCCTCTGCTCCGTATCAGGTCCGCAAACCAGGCAAGAAAAGCCTCGAAGTCCCTGGCCTGCCAGCACTCTGTCACCGGCACCGTGAAAAAATAACCGTGCCGGCTAAAGTAGACGCCAAACCTTCGCAGCGGCCTGTCTGCCAGCAGCCCGTCAACGCCGGCGATCCTGTAAAGGCAGTAATAACCCGCCAGCTGATTCAGATATTCTCGCGTTAGCCGACATTTCATCACTGTTTTTATCTCAATCAGGGTATCGTCAATAACCGCGTCTGCGTCAGCCCCGCCGACCAGCCGACTCGCCTCACCAAAAGTCGGATTCAATAAGCATACGTCAGTCGCCTTAAAGTCACGGGCTGGGATCAACTTGACCAGCTGCTGCAGATCGTCCTTGTCGGCCTTGTCGGTATCTACTAAGTCGATCAAGTCAGACCCTCCTCTTACGGATGCGCTCCAGTTTTGCCAGGTGGATGGCTGACGTCAACAGCCGATCGTCGAGCCTGCCTGTTTCCACATACAATAGGTAGTTTTCTCTGGCCTCAGCGATAATACGCTCTCTCTGCAATGCCCAATCACGTCCGCGCTGGCTGGTTCCCAGTTCGGCAGCCCACTGTTCCGGCACGATCTCTAACCGGCCACTGCCAGGGTGCTGGGCATTCAGGACAAGGACAACACCATCGAAGAACCCAAACCCCACCTCTTCCGCAGTCCACCGCTCCCGCTCAATGGCCTGTGGATTCAGGCGCTTCAGGTAGAACCGAAATAGGTAATCAAAGGCCGTGCCGATCAGCGATGCTTTCAGCGGTGTGTACTGTTTGGTCAGCGGCGGTGCTAATAATTTTTGCCCACTGCCAAAGTCCGCCTTGCGGATCATCTTTTGCAGCCTGGCCCTGACCTCTGGCTCTGCGATAAGTTTGGTAAGACTCATAAGCTAATCATCGTCACTTTTAGTCTGCAATATCACTACCCCTGCCACCAGCCGCTGAAGGGCTCGCTATAGACGCCGTCCACACTGAACTGCACGCGCGATGGCTCAATTACCGCCTTATTCTTGAACGTTACCGTGTAGTCTAAGCGGCCCTTATCCAGAAGAAATTTCAATTGTACGTTGCCATCAGGACTGAGAACCTGGACCTGGTTTGCTGCCGGTTCTGCCCAAAGCTCATTTGCCGTACCTACGATTACCAAAAGAGCAGTAATCACAGTGAAGAATCTGGTTCTTTCACACATGATTTTGGTCTCCCGTACTGATAATCAACCAACACGCATACCTTACCGAGCGGATCACATGCGTCCGTCCGTAGCAGATTTAGAGCTTCTAACAAAATGAGATTGATTCGCTTCGCTCGCAATGACGTCATTGCGAGGAACACAGCGACGAAGCAATCTCAGCAACTGGCGACGTAGAGTATTTCATTTTGTTAGAGCTCTCTTAGAGTATTGTACATTCTACCAGCAAACGGTCTGGCTTTTTTCTTTTTTTTGTATCTTTTCCGTGCTACACTTGATGCTATGAGTAAGCCGAACATACAGGCCCGTAATAGCCCGGATTCCCGCCCGCGTGGCGGTGCTAAAAGAGGTGTAAAAGCTGTGCACAAATATGAAGTGGTAAATCCCAGCCCCGATTTATCGGGGGGCTTGGCAGGCAAAAAATTCCACTTTATCGGCGCAGGCGGTATCGGAATGAGTGGACTGGCGCAGCTACTAATCAAGAATAATGCCATTGTGACCGGCTCAGACCAAACCGCAACTGCCGTGACGGCTAAGCTGGCCCAGTCGGGAGCTGATATAAAGATCGGCCACAGCCCCAGCAACCTCAGCCCGCAAATGGATGCGGTCGTTATCTCGGCGGCCATAAAGCCGGATAATCCAGAATTGAAACTGGCGCAGGCAAGGGGATTCAAAATCTACAAATACGCCCAGATGTTGGGCAAAATAATGAGCCGGTACGAAGGCATAGCGATAGCCGGCACTCACGGAAAAAGTACGACCAGCGGCTGGCTTACCCATCTGCTAAAGCAAGTGGGCGTCGATGTGAACTTTATTGTCGGTGCTGAAGTCAGCCAATTGGGGAGCTCTTCCGGCGTGGGAAATAGTGAGTATTTCATCGCCGAGGCCTGCGAATACGACCGCAGTTTTTTGAACCTACGCCCCAAAATCGCCTGCATACTCAACATAGAAGAAGACCACCTGGACTACTATAAGGACGAAGATGAGATTGTGGGAGCATTTACTGAATTTGCCCTGGGCGTAAAACCGGACGGGGTGCTGATTGCCAACGGCCAGGATGCGAACGTGGCAAGAATAATAAATGACAGTCGTGTGCGATGTGAAACATTCGGCCTTGATGCAATTTGCAATTTCTATGCTCAGAATCTCGTTCTCCATGACGGGCTTTATAGCTTTGACGTCTATCATAACGGCGATTTGCTCGGGCCGGCCAGGATATCGCTGCCGGGCAAGCACAATGTCTTAAATGCGCTGGCGGTGGTTGCTATGGCAGTCAATGTGGGCGTACCCTGCCAGCAGGTATTGCAGTTTCTGCCGAGCTTTACAGGCGTTGGTCGCCGGCTGATGCTGAAGGCCCAGTTCCGCCGGATCACGGTCCTTGATGATTATGCTCACCACCCCACCGAGATAAAGGCGAGCCTTGCAGCAGTCCGGCAAAGGTATCAGCCCAAACGAATTTGGTGCATTTTTCAGCCCCATCAATACAGCAGGACGAGATTTTTGCTTGATGATTTTGCCGAAAGTTTTAAGCTTGCCGACGTAATAGTAGTGCCGGAAATCTATTTTGTCCGGGACTCGCAGCAGAGCAAAAAAGAAGTCAACGCCCAGATGCTGGTCGATAGGATGCGGGCGAACGGCACAGACGCCATATTTATCGACGACTTCGGGGCTATATGTGACTATCTGCAGGCAAATGTTGCCGCCGGCGACCTGGTCATTACGATGGGCGCAGGCGACATCTGGAAGGTAGCAGATGAATATATTCACCGGCTTAGAGGGAATAGTTGAAGCCAATCATCCATTAGCTCAGCACACGTGGTACGGCTTGGGAGGGCCGGCCGACTATTTTATCAGGCCTAAGACCGTCGAGCAGCTTCAGGAAGTAGTCCGCCGATGCAGCGAAAACCACTTACTAATTTACGTGCTGGGCTTTGGCTCCAATTTGCTTATCAGCGATGAGGGCGTCAGAGCAGCGGTAGTGAAACTTGAAGCAGAGCAGTTCACGCAGACACAGTTCAAGGACGAAGAGCTCACCGCCTGGGCGGGGGCAGACCTAAGCAAGCTGGTCCTGAGTTGTGTGCCAAAGGGGCTGTCGGGCATCGAAGCTCTAACCGGAATACCAGGCTCGATTGGCGGAGCGGTGAGAATGAATGCGGGCGGCAACTTCGGAGATACCGGCGCCGCTGTAGAATCCGTTACGCTGATGGATAGCTATGGTAACGTCTTTGAGAAGAAAAAACCTGAGCTGATATTTGACTACCGCAGCACTAACATCGCCGCCGAATTCATTTTGAACGCCCAGTTTAGGCTGGCAACCGCCGATCCCGAGCAGATTATGCGGACGGTCAAGGAGATATGGATTCACAAAAAGAATAGCCAGCCTTTGAACACAAGAAATTGTGGCTGCATATTCAAGAATCCCCGAGGAGTTTCCGCCGGCGCTCTAATTGACAGGGCCGGCCTTAAAGAGCTGCAGGTTGGTGGGGCCACTGTAAGTGAAAAGCACGCGAATTTCATAATCGCAGGCAAAGGCTGCACAAGCCGCGACGTCACCAGGCTAATAGACACAGTAAAAGAAAGGGTCAGGGAACAGTTTGATGTCGAGTTAGAGCTGGAAATCGAGGTCTGGAAGTGATGAGGCCTTGAAAACTCAAAACTCAAAACTCAAAACTCAAAACTGTTTGGCGGTCGCGGTGCTTATGGGCGGCATCGGCGAAGAACGCGACATCAGTATTCAAAGCGGCACCTGCGTCGCCCAGGCGTTGGAACAAGCGGGCCTAAATGTAGTAACTGCCGACGTCAACCCGAACAACCTGCATATACTGGATAATAGTGACATCGACGTGTTTTTTCTTGCCCTGCACGGTAGATTCGGCGAAGACGGCCAGCTCCAGCAAATCCTGGAAGATAAGGCGCTTATCTACACGGGTAGCGGTCCAAAGGCCAGCAGATTGGCGTTCGACAAAATAGCCAGCAAGAGACTCTTTGCCCGGGCTGGCGTCAACGTGCCGCCGGCAGTTGAATTCAGCCCCGGCGTTGGCATCGAGCAGCTTGAAGAACAACTGCAGCAGCTTGGCGACACATACGTAGTAAAACCGATAAAGCAGGGAAGTAGTGTCGGCGTTAGCATTGTCACCGAGCCGCGCCTGGCTATCCCCGTCGCGCAAAGGACTTGCGCAGAATTCGGCGACTGTATGATTGAAAGATTCATCTCCGGCAGAGAAGTAACCGTCGGCATTAGCCCCGGCCCTCTGGCCGGGGGTTAATCGCACTGCCTATCATTGAGATAAGAAGTAAAACCGGCTTCTATGATTATCAGGCAAAATACATAGATGAGCGAACCGAGTATTTATTCGATACAATTGAGGATGCGGCTGTTTCGGCAAAGATCAGAAGAGTAGCGATGGATTGTTTTGCCGCCCTGGGCTGTCGGCACTTTGCGCGAGTCGACTTCATCCTGGGCAAAGACAACATCCCGTATGCTCTGGAAGTCAACACTATTCCGGGATTCACAACCCACTCACTTCTTCCCAAAGCAGCAGCAAAAGCAGGACTTTCAATGAGCGAATTGTGCGTGAAAATCGTAGAGTCGGCTTATTCGTATGGCCATCAGAAGAAAAAAAACAGAAGGTAAGACCGGCAGAATATCCTTTAAGACAGGCTCCTTCAAAAAAGACAAAAAGCGTAGCGCTGATTCCAGCAGCGTGGGTCGCAGGAGCATTCTCAAGGTATTAGCGGTGATTGCTTGCCTTGTGGCGGTCGGAGGTGGCCTAGTATTCTTAAATAAATATGTACACAAGGCGGTCTCTGCCAAAGTCAATGCTATTGAATTAGTTAGTCCGCCGGCCTGGCTTAATCAACCACTCAAAGAGAAAATCTGTGCCGCTGCCGCCGCTGTGCCCGAGGTCGCAAACTCGATGAAAATACCGCCCGTTTGGTTCAGGCCGGTCTTCAAGAGAAACTCGCTTGGCTGGTAAACGTCAGGGTACAGGCGGCCCCTGATAGAATTCTTATTCACGCTGATTATCGAAAGCCGATTGCCCTGGTTAAAGTGGGGCTGCGCAATTCTACGTCGACGCAGAGGGTGTAGCGCTGGATTTTGTGCCGGTGCGAAACCTGCCCATCGTGACTGTACGAGGGCTGTCGCCCATAATGAGCATACCACTGGTCGGCCAGGTCTGGCAGCGTGACGACCTGGCTGAGGCGATAGCCATATTGGTCCGGCTCGACCGAATGGATAAGCTTGTCACGCCGGACAAGCCTCTGCTTGGTGAAATCGACAGCATCGATGTGGGTAACTTCAAAGGCCGGCAAGACAAACGCCTTCCACACATTGTCCTTTACGCAAAAGATAGTACCGAGATTATCTGGGGTGCCGAGGTAGGTACGTGGTCGCAGTATTTTGAGGCAAAGGACGAGGAAAAACTGGCTAAGCTCTACAACTATTACAAGCAACGCGGCTCGCTGCTAAATGGCGCCAAATACATTAACCTGCGCGACCCACAGGGCAGTATTTCTTTGCCGATCGACAGATATTAGCCCGGCGTTTAGCCCCCGAATCTTGACTGTCGTCAGACAAGTTTATTCGGGGGTTATATTTACACCCCCGTCATTCGCCTGCATCTGGACCAGGTGCCTCAGGAGCAAAAACCTAAGAGTTTAACTCGTCCTCATGCATAATCCGATGATATGCGGTACCTTTTCGCTATCAGAGAGACTAAACTGGCCGCCGACCACGCCTGAGACGTTAAACAACCATGCCCAACGCCTGGAGCCTCCCAGACGCCAGTAAAAAGAAATATGGATGGTGTCCCCAGATTTTCTTATTGTTTTTGCCCCTATATCTTATCCTAGGATGTTTTTTACTGTGCTGATCAACTCTTCAGGTTCAAACGGTTTGGTAAGATAAGCGTCCGCTCCGCTCCCCCAGGCTTTTTCATCAAGAGTCGCTGGTACTGGCAGAGATTAAAATTATAGGGATATGCTTTAACTCGTCGTCCTTCTTCAATATTTTGGCAACATCATCGCCATTAATCACCGGAAGATACACATCAAGAATTATCAAATCGGGCATAATTTGGCGCGCCAGATCCAATGCCTCCTGGCCGTCTACGCACCCAAATACCTCATAACCTGTCTTCTTTAATCTAAGTAATGTAACTTTTAGCAGGTCGGGCTCGTCGTCAACAACTAGTATTTTTTTGCCCATAGGTCTCGTCCTTTTTTATTAAATAGTGAATCTGATTCATTTCTTAATTAAAACTTCTTTTAGCTTCTCTATCAACTCGTCCATATCTACTGGTTTCACAAAATACCCAGATATACCCAATTTCTCTGCAGCTTCTTTTGTTTGCTTATCGCTTATTCCTGTGAGCGCTATTACAGGTATGTTAAATGTTTTGACATTCACCCTTAGCTTCTCAAGCACTCCAACGCCGTCACCTGCAGGCATTATGATATCCAAAAGTACCAAATCTGGTTTTAAGTCTATCGCCTGCGTAACCGCTTGCATAGCATCAAATGCTGCTTCTACTTTGTATCCTTCGTGTTGTAACCTCATGCCAAGCATCCGTACCAAATCTTTATCATCATCGATTATCAAAATCGTCTTAGTCACACTAATCTCCTTTCTTTAATGGGTAGAATAAAATGGAAACTTGAGCCTTTACCCGCTTCTGACTCTGCCCAGATTTTTCCTTTATGGGCAAGAATTATCTCTTTAGAAATTGCCAACCCCAGGCCTGTGCCGCCTTTTTTCTTATCTCTTCTGCTATCTAATTGCTCAAAGGCCTGAAAAAGCTTTTGCATATCTTCGGCTTTAATACCCATGCCGGTATCCTGCACGATTACATGCACCGTATTATCTTCCTGCTTCGTGCTAATAGTAATATTTCCTTTTTCGGTATATTTTATAGCATTACTCACCAAATTAGTAAGCACCTGAATAATCTTGTCTCTATCAAACCTTATCTTGGGTATGCTGTCGTCTACATCTACTGCTAAATCTAAGCCCTTTTCTTTTGCCACAAGACTCATGGCTTTATTGACCTCCAGCACTACCTCATTAATATCGTTTTCCCGGATATCAAACCCCATTTTCCCTGAATCCATTTTCTGGAAATCCAAAACATTATTTATCAAGCGTCCCAGTCTGTCGGTATTCCTTTTCGCGGTATCCAAGAGGTCCCTCTGCTCATCATTGATATTTCCTGCCAGGCCCTCTAAAACAAGATTTATGCCCTCTTTGATAACTCCGAGCGGGCTTCTGAGTTCATGTGAAACCATAGAGGTAAAATCTGACTTCATTTTCATCGTTTCCATTAGTTCTTCTTCTATCTCTTTTTCCTTACGTTTGCGCTCGGTGATGTCCCGGATGTTGCACTGGATCACCTTCTGGTTGTCCACTGTATAGATGTTGCTGACGAACTCCACCTCAATCTGCCGCCCATCGGCCGTTTCCAGCGGCAAATCCTCGTAGCGGACGTATTCCTGCCGTTGCAATTCAATGAATTTGTCTTTGTTGGAGGCGATATCCTTGAAAAGCCCTATTTCCCAGATTGCCTTTCCCACAAACTGTTCGTGCGAGAAACCCAGCATCTCGACCAGGAACGGATTCACATCTACAATCATCCCGGTCTCGGCATCGAGTATCAAAATCCCGTCTTTCGCCGTCTCAAAGAGCCGACGATACCGGGTCTCCGAAGCTCTCAGCATCTCCTCCACCCGCTTGTCGGTGATGTCGCGCATAATCATAGACCACCTTGTTCTACACAAAAGGGCACGTCTTAGAGAGACTAATCAAAAAGCACAACCCCACTTAGCTCTGCGAAAACTGAAAGAAACAATCTTACTGCTGTTTCAACTATCCACCCCAATTTTGTAGCCTGCTGCGAGCCGCCTTTACTTTGCGGCTCTTCCTTGGTTTAGTCGGCTATTATCTTATGAACCTTTAGCCCTTTGCGTTTTTTTACCTTCTGTGGTCAAAACAAAATCTGTGCAATCTGTGCCCTAAATTTCAAAATTTCTCTCAAAATCACTTATTTATTGACTTTTTTCTTTTTAATTCCGTTTTTTTTCTTGCCGGCAAAACTATTATTCAGTGCGGTTGGCAGGTCAATATAGTGATACGAAATCTGGAACTGCTCGCAGAGATTTTTGAACTTTCGCAGGGCTGATTCGCTTAATGCGCTTTGGAAATCCGGCACAGATTTGCAGCAAAAGATTCTACAGCCGGCAAAACGATACTCATAAATGCTGCACTTGCCGGATATATTGTACGGGCATCGTCCGGCGGGCATCGGCTTTACCTTTTCTTCGCCCAGATTTGCCGCCAAATACAACATTTCTGGCGTAGTAACAAATAGACGATGGTCAAACACGTCGAAGTCACAACATCGGCCGCAGGCGTCACAAACTCCGGTTAAGTCAGGGTTCTGGCGAATTTGTGCGTCGAGCCACCTGTAAATTTCAGCTACTTTCGTCAAGAGCCGGGCGTCGGCGTTGGATTCTGCCACCATTTTTTGTTGCTCTGAATTTTCTTTATCTGCTCGTGGCTGTAACATTTTCCACGGTTTATTCCGGGACACCTTTGAGCTGCTCCATTCCAGGCGTCAGGGTTGGCTAAATTGATCGGCCAGAAAGGCCACATCCTGCACTGGCTTGGCCGAACCGGATAAATTATGCATCTTGTTTTGTCTCCGTGTAATCCGTGTAATCCGTGGTTCAGAAATATACAATCTTTGGTGCTGGGCTGTTCGACAATCGTCGTTCGCAGACCAACTCGCCTAAGATAATCTCGCCGCAACTGTGATGCTGTTATCTTTAGAAAGTCCACGATTATCTGAATCTCCGGCCTGCTGACCCAGATATATCCTTGTGCTGGCCCGGAGCAGCACCTTCCGCACTGCAAACACTCAAAATGCAGACCACCGCTGTACCATGGACTTTTATTAACCACAGATTTCACAGATTAAGCACGGACCAACACCACTTGTCATTCCTGCGAAAGGTTATTTGGAGGCTTGGCGCCAAGTACTCATAGCCCTATCGTGCATTACAACCAACAGGCCTGGCCATTGCTTGGCGGAAAAGTGCTCTATTGCATCAACAACACGTTTATTTATGAGGAATGTTCTCATCTACCAGTACTCGCATTGCTTGTTTCTTCATCCCTCAATGGTGTGACTTGCTCTTCTGCCAGCGACGCGGCGTAATTGAGGCAGGCAAGAATGTTCTGGCGCTGTAGTGAAGGATATTCGTTGAGAATCTCTTCAATTGTGTCTCCATTGGCTAACATGGCAATAATCTGGTGGACAGGTATGCGCGTACCCTTGACGCAGGCTTGTCCGTGACAGATATTCGGGTCAATTGAAATTCTTTCATGCATTATATTTACTCCAAACTCATATTGCTCTGTAGAAAAGACTCATTGTCATTTCGACCGAAGTGTCCCTTAGGGACGCGAAGTGGAGAAATCTGCTTCAAAAACGGATTTCTCGACTCGCCTTCGGCTCGCTCGAAATGACAAGGCGGATTGGTGGGGCAAGCCCCACCCTACATCTAATTCTTTACTACCATTTCAGCACTGCTCCGGTGTCGGCGGAGGTGGCCATTGAGGCGTATTTTGCCAAGTAGCCTTTTGTAATCCGCGGCTTAGGCGGCTTCCAGGTTTTCTTGCGTCCGGCAAGCTCTCCGCCCGAAAGCTCGACATCTATTCTGTTATTCCGGATGTCAATTTTTATAATGTCGCCATCTTTTAGTAGCCCTATCGGTCCGCCGACCGCGGCTTCAGGGCTGATATGTCCGATGCACGCGCCTCTGGTGCCGCCGGAAAAACGCCCGTCCGTAATCAGCGCAACCGATTCGCCCAGCCCTGCACCGATAATGTAACTGGTGGGACTTAGCATTTCGACCATGCCAGGCCCGCCCTTGGGGCCTTCATAACGAATCACTACCACATTGCCTTTTTTTACCTTGCCCGCCAAAATGCCTTCGCAGGCTTCTTCCTGACTTTCAAAGATAACGGCTGGTCCGCTATGTGTAAGCATCTTCTCTGCTACACCGGCTGTCTTGTACCACCCCGCCGTTTGGGGCGAGGTTTCCCCGCAGAATTGCCAGGCCGCCGGCTCTTCGAGTACGGATTATCGAGCGGACGGATTACCTTCCGATTCTTTATTCGGGCGTCAGCGATATTTTCGCCGAGCGATTTGCCGGTCACCGTCAAGCAATCGGCATTCAGTAGATTCGGAATCTTACTGATTTCTTTTAGTATTGCGCTTACGCCGCCGGCGGCGTCCACATCCTCAACGTGAAAGCCACTGGACGGCGAGACCTTGCAGATATTGGGGCATTTAGCTGAAATTGCGTTTATCCGGTCAAGGTCGTATTTTATGCCCGCTTCGCTGGCAACGGCCAGCGAGTGCAGAACGGTATTTGTTGAGCCGCCCATCGCCATATCCAGGGCAAGGGCATTATCCAGCGATTTTTGATTGATTATATCCAGAGGTTTAATGTCCCTCTCGATAAGGGTCATAATTTGTTTGCCCGCAGTTTTGTAAAGCTCCTGCCGCTTCGGGTCGACTGCCAGGATAGTTCCGTTGCCGGGCATCGCCATTCCGACAGCCTCACAAAGGCAGTTCATAGAATTGGCGGTGAACATTCCCGAACAGCTTCCGCACGTCGGGCATCCGGTCAGTTCCAGCTCTTTCAGTTGAGCATCGGTAATTTTGCCGGCGTTGAACTGAGCGACGCCCTCAAATATGCCGACAAGGTCAATCGGCTTTCCATCTTTTGCCTTGCCGGCTTTCATCGGTCCACCGGATACAAAAATTGTGGGGACATTTAGTCTGACCGCCGCCATCAGCATTCCGGGCGTGATTTTGTCGCAGTTGGGGATGCAGACTAAGCCGTCAAAACAGTGTGCCCGCACCATAGTCTCGACCGAGTCGGCCACGATTTCGCGTGAGGGCAGAGAGTATTTCATGCCCGTATGTCCCATCGCGACGCCGTCGCAGACCGCTATGGTATTGAATTCAAAAGCAACGCCGCCCGCCTCGCGGATGGCCTGCTTAACGACCCGCCCGACCTGATTTAGGTGAACGTGGCCCGGCACAATCTCACAGAAGCTGTTGGCAATGCCGATAAATGGTTTGTCAATGTCGGCGTCACTTAGGCCGCAGGCGCGAAGCAAACTCCTGTGCGGCGCGTGCTGGAAGCCCTTCTTTACCGTGTCGCTTATCATAATCTGCTTTCTCCGAAAACAACCCCGCGATAAAATCGCGGGGCTAAACCTGTCTCGGTCCAAGTCGAGAGCTATTTAGCCCCCCAATTTATTGGGGGGGCTATTAGGTGTCAATAAAGAAAAAACGGTTGTCTTAGGACACGCAATATGTATAATGACAACCTGGATTTCGTAGAAAAGTGAAATTTACAGGGAAACCAAACAATGATGCCACGTACTATTTTCGGTTGCGCAGCGATCGGTCCGATTTGTGTGCTCGTTGCGACATTGAGCTGCAGCAATTCTGCGCAAGAAGCTACTGCCAGCAAGGTTGAAGCCCAAGAAAAAATGACTGTTGGTGAGGCGCCTGCCGCCGTAGAAAACATTCCAGCAGAGGTTAAGCCCAAAGAAAAAGGGCCCAGTGTTCTGTTGGCGCTGAAATTTACTCCGCAGGACTCGACAACCTACACAGTAGTAGTTGAGGCCGACAGGAGCGTCGCGTGGGAGGGACCCTTGCCGGAAAAGCCCACCGCCTTCAAAGGCGGCCACACCGGCAACAGAATCGAAATGACCTTTGCCCAGCGAATACAAAGCGTCGATGATAAGGGTAGCGCCATCGCGGAGATTAAGATCGCGGCGCTGAAGTACGTATCTAAAGTCAGGGACGATGTTGTTCTGGACTTCGATAGCTCGCGAGAGAAGGACAAAGACAATCTGCTGGCAAAACTAAT
The DNA here is from genome assembly GCA_963814265.1 of Sedimentisphaerales bacterium. Lineage (GTDB taxonomy): Bacteria > Planctomycetota > Phycisphaerae > Sedimentisphaerales > Anaerobacaceae > JAFNGF01. The sequence goes on along the minus strand of CAWFCJ010000008.1, from coordinate 91,541 downwards.
CGGACAAAGTTACACCATACAGGTCTCACCAGCAGGACAAGTTTTGCAGGTTGTCGACGCAAACCAGGTGCGGGCCGCCGTCGAGGGTAGTTCTACTGCTCATAAAACGGCTTCGGCACTGCTTTTGCCGGCAGCTATCAAGCAGCGGCACACAATTCCAGCCTTGCCGCCTGCCGAAAAAAGCCGATTAAGCCCGGGCGATAATTGGAGCAGCATAGCGACCTTTGCTTTCGATATGATGGGCTCAAAATCGTACCAAAAAACTTATACGCTCAAAGAAATCAAGCAGGCAGATAATCGGCAATTTGCCATCGCCGACATGAACGCTGTTCCATCATCGGAAGTGGCTCGCGAACTCGGCCAGGAGCAAACAACAAACCCTCTTGAGAAAATGTTTGATACGACCGAAACATACACCGGGCAGTTAAGATTGGACTTGACCGCAGGTAAAGTTGAAAAGTGTCTTGAAAAACTGCATGTGGAATGGGTCATTGTGGACCCCCAGGCAAAAGACGATAAAGAACCGGCTGCTTTGAGGATGACTGCAACTCGCTTTTACAGCATCGAGAAAATCGACTGACCTTGTGACCCCCTGCCGGGCAGCAGGCGAAATCAATCGAAAGGACTGAACGTGAAATCAGGGTTGGCATTATTGGTGGTTGTTGGTTTTACGCGCCCTTGCCGGCTGCGAGCCCCCGCCGCAAGATTCGAGATTCGCAATTCGAAATCCGAAACTCCCGACTGGAGGCCAGGCAAAAGTATTACTAACGGTGGACTTCCAGCAAGGGCAAACTTTACAGTACAAATTCCTCTCGAGCAGAGAGATTGACCTGGACTGGGACCCAGCGAAAACGGCGTCCGGGTCGGCAAAGAGTACCGTCAACAAATTTTCCGAGTCGGTGGAGATGATCGTTGCCTACACACCAGTCGAGGTGAATCCGTACGGACTTACGACCATCAAGGCGACCTGCAAGAAGGTTATAGCAACACGAAGCAAAGGCACGGGCGCAAGGCCGCCAACTAAAGACGCGGTCGAAAGTTTCGCCGGCAAAACCTACGCCCTAACCGTCGGGCCGACCGGCAGAATCGAGGATTATTCGGAACTGAATAAACTGATCCAGGAAATCGGCAAAGAACCGTTCCACGAGGACAGCAAATCCGGCAGAGTAAAAGAACCCGATATGATCGGTGATTTTGTCGCCAGCCAATGGTTCTTGTGGGATTCGATTTCCAGTATAGAAAAGCCGACTGAGGGAGTATCGATAGGACAAACCTGGAGGTCCAAGCTGTCGGTGCCTGCGCCGATGGTGATGCGAAAGGCAAGAGACGTCACCTATCGGCTCAGTGAAATCCGCCAGGCCGGCCCGGAGCGAAGTCGAGGGGATGGAAAGGGCGGACTTGCGGTCATACAAAGCTCCTATTCCCCGGCAGATTCGGTGCCCAGCGGCTGGCCAATCCCCTATTCCGGCAAATTCCAGATGTCCGGGACGTTCGGATTCCTTACCGGATACCAGGTTCTCGATTTGAAAGGGCAGGGCGAGGAACTATTCAATATCAAGCTGGGCCGAATCGAGCAATCCGACCAGCAGTACCAAATGCAGTTGGCAGCGGCCTTGCCGCTTCCTATCGGCCCAGGTCCCAGGATCACCATCAAACAGAAACTGGCAATGCAACTTCTGGAGTGATTGAGCATTGGAACATGAAAATCTATGGGCGCCGTGGCGAATCAAGTATATTCAGGGCCTGGGCAAAGGCTCACCACAGACGGGCTGTTTCATCTGCCGAGATTTTGAGAATCCTCAAGACGACGACCAGAATCTGGTGCTATGGCGAACAGCCCAAAGTATCGTGGTACTAAATCGCTTCCCTTATAATAACGGCCACCTGTTGATAGCCCCTGCGCGACACATCGCTGACCTCGACCAAGCAAACGACCAAGAGCTAATTGAAATGATCTCGCTGGTCAGGGAATCGCAAAAGGTGCTGTCGTTGGCGATAAAACCGCACGGCTTCAACGTTGGCATGAATTTTGGCCGCTGTGGCGGGGCCGGACTGCCCGACCACCTGCACATCCACGTTGTGCCCCGCTGGGACGGCGACACAAACTTTATGAGCGTTTGCGGCGATACCAAAGTCATCAGCCAAAGTCTGGCTGAACTTCTTATCCTGCTCAAACAGATAAGTAAAGGCCACAACCTTCCCGCTTTATAAATATGTCGAGTGAGCTTGCTGATTACGCGGTCAGTGAAAAGGTCAGCCGGGGCCGACGTTTCGCAGAAAATCCGCATCCCTACCGCTGCGACTTCGAGCGCGACCGTGACCGGATAATTCACTGCTCGGCATTTCGCAGGCTCGAAGGCAAAACGCAGGTCTTCACGCCCGGATTGGACGACTATTACCGCACGCGACTTACTCACAGTATAGAAGTCGCACAGATAGGCAGAACCATCGCAAAGGCCCTGCGCCTAAATGAGAGCCTTACCGAGGCGATATGCCTGGCTCACGATTTGGGCCATCCGCCTTTTGGTCATGCTGGCGAAAAGGCCCTGGCGGATTTGATGGCCGGATTCGGCGGGTTCGAGCACAATCGGCAAACGCTGCGGATTGTGGATTTACTGGAGCATCCATATCCTGATTTCTTCGGCCTGAATCTTACGTATGAAACCCGGCTGGGATTGGCTAAGCACAAAGGCCCTTACGATAATCCGCAGGACCGGACTTTCCCCGAGCTAAATTGCTCGCTTGAAGGACAGATAGCCGACATTGCCGACCGTATCGCAGTGAACTCTCACGACCTCGAAGACGGTCTGCGGGCAGGACTTATCAACGCCGAGGGGCTAAAAAACATAGAAATATTCGTAGAATCGCAAAGGCGAGCCAAAGCCGACACAATTACGGACCAAACCATTCGCCGAACAAGAACCGCAAAAGCAATCATCGACACGCTGGTCAGCGACTGCATAGAAACGAGTAAGCACCGTATTGCCGAGGCTAATATTACAGCAGTAAGTGACGTCTGTGGCAGAAGCGAGAGTTTGATCGTCCTTTCAGCACAGGGCGGCCCAAGCCTTCTTGATCTGGAGAAGTTTCTGCTGGAGAACTTTTACCAGCACAAATCATTGATACAAACGTCGGGTAAAGTCAAAGATTGGCTCGGGCAGCTTTTCACAAGCCTTTGTCGGCAACCGCAGCTTATGCCGGGCTATTTTCAAGGCTTCATAGCGCAGCGCGGCTTGCAGCGAGTGGTATGCGATTACATCGCAGGCATGACCGATAGGTTCTGCCTCAAGATGCTCAGCGAGATATAGCCACAGACGACGTCCCTTCGAAAAGTTCAGGGCAGGCTCTGAGCGAAGTCGGAAGAATGTATTGTCTGGTCTATAATATTAACGGTTCTGGCTATCAAACCTGAGATAGCTTCCAGAAGATCTTTTCGGAGAGAATCATTAAGTTCTGAGTTTTCTAATAACCGCTCTACCTGTAGGTGTTCGTTGTCAGTTTTGAAAGAAAATCCGCTATTTTTCTCGAATACACTGGCTAATTTAGATTCTAAATCGCCAATCTGTTTCTCTGTAACACCATTTTCCAGTAAGAAACTCTTCGTGATTTCAAGGAAAACACGCGCTCTATTTCTGTAGTCTCTATTTTGCTCCAAATCATTGTAGAGCCATATCCTATAGCTTAGTTTCCAATTGTCCCACAGTCCTTGATCAAACCAAAAATGGTAATACCTTAATCTGTAGTCACTTCCAGCCCATCGACTATAATTCGTTGGTCTTCTAAAATTCTCGATGTGTACGTCACCTTGGATAAGCTCATCACGCAGATCCTCAAAAAAGTGGGTGACCTCATCATCGTTTCTGCTTCCACGACCTCTTTTTTCAGAGCTTACTTTCCCTGAAAAAGGTCTAATAAGATATTCATCGATGCCGGGTAGCGGCAAAATCGTATTGCTTTGGAGATAGTACATCTTCTTATCTTCATCAAAGTATGGTATTAGTTGAACGCATTTTACATCAAGCCCATAACTTTCGATGAGCCAGTCAACTGCGGTGACAACCTCCTTTGAGAAACGGTGGGAAACAAGGATTATTCTCTGTCTATTATTTATGTTCTCCGCCGAATCTTCCTCAATAAAGTCGATAATCTCTTGCTTAGCATATTCTTCATCGACTTCTTCAACTCCTTCTTTCTCTCTATGTTTATTGATATAATCAACATGTACTTTGATGATATCAGAGAGAGTGAATCGAGACCAATAAGACGCGTATTTAATGGCTTGCCAGTGCGTGTCCGAACCTGAATCATCACGTTTAAGCTCGATTACTACGATATTTCCGTGCTTGTCAATGGCAACTAAATCGGGTCTCTCTTTGGTTCCCTCAAAATAAGTTTTCTCTTTGGCGATGATAAGTAATTTCTCTCCAAGGATAGATGGTGTTGCCTCGAGCCATTCCTGGATATCGTAACGCTCCTGAAAGCTGTGATCGGAGAAGTCTATTTCTTTGATACTTTGAAGTGTTTTAGATTCCGGGTGTATTCTATACAAATTGGAGTTGTTCATTGTTTATTACCCATCGAATAATATCTGTTGGATGGATGCTTTATTTGATGCCAAATTATAAACAAACGATGTATTCGTGACAGCCCAAATTTTCTACATCGTTTTCTCTGTACTATTCCACAGCCATTTATTAAGACGCATAAATCCAAGATGTCTCGCATTGTTGCCCGCTCATAAATGAGAAATCTATACTATTGAAGCGGGATTTTCAAGCCTAAATCTTGCAGGAGCAAGATTTTGCAGCTCGTCGCTCGGGGCACGGGGCACGAATCTCGTTAAGATAGGCAAGATTTTCGCGGTTTTTCAACCAAAAGTGATGATAGCTGGGACGAAAAATCGGAAATTTTGAAATTTTTTTTATTCATTTCCAGCTAAGGACTTAGGCAAATCGGCGATGTAAAAAACGCCTGATTTTTCGCATAAAACGCGCATATCCATCCAATTACAGAAGGGCATTTTTTTCTCCCTTCGGCTAACGAAAATGGCCACAGAGTTCACAGACGCCGTCCTGAGCCCAATTGAAGGAGAACTCAGAGTAAACAAGAAAGCCATTAACGAGCAGACGGGTAGTCCTTCCCAGTTTCCTCTGTGCCTTCTGTGGCAGGAAATACTGTCATCTGTAATCTGTCTCCTGTCATCTCATTAGCGGAGGCGGCAAATCAAAGCAACCGCTCACATCTTCGATTGGCTGCAAGACGTGCTGCTCTGGCCGGTGCTTTTGTATCGCCGGCTGCGCTACGGGTATGCGTTTCGCCTGATTCGCATGGCTCAGCCTCGCTACGCAAAGGTGGATCCAGCCGATTACAAGCTACTGCGAGGATACGAATGGTTCACAATGAAAGGGAAAAACAGCTTCTACGCGCGAGGACGTGTGGCAAGGAGCAAAACCGGAAAAGAGAAGCTCATATACCTTCACCAAAAGATTATCGAAGTGCCTGAAGGGATGGTGGTCGACCATGTCAATCACGATGGGATGGACAATAGGAGGGCAAACCTTAGAGCCGCCACACGAGCTCAGAACATACGCAATAGGAAGAAATTCGCCAAATCAAGCGGTTCTAAATATAAAGGAGTTTACTGGAGAAAGAAGCACCCGCAAATGGGAGGTTATGATAACATTCGAGAGGAAGAAAATACATCTGGGCTGCTTCCGGAGCGAAATCGACGCCGCGAAGGCCTACGACCGGGCGGCGAGGAAGTACCACGGCGAGTTCGCCTGCCTGAATTTTCCCGAATCCGGCAGCGGCTGACGGCGAGAAAACCCACGTATAGCGTGAAGCGTACAGCGTGCAGTTATTCCTATACGCTAAACGCTAACCGCTGCACGCTGTGGTTGACTTAATCGTCGGGTTCAGTTAACCTTCCTAAGCTATGAAACGATTAGCCGCATCGGGTTTTGGCCTGGGCTGGTTGCCTCTTGCCCCCGGTAGCTGGGGCTCGCTGCCGCCGGCGATTATTTTTGCCCTGCTATTCCAGTTCGGCGCATCTCCGCTCGTGATAATCGTTGTAATGGCAGCCTTGGCGGCAGCAGGTTCCATTGTTTGCGTCAAATGCGCATCCGCATCAATAGAGGCGACGAGTGATACCGATCCGAATGAGGTCGTCGCCGATGAGATTGCCGGGCAGGCAATTACATTCGTCTTCGCTGGTGCGTCAACGGCCGTCGTCGCGTCGGGCGTCTGGGGCTTGACCTTAGGTGGTTTCTTCTTATTCAGGCTTTTTGATGTAATAAAGCCCTGCCCGGCACGCAGACTCGAAAAACTGCCGCAAGGATGGGGCATTCTTGCCGATGATATAGTTGCGGGCCTGTATGCCGCAATCGCTTTGGTGCTTTGCCTGAAACTGTGGCCCTGGTAGCTTAAAGCTCAAAGCCAAAAACTTAAAACTTTGGAATTCGAAAGCTTTACACTTTAAGGTTTGAATCTTCAGGTTCTCGATGGCAGCAGGGTACTCTGTTGAAGTCTGTAGAAAACTTGAGAATGTGATTCGCGCCATGTGTTTGCACCGGCCGATGCGAATCACTCGTTACGACGCAGGCCAGGAGTTCGTTTACGATGTGGCAGAAGTTGGCGGGCAGCGCACGGCGCAAGTCCGGCTGCTTATCGAGCAGTTTGTTGGCGGCGGCTTTGCAGGCCAAGTATACAAGGTAAGAGTAACGGACGTGGTAGTCCGTGCCGCGTCGGACGAGGGACGAGAGCTAGGCCTTCAGCCAGGCCGAGTCTATGCGATGAAGATATTCATCCCGCCTTCAAATTTTGCCCGGCTTTTTCGCAACATCCTATACTGGATCGGCTTCCAGGGGGCGTTTGCGCTTCAGGTCAATCCCGCCGCGGCGAGGGCCGGCGCGCTCTGGCAGAAATTTATCCGGCGCGGTGCAAAAATTCGATTCGGTGATGAAAATGCGACGGCTGATGTTTACGCAACCTTTGTAGATGATACGCTGGGTAGCTGCGGCGAGCTAATCCAATGGATTGACGGGCGCACGTGGCGGCTGGAGGTCGACGATCGGCTGGATTTGCTTTCGCGCTGGCGCCGAGGTAAGACAATTGACCGCCCTGGGCTCGGTTCGCCCGAATACAGAGCCAAGCGCGAGTTTATGCGTAAATTTGTTGACCTTCTACACGATATGGGCTGGCACGAATTCGCCAGGCAGTATGAATGGTCTACCGCCAAGAGTCAGCCTAACTGCCTGAAACGCAGCGACACAGAGGATAATCCATCGGCAGGTCTTGTGGCAGTTGATTTTCGGGCGGGGCTTGTACTACTGCCGTTTTTGCCCATGAGCCCGGGCGATTTTAAGCTGATAGCAAAAGGCATTATGCGCGGCAGCCTGGTGCAGTTCGACCGGGGCGACGTTAACAAACTTGACGCTTTCGTACAGGCGCACAGTGGCGAGTTTGTAGATATGGACCGGATGCTCGATGAGCTGAAAGCGGCTGAGCGGGTGTATCGGAACTCGCTTGCGGATATTACGCACAATCACATCCGGCTGCTTTACAGCGGACAACTGTGGGCGACGATACTCGACAGCGCAGTGACCGGCTGGAAGGTAAGGAATCTGGTCGACGAAAATTGGCAGCAGAGGCTGCAAGCAAACAGAATTCTAACCCTGGCGTTTTTCCTGATTGGGTTGATACCATTTTTGGGCAAACTCGTTCGGCGGATTTGGGCCCGGCCTGACTGGCGCAAGCATTACGCCGCGATGTTGACCAGTTGTGGTTATTTGCGGCAGGCCGTCAGGGCAGGGATGGCTGAAAAGGTGACTGTCTGGCACAGGGCCGGACGGGTTGACGCCGAGCGCGCGCTCAAAGTTGCGGGTTCACTTTGGAGATTCCTCTGTCATCTGCCGCTGTCGGTGCTGCCTGCCGGACTGCATCGTTTTCTGACCGACTCTAAGTTCGCAAAAGAACGCCTGGCCCGTATTTTCGTTCGGCCCATCCGGCTGTATTTCGATGAGCAACTTAGGGAGCGGTGGCTGCGCGAAATGGTCGCGGAAGGGCAAAAAAAGCACATCCTCAGCGAGGAAGATGCGCAGGTCATCCTCTCACAGCTTAACGAGCCTTTTATACAGAAATACCTCGTAAGCCTGGTGGTGCATCTTATGACGCTGCCGGTCTCAGAAATTGTGTGGGTGATCGTGGCATTGGCTTACGTGGCGATGCACCCGGGGCTAACCTTCAGAGAGGCTTACTTGGCAGCCGGCGCAATTCTGCTCGCGTTTCAGTTTACCCCCATATCACCAGGATCACTGATTCGAGGGGTCTACGTATGGTATTTGGTCATACGGGAACGCAACTTTAGAGATTACAACATAGCCGCCTTTCTAAGTTTCTTTAAGCTCGTTGGGTACCTGGCATTTCCTATACAAATGGCGTATCGTCATCCTGCCCTGGCAAGATTCATGGCGGGACACTGGGCGACTGAGGCGGTGCACATTGTCCCGGTTTTTGGGGAACACGGTGCCCTGCTGGAGCACGGGGTATTTTATCTATTTTATAATTGGCCGCTGACCATACGCCGGCGAATGCGAAAACGAGCAGAACTTCGGGCATCAATGAAACCGCGGTACTGGCACGTAGGTCTCTCGGCTGTGGTCATCGCAGCGATATTTGGGTTTGCCGATTTTGCCTACATTACCAGTCTTGAAAAGCTGCCCAGCTTGAAGGATATTTGGTGGATTATAGTTGTGTTGCCTGTTGCTATGGGTGCAGCAGTGACTCTGGGCTGCGGCGGTGCTGCATTGGGCAAACGCATTATCGCGGCAGCAGTTTGTGGCGTTTTAGCAGCGCTGCTCTATACGATAGTCTCCAAGATACTGAGCCACAGCATGGCAGTTTTCGGTGGCAACATTCTGATAAGCGGTGGGTGGCGGATATTTATCTTCGCGGTTTTGGCGACTATTGGAGCAATAGCCACAGAATTGAAATTGCCTGAGCCAGGTTCAGAGTGACTGTGCCTATTCGCACAGCGGCACAAATGCCAGCGGCAGCGACTGGCAACCACCAGCGGATCGAAAACCATGTTTTTGCCTATCATTATTCCGCCGAGCGCATTTTTTGTGTTGCTTTATTTCTTGAAATCAGTTCCCATTTGTGTAACAATTGCTGGCGTCCGAGACTTTTGAGCGAACTGTTTTGTGAACAGTCCTTGTATGGGAAAGGGGAGGCAAAATGAGATCGGAAGTCATATCCTCCACCCTTATCAAGATGGTGAACCATAAGCCGCTCAGGAAGCTGCTGGCAAAAAAGATGGATGACTATATCTTTAAGAATATGGTCAGCGATGCCTCTGAAGATTTAAGACAGGTCCAGGTAAGAAGATACCAATACCTGTCGGCTATGCTTCGCTGTGTAAATGCAAGTATGGACAAAGGTTACATTTCGCCTGAAATTATAAAGAAGATCGTCAATGTATTCGTCCAGAATAACCTCGTTGGCGACCAAGATTACAGCCAGGCGGTGGAAGACTTCAAAGACAAATATGGTGAATATCCGCCAACCTTTATCGTTCTGTCTCCTACCCAAAGGTGCAATCTAAAGTGCATTGGCTGCTATGCATCGTCTGCGGCCGATACATCCGCGACTGTTCCTTACTCGTATGTGGATAGGATAGTAGGCGAAGTACATGATGACTGGGGGGTCAGGTTCATCACTATCAGCGGCGGCGAACCTTTCTTGTATAGGAGTGAGGGTAAAACGCTTCTGGATATCTGCCGCAAGTACGACGATATGTTCTTCCACGCATACACCAACGGCACCGTCATTAACCAGGAAATTGCCCAGGAGATCGCAAAGTGCGCAAATATCACGCCGGCAGTCTCGGTTGAAGGTTTTGAGCAAGAAACCGACCAAAGAAGAGGCCGCGGCACATTTAAGAAAATCCTCGAAGCCCTCGATCACCTCAGGCAAGTTGGTGTGCCTTTCGGCATTTCCGTAACAGCAACCAGCAAAAATGTGGATTTGCTGCTGAGCGATGAATTCTATGACTACTACTTCCAAGAGCAAGGCGCCTGCTATATGTGGCAATTCCAGTTAATGCCCATAGGAAGAGGTAAGGACGAAGTAGAGCTAATGGTCGTTCCCGAAAAGCGAGTTGAACTCTACAGAAAGTGGGAAAAGCTGCTGACCGAAAAGAAGTACTGTCTGGCTGATTTCTGGAATAGCGGCGTTCTTGCCAGAGGCTGCATCGCGTACGGCAGAAGCGGAGGATACCTCTACATTGACTGGCACGGTGATGTGACGCCCTGTGCGTTTATTCCTTATTACGTCGATAACGTCTACGATTTGTACGACAACGGCAAGAACCTGACAGATGCACTGTTTTCCGACTTTATGAAAAACGGCCGGAAATGGCAGAGAGAATACGGGCTTGATAATTGGAAGAAGCCGGATAACTGGTTGATGCCCTGCTCTATAAGAGACCATTATGACATCTTCAGAAAGTCGGTCCTGCCGGAGAATGTAAAACCTGAGGACGAAAAGGCTAAAGAAGCCCTGGAATCTCCTGAATATTTCCGGATGCTTGAAGAATTACGACCAGGAGCTTCAAAGGCTAACTGAAAAAATCTGGGAAACTGAGTATCTTGATAAGGAGCCGGCCTGCTATGACGCCAAATAGTTACCGTTCACTTTGTGATGATTTCTATCTGGACATGTACATCAATACCCAGTTGGACTTGCCCACTGAACGTGATACCGTTTTGGCCTTTTTCGAACGTATACAAAGGCAGTTTCCTACTATGGGTTGGCTCTACCGGCGCGAGAAGAACGAGTACTGCCTTGAAGAGGATCGCGACCTCGGTCAATACCGTTGGATCAGCCTCGAGGTGGATCGCATTGGCTCAGGCGTTGTCAATCCGCCGGACTTCGAAGAGGCGTATTCCCAGGACCGGCTGGTAATCGAACTTGTGCCCTATATGCTTGGAGTAAGTCATCTCGATATTAATTCGCTGGATGTAACTTTAGCTATGGATTTCGACTATGCGGGCAGTCACGACGAGGTTATCGCCGAGGCGCTATTCGGCTCAACGCCCCTTGGCTGCCTTTTAGAGCTGCCGTCCGCCCGGCCTATAGGTTTTTCGCCCACGGTAGTAGTGGCGCTATCTGATGATGAGTGCACCCAGGCTCGAATCACTGTAGAGTCAAAAACGAGCGTCTATGAGCCCGGCGAAAAAGGACGAGGCTCCGATGACGCCATAAGTCTGTCTCTTACCATACGTCAGTACCCGCGAGCCGATGAGAAATTCGACGCACTGAAATCCTTCGAGTATCAATGTCGCCTGGCACAGGAGCTAATGGCTGAAAAGATCGTTCCCAACTTTGTCCAGCCTTTAACTGAGACAATCGCCCAAAAACGGTTAACGTAGATGTTAGCAGGGATAGTTATATGGCTATCGAGGCGCCGATAAGTAAGCGTAAGAAGAATAACTACAAAATCTACATTGGTGTTTGTGTTATTGCCGCCGTCTGGTTTGGCTACGATGGGTATGTGAGCACAAAGTTCAAGGCAACACACACTCAGGATGGGAAGCCCGACAGTACTCTGGTATTCAACCGGTGGGCGCCACTATTTTTTATCGGCGGGGCTGTTCTTTTCGGCTTATACCTGTCCAAAATCCAAAATAGGAAAATGGTCGCCGGCGAGACGGAGCTAGTCATCAGCGATAAAGAGAGAATCCCCTACGATTCCGTACAGAAAATTGACAAGACCTACTTTGATTCAAAAGGTTACTTTATTATTACGCACAAAGATAGCAACGGCAGGGAAGCCAACCGCAAATTAAGCGACAGAAACTATGATAACCTGCGAGCTATCCTGGACCACCTGGTGGCAAAAATAACTTAAATTTCCGATTTGCGATTGCCGAATGACGATTGAAAATCGAAAATTGTAAATTGGAACTCGAAAATGAATTGTTGTGTTGTCGGATTACAGTGGGGTGACGAGGGCAAAGGCAAGATTGTGGACATTCTTGCCGAGCACAGCGATATCGTCGTGCGGTACAACGGCGGCGCCAACGCCGGCCATACCGTTGTAGTGGGTGATAAGAAGTTCGCTCTACACCTTTTGCCGAGCGGTTCGGTTCGGCCAAACGTCAACTGCGTAATCGCCAACGCCGTGGTTGTTGACCCCGAAGTTCTGATAGCAGAAATTGAAGTCTTGCCCAAAAAAATATCACGCTGAATGGGCGTCTGTTTATCAGTGAAAATGCCCACGTCGTGCTGGACTATCACAAAGCAGAGGACCGCTTGCGTGAAGAATCACTGGGCAAAAATAAGCTCGGCACAACGGCTCGCGGCATCGGGCCATGTTACGCAGACAAAGTCGGCAGAAACTATGCAGTCCGCATGGGCGATTTTCGCTACTTCGGAGCAGCTCAAAACCAAACTGCAGGCCATTGTCGAATATAAGAACAAGGTCTTTGCCGCCCTATACAAGGCTGAGCCGATGAGCGCCGATGATATCTTCCAAAAATGCAAATCTGTACGCCGGCAAGCTCACGCCGTTTATAACCGATACAACCGAATTCCTACACAAAGCAATTGCCCAGAGGCAAATCGATCCTGTTCGAGGGCGCCCAAGGCTCACTGCTGGATCTGGATCACGGCACTTTTCCATACGTAACCAGCTCAAATTCGAGCGCACTCGGTATGCCGGCTGGCTGTGGTGTGCCGGCCAAAGTGGTTGATAAATATGTCGGCGTCGTCAAAGCCTACACAACCAGAGTCGGAGCAGGGCCCGTTCCCACCGAACAGGATAACGACATTGGCCAATATATTCGTGAAAAGGGCACGAATACGGCACCACGACCGGTCGACCCCGTCGATGCGGCTGGTTCGATGCCGTAGCAGCATCCTATTCCGCAAAGATCGGAGGCATCGATTCAGTAGCATTGATGCACATGGACACGCTGGCCGGGGTAAAAGAAATAAAGATTTGCCGGGCGTACAAAATCAATGGCCAACAAACGACTTTCTTTCCCGGCCAATGTTGCCAGACTTTCACAGGCTCAGCCCGTTTACGAGACTTTGCCCGGCTGGGACGAGGATATGACCGAGCGTAAAGGACTTTCACGATCTGCCAACCAATGCCCAGGCGTTTATTGCCCGAATCCAAGAGCTACTTGCCGCGCCGATCACGATTATCGGTATAGGGCCAGCACGACACCAAACAATATTCAGATAAGAGCCCAGTTCGTAGTTCATCGTTCGTTGTTCGTCGATGAACTATTAACTATGAACAATGAACTCCAAATGAATGGCTTCGCAGAAAAACAAACAAGGACGGCCGAACGTCTTGGGCTGTCTGTCGAGCAAATCCCGCGTCACATCGCTATAATTATGGACGGCAATGGGCGTTGGGCGCAGCGAAACGCCCTGCCTCGGGTCGAGGGACACCGGCAAGGGGCCAAAACCGCAGAAAGAATAGCCCGATGCTGTGCCGAGTTTGGCATCCAATCACTGACTTTGTATTCCTTCAGCATGGAGAATTGGAAAAGACCTCAGGCCGAGGTCGACGCATTAATGCACCTATATAGCCGATACCTTATCCAGATTCGTCCCAAGTTGATGGCCAACAATGTAAAACTGATTCACCTCGGGCGGATAGCTGGGCTGCCGGACGCAGTCGAAACCGAACTGGCAGAAACGGTACAACTGACGGCGAATAATACAGGTATGGTACTTGCCCTGGCACTGAATTACGGCGGCAGAGCTGGAAATCGTCGACGCAACACAGAAGATCGCACAAGAATATAAGCTGGGACATCTGCGCCTGGAAGACATCAACCAGGACTGTATAAGCCGGCACCTCTATACGGCCAGTCTTTGTGACCCGGACCTTCTGATACGCACCGCAAATGAGATGCGGATCAGCAACTTTCTGCTCTGGCAGATTTCATACAGCGAATTCTACGTGACCAAAACCCTTTGGCCCGACTTCAACAAGGCCTGCCTGGAAAAGGCAATTTTTGCCTACGCGAAACGAAACCGACGCTTCGGCGGGCTTAGCGTTTAGCGTATAGCGAACAGCGTTCAGTTTTCTATACCCTCTACGCTGTACGCTGATATCAAGGATTATGCTGAAATACAGATTATTTTTCGGCACATTGATGACGGTTGCTTTTACTGCCGTTGTCCTTTTCGACGGCTGGCTTGGCAATTTCCAATCTATACTGCCCCGGGGCACGCTTGTCACTGCCCTTATCGTCGCCTTGGTGGTCCTCGGGCAAATAGAGTTCGCAAGTCTGCTGGCAGCGAAAAACTTGAAGGCTTTTACGCCCGTCTCAATTGTCGTTTCAGTCGCGCTGGCAACCCTTCCGATTTTCAATCTTCGATTTTCGATTGTCGATTTCATCTTGGCGTTTGGCTTGTTGGGATTGCTGGTATCCCAATACCTGTGCTGTGGTACTTCAGGCGTGTTAGCCAATTGTGGAGCGAATTGCCTTTCCATCATCTATCTGGGCCTTCTGAGCAGCTTTGTGGTGGCTATCCGGCTCGATTTTGGCGTTTGGGCACTGCTGATGTTTGTTTTTGTCGTAAAGTCCGCTGATATAGGGGCTTACACGGTAGGGACGTTGTTCGGCAGACACAAACTCTCACCCAGAGTTAGCCCTGGCAAGACCTGGGAAGGCGCCAGCGGTGCCTTGCTCGCCGCGGTGGTAGTTGCTTTGGCGTTTGCGGCCGGCTCTGGTATAATGTCCTGGCTGTGGGCGATAGCCTTTGGCTTACTTCTGGCCTGCGTAGGTCAGGCGGGAGATTTAGCTGAGTCTATGATCAAGCGAGACGCTGGACGAAAGGACGCTGCGAACAAGGTGCCCGGCTTCGGCGGTATACTTGATATTGTTGATTCGCCTTTGGCGGCGGCGCCGCTGGCGTATCTATTCTTTTTAGTGATTCGTGGTTAGTGATTCGTGGTTAGTGATTCGTGGTTCGGTCCCCGATTCACAATTCACCAGTGACGGATATGGAAGTTACCATACAATTAGACCCGAGGGGTAATCAGCTTGAGCTATTTGGGCCTGCCGATTGCCACCTTCGTCTTCTGCGCCAATCCTTTGGTGTCCAGATTACCGCCCGTCAGTCGAGCTTGATGATCGGCGGCGCCGAACAGCGGGTACATAGCGCCGCCGAAATCATCGACAGGATGCAAAAGCATCTGGCTAAATACGGCTCACTAAGCGCTGCGGAGGTAAGTGCGTTGATCGATGGCCGCTTTCGCGGGGACCGGCTTGCCGCTGCGAATGCAGCGCAGGTTCTGCCGGCGACTCCTGAGCCGAAAGGCGAAGGACCTGGCTACCAAAGGCCAGATTCTTCGCTTCACTCAGAAGCTGGGGCCATCACTGTCTATTCCCATAAAAAGGTAGTTGAGCCGTCCACCAAGGGACAACTAAAGTATATTGAAGTGATGCTCGCCAACGATATTACCTTTTGCATAGGGCCTGCCGGAACAGGCAAGACGTATCTGGCGGTTGCCATTGCCGTCTCGATACTAAAGAAAAGGCAGACTCAGAAGGATTGTTCTTGCCCGCCCGGCGGTGGAGGCGGGCGAAAAGCTAGGCTTCTTGCCCGGTGACATCCAGGCAAAGGTAAACCCATATCTTCGGCCGCTCTTCGACGCTCTTGAAGATATGATGGACTTCAACCAGATGAAAAAATTCATGGAACTGGATATCATCGAGATAATTCCGCTTGCTTTCATGCGCGGCCGAACGCTGAATGAAGCGGTTATCATCTGCGACGAAGCGCAGAACACCTCCTCCCTGCAAATGTTGATGGTACTGACAAGACTGGGACATGGCTCCAAAATGATAATCACCGGCGACATTACGCAAATCGATTTGGAGAGTCCCCAGAAAAGTGGAATGGTTGAGGCTATCGGACTGCTGAAAAGAATTAAAGGGATCGGGGTCGTGGAGTTGACCCAGAAAGATATTGTAAGGCATCGTTTGGTCCAAAATATCGTGCGTGCGTATAAAAAACAAAGAACCCAGAAAAGAAGCAAAGGGAAATGATAAAGTGAGCTAAAGTGAACTAAAGTGCCTAAAGTGAACCAAAGTGGTGATTCAAAATTTTAGGCACTTTAGTCACTTGAAACTTTAGGCACTCCAGAGAATGGGTCTTTTTAAGAAAACCAGTCCGCGGCGAAGCTTGGTGCGAAGGAATATAATTGGCGAGCGCTCCTGGTATATGAGCTGGCTGGCCGACACAGACGTTGTCATTTCGCTCCTATTGTGGATGCTTTTTGTCGTGCTGTGTAGCGCAGTTGTTTCGTTCGAGCTAATCCGGCAGACTCACTTCGGCGATTTGATGCTACTAGCCGCGATGGTGTCGCTGATTTCCGTTGCGGCGGGTTTTTATATCTATCATTATCAAAAGCGGCTCATAAGGAACCATGCTCGAAGCTTTGGCGCTGATTGGTTTGTTTGTGCTGCTGCTATTCGCAACGAAATTCGGAGCGATGCTTAATCAGAGCTTCTGGGCTACCGGAACCGCTGTCACCGCGGCCATCATTTTGACGATTGCTTATGACCAGCGATTCGCCATAGGCATGAGCATATTTTACTGTCTCTTTGCCTGCTTTGCCGCTGCCCCAATGGCGGTTGCCGCGCAGTCAATTGCCAAGTATCAGCCGGCAAATATCAGCCTATTTTTGACCATGGGCGCCGGCGCTGTGCCTTGTTGTTTCTCCCTAAAAGAAATACGCACGAGGATCAAGCTGCTGCAGGTCAGTGTTTTGGCAGCCGGGATTGTGTTTGCAACAGCGTCGGCCTTGGGCTTTTTAACGCAGCAGTCGCCGACCCTCCAAAGCTATGGCGACGGAGCGTTGCAACCAGTGAACATTCTTCACAACGCCGCCTATCACGCGGGGATTACACTAATGGTCGGCGTGCTTATTCAAGGGTTACTTCCACTGATTGAAAAGACATTTCGGATTGCAACCAGCATGACCCTTTTGGACTACAGTGATGCGAATCAGCCGTTATTGAAAAGGCTGGCTATGGAAGCGCCGGGCACATTCAGCCATAGTCTGTTGATAGGCTCGATTGCTGAAGCGGCGGCGGAGGCAATTCGCCGAAATGGACTTCTCTGCCGAGTCGGAGCTTATTACCACGACATAGGGAAAATCAATAAGCCCGGCTACTTTATCGAAAACCAGATGGGCGCGACCAGTCGGCACAAGGAGCTTTCCCCTGCGATGAGCCAACTGATTATTGTTGGCCATGTTAAAGACGGAATAGAAATGGCTAAGGAATACGGTCTTCCCAACGTGCTGAGGCAATTCATCGAAACACATCACGGCATGACCTTGGTTGAGCCTTTCTACAATGAGGCGATGAAACAGCAGGCAGCACCTGGCTCAGATGGGCCGGGCGTCAAAAAGAAGAAGCAGGTGCCGCCTTTAGAGAGCGAGTTCAGATATCCCGGCCCAAAGCCCAGAACGAAAGAGGCGGCGATCGTGATGCTGGCTGACACCGTAGAAGGGGCGGTCAGGTCTTTGCCTGAGGTGACGCCGACCAAAATTGAGGCCGTCATGCACAACATGGCCATGAAGCGCCTCCAGGACGGGCAGTTCGATGAATGCGACTTGTCTTTGCGGGAATTGAGCCAGATCGAGGCAGCCATGTCAAAAGCTCTATCCGCGCATTACCATGGCCGAATCGCATATCCCAAACCGCCCGATGAACCCGAAGACAGAGAATCTCAACTTCTGCAAACTGAGCACAAAACCGTTGCCAAATGACAGACTATGATCCGCGTTCAAATCACCAAGAACTTCCAGGACATTGACATTTCCGTCCGTAAATTGCAGGAGTTGGTCAAAACTATTTGCCGTCGTTTTGACCTCTCAAAAGCGGTGATCAGCCTCGCAATAGTAGATAATGTCCGGATGCGCAGAATTGAACCGGCAATTCCTCGGTCGGGACTCTAATACCGACTGTTTGAGTTTCGATCTTTCTGACGGCGATGGGCATCAATCTAACAGGTCATTTGAGCTTATCGTCAACGGCGAATTAGCCGTCAAGGAGGCACTTTTGCGCGGCCATCGCACCGAGGCTGAATTGGCTCTTTACGTCACGCATAGCATGCTGCACAATCTTGGTTTTGATGATTCGACCCAAGAGCAGGCCAAAAAGATGCACGATGCTGAGGACGAAATTCTGCGGCAACTCGGCTACGGTGCGGTGTATAGGAATACGGAACGCTGAGTCTGGTGCTGTAAATATGTTGACCAAGGACATAGCCATCTGCATACGTGCGGTCGATTACTCCGAGACATCCCAGATAGTGACATTTTTTACCAGGGCAACCGGCAAGATTAGCGCCATTGCTAAAGGCTCGAAAAGACCCAAGTCGGCGTTCGGCGGTGCCATCGAAATACTGTCCTTCGGAAAAACCGTCTTTTCAGATTCCTCTAAAGAAAAACTTGCAACTCTAACCGAATTTGAGCAGGCTCCGGGTTCTGCTCGCCTGGGGCAAAATCTTTTCGCTTTGAACTGCGCTTGTTTTGCGGCCGAAATGGTAAACCGCCTGACAGATGATTACGACCCACATCCGCAACTTTTCGATAGTTTTATCCAGTTTTTGCAGGATACGAACCCAGGGCAACAAACGAGGGTCGAGGGACAAGATGCAGTATTATTACTTATACTATTTCAATTAGATTTGCTTAGGGAAATCGGGCTAATGCCTGTACTAAATCGCTGCGCAAACTGCAAAACGATATACGATATACGATATACGATATACGAATTGTATTTCAGCAGTTCCGCAAACGGCCTTATTTGCAGAGATTGCGAGGGGAGCTTCCCTGATAAAATTCGGCTGACGAGAAAGGCGGCGGCTTGCTTAGCCAATTTGAGACTGCTCGCTGAAGCGGACGAGAAAACACTGAGCGAAATTGAAAAAGTGCTGATTTCTCACATAACTTCGCTTCTGGGCCAACCGTTGAAAATGGCAAAACAAATGTTGAAGAACCTGAACGGACTAATGTAATATAATCCAGGTTGTGCTAATCCGAGGAAGATACCTGGGAAATTGATGGCTACAGCAAGAGAATATTTCAACAGAGGCTTTCGCGAGTGGAGGAATGAGTTCTTTGAGTATAGATACCTTATTTTACTGTCTTTGATAGTTGTTGTAATTGCCACTTTTCTGGACTATTTCTCCGGCGTCTACGTCTCCACGGCGAAGGTTGCCCACGTGCCCGATCTGATTTTGGACCACATTGGTCCTATCGATGCGAGATCTTCCTATACCTACGGCTATCTTGTTCTCTGTATCACGCTGTTTGCATATCCTTTGCTTTTCCACATCAGGACCCTGCACATGGTAGTCAGCCAGTTCAGTTTTCTGGTTGTGCTCAGAGCCGTGTTTCTTATTTTCACCCATCTTGGAACGCCGCCGGACGCGATACCGGTCGGTTTCCCCTGGATTTTCAAGGGGCTAAGTTTTCAAAATGACATGTTTTTTTCGGGGCACACGGCGATCCCTTTTTTGGGATTTTTGTTGTTCAAAGGAAGAATAAGATATTTCTTTCTCTGTGGCTCAATATTCATGGGAATCATTGTTTTGATTACCCACGCACATTATAGCATCGATGTTTTTTCCGCTTTTTTCATAACGTATTGTTCCTATAAGATTGGCAATGCCGTGCTCGCGAAAACTGAGCCCTACATCAAGAAGTGATTGCCCGCATAAATTCCTCTACGGACCGCTCCGTCTTCCAGGCAGGATTAAACCCTGTGAACTCCGCACATTCTTCAACTGCCTCTTTCAGTTTAAGACGGTATTGGCTGACGTGGTGAAAGTACTTTTGTTTTTCGTAGTAGTCTGCCAAGTATTCCTGTTCACTTTGACCGGGCGTGGGCAGAAATAATACTTTTCTTTTATTCAGCTCCGCAAGTTCCATAACGGTTGTGTAGCCCGGCCTGGCTATTATGAATTTTGCCCGATTCATGATATTTTCTTGCTGTTCCGCACCCAAAAAGCTGTAAAACGTAGCGTTATCATAAGAGGTGTTCGCCGCGCTATCGGGATTCCCCCCGGCGATTACGACCTTTCCTTCTAACTCGTTCAATTGGCGGATCATCTTTTCTTGAAGTATCGTCCTTTGAGGCTCTGCGCCCGAAAGGGAAATGAAGTATTCTACGTCCTCAGACAGGTCTTTTTTTCTGACGTGGGAAAGTATTCCGATGTATTTTACTCTATCTCTACTTATATATCTCAAGTTGTGGGAGAGTTTGCCGGTGAGGTTGTTGTCTTCGAAATCAGGTACGATGATGTACTTGTATTTTTTCATCCTCGATGCGAGCCACTTCTCGAAAATTCTTTCCGCCCCGAAAGGTGTTTTGAACTTCAATTGATGATTTATAAGATATGAATTGTCTGGCTTGTCATAGACATCGTATCTGCAGTCAGAAATTACTCTGTCAAATTTCGTGCTGATTATTCTCTGTGATTTTTCTCTGGCGTACTGCAAACTCCTGATCATTTTGGGCGTGGTAAAAGTGAACTTCACCTTAAAGAAACGCGTTTTGGTATAGGGCGGATAAACGCTGGGAATGTCATAGTAGATACATCTGTCTGCAAAATGGTCTCTCAGGAGTTTCAACGCCCTGCCGGTTGATATAATATGCACCTCGTTGGCTTTGAGAAGCTCCGCAATTAAAGGCATGTCCCTCGTGGCGTGTCCAATCCCCCAGTCAAAAACTCCAAAGACAACTCTCATAATTGGATTCGTTTAGAAAAACTGGCAAAGCCACGATTTGCCCGCTCAAAATAGCTCCGCCTCGTCAGGACTGCCTTTCTTCTTATGGTACTTTAAGCCCAAATGCTCGCAGGCTTGCTTGGTGACTTCTCTGCCGCGCTTGGTCCGGCGCACAAAGCCAATCTGCAAAAGATACGGCTCAACCACGTCCTCCAGCGTGTCCCTTTCTTCGCCGAGTGTAGCTGCGATCGCCTCAATGCCGGCCGGGCCGCCATCATAAACATTAACCAGCGCACGCAAAAAGGCCCTGTCCAGCTCATCCAGCCCAAGCGGATCAATCTGCTCCATCTTCAGCGCATTTTCGACAATTTCGGTGCTGAGTACTCCTGTGCCTTTAACCTGCGCATAGTCACGCACCCGCTTTAGCAGTCGATTGGCCACCCGCGGCGTCCCGCGGGACCGGCTGGCAATCAATTCCAGCGTCCCATCCTCGTCATTGCAATTGCAGAAGCTGAGCGGACCTTGCCAGAATCGCTGTCAGCTCTTCGCTGTTGTAAAAATCCAGATGATACAACATTCCGAATCGGCTGCGAAGCGGCGCACTCAGAAGCCCGCCCGCGTTGTTGCGCCAATCAAAGTAAAACGCTTCAGCGGGAAATTTATCGTTTTTGCGTGCAGGCCGCTATCGACGGTAAAATCAACCCTGAATTCCTCCATCGCCGGATAAATAAACTCTTCGACCGGCGTGCTGAGCCGGTGAATCTCATCTATAAAAAGCACATCGCCGGTATTTATATTGCTCAAAAGGCCCATCACGTCGCCGGCTTTGGTCAAAGCCGGCCCCGATGAGCACCGTATCCTTGCCCCCATCTCATTTGCCACGACGTGGGCGAGCGTGGTCTTGCCCAGGCCCGGCGGGCCGTAAAATAAAATATGCTCCAAGCGGCTCAGACCTTCCCTTGGCTGCCGCTATGGCGATTGCAAGTTTTTCTCTGACATTGCACTGGCCTACACATTCATCCAGAAGCTTTGGGCGAAGCGAGACGTTGAAAATCTCCTCCTGCTCACTTAATGCCTGACCGCTTATGATTCTGCCTATCGCCATTCTCAACTATATGAATAAATGGGTTAATGAGTAAATGCGTTTGCTCATTCACTCATGCACTATTTACCATCCACTTTCCATCTTAGACTTCTACGCCCTGCTTTAGCCTATACACTAACGGCACAAGGCCTCAGCCGTGTTTATATCGGGGTGTTTCTCGCAGGCCAATTGAATCAGCTCCATCGCCTCGTTTCTTTTTTCGCCCCAGGCGATGAGAATCTCCAGCGCCTCAATCTGGAACGGCTTAAACCCCGCTTCCAGCCGCACTGATTCGGCTCCTACTGCAAAAGCCTTTACTTTGCCCTTTAGCTCAGCGATAATCTGCTGAGCCATTCTTTTGCCGATGCCGTCGAGCGTCAGCAATGTCTTATCGTCGCCATTTTCTATCGCCGCTGCTATGGTCGCTATGGGAATGCTCAGAAACCGCAGGCCCTTTTTTATGCCTATTCCTTTGACGCTGGTGTATTTGGTGAAAAAATCTCTCTCTTGCGTGCTTAGGAAACCGACCATCCTCGGTATCAGATTGCCGCCGCCGGGTGCACCTTCATAGTATTCCATTGTGCAAAGCGTAATATTCGAGCCGATCTTATCCGACAATGCACTTACGCAATAGCTCGGCAGCATTACTTCATAGCGACCGGCCCGACCTGCACCAGGGCGCTATCGCTGTCAAGCTTAACAAGTTTTCCTTCGATTCTGGCTATCATATATTCCTTCAATATTTAGCCCCCAGTTTACTGGGAGTTACCACCGGCTGCATTGCCCGAAGCGAATTTGCACAGCACAGCGCCGCCGCTATGGCATCGGCCACATCGCCGGCTCCGGCAGCTGCGGATAAAGACAAAATCGTCTGAATGGTTCTTTGCACTTGTTCTTTTGACGCCCTGCCGTTGCCGGTAAGCGACTTTTTTATGCGGGTGGCACTGAAACTTCTGACTTCGATGCCGGCTTGGCGCACTTTTGCAATATAACGCCCCTTGCATGTCCCATCAATATCGCTGTCCTGGATGTGTATAATGCGAGTACAACTGCTCCACCGCGACAACCTCAGGGCCGAACTTTTCCAGAAGCAAATCCATATCCTCAGCGATTTGATTCAGTTTCGCCTCTAAGGCTGAGCCGCCAGATGTTCGCAGGACGCCCGCTTCAACAAGTGTACCCTTGTCGCCATCGCTTTCCAAGCACGCGTATCCGCACACCTGCAAACCCGGATCAATGCCGAGAATTCTCATTTTTTCTCATGCCATTTCTTAAACTCTTGTATAACTCTTTCTTTTGCTTTTTTAGCCTCATCCAATTTACTATATTTCTTTAAGTACTCATATCTACTCACGCCAAGCTCTTTGCTTTCCCAAAATCCTCCCTCTGGTGTATCTTGAAACATAACTCCTGATACAGCCAAATAATCACGTATGGCGTCTGACAAAGCATAATTCTTGTTTTGTCTTGCAATATCCCTGATTGCACTCAAGATCTCAAAATCCTCGATAATTTCTTCATCTTCTGAACGTATCTCTAAATAATCTTCTTTTACGATACCCAATACATTCCCACCCAGCGCCATGAACATTTCGTTAACCTGTTCGAGTGTAGCCCGTGTTGTTTTTCGTCCTCAAGAAGTTCGTTAGCAAAGTGAACCATCTCAAAAATCACAGACAGAGCTATCGAAGTATTAAGGTCATCATTCATACCATTTTCGAACTTTGCCTTAAATCCGTTTAGTTTCTGCTTTACACGAGGATCTACTACTACAACACTCACCTTAGGTACTCTTCTACGAACGGCTTTCACTACTTCTGTAATTTTCTCATAGCCGCTTTGGGCGGCGGAAAGAGCAGCATCGGAAAAATCCAGCGGGCTTCTGTAATGGCTGGTCAAAATCAACTGCCTTATCGCCAGCGGGTCATAAGCTCTGCTCAGCCTTTGGTGTGCGCCTGAAAAGGCCTGCTTTAGAGTAATAAAATTATTCAAGCTCTTGCCCATTTTTTGGCCATCGACTGTCACCATATTATTGTGCAGCCAGTATCGAACGAACTGCACACCCTTAGCGGCTTCAGCCTGGGCAATCTCGCACTCGTGGTGCGGGAACTGGTTTTCCAGGCCGCCGCCGTGAATGTCGAATGGCTGGCCGAGATATTTGGTGCTCATAACCGAGCATTCCAGATGCCAGCCAGGAAAGCCCATGCCCCACGGGCTCGGCCATTGCATAATGTGGTTTGGCTCAGCTTTTTTCCAGAGGGCAAAATCGACCGGATTTTTTTTGTCGGGCGAGACCTCTACTCTGGCGCCGGCTAACATCTCGTCAACACTTCTGCCCGATAGCTTGCCGTACCCGTTGAATTTGGATACATCGAAATATACCGAGCCGTTGGCCTCGTATGCGTAGCCTTTTTCAAGGAGTATTTTTACCAGCTCTATCTGCTCGACGATATGGCCGCTGGCGCGCGGGCTGATGTCCGGCCGAACGCAGTTAAGTTTGTCCATATCCTCAAAGTAGCTGCGGGTGTAGTATTCCGCCAGTGCCATCGGATGCTTCTTTTCTTTTCTTGCCGCTTTAGCGATTTTATCTTCGCCCTGGTCGGCATCATCGGTCAAGTGGCCTACGTCGGTGATATTCTGCACATAAGTGACGCTGTAGCCGAGGTATCGCAGATAACGAACCAGGATATCAAAGCTCACGTAGCTTTTTGCATGCCCTAAATGGGCGTGCCCGTATACCGTTGGCCCGCAGACATATATGCCCACCCGGCCTTCGTTCAAGGGCTTGAATTCCTCTTTTCTTCTGGTCAAGCTGTTATAAAGTTGCAGTGCCATTTCGCTATCCTGAAGGAATGCAGAGCACAGAATACAGAATTTAGAATACTGAATTCTGGCTCCTGTATTCTGTTTCTTACAGTGTTCTTTTGGGCTTTTTTCTCAAAAGTGCAATTGCTGTCGCGGCCATTGCCTGGCCGGCCCCTATGTCGCCGAGCCCATCGTTTGTTTTAGCCTTTACGTTCACAGCCGTAAAATCGGCGTCTAAAAGCCCGGCGATGCACCTTTTCATTTGCCCTTTGAAAGGGCCAAGTTTCGGTTCTTCTGCATGTATAGTCAGGTCAACGTTGACCACTTCCCATTTTTTTTCTTGGAGTTTTTCTTTTACGATCAGCAGAAGCTCTTTGCTGTCTGCATCTTTCCACCGCGGATCGGCATCGGGAAACAATGTCCCTATGTCGCCCATTCCGCTGGCGCCGAGCAGGGCATCTATCACGGCGTGCAGACCCACATCGCCGTCGCTATGGCCGGCCAATCCTGCTGGGTAGGGCACATAAACGCCGCCAAGCATCAACTTTTTGCCGGCCTCTATCCGATGTATGTCGGTGCCGATGCCGCTTCGATATTCAGCCTCGGGTCCCTCGATCATAATAGTCCCTTCGTACTGGGGACATCCGTCCCGACAATTTTAGTAGCCTGCGCAAGTGCCTGGCCCATCCCCTTGAAAATCGCTTCAGCGATATGATGACTGTTTGTGCCGTACGGCACGTTTACGTGCAGATTGAACTTGCCCGTATTGGCAAAGCTCCGCAGAAACTCTTGCAGGCACTCGACGTCAAAATCGCCGATTTTATCTGTTCGGTACTCAACGTTATAAATGCAGTTTGCTCTACCGGATAAATCCAAAGACACATTCGCCAGGGCGTCCTCCATCGGCACGGAGCTATGGCCGTACCTGGCTATGCCCTTCTTATCGCCGAGGGCTTTGAGCAAACACTCGCCGAAACACATTGCGATGTCTTCAACCGTATGGTGGGCGTCAACGTTCAAATCGCCTTTGGCTCTGACTACCAGATCGATTTTGCCGTGCTTGGCTAAATGTGTAAGCATGTGGTCTAAAAAGCCGATGCCGGTATCGATCTGGTATTTACCAATGCCATCGAGGTTAAGCTGACAGCTAATGTCGGTTTCTTTTGTCTTCCTACGAATTTTGGCGGTTCTTTTTTTCATCAGCCTTTTGTCCTATTCTGACAGGATGTCTTTCAAAGCAGAGATTAGTTTTTCGTTTTGCTGCCTCGTTCCCACTGTTATTCTTAATTTATCGCCCAGTCCCGGCAAGTCAAAGTACCTAACATAGATATTGCGCGAATCAATTTATCATAAATTTCGCTTGCCGGATAGTTGCTCTTGGCAAGCACAAAATTGGCGAAACTACTGGGGACTTCGAAATTTAACGCCCGCAGTTGTTCGGTCAATTCCTGGCGGTCTGTCTTTACTTTCTCGACATTTTCTTTGAAATACTGCTGGTCTTTTATCGCTGCGGTTGCCACTGCAATAGCAACGGCATCTACATTATAGGAGTCCTTGACTTTCATAAGCCCGTTAATCAGCTCAGGCTGAGCAATTGCATAGCCGAACCGAATTCCCGCCAGTGAATAGCCCTTACTCATCGACCGTAGTATAATCACATTGTCAAAATCCCTGACCAGCCCAGCACAATTTCCCTCTGCAAAATCAACATAAGCCTCATCAACCAATAATACTCCGTCCAGTTCGTCTGCCAGCGATGTTATCTCCTGAACACTTATGAAGCTGCCGGTTGGGGCGTTGGGATTGCAGACTATGGTCAGAGCCGCACCTGTTCCTGCCAGTTTAGGCGGCAGATTGAACTCGTCATCAAACGGAATTTCAATTGCCTTGCAGTTTTGCAGATTCGCCAGCACTGGATACAGCGAATACGTCGGAGTAGGATATGTGGCAGGCCGATTCTGGTCGCAGAACGCCCGGAAAGCCATGCTCAATAGCTCGTCTCCGCCGTTGCAGCACATAATGTAGTCCGGCTCGACGTTATTGACTTCTGCCGCCGCCCGGCGGAATTCGTTGCCCAGCGGGTCGGGGTATCGGCGAAGCTGGTCAGCGGTCATTTCCGCCAGGACTTTCATAACCTTCGCCGAAGGCGGATACGGATTCTCGTTGGTGTTTAGCTTTATGATGTCCTTCTGCTTGGGCTGAAAACCCGGCTCGTAACCTTTCACTTTTTCGACATTTTCCCGGAAGTAGCCCATCGCGTACTGTCAAAGGACTCCTCTTACTCTGTTTTTGAGAGATTATACAGCTATCGCCCAGCAAAGAAAAGGGAAGATTCGGCGAAGTGTAAGTCATAGGACATAGGTCCGCATTTTCTGGTTGACCAAAGTACATCTTCAACAGTACATTTCTCTTGCGGCGACAAGGGAATGCATGCTCTGACAAACGACGCCCATACGGGCCATACATTATTGGGGGTGCAAGGACGTTAAGACAATACCGCCCTACATCTTGTAATGCCCAGAAAATGGTGTGCGTAGTACTGTGCGCATTTTAGGATGGCGTGTCATACTGCGGTATTGTGTATCAGAGATACGAGGTAGACACTAGATATCATAGTTGTGTGCGTCGGCACACACAGAGTTGTGGAGGTGCAATATGTGTAAGCTCTTCTCTTATGTAGTGGCGTCCGACACCGGTTTTGCTCCAAATCCCAGTGGAGGGTACTGCACCCTGGCAAACTGCAAGTGCAGAGGTAAAGACGGTCGGCGCAATGTGGAGGAATTGGCAGAAGTTGGTGATTGGATAGTTGGCACAGGTGGTGCAGATAGGAGAAAAAGTTCAGGGCATGGCACGCTAATATACGCGATGAGAGTTGAGGAAAATCCCCTGCTCGATGATTATAACAGAGACAGCCGTTTTAGGGGTCGTTTAGGCAACTGTCCTGATAAACGTCATAGGAAAGATACTTATGCCCTTATCTCGCGCTACTTCTTCTACTTCGGCAGAGAAGCGATCGGGATACCCAAGAAGTATCTCCAGCATCTGCAGCATCCGCTTGAAAAGAGAGGTCGCGGTTTCCGGAGTAACTTCAGCGAAGATTTCATCCGTGATTTCATTCAATGGCTGGAAGGCAACTATAAGCGTGGCGTTCACGGAGGACCCTCCTGGAATGAAGGCAAAAACTGTACCCGGACCCGCACGAAAGCTCGGGGCAAATGTTAGCGACGTGCAACGTCAGCGGCTCGTAGGAAAAGACCGGCTATTTTTGGCAGTAATCTATAAGGCGGGCGATTTCACTGCGCAGGTCTTTGCGGTGCACAATCATATCCACAAAGCCGTGCTCTAACATAAACTCAGCGGTCTGGAATCCTTCGGGCAACTCCATTTTGATCGTTTCAGCGATCGTGCGAGGCCCCGCAAAACCAATCATCGCACCCGGCTCAGCTATTGTGACGTCACCTAACATTGCAAAGCTGGCTGTCACACCACCGGTAGTAGGGTCTGCCAGAACCGAGATGAAAAGCCCACGGGCCTCGTCGAATTTGGCAAGTGCCGCAGCGGTTTTAGCCATCTGACCAAGTGAAACCACGCCCTCGTGCATCCTGGCGCCGCCGGAGCAGCTAACCACTACTAAAGGCAGCGACTGTTCTACCGCCTCATCTACGGCTGCACATAGTTTTTCGCCGACCACATAGCCCATAGAGCCCATCAAGAAGTTCGGCTCCATCACTCCTAAGATGACGCCCCTACCCTTAATAAAGGCCTTGCCGATTCGCATTGCTTCTTTGACTCCGCATTTTTTTTCGTCGGCTTTAAGGCGCTGTTTGTACGTTGTTCCGCGGAACTTGAAGCCCAGTGGGTCACCGGCAGTCAGGTCGCCTAATATCTCCTGGAAGGATTCCTCATCGACCAGGTACTTAATTCGCGTAGCCGCCTGAATGCGAAAGTGGTGATCGCACTGTGGACAAACGTTAAGATTCTCCTCGACGGTCCTTTTATAGAGCATGTGCTCACAGCCGGGGCAGCGCAGCCACAGTCCCTCGGGCATCTCCTTTCGAGGCCTGAGCGAAAAGCCATCCCACTTTGATTTAAGCTCTTTGGCCATACGCCTCTCGAATGGCATTTATTGCGGCAGCACGGTCGAGCTTTGAAAATATTGCGTGGCCCGCTACTAACGTGTCGGCGCCGTAAGAAACCACAATGGGTGCGGTCTGCGAGTCTATCCCGCCGTCAACCTCGATTCTGATTCCAGGGCCGACCATTTTTCTGATTGCAACGATCTTTTTTGCCGCTTCCGGCATAAATTTCTGCCCGCCAAAACCAGGCTCAACCGTCATCACCAGAACCATATCACAAAGAGGAGCAACATCGTTTATTGCTTCAACCGGCGTTTTGGGATTCAGACATATCCCTGCGGTGACACCTTGTTCGTGTAATTCGCCAATGAGCTTTTTCGGCTCGTCAATGGCTTCAATATGGAACGTTATATGATTGACGCCGGCCTCAATAAAATGCTCGGCGTACCTTGCCGGCTCACTTATCATCAAGTGGCTGTCAAAAACGAGCCTGCTCACCTTGCGAAGCTTGGCGATTACCGGCGGCCCGATCGTGATATTGGGCACAAAGTGACCGTCCATGACGTCCAGATGCACCATATTCACGCCCGCAGCCTCAACCGCTGCTATTTCGTCCGCCAAGCGGGCAAAGTCCGCATCCAATATTGATGGCACAACCTCAATTGTTCCGGCCTTCGGCAATCGCATTTTCATTACTATTTGCTACTGGTTATGTCCGAGTGAGACAACGCGATACTTTTGCCATATTGACTTCAAAACGGGGTAACGATGTGAATCTGTTTTAGTCTTTTAATAAGCTGTTCAACTCGTTCCATATCCTCATATCTTCGGCCTGGTCGCATAGCTTTCGGGCCCAGTTTTGAAGGTAAGCCATATCCAATCTCTTTTTATGGCGCAGGATTACTTTCTCGGCATCTAATAAGTCCTGTTTGCGACCGGCTATAACCTTAAACAGGATTAAATCCTCGGGAGTCGGGAAAAACGCTTTTATACCGTATAACCTGACTATCTGTCTCCTCCTAAATGCCTCGTCCTCAAAATCAGTTGAGGCAACAATAAAATCGATATGAAAATATCCATAGTTTATCTGAAAAGTTCCCATTTGCGCTGCTGTTTTAACGCACTTTTTTTTGGAAACCTTAAACCCAACCTTTTTAGCCTTATCTAAAAAGTCAACAATGCTCTCTTGGCTAAGGTTTATATCAACATCAACATCCCCCGTAACTCTCGGCTCACCCAGAGTGCCGGCTGCAATACCTCCGATTATCAGGTACTTGTATTTGCGCCTATGTAGGAAGATTACAACCTTTTTATAGACTTCTTCTAATAAGATTCTCATTCTTTTTATTCTTGCCCAAACTTTTTTTAAGACATAATGGCTTATCCTCGAAGAAATTCCTGCGCCATTCCCAGATAAGGACGGATGAAATCAGACTCTCCTCAAGTCGTATTGCTTTCTGCTGTGAAAGATTTTTGAGCCACCGCTCTTGCTGCTTTTGCAGCTTTTCAGCCCTTTTTTTATCCAGCAAATGCTGATTGTTTCTGAGTCTTTTCATCTTATGCAAACCGGCGGTAAAACCGCCGGCTGAATACTTTACTTGTCATCGAGGATTTCGATACACTTGAACTTCTTTCCCTCTAACAGTTCAAGCGACGCCCCTCCGCCGGTAGAAACATGGCTTATCCTGTCTACGAGATTAAGCTTCTCGACAGCACTTGCGCTGTCGCCGCCTCCAATCACGCTGCGGGCGCCTTTGTCAGTAGCTTCCGCAACCGCCAGGGCCACCGCCTTGGTTCCCTCATCGAAGGGCGGCATTTCAAAGACGCCCATCGGGCCATTCCAAACAACGGTCCTTGCGCCGAAAAGCTTCTGGGCAAAGAGCTTCCTTGTGGCTGGACCAATGTCCATTCCCTGCCAGTCGCGTTCGATGTCACCGGTGACTACCTTGTGCTTGGCGCCGGCTTTGAATTCGCGGGCAATCACCGTATCGACCGGCAAAACCACTTCGCAGCCGATGTCCCTTGCCTGGTCCTGCAGGGCGGCAGCTTTATCGAGGAATCCATCTTCGCACAGGCTTTTGCCGATCGCGCGGCCTTGCGCCTTGAAGAACGTGTAGGCCATTGCACCGCCGATCAGTATGCTGTCGACTTTGTCCAGCAGATTCTCAATTACACCTATCTTGTCGGAAACCTTCGCCCCGCCCAGTATGGCCACAAACGGCTTCTGCGGGTTATCCAGGGTCTCTCCCAGAAACTTCAGTTCCTTTTCCATCAAGAAGCCAATGACTTTGGTTTTGCCTTTCATCATCAGCGGCACAGTATACATTGAAGCGTTGTCTCTGTGGGCGGTGCCAAAGGCGTCGTCGACATAAATATCTGCCAGCTCAGCAAGCTGCCTTGCGAAGTTATCCTTGGCCGCTCGAAGCTCCTTATCCTCTTTCGCCGCCTTATCCTTTATGACCTCCTCTCTATGAAACCGGACGTTCTCCAGCAGCATACAATCGCCCGCTTTGAGAGTTTTTGCCTGCGTTTTGACCTCAGGCCCAATACAATCATTGGTAAAGGTGACCTTTTTACCAAGCAGCTCCGACAGGCGTTTTGCCACCGGAGCGAGGCTGTACTTATCGTCACGCTCGCCCTCGGGCCTGCCAAGATGGCTCATTAAAATAAGTGCACCACCTCTATCCAGAATGTTCTTTATTGTCGGCAGCGCCTTGACGATTCGGTCATCGCTGGTGATATTGCCGGCGTCGTCCAAAGGCACGTTAAAGTCGCATCGCATCAGGACTTTCTTGCCCTTGACTTCAATATCCGCAATGGTTTTTTTTGCCATATTTTTGTCTACCCCAACGCAATCCGTTAACTGGCGGCGAGCTTCTTACAGCAGCTTCGCCATTCTCTCCATAATATCTACGGTGCGGTTTGAATAGCCCCACTCGTTGTCATACCAGCCAACAGCCTTAACTGTTTTGCCGATTACAATCGTGCAGAGCGAATCAAAGATGCACGAAGCGGGATTGTTGATTATGTCGCTGCTGACAATCGGCTCATCGCAATAAACCAGAATGCCTTTCATCGGCCCGGACGCTGCCTTCTTCATCGCCTCATTCACTGCCCCGACCGTAACATCCTTTTGAACGTTGACCACCAGGTCAACAACGCTACCCACTACGACCGGCACTCTCAAAGCAAAACCATCGAGCTTGCCTGCAAGCTCCGGAACGACCTCGCCGATGGCTCTGGCGGCACCGGTGGTCGTTGGGATAATGTTCATCGCCGCTGCGCGCGCCCGGCGTAAATCTTTGTGTATCATATCCGCAACTCGCTGGTCGTTGGTATAGGCGTGAACGGTCGTCATAAGCCCGCGCTCGATGCCGAATGTGTCGCTTAGTACCTTCGCCATCGGCGCAAGACAATTTGTCGTGCAGCTTGCATTCGAGACGCAATTTATCTTCTTTGTCAACTTCTTGTCGTTGACGCCCATAACGATGGTCGCCTCGATCTTATCTTTGGCCGGCACGGTCAAAACAACCTTCTTGGCGCCTGCCTTCAGGTGGTCGGCGTATCCGCCTTTGGGCGATTCAGCCAACGTAAACACTCCCGTTGACTCGACAACAACATCGACGCCCATATTCTTCCACGGCAGCTCAGCCGGCGCCTTTACTGCAAGCACCTCAATAGTCTTGCCGTTAATAACCAGCGAATTGCCCTTCGCCTCGACTGTGCCATTCCATTTGCCCATCACGGTATCGTACTTGAACAGATGCGCAAGACTCTTGGCATCGGAAAGGTCGTTGACCGCCACTAACTCCAGGTCGCCCTGCCTTTGGACAATAATTCTTGCTACCGCTCTACCGATTCGGCCGAACCCATTAATTGCAACCTTTGTTGCCATTTTACATATCTCCTTCTTTTCAGCACTGTGAACACGGTTTTTTTCTATTTAGTCTCGCCCCAATCATTGGCTTAGCCCAGACGAGATTGTTACTTTATTGACAACGTGGCTGCCTGTCAAGGATTTATTCCCAGGGCAATCGCAAAGTCCGGAAAAAGGAACCATCAAGCCCGGCGATCATCTCTGGAAACCGCTCTGTTGTAGTTGAGAGCAGCAATTTCGCAGGAGATCGGTTCCTGCCCTTCGCCCCTTTGGGCGACTTTGCGTTTGCCCTGGATTTATTCCACATCGGCTGCAAACCGGGTGCATGTCAAGATTGTTGGTAAAAATTGCATACGAAAACGCATGTCATTTCGACCGAAGCCCCCGCGTCTTCTGTCGAAGACAGAAACGGGGGCGAGTGGAGAAATCTGCTTTCAAGGCAGACCTCTCCGCTCGGCCCTTCGACCCTTCAACTGCGTTCAGGGCAAGCTTTTTCGCTCAGGGCAGGCTCTTGTGGCCTCGGTCGAGGTGACAAAAGGCAACACACTATTAAGGATTGTGATGATAGGCAGCGAACTAACCTCTCTTCACCTACAAACATGACATGCACCCCCGGCATGGTGTGTGCCTGTACGCCATACCCCGGATTTTCGATACCAAACCGGCGACTATCCACGTCTTATTACGTAGGATGAAGCATACAGTTCTAAAGTTGGCTGTTACGGCGGCCGTCGTTGGCATTGTACTATTGGCGTTGGACTGTGTTCGCTGTCGCGGATTGCGAACGGTGCCCATCGACATCAAGCTGCCTAAGCCGATGTTCGAGGGCACGCCGGAGGATAGACGCGTGCCAAATCTGGAGAAGCCTCTTGGCAGCCCCCGTCCGCCATTTTTGGCTCCTGTCGGCAGCAAAAATGTTGCTCTGGGTAAACCGGTCGCCAGCAGTGATGAATTTCCAATTATTGGCGAAATCGCGATGATTACCGACGGCGACAAGGAAGCCGCCGACGGCAGCTTTGTTGAATTGGGGCCATTCCTGCAGCACGTCACTATTGACCTTCAGGATGAATATGAGGTTTACGCTATCGTCGTATGGCACTATCATAAGCAGGCACGGATCTACTTTGACGTGGTGGTGCAGGTCGCCGACGATTCTGATTTCACCCAGAACGTCACAACCTTATTCAACAACGACATTGACAACTCTGCCGGCCTGGGCGTCGGAAATGACATGCACTACACTGAAACTAATGAGGGCAGACTCATCGATGCCAAGGGCGTACGTGCTCGATATGTTCGCCTTTATAGTAATGGCAATAATGCCAGCGATTTGAATCACTATATCGAGGTCGAGGTCTACGGCAAAGCCGTTCAGTAGACCCTTCAGTTCCGACCAGAAGACGCTGTTGAACAGGTGAGGCCGAGCCGTTCACTCGGCTTTTTTGCAGCCTCCCGGGCAGCAATCGTGTGTGTTATCCTGGTTGCTCTGCCACTTTTCCATTTTTTTGTCGCAAACACCCCGAATCCTGCACTATATACTGAGAGCACGAATCCTGACGAGTTTTTGAGGTGCTGAAGATGTCTGAAACTGACCAATACTATGTTGAGCGTTGTCTGGATGGCCATCCGGATGATTTTCGCTATTTGGTGCGGCGTTACCAGGGAGTCTTGTTGGCTCACCTGGCGGGAAAATTGGGCAACAAAGATAAGGCTGAAGAAGCTGCCCAGGAAAGCTTAGTGCGGGCGTATTTCAAGATGGACAGCTTGGAAAAGCCCGACTCATTCTTTTCCTGGCTGCTGGGCATCGCCGACCGCGTGGCAAAAGAGCATCAAAGGCAAGAACAGCTCCGCCGACAACGAGAGGCAATCCGCTCATTCTCAGAAGAAGCACCCAGCCCGGAATTCTCGCAGGATTACGTGCTCGAGGCGGCCATTGCCGAACTGCCTGAGGCATATCGGCAGGTCATTTTGCTTCGGTATTACGGCCATCACTCCTGCAATCAGATTGCTGAGAAACTCGATATGCCTTTGGGAACGGTCACGAAAACGTTGTCACGAGCATACGCTATGCTCCGCGAATCGTTGCAGCATGAGTGTAGTGAAATTGGTGAGGTGTAACTATGAACTGCGCAGAATACAAAGAACTGTTAGTTGCCTATGTTGAAGGCCTTCTGGATGAGACCGAAAAACGCTCAGTCGCCCAGCATCTGAAGGATTGTACCGTGTGCCGGGCGGAACTAAAAGAGACAAGCGATCTTCGCAGCCGGCTGGTTAATAATGGCAAAAACCTCGCACAGACAAATCTTGAAGACGTGGTGCTGGAGCGAATCATCAGAGAGCAGAATATCAGGCTCAAAGCCGCCAGCAAAATTGGCGCAAGCCTGAATGTAAGGAGAATAATTATAAAAAGCAGAATAACGAAATTCGCTGCCGCCGCAGCGATAATCGTTGCGACAGTGCTTGGGCTGCACTTTTTTAGCCCATTCCGAGCAACTGTGACCTTCGCCGACGTCATCAAGCCAATCCTCAACGCCCGCACCGTCGTCCTCGACTACGTCATAGGCGAAGGCCCCGACGCTCTCGAAATTCACGACATCGTCATCGGCTCCAGGATCAGAAGAACCATATCCAACATGGACATGACCACGATCCTCGACTCCAGGGTCAGAAGTACCCTATCCAACATGGACATGACCATGATCCTCGATCTTGAAGATGCCAGAATGCTCACACTCGTCAGCCTTGGGGTCACGAAAATCGCAAGCTACGTTGACATCCAGGGCACCGGCCAGGAAGGTACTCGCAGCGTCCTGGACTTCGTCCGCAACGTTGTCTCCGAAGTGAAGGACAATCCTGACGCTGATATACAGGACCTCGGCGAAAAGGAAATCAACGGTCAAAAAGCCGTCGGCTTCTACGTCAAGGGCCTCAGCAGCATTGAACTCACCATCTGGGCCAACAAGAAGACCTCCCTGCCCATCCGCATCGAATTCACCGAAGGCAAAACCCTCCACCGTCATAAAGAACATCGAGTTCGATGTCCCCCTGGAAGAGTCCCTCGTCAGCATGGAAGTCCCCGCCGGCTACACCCTGAAGGACACCTTCATCCCATCGAAGACACCGCCCCGGACAATCTACCTGAGGAGCAACTCGACCTGTCTAACGCAACCGAGGAGGACCTCGTCGAAAGCCTGCGCATCTGGGCCGAGATCATCCTGGACGGCGCTTTTCCCGATGCCATTGGCACCGATCATTTCATGAAACAGGCGGCCGTACTCGGATACAAGCTTGCTTCGCTTGGTCTTCCTGTCAGTGAAATGGAGCAATGGTCCAAATACACCAAAGGGATGATATTCCTGCAGGAATTCGAATTTGGCGGCAAATGGGGCTATGCCGGCAAGGGCGTGAAGCTCGGCGATGCCGACAAGATCATACTCTGGTACCAGCCGGAGAACTCGCAGAACTGGCGTGTTATTTACGGTGACTTTGAGCGTTAAGGATGTCGCGCCGGAAAACCTGCCCAAGTAGATTTGCCAAGCAGATCTTATGCCACTTACAAAGGCCGGGCTTTTTGCCCGGCCTTTTTCGTGCGCAACGTAAGAAATGCAGGTTACAATAAAAAACGGATTTTTGTAAACGAAATCTGAGTTGCCGCCTCTTTAATTGCGGATGTGTAATTATTAGCACATTCGTGCTATGCATAGCTTGAGGTTTTGAGGGAAAAACCGTGCAAGAGACTACTTTCAAAGCGTTAGTTGACAAGTACAGTGCAGGGGTAATGAACACCGCGATCAGGATTTCGCGGGATAGTCAAAAAGCCCAGGACGTGCACCAGGAGGTATTTCTGGAGATTTTGCGACGATGGCACAAATACAACGGCCAGACGAACTGGGGCGCGTATCTGTACCGGACCACTGTGCGAAAGGCAATCCAGATGCTCAAACACTCACGAATGGAACCACTTGTCGAGCAGCATGAGTATCCCACACCAAGGGAAGGGCACGGACGGCCCGCTGAGAACTGCCGAACTGCAACAAAAGCTGACTGTGTGCCTTGCCAGATTGCCTAAACGCCAGGCTGATGTATTTGTATTTGCCAGAATCGAAGGACTAAGCTATGCGAAGATTGCCGAACTTTTGGATTGTTCGCAGGAAACAGTCAGAGTTCACCTGCACCGTGCATTGAAACGTTTGGGCCGGGAACTTAGCCACTATTTATGAATGGGATGGGCGAGCTATGAGTACACATGAACAAATCAGTCAAATGCTGGTGGGTTTTGCTCTCCGGGAATTGTCGGACCAGCAATCATCCGAGGTCCAAGCGCATCTGGCCGAGTGTCAGCAGTGCAGTAGTGAGCTGAGACGACTCAAGACCGTACTTGAATGTGCTGCGAACAGGAGGGAATTGTCGGCTGATGAGCAGATGTGTGAATCAGCCAAAGAATCGCTTTTTGCAGTTGTTGCGAATCGAGAAATTAAAGAACCAACCTCCAGGCTCACAATTCGCCTGGAGTCTATAAGGAGAATAATTATGAAAAGCACAATAACAAAACTGGCCACTGCGGCAGCGATAATTGTGGCGACGGTGCTTGGACTGCACTTGTTTAACCCATTCCGGGCAACTGTAACCTTTGCCGAGGTCATAAAGCCCATCCTCAATGCCCGTACCGTAGTTTTGGACTTCATTGTTGGCGGAACGAAGAAACGGGTTCGGTCATGCACGATATAGTCGTTGGCTCGAAAATCAGAAGATCATTCTCGAACATGGACCACTATCATGATAATCGACCTCGATAAGTGCAAGATGCTCACGCTGGACCCGACGAGTAAGGAGTGCGGCATACGTTAACATAGAAGGTCCGCTTAAAGAAGGAACCAAAAACTTATTAGAATTTGTCCGAAAGGTCATTACCAGCTTGAAGGACCTGCCGGTCCAGAGAACTTGGGCAGCGGAACATTGACGGTCGCAAGGCAATCGGCTTTTATGCGGCAGAGAAACCTAATATTGAGCTTACGATATGGGCCGACCCAGAAACGGCCAAGCCGATACGCATCGAGATGCTGATAGGACAGTCACTTTACATTCTTAAAAATTTCGAGTTTGAT
This sequence comes from Sedimentisphaerales bacterium, assembly GCA_963814265.1. Classification (GTDB taxonomy): domain Bacteria; phylum Planctomycetota; class Phycisphaerae; order Sedimentisphaerales; family Anaerobacaceae; genus JAFNGF01. The sequence continues at coordinate 53,821 of CAWFCJ010000008.1, read as the reverse complement.
GTGCCGGTAGATGAGACGCTTATAAGTATGGAACCCCCTGCCGGCTATACGCTTAGCGACAAACAGTTCGATATGACTCAATTTACGGAGCAGGATTTTATAACAGTCCTTCGACTCTGGGTGGAGCATTTGCTTGGCGGCAGCTTCCCGCAGAGCTTGAGTGCTGGAGATCTAATGAGCTTGACCCCTCAGATGGGAGAGAAAATAGGTCAATTGAATATTTCCGACGAAGAGAAAACGCAGCTTGGCATGACTATGGGAAAAGGATTTGTGTTCTTTCAGCAGCTCGACCCGACCGGAGCCACGTGGCATTATGCCGGAAGCGGCGTCAAGCTCGGCGATGCCGAGCAAGGCGGTATTCTGGTATCAGCCGAAAGGCTCGCAGACCTACCGCGTAATCTACGGCGACTTGAGCGCCAAAGATGTCGCACCTGGCGATTTGCCGAAGTAACTTTAGAACTTTGCCCACGTTTAGCCGTCGCCCCTTCCGGCGACGGCTTTTTATTTTGTATCTTTCCGGATAGTCATAAAATGCCGCAGTTTTTTGCATTCCGGGCTTTTGATGTTCGTCTTTATAATGGTAACAGATAAAGGTGCTCATTGTGGACGATCGTTCGGATGAAATCCTGGCAGTAGCCTCACGTGGAGGCGACAAGAGTGCGTACGCAGTACTTGTAGAAAGGCATTACAGGCACGTTTTCGCGATGTGTCTTGGTATCCTTGCGGATGTTCACGACGCTGAAGACATCGCTCAGGATGCCATGCTAAAGGGTCTGTTGAAGATAGCAGAACTTCGGGTAAGTGAACAGTTCGGGCAGTGGGTCCTGCGGATAGCCGCAAATCTCTGTATCGACCTTCTTCGCAGACGCAAACGTGTCAAACTTGCCGCGACTGAGCATCTGACTCAGCCTCGACAAACAACAAGTGAGAATCATGATCTGCATTGGGCCATCAGTCGGTTGCCCAAGGAGCTGCGGATACCTTTGGTAATGTATTACTTTGACAACAAGAACGCCAAAGCCATAGCAGAGAGACTAAACATCTCGCACTCGGGCGCTTGTCAGAGAATAAGAATGGCAAGGCAACAATTGCACGAACTACTGACTCGTCCCGGCGAGCGCCGAGCGGTAGCCGGGCAGGAAGGTTGCAAGATGAATAACGCCTGTGAAAAAATGAGAGACAACATTGCCGACATGGTCACGGGGACATTGTCGCAAGAGGATGCCAGGACGTTAAACCAGCACCTAAAGCAATGCCCCACCTGTAGGGACTATGCGCATCAGTTGGAAAAAGAAGATCTGTTACTGAGTGAGCTATTTACAAGTATTAGTGTTGATATGACAAACAGGCAGCAGCGGGTCCTTGAAGCCATAGAAGGCTGCCGCCTGCCCAAGCAGAGTAGACCATCTTCAATATGGAGAACTATTATGAGAAGCAGAATAACAAAATTAGCAGCCGCAGCAGTGATCATTGTAGCGGCTGTCATAGCCCTTTATCAATTCAGCACCGGAACGCCGACTTTTGCTCAGGTGATCCAGCCCATCCTCAATGCTCAAACTGCGATATTCGACATCATTGTTGGCGAAGAAGAAGCAGGTGGGCCAGTCATACACGACATGGTGATGGGTTCACGGATCAGAAGGACTATGTCAAATATGCCGGACGTGGTAAGCATCATCGACCTGGAATTGGGCAAGATTCTGGTGCTTACCAGCCCCACGAAAGAGGCGGTGTATATTGATTTGAAAGGGCCTGCCGTCGATACCAAACTATATGGAGAGATTGAGAAATGTAATCGCTAAATTGCAGGAACATCCGGAATTCACAGTTGAAGAGCTTGGCAGGCAAGAGATTGCCGGCCAGAAAGTGATCGGTTTTCTTGCCAAGCACCCCGAAGCGGAGATTACAATCTGGGCCGACGCCTAAAACGGCACTACCTGTGCGGATTGAACAGAATGAGGGACAGATGAAGGTCATCTGCAAAAACATTCAGTTTGACGTGCCGATGGGAAAATCACTGTTCAGCATGGACGTTCCCGAAGGATATAAATTGCAGCAGATGGAACTTGACCTGCAAGGTTCCACAGAGCAGGACTTCATCGAAGGCCTGCGTATCCGGGCTGAGGTGCTTGGAGACGGCCAATTTCCTGATAGTGTCGCAGTTGAAGACTACATCAAAGCAGGCTCCGACTATCGGCAAGAAGCTGGGAGAACTTGGGCTGTCAGAAAAAGAACAAGCAGCCCTGGGAATGAAACTTGGCCGACATCTGCTGTTTATCCGCTTCTTCAAAGGCGAAGGCCAATGGCACTATGCCGGCAAGGGCGTCAAGCTCGGCGAAGCCGATAAGGCGATATTCTGGTATCAGCCAAAAGACTCGCGACCTACCGCGTAATCTACGGCGATTTGAGCGTCAAGGATGTCGCACCGGAGAACCTGCCCAAGTAAATGTGCTGAGCAAAAATAACGTCTACTACAAAGGCTGGGTGCTTCTGCCCGGCCTTTTCTTTTTGCATGAGTCTGGGCAAAGATCGGACATTTTTGCAGGCCAAACCAAAAATCCGGCTGCATAAGGCGATATTGGTTAGAGTAAAATGTATACCTCGAGCGTTATATTAATGACAATCGATTGTTTGGGTATTAGGCAAACAAGGCTCAGATGCTTGAAGATAGAGTGCTATTGTGGAGATTCAAGGGCGGCAGCAGAGAGGCATTCTGCCGTATCTACGAGAAGTACGTCAATGATCTGCTAACGTTAGCAGCAAACCTGCTGGCAGATGCCAACAGCGCCGAAGATGTTGTGCAAGACGTTTTTGTCAAGTTTGTGGAATCCGCAAAGAGGTTTCGGCTGACGGGGAGTCTGAAAGCCTATCTGGCAACCTGTGTGGCCAATCGGTCACGTGACTACATTCGTAGAAACAGACGGGGTCAGAAAGTCGTAGCGAATGTAGCGGGTCGAACGATCCCAGAGGCAATCAGCCCGGTCCAATTAGTGATGCACAACGAGCAGTTGCAGAGGCTGAGCCAGGCGATGACTCAGCTTCCATACGAGCAGCGAGAAGCTGTCGTACTTCGTTTGCACGGTGATTTGAGATTCAGGCAAATAGCCCAATTGCAGGACGTTTCTGTTAAAACCGCCCTAACTCGGTACCGATATGGATTGGATAGACTGCGGTCGATCCTGAATGGCGAGGTAGAAAAATGAGCCCGTCAGAAAGCATAGAGAAGCTGATTAAGAAACTGTGTTATCAGGCAAATACCGAAACGCACCAGAGGATTCTCGGCAATGTCTTGCAGATGCTGGATGAATCTGAAAAAGAGAAACCAGGCGTGGTTGCGCCTAATATAAGGAGTATAATCATGAAAAGCCCAATTACAAAATTGGCGGCGGCGGCGGTAATAATTATTGCAGTGATTCTTGGCATCAATCATTTCATCGGTCCAGTTAACGTGACAGGTGTTGCCCTGGCAGATGTTCTCGACAAAATTGAACAGGTCCAGGCATATATGTACAGGATGAAAATGACCGTGACGGGGACTACGATGCCGGGTATGCCGGCCGGAGAGAAGGAAATGGAAGCTACCGCAACCATTTCAAATGAGTATGGCACGAAAATGGAAATGACTACGGTGGACGCCAACAGCGGCGAAAAAACGGTTCAACAAATGTACATGATTCCCAATGACAAGGTCATGGTTATGGTCATGCCTGAGCAGAAAAAGTACATCCGTATGGAATTCACTGAGGACCTTCTTGCCAGGATGAAAAAGCAGAACAATGACCCCAGAGAAATGGTCAAACAGATTATGAGCTGTAATTACACCGAGCTTGGCCGGTCAAAGATTGATGGTATTGAAGTTCAGGGTTTTGAGACGACCGATCCCAGAGTTATGGCAGGTATGGCACAGCATGTTAAACTGACACTGTGGGTGGGTGCTGCAACGTGGCTGCCCGTGCGCCAGGAGATGGATATTCAGGTAAACGAACAGATGCAGATGCACGGCGTTGTTTATGATTACCAGTGGAATATTCAGGCAAGTCCGGATGCATTTAAGCCTGTAATACCTGAAGATTTCACGGCCTTTCCAGCCGGCGGCATGAAAATGCCCGAAATGAACGAAGAAGCTGCTATCGAAGGCTTGAGAATGTTTGCCGAACTTACAGGCAAATATCCGAAAAACCTTAGTCTTCTGACTCTTATGCAGGAGTTGAGCCAGGAGTTGGTGGGCAAACTCAAGGACAGTCAAAGCCCGGCTTCTGAGCAGTTAAGGCAAGCGTTCAAACAAGCCCAGTCGGAAGATGAGAAAGCAAAGAAACTAGTGGATATGATGAAGCCGGTTCAGTCGATTGGCATGTTTTATATGACGCTTGTGCAGGACAAGAAAGAACCGGTTTACTATGGCGAGTCGGTTAGCCCTGGTGAGGTTGGGTTGGTATTACTGAGGTGGAAGATTTCGGACAACCAGTACCGAGTGATCTTCGGCGACTTAACCACCGTAGATGTAACTGCTGAAGAATTGGCTGAACTTAAAAAGCCCCTATTAGAATAGGCACCGTATAGAGACGAACAAAAAGGCCAGACCCCGAAATAGGCTATCGGGGTCGGCCTTTTTTATGCGCCGACAGCAGAAACGAGCTTTTTGGGTGGCAAAAAACTCTCGAAAAAAGCCATTTTCGTTAGACCCAAATGAGGCCGGTAATTGTTATATTGGCAACAGAGGTTTGCTGTGGAGGTTTTGGCCGGCTTTATGGAAGACAAACTGCTTGTTCTTCGATGTAAACGTGGGAGCAAACAGGCTCTTTCGCGGATATATGAAAAGTATAAACGCGATTTGCTGCTTCTGGCAATGACTTTGCTAAATGACGCGAGCGCAGCGGAAGATGTCGTGCACGATGTTTTTGTTTCGTTCGTTGAGGCTGTTAACACCTTCCGGCTGACCGGCAGCCTAAAGGGATATTTGCTGACTTGCGTTGCTAACGGTGCCCGGAATAAAAATAAGGCCGGACGAAGCCAAACGAGCCTGGAACAAAACCTCCAGCAAGAGCCTGTGGCCTCAGATGCGGACGAGGTGGCTGAATCGATTATATGCAACGAGCAGTTGCAGCGACTCAGCGAAGCAATGACTCAGTTGCCATACGAGCAGCGAGAGGTAATAATGCTTCGCCTGCACGCTGCGGTGACGTTCGATACGATTGCCAAGTCGCAGGAAATCTCTGTCAACACAGCCAAAAGCCGGTACCGGTATGGTCTCGATAAACTAAGGCTGATTTTGAATCACGAGGCCGAAAAATGAAAACCGCGGATTCATTGAGAAAGTTGATTCACAATTCGATTGTCGAAACCAGTGTGCAGACCGACCAGAGAATTCTCGAAGATGCTTTGGAACGGCTGGAGAAAGTAAGACAGGATAGATTGGCCGGAGCTCGGCCAAATGTTTGGAGACTAATCATGAAAACCCCAATTACAAAACTTGCTACCGCCGCGATTGTCGCCATCGCGTGTTTGATAGGCTTGTCACTGTGGAAAGGCACAGAATCAGGTATTGCCCTGGCGGACGTGCTCGCCCGCGTTGAACAGGCTAAGGCCTTCAGGTACCGAATGGTGACCGCCGAGGATCCTAACAAGGAAAAACGCCGCACCTGTTTGATTTCGCAGGAATATGGCTCGAAAACGACCAACGAAGAGCTCGACCCCAATGGCGGATGGAGAACGGTCGGCGAAAACTATCTTTCTCCAGATAGGAAGACCGCGATTGTAATCCTGCACAAGCAGAAGAGATACACGCGCATAGAATGGGACGATGTTACCGCTGAACGTATGTACATGATGAGTGTAAACGATCCGCGCACGTTTCTTAAACGAATCCTGGCATGCAAGTACGAGAGCATGGGCAGATCAACTATTGACGGCGTTGAAGTCGAAGGGTTTCAAACCACCGACCCCAACTTCTATCGTGGCATTGGAAACCAAGGAGGCGGTCTAATCGGAGATGTCAATCAAATCAGTGTCAGGAAGGTATGGGTGGATACGAAGACACGGTTGCCTGTGCGATGCGATTCCACAGAAGCTCAGAAAGTAGAAGAATTTGGGATGTACGATTTCCAGTGGGATGTCTCCGTTGATGCAGCCGACTTTAAGCCCGTCATACCGGACGACTATACCGGTACAGTGGTCAAGTATCCCGCCCAACAAACCAATGAGGAGACCACCATCCGGGGTCTAAAGATATGGGTCGAGCTGATTGGCAAGTATCCAGAGATTATCAGGCGTTTCAATTTCTCAGTTCTACGGTCAGCATTGGAAAAGAGTGAAACCCCCGCAGCCATGCGATTAAAAGGGCTTACGGAGGACGAGATACGCAACAAACTTGCGGATTTCCTGATGCCCATAGCGGGGATCGGTAGGTTCTACCGTCTGCTCCAGTACGACAAGAAGGATCCCGCATACTATTGGAAAATCGTTACCCCCAAAGACACAGATAAGGTCCTGATGCGATGGAAGGTTTCAGACAATGAATACCGAGTCATCTTCGGCGACCTGCACGCAGAGACGGTCTCCCCTGAGAAACTGGCGGAACTTGAAGCGGCGCTGCCTAAGTAGGTTGACTATCTTATGAATCTGTGAACAAGGCCGGGATTTTTGCCCGGCCTTGTTTATGCGCTGCTGTCTAAAGTGGGGATTTTTCTCGACACATTTTTCAGCCGGTGCGCAAACTATATGATGAAGACTGAGCCATCGATGGTTCCCAGTTGCTCTTTGAGCCGGCAAATATGAACGAGCAAACAGACACGGAAATAGGCCAAGGTTTGCAGCAAGGCAGTCGCGATGCCTGGCTGAAGCTGTACGACCTCTACGCTGAAAAGCTCTGGCGCAATGTCGCCAGGCTGATGGGCGGTGACCCAGCGTCTGTCGCCGACATCGTGCAGGAGACATTCCTGGCTGCGGCACGTTCAGCGGGGAATTTCAATCCTCGGCGCGGCTGCCTGTGGGTCTGGCTCTGGACTATAGCAAAACGCCAGGTGGCTCTACACTACCGAAAATGTCAGCAAAGATCGGCACTTGCCCAGGCCCAAAAGTGGTGGACGTCTCTGAATGGCCAGAAGGATGATTGGCTCCAGGGCATAGAAAAACCGCCTGCTGAGGTGCTCGAATCCCGTGAATTGGCAGAGCTGGTCAGATACACTCTTGAAGAGCTGCCGGCAGAATATCAGGTACTGTTGATGGCAAAGTATGTGGATGGCGCCGCGGTAGAGAGATTGCAGACCAGGTGAATGGCTCACCCGTAGCTGTACGATCGAAATTAGCTCGAGCAAGAAAGGCCTTTCGTCGAGTTTTTAAGCGGTTGACTCATCGTGCGTCCGGTATGGAAGAGGTGGCATTATGAGAATGCGTAAAAACAAAAACTCAGATGATAACTTCACTTCGTTGCTGTCTGCGATAGATAGACAAGCAGTTGCACCTGACCAGGAGTTTTTGAAACAGCTTCGAGAACGCTCCGCAAGAGAGTTCGCAGCCGGTGCGCCAGATGTGTCTACAAACATACCGAAGTCTATTCACATCGCAGCATTAAGGAGCATAATCATGAAAAGCCCAATTACAAAACTTGCTACCGCCGCGATTGTCGCCATCGCGTGTTTGATAGGCTTGTCGCTGTGGAAAGGCACGGAATCAGGTATTGCCCTGGCGGATGTGCTGGCCCAAATTGAAAAGGCCAGTGCCTACAGGCATACATGTGATTCGACGCTAACCAACCTAATGGAGCCTAACGTTCCTGCGAAATCGCACTACACTATGTTGAGATCACAAAAATATGGCTATAAAACTGTGCCAGACGACCCCAGTGACGAAGTAAATTATTATTCAATACAGGAGAATGTCGGCTTTACCATCAGGCCCAAGCAGAAGGAGTACGTGCGCATATATTTCCCCGGTGAAAAGATGACCTCATTGGCTCAGAATCAATATAGCTATTACGCAGACAGGATTGTCAAAAAAATCCTGGGATGCAAATACGAGAGCATGGGCAGGTCAATTGTTGACGGAGTTGAAGTCGAAGGGTTTCGAACCACCGACCCCAACTACGCAAGCCAGAAAAAACCGAGTCAGGTCGATGTCAGGATATGGGTGGATGTGAAGACACGGTTGCTTGTGCGGTCAGAAGAACACATAACGTATAAGGACAAGACAATCTGGGACCTTATAACGCACGATTATCAGTGGGATATCCCAGTTGATGCGGCCGATTTTAAGCCGGTCATACCAGATAACTACACACGAACTGAGAAGGATTTTTTCTATGAATATGCCAAATTGAAGGACATCACGGAGGAGAACGTCATTCAGGGTCTAAAACTACATGCCGATTTGAGCGGCCATTATCCTAAGAACGCCACTTGGATACCTGAGGTGCAATATCAATGGTCAGTATTCGAAAAGAGTGAAACCCCCGCAGCCCTGCGATTAAAGGAAGAGCTAAAAGGGCTTACGGAAGACGACAAAGCCAAAAGACTCAGGAATGCCTTGATGCCCATGCACTGCATCAATGGCTTCTACTATTGGCTCAAGCAGCAGAATAAGGACCGCGCATACTATGGAGAGACCGTTACCCCCAAAGACAAAGATAAGGTCCTGATGCGGTGGAAGGTCTCAGATAACGAATACCGAGTCATCTATGGCGATTTGCACGCAGAAACCGTTACCCCGAAGAAACTGGCGGAACTTGAAGCGGCGTTGACTAAGTAGGTTGAATATCTTGTGAATCTGTGAACAAGGCCGGGTGTTTTTGCCCGGCCTCTTTTGTGTCTCCAGCCATGAAATCTTGCCTTGACGGCTTCTGCCGGGAAGACTTATAAGTTAGGCATGAAACGTAGGATTCTCATTGCAACGACCAATCCCGGCAAAATCACTGAGATAAGGGCAATGCTCCATTTAGATATTGAGTGGGTTGGCCTGGCAGACTTCCCAGACATCGCCGAAGTCAAAGAAGACGGCTCGACCTTCGCTGAAAATGCCCGAAAAAAGGCCCTATGCTATGCCAAAGCGACCGGTTTGTGGACAATAGCCGACGACTCGGGGCTGGTAGTTGACGCACTGGACGGTAACCCCGGCGTAAAATCCTCAAGATTCTCGGGCGATAAGTTAAAAGGCCAAGACCAAAGCCTAATCGACCATCGAAACATCCAAAAGGTGCTGAAACTTCTTAAAGCAGTGCCAAAATCAGCAAGAAAAGCAAGATTCGTCTGCTGCCTGTGCCTGGCAAGTCCCAAAAAAGTCTTAATTGAAACCCAGGGAATACTGGAAGGTCTCATAGCGGATAAGGAAATTGGCCAAAACGGGTTCGGGTACGATCCCATCTTTTTCGTGCCCAGCCTGAATAAAACGGTTGGCCAGATGGGTCCTGAAGAAAAGAACGCCATTTCGCACCGCAGCCAAGCTATTGGGAAACTGAAGCCCTTGCTCGAGAAGATGCATCTATGGGAGCAGCGAAAAAGTCCGCCATCGCAAGAATTTCGCCACGACACCACTTGACAGGTGGGGCGGTTTCTGGTATACTTTTTAATAGCGATTTCATTCTATCTTGTCTAAGCCAGAGGCAGGAGGGCTACCCGGATATATTTTTTCGGGGGGATGGGCGATGAAAAAACATGCTTTTGTCGTCTCAGTGCTGCTACTGTATGCACTGATTGCAACGATTGGCGCACCGGATGCGCTCAGAGCTAATTTCGCTCCAGGGACATTCCTTGGCTGGCCCGAACTGTACAGCCTCTCGAATAGATGGCTCAGCGACGGCCGGGGAGCGGATAGCTGGGATGGCGATGCTGACTTCGATGGCAGCCGGACGGTGGATTTCCTTGACTTCGCTCTGTGGGCACAATTTTGGTCCGCCAAGTCCCACCATGTCGACATTCCTGACCTGCCTTTGTCGGTGCCAATGCCGCCCATCGAGAGAGCCTACGTCGTCGACTATGACCCCTACGCAGGTGTGGATTGGAACCTCTGGCACGGCGCCCTTGCCCAGCACCACGACCACATGGGGCGATTGTTATTGGACAGGATAAGAGCCTACGATGAAGCAGGCTACAATGTGATTGTTCCTCTGGACTACGCGGGCAAAAGTTCCGGCTGGCCTACTTACTGCACTCATAGATTATGGCCCGTTTACAAGTTCCTCTGGGGCTTTGATAGCGATGAGCAGGTGCTTGCTACCTTCGATAACATAAAGCTCTTTGTTCCGGGCATGGAGGAGATAGGCTGTCATCACGTCACTTCGCCATTTATGACTATGTACATCGAGCTGTGGGAACCGGAGCGTTGTCCAACGAAATTGCCGTGGCAATATGAGACTACCCAGGAGTGCATCGACCTGATAAACCAGTTTGGAGGCCTTGCGATTATTGCTCATCCGACAGCCAGGGCAGGTCTGTATAAGGAGCTCAACAACTACAAAGGCATTGAAATCTTCAGTGCCTACTACTACCAGAGATCGCTTCTGACGCAGGAATACCCTAACGAGCCGGACAACATCGGGCATTTCCAGGCTGTGTGGGACTTTCTGCTTATGTACAAAGACACCAAGATTTGGGGCTTTGCCGTCAACGACTGGTGCGGGCCCTGGAAAGACCCCGGCGAATCCTATTCAGATTCGGGCAAAATTCTGGTGATGATTCCCGCCTATACGCTGGCTGACTACAGGAACTCCATAGAGAAAGGCTCTTTCTTTGCGGTCGAGGACCATGGCCAAGGAAAGCCAAACAAGAACAAATATCCCGCTGTCGCCGGCATAAAAGTCACGGGCAGTTCAATCACCATCGATACCGACGGCGACGTTACCTGGATAGCTAATGCCGAGAAGGTTGCACAAGGCAATGCCATCAACCTGACAGGTTTGCCGCCTGAAAAGGGCTATAAATACGTGAGGGCCCAAGTCAGTAATGACTATGGCACCGTTTATACGCAGCCCTGGAGCATCGCAATTTCTCCGCAATAAAGATTAGCTTATGGCGTCGCCGTACCGGCGACGGCTAAACTTTGCGTGCCGTTTTCTCTTGACATTTCTGCCGGCCACATTTATTTGTCCAATTCTAAATCTCCGATAGTGATTTGTGTATCGTGATTCGTGGATAGAACAAACCCAACGATGCTCAGAAGCTACAAAGAGTTAGACGTCTGGACCAAAGGGATGGAGATCGTTAACCACATATACGAAATTACAGAGAAGTTTCCCTCCAAAGAACTATACGGACTTGCTGCTCAGATGCAGAGGTCTGCTGTTAGTATACCGTCCAATATTGCTGAGGGTTTTGCCAGAGGTCATACTGCTGAATACGTTCAATTCTTGCGCATAGCTCTTGGCTCGTGTGCAGAACTGGAGACGCAACTAATAATTGCCGATAGAAGGAATTATGTTGCGAAACCAGACGTTCTTAGTCTTCAAGGAGCTTTAGACCATGAAAGCCGAATGATAATGAATCTCATAAAAAGTCTAAAAGGTAATAAAAGACGCTAATCACGAATCACGAACCACGAATCACGAGTTTTATTTATGCCGAAATCGAATTTGTGTAAATCACTGGTGATCGTCGAATCGCCGGCTAAGGCGAAGACCATAAACAAATATCTCGGGCCGGACTACGAAGTAAAGGCCTCGATGGGCCATGTCCGCGACCTGCCTTCAAACGGCCTTAGCGTTGACATAGAAAACGATTTTGAGCCGACCTACGAGATAATGCCGGGCAAAAAACGCATCGCAACGTCCCTAAAAGCAGCGGCAAAAAAAATCGACCGCCTGTTTCTGGCTACCGACCTGGACCGCGAAGGCGAGGCCATCGCCTGGCACCTGGCACAGATCCTTGATGTGCCGCAGGAGAAAACATACCGCGTAGTTTTCAATGCTATTACCCGATCTGCTATCCAGCGTGCATTTGCTGAGCCGGGCAAGATCGATATGGACAAGGTTATGGCTCAGCAAGCCCGGCGAATCCTGGACCGGATAGTCGGCTATCAGATAAGCCCACTACTGTGGAAGAAGGTGGCGCGGGGGCTGTCAGCCGGGCGGGTCCAGTCCGTCGCGGTCAAAATCATAGTCGAAAGAGAGCGGGAAATCCGCAACTTCAAGACCCAGGAGTACTGGCTTATCCCAGCGGTCTTCACCGCCGACTTGCAGAGTGACTACCATCGAAAATGGCTGGATTTTACAGCGGCAAAAACTCCAGACGATAAAGGTCCAACTGTTGCAGAACAGGAAAGATGGTTGCAGGAACATAACGCCTTCAAGGCCGAACTGTACAAAATTGGCGATGAGAAATTCCGGGCCTCTGATAGAGAACAGGCCGAGCATGTCTTTGGAGCACTAAAAGAAGCGGAGTTTAAGCTGGCCGACGTGCAGACTAAACAGTCCGTTTCTCAGCCCGCACGCCCTTCATAACCTCCACCCTGCAGCAGGCAGCAGCCAATCGGCTGGGCTTTGCCGCCAAACGAACTATGGCCATCGCTCAGCAGTTGTACGAGGGCATTGACCTGGGCTCGATGGGTTCGCTTGGGCTTATTACCTATATGCGAACAGACAGCACACATCTGTCGGGCGAGGCTGTCGAAGACGCCCGCAACTACATAAGCAGCACATCTGGGCACAGATTATCTGCCGGAAAAGCTGCGGTCTACGCCTCAAAGGAAAACGCCCAAGCAGCACACGAAGCTATCCACCCAACCGATGTTGACCTTACGCCCGACGAGATAAAGCAGTTCCTTACCAACGACCAATTCAGACTGTATGACCTTATCTGGCGGCGCTTTATGGCCTGTCAGATGACGCCGGCCAGATGGGACGTTACGAATCTGAGTATCGTGGCCGACACATCAATCGGACCGTGTTGGTATCGAGCCAGTGGGCGAGTGTTGGTATTTGACGGCTTTACAAAAGTCTGGCCGACCGCCTCGAGCGAACAACTGCTGCCCCAAATGCGAGTGGGCCAGAAACTGGCGGCTGTCGACATCCGGCCCGAGCAGCATTTCACCAAGCCGCCCGCCCGATATACCGAGGCGTCTTTAGTCAAGGCGCTCGAAAACGAAGGCATCGGCAGACCAAGCACGTATGCCCCCATCATAAGCACTATTCAGGAACGGGGCTATGTCCAGCAGACGGACAAAAAGTTCTTCGCCACAGACCTTGCCGAGATAGTCACCGACAAACTCAACCAGTACTTCCCCAAGATAATGGACATCAGCTTCACCCGATATATGGAAGAGCAGCTCGACAAAATCGAAGAGCAGCACCTTGACTGGCTGGAAGTATTGAGGAGCTTTTATGGCCCATTCAGCCAAAACCTCCAAACCGCCCTTACACAGATGAAGCACGCCAAAGCTGAAATCAGCCCAGTGAGTATGACTGCCCGCAGTGTGGTCAGAAACTTGTGTACAAATTCGGCAAAAAGGGAAGGTTCCTGAGCTGCTCGGCGTATCCCTCCTGCAAATTCGCCTCTCCCTGCGATAGGGACGGCAAGATGGTCCAAACCATCCGGCCGACCGCCAGAGCGAGCATAAATGTCCGGTCTGCGGCAAGCCGATGTTATATAAAAATGGGCGATTCGGCCCATTTCTGGGATGTGCCGACTACCCGAACTGCAAAACCACTCTAAACTTCGACAAAGAGGGTAATGTTCAGCCGGCAAAAGCAAAACCTGAGCCAACCGAGATTACCTGCTATAAATGCAAGCAAGGAAAGCTGGTGGTAAGACAAAGCAAAAGGGGGCCGTTCTTAGGCTGCAGCAGATTTCCAAAGTGCAGAACCATCGTCGGCATCAAGCAACTTGACCGCCTGAAAGAATTGCAGGCCGCCGGGCGGTGGCCGCCGGAGACTCCGGAGCAAGCCGACGAAATCCTGGGCAGAAAGACCGCCAAGACCGCCGGTGCAACGCAGAGCTAAACCCGCCTAACGTCTGGCGGATGAATCCCGCAATAAATAATCCCCAAATTCTGGTTGGTTTCTTGCCAGACGCCGATATACTGGCGCTCAGTTCTGCGTTGCCGATTGTAGAACCTTATGTCGTCGGCGACCAAATTCGACAGCGTAGATTCTTAGGAGACGACCATGACAGAAAATTCTCAACCCCGCGCACCATCAGCGGACTGGCGGGTTCCAACTGCCTCGGTAGGACCCCAACCTTCGACACAACTACCGCTTAAACCTCATCGCGGCGGAGTCGTCCTGGCTCTGGGCATCCTGGGCATCGTCGTGTGCTTCATCTGCGGCATCATTGCGTGGGTGATGGGAAACAGCGATCTGAGAGAGATGGCTGCCGGAACGATGGACCCAGACGGTAGGGGATTGACTCAGGCCGGCAAGATCTGCGGCATGATCAGTGTCATACTGGCCATAGTGGGGCTATTTATCTCGCTTCTCATATTAGGCGGCAGTATCGCCACTATGCACCGATGAAGCTGAGACGCTGTGATGAAAATTGAGCTTGTGCGTAGTTCTCGGCGTCCTGGCTGGCCGCTGTGGGCACTATTTCTGGTGTCGCTGTGGATGGGGATGGGAGCGACGATCATTTGGCTGACGGGCCGCAGTGGGTCGTCGATCCACACCTGTCCGTTCAAGCTGGGAACTGGCATTGCGTGTCCGACCTGTGGATTCACTCGCGGCGCACTATGCCTGCTGCATGGCCAAGTTATTCATGCCTGGCTTTATAATCCTTTGCTGTTTTCGGTATTGGCTGTATTGTTCATCGCTATCGTGGGGGCTCTATTTTTGCCCGGACTGTACGAGTCTATCTGACGCATACCGAACGCGCAATCGCCTGGGTTCTGGCCGTTGCACTATTTTGTATCAACTGGGCGTACATTATATTGCGTGTTGGCTGATATTTACTTATGGCTGATGCGGCACGGAATACCTGGCTGGCAAGAATAAGGCGGACTTTTACTTCAATCCTGCCCGTTTCTACGACGCGCACAGGCTTGTGTATTCGTTGCGGTGCCTGCTGTAAGCTGCCGAACGTGTGTCCCTTCCTGAAGTATGGGGCGGATGGGAAATCACGTTGCGCCATTTATCTGATTCGCCCGCTCAATTGCAGAAAATATCCGCGAACCGAATCTGAGTTTATTACCGCTGATACGTGCGGCTATAGATTCAGGTAGGTTGTGCGTGGACTTTAACAGCAGGGAGCGCCAAGGCCGCAGAGGAAAAACTTGTTCCGAGCGAAGTCGAGGAATCTGGCGGCGAATTATTGGCGGGCCTCTCGCGGAGCCAGACCCCTCGACCGGACTCGGGGCAGGTCTCAGCGTTCTCTGCGCACTCCGCGGTAAAAACTATGCACGCCGCCCGGCCTTTTTGGCCAATATCAAACCGCCCACGCCAAGCAGAAAAAATGTCGCCGGCTCAGGAATTTGATGAATGATCTGAGTGGGATAGCCTGTCCGGGGATCTTCGTAGACTAAAGCAAGCGTGACGTCGCCAAAACCGCCGCATTGAAAAATGATGTCATCCACGAGCAAGCCCTTAGTTGCGCAGGCGGAATAGCCAAGTCTGCAAAGACCATGTAGCTGACGTCCCGAATGTTGGCCTTACCTACCTCCTCTCGGACAAGAACCAACGTATCCTCGGGGGACAACCCGCTACTATCAGCGATGGCCTCCAGGTCTTGATAGTCGGCCAGAGAGCCTGGATAAAACCATGGTATGTCCAAAAATCGAGCCGGGGCCTTCTACCAGCAGCCAAGCATCCATATTAACCATGTACCTTCACCATGGATTCCAATAACTGCTGTATCGCCCGGCTGCAGCAAAACTTCGTCCAACGGTGGATGGATCACGCTGTTGACTGAGATAGAAAGTGGCACATGGACTGACGGCGCCAGGCAAAGAACAAATAGTAATGATAGCCCTCTCATTTTTTTCTGCCTCTTGAGAGGTATGTCTTACACTTTATTATAGAGCTGCCCGGCGACTTTAGGAAATCGATTTCCCAGGATTTTCTGTCCGTTGCTCTCGTCAGACTCAAGTTTTTCTGCCACGTCTGGTGACGGCGCAGAGGCTGCCCGGCCGAGAAGTAGAATTGTCCCCGGCTCAGGAACTTGCTGGATATCCTGCGTGTCGTAGACGATTGTAAAATCATCGCTGACCAGGGTCAGCCTGACATCACCAATGGCGTCGCAATGCAGAATGATGTTGCCAATTAGCAAACCTTCAAGGGTAGCCGCTGCGGGGACGGCACCGTCAGCTAAGGTAATGAAGGACAAATCCATAAGCTCGGGTGCCTGGAGATCTCTCTGAGCCACTTTAGTTGCTCCTCTGGGGGCAGGCGCAAGGATCCACGCAGGCCCGGGGAAGGCCACTTATAGGCGGCCAGCGAGCCTCGATAGACCATGGTATGGCCGTTGATCGAGCCAGGGCCTTCAATTAGCAGATACAGGGCTATATCGGAGCCGTTGTCAAACCGTCACCATGTATCGCCTATGATTGCAGTGTTGCTTGTTTCCAGTGTAATCTCGGGCGAAAGGCGGCTCAATAACGCCATTAACTGAAATAAAAAGCCCGGCATTGGCTGAAGCGCCAGGAAGATGGTGGCAGTAGTATAAGTGCCCGGTCTTTTTCTGGCCATAACGAATAAGCTACCCAGAAGCAGCAAAATGCCCGTCGCCGGCTCAGGAATTGGCGGCTCAGACGGTGTTGCAGAGTCGGGCGAGATTCTGTGACTCCGATGGCGTCCACGGCAGCGTTTCGCCAGACTTTCTCGATAAGGATAAAGAAGGCGCCACTGCCTGACGGCGTGGACCCAGAACTCGCCACACTTGTTTGTCCCCAGCCGACTTAGTCTGCGGCGGCAACCAAACTACCCGCGCTTCACTCGACCGCCGCCGACAGAACCCCGGCCTATGAATGAACTGCCGTCTTCGATTGGATCAAATATCGCAATTATTATTTTCGGCTTATTAAGATAGGTTATTGTGCGATTTGCCGTGGGGTCACCAACGTCGCCCAACCAGTAGATAAATTTATAGCCGGGGTTCGGGATCGCCGTCAAAACAATCTCGGAATTCAATGCAAAGAAATGAACGCCTCGGCTGGGAGTTATTATCCCGCCATCGAGCGGCGTTTGCTGAACAAGTAGTGCCGCATCCGCACCCTGGCTCTGTGTCGGCGCAAAGAAACCAGCCGCGATAACCGCGAAAGCTACTCTGGTGGCCTCCCATCCTCTTAATACCCTGGCAGGGCCTTGCATCCCACCCTATTCTCCGTGTCCCGGGCCGAACTGCGCGTCAGTCTCCATAAATACCGCGCAGAACAAGCCTGTGCCTTAATTAGAGCAAGGTCGTCCGATAAAGTCAAGCAAAATTAACAACTCAAAATTGAAATTGACAATTTGCGTGATCGCTGACCAATCATGGTTCTGTGCTTGTCCGCCGAGCGCCCGGCGGGCCGGGTTTTGCCTTTCTTATCGGTTTTTGCTGGGCAAATCGGCTTATATTGCGAATTGCCTGGCGCAGGCGCTGCTCGTTTTCCACCAGGGCAATCCGCATATAACCTTCGCCGTTTTCGCCGAAAGCCCTGCCCGGCGCGATTGACAACCTCCGCGTGCTCCATCAAGTCCATCGCGTAGTCGATGGTGCTTTTGCCCTTTAGGTGCTCCGGGCACTTTGGCCCATACAAACATCGTTGCACGAGGCTTTTGAACCTCCCAGCCGATCCTGGCAAGACCATCGCAGAGCACATCCCGCCGCGACTGGTACTTCTCATTTTGAACGATAATATCCTGCGTCGCAGTGCCGCATCGCGATAATGCCGGCTATCTGTATCGCCTGAAAGATGCCGTAGTCATAATAGCCCTTGATCGTCGCCAGGTAATCTATCATATCCTTGTTGCCTGCCACGAAGCCGATGCGAAAACCCGCCATATTGTAGGGCTTGCTCATCGTGGTAAATTCGACGCCGATATCCTTTGCCCCTTTTACCGAAAGAAAACTGGGGGCCTTATAGCCGTCAAAGCAGGTCTCGCCGTAAGCAAAATCGTGGATCACCGCTATCCCGAATCGCTTTGCCACATCCACCACCGTCTCGAAGAATCCCTGCTCGACCGTCATTGTGGTCGGATTGTTCGGATAGTTGAGGATCAGCAGCTTCGGCTTGGGATACATACGCTCACAGACCATCGCTATCGTATCGAGGAATTTCTGGTCGTTGCCCAAAGGCACGGTTATTACGTTTGCCCCCGCCAAAGCCACGGCGTAGTTATGAATGGGAAAGGCCGGGTCCGGCACAATCGCCGTATCGCCCGTCTGGAGCATCGCCAGACACAGATGGCTGAAGCCTTCCTTCGAGCCGATGCAGGCCAGCACCTCGGTCTCCCGGATCGAGCTGCACGTTCCATTTTTTCTCGTATTTTTTCGCCACTTCTTTTAGCAGGCCCTTGATGCCTCTGCGATGCGCTGTATCGGTGGTTGCGCTTGTCCCGGACCGCCTCGCAGAGCTTATCAACCACAATTTGCGGCGCACCATCGGAGGGATTGCCCATCCCCAGGTCGATAATGTCAGCGCCCTGCTGGCGTTTAGCAAATTTCAGTGCATTCAGCCGCCCGAATAGATATGGCGGCAACCGCTTTATTCTTTGTGCCGGCTCAATCTTAAATTCTGCCATGTTTCATCCTCTCTTACCGATTAGCCCCGGCACTCGTGCCGGGGGATCCCCTGCCACAAGTGGCAGGGCTAATCCGACCCGTCCCGGTTCGGGCGTACTCTGCGGCTAATCCCCACCAGGCCTTCGTTGCCGCTGGGGTTGCGGCGTTCCATGTATACAATCGGATAGTTTACAGAAAATGGGTAAATCTTCAAACGATTTTATCAGCGACCGCATCATTGTGAGAAGTCCCAATGTGTCGGGACAACGTGGCAATCTCAAAAATATTTAGCCCCCAGTTTTACCGGGGGTTTCATTCCAAATTCACACAAAAAGCCCTTGCCGAAATTGCGACCGATGATATAATACAATTGGTTGAATGCGGGATAATCAAATTTATTTTTGAGGTGGGCAAAGATGTGTGACTCAAGCAAGGCTTTTCCTTTATGTGTCGCATTGCTTCTGGTATATGTATTCGGGCAACCGGCCGAGGCAAAGTATCCCGACAGCCAGACCAGTACATACGTATTTGTGCCCGATCAAAGTAAAGTGGTTCAGACCGGCGGAATTGCCGGCGTCCCCCGGCCCTATTCCATCAAAGGAGAGTTCCAGCTTACCGTCGATCCGAATGCGGGCAGCGCGTCATTTGCCAATGTCGATGCCAATGCGACTGATGACAGCCCATTCAAGCGCACCCTGGACCTAAACCACGTTTTCAATATGACCTCGCTGGTCGGCACGGTCGAGCCGAGTGGCTCGATCAAGTTCACGGGCAAGGCCTCCGACGGCAGCGATGTTCTCATCACGGTGACCTTGCAGGACAATTTGGCCCATCTTATTGGCCAGACGACTCCGCCGCCCAATAGCGCCGACTTCTTTATCTTCAGCCTGGATGCCGTTGCTCAACTCCGCAAATATGGCGGCGGCAGCGGAACGCCGGAAGACCCGTACCAGATCGCTACCGCAGAGGATCTCGTCTCCCTCGGCGAGACTCCCGAAGATTACGACAAGCACTTTATCCTGACAGACGACATCGACCTGGACCCAAATCTGCCCGGCTGCAAGGTCTTCGATGAGGCCGTCATCGCCCCGGATACTAGCGATACAGAAGAGTGGTTTCAGGGTACTGCTTTCACCGGCGTTTTTGACGGGAACCGTCACATAATCTCCAATCTAACGATTCAGGGGCGGGATATCTGGGACTTTTCGGCCAACTGGCAGACGGGGCCGAGGTCAAGGGCCTGGGGCTAGTGGGCGTCAACATAACAGGATCAGTCGCGTGTATCGGGGCTATGGCGGGGGGGAACGGCGAATGTCCCTACCAAGGTGGTACTGTGACTTACTGCTACAGCAGCGGTACGGTCAAGGGAGGTGACGCCATCGGTGGGCTGGTGGGCGATAACTACCAAGGCCGTGTGACTGTCTGTCACAGCACTTGTGCGGTCAGCGGCGGCTCGTGGGTGGGCAGCTTAGTGGGAGGTAACCGGGGCACCATTTCGAAATGCTGGACCAGTGGTACGGTCAGCGGCGCTGAGTATGTCGGCGGGCTGATGGGGGGCAACGGCGGCAACGTGGCCCGGTGCTTCAGCATGAGCCACGCCGGTGGCGGTTCGTGTGTGGGCGGCCTTGTAGGGTTGAACTTCCTGCCTCCGTGCGGACCGACGATATCTGGAGGGAGCATCGCGCAGTGCTACAGCACAGGTCGAGTCAGTGGCAGCAAATCTCCCGGTGGCCTCGTGGCGCCAACCCGTATGGCGGCAGCATCGATTCCAGTTTCTGGGACATCCAGACCTCAGACCAAGACGTAAGTGCCGGTGGCACAGGCAAGACCACGGTCGAGATGCAGGCGGCCGCAACGTTTCTGGAAGCCGGCTGGGACTTTGTTAATATCTGGGGGATCGGAGAGAATCAGACTTACCCGTATCTACGCAAGTATTCAGCGGCGGATATCAACCAGGACGCCAGCCTCAATTTCCTCGACCTTGCGGTGTTGGCAGAGAATTGGTTGGCAACAGAGTAGGGTATGCAGCCGTTTTGGTATGCACAGCATACACTACTTCTTTGGCTGCATACGTAATCTGTGGCCGTTTTGGTATGCTACACCTACTGCGCCGGTGCCGTTTCGGTATGCAGAGCATACCCTACATCTTGTTGTCCTCTTTCAGCAAATCCGGACGCCACTGTCGGGTGCGTTCCAGAGCCTGTTGGCGTCGCCAGTCGGCGATTTTTTTGTGGTCGCCGCTTAAAAGAACCTCCGGCACTTTTAAGCCCCGAAAAACCTCCGGCCTGGTGTACTGCGGATATTCCAGTCCGCCGCCGGCGGATTCGCTAAACGAATCGTCTTTTGCCGAATCCTCATCGCCCAGCACGCCGGGCAATAATCTAATCACCGCGTCGATAATCACCATAGCAGCCAATTCGCCCCCGCTCAAAACGTAATCGCCAATCGAAATCTGCTCAGCCTCCAGACCGATGCGGATCCGCTCATCGAAGCCCTCGTATTTGCCGGAAATCAGAATGAGCCTGTTTTCTTTGCTTAGCTCGGCAGCTTTCTTCTGGTCGAACTTTTGTCCCTGAGGCGTGAGCAGGATGACCCTGCCTTTTTCGGGCCAGAGTCTCTGCACGTGCTCGAAACAGTCAAAAACCGGGCCGGGCATCATTACCATACCCGGCCCGCCGCCATAAGGCTTGTCGTCAACCTTTCTGTATTTGTCGCGGGCGAAATCCCTTATGTTGGTAAGGACGATTTCGACTATCTGCGCATCCTGTGCCCTTTTTATTATCGAGCAGGCGAGCGGCGATTGGAACATCTCCGGAAAGAGTGTGAGAATGTCAACTCTCATAACCACAGATTTCGCAGATTACAACCACAGATAACCACAGATTGAAATAGGATTTCGCCAATTAGTGAATCACTCTTTTGTATTGCAGCGAGGACGCACCAAAATTCAGCAGCAGCCCAATCTTCAAACCCGTAGCCTTTAAGTAATTCAATAATTGAGAAAGCTCCACTGGGGTCAATTCCTTAATTGCTTTCAACTCCACTAAAATAGCCTTTTCCACCAGGAAATCGCACACAAACTGTTTTATAAACTTTCCCTTGTAAAAGACATCGAGTGACTTCTGCCTCTGAAAGGCAATATCGCGTAGGCCAAATTCAACAGCCAGAGCTTCCTCATACACGCTTTCTAAGAAACCGCAGCCCAGCGTACTATGCAATTCCATTGCGGCGCCGATAATCTTGCCGGTCAAGTCCTGGTACAGAAAATCGCTTTCAGCCAAATTCTCCCTTTCCGCTTTTAATCTGTGCAATCTGCGAAAATCTGTGCAATCTGTGGTTACTTTTGCTCGGCTGCTTTGGCGGCCTCAGCTTCCGCCTTGGCTTTTTCTTCTGCCTGTTTGGCGGCTTTTTCCGCGGCGATTCTGTCTGCCTTGTTAAAGGGCTTGCCTTTAGCCCGCGCTAAAGCTCTGGCCTTTGCCCGGCGGGCAGTTTTCTCCTCGGCGTATTTGTGCTTCAATCCAGCGCCAAGCAAGATTTCTGAGACGGTGTCGCTCGGCACGGCTCCTTTATTCAGCCAGTACTCTACGCGCTTGCGCTTTGAGCACGACCTGCTTAGCGGGGTCCTTTTCGATCGGGTCGTAATGGCCCAGCTTTTCCAGAATTCTGCCGTCACGCGGCGTGCGGGCGTCGACCGCATTGATTCTGAAGAACGGCCGATGCCGCCTGCCCATTCTCATTAGTCGCAACTTTACTGCCATAGTTTCCCTTTCTCTAATGCTCTATAATCAATTTCCGCCATCACCCACATTATTGGGACAGCGAAACATGTTTGCAGTATAAAGTATAACCGTTTATAAAGATCGCTAAATTGGCCGGGTCAATCCGCGCGTCGGCTGCGATCCTTTCTATCTGCTCGTCGGTCAGGCGGTCGGCGGCTTGCTTCTCGCTGGGCGTCATTATCGCCACCGCCTTTTTCAGTTGCTCCAGCTCCTCGGCGGTCGGAGCCGCCAGCATCGCCAGTTCGCTGCTGCCCTCAATGTCTTTGAATTGGCCTCTTACCTGCTGCCCGTATTCGCTGTCGCAAAAGCGGGCGACTTTTTCCAGGTATTGCTCAATCGTAATCTTGCCTGCGCCGGTTATGTCACTACCTTCAGTCATTAGGTTCTCCGACCTTGCCCTAGCGTTTATTTGGATTCTAACAATAACGGTCTGGGATTTTCGACCCAGCCGGCCGGCCGCTGCCCCTTGCCTTCGCGGTTGACGTCACCGAGGTTTTGCCGGGCTTTTTCTGCCAGAGCAAGAAGCCGCTCGACCACGCCGGGATGCTTATCCGCCACGTTTTTCGTCTCGCCGATGTCGGCTTCGAGGTCGTACAACTGCATCGGAACATCGGGCGTAGGCTCACCCCAGTTTTTCTTTTTTTGCTCCAGCGGCAGGTGCAACTTCCACTTGCCGCAGCGAATCGCCTGTAACTGGTCCATCTGATAATAGTAAAACGCTTCGTGCGGTGACTTGGCTTGTTTTTTGCCGGACATAAGCGGCCAAATATCTTTGCCGTCGATAATGCGGTCGCCTGGGGCTTCTGCCCCGGCCAGTCGAGCGAAAGTCGGCAACAGGTCCATAGTCGTAGTTAGCTCATCGCAGGTTTTGCCGGGCGGCACGTGATCCGGCCAGCAGACTATACAAGGTTCGCGCTGGCCGCCTTCCCAGGTCGTCCCTTTGTAGCCGCGAAGCGGACTGTTGCTTCGACCTTGCCCGGCGGTTGCACCATTGTCGGAAGTAAAGACGACCAGCGTTTTGCCGGCAAGATTGAGCTCTGCCAGGCTCTGCAGGATTTGACCCACAGACCAGTCGAGCTCCTCGATAACGTCCCCATAGTCTCCGTTTGCCGAGCGGCCTCGGGATGCCTCGCCAATATGAAGCGGCACGTGCGGCATCGTATGGGGCAGATAAATAAAGAACGGGCGATCCTTATTTTCCTTTATGAATTTGATGGCTTCTTCGGTGTAGCGTTTGGTCAATGTATTCTGGTCAGCCGGCGCCTCGATGACTTTTTCATTCCGCAATAGCGGCAGCGGCGGATAATTGGTGCCTTCTCGGCTGCCCATATCATTGCTGTAAGGAATGCCGTAGTAATAATCGAATCCCTGCCGCGTGGGAAGAAATACCGGCTGATCGCCCAGATGCCATTTGCCTATGCAGGCGGTGGCGTAGCCCTGAGTTTTCAGGACTTCGGCGATGGTGACTTCCTGCGGGTTCAGGCCTTTCTTATTTACGGGAAACAGCACGCACAAACCGGTGTCGTTCTGGTGCATATTGACGCGGCGAGGATAGCAGCCGGTCATCAGACTCGACCGCGATGGTGTGCAGACGCCGCTGGTGACGTAGAAGCTGGTAAAGCGCGTCCCTTCGGCGGCCATGCGGTCAAGGTTCGGCGTGCGATTCTTGGTCGAGCCGAAGCAGCCGATGTCACCGTATCCCAAATCGTCACAAAAGATGATGATGAAATTCGGTGGCTGCGCTGCGGCAGATGCCCGCTGAGAGAATACCAACCCTCTCGGCATTGCCAGTGACGTGGCTGCCAAACCCAGAGTTTTCAAAAAATCACGACGGTTCATCGGCGTTTGATTTTCCCTTTTCGCTTTATGATTCTTTTTCGCCTTGAGCGCTGCTTTATTTTTCTGCCGCCCGACATCATCTGCACTCATCGCACCGATATTGAATCCGCCTGAGAACAGGGCCTCTAAGGCCGCCGAATGTTCCGCCGCTAAGCGCCTTGAGCATATCCCGGCTGCGCATGAAGGTCTTTACCAGGCCGGACACATCGCTGCGGCTGCACGCCTGCGCCTGCGGCAATTCGCCGGCGTCTGGATGAGTCGATAATATCGGGCTGGCGTCTTTCCTGCGGCCGTCATCGAATAAACGATCGCCTCCATCTGTGACATCTCGCGCTCGTCAATGTCCAGATCCATCAAGCTGGCCTGCCCATGTCCGGGCATCATTTTCAGCAGGTCCTTGATGCCGCCCATTTTTTTGACGGCCTGCATCTGCTTGAGGAAGTCGTCGAAGCCGAACGTGCCCTTGGCCATTTTCTGCTGCATTTTCGCCGCCTCTTCGGCCTGGAAGTGCTCCTGGGCCTTTTCCACCAGCGTGACGACGTCGCCCATACCGAGGATTCTGCCAGCCATCCGCTCGGGATGAAATTCTTCGAGCTTGTCGAGCTTTTCGCCGACGCCGATGAACTTGATGGGCTTACCGGTTACGGCTTTGACGCTAAGCGCCGCACCGCCGCGGGCATCGCCGTCGAGCTTGGTGAGGATGACGCCGTCGAGCTCCAGCCTTTCGTTGAATTCTTTGGCGGAATTGACGGCGTCCTGCCCGGTCATCGCATCGCAAACCAGATAAATCTGATGCGGATTGACCGCTTTGGCGACGTCGCTCAATCTCGGCCATCATATCTTCGTCGACGTGCAAACGCCCCGCTGTATCGAGCACGACCACCTCATAGCCGTTTCCTTTGGCGTGTTTTACTGCGTTCTGGGCGACCTTGACCGAGTCTTTGCTGTCTTCGCTGTAAACGTCTATATTTATCTGCCCGCCGAGAACAATCAACTGCTCGATAGCGGCGGGCCTTTGCAGGTCATCCGCGACCAGGAGCGGCCTTTTGCCCTTTGAGACCAGGTATTTGCCGAGCTTGGCGGCGGTGGTGGTTTTGCCGCCGCCCTGCAGACCTGCCAACATAATTACGGTTGGGCCAGGCGAAACAAAATAAATGCGGGTATCAACCGGCCCCATCAGCTTGGTCAGCTCATCGTTGACAATCTTTATCAGAACCTGGCTGGGATGAAGGCTCTTTATAACCTCGGCGCCGATGGCGGCATCTTTGACATCCTTGCAGAACTTTTTTACCACCTCGTAGTTGACGTCCGCCTCCAAAAGGGCCTTGCGGACGTCGTGCATGGCGTCCGAGATATTTGCTTCGGTGATTCTGCCCCGTCCGGCCAAAGACCTGAAAACCGAGTTTAATTTTCCCGTTAGTGATTCAAACACAGCGTCGCCCGGAATTTCGTGCAATTGAAAAAATTCTCAACGAAGCAAAGATTCTAAGGCCGACAGGGCAATTTTGCAAGGGCAAAATCCACCGTAGACATCGTGCGGGCGGATTTGTTTCCGGTTTGCCAGACGCCGGGATGCCGTCGCTTACTACCACCAATGGTAGGGCGGCGACATACGCATATCCATCTCGGTAAATCGCCGCCAATCGTTATGCCCATCGACGAACAGGATGTTAGCACCGGCTGGTTTGTCCCCGTGGGTCAGATGATTGGTGCGATCGAAAAGCTGCCAGCGGGACCACGAGCCTCCGCGGACCTCCGTAAAACTGGCGGTCGCCGGCTCGGCGGTGGTGCTAAGGGTGGCATCGGTAACCAGGTCGGTTGCTCCCGGCTGCTTGCAAATTAGAGTTTTCACCCAATCCTTTTTCGGCGTTCCCTGTGGGTGAGTCGTTCTTCCCTGAACGGTATCCATCATCCAGAAGTAACTGGTAACCCTGTAATAACTGCCGCGATTCTGGGTCGGTTCAGCCACTCCCCCGATATGCGCACCGAACGGAAGGTTTTGCGAGAACTGCCACAGGCAGGCCATATTCGGCTTTTTCCCCGGATCAGAAGGACAATAGAAGGTGCGTCTATCGCCGCCGGTTGCAATAATGTAGTCGGTGGTACTATAAGCGATGTCCCACAGCCAGTATCCTCCTTGGTTGAGCGGCAGCCGGTTGTCGTACTCCGAGCCGTACATGTGCAAACTGATGCCGATCTGTCTGAGGTTGTTGGCGCAGACAATTCTTTTGCCCTGTTCCCTCACCCTTTGCAGTGCCGGCATCAATATGGCCATCAATATCGCCAAAATGGCAATAACTACCAGCAGCTCAATCAAAGTAAAGGCTTTTCGCTTCACCATCTTTTGCCTCGCCGCCACTGTCAAGCCTGGCCCTGCAGGGCATATAAGCTAATGCAGGATCGCTCTTTCATGAGATGGACGTATTATATGTGTTCTTGCGCGACAAGTCAACTCCTGCTTCGCACCGTTCAGCAGGCAACAGGGCCTTTCGCTGGGCCCGGCAGCCCCCGGCCAGTCCACATGCTCGACCGAAACCAGAGATCAGTCACAAAGTCTGGGCTAAGGCGTTATGGCCAGGTCATATACCTTGACATCATCGATCAGGCCGGACCAGAAACTGTCAGGCTCAAGGCCCTTGCCAGCACCGATATATAACCCGCCTTGTGAGCTTGCCAGGCCAGACTGTTATCTTTAGCTACTTCAACGTCATCCACGTACAGCGTTCTGTTAGTGCCGTCCCAGGTAAGACCTACGCGGTGCCATTGGCCGTCGGTGATTACCGACTCTGAGGGCAGTGGCTTTGGTGGGAACCGGCCAGCAGGTGCCGCCAAGTTAGTCATGAATTTGCCTTCTGCTGGATCAACCAAAAGCCAGTTCGCACCAGCCGTTTGTGACATTATGACCTGGCCTGGCCCACCACCTTTAACCCACGCAAAGACGCTGAATCCACCATCGGGCGGACTGCCCGGGTCCAAGATAAAGGGCGTGCTGACACAGTCATCAACGCCGTCTAACTGTAGCGCCCCGCCTATCTTGCCGCCGCCAGGTTGCCAGAGGGGATTGCCATTGAGGGTGCCGTCATTATCACCTACGCTGTCGTGAGCTATCGTCCCTTCTCTCTCATCGAACTTCCAGTATGCGATAAGGTCGGTCGGCAGGACTTCCTTCAACCAATATGCGGCCAAAACAGCCATGTCCTGGATATCTACAGTGCCGTCGCCCCAGGGATTCGGCCCGATATCAACTGATGATTCATCCTGGCCCCAATATTGAGCTAATTTGGAAAAATCTTTCGTGTTTACAATTGCGTCTCCGTTGAAGTCAACGATGGGCTCTATGGCGGCCTGGCAGATGTGAAAGCGGCCCCCCCAGCTAGCGGAATCGCCCCGACAGAAGTAGAGAACGGAGCCGTCAGGCGAGAAGCTTGGCGCGATATCATAGAACGGGGTATTGATACTTGGCCCAAGATTCACGGGTGGGGCCCACGGATCAGACAGCGCAGACCGTCTCGATATGTAGATATCCATCCCTCCGTATCCCCCGGGACTGTCCGAATAAAACAAGAGAGCCCGCTCATCCGGCGAGATGTTCGGGAAGCCTTCCCAAGATCCACTGTTGAGCGCGCCGCTCAGCCGGACAGGTGCACCCCAATCGTCATCCTTCGTTGGACGTGTCGTCACCCAAAGATCGCCCGTGCTGTAATACAGCGACAGTCCGTCATACGATATATCGGGATACACCTCCATGGCTGACGTATTGATGCGAGACCCCAGATTGGTTGGAACACCCCATGCGTCCGTTCTGCTCGGTCGCCTTGCGACCCAGATGTCGCCACCGCCGAAACCACCGGGACGATTGGGTGTGCCCAGCGGGCTGGTATCGCTGAAGTAAAGTTGGAGGACATCGGCCGAAATGCTTGGTTGGCTCTCACATGCTGACGTGTTTACCTTGGGACCGAGATTGGTCGCGGGACCCCAGTCATCATCCACGGATTCCCGCCGGCAGCACCAGATATCCTCACCCCCGTATCCTCCGGGCCGGTTGATGGACATGAAGTACACTTCCAATCCATCGGCCGTCATTGTGAGGTCTGCCGAATTGATGCCCGGAACGTTTATGGGATCAGGAAGCGGCATGGCAGTGCCGAAAGTGAAGTCTCCGTTCGCAACCTGCGTTGCCAGGCCCAACGCCAAAACCAAGCCGAGAATCACCAACATCTTTGCCCTTTTCATTTTGTCACCCTTGCTTTCTATCCCTACAGGAATAGATTCCCTACTTCACGGGCTGACCGCCCGGTCGTAGAACCTGTCTTGAATTGGCCGCAGCCCTGAGTCTGGCCGAAGGGGCAGCCGAAGGATGCGAAGGTCATCTATCAGGCCGGACCAGAAACCGGCCGAGGCGAGGCCCTCGGTAGCACACCAGATAATGGGCGCAGAAAAACGACTCACGCTGTCCGGCCGACTGTGTTCGTTTGGCTTCCTTCCATCCAGGATGCGACAGTTGCTATTCTAATAGAAAGGTGTGTGACTTAGCAAGAACTTTCCCGGATTTCGGCAAGGTGAGAGATGTTTGCATGCCCGTAAACAACGGGGTAACCGACGCCGGATGGCCTGTAGGCCAACGGTTCAATTAAGGCGCAGTGACATCAAGGCTTAGATGTTCCAGTCTTTGGCGTGCTCGATGAATCTGTATTGCAGGATCATCCCTACCGCCATCGGCCCCAGCAGAACCAAAGGCAGGAACCATTTCTGGTTAAAGACCAGGTCTTCCAGTCTGGCAGGTGCTCCCATATACCGGTAGATGACCGCCAGGGCGCCGACAAGCATAAGAGCGCTGCCGCCCAGGCTGGTAAAGAGCATCACGGCGGCCTTGAAGATGATAAATGAAATCATGCCGCCGGCGACCAGGCCGACCAGGCCGCCCGCCCAGATGTACTGCTCCGGCAGGCCCAGCGCAAGCCAGCCGCCTCCAGTTAGCACACCACCTGCCGCCGCACCTAAGATACTGACCCCCCACCGCATCAAAGGTATAGATAGAAGTGCAAATAGCGCTGTGCACAAAATGGCCAGCCAGATTACATTGCCCCCGATCAGTAGTTTATTTGCCCAGACCCCGGCAAACAGACCCAGCAGGCCAAAGCATATCGTCACCAAGATCTTGAACACTCGCCAGCCGTAGAAAAGACAAACCGCCCCGAAAGAAATAAAAGTCAGCGCTTCAACTATATCAAGTGACGTGATGTGGTTCCACATCAAGTCTATGGGGATAATTCCGCCTGGCGGCGTTTTCCCACCGGCAGTTTTAGCTGCCTGTGCCAGGATAGCGACACAATCCATATTTTTTCTCCTTACAAGAGTTTTGCAAAATGGAGATTAGGCACATATTATTTAAGGAAATCCGTTCCTTGATTTCCTTAAATAATCGAGCTAAGTAATCAACTATCAGGTAGTTAATGTTTGAAAAGGAAAGATAAGACAACAAGTTTTTCCTTTTCAAAGCGTGCTTAATCTCGATTTTGCAAAAGTTCAGTTCTTACATACCGCGCCAACTTCGCCTTTCTTGCTCAGGCTCCGGCTCATCCTTTTTTGCTTTTGCCGGCCGTCTTTTTTGTCGCCCAAAAAGCAGCCACTGCTCGACAGTGCCAAAGGCTATCATGCCCAGAAAAACGCCGGCGTGAACGAGACTCCCGCTCGACATCTTGGTTATGGGCGTCGCGCCTTTGTATGAAAGCAACAAAATCATGCCGGCAAAAACAAGTGTCGTTCCCAGAGCCGCACAGCACAAAGCACAAACCAAACGCCAAAGGTACAGGCCTGCCGCGGCTGAGACTGCCGCCCCCACTGCTAATACCGCCCAGCTACGTACCGGCATCCGCGAACCCAAGCCTTTTGCGGCGTAGGCAAAATCGACCGCATACTCCTTCACTGTTTCTATGCTCTGCTGAACGGTGGCCGGCTGGCTCTGATGGGCGATTTCCGGCTCAGTTGTTGCTGCTTCGGCACCTACCGGCTGCAGGTGAGAACCAGGCCAGCACAGCAAATCCAGAAGCCGCCACCAATGCCGCTGCCAGTATCATAATAAATACCCGGTCAAATATTATCGCGATAAGCCCAGCCATGCCCGCCGCGGCTGCGATTGAGGCGACGTTACGGCCAACTAAGAAAAATCCAGCAATACCGCCGGCTGTCGCGCCTATGAGGCCGGCTAAAGGTCTTTTGAAGCTCAGGCCGCCGAGCCAGACAAAAAGTCCTACTACCGCCGCTGCCAGTCCCGGCAAGATTACAACAACGGGGCAGTTCTGCGCCGCCCGTTCAAAATTTTGCAGAATCTCAAGCATAACCGACTCGCATTTTTGCCACAGACAGAGAGCACAGAGAACTCAGACGCCGTCGTCCAAAGCCGGACTTTGGCGTCGGACGAGGAAGTATTCTATTTCCTTCCTTATCTCTGTGAGGTCTGTGTCCTCTGTGGCTCTTTCCGTGCCTCGGCGCAGAATCTCTGCGTTTATTAGCCGTTCATTAGTATTTATCGGCCTATCGGCACGATTTTCGTTAGATGATTGAATAATTTGCAGATATGTGGGCAAAAAACGCGCAGCGAGTAATTTATCTGTAGTGCGGATGAGAGGAGTCGAACCTCCACCCCCTAATGGGGACAAGCTCCTGAAGCTTGCGCGTCTGCCAATTCCGCCACATCCGCGGAATAAGTAATTATCCGTGATTTCCCCGCCAGGGTCAAGGTTTTTTCCTCCAAATCTGTGGTTAAACGACAACAGCAGCAGTTATTTCGCCCTTGACAAGCCTCCAGCCGTTCTACAAAATCGGATTTATAAAGCCGAGATAACGGCCGGACGGGCAAGAACTTGCCCACCACAGCAGAGTCAGTCGCGCGACCTCATGTCCGATAACGAGCTCTGAAACTGCTTTTCTCAGGATATATGTATTCCTGCGTGTTTTTCGCACGCTAGACGACCCAATACTTCATTTACCCTTCTTTTTAACCGATAGGAATCAATGCGCGAGATGTATCGCAAAATTCATTTGGAGACCTTGCAAATATGAAAAGGAACCAAACAGCACATACGCAGGTGGGGATATTAGCTACGATTTTACTCTCTTGCAGTGTTGGCTTTAGTCTGGAGCCAAATTGGTATCACAGCCCAGCCAACGGGTACCGGCTGGCAATTCCTCAAGGATGGGTACAAATTCCTGACAGTGTTCTTCACGAGATGACTAGCAGGGTCTTAAGTGCACAGGGTAAATCACGTATATCCTACGAAACGGGATTTCAACGTGGTACTAAAGGTAGGTGGTTCGAGTGCCCTTATGTGCTTATTCAGGTCCTGCCCTATTCCAGTTTCGGGCTAAACCGGCAGATTCCTAAGAGCGAGTTCGGAAACTTTGTGAGGGTTATTAGTGGGTTGGATCTACGCGATCTGACAGAGAACACCCTAAGCGGAGAAGCCCAGAAATTGGGCTCAGATCTTGATTTCGGGAAGGCGTATCTGGACACCGAGCATAACTTCTTTGTGCTCGCATTAGAAATGCATGTAGCGAATGTTGGCAAAATAAAAGGACAAGTGGTTGGATATTTCGGCAGGGATGCGATCGTACAGATTAACTACTATGACAGGGAACCCAACTGGATTCGATCAAAGGCTGAGCGGGATTTGATTTTGAGTTCCCTTCAATTTAATGCGTCCAAGGCCTATGATCAAGCATATGGGAGTGAATCCTCTTTCTCAGACCGGCTGGGCCAAGCTGCTCTTAAGGGAGTAATCCAGACTGGAGTTTTTGTCCTCGTTGGGCTAGGCTGCGCTTTGCTCGCGGTTCTACGCCAACTGCTCAGACGGCCAAAACAGAGTAAAGCAGAGAGGGCAGTATGATCGGGCAGATTATCTCCTGATCCAGCCTGGCAACAGTGTGTTGACGTAGCAGGTTATACGGAAGTAGTAATCATGACAGAAGGATACTATCGTTACTTCGCGGCATTAGAAGAAGTCTCAATAAAGATTATCCGAGAATTGCGAAACAAGCCCATTGAGGCACGCCTATACTTGAAGTCTTACATCCAAGGGGAGCATGATCTTATAGTCATCAGACCGAGAATCTCCTCTGAGGTTCCGTCCACCCTCAGCCAGTTAAGTGCAAGCTTAGAGCGCGGACCAAGTGAATGGCATCAAGGTCTTCGGGCAGCCACCACGAGATGCTGCCCCAGATCAAGGGCTTCCGTGGCGAATAGAGATCTGGAAAAAAGACAATCAGATAGTGACTATCCGCTGTGTCGACATCAAAGGCTTGCCTGACCATGCTGGCACAAACAATCGCGATATTCCATCCGGCACCCGGGCGAAGTTTCGGCAAATGTGACCCGTAGTGCGAGTGCTCGCGCAGGAGAACCGTATGAGCAACACGGACAAACAGATTCAGTACGTACATTACCTGAGAAGACGACTCGGAGTATTTGCAGTCATGCGCCGCTGACATAGAGGAGAAGCTCGAAGACGATAGGCAAGGTCTCTGTCGAAGGGTGAATTCGGGTGAGATAAGTACCCAAAACCAATCTTTCAATGGCCCCTTATTGGAGATAGAAATAACAGCACAGACATTCCGATACTCGATGCTGGTGGCCGTATGCACATTTCTTGAGGAGTCAATCAAGTTCATTACTAAACAGGTGATCCCAGATTATCATGTGAGAGTCAAGAAGCTGAAACGTGGAAGTTGGCTAGGCAAACACTTGCAGATGCTTGCCTCGCAGGCCGGTCTTGACATCAAGCTTATCGAAAGAGAGCAAATGAAATTTGAGGATGTTATTCTTGTCAGGAATACAATCGCACACGCTTGGGGCAGAGTGGACGCCTGCAAATACACGCCCAGACTTCGTGAGGTTGTTGCTCGGTACGACTGGGTGGAGATCACCGGAGATGGTTTCTTGGAACTCACGGATCAGGCCATCCCGGATGCAATGACTGCGGCTTTAGAAATAACCGAGCATATTCTCCGATTACCTGGAGCTGATGCAATAACTCTATAGAGCATTGTTCACGTCGCATCGCAACTGCGCCAAATAGAGTAGTAACATGAACAGATTATGGCCCATGCCGGCAATTTATCACTGTGAGACGAAGGTCTGTTCCTTCTTTACGTAAAGCGTCTGCGTGTGGAAGGCGAATTTGATTTTCGCTTTACAGAGAACAAAAGATGTGCAAAAATCGTGCACTGACAATGATTTTGCGCGAAGGTGGGCATAATGAAACGGGCTACGTTGAATTTCATTGTTGACTTGATTAGTTTTTGCAACTTGCTGGGCCTGGCATTTACCGGCTCGATTATGAAATGGATTCTGCCGCCGGGCAGCGGCGGGCAGGGTCGCGGCTTTCGCGGTGGCCGAGGAGTTGGAGAGATTAGATACATCTGGTCGATGACCCGCCACGAATGGGGCGCCATCCATTTCTATCTGGCAGTTCTATTTGTCGGCCTGATGGTCGTGCACATCATTCTGCACTGGACCTGGATAAAGTGCTATTTCAAATCGCTCCTGGGCTTTTCACGAAATGCAAGTTGACTGAAGCGACCAGCCCCACCTTTTCGGGATTATTTCAACTCGACGGACCAATAGGCATGGTCTATGAACTGCTGCCAACTGCGGTAGCGTTCCTGGCCCAGATGGACATGGATAAGAGGATTGTGCCTGGGCTTGACGGGCTTACGGATAAGCGTCAGGCCTGCTTGCTGGGGCATTCGGCCGCCTTTTTTAACGTTGCAGTCGGCGCAGGCGCAAACGATATTTTCCCATACGGATTTTCCGCCCATAGTTCGGGGGATGACGTGATCCAGCGATAGCTCGGTCGTCGGATAGCGCTTGCCGCAATATTGGCACCTATTCTTGTCGCGAGCAAAGAGATTGCGACGATTGAACTTCACATCAGTCGGCGGCAAACGGTCGTAGAACAACAGCCGGATGATTCGCGGCACGGCAACATAAAAGTTGACCGTCGATATCCAATCGTTTCCGTCCGGCTCGAAACGGTGTCTGAATCGGCTCACTTCGCACCAGCTCTGAAAGTTGTAGTTGGCGTATTGGCCCTGCTCGAAGGAGACCACCTCCGCCAGGTCACGGAACAGCAAAGAGAACGGCGCGTCTGGGCCGACGATGCGAATTGCCATGTAATGCTTGTTCAGAACAAGAACACTACAGCCGAGGCCGGAATTGAATTCACCACCGATCATAATCCATATCTTGAATGGTAGATAAGCAGACAGAAGAAGATAAGAGTTGCGTATAGCCTCCTCTCAGGGCACAAAAGTAGCTTTGCAAAAGGTCATTGTTTATTCCTGCGGCTGACTTTTAACTACGTTCTCAGCCCTTAGACCCTTCTCGCCCTCGACGATATCGAAAGAAACCGGATCGCCCTCAACAAGACTCTTATACCCGTCGCCTGAGATACTTGAATAATGGACGAAGACGTCACGACCGTCAGCAGTGGCAATGAAGCCGTAGCCCTTCCTTGGATTAAACCACTTTACTTTTCCCTCTGGCATCAAAATGCTCCTTCCCAATAACTACCCTCAAAAGATTATCCTTTCTGTGCCACCATCTGCCGTAGCTGAGGCTGGATGGCTGAATAGGCTTGGGTTGGGAAATGCCTGCTGGTACTGGGGATCATTTCTTAGCTTCCGCAGATTGGGTGGTAGGAAGACCAAGCTTCTCTCTCATCAATCGGCCCATCTTGAACTTAACCGTTCGCTTTGCAGCAACCTCGACTCGCTCCAGAGTCTTAGGATTCTGAGCAACTCTAGCAGCTCTGGTCTTGGTCTCGAAGACACCAAAGTCTCGAAATTCCAGACGGTTACTATTCTCACAAAGTTCGTTTGTGACCTCATCAAGAAATGTCTGAATGATGCGCTTGACGACAATTCTCTTGGCTTGTGTTTTTTCTGCAATCCGATCTATGAGTTCTTTCTTTGTAATCGTTGCCATACACTACCTCGCTTCAGCAAAGAGCAGTTCAGACACACTGAATTCCGCTTATATTCTGAAATACAATGATAACCTCGGCAGCCTAACTCTCTGCCAACCACAAAACTGTATAACAAAATAGTTGCCTGTACTTACTGCAACCTACTATACAACAAAGACTTCTACTCGGCAAGCAATTTTTATACAAAAAATTTCCCACGTCTGCGAAAATCCAATTTGCGGCAAGATACGTGAGAGACTCAGTTCTGCTGGCGCCGCCCTGCTTGCTGCCGGGAACTTCCCGTCCGGGGCATCCGCTATGGGGTGCAGACCACAACCGCCGACAGATATGTCCGCCGGGAAACCGCGATGCGTAACATCTTTCCTGCAAATAGGTTATACAAAAATCTCTCCCTCAAGCCTGCCACTTACGTAACAAATACGCGCAAGTTACCAAAGACCTATGGTCGGGGGGGCGAAAGGTTCGCGTTAACGATGTCCTGCTATCCACCAACAGCCCCTATATAGCCCGGCGGCGCAGAACGAACCACCCGACGCGGTTGTCGAACTCACTTCGATAACGAGTAGATACTTTATTGACCCCCTGGCGACTTGCGGGCATAATTAGGTACGTTGCGGTTTTGAGGGCAGAACGTTATTTTGCTGCGTAGCCTCGAACGTTACTTAAGGAAAACAGAGTCCGCTTGCACGGGGATTTAGTATTTATGCCTCCAGATAAGCCCGAAAAGACTGGCTCGAACAAAACTGTCCAGGACAGAAAGGATAGAGTTGCTGAAATCGTCAACACCCTGGAATGGCTCGTAACCGCTTTCATACTGGCTTTTGTCTTTCGGGCATTTGTAATGGAAGCGTTCCGCATACCTACCGGCAGTATGGCCGACACGCTGAAAGGTGCTCACTTCCGGCTGCACTGCAATCAGTGCGGCTACAAATACGAGCACGGATTTGTGCCCCGAAGTTACGGCTATCCGGAGGATACGATACCTGCCGGCAGCGTCAGACTTCCGCCGACTCGTTGCCCGAATTGCGGATATTTTTGGCCGCAAGGCTACGCGCCGAATTCCGCCCAAACGCCGGTAGCCAACGGCGACCGCATCCTTGTGCTAAAGTGCATTTATCAGTTCTTCCAGCCCAAACGATGGGACGT
This sequence comes from Sedimentisphaerales bacterium, assembly GCA_963814265.1. Taxonomy (GTDB): domain Bacteria; phylum Planctomycetota; class Phycisphaerae; order Sedimentisphaerales; family Anaerobacaceae; genus JAFNGF01. The sequence continues at coordinate 17,461 of CAWFCJ010000008.1, read as the reverse complement.
GGTTGTGTTCAAAAATCCGCTCGATCCCACGGTAAACTACATCAAAAGACTGGTCGGGCTTCCGGATGAAACGCTGGAGGTGATCGATGGTGACATCTATATCAACGGAGAAATCGCCCGAAAGCCGCCCAAAGTCCAGAACGAGATGTGGATGCCGGTCTACAACAACGACTATCAGCCGGTTCAACCCCGGCAAGGCTCTTTCAACGGACACGCCTGGCAGCAGCCGTTCAGAAATGAGCCCGGCTCAAAATGGGACCCAAACAATCCGACTGTGTTCCGCTTAAAAAACGCCTCCGACCAGATCAATACATTGTTTTATGACACCACAATCGGCAATGATTTCAGAACGGCTTATGCTTACGATGAGGTAGCAAAATACAGTAGTATGCCATATTGCAGCGACCTGATGGTGCGTTTCTATGCCCAAGCAGGGCCGGTCGCTCCACGGTCGGAAATTCGAAATTCGAAATTCGAAATTCTAAATTCCATTGGCATCTCCCTGAGCAAATACGAAACTACATACAAAGCATGGGTTGACCTTGTGGGCAAAATGGCCATCGCAAAAATCTTCCAGGGCAAAGAGGCAATATTGACCAGCAAATCCATCGAACCATCGGTTATCAACAAGCCGACGCTGGTCGAATTCGCAAACGTTGATCATCAGCTCATTTTCCAGGTCGGCGGCGAGAAGCTGACATACGAGCTGGGACGCTCCCCAAACGACGCCGGCAACATAAGAGAAGACATTGCACCGCAGGTGAAAATCTTTGCCTCCGCGCAAGCGGAGGTTACATTGTCACACATAGCCATCTTAAGGGACATTCACTATACTAAAACTGACGCACCCAACACGGCATCCGAGGGCGATCCTATCGCTCTGGAGAAAGATCAGTTCTTCGTGCTGGGCGACAACAGTCCCAACAGTGAGGACGCCAGGCTGTGGAACAAAAAGGGTGTGGGAATCAACGGCCAGCGCGTCTATCGCCAAGGCATTGTCCCACGGGATTATCTAGTGGGTAGGGCATTATTCGTCTACTGGCCCAGCGGCTTTAGGCCCTTTGCCAGATTCCCATTTGCAGTGATTCCTAATGTCGGCCAGATGCGCTTTGTCTACGGCGGCTCAAGCAAGCCGTGAAACTGAAAGCAGCGTTCAGCGTGGAGCGTATAGACTGTCCGCTAAACGCTGAACGCTCTACGCTATACAATGTGGAGGTAAGGAAAAATGAATCGATTCAACGCAATCCTACAGGTTGTGACCGTGCTGGTTTTGGGCGGCTGCGCTGCCTTAACTGACATCCATCAATACACCTTCGGGCACAGCGACGTCACCGTGACGGCGCTACGCTGCGAGTACCGGGTAAATCCGCTGGGCCTTGATCTGACCGAGCCCCGGCTAAGCTGGATTATCGAATCGGACCAGCGGGGCCAGAAGCAGAACGCTTACCAGATATTGGTCGCCAGCAGTCAGGAAAACCTCAAAAAAGGCCAGGGCGATCTCTGGGACAGCGGGAAAGTCGATTCCGGCCAAACCGCGCAGATAATCTACAGAGGTAAGCCTCTAAGGCCGCGCGTGGAGTGCTACTGGAAAGTGCGGGTATGGGATAGAGACGATAACCTGTCGGTGTGGAGTAAGCCGGCATACTGGACGATGGGTCTAGTTGACCCCAAGCACCGCGAGGCCAAATGGATCGGCTACGATGCAAATGTTCAGAGGGGAAAAGCCAGCAAGGATGAGCTGGTCTTGCCCGCGCCGCGATATTTGCGCAACGTCTTTTGGGTCTACCGGCCCATCAGGCGAGCCACGGTTTACGCCTCTTCGCTGGGCCTTTATGAACTGCATATCAACGGCAAACGCGTGGGCGAAGATTATTTCACGCCCGGCTGGACCGACTACTCCAAGCGCGTGTACTATCAGACATACGACGTTACCGATCTGCTTAGAAAGGCGAAGCAACGCCATCGGAGCGTGATTCTTGCCGATGGCTGGTACGCCGGGTATATGGGTTCGGCAAAAAGAGAGAGCACTACGGCACAAGACCCCGGCTGTTCGTGCAGCTCGAGGTCGAATACGCCGACGGCACCAGACAGATTACCGTCGACCGACGAATCCTGGAAGGCTACGTACGGCCCGCTTCTCGAGGCGGATTTTCTGATGGGTGAAACATACGATGCCCGAAAGGAAATGCCCGGCTGGGATAGTACCGGCTTTAACGATTCGGCGTGGGAGCGACGTGGCCGTCACCGAGACAATTCCGAGGGTCAACTGCAGTCTTATCCGGGCGTGACGGTGCAAAAAATTCTGGAAATTAAGCCGGTAAGAAACTCACCGAGCCGAAAGAAGGGTCATATGTTTTCGATATGGGGCAGAATTTTGCCGGCTGGGCCCGGCTGAAGGTTAAGGAGAGGCCGGAACGAAGGTCGTGCTGCGATTTGCCGAAATGCTCAACCCCGACGGCACGATCTATACCACGAACCTTCGGGCGGCACGCTGCACCGATACTTATATCCTCAATGGAAAGGGACTGGAGATCTGGGAGCCGCGATTCACCTATCACGGCTTTCGGTATGTGGAGGTGACCGGCTATCCCGGCAAGCCCGGAGCTCGACGCCATTACCGGCATTGTCGTGCATTCGAATACGCCGCTGGCCGGCTCCTTCGAGTGCTCCAATCCGATGGTCAACCAGCTCTACAGCAATATAGTCTGGGGCCAGCGAGGCCAACTTCATCGAGGTGCCGACCGACTGCCCGCAGCGGGATGAACGGCTGGGCTGGACCGGCGATGCCCAAATTTTCATCCGCACGGCGACGTACAATATGGATGTGCGCAGCGTTTTTCACCAAATGGCTGGTCGACCTGGAAGATGCCCAGACCAAAGAAGGGGCGTTTCCGGATGTCGCTCCGCGCAAGGTCGCTATGGGCGACGGCGTAGCCGCCTGGGGCGATGCCGGCGTGATATGTCCCTGGACGATTTATCAGGTTTATGGCGACAAGCGGGTCATTCGAGAAACACTACGAATCAATGAAAAAGTGGATCGCTTACCTGCAAAAAAATAGCAAGGACCTGCTGCGTCCGGCCTACGGCTACGGCGACTGGGTCTCCATCGGCTCGGACACGCCCAAGGATGTAATTGCCACGGCCTATTTTGCCTATAGCACTCGCCTGCTCTCCGAAATGGCGGCCGCCATCGGCAAAAACGACGAGGACGCGAAAAATACGAGGAGCTTTTCGAGCAAATAAGGACGCCTTCAATAAGGCTTACGTCTCCGATGATGGGCAAATCAAGGGCAACACGCAAACCTGCTATTGCCTGGCCCTTTATTTTGATTTGCTGCCGACTGAAAAACGCCAACTTGCCGACCGGACACCTTCGTCAGAAGCTCATCAAGCGAAAAAGACTGGCACCTCTCCACCGGATTTGTCGGGCTGAGCTATCTGCTGCCGACCCTGACGCAGACGGGACATCTTGGATATCGCTTATCGCCTGCTGGCCAACGACACCTTCCCCAGCTGGGGCTACAGCATCAAGAACGGCGCCACGACCATCTGGGAGCGGTGGGACGGCTGGACCGAAGAAAAAGGCTTCCAGGACCCGGGCATGAATTCATTTAACCACTACGCCTTCGGCTCGGTTGGCCGATGGCTTTTCGGAACTGTTGCCGGCATCGATACGGATGGCGCCGGGCTACAAAAATATCATTATTCGTCCGAGACCCGGCGGCGGAATGAATTATGCCAGGGCAACTTACGACTCCATCGCCGGAAAAATTGAAAGCTGCTGGCGGATCGACTGCGGAGAATTTGAACTGGATGTTACAATTCCGGCTAATACTACCGCTACTATTTATATGCCGGCCAGAGACGCTGAAAGCGTACTTGAGAGCGGCTGGCCGGCCAGCGCCTCAGAAGATGTGCGATTGGTCGGGATGCAGGATAGTTCTGCCGTTTTTCAGGTAGGCTCCGGACAGTATCGCTTTGTATCAAAAGTGCCCACTCCCTGAAAATACGTGCAACGCACTAAAACTGGCTAAGTATAAAGTGGTCGTCACTGGTGACGACCACTTGTAAGAAGTCCTTTTCTGCCTGATGTCAGACTCTCCCCGAGCTTATACGGCTTTGCCAGGAAATCTGGCTTGCGCAGGATGTCGCCTTTTTCGCCGACGCCGGCTCCACCGTTCCAGCGTCTGATGTGATATTTCCGCCGTTGAAATGAGCAAGCAAGTGATGCTTAGTTTCTGTTTGAAACAGAAAGGTTTCTTGATTGCACTGTGTTTTCATCGCAAACCTCATTTTGTTTTGGTGAAGTTGATTAATATAACGAACTTATACTAGCGAAAGGAGCTTTTCAAACATACCTGTGAGAAATTCCGGATACAACCTTGCCACAGAAGTCGCCCCTTACAGAACACGTCGTAACCACTGCGGCAAGATCTCCGGAGAGCTTGGCAAGCGTTGGCAGCGACACCTTGTTCCTGCACAAAAACTCGTAGCCGCCCCGGACCCGCCGGTATTTTAGGACACCACGCACCTGTACCCGAACGATGTCGAGTACGTGCTTGCTCCCGTACGGGCTTTCCGCAATTTTAAAGCACCGGCTCCGGCGTCCGCCATTTGACATCCAGTCTTCCTGCGGGAAACAGGACGCCATCACCTCCATTTTATCGGCACGGACATCCTCGTTCATCCGTTACCTCCTTTGTATATAGACATCAGACTCCAGTCCTATAATCATAATAGCTATAGGTATTATATGACGCTCGTCAACATAAAACAACAGAAAAATGTGTTGGCTACATATATTTTCAACAAAATGGCGACAGAAAATTCCTAAGTCCTTATGTAGAAGAGGATTATAGCATTTGGTGGCCACCAATAATCGGGGCAAGCTGAAAAGCCGTCCTTCCAACTGGGCCTATTCTCGACTGATGGTTGTCCTCTGGTTGTAGAAAAGAGGTCAAGTACGGTGATTTTAACAACAGACAGCCGATTCACCAATACGCCTTGATTTTTGTGTTCATGCTGTCACTACATTGAAAAAGACATCATCTGTCGCTGTGTTACCAAAACAACACGAAAATTAGGTTGAGTTAGTGAAAAAACTTGTTATATTGTTGGCTTTATGATATTCTTTAGTTCTGAAGGGCAGAATGATAATGACTAAACTACTTAACGAAAAAATCAGACACGTGCTTCGCCATGAGGTGAAGAAAACGCAGAAGTATGTTGCCCGCAATTTGGGTATAAATCCGGGCACACTAAGATCAGCTCTGCATGATAATCGGTTTGGTGCGGAGTGGCTCTTCAAACTCTGCGCAGATTTGGGCCTGCCAGACAATGAGGTGGAATTACACCAAAACTACACGTTCGATTTAAGCCACGGTCCTCGAGTTGTGATTCCAGACCGAGTCGAAGCGGAAGTGGTCGCTCGGTTCGAGAAGGTTAAAAAAGCATGCTCCGATGTGCGACAGGATATAGATGCCTTCTATGCGGCCATGAATAAAAATGATCTTGTAGTCGTTATTACGTATTCCGAAATGCCGGAGGAGTGGACTGGTGGGTTCATTGCAGAAGCAGCAAAGCATGTGACGAAGGGAGCATACCTGCTTTATGTAGTACCAAGCGAGGGTGTGCTATCATACATTCGAAACCGGTTCGCTGCGATTTGCCTTCAAAGCGAGGTGTCCTATAAGATGGCATTCGCACAGTTCATGGAATCGCTGAAAAACAAATCAGACGAACTTAAGTTGGACAGGGATCGTTTTGAGTGCCAAATTGCTCTTGCTTTGACAGAGGTCCCTTTATTTCTCTGCCCGGGACATAAGTACGTCCTTTTTCGCCATAATCGGAGTACGTGGGCCATGGGATACTATCCCTTTGGACGTGGAACAGATGATGAGCATCAGGACGTGTCCTACAGAAACGCGTTCATCCCGATCGCAGGACCTGTGGTCAAAACCCTTAGACTGTTCGTACTGAAAGCAGTTAGAGAATCATTGAAGTACGAGTTCAAGGACACATCGCAACACAAGGCCTTGAGCACAATCGAGGAATTGCTTACTGATCGGCCGGGGGAGGTTTGACTGTGCTTTCGGTGGTTAACATTTCCTTCGGTTATGATAGACTTTTGTTCGATGAGCTATCGATCTCGTGCGCAAGTGGTGAGATTTTAGGGCTGACGGGCCCATCAGAGGCTGGCAAAACCACTTTGCTGAATCTCATCGCCGGTAACCTGAACACACAGAGTGGCACTATTCGGTTTTGCAGCATGCCGCCCCGGGAAGCAGTGCAGAATCAGATTATTGGTCTAGTGCCCCAAGGCAATACGCTGTTGCCTAATCTGACAGTTCGCAACAACGTAGCGCTGCCATTACTCCTCAAGCGGGGAGTCTTTACTTGGCGGGCCCTAACAGAAACCGACAAAAAGTCAGTGGCATGGGCGTTGGAGGCTGCGCAGATAGCTCATGCTTCAGATTATTACCCTTCTCAACTCTCTGGCGGGATGGCGGCCCGTGCAATGCTCGCCCGGGCCGTGGTGCATAGACCGTCTCTGCTCCTCTTGGATGAGGCCTTTGCGAACTTGGACGAAGTGACATCTGAAGGGATCTACTCATCGCTCCAGAAAATCTTCGGCGAAACCGGGATGATAGGCATCATTGTGAGCCATCGAATAGCCGAGGTAGTCCGACTAACGTCGAGGGTATTGGTTTTGCGAAGACCCAAGTCCGATGGACTTTCGATGATCGTTCACGAGGAGCAGGTTCCCTTGGGATGGCCGCGGACGGCTTCAGTACTTCAAAACCCCGTTTTCCTGCGTGCTTGCGCAAGCGTTCGCGCCAATTTGGGTATCGGGGGGAGCAGATGAAACGGCAAGCTGACAAATGCTTCGAGAGGCTTGGCGGACAAATCATCCGCACGATTATTCTGGCGGTTGTTTACTGCGCTGGTATCGTTGCCTTTTGGTGGGTGGCTATCCGCCTTTTACGCGTACCTCGATACTTAGTGCCGTCACCCGAAGAGGTATTTGCATCGCTATATCGATCGCCGGCCTACTACACCAAACATTTCGGTGTTACATTCGCCGAGGCCACGCTCGGACTTATTTGGGGATTCAGTGCTGGCCTAATTTTGGGCGCGCTCATTCGATATGGCTCTCTGATTGGGCGTCTGTTAGCACCACTCGTTCTTGGCCGCACAGACGTTTCCAATGTTCGCGCTCGCGCCCCTCTTCACCACCTATTTAGGATACGGGCTAGCCCCCAAGATCGTGATCTGTGGGCTCATTGTTTTCCTGCCTGCGGTGATACACACTTGGCGCGGATTGAAATGCACTCCAAGGGATGTCACGCTCACAATGCATGTTATGGGCGCATCCGGTTTCCAAAAGTTCTGGTTTGCCGATCGCGTGTACGCCAAACCGCACGTTCTTGCCGCTTGGCGTCAAAGCGCCCTGCTCGCTGTCATAGGTGCAGTAGTGGGAGAGTTTTCCGGCGCCGCTGGCAGCGGGCTTGCCTATTGCATCCAGACTTCGTTGGGCGAGATGTCCCAGGAAAAAGTGTTCGCATGCTTAATCCTGCTCGGCCTAATGGGTGGGATTTTCTACGGGATTGCTGTACTGACCGACACGCTAACATACGTGTGGTATCGAGGTGGCCCTTATTACGAAAGGAGGTATACGTATGAAATGTAGGACACTCTTAACGGCTATAGCTCTTGTCGCGATTGCCGCAGTTGCCATCATCATTGCGGTGAACTGGCCTATTGGCCAGCCAACCCAGCCGGTGTTTCGAAAGCTCGTATTCCAGTTAGACTGGAAAGCTGAGCCCACATTTGCTGGCATCTATCGTGCTAAAGACCGCTTGGCAAAGGAGGGGATTAGCCTAGAGATCGTAGAAGGAAACGGTGCTGCGTACGCTGCGCAAACAATCGGGACCGGCGGCTCGGGATGGATCGGGATCTCAAGCGCCGCAACGACTGCCATCGCGAGGTCAAACGGTGTGCCTGTCAAAAGCGTTGCGGTATTGTATCCGAACTCAAACTCTGTCATCTATTCGCTGGAGTCGAATCCAATCAGGACGCCCAGCGATCTTCGCGGCAAGACCATAGGACTAGTACCTGGCAGTGTAACCGTTGCAGAGTATAAGGCACTGCTGAAGATCAACAACGTAGACCGCTCCAAGGTGAAAGAGATCTCTGTAGGCTTCGACCCCAGCCCGTTGCTCGCCGGAAAAACTGACGCTCTCATGACCTACGCCGAGGCGTTGCCGGTGGCGCTGAGAGTACAGGGCCATCCTATCGTCACCATGCCGGTCAGAGACTTTGGCGTCAAAACCTATGCGATGAACATCATCGTTAACGACAGGGCTGCGAAGGAAGAGAAAAAGGCAATAAACAAAGTCCTCCAGGCAATCTTTGCAGAGTATGATTTGGTTCGTTCCGACCCAAATTCTGCGGCTGACTACTTTCTAAAGCTCTTCCCCGACCGAGATGCAAAGTATGTTCGCGAAAGCCTGAAGACCGTCGCACGCCTTCTTAGTGACGGGAAGATTGGCAGGCAGACGAGACAAGGATGGGAAGAGACCATCCAAATGCTGAAAGATGCAGATCTGCTTGGCAACCGGGAGATCAGCATTGACGAGGTAGCCATGACGGAATACCTCGGAGAGTAGCTCATGCCAAAAAACATAAAAAATCTCATAGCTCTTAACCGGGCCCTGCTGGAAAGAAGCGAAAAACTTTTCTCCAAGCCGTACCACGTTTTGATATGCAACCATGAATTTGTAGTTCATCCAGGCGTTTTCTCACCAGCATACGCGGACGGGACTGAGTTTTTTGCCGAGAGACTACCATATCGTGAAGGAGAAGTGTTTCTTGAGATAGGCTGTGGAATAGGTGCCACCGCTGTGTTCGCGGCGCTCCGCGGTGCTAAGGAAGTGCTCGCAGTGGACATCAATCCACTTGCAGTAACGAATACACGAGAGAACGCTAGAATACATGGTGTCAGCGGCATAGTAACCACGCGTGTCAGCGATGTCTTCTCTAACGTACCAGGCCGTAAGTACGACACGATTTACTGGAACATGCCATTCCTGGAAGTTCCTAATAACTATCGTTACCGCTCGATGCTGGAGCGATCGCTTTTTGATCCTGGATACCGTCTTAATGAACGGTTCATACTAGAATCGCCTCAATTCTTGACACCAAAGGGCCGTGTGCTTATCGGGTTTGGCAACATTGGCAACACACGCCGCTTGCAGTCCAATGCTAACCGAGCAGGTTTCAACACCTGTCGCCAGATCTCAGCCAGAACAAGTCTTATCGAGGCGGGGCCCAGAAGCTCCCTTTTGAAGTTCGTGCTGCTGCAGCTTCGTTTCAGATAAACGCGCAGGAGTTCTTCAAAGGAATTCCGCCGAACTTTCCCTAAGAAATTGGCCTTGCCTCCGAGATAATCCACGGCCGCCGAAATCGCCATTGTTGAAGGGCATAACAAGTAAGAATGACAAAGTAATTTCCGCCTTCTGTTCCTGAAATTCTGCTTGAAAATTGGCACTTAATATTGTATAATATGTATCTAACAAAATTCAGATGACAGATGACAGATGACAGGAGACGGAAGACGGAAAACAGGAGACAGAATAGGTAGACCAGGCAAACAGGGTAACAGGGTGCAGGGGATCAGAATAGCAGGCAACAAGGAGAAAAAGTGGGGACCGTTTGGACTAAATTATGCAAAACAAAGCCAATTTGCGAAAAAGTCAAGTCAGTGTAAGCCAAATCTTTACAAGGGCTTATGAGAGAAAAATCGAATTGGACACTTGGTGAAAACAAACCCAAACAAAGCCAATCTTGGATTTCTACGGCGGAGCACGCTGAGTACGCAGAGGTTTATCCACCGAAGCTTTAGCGAAGCCGGAAATGAATTATAAACAGCGTAAATCTGTGTTAATCTGTGTCTTCATGTTGGACGGTCTTAATCACTTATTTTGCGGGCGGTTCAGGTAGCCTATTCTTGGGATTGAATAGCTGGTAGAAATAGTCCCAGGTCCAGGCTTTGGAACCGTCCGGCCTGATAAGCCAAAAGCCCCGCATAGCCCCTGCTTCCGCAGGGGCAAGCCTGTCCCCGCGTAAGCGGGGATTGCTTTTCACCGGCGGCTTGGCCTGGGGATCTTTTAACTCATTGCAATATAGCTGCCAGTACACGATATAGGGACATCCCCAATCCAGGCCGGTCTTAACTACATTGGGAATCGCCCTTTGGATTCGCTCGGCAGGATACAGATTCTCCGGCATACCAAATTCGCCGATATAAACGTTGCGGCCTCCAAAACCAGGACTATCCGGCATGTTAGCAGCTATGAAATCCAGCGCCGCGCAAAACTTCAGGATTCTCAGAATGCTCCACCGCGGAATCCCACGCGGAATACGACGCCAAATCCAACTTTGTGTGCGGCAGGACGCGATTAACCATATTAGGCACGCCGGTCTTCATCGAATCTACGACCCGGTTCACCTCGGTAGCGTGGTACACGCGCGCGGTGGGCTGATCCTTCGCTGCGCTGAGGACGGGGTCTATTTCGGCTCTTGCCTGGTTCACGCCAGCCTGGCGGGCGTTAAGCCATTCGATCATGCTCTTTATCGCAAGGGGCGTAGGCTCAATCCTCGGATCAACGCTGCCCCTAATCATCCAGTCGCCTTCCCAGTGCTGCAGAACGAAGGTTTTGCCCGTGCCTTTGTAGGCTGTCAGAAAATATTTAGCCAGCTCGTAAAATTGCTTTTGCTCATCCTGTTTTTGCTGCTCGGTGATTCCGTTGCGCCAATAACCATCCGGTGCGAGAGAGCCGTGACCACCAAAATATAGGTGGTGAAAGGCTTATCAAAAAGCTGCCTGTAATACGGCGTCTGGGCAGCCTCAACCAGGGTTTTGACCTCCGGCCAGTTCGAGTTGTAAGGATAAACGGATGCCGGCCCCTCGTGTCTTTTGCCATAGAACCAGACCTTAATCACCCGTGAGCCTAAGGCCAGAATCTGGTCGGCGCCTTCGTTGAGGAAATCTTTGTCCGTCAAATAGTATCTGCCAGCAACGTGTGTCACCCCAACGATGTCCGGCAGCGGGCGCTCTGCTGCGCAAGTACCACAGATTACCAGTACCAAAATTATCCGAGCGAAATTCGTCATATTGTCACTCCGACGGACCCCGCAATAAATTGCGGGGCTAAATATGTAACTAACGTTTGATCTTGCAAAAACTTTTTCTGGCTGCTTCTATGGTCTTTTCAATATCCTCTTTCGTATGAGCCAGCGACACAAACATTGCCTCGTAAGCGCTGGGGGCAAGATAAATGCCCTGATTTAGCATGTGGGCAAAGAATTTCTTGAACTGTTTTATGTTCGTCGCCTGCACATCGGCAAAATTCCAAACCGGCCTATCGGTGAAGAAGCAGCTCATAATTGAGCCGACACGATCAATTGTAACGGTGACACCCGCCTCTTTGGCGGCACTTGCCAAGCCAACCTCCAACATAGCGGCTGAAGACTCAAGTTTTTCGTATGGTCCTGTTGAAGAAAAACCCCGCGTAAAACGTGGGCCTAAATATTTAGCCCCGCAATTTATTGCGGGGTCCGTCGCCGTTCCGGCGACGGCTAAACATTGAGCGTTGAGTAAATCTAATGTCGCGTTGGCCGCAGCGGTAGCGATGGGGTTGCCGGATAAAGTCCCTGCCTGATAGACCGGCCCGGTCCGGGCCAACATATCCATAATGTCGGCTCTGGCGCCGAGGGCCGCCAGCGGCAGTCCGCCGCCAATTATTTTGCCCAGACAGGTAATATCAGCCTTTATGCCAAAAAGCTCCTGTGCTCCGCCGTATGCTACGCGAAATCCGGTTATCACCTCATCAAATATCAGGAGCGCCCCGCCGGCGTCGCATAGATTTCGAATTGTCGCAAGGTAACCATCGACCGGCGGAATAACGCCCATATTGGCAGCAACAGGCTCAATCAGCACCGCTGCGATTTTGTGTTTGTGCGTGGCAAAAGCAGCCTTTACCGGATCGACATCGTTATACGGCAGCACAATGGTCAGCCGGGCAAGCGAATCGGGCACGCCGGCACTGGAAGCGATGCCGGTTTCGGCGACACCGGAACCGGCCGCAACCAGCAGGCAGTCACTATGGCCGTGATAGCAGCCGGCCATTTTGATTATCAAATCTCTCTTGGTATATGCCCGGGCCAGGCGGATAGCGGTCATCACGGCCTCGGTGCCGCTGCTTACGAGGCGAACCTTTTCGATTGAATCAAAAGCAGCGACTATTTTTTCAGCGAGCGCAGTCTCGGCTAATGTCGGTGCTCCGAAGGACGTGCCGTTTTTTGCCGCTGTTTGGATAGCTTGCAGTACTTTCGGATGGGCATGCCCGAGTATCATCGGCCCCCAGGAGCCAACATAGTCTATGTACTCGTTGCCGTCTATGTCATAGATTTTTGAGCCTGCTGCACGCTCAATAAAAAGCGGCTTGGCATCCACGCCGGTGAAAGCCCGGACCGGCGAGTTTACCCCGCCAGCCAGAAAACCTTTCGGCACGCCTCCACGCTTGGCCGGATTTTGGATATGCCTTTTGTGCGTCCATTTTCGATTGTCAATTTTCGATTGTCAATTTACAATTGTCAATTTACAATTGCCAAGAAACCTGGAGTGCAGTCTATGAATTTAGTCAAGTGGCTTCGCAAGAATCAGTCAAAGGTGATGGCCATCGTGGTCATTGGCACGCTAATCGGCTTTATCGGCGGTAGTGCATTAACGTACCTTCTTAGCCCAGGAAGGACGGTCGGATACAAGGCCGTAGCTTATTTCGGGGACAATAAGAAGATAACCAACTACGACTTGGTCGGTGCCCGGAACGAGCTTGATATCCTGCGAATGCTCCGGATGGAGGAACTGCTCAGATCACAGGACCTGCAGGGAATTCTGTTAGGGGAGCTGCTTTTTTCAGAAGCCAGATACACCCCGGCAGTGATCAATTATCTCAAACAGATGATAAGAGCCAGCGGGTACAAGATCAGTGATGAGCAGCTCAGAAACATCTACAAACGCTCGATGCCAACCGATATGTACTGGATACTGCTGGGAAAAGAAGCAGAACTGGCGGGAATTAGAATATCCAACGAGGATGTCGGCAGACTGCTTGGACGAATGATACCACAAGCATTTAACGGCTTAACATACTCGCAGTTCATCGGGTCGTTGATAAAGCAGCGCGGGATTCCAGAAAAACAGCTACTGGAAACAGTCGGCAAACTGCTGGCGGTCTGGCAGTACGCCGGGCTAATCTGCTCTGCCGAAGATGTTACCAGCGCACAGTTAAGCCATTTGGCCAGTTGGCAGAACGAGACTGTTGACGTAGAATTTGTAAGATTTAACTCGACTGCATTTGTCCAATCTCAAGACCAGCCGGGCGAGCAGGAATTGCTGGAGCACTTCAATAAGTACAAAAAATTCTTCGCCGGCGACGTAAATGAGCAGAACCCTTACGGCTTCGGATATAAACTGCCCGAGCGAGTCCAGTTGGAATATATCGCCCTGAAACTGAGTGATGTTTCGTCGATAGTAACGCCGCCTACGCCGCAAGAGACGGAAGAATATTACCGAAAACATATAAAGGAATTCACTAAATCCGTTCCATCTGATCCGAACGACCCGAATTCACCACAGGTTGAACGAGTCAAGAGCTATGCAGAGGTGGCGGGGGCTATCTCGGAGCAGCTTCTGCAGGGGAAAATAGATTCAAAAGCTGAGAGTATTCTCCGCGAGGCAAAAACGCTTACCGAAGCCGGTTTACAGGATATAGATAGTGACACTGAGAAGCTCAGCCCCGAACAGTTAAGGCAAAAAGCCGGCGTCTATAAGATTGCCGCCGAGCAGTCCGGCAGAAAGTTCAACGTCAAGATATACGCGGGACAGACGGGCATGCTCAGTCACACCGATATGCAGATGGACCGGCACCTCGGCAGACTATTCGTGGCGGGCTACGGATACAGGCCCGTGCCGTTGACGCAGATTGTCTTTACAGTTGGCAGTCTGGATACCGGCGCAGCCGAGTTCCTCGATGTCCAAAAGCCCAGAATATATGAAAACATCGGGCCGATCCGAGAACCTGTCAGGACAGATAATGGCCATGGTAAGGGTGGTAAAAGCTGAAAAGAGCTCCGAACCAAATAGTATAGATTACACCTTCAGCAAGAGCACGCTCAGAGTTTGAGCCGAACGAACCTGGCGCCGGGCAAGATAAGCAGGACGCGAACACTCCGCCTGCATATTCGGTCAGAGAAAAAGTGGCCGAAGACGTAAAGAGACTGGCGGTAATGGATACCACCAAAGGTAAGACCGAAGAGTTTACTAAGCTGGTGGCTGAGGACGGCTGGGACAAGGCACTAAGTAAATTCAACGACCTTTACAAGAGTGAGCCTAATATGTTCAGGCTGGAAAATCTGCCTAACCTGTACAGAATCCCAAATGCCTCGCCGGAGACGTTCGTCGTGCAAAGTAGCGGCAGTCCGCAGGACCGAGTATTCGTCAGGGAGGCTCAAAAATGGTTAAGTATTAGTGAAGCCAGAATAGAAAGTCGCTTTATAGACCAGCTATATTCGCTTGTGCCGCAGGACAGTAACACAGTCAAGAATTTGCCTGTATCTATTGAATTTAAGCCGCACATGAGTTTTTACGTGATCAAAAATATTTCCGTTAACCGCCTCAGCCAACAGGCCTACGAAAGAATCAGGGCTACACAGGCATATAGACAAGAGCATCTTCAGAACCAAAGCCTGGCAGTGATACACTTCAACCCTGAGAACATAGTAAAGCGCATGAAATTCCATCCGGCCAAAGAGAGCACGGAGCCGGCAGATGCCAATGCCCAGCCAGAACCGGAGGAATCGTCATAATGGCACATCGCCGGCAAGAAATCTATCCGACATTTTCTCTGCTGGTGGGAGCAGTTGCAGGCTGGCTCCTGCCGGGTGCAGGCTACTTTCTGCTGGGCGAAAAAAAACGGGCGATAATCATATTCGTCACTATTACCCTAACCTTGTGCACAGGTTTATACGTCGGCTCAATCGGCGTAATCGACTTCAAGGGTCCGGCAGCATTATATGTCAAAGCTGCACAAATTATGAATTCGCCTATCGTGCTAATCCTGGGCCATCACATGGTCGGTCGGCAACTATTTAACATCGCTTCTCAAGACGACTTAGACAGCGATACCCTCTCGGATGGTTTGCGGCAAGAATTTAGAAACAAAGGAGTCTCGCTTGGTCAAGATGCTATGATCTCGACCGGACAGACGCCAATGAATGGCTGATACATAGCAACAATCGGTCGTACGTAGTCAAGGAAGAATGGAACAAGCTGAAAGAAACGAACGAGCTAAACGTCTACACCGCTTATCCCGTCCACGGCTGGCCAAGCGAAATTGGACAGATTTATACAATGTCCTCGGGGCTGCTCAACCTTTTGTGCATTGTTAACGTGATTTACCTGGCTCATCTGCGGGCAACAGGGTCTGCCGGAGGCTAAAATGTCACCTATGATAGCAGCCTATATCTTGGCGAGCTTTACCGCACCGGAGAATATCGGCACAACCGCCCAATCTATGCTCTGGCTGCTGCCGTTGGCGGCAGCGATAGCGATCATTTACAAAGCCACAAAAGTACAGACGATCACCGCAGATAAATTCACAAAAGAAGCATTGGTCCTGTTCGGCTCAATCATCGTTTTTATTATTACAATCGCGTTGGGTCTGCACGCGCTGGCGTGGCTAATTACAGAGTGACTTTTGATCGTTCATCGTTCACTGTTCATGGTTCATCGATGAACAACGAACAAAGGACGATGAACTATTCCGCTTGTCCGCTTTTCAATCATCATTACGCTGGACGGACTGTTCAATCAGACCTAATTCGACCAGGGCATTAAAAGCGGCTTTTTGCTCAGCCTCTTTCTTATTTGTCCCCCAGGCGCTTGAGAAGTGACGATCTGCGATGACTACTTCTGACTCAAAACATTTGTTATGGTCGGGCCCCTGCTCATCCAGTAATAGGTATGCGGGCGTGAGATTGAATTTTTCCTGAGCGTGCTGCTGGAGCATGGATTTGTAGTTACCCTGGGCCTGTTCTGCATCGGCTTGGTCTATTAGTGAGCCGAAGACTCTTAAAATGAAGCTGTGGGCGGCGTCAAAACCGCCGTCAAGATAGATTGCGGCGATAATGGCTTCCAGGAGGCTGGCGGCCAGAGAACCTGACAAGGCCCGGCTGGAGACCATCCCCTTGCCGACCTTTAAGAACTTTTGTAGGCCGAGCTGCCTGACAACACGAGCGCATGTGTCGCGGGAAACCAGCATGCTTTTCATCTTCGTCAGGTCGCCTTCCAGGTAGTTGGGAAACCGCTCGAAAATGGTTTGACAAATGACCACAGCCAAAATGGAGTCGCCCAGAAACTCCATTCTTTCGTTGCTGAGCAGACGATTGTCAGCCGCCGAGGAATGACTTAGTGCCTTGTCCAACAGATTGCGATTGGAAAATTCATAACCGATCAGTTGCTGGACTTGCTGCAGAACTTCGTTGTCCATTTAGTTGTATCCTATCTTTGGTGCCTCATTTAGCCACGCCAGTCACAAGAGCCGGCCCGCAGGCAGCACATACGGACATATTTTCCGCAATATACACTGACCGTCAAGCCCCTGGATGTTCATTGTTCTGAGTTCATAGTTCATCGATGAACAATGAGCAGGGAACCTGGTCAGCCTACCATTTGCAGAGTGGCTAAGGCAACAAACTTGTCATCAGCAACTTCAAATATTCCGTCAAGACCGGTTACCGTGAAAATTCCCCGCGTTGCCGGAGCAACACTGCACATAACCAGCCTATGCCCGCAGTCTCCAAGGAGCTTACGCAACTTCAGCAGCTTCGAGAGGCTGGAAGAAGTCACGATGTCAACACTGGAGAAATCGACCACGATGTCACAGTCGCCTCTGTCACGGACAATCTCGGTTATGGTTTTGAGCTCATCGCCCATTTCCGGCTCGGCAGGCAAGTCAACCAGAATGATGTCCTCCGACCAGTTCTGAATGGCCATTGCAAATCTCCTTTTTCTTCTCCAAATCGATTCAGAATTCAAAGGCTATAACTGATGTATCGGCACAAGCTTAGGCCAGATTCAGTAAAAACAAGTCGGTTCTTGTCCGCAGGGTGCAATCGACCTATAAAAACAGGCTTATCTATAACTTCCGGTCTAATTTTCTATAGCTTATAGCTTCAGCGATGTGTTCTGGTGCGATATTCTCCATGCCGGCAAGGTCGGCAATTGTCCGGGCGACCTTGCAGATTTTATCGTGGCGCGGGCAGAAAGGCCAAACTCGGTCATCGCCTGCTTGAGCATCAGTTCGCTGGCAGAATCCAATTTGCAGAATTTCTAGAT
>CAWFCJ010000007.1:0-8496 GCA_963814265.1 Sedimentisphaerales bacterium | reverse complement strand
ACACTGGTCGGTTGCGTGCATTTGAACTGTCTATAACGGTTCCCGAACCGCTATCCGCCTCGTTTCTGATATTTGGTGGCTTGCTTATTCGGCCGTGGAGGTCTCGCAGATATTCTTAACTTGACCGGACGGTCGAGTCTTTCTGCATTACCGTGTCCTGCTGCGATTTCCTGAAATGCGACAATTTTTTGCTGAGAGTGTTGTCGGAAAGGGCCAGTATCTGCACCGCGAGGATGGCGGCATTTTTTGCACCGGCTTTTCCAATGGCCATTGTCGCCACAGGGACCCCGGCCGGCATCTGAACTGTGCTCAGTAGTGCGTCAATGCCTCCAAGTCCACCCTGGGCACTCAATGGTACGCCGATAATCGGTAGAGTGGTTCGTCCCGCTAAAGCTCCGGCCAAATGAGCGGCCATACCCGCTGCCGCGATAATTACCCGTATGCCTTTTGCCTCTGCGCTCTCGGCGAAATCGGCAGCAATCTGGGGTGTACGATGGGCCGAAATTACCCGCACAATCGGCTGGATTCCGAACTCCTGCAACTGTTCAACGCAGCTTCGCATCACGTCCATGTCGCTGTCAGAACCTACCACTACTGCTACGGCAGATATTTTTTCAGATGCCATTTATTTTTCTCTCTTGATAAACTAAAATATTTGCATATCTTGTGACGCATGGATGATACCGGCCTTTCGCCGCAAAGGCAAGCTATTTAGGTGGCAGATATGAGAACCGCAAGCCCATCGTCGCAGGTCAATTCTATCCCGCCGACCGAAGTTCATGTATCGAGGAAATAAACGAGTGCCTTGCAGCCCGCACCCTGCAAAATCCTTGCCAGAGGAAATTGTTGCAGGTATCGTCCCTCATGCAGGCTGGATGTTCAGCGGCAGCCTTGCCGCATGGTTTTTTCTGCCGTAAAGCAACGGCACCCGGACGTGCATCACCTTTGTCATATTCGGTGCAGCCCATGGATATTACGGCGATAAACCTGTTGTTGATGAAAAGCGATTTTTGGGAGACGCCGCTTGGTAGGGTTGAACAGTTGATACGGCCTTGGCCGAGTGGCTTGTTGAATAAAAAGCTGGTGGTTGGTAATTCGGCGGCGCATAAAGGTGAGCACAGCATCGAAGTGCAGGTGCCCTTTGTACAGCACCTCTTTCCCCAAGGCAGAAATACTGCCCATCATAGTTCCTCCGGATGAGAAAGCGATTTTGCTTGGCCAAGCCATTGGCGAGATTGTCACACAGGAAGGAAGAGAATTGTCTGTATCGGCTCGACCGATTTAACACATTATGGACCTCGTTATGGTTTTATTCCTATGGGGGCAGGCGCCGAAGGCGTGGACTGGGCAAGCAGAGTTAATGACAAACAGTTCATCGATGTGGCCTTGAAGCTTGACCCGGAAGGACTTCTTGCCGGTGCTGCTGAGAATTTTAATGCCTGCGGTGCCGGCGCAGCAGCGGCGGCTATAGCTGTGGCAAAAAAGGTAGGCAAGTCCACGGGCCTGTTACTTGCTCAAACTAACAGTAACGAGGTCATGCTGCGAAAAATGGGCACCTATAGCCAAGACAGTGTTGGCTATGCGGCGATAGTATTCTGATAGTTCCAGTTGCAGCGCTGGTCCTGTAAGATCGCATTTTAATCGTGTACAATCAGGATATTTAATTATTGCGTGTAATTATAAGGTCCTATATATGAGGTGTAGTCTGTATTGTAAATTCTGTGCGAATTTTATTTGACAACCGGTCATTTGTGGACTATGTATGCTAACTCTGCCTGTTTTGTTCTTTGTTCAGGCACTAAAGCGGTTTGGTTGGAGACTGAAAAATGGAGCAAAAAATCCTGTTGAAAGAAAGTGATATACCTCGTCAATGGTATAACCTCGCCGCCGATTTGCCGACGCCTTTGCTGCCACCTCTCGGACCCGATGGTAAGCCGGTCAGCCCCGATATGCTTGCGCCGGTATTCCCGATGAATCTCATCGAGCAGGAGGTCAGCACACAGCGGTGGATAGATATACCCGAAGAGGTCCTTGACATCTTGTACCGCTGGCGACCCACACCCCTGAAAAGGGCAGTCTCCCTTGAGAAATACCTGAAAACACCCGCGCGCATCTATTACAAAGATGAAAGCGTCAGTCCTCCGGGCAGCCACAAACCCAATACCGCCGTCCCACAGGCCTGGTATAACAAGCAGTTCGGCATCAAAAGAATCGTAACGGAAACCGGCGCTGGCCAGTGGGGTAGCGCTCTGGCTTTCGCTTGTTGCCTTCTCGGCCTCGAATGTAAGGTTTACATGGTAAGGATAAGCTTCGACCAAAAACCCTACAGAAGGATTATGATGCATGTCTGGGGTGCCAATTGTGTGGCCAGTCCAAGCAAAGAAACCAACGCCGGAAGAGCTATTCTCGAAAAGTATTCCCGATACACCGGGAAGCCTGGGAATCGCTATAAGTGAAGCTATCGAGTCAGCGGTCACGGATACGTCAGGCAAGACCCGTTATTCTCTGGGTAGTGTTCTCAACCATGTGCTGCTGCATCAGACCATAATTGGCTTGGAGGCGAAAAAGCAACTTAAGGTTGCTGGCGAGAAATTACCGGATATTATCATCGGTTGCGCGGGCGGCGGTAGCAACTTCGCGGGCTTGGCGTTCCCGTTTACAGCCGACAAAATCAATGGTGCCAATATAAAGATTATACCCGTTGAACCTACCGCCTGTCCTTCAATGACTCGTGGACCTTTCCGTTATGACTTCGGAGATACCGCCTGCACGACCCCGCTTCTGGCTATGCACACTCTCGGCCACGCGTTCATACCGCAACCAATCCATGCGGGCGGCCTGCGGTATCACGGAATGGCTCCTTTGGTCTGCCAGTCTATAGTTGAAGGTCTTTTTGAACCGAAGGCTTATCAACAGTTAAAGTGCTATGAGGCCGCTTTAACTTGGGCGCGAACCGAGGGCGCGATTTGCGCACCTGAAACAAGCCATGCAATCGCCGCCGTTCTTGATGAGGCCCAGAGCGCCAAGCAAGAGGGCAAAGAAAAGGTAATTCTTTTCAACTATAGTGGACATGGGCTCATGGATTTGTCGGGTTACGATGCGTATCTGGCCGGCAAGCTCAGCGACTATGACCTACCTGAAGCGGAGCTCCAGAAGTATATAAATAGACCTCGAGAAGCTGCCAAAAGCCCCGATTAGAAAAACTGGGAAATGGTAGTTTTTAGGGTTGCCTGAGATATAGCGTTCAATTAAAATGTCGGGGAAAGAAAATTAAATCAGAGTTAAAGGAGTGACTAATATGAAGCACGTAGTAAGTTTGATTATCATTCTAGCGATTGCAGCGACCAGTTCAGCACAATTGTGGGAAGGTGATATGCTCGGAATTGAGGGTGATCTCCATGGAACGGTTGGGGTGACGTATGACACTCAATATGTCTGGCGGGGCTTCTATGTCTATGGAAAAACAAGTGCTACTCATATATTGGCTGATCTGACTCTGTTTCAGACCGGCTTTGGGATCAGTGTCGCAGGCCACAGGGCTAATGCCAGCGGCTATGAGAATTTTGAGCGGTGGGATTACACGCTTTACTATCAGAACGGCCTGTTTGCCGGTGAGCCTTACGCCACAAATTACCGGCTTGGATATGTCTACTACAACTTTCCAGACAACCCCGCCAGCTCTTGGGATCTTCAGGAGATGCATTTGGTTCTCTCTTGGCCTAATGCACTGCCGATAAAAGGCCTGTGCCCCACCTATGTTCTTGTTGGGATGTGGCCTTCCATAAGCCATTCCTATGTTGAAAGCTGGTGGCCTGATGAGAATGTCTCCGGATTTGCACATATATTTATGCTCGATTACGGTTTTACAATACCGGGCATAATGCCTGAAAATCCTGAGCAGTTAATAAAGCTTCACTCAGAATTGGTCTTCAACGACGGTATAAGCCCAATGGGGGCGAATGTGGACCAGGATTGGTCGGATGTTGTTTTCGGGGTTTCAACAGATTTTAACCTCGGTTATAACCTCACCTTAACGCCGGCTGTCTATCACCAGATAACAATGGAACAGGACATTAGGAATCTCAACAACGGCGACAAGGATGTGACTTGGGCCAGCCTCGGTCTGAAATACACCTTCTGACGGACGTTTTGTGTCGGTTATCAAGGGCCGGTTCCGTGAATAAGCCGGCCCTTTCTTTTTATCCGCTTATCGCGGCGGGATAAGAGTTTGTATTTGTTCTTCTATAGCTTATAATAGGGTGCTTGCGGATTTATTGTATGGAGCATCCTTTGAAGAAAATGACCGATGCGGAGCTTCTGAGTCGCTACAATGAGGGTGACGAGGTTGCTTTTCGCGAGATTGTGGATCGCTACAAGCACAGTCTATACGCTTTTTTAAAGCAGTTTCTTAACAGGTCCGATCTTGTGGAGGATGTTTTTCAGGAGACATTTCTGCAGCTTTTTGCCAGCCGGCAGAGTTTCGATACACAGCGGCCGTTAAGGCCGTGGCTGTTTACGATAGCGGCCAACAAGGCTAAGGACGCCCTGCGCAAGGCCCAGCGGATGCCGGCTATAAATATCGGCACACTGTCGCAGGAACAGGAGATGTCATTCGATGAGATGCTGAACAGCCTTGCATCCGATAACTCCGTGCCCTTCTGAGGACTTGGAGAGAGATGAAACAACTGTGCAGGTCGGGGAGGTTATAGCGAATATGCCGCAGAACCTTCGGGAGATACTAATTTTGGCCTATTTTAACAAATTTTCTTACAAACAAATGGCTGGCATTTTAAGTATACCAATAGGTACAGTCAAAAGTCGGCTGCATACAGCCGTGGCACGTTTTGCAAGAGATTGGAAAGCTTCGGTAGGGAGTAAGGAAGTCAAGTAATGTCACTGAGCAATGAGCAGAAACAACTATTGTTCGACTACTGTTTAGGTTTGACAAGTGAGCAAGAAGCCGCTGAAGCTGAAACGCTGATTAGTTCAAATAGGCACGCTGCTGAAATCCATGAAAGGCTCAAATCGGTTCTTTCGCCTCTAAATGCTGTAAAGGCTGAGTCGTGTCCGGATGAAGTGGCCGAACGCATGATTTTACGGCTGACAGAGGCCAATTTGGCAGGTTCCGGGCAAGAGAAGCTCAAGGAGCTATTGGAAGAAGAACAAACCCGATTCCCCTCTATAAAATTCGGGTTTTGGCGAAACTTCGGAAATGTTGTGGCCGTTGCAGCAGTTATTATGCTTATGGCGGCGGTGCTGGTGCCGTCTTTTGGTTTTGCCAGACAGAGATACTGGCAGCAGCGATGTCAAGTCCAGTTGGGTAATATATTCCAGGGCCTGAGCAACTATGTTTCAGATAACAATGGGCAGTTGCCCGCTGTCACAAGAGAAGCGGGTGATCCATGGTGGTGGGTAGGTTATCAGGGCAGAGAAAACCACTCTAATACCAGGCCGGTCTGGCTGCTGGTCAAGAACAACTACATTGATCCCAAGGATTTCGTGTGTCCTGCTGCGAAGCAGGTGGAAAAGCTGCGATACGATACACTGCAGGTGAAAAACTACAATGACTTTCCGAGTAAAGCTTATGTAAGATTCAGCTTCCGGATATGCTGCCCGAAGGCCGAGGGCTCCACTCTGCGTGGGCAAAAAGTCCTCATGGCCGACATGAATCCGCTCGCCGAGAAACTTCCTTCGGATTACTCTTCGCCGCTGAAGATTCGTCTGACTGAGGAAATGCTGAACTTCAATAGTGCAAACCACAATCGCCGCGGTCAGAATGTGATGTTCTACGACGGCTCAATTCAATTCACCAAGACACGGAACATAGGGGATTCACAGGACGACATCTTCTCGCTGCAAGAAATGCAATGCGGCGGCGATGTCAATGGCTGCGAGGTACCCTCCTGCGACACCGACTCATTCCTGGCACCGTAATCGTTCGTTTTTGTCTCTCGTCCATTATGGCCTGGGCGTGACTGATGACTTGTGACTCGTAAGACAAATGAAAGCCGTAGCGTCCGACGGGGCTTTTGGGATATCAATCTACAATCTCGAAGTCCACCCATACGAAGACCAAGTCTCTTGCGGGAAACGCTTTAGCGGGTAAGATGACCGAACATGCAACCGGTGCGATTGAGTATGGAACAGCCGCGCATTGAGGGGCCGACGATGTTGGCGGCTGGGGTGCTCCATCATCCTGACGGGCCGCGTCAGCGGCTCTGGTGGCGTCTGCCCGCTGAGTGGCGCGACGCCGTGACAGCGTGGGCCGACCCGTTCGTTGTGGCGTTTCTGTTTCCGATTATGCAATGGGGGCGAGATGTGATGGTTGATGGAGTTGTCTCTCCGTCACTGCTGACGAACCTGGAGCGATACATGGCGATTTGGCAGGCGTGGATGCCGGAGAGATACCAGCCGGTGGCGATCCATGCCCGCGAAGAGACCGAGGCCCCGGCGCCGGCCGAAGGGGAGCAAACCATCGTTCCATTCTCCTGCGGTGTTGATTCATCGTTCACGCTGTACCGGCACCATCAGGGGCTTGCTGGGCGGCGGACGAGGCGGATCACAGGGGCGATGGTAATGCATGGATTCGATATCTGGCTGGACCAGAAGAACGCCGAGGGCATGTATACGGGGCTGCTGGGAGGCGCCCGCGTCATGGTGGAAAGCATGGGCGTCGAATGCATCCCGGTCGCCAGCAACTTCCACGAGATGCAAACGACATGGGCACACAGCTTCGGAACTCACCTGGTCGGCGGGCTGCGTCTGCTGGCGGGCCGGTTCGATGCCACGCTGATCCCCAACAACATCCCGTACGCCCGGCTGTATATGCCGTGGGGCAGCCATCCTGTCAGTGACCCGCACCTGAGCAGCCGGCACTTTCAGGTCATCGACGACGGCGGTGAGGCCGCTCGGTTTGAGAAGATACAACTCATATCGCAGTGGCCCGAGGCGATGCGCCACCTGCGCGTATGCTTCGAGAACCCGGGCAGCCACGCGAACTGTTGCCGGTGCGAGAAGTGCCTGCGCACGATCCTGTCCTTCCGTGCTGCAGGGGTGGGGCTGCCTCCGGCGTTCTTGACGGACGTCAGTAACCGGCAGATTCGCCGCATGCGTTTTCACCACGAGCACAATACTCGACAGTGGCTGGAAGTCGCCCGAGGAGCAGAAGAGCGAGGACTGGGAGGAGCCGACTGGGTCCGGGCCGTCCATGCCACGATCCGGCGCAACCGGCGCCGGTGGTGGTGGCGCCAATTCCGGCGGATGTTCATGCCATCGCGCAACGCGGTGCGGACACTGTTGCGAGGCTCGCCCTGTCGCCCCCCGCGGACCGGCGGCGCAGGCGACGGCACAGGTTTCCGAAACGCCGGAGAGCACGCCGTGACCGAAGCGAGACTGATTCTCGAGCCCTGGCGGCAGGAAGGCGACGAGCTCATCGTATCGGCGTCGCTGGATGACCCGCAGGGGCATCGCCATCACCTCTGGTGGCGGCTGTCGGCCCGCTGGCGTGAGGCCGTGACTCCCTGGGCCGACCCGTTCGTTGTTGCGATGCTGATCCCCATTATGCAATGGCGCCGGGATGTGTTTGTTGAGGGAAGGTCTCGCCGTCGCTGCTGTCGAACCTGGAGCGATACATGGCGGTTTGGCAGGCGTGGATGCCGGAGCGATACCAGCCGGTGGCGATCCATGCCCGCGAAGAGACCGAGGCCCCGGCACCGGCCGAAGGGGAGCAAACCATCGTTCCATTCTCCTGCGGGGTTAATTCATCGTTCACGCTGTACCGGCACCATCAGGGGCTTGCTGGGCGGCGGACGAGGCGGATCACAGGGGCGATGGTAATGCATGGATTCGATATCTGGCTGGACCAGAAGAACGCCGAGGGCATGTACGAAGGGCTGCTGCGAGACGCCCGCGTCATGGTGGAAAGCATGGGCGTCGCTGTATCCCGGTCGCCGGCAACTTTCATGAGCTGCCTACCGTCTGGGGCCACAGCTTAGGCACGCACCTGGTCGGCGGGCTGCGTTGCTGGCCGGCCGCTTTGACGCTGCGCGCTGGTCCCCAATGATGTCCCGTACACCCGCCTGGGTATCCCGTGGGGCAGCCATCCGCTCAGCAACCCATACCTGGGCGGGCGGCACTTCAAGGTTATTGACGATGGCGGGGAGACCTTTCGCCTCAAGAAGATACAGCTTCTGGCGCGGTGGCCCGAGGCAATGCGCCATTTGCGAGTGTGCTTCGAAACCGGGGCAGCCATGCCAACTGCTGCCGATGCGACAAGTGCATTCGCACGATCCTGGCTTTTCGCGCTGCGGGCGTGGAGCTGCCGCCGGCGTTCGCCAGGGACGTTAGCAACCGGCAGATTCGCCGCATACGTTTCCACCACGAATACAACGCACTCCATTGGCTTGAGGTCGCCGGGTTCGCGGAACGTAGCGGGCTGGGCGGAGCCGGCTGGGTACGGGCTGTCCGATCTGCGGTCAGGCGTCGCGCCGTTGGAAT
>CAWFCJ010000006.1:0-6307 GCA_963814265.1 Sedimentisphaerales bacterium | reverse complement strand
GCCATGTTTCCTCTACTCGTTGGTGGTAGCTGCTCGGCATCGAGTACCTGATATGTTCCGGGTGAACCGGCCTTGTCCTGCCATTCGCCGACCGACCAGGCGGCCATGACTTTGCATATCTTTTCGAATGTCCATGTCCCGCCTGCAGTGATGCCGTCTTCGAATATCGCTGATGCTATTTCATCTGCAGAATTTATGTCTGATGGAATTGCACGGCTGCTTATTGTGGCATCGAGGTATGCTTTAACGAGGCTATTTATATCAATGGCATTTGCCACCAATAAAACGAAATTCGGGTCGTTAGTAAGATAAATCCTTGCGGCTTCTCCGTTTTGTGCGGCAGTCGGCACGGCAGCAGTTATCCCAATAGACCAGCCAGAACCGCCCTGCGTGATTGTGCCGTAGGGATTTGAATAGATACTGTTTTCCACCGAGATAGTTCCTGCTTCGTTATAAAGAGTATAGGCATTCGGGGCGAGAGGATTGGAAAAAATGCAATTCTTTACAACAACTTTTGCGGAACTTTCATTGGTTCTTATATTTGTGGTTGTACCAGTTCTATTGGGTGAGGATAAACCGATAAATTGACAGGTATCAAAAGTCAATTCCACATTGGGTTCTGTGCTGGGAACTTTGAACATTTCAAAATCAGTGGAAGGCGCATTTGCTGTTGCCTTAATCTCAAATCTGTTTCTTGTAAAAGTTCCTCTTGTTGCCGGAGTTATGCCAAGCACCTCTGACGTGCCTGTATAATTCATTTGCCACAGGCAATCAATCGCATCAACATAACAAGTGGATGACGCCTTGATAAATTGGCGGGATGGGGTCATAATGAAACAATTTCTTAACCTGAGTCGGGCATTTGCCCCTACATCCATATAAAACGGACCACCTGCAGGAGTGCCAGTGCCGCCTGTATTAAAAATCCTGCAATTTTTCATAAGTACATCGAGAGCAGTCACATCTATGCCCATAACAACTGAACCACCGTTGACGTCCAAGTTCTCAAAACAACTGTTGAGTCCAAATGTGTATATGGCATAAGAGCTGCCATTGGCACAAATCATTGAAGTGCCATCAGCTATCGTTTGGGGATTTCCCAAATAATCTATTGATTGAGGTGTGATACCCGTGCCTTTAACAGTTAATGATTTGGTGAATATAGTCATCGCATCGTATTGACCTGGTGCGATATAGATTGTATCTCCAGAAGAAGATGCATCGGCGGCTGCTTGAGGAGTCAACAATGCCCCGCCGACATTTATCACACCATCCGAACCGATTCCCGTGCAGCAATTACTATCTACCGTAATACTTACTCCAGCAACAACAGAGAGAATTTCATATCTTCCTGTTGTAAAATTAGTTCCGCTGACAATTTTGCATACATTGCCACGCATATCAAGCGAAGCATTGGCATCTAAAAAAGTAGCACCTGCCGCTGACGTGGTTACCCCCGTCAAGGCCCATTGCGGAGAGGCTTGCTTGGAGTAGTCCATTCCACCGCCGACATAGCCACCGCCATTATTATCACTTCCGGTTTTCTTGACAGTCCAAATAGCGCCAGCACTAATTGCCCCAAGTGATACAGACCCTAAAATCAAAATCATCAAAATCGCCATAAGTTTTCTCATTGCTGTTTTTTCCCTAATAAGTTTTTTCATCATTGCTCCCTTCCTTTCCCGTCATTCCATAAATCCGATATTTCACTTGCTGGCAGCGCCCTGTTGAATATCATTCAGCCTTTTCTTTATCTGTTTTGTGTGGGCATACGGCATCTTTAATCTCATTCAGTCGGTTGTTAATTTCCTCAAAAAGTATTTTTCTGTCTTTTGAATGATTGGCAAGATGTACCATAAAGCCGGTAAAAAAAATCGACATCAACAGCGTGATAATACCGCTCATCAGGACAAGTATCTTAATCAGTATCCCATCCGTCGCGTCCGCGGCGGCAAGTGCGATATTTCCTATACCTGCCAAGGCCAGCATAGAACGTATCGCATAATCTATTACGGTACCCAACATTTTTCGGCTCCTGATTTACAGCTTCTGTATTATTGGTGACTATTCCCTATTAACTAATGACTATCCACTAATAGCTATCAGGCAGGCGGGCGGCCCTGGCAGGCCGCCCCCTGTTATCCCGACTGCCGCAGGTAAACAGGTTATCAGGTCTTAATTAGCTCAGCGTCGCGTGCGCTGCGTATTGCCAGTATCCATATCCGACATTGCGTATGGCCTCGACACTGTATAGATGTCTTCGATTCTTGAATTCCTCGTCGCTTCCTTCTGCAAGCGACGACATTTTTAACGGCACTTCTTCCTGCCGGATAAAGGTCTTGGCCGGTGCATCCGTCCTGAACACCACAAATTGTGTCGTATAAGCCAGTCTGGCATTGGCCTGAATGCTGACATTGAATCCTTCCTTCGCCACGATATTCGGCCACCGGATTAGATTCGCCGCTTCCGACATATTGCGAATGTACTCCGCCTGCCAGATGCTGCCAGAGGGCCGGGCTTGTCATTACAAGGAACTTCTGGGCGTTCTCGTTCATCGGCTCACCTTCGTTGTCCTTATATCCCATCATATACCCGATTACGCCCAGTATGGCCTTGGCCGATTCCAGCGCTGTCGGCGCTGCCGGTGCTACGACACCAAGTGCCGGAACCTGTGCGGCCGCCAACAGATTAAGCTGCGTGCCGCTGTCGCCTTCGGAATGGTCGATGTCGAAGAAATACTGCCCATCGTAGCAATAGCCGCTTGTGGCGCCGGTACCGTTTGTAATCAATGTCGAAAGAAGCCTGTTCCAGTGCGACAGAGCTCTCTGCGCCAGCTCCGCGATTCGTATCTGCACCTGGTCGGTCTTGTCGCGTCGGATTTCATCAAGAAGCACCTGAAGTGTGGCCTCGAACACCTTGTTTATGATGGTAATTCCGTTGGTCGTGAACGCCTTTGCGTTGCGTCCGCCGAGCCATTCCCGCATTGCGGGTACCTGTCCGAGCCATTTATATGTCTCGGATTCCTGATCGCTTTCGAAATACATAGATATCAGGTCGAGCCACGACTGGCCTGTCAGTTCTGACAGTTTTGCAAAGAACTGGCCTATGATTGACCTTGAACCTAATCCCGCTGCTCCCATAATTTGTCTCCTTTAGAATTTTCCGGTACTCCCGGATATTGTTTCTGTTTTACGGGTCCTCCATTAAGGGCAAGACCTCGTCACTTTTTTACGGGCACAAAAAAAACGGCCGATAAGAGGGTTAGGCTCCTACCAGCCGTTTAGTTTGTGTTTTGGTATTCCACCTTTGGATGATCAGTCCGCCGGCGGACCCGTTATTCACTTTTTAAACTGTTATAATTTAGGGTTTTATCACTTCCGCTGCATTGGCCGCAAAGTCGGCAAGGACCGCTACATCATAAGTTGTCCCGGTCAAGCTATAACATCCGAGGGAGTTGAGTATCTGCGTGTCCTGTCCTCCGGCCCCGCCGCCATCTTTCATGATGCATTCCTTGAATGTCGTCACTGATGCGATGGTAGTCGTGCCGAATTGCACACCGCCGTCGAACTGGAAATTCGTGAACGTGAAGCGGTCATCGGTGTTCTTGGGTTCGATATAAACCAAACCTTCGATGATATTCTTCTGGCCATCCGCATAAATACGCATTGCATTACCGGCCGTGGTATGAACGACACTGATAGCCCTGTCTGTCTCAGTATCATTCTCGAATGCGACGTTATGCAAGAAAAGATTAATCTTCTGTGCAACATTCGTATTGTTGAATGTGATGCCCCTGACGCCATTCGGTGCTGATATTGTCAGATTGCTGATTGTCGCATTGAAAGAAGCCGTCTGTATGGTGGGGTCAATTTTAATTACTTCCGTCGCGCCGGTAACACCCGTGATTGTGACACCATCGCTTTGCCCCAAAAGACCATTGAGGCTGACGAGATTGATTGACGGCCATGTAAGCGAGGCCGTCTGCACATATTCACCCGGCATAAGGATGATATTTTTCCGCGTGGCGGTGCAGAGTGCTAAAGCGGCAGCGATAGTCAGTAGTGGCGAAAGCATTGAGCCATCTGCCGCATTACTACCGTCCGGGCTGACCCATATTTCTGAATCTGCGGTAAGACTATTGATATTGGATTCACCCGGCCTGAATTCGACCTCAAGTTTTGTCGAGCTGACATATCGCGTCACGACGCCGACGAAACTGTTGCCTGATGCTGTAAAGGTCAATGTCGCATCGTCCGATGCATAAACCCCCCGGCCGACGCTGGTAATAGCGCCTGCCAAGGCGACTATCAGTCGGTACCTGCTTGACAGGAGCGTGATATTCATATCGCCCGCCGCCCCGGCTACCTGGTTGGGACCTGTGATGGTATTATCACATCTGCTTATGGCATGTCCCAAAAATTTATCGCCTGCCACAAGCGGCCTGCCATATCCGGAGGCATTATCTCCTACCATTGCGCCTTCATAAACAATATCATTCGCAATAATAGGTACTGAACCTAATATGCCCTCGACCTTTATCATCGGGGCATCTACTGCTAAGGTTGTCATAATTTATCTCCTTAACCTTAATCTGTTTTGCTATTTATTGTTCTCTTCTAAAATTTCCGGAACTACTTCCCAGCCGATTTGAGTGCTTTTCTCGCTGCTGCTGTCCTTGTTTTGTCTCCGCCGCCATTTGCCCGCAGGATATAATTCTCAAGTGCCGCCTTGCTTGCCTCTTCTTTTTCCGGCAATACAAAGGGCAATCTGTCCGGCTGACCGGATTTTCCACCCGCCCTGCGGTATGCCCTGATTACTCCGACCCCGAACGGGTCATCGGCATCGAGCAGAAATCCTTTGACTTTCGGCGGAAGCTTTATCTGCCAGCTTCTCCTGCAGTTCGGCAACATGTTTTTTAAGCTGCTCGTTTTCGGCTTTCAGTTCGGCTGCAGTTAATCTCTTTTGCAGGTTCTCCCTGTGGTTCTTTCTGTTCCTTTGTCATAACTAACCTTTCTTATAAAAATTTTTCCCTTATGAAGTTTATTTTGTGCCTATCTGTCCTCTTTTTCGCGTTGAAATTTATTTTGTGCCTATCTGTTCTCTTCTTTCCGCGTTGATGTAGGCAATATAATACTTTGCCTCGCCGAATTCACTCTGCAACTCTTTCGATGCCTCGAACTCCTTTTTGAGTTCCTCATCGGTCTTTTCACCGGTCGGTTTTGACTCCGCATCGGGCACGGCCTTATCATCGAACTCCTGGACCGCCGGGTCGACCTTCGCTCTTGCCAGTTCTGCATTCTTTGTCGCGAGTTCCTTATTTCTCGCCATCAATATATCGCAGAAAGCCTCTTTTGCCGCCGCGACATCGGCGCCCGTGGTCTTGGGCGCTTGGCACTGCCTGCCGATATGGACATCCTGATCGGCTTGTTGCCCTCCCTTTCAGCCTTGTCAGCCAAGGAGCGGAATAATTTAATTTCGCAGGCGCACGTGGTCGAAGTCCCTGCTGGTTCAACCATTCTTCGGCATGGGGAAATCAGCAACTCCGCTTACTTCATCCTTGCCGGGCGCGCCGTGGCTGGTATCGCCATGGGTGAGGGAAGTTATCGCTCCCTTTCCACCATGATCCCCGGCGATTTCTTTGGCGAGATCGCCGCCCTGACCGGCGCGGCTCGCACCGCGGAAGTTGTTGCGCAGGAGAATACTAGCCTGATGCAAATCCCGGCGCAGGCCCTGCGCAGCTTGACGGGCAACCCTGCCTTGAGCGCCATCTTCCTCGCCAAGATGACCGAGCGCCTCAGCCGCACCAGCCTCAACGAACTTCCGCGCTTTGCCGGTATCGACCAGCAGGATGCGCGCGAACTGCGTACTATCGCAGTTGAAGGTTAAAGAAGACCTCTCACTTCCCTTCGAAGTACTTTTAGCGCCAGCCTTAACCGCTCCTCCACAATCTCCGTTGCGTCCTTCGGAATGCCTGAATCGCTGATTGTGCCTCTACCACGCTGTAACCCAGTGCAGTCAACGCTGCCAGCACCTCCGAATCTGTATCCGACATGGTTGCCACAGCCTGCAGTCCACTGATGGGTTTGAGCCGGTCGTGCAAATACAGGACGATCTTTTGGGCGGTTTTCTTACCCAGTCCCTGTACACGGCTCAGAATTTCATCCTGCTCGTTGATTACAGCTCGCTGGATGGCATCCAGCGTGAGTGTTGATAGAATGGAGAGGGCAAGTTTTTGGCCCAACCCCGTTTAACGCCAAGCAACATGGTGAAAAGGTTGCGGTCGGCGATGGTTCTCGAACCCGTACAG
>CAWFCJ010000005.1:0-30553 GCA_963814265.1 Sedimentisphaerales bacterium | reverse complement strand
AGCAGAAGTTCGAAGAACTATATTTTTCATACCACAGTGAAACGAAACCTCTTGTACAACTAAATCCCTTTTCGATCCTGCATTCTTTGGCAAGACGGTCCTTAATACTTCTAAGGCTTCGACTGCTGACGAGAAAGCTAAACAAATTTCCAAGCAGGTTACATATTGAGCAGCAAATAAGGAATTTAGAAGCCGAGTTCTATAGGTCATCGGAAAAATTCATAAAAGACATTTATGTGCAAAAAATGTTAGGAACCGGTAGAAACATTGGTAGAGTCAAGTCCTTTCTTCACCAGGTAGATTCCAGGCGACCCAATGACGACAGTATAGATAGTCACTTGTTTATGGGTGCTCTGAGCATCCTAAAAGTCTGGTCATCAACCTTGAAGGCGGTGCGCAGAACATTCCCTCTATCCCCAGGTATTTTCGATTATGTAATTTTCGACGAGGCTTCTCAGGTTGATTTGCCATCAGCCGCACCGGCTCTTTATCGAGCAAAAAAAGCAGTTATTGTTGGAGACCCTATGCAGCTTACTCATATCGCGGGGATTACGAGGGATATGGATAAGGCGCTGGCTAAGGTTCACGGTTTGGAGAAGGAAAAGGAATTATATCCATCTAAGACAAGATACTGTGATGTCTCCCTTTATCGCTCGGCTGAGAATTCCCTAACTCATAAACCTATCTTATTAACGAATCATTACCGCTCTGAAGATCAGATCATCGCATTGTGTAACCAAACGTTTTACGACCGACGCTTGAAAATAGTGAGCACCCTTGACTACTCTCGGTACCCAAGTAGTCTGCCGGTGGGTGTTCAGTGGGTAGATTGTAAAGGGGAAGTTCTCAAACATCCCGCAGGAAGCAGAATAAACACTGTTGAGGCTGAAGTGGTAAGTAAGATTCTTCATGATGTTTTAGAAAAAGTATCTGGGAAAAATTTGAGTATCGGTGTTGTAACCCCGTATTCCCGCCAAGAAGATGCTATTACACGGAAGATTATTGAATCAACGCCGAACTATTTAGATATCAGGGACAAACACAACATTCAAGTACTGACGGCTCATAAGTTCCAAGGAAGCGAAAGAGATATCATGATATTTTCGTTAGTTCTTGCTTCACGTGGCGACGGGAATAGCGATACATGGTATAACATCTACCCTCAAATACTCAATGTTGCCTTATCACGTGCTCGCTATCTTCTGTACATTGTCGGAGATAAGGAATTCTGTGCCAACCACAATTGTAAAGCGAAGAATTGTTATCTGAAAAGGTTGGTCAAAACATACGATGAGATAAAGAAACAGGAGATGACTGAGGAGTATGTAATATCTGAGAAGTTTGACTCTCCAACTGAAAGGCACTTTTTCGAGAAACTCCGGGAAGTAGACTTCGAACGTTATCGCTATAAACTTATTCCAAAGTTAGTGGTCAAAAGATATACCCTTGATTTTGCGCTTGTTGGCAAAAGAAAAATCGATATCGAATGCGATGGACACCAGCACGAAATTATCGAAGGGCTACCAGTATTAGAGGATGTTGAAAGAGACGATTTTTTGAAAAAAGAAGGCTGGGAAATAGTTAGATTTCCCAATCATAAGATTTTATCTCAGGCTGATACGGTACTCCACGATATATTGAAGAACCTACAAAAGTGACCCCTGCCGAGCGTAGGACATGATAACCACCGTTGTTTTCGACTTAGACGACACGCTTTATGACGAAGTGGACTACTGCCATAGCGGCTTTGCCACGGTCGCCGAGATAGCCGCAAAATTGCCGAACGCGCCGTCTGCCGGGCAGATTTTTGGCGCCCTCTGGAAACACTTCGCCGGCGGAAACCGCAAAACAACGTTCAATGCAGCCCTTGAAGAGCTTGGCATAGCCTATGACGACAAGACTATCCAGCAGTTGTTAACAGCCTACCGCAACCACGCTCCGCAAATAACACTGCCGCCTGACAGCAGGGATGTGCTGGAAGAATTGAACACCAAATATATGTTGGCCCTGCTGACGGATGGTTTTTTGCCCGCCCAGAGATTGAAGGTGCACGCATTGGGAATCGAGAAGTACTTTCGGTGCATTCTGTACACTGAGCAGCTTGGCAGAGAGTTTTGGAAGCCGTCGCCGGCCGGCTTTGAAAAACTACTGGCGAACCTTAATGTCAAGCCCGAATCTGCTGCCTACGTTGCAGATAATGCTGAGAAGGACTTTATCGCCCCAAACAAGCTGGGATTTGTAACCATTCAGGTCATTCGCCCGGCTCGCATACACACTTCGACCTCGCCGCAGCCTGGCACGGCTGCAAAATATGTAATCGATGAAATCAGCCGGTTGCCTGCCCTTTTGGATAGGGCCGCAGGCCTCACATCTGGATGACCGTGCCGATAGAACTTTCTTGAGCGGTAAAGTCGCGGTTATATTTTGGGTGTTGTTCTGCACAATGGCCTGCCATCTTCATCTCAAGCTGATCAAATCGAATCCTCAGCTTCTCGGTGCTCAAAATGTTGACCTGCTCAAACGCATCTGCCTGGCACCAGCGGATTACCGCCTCGATTCGTGCCGGCTTGCGATTGTCTATCTGAATCATCCGCTCGATATGCCTTGCCCAATTCTGAAGGTTGGGCTTCTTGAAATCAGCTTTTCGCTGGACAATCAAATCCAAAAGCAATTGGGCAAGTCTGAGCGGTTCTGAATCCGGACAATTATATATATGGGTCTTATTCAATGGGTCTTTCTGGTTATGTACCCTTTTTGGGAACGCTTCCGTTCCCTTTTTGGGAACACCGGTGTTGTCAAAATGGGAACACGTGTTGTAAAATTGGGAACACGTGTTGTAAAATTGGGAACACTTAGGCAAACGATAAAGATTAGATTGCCCATTTTCTCTGCGTTCAATTTGCAAAAGTTCTCTGGTTTCTAACTGCCTTATGGCCCTGAAAGCTGTCTTTAGATTCAATCCGCAATCTTTAGCCAGGCATCGGATTCCGGGCCAGCAGCAGTCATTTTGGCCGATGCGGTCAATCAGGACGGCAAGGACTACCTTGGCCGAGGCCGAGCGTTTCTGAAGGTAGGCAGTTTTTTGTTGACTCAGGGCGGCTTTTTAGAGATAATACTTACGTACAGATGATACAGCAGGATTAGCTGAAAATGTGAACCTTAAAGCGTAAAGCTGTGGAATTCCACAGTTTTACCTTTTTAGCTTTTCGCTTTACGCTTCCAAGGAGGATTGCTATGCCCGTGGGCAAAAGAAAACAGAGTAGCGCGGTATTCTACGCGTTGCTGACGTTTGTGGGACTTTTTGTTGCTGCAACTACTGTTGCCGTCATATATTACGTAAGGGCGGAGAAATATCGGACCGAGGCCGCCAGGCTGCAGACCGATATGAGCGAGCTGGCCAACCCACAGGAATGGGGCAACAGAGGCAAGATCGTTGGAACAAGACAAAGCCGAAAAACCTATCTGGGCATAATGGTCGATTATCTTGACAAAACGGTGGCTCTGGTCATCGGAGGCCCGGTTGAGCCGACCTCAGCGGAGGTAAAGGTCGCCAACGCCGTGCGGGACGTAAATGAAACGATCAAGCTGGTTCAGCAGGACATCGCCGAGGCCCTCGATCCAAATAGCACTGGACTGGCATCAATAGCCCAGAAGCTCAAGGCAAAGCTGGACAGCACGATAGCCGAAAAAGCCGCTGTCGCCAAGGAGTACCAGGATCTAAAGAGCACTTTCGATGTGGCAATCCAAGAGCAGAAGAAAAGGGAACAAGATCTGCTGGCTGAGAAGGATAAATATCATCAGCAGGTGCTGGACATCACTGGAAAATATGACGACCTTAAGAGTCTGATGGAAAAAACCGCAGACGAGCGGGCGCAGACGTTAATGGCACAATTGCAGCAGGAAAGGGACAATCTAAAAAACGCGAATGACCAACTGCTGAAAACGAACGCCGAGCTGGCAATGACTCAGGATAGGATGCGCCGCGCTTTGGAAGAGCTTGAGAAAGTCAAGCCGCCGCCGCAGCAAGAGGCCCTGGCATATCAGCCGGACGGCAAAATAGTGCTGGTTGACGAGCAAGCTGGCGTCGTCCACCTGAGTATCGGGTCAGCCAACAGGGTCTACCGAGGTTTGACATTCTCGGTCTACGACAGAAATGCCGCCATCCCGACGGACGGTAAGGGCAAGGCGGAAATCGAGGTATTCAATCTGGAACGCAACGTCTCCGCGGGCACGAATCGTTCGCAGTGAGAAAAAGAACCCAATTGCCCGAGATGACATCGTTGCGAACCTGGTTTGGGGCAGTGATAAGGCTAACGTATTCGTGGTTGTCGGTGACTTTGACCTTGAGGGTGACGGAAATACTAATTTCGACGCTATTAGTAAGATAAGGACGCTGATTGAAAAATGGGGCGGCTCGGTAGCCGACAATGTCTCTGCCCAGACGGACTTTGTGGTTCTTGGCCAGGCACCATCGGTTCCGAAAGAACCCACTGTCGCAGACCTGGAAGTAGACCCAACGGCCAAGGAAAAACACCAGGCTGCCGTACAGAGGCTCAATCACTACAAAGAGGTTCAAAGCCGGGCTGAGGCACTACGAATCCCCATCTTCAAGTACGACAGATTTCTGCATTTTATCGGTTACAGCGAACAGGCGAACAAACCCGGAGCGTTTTAGTCGCAGGCCGACTTGGCAGGCTCCACGCCAATAGAGGCGACAAAGATTTCACCTGTGTAATCGCTGGCGCTGCCTGGGAGTGTGAAGCCCTTCTTTACCGCCACGAAGGTCACAGTATAGGTTGCTCTGATAGCCGCGCCGAGCGGCTGACCCGTATCGCAATCAAGTCCTGACGGAATATCAACCGCCACGATGGGACGCCGCTGCGAATTTACACCCTCTATTAGCTGCCTGTACCTGCTGTCAAGCTGCCCACTTAATCCTGTGCCGAACAAGGCATCGACAATCATATCAGTACGGCCGGCAAAATCCTGTACTTGGCCGGCGATGTCACGCCGGTCGAGGTCAAGGTTATGGATCGGCTGGCCCAGCCGTTCCAGGATATCCAGGTTTGTCTTTGCATCGCCTTTTATTTTGCTGCGGTCGCCACAAATAACCACGGTTACCCACACGCCGCTATTTGACAGGTGTCTGGCGATTACGAACCCATCGCCGCCATTGTTTCCCGTTCCGCAAAATATGCAAACCTTTGGTCGAGCAACCTCACTCAATTTGCCGGCAATGAATTCGGCGGAGCTACGACCGGCGTTCTCCATTAAAACCACGCCCGGTATACCGAGCGTATTTATCGCCCAGTTGTCAAACGCCCGAACCTCATCTCTGCTCATCA
Source organism: Sedimentisphaerales bacterium (assembly GCA_963814265.1). GTDB lineage: Bacteria > Planctomycetota > Phycisphaerae > Sedimentisphaerales > Anaerobacaceae > JAFNGF01. The sequence continues at coordinate 25,208 of CAWFCJ010000005.1, read as the reverse complement.
CCAGGCATTTCTTACCCGGCACATATTTCTGCATAGCCTGCGATTATACGTTGCGCCGCGAGGGCGTCAATTGACACGCCTCTGGTTGGCACTTACAATCTCAGACAAGGAAATAAAACGATGGAGATATTACTGACCAACGACGATGGGATTTTCGCACCTGGGCTGGCGGCCATATATAAACGGTTGGCCAAACTGGGCAACGTGATGGTTGTTGCGCCGATGGACAGCCGGTCAGGCACCGGCCATAGCGTTACGTTTTTCAAGCCGCTACTGTGCAGTAAGGTTGACATTAACGGGCAATTTTCTGGTTACAGCGTGCAGGGCTCGCCTGCCGACTGCGTTAAGCTGGCCTGCATGCAACTGCACGATGGGCCGATAGACCTGCTTGTGGCCGGCATAAACAATGGAGCAAACGTCGGAATCAATGTTTATTATTCCGGCACGGTCGCCGCCGCGATGGAGGGGGCGTTTCTGAGAATCCCCGCTGTCGCGATGAGCTTAGCCCGCGAGGAAAACATGGACTTTGAAAAGGCCGCTTTCTACTGCACAAGATTCTGAAAAAATTGATGCCCATAAGAAGCGGCGACGTGATCAACATAAACATACCCGCCCTGTCGGCTGGAGAGCCGAAAGGCGTAAAGGTTGTGCCTCAATCGACGGGCGGCCTCCACGAATATTATATCGCTCAAAAAGATGAGCAAAACCAAACCCTATTCCAACTGGCGGGAGCGCCCACCGCTGCGAAACAAACCCAACCGACACCACAGCACTGGAAGAAGGCTTCATAACTATAACGCCCCTGGTCGCTGATATGACCAACCACGGCAAAATGGCCAACCTGCAATCTCACGTGGAAGGTATCTCTCTAAGCTGAACAAATCAAGCATAGGCTTTGTCGTCCTGGTCCGGTAACAAGCCTGATCCTTAGCAGTCGATCCTTACAGGCAGCGAAATATGTGCGGGAAATTTCTGACAATATTTGCGCAAAGATAATTTTTCTGAAATCGTGTTCGTAACTTGCCGATAGCTCTTTACAGCGGATTGTGTACAAGAATCATCTGCTTTTGGGGGTTTGAACTGGGGGTATTCGATAGTTTTTGGTTCTTAGCTTTAAGTTCTTAGTTCCTGTTTCAAATACGCTTCTGGGGGTAGCGCCTATGGCTATGCAGAAAGTCTCTTTCAAACAGGCGTTCGCGTTTCCACTGGTATTTTTGTTGATATTCAGCTTTGACATGCAACTATTCGCACAGCACGAGCCGAACAGGCCGAAGGATTTCTTTGAGATGTCTATCGAGGAATTGATGAACGTTGAGGTCACTTCGGCCTCGAAGAAGGCCGAGTCGCTGTATGAGGCACCAGGCGTTATGGTTGTTGTTCCCAGGGAAGAGATTGAGGCCTACGGAGACAGGGACCTCCACCAGCTTCTGCAGCGCCAGCCCAGCATTTATACGCGTGATGTTTTCCGTATATACGGATAATGTAGCGGGCTTTCGGGGCGATATGTCGACGGTTGCGGAGATGCACACTTTGATACTCTTTAACGGTCGGCCCATCCGGGAAAGCGCCCAGGGTCACAACGTTAATATGTATAAGACGTTTCCACTGTCAGTTCTGGAAAGTGTGGAATTGATTCGCGGACCCGGTTCGGTTCTCTATGGGTCCAATGCCTTTACGGGTGTCGTCAATCTAAAAACCCGAGTCCCGGACCAGAACGAATTCTCGGTCTCATCAATGGCAGGCAGTTATGGGTACTATGACAACGGATGTTACAGCCAGCGGAAAGGCAGGTGAACTCGGTTATATACCGCTGCTTTCGTTTGCTGGCGCAGCAGGGATATCCCTACGATATGACCGATGCATTGGGCGTTTATGGCGAGGACGACAAACAATACAAAAGCTACTTCGGAGTGGCGCATCTGAATTATGGCAATTTCACTTTCGACGGCTTCTGGTCGGATTATGATGCGTTCGCTCTGGGAGTTCTGCCTTTTTGGTCCAATCCACATCAAACATTCCGCAACAAAAAGCTGTTCCTGAACGCGGGCTATCAAATTCCAATGCACGACCGGGTAACCCTAGAGCTGAACACCACCTACAATATGCAGGAAAACTGCCTGTCCGGGCCGCGTCCCCAGCTTATCGGGACCAATACATCGGACATACTCGGAGAGGCCACCCTTCTTGCCAATCCATTGGACAATATGAATTTTGTCCTTGGGTGGCTGCAGGAACAACGAGCAAATTATCACCCCGACGACGATAAATTTCAATCTATCCCATCGTATCGCCATGAGCCAAAGGCTTTTTATGCCCAGGGTGACTACAAGTTCGGCAAGTTTTGTAAAGCTCATCGCCGGCACGCAATGGAACAAATCAAGCTACGGCATCGCTGACTGGATATCCCGATTTGGTCTAATCATCACGCCGTCTGATAAATGGGGTGTGAAATTCCTTCGAGGCGAGGCGTTTCGTGCCCCCGTCACACTGGAAACAGACCTGTATGACCCTTACGGGTCTCGTGGGCAACAAGGACCTCGAGCCGGAGACGATTACCACCTACGACGCACAGCTTTTCTATCACGACGAGAAGACATACGCTGCCGTCACGTATTTCCAAAGCACGATTGATAAGCTCATTATTTACGACACGAGTGTCTTTCCAATGTCATATATGAACGGGGGCAAGCAGAGGTTCAATGGCATCGAGTTTGAAGCCAAACATTTCTTCACGCCACACTGGCACATCCTCGGCTCGTTTATGCACCAGGAGAACGAAGCCGATGCGGGTCTTAATCCCACTGTAGTGCCGGAAAATATGGCTAAGGTGGGCACCGCCTACGCCTGGGACTGGGGCACGGCATCGCTGTTCTACTTTCTTTTTGGCAATCCGCCAGACGTCAGCTTCCCTACAACCCTTGTGGTCAACCCGGAACCTAAGGCAATAAACTTACTTAATATGAATGTAGACCTCGACCTGTCAAAGTGGATGAGGCTTGCCAAAGGGACAATCCACCTTAACGTTCCGGGTTGAGAACCTATTTGACGAGGAAATCTATGCACCGACATTCGCCTACACCGGCTCACCGAACTCTTTTCCCTATGGCCCGGGCAGGACGTTCTTTGCCGGGCTGCAATTGAGGTTCTGAATACAGATGAAAGCAAAATCCTGTTCATTAAGAAAACACGCTTTGGGATAAGTGTCCAGGAATGAGAGTTAGAGTTTACAATTTGATAGTTTCGGTTCTGATCCTGCTTGTGGTGCTTGTATCGCAAGGCGGGGATGAAAGTGCAGCCCAGCCGCGAGTATCAGATTAAAGCCGCCTTTATATATAACTTTATCAATTTTGTGGACTGGCCTAAAGAAAAAATGGCTGAAAGCAATGAGCCGGTAATTATAGGCATCGTTGGCAAAGACCCATTTGGAGACGCCTTTGCTCCAGTTAAGGATAAGGAGGTCAAGGGCAAAAAGTTCTTATAAAGCGGTTCAGGCCCATCGAGGAACTTAAAAAATCGGGTGAAAAAGATAAATCTTTGCTGGAGCGAGAGATTGAGTCTCTGAGGAAGTGTCACTTATTGTTTATTTGTTCATCGGAAGAAAAAAGCATCAGCGAGATTATAAATTTAGTGAAAAATCACAGCGTCCTGACAATTGGAGATATGCAAGGTTTTCTCGAATCCGGCGGGATTATCAACTTCGTTATGGAGGAGAAAAAAGTCCGTTTTGAAATAAATATGACTGCTGCCAAGAGTGCTAAACTTAAAATCAGGTCCCAGCTTCTACGGCTGGCAAAAAGAGTGATTGGCGAAGACAGTGACAAGAGCAATAAAGATGAATAGAGGAAAGATAGAGAAGAAACATTTGGAATTCAGGCAAATGATCGGGCTTATTTTGCAGAATATGACCATAAAACATAAGCTGATATCCATCATCATGGCAACGTGTATGGTCGCACTGCTGTTAGCAGGGGTCGTACTCATTTTATGGGAGTGGAGCACCCTTCGCCATACTATGGCACGGAATCTCTCGACACAGGCGGAGATGATAGCGGACAACTGCAAGGCGGCTGTGACTTTCGAGGATGCCAAGGATGCCAAGAAGACACTTGGCAGCTCTTAAGGCTGAAACTTCTATTGTTTTTGGCGGTGTCTATAACAAGAAAGGTGAGCTTTTTGCAGGTTATTATCGTTACTGACGAGGCAGAAAGGTCCAGCCGTCCGAAATTCAAAAAGGCGGCTATACTTTTGGTGAAGGCTTCCTGACAGTATTCGAAACTATTACTCTCGATGGTGAAATAATTGGGACGGTTTGTCTGCGTTCTGATTTGCGTCCTATGCATGCGATGCTCATACGTAATGTCAGAATAATCTCTGTCGTTCTGTTGCTTGCCTCTTTGGCTGCTTATGCTGTCTCATCAAAACTTCAAAACATAATCTCAGCACCAATTCTAAGTCTGGCTGAAAGTGCCAGAAGAATAGGCAAAGGCCATTTTGATCATAGAGTGGAGGTTCACTCGAAAGATGAATTAGGTTATCTCGCCCAGTCCTTCAACAACATGGCTGAGGATTTACAGACGACCACTACATCCATAGATAATCTGAACCACGAAATCACCGAGCGTAAAAAGGCAGAGCAGGAGCTGCGGGAGACGAGTCAATACCTTGAAAACCTATTCAACTGTGCGAATGCCCCCATCATCGTCTGGGATCCGCAATTTAAAATTACCCGATTCAACCACGCCTTCGAGGCGTTGACTGGGAGAATCGCGCATGACGTTATCGGAAAATCTATTAAGATTCTCTTCCCGACCGATGAGGTCGAGAGTTCGATGGAGTTTATCAGGGAGGCTCTAGAGGGCAAACGGTTGGAGACCGTCGAGATTAACATTCTTCATCTCGATGGAGCAGTTCGGACTGTGCTCTGGAACTCAGCTACCCTTTTCGAGCTGGACGGAAAGACCCCAGTCGCCACAATCGCGCAAGGCCAGGATATCACCGAGCGCAAGCGGATGGAGGAGGCGCTGAGGAATTCCGAGGGAAGATTTAGAGCCATTTTTGATAATGCAAACGACGGAATACTTCTGGCAGATGAGGCGACAAAAAAATTTTATGCTGGCAATAATAAAATCTGTCAAATGTTAGGTTATAGTCTTGAAGAGATTAAAAATTTAGGAGTCACAGACATTCATCCCAAGGAAGATTTACCCTATGTTATAGGACAGTTTGAGGGACAAGCAAGAGGGGAGATTGTATTGGCTAAAGATATTCCGGTAAAAAGAAAAGACGGCAGTATTCTTTTTGCTGACGTTAACTCTTCTCTTGTAACAGTCGCTGGAAGAAAGTACCTCTTAGGTGTCTTTAGAGACATCACCGAGCAAGAACGCAGAGACGGCTCTGAAAGAAAGCGAGCAACGTTTAAGTATTGTATTGAATTCTATCTTAACCGGTGTCGTAATTGTTGATGCCCAGACGCACGAAATAGTCGATTGCAATCCTCTTGCTACCGAATTAATTGGCCTTGCGAGGGAACAGATTATTGGGAGATTGTGCCATAAGTTTATTTGTCCAGCCGAAAAGGGCAAGTGCCCAATAAGTGACTTAGGTCAAACAGTTGACAAATCAGAACGTGTTCTTATTAGAGGCGATGGCAAAGAAATCCCAATTCTCAAAACAGTTACGCCTACATCCTGGCAAGGTCGTGAATATTTTGTTGAGAGCTTTGTCGACATTACCGAGCGCAAAAAGGCGGAGAAGGCGCTTGAAAAACTGAACAAAGACCTGGAATTAGCCGTCCTAAATTTGGGCCGGTCGAATAAGGAACTCCAGGATTTTGCCTACGTAGTATCGCACGATCTGAAGGCCCCTCTGCGAGGCATAAAGACGCTGGCTCAATGGATATCCACCGATTATGCCGGCAGCCTTGATGAGAACGGCAGGGACCAGCTTAATCTGCTCTTAAGCCGGGCCAACCGAATGCACAACTTGATTGATGGAGTGCTGCAATACTCCAGAGTTGGGCGTGTAAAAGAAGAAAAGGTTCAAGTAAATCTGAATGAGCTTCTTGCCGAAGTTGTTGATTCGATTGCTCCGCCGGAGAGCATTTCGATTACTGTCGAGAATGAACTGCCGGCGATCGAATGTGAAAGAACACGAATCACTCAGGTTTTCCAGAATCTGCTGAGCAACGCCGTAAAGTTTATGGATAAGCAGGAAGGCCAGGTGAGAATCGGCTGCGTTGAAGAAGACAGCTTCTGGAAGTTTAGTGTCGCCGACAACGGCCCCGGCATCGAAGAGAAATACTTCGAAAAGATATTCCAGATGTTCCAGACATTAGCACCACGAGATGACGTTGAGAGCACGGGCGTTGGCCTTACGGTGGCAAAAAAAATCGTGGAACTATACGGCGGCAAGATTTGGGTGGAATCAAAAGTGGGCCAGGGAAGTACGTTTCTATTCACGCTTCCAAAGCAGCAAGTGAGGATTGAAAATGCGGAACTCCAAGCCGGTATTATTAGTTGAAGACGACTCCATAGATGCGATGACCGTCAGGCGGGCATTTAAAGACCTGAAGATTCTGAATCCGTTAGCCTCCTCAGCTAACGGCGAAGAAGCACTGGCCTATCTGACAGATCCGAGTAATGAAAAGCCCTGCGTTATTCTGTTGGATCTCAATATGCCGAAGATGAACGGCATCGAATTTCTAAAAGTGGCCAAAGCTGATACCCACTTGAGGAAGATTCCTGTCATAGTGCTGACCACCTCTAGAGAAGAATCCGATATAGTGCAAAGCTTTCAACTGAGCGTGGCAGGCTACATTGTCAAGCCGGTCGACTACAAAAACTTCGTAGAGGCAATCAGGACAATCGACCTATACTGGACGTTGAGTGAATTACCTGAGCAAGAAGCGGAGGTAAAAGATGCGAAGTTCAAAACCAGTGTTACTACTTGAAGATGATAACGTCGATGCCATGACGATCACAAGGGCGGTCGAGGATCTGAAAGTTGCAGGAGCATTAACCCGTGTGACCAATGGCGAGGAGGCGCTGGCGTACCTGAGAAGCCAAGGCAATGAAAAGCCGTGCATTATCTTTATGGATATGAATATGCCCCGAATGAACGGCGCCGAATTTCTCAAGGTGGTTAAAGCCGACGATGCACTGAGGAACATTCCTATCATTGTGCTGACTACCTCTAAAGAACAGTGTGACATAGTTGGCAGCTTTGATCTCTGCGTGGCCGGCTACATAGTGAAACCTGTGGATTACGGAAGATTTGTACAGGCACTGAAGATAATTGACCTCTACTGGACGCTGAGTGAATTGCCAAATGGGAGGCGGCGGAGCTATGGAAAACGCGAGACATCGAATCCTGTTGGTCGAGGACGATAAAGTCGACCAATCTGCCTTTGAGCGGTTAGTGCAGACTGAAGAGTTGCCGTATGACTATGTGATAGCCGGCTCTCTCGCGAGGCCCGCAGCATCTTGGGCTCTGACCAGTTTGATGCTGTAATTTGCGACTACATGCTTGGAGATGGCACGGCATTCGATGTCCTGGGAATGATCAAGAATGTCCCTGTTATCGTCGTCACAGGAATCGGTAACGAAGAAATAGCTGTCAAAGCCTGGCGGGCAGGCGCTTATGACTACCTGGTCAAGGACATCGAACGAAGCTATCTCAAAACCCTGCCCATAACGGTTGAAAATGCCCTCTGGCACAAAGATATGGAGAAAAAGCTGCGATTGCTGTCCGGCGCCATCATGAGCACAGATGATAGCGTCCATATTACCGACCTGAACGGCAGGATTATATTCGTTAATAAGGCGTTCTGTGAAACTTATGGATATAAGGAGCAGGAGGTTCTCGGAAAAGATAGCAGCCTGCTCTGGATAGGAAGACACGAAAATATCCACACACGAAGTGTCTTCCAAACTCAAACTACGCCAGGCACCTGGACAGTCGGTTTTTATCACAGGCGAAAAGATGGCAGCATCTTCCCAGTTTCTCTTTCCAGGTCAATTATTAAAGACGCCAGCGGCAACAAGATCGCAGTAGTCTCAACGGCTCGCGATATAACCGAACACATCCTTGTGGAGGATGAGCTCAGACGGGCAGCCCGAGAACTCCAGCAGCAGAACCAACAGCAAAAAGAATTGGCTATTATGGTTGCAGGGGCGTTAAAAAGACTGCTGTGCTGGGAATCTATCGACAACGCCCACCAACTCAGTCCAGATATCCGCGCATGTCTGGACCAGGCCAGAAGAATAATCGCCGGTTTTCTTGACATCGTACAAGCTGACGCAGGCCAAACCAAATCGGAGCCGACCGAGTCTGACCTGCAGGTGGTTATTGCGGAGGTTGTGCAAGCGATGTCACAAGAGGCAGCGAAAAAAGGTATTGAACTAAAAGCTTTCATCCCTGAGTCTGATCTTACCATCAATAGAAATGGATAGAGGATCAGGTTCATCCAGAGCGCGAATCCGTTAGATGATGCGCACCACCTAATCACATCATCACCTAATCTCTAACACAACGCTTGACGTTATTTCAGCCACGCTTATAATGGCGAATCCCAAAGGCAGAACTCTCTAAATAGAAACAAGAGTTTTGCAAAATGGAGATTAGGCACATGTTATTTAAGGAAATCCGTTTCTTGATTTCCTTAAATAATCGAGCTAAGTAATTATCTATCAAATAGTTAATGTTTGAAAAGGAAAAACAAAACAACAAATTTTTCCTTTTCAAAGTGTGCCTAATCTGTATTTTGCAAAAGTTCTGATAGAAAGGCAGAAGGTTCTTATGGGCAGAAAGATTCTTTTAGGCACAGCGGCATTAATGACAACAGCCGTAGTGTGTTTGGCGAATGGTAGTGGCGGTCTATCCGAGGAAAATGCTCAACTCCGCCGCAGAGTTGAAAAGCTGGAAAAGGAAGTGGAAGAACTGAAGAAAATGGTCATGCAACAAGTCAAACCAGGCACGGCTGTAAAAGACGAAACAAAATCTGTCCCTCCGCCGAAATTGGGCGAAATCCCGTTGCAGAAAATTGCCCCTGAGATTCAGAAAGACGCCGAAAACAAAAAATACGTCTGGTCCGGTTTGGACATTCAACTCTACGGTTACCTAAAGCTCGATGCCGCTTACGATACGTCGCGTATTGATAACGGCAATTACGCCAAATGGGTACAATCCGAAAGTAGCAACGATAACGACGACCAGTTTAATATGACAGCCAACGAGAGTCGTCTCGGTATGAGGATTAATGGGCCGCAGGAAGGTGACATGAACACAAGCGGACGCGTGGAAGTAGATTTCTATGGCGGCGGTTCCGAGAATAAATCTCAGATCATGATGCGTCACGCTTATCTGAAAATCGATTGGCCCCAGGAACGTTTCAACGTCATTGCGGGGCAAACGTCAGATGTGATGTCACCTCTATACCCCCCTACGCTGAACTATTCGGTTCAGTGGTGGGCAGGCAATATCGGCTACCGGCGTCCGCAGATACGCCTGACAAAGACTCTGGCACTGCCCGGCGATGTCGATCTGACTTTGGAAGGAGCATTGGCTCGCACGATCGGAATCACTACAACTCCAGATTTCACACCCGGTGATGCCGGTGAAGATGCGGGCTTTCCCGGCGTGCAGACCAGAGCGAGCGTAGCGTTTCCGTTGCTCGGATACAAGCCCACCACATTCGGCCTATCGGGACACTGGGCAACTGAGGAACTCGATGTGGATGCGACCGGCAATCACAAAGATTTCGACAGTTGGTCAGTTAATCTTGATTTGGACCAGCCGGTCAACAAATGGCTCACCGTCAAGGGCGAACTGTTCACCGGCGAGAACCTAAGCGCCTATCTGGGCGGCATTGGCCAGGGTGTCAACACTGCAACGTATGAAGAAATCGGCAGCCGGGGCGGCTGGATTGCTGCGTCTTTAGGACCCTGGAGTAAATGCCGGTTCAACGTAGGCAGCAGTATGGATGACGTCGATAGCACTGACATCAACGCAGGTAGCCGCACGCTGAACCGCACCCTTTTCGGCAATCTAATTTACTCACTTGGCAAGAATACAGAGATTGGCTTGGAGCTTTCGCACTGGCGCACAGAATATAAAGCCGGCGGAGATGCCGACAGTTTGCGTGCACAAACATCGCTGATATACAGATTCTAAAAGATTTTCCCCTTGACGGTTTGGGCGAAGATGGGTAGAAGTCAGGTCTTTTATTCTGCCTGCATCCGCGGCCGCGTTGGATACACTCTTGCGGTACCCAGCGTAGATTAGCCAGTGTAGACAGGATTCATTAAGGTATTGGGTTTTTAGATTGGCAAGAAGGAGATCGCTATGGGACAAGAAAAAGCTATCGACTCCCTTATGATTGAAAAGAGGACCTTTCCGCCGTCGCGAGCGATTAAGGCGAGCGCATACATAACCAGCCTTGAGCAGTACCAGCAGATGTGGGAGCGTTCGCTTAGTGACCCGGACGGCTTTTGGCTGGAGCAGGCAAAAAGCATCAGTTGGTTCAAGGAACCGACCGAGAGCCTTCGCTATAACTGGGATGTCAAAAACCGTATAATTGAGCACACCTGGTTCGCGGACGGCCAGTTGAACGTCTCGTATAACTGCCTGGATCGGCACCTCGGCACCCCGACGGCAAAGAAAACCGCAATCATCTGGCAGGGCGAAGCGGAGGACGCCGTCAGGAAGATTACTTACGAAGAATTGCACCAGGAAGTCTGCAAATTCGCTAATGTCCTCAAGTCGAAAGGCGTCAAGAAAGGTGATCGAGTAGCCATTTATCTGCCGATGGTGCCTGAGCTTCCGATTGCAATGCTTTCCTGTGCCCGCATTGGCGCGATCCACTCTGTCGTCTTCGGCGGATTCAGCGCAGAATCACTCCAGGGACGTATTAACGACTCCGATTGCAGAATGTTGATCACTTCCAACGTCTCACTCCGTGCAGGAAAGCATATTCCGCTGAAGAACATCGCGGATGAGGCGCTGAAAAATACTCCGAGCATTGAGAAGGTTATCGTTGTTAAGGTCAATGGCGACCCTTGCAATATGAAGCAAGGCAGGGACACGTGGTATCATGACGAAATGGCCAAGGCTGGCAAAAAGTGTGAGCCGCAGCGCATGAACGCTGACGATCCGCTCTTTATTCTTTATACGTCCGGCTCGACCGGCAAGCCAAAAGGCGTGGTCCACACTACGGGCGGATACCTCGTGCAGGTCGGCTTCAGCCACAAAGTCATCTTCAACATTCACGATGACGATATTTACTGGTGCACCGCCGACATCGGCTGGGTGACGGGGCACAGCTACATTGTCTACGGCCCGCTGGCAAACGGTGCAACCTCATTGATGTTTGAGGGCGTTCCGACCTATCCAGACGCCGGGCGATTCTGGCATATATGTGACAAATTTGCCGTTACGGTTTTTTACACTGCGCCAACCGCAATTCGAGCGTTGATGCGGCTGGGCGACGAATGGCCCGCAAAGTATAAGCTGGATTCGCTGCGGGTCTGGGGACGGTAGGCGAGCCGATAAATCCAGAAGCCTGGATATGGTATTATGAGAAAATTGGTCGCAGCCGCTGCCCAATTGTCGATACCTGGTGGCAGACGGAAACGGGCGGTATTCTGATTACGCCACTTCCTGGCGCACATACGTTAAAACCCGGCAGCGCTAGCAGGCCCTTCTTCGGCGTCGACCCGGTCGTCTTGCGCGATGACGGGACACAGTGCTCGGTGAACGAGGGAGGTAAGCTGTGCATACGTAAACCTTGGCCGGGAATGATGCGCACAATGTGGGGAGACCATGACAGGTTTATTGATATGTACTTTACTCTCTTTGAGAACGCCTATTTTACTGGGGACGGCTGTCGGATCGATGAGGACGGCGACTACTGGCTAATGGGCAGAATCGACGATGTCGTTAACGTTTCCGGTCACCGCATCGGCACGGCGGAAGTCGAAAGTGCTCTGGTCAGCCATGCAAAAGTCGCCGAAGCCGCAGTTGTACCAATACCTCACGAGATTAAGGGCCAGGGCTGTACGCATTTGTTACAGTCAAAGGCGGCGTCCAGGAAAGCGAAGAGTTGAAAGGCGACCTTGTTAAGCATGTCCGCAAGGAAATCGGAGCGATTGCCGTACCGGAGGCAATCCAGTTTGCTCCGGGACTTCCCAAGACCCGCTCAGGCAAGATTATGCGGCGCATCCTGCGAAAGATAGCTGAGAAAAGAACGGATGATCTGGGCGATATCACCACTCTGGCCGACCCGGACGTGGTTCAGTCCCTAATCAAAGGGCGGGGCTGAGAAAAATCAAAATTCAAAGTGCAAAATGCAAAATTAAGGATGTCTTTTATGGACAAAGAGCCAATTGGAGGCGTAACCCAAATTAGAGATACTACAGCTAATCCCGCACCCCTTGGTCTGATGGGCTTTGGGATGACCACGGTACTACTGAACCTGCACAACGCGGGCCTGTACAAACTCGGGGCAATGATCCTGGGGATGGGCATTTGCTATGGGGGCCTTGCGCAAATAATTGCAGGGGTAATGGAATGGAAGAAAAACAACACCTTCGGCACGACCGCATTTTGCTCCTACGGCCTTTTCTGGCTGTCTTTGGTGTTTCTGTGGGTGGCGCCGAAGGTCGGATGGGCCGATGCGACCGAAACCTCTGCAATGGCGGCATACCTTTTTATGTGGGGGTTTTTCACCCTGATTATGTTTTTCGGCACGTTGAGATTCAACCGTGCGCTGCAAATAGTATTCGCTTCATTGGCGTTGCTATTCTTCCTGCTGTCTCTTGGTGACATTACCGGCAACCCCGCCGTAACACGACTTGCAGGTTACGAGGGAATTTTCTGCGGCTTCTCCGCCATATATACGGCTTTAGCCCAGGTCCTGAATGAAGTCTACGGCACGACCATACTTCCTCTGGGGCCAGTCAAGAGAAATTGAAAATTGTAAATTGAAAATTGACAATTCACAGGCCGTGGATTGGAAACAGCTTTGCTTTTAGCGTCTGGATCGTGGCCTCAATCGCAGGCATTACGGTTTTCTGCTGTTGAGTGCTTACGGCCAGAAATCTATCTCTTAGGCCGCCCTGCCATTCCGTGTTTTCAAGCATAACACCCGCCACGGTGGGGTTCGCATCCTGACCTGTCGGTACTCCGCACAAGGTGGCCCAATCAAGAGCCCAGGCTCTGACCGTATTGTCCACATTGTATCCGCCTCCGCCCGTAGCCAGGATCGGCTTATTGAAACTGAGCACATGACTGATAATATCGGCATAGACATTGTTGGATAAGTGCAGATGTGCCAGAGGGTCGCCTGCCAGGGCATCGGCTCCTAATTGCAGGACAAACACGTCGCCGTTGAAAGCGCCGATCAGCGGCAGAGCAATCTCTTCAAACGCCTTCATATACGCCTGGTCGTAAGTGCCGACCGGCAGCGGGATGTTCACACAGTAGCCCTTGCCTTGCCCCATCCCGATCTGGTCCTCGAAGCCCGTGCCGGGAAACAAGACCTTCGGCGTCTCGTGCAGTGATATGGTCATCACGTCACAGCGATCGTAGAAAGCCTCCGCGACTCCATCACCGTAATGGACGTCCACATCGAGATACAGAACCCGTCTTTTCCGCTCTGCCAGGATGATGCAGGCAAGAGCCACATCATTGATATAGCAGAAGCCGGACGCCTTCTCCGGTCCTGCGTGATGAAAGCCGCCGGAAGGATTGAACGCCACATCCGCTGAGCCTGCAAGAATCAGCTTTGCGCCGGTAAGCGTTGCCCCGCAGGCAAGGGCCGAATATTCATACATTCCTTCAAAAACGGGACAGTCGCCGGTTCCTATTCCCATTTCAAGCGCCTCGGCATTCCACCTGCCTTTCGAGGCGGTTTGCAGGGCGTGCAGGTAGCGAGCGGAGTGGAATTTTTTCAGGACTATTCTCTTGGCTGGCGTTGGTGCTACTTCAGCCCGTCCATCCCCCGATAAAAGCCGCATGGACACCAGAACCTGGCGCACTTTTCTAGCCCGGTCAACATTAAACGGATGCTCTGGCGGATAATTATACTTCTCAAGCTCCTGGGAATAAATAAAGGCAGCCTTTCTCATTGATGCGTGCAGACCTCGTTTCCACTACTTTGTCAGCTCGTATGTTATGTTATAAACTTCGCCGTCGAATTCGGTGTTCACTTTGTAGCCGGAGCTATAAAAAATAGCCAGCATCGGCTTATTGTTCGGCAGCACTTTTGCGGAGAAGCCTTTTACGCCCCGCTGCTTGGCAACCTTGGTGATGTACTCCAAAAGCAGAGTCCCCATTCCCTTTTGCTGCCACTCATCCTGCACGAGAAAGGCTACTTCAGCGACCTGCGTCTTCGGGTCAAGGAAATACTGCCCGATGGCCACGATCTCGTCCCCGGATACTCCTGGAACCACGCCCACGATGGCCAGGTCTTTGTGGTAATCTATATTGGTCAACTGCTGGACATCTCGGTGGGCAAAGGCTCTTGTACGGGTCATATAGCGCTTCTGAACGGATTCTTCGCTGAGCGAGTAGAGCATGTCCGAAAGCGCCGGCTCATCGCTGGGCTTGACAGGCCGAAAGAAAATTTGAGCGCCATCCCGCAAAGTATCATAGTGCTCCAGTTCCTCCGGATAGCGCAACTGATCCCATGCCAGCTCTATCTGATCGTCGTAAATATAATTATGAGTTTTGGCTGCCTGAGTCAGCTCTTTTCTGAATTTCGGATGGGCGATATTGATCAGTTCCAGAGATCTTTCTCTAATGCTTTTGCCGTGCAGATACGCCGTTCCGTACTCGGTGACAACGTAATGGACGTCGCCGCGAGTGGTGACAACGCCGGCGCCCTCGGTGAGATGCGGCACGATTCTACTTACCTGGCCATCCTTGGCGGTGGAGGGCATTGCAATAATTGCCTTACCCCCCCTGCTTCGGGCGGCGCCGCGGATAAAATCGACCTGTCCGCCGATGCCGCTGTAGAACTGATAGCCCAGAGAATCGGCGCAGACCTGGCCGGTCAAATCTATTTCCAGTCCCACGTTGATCCCCACCATTTTCTCGTGCTGGCTGATAATATTCGGGTCGTTGACGTATTCGGTGGGATAGAATTCAAAAAACGGATTGTTGTCGATATAACGGTAAAGCCTTTCTGAGCCCATGCAAAAGCTGGCAACGACTTTTCCACGGTTCAGCGTTTTTCTATCGCACGTTATGGCGCCGCACTCGATCAGGTCGATAATCCAGTCGCTGAACATCTCGGTGTGCACTCCGAGGTCCTTTTTATCCTTGAGGAATTCCGCCAACGCCTGGGGCACACGGCCTATGCCGCACTCGATGGTGCTTCCATCTTCAATCAGCCTGGCGATATTCTGGCCGATACGACGCAGCACCTCGTCGGACCGCGGTACAGGAAGCTCGATTATGTCCTGGTCGTAAGGCACGAGCATATCGAGCCGGTTGCCGTGGACAAAACTGTCGCCAAAGGTTCGAGGCATTCTGCTGTTGACCTGCGCTATGACGTGGCGGGCGTTGGCGATGGCGGACTTAACGATGTCCACAGACACGCCGAGACTGCACAGGCCGTTGGCATCCGGCGGCGTTACGCTGATTAGGGCCACATCGACCGGGATTCTGCCGCTGTCAAATTCGCCCGGTATCTCGGATAGAAATATGGGCGTATAATCCCCGATGCCTTTGTTCAACGCCTCACGAACGTTGTCGCCCACGAAGAAGCAGTTCATCTTGAATTTGTCGCGGAACTTCTCGTCCGCGTAAGGTGCCTCGCCCATAGTCAATAACTGAATGATATGGGCCTCGTAGATATGACCGGCGTGCTCGACCAGCGCTCTGACCAGATGCTGGGGCTGGGCGCAGCCGGTGCCGATGAAAATAGTGTCGCCCGACTTGATGGCTTTCATTGCCGCCGCCGCGGTTCCGATCTTGTCTTTACATTTTTCTTCCAGTCGAATTGTGGCATAGTATCAACTTTCTTCTAAAAGCTGTACTATACCTTATGCGTGACAGATTCTCAAGTCGTTTAGCTTGCGGAATACAAACTGCGTGTGACCAGATTTTGTGGCAGGCCCTTGTCATTGCGAGCCCCGATTTGTCGGGGCGTGGCAATCTCAGGACTATCGGTGCAAGAGATTGCTTCGGTTGCTTCGCTCCTGGAGATGACAGATTCACGTGATAAGTTGAGCACTTAATCAGATTACTTCCGGATAATGTACTAATAGTAACAGGTGTAAGGAGTTAATGCGAGCAGGGCAAAGATAATCGTTTCGATCTCAAACAATCATTTGTTCGTATAAGTCTTCCCAGTTGGGATTAACACCTTCTATCAGTGTTATCTTTTTATTACGTGAGCCTGCCTTGATTTTCTTTTCTGCAGCAAGGGCGTCCCATACACGAGCGAAGCTTTCATAATATACCAGCTTTGTAATATTATACTTACTGGTAAACTTCGAGCCCGTCTTATTTCTGTGCTCGGTAACCCTTTTGAAAACATTGTTTGTAACACCTGTATAAAGGACCGTATTACGTGTATTTGTCATTATGTACACCCAATACTCATTCATAGTACTTTTATGGTCGAGATTGCTTCGCTCCGCTCGCAATGACAACTCGGCATATTAAGTCTTACAGAGCATTAAACCTGTCTTACGCTCATTCGGGCGTCAACCGCGATGGGAGTAGTGCCCGGCGGGCCAACCACATACGGGTTTATGTCCATCTCCTGAATCTGCGGAAACTCCGTGACAAGCTGCGAAAGTCTCTGCAAGCCTTCTGCTATGGCGTCGATATCGACGCCCTCTTGCCCTCGCATACCGGTGAGTATTTTATATGTTTTTGTGCTCGTCAGCATTTGCTTAGCCTCATCCTCCGTCAGCGGTGCCAGATAGAACGATACGTCCTTGAGGGCTTCGACCATTATCCCGCCCATGCCAAACATCATCAGCGGGCCAAAGCTGGGGTCACGATTCATTCCAAGAATAACTTCTTTGCCAATCTTATACATTTTTTCGACCAAAACGCCGAGTATCTGCGCGTCCGGGCGTTTTTTGGGTATTCGATACATCATCAAGTCGAACGCATCCTTTACTTCCTGTTCGCTGTTCAGACCCAACCTAACGCCGCCCACGTCCGATTTGTGCACGATTTCCGACGACCAGATTTTAAGCACCACCGGATAGCCGATCTGCTGGGCTGTGTTTGCCGCCTGCTCCGCAGTAGTTGCGATAGCGCCTTGCGGCGTTTTGAAACCATACGCCTCAAGAATTTCCTTTGAGTCGGTCTCGCCTATCTCGCGGTCGCCGCGGCGCAGATGCCTTTCGATGATGTTCTCCACCTTTCTTCGATTGACGGGAAAGAGTTTTACGACCCTTTTTGGCCTGTTTCGCCAACGGACATAATCGGCCGCAACCTTGATGGCAGCGACAGCGCTTTCGGGCGTATCGTATTGCGGGATTTTGCCATTACGCAGAATTCTGATTCCTTCTTCGACTCTGGCTGCTCCAGGAAGCAGGCCAGCACCGGCTTTGCCGGTTTTTGGCGACATATTTTGACCACCGTCTGCGCAGTGCCTGTGGGGTTGGTCATCGCCTGCGGCGTCAAAAGTAGCAGTATGATGTCCACATTTGGGTCATCCAGAACGGTATCCAGGGCAAATTCATATCGGTCGGCAAGGGCATCACCCAGAATGTCAATAGGATTATGCAGATTCGCAGCCGGCGGCAACTTGCTGGCTAATCTGCCGACCGTTTGCTCTGCCAGTTTGGCAAAAGTAAGCCCTCTTCGTTCGATGGCATCGGCGGCCATTATTCCCGGTCCGCCGGCGTTTGTAATAACGGCGACGCCCGGACCGGCAGGCAGCGGCTGATCGGCAAAGACCCGGGCGTAATCAAACTGCTCCTTTATGGAATTGCAGCGGATGATTCCTGCGCGGGCGAACGCGGATTCGTAAGCTACTTCGCCGCCGGCAAGACTTCCGGTGTGCGAGGAAGCCGCCTTTGCGCCTGCGGGGTGCCGCCGGATTTTATCAACAGTATCGGTTTGTGCAGGGAGATTCGCTCAGCCTGTCTTACAAACTCGTCGCCGTCGGCAATACTTTCCAGATACCCCGCGATTACTTTAGTGTCCTGGTCTTCTCCAAAGGCCTTTATAACATCCAATTCATTTATGTCTGCTTTGTTGCCTATGCTGACAAGTTTGCTGAAGCCGATACTGTTTGCGTTGGCCATATCCAGTATAGCAGCAAGCAGGGCCCCCGACTGGGAAACGTAGCCTGTCACTCCTTGTGCGGGCAGGTCCGTCCCGAAACTGGCGTTGAGCATATTCTTCGGCGCTATCACTCCCAGACAATTTGGGCCGATGACCCTTATGCCGGCTCGTTTTGCGATCTGGATGACCTGCTCTTCGAGTTGCTTTCCTTCCTTGCCGACCTCTTTGAAGCCGGCAGTAATAATAATGACCGACTTGACCTTGATCTTTGCGCACTGCTGCATAACCGCGGGAACAATGTTGGCCGGCACAATTATGATAACCAGGTTGGGCACTTGCCCGATGGATTCGATGTCGGAGTAGCATTTAAGCCCCTCAATAGTATCCGCCTGGGGATTGACAGGGAATATTTTGCCTTTGTATCCGGCTGAAATCATATTGGCCAGGATTTCGTAGCCGACCTTTCCTTTCTGCCGGGAAGCACCGACAATGGCCACCGACTTAGGATTGAAGAAGCTCTCAAGGCCCATAATTTGCAATTGTAAATTGAAAATTGAGAATTGTAAATTGACAACTGGAAGTCGAAAATTCACAATTGAGAATTCAATGTGTGACCAGATTTTGTGGCAGGGCCTTGTCATTGCGAGCCCCGACTTGCCGGGGCGTGGCAATCTCAAAACTATCAATGGTAGAGATTGCTTCGGTCGCTTCGCTCCCTCGCAATGACGGCGGGCTATAAGATCCTGCTATAATCGCTGTTATAGACCGCCAGAAAAATTAGCCACACACAGAATTGAATCAGCGTAGCTTGTGACAATGAACCCGGAGTACGCGATTGAATTGGCTAAAGTCACATTTTCGCAAGCATCGCAGCAGGAGTCCCTGGGACTTCTGCTGGCGAGTGGCAATTGAAGGCCTGGTAGTCAGTCTTATAGTCGTGGCTATTCCGTCCATCCTCCTTGATGAACCAGACCGAGACTTTTTAGATTGGCCCATTCATCATACGCTGATTATTATCGTGATATTGGCTCCGATATTTGAGACGCTGCTTTTGCAGGCTCTGCCTGTGGCGATTGCCAGATGGCGCAAAGCGGGATTTAAGGTGCAGATTCTGGCTTCGCTGATACCTTTTACATTGACGCATCTACCCGAAGGTGTTGCGGTTGGATCTGTGCCGGCTTGATAGGAGGGTTTTATCTGGCGTTCAACTACGTGCATTGGCGGGAAAGATCCATGTGGACAGCTTTGTGGACCACCACACTCGCCCACGCAATAAGAAATGGTATCCCGGGATTGCTGTTACTTTTAGCCTGGGCGTTTGCTAGAAACTGAAAAGTCTCAATTGTCAATTGTCGATTGCTATTCTCGTAGTGCCGGTATGTCCGGCTCGATGTGGACTGTAATATTAACCGGGCGAGTCAAGCTGCTCGTTCAGAGTATTTTCCAGCTTTTGCTGATATTTCGATGGGCGGCAGCTACGTTCAAATTCGGGTCAACCAAGATATGAAGGTCGAGAAAGACCTCTCTTCCGACAGTGCGAGTGCGGAGACGATGGTACTGGCGGATTTGGCCGTTGGCCTTGATGATATCTTTAATCTGCTCAATGGTCG
This sequence comes from Sedimentisphaerales bacterium, assembly GCA_963814265.1. Classification (GTDB taxonomy): domain Bacteria; phylum Planctomycetota; class Phycisphaerae; order Sedimentisphaerales; family Anaerobacaceae; genus JAFNGF01. Next base: position 5,346 of record CAWFCJ010000005.1, on the reverse strand, counting down.
CCTGGTCAACGGCTCTTTCAATTAGTTCCCCGAAGGCAGTCCTGCAATAAGCTTGGCAGCAACCAGCACGACCATAATGCCGACGGCAATAGCGGCAACCTGGTCGCCATGGTTGAATCCAAATTTCGTTGCAACTACGCCAATGATGACGGCAACGGAGCTTAAAGCGTCGGCCCGGTCGTGCCAGGCGTTTGCAAGTGCTGCCGGACAGTGATATTTCAATTGCCACTATCTTTGTAACGCGATAAACCACCTCCTTAACGGCGATGGCCCCAATTGCCGCGACCAGCACCAGGTTCCGTGGACGCGTGACATTGGTCTTTGGCAATGTCAAGTGCTGCATAGTATATCATTCCCAGACCGACGCCGAATAAGCCCAGGGCAATCGCAACAGCCGCGAGTGTCTCCAGCTTGCCGTGTCCGTATTGGTGACTTGAATCGGGCTTTTTTGAGCCGAAATAAAGACCCAGCAGGACCGCAATGTCAGTGAGCATATCCGATACCGAGTGAATAGCATCAGCAAGAAGGGACAACGAGCCGGTTATTAATCCTACTATGAACTTTCCGGCAATCAGAGAATACGTTGGCGCCAATGCTGAGATAGGTAACAAGCCGAAGCTGCCTTGCGGCAATCTGTTGTTTGTCCTCGTTCATATAGATCTCTAATTGGTTTGTTAGCGCCGAATTTAATGACTTGCATTAATATATTTTCTGAGCGGTAGCTGCTCATTGGTTGCCTCTGCTATAACTCGAATTACCGGTTCGGTATTGCTTGGTCGGATATGCAGCCAGCCGTCGTCGAAAATCGAATCGGCAGCCATCAGTCGGTATTAAGTCTTGCGTCAGGAAAGGTTTTTTTTGCCATATCCAAAATTTGCATTTGCCGGCTCGGCACGACAGGAAATTTATCTTTGCTCATATAGTAACTGCCGATTTCGCCGACTAACTGTTTTATTGTTTTTCCTGTCTCTGCCATAAGCTGCAGGACAAGGGCGATGCCTACGAGGCTGTCACGGACGGGACTTACTCGCAAGTCGATTACGCCGCCGTTGCCTTCGCCTCCGATGATGCAGTTGTGCTCGAGCATTGCATTTGCGACATTGGCTTCGCCGACAGCGGTGCGGATAAACCTGCCCGCCGGCCTTTGCCGCGATATCGTCGAGCATTCTTGAGGTTGAAAGATTTGTTGCTGCTTTGCCGGTTTTTTTGCTGAAAATGTACTTTGCCGCCAGAGCCAAAGTATATTCTTCGCCGATGTATGTTCCGGTTTCGTCGACAATCGCCAATCTATCGGCGTCGGGGTCCTGGGCGAAGCCGATGTCGGCCTTATTTGCTTTTACTACTTCGCAAAGCTCTTTCACGTTTTCAGCGGTTGGTTCAGGGGTATGAGCAAATAGCCCGGTCGGCTCATCGTTTATAGCTATAACTTCACAGCCAAGCTCGGCGAGCAGCTTTTTTGTAATCCGTCCACCTGCTCCGTTGACGCTATCCAGAACGACCTTGAATTTCTTTGCTGCAATGGCGTAACTTTCTTATCTACAATTGCCAAAACCTTTGTGATGTGATTGATATCAGTTTGCTCATTGCAGGTTATTTTGCCGCAATCGGGTGAGTCGGCAAAGTTAAAATGTTTATTTGAGAAAAACAATTCTTGATTTGCTCTGCATCATCGGCCGGCGGAGCTATGCCATTACCGAGCAGCAATTTTATGCCGTTGTATTGAATTGGATTGTGCGAAGCGGTGATGACTACTCCGCCGCAGCATCGAAGCTCTCTTACCATCACAGCTACGCTGGGCGTGGTGACAAGTCCCTAAATCGACCACATCAATTCCAACTGCGCATAATCCTGCTGACACGGCGGCTTTTAGCATTTGTCCGCTGGTTCGGGAATCGCGGCCGATGCAAACGGATTTCGTATTGCGTGTGCGTCCTCGACTAGCTCTGGCGCTGAGTGCGTGTCATATTTGTCTTTAAGAAATGTGCCGAAGGCACAACCATACTCAGCGGCAATAGAGGGCGTAAGGTTTTCACCAACAATGCCTCTGAAGTCCGCTTATGCTGATTATCAATTTCTCAGCCATGCTGAATACGTATTGTATATATCGTATCGTCGTATTGACGCAATACGCATCACGCACGACGCATTACGAAGTATGAGATCAGTCCAGCTTGCAGACATAAATTTCATTCACGAAATCAAGTTTGCCGATCTCTTCGAGGGCTTTTGCATCGGGTTCTTTATCGAGACTGACAGCCAGAATCGCCTTTTGCTCTGCCGGTTTTTGTCCGACGCCCATCGTGCAGATATTGATATTATGTTTGCCGCAGATTGTCCCCACGGCGCCGATGACTCCGGGCTTGTCGTCGTTAAAGATGATCAAAACCGCTCCTTGTGGGGTCATTTCTATATTGAAGCCGTTGATTTCAATGATACGCGAGCAAAGTTTCACCGAAGACCGAGCCGGTTACTGTGCGCGTGACCTTATCAGTAACAACTTTGGCGCAGAAGCTTGCTGCAACGTCTTTGGCCTCTGTGTTTTTCGTCTCATCGATGCTGATGCCGCGTTCTTTGGCCAGGACCGGGACATTGACTATATTTAGCGGCATATCGAAGTGCTTTTGTAGCAGACCCATTGCAAAGTAAAGCGTAATCGGCTCGACAGCCATTTCAGCGATTGAGCCGCGGTATTGAACTTCAATTGTTTTGATATGGCCCGGCGCAATAGTGCTGAGCAGTGTGCCGATTCGTCGGGCAAGCTCGGCATATCTGTTTGACAACTGGCGGCATGGCCCCGATAGCGGATGGAGCATTCACTGCATTTCTGACTGGGCCGCCCTTGATTGCATCGACGAGGATTTGGGCGGCTTCGACTGCCACCTCGATCTGAGCTTCCTCTGTGCTTGCGCCAAATGAGGCGTGACCAGGCAATTTTCAAATTCGGCAAAACGAGTATTTTCAGGCGGCTCTTTGGAGAAAACGTCCAGAGCCGCACCTGCAATGCGTTTTTCAGCAAGGGCATTATAAAGTGCATCTTCGTTGATAATTCCGCCGCGAGCACAGTTAATCAGACGGACAGTGGGCTTCATCATTTTAATCTGCTCAGCGTCAATCATATTCACCGTCTGCTTATTTTTCGGCACGTGGACGCTGATATAGTCGGATTCTCTTGAAGATTCGTTCGAGTTTGTCGGTTACTTCTACGCCGAGTTTTTCCGCCTCTGTTGGTGCAGCAAGCGGGTCATAGCCCAGGATTTTCATATTGAAGCCTTTGGCCATTTTTGCTACAGCCATACCGATTCTGCCCAGGCCGATTAGTCCGAGCACCTTGTTGTTGAGCTGGTTTCCCATATATTTCTTTTTTTCCCAAATGCCGGATTTCAGACTGTTACAGGCTGGGACAACCTTTCGGCTCATCGCAAGTATTAAGGCCATTGTATGTTCAGCGGCACTTAGGGTATTGCCGCCGGGCGTATTCATAACCAGGATTCCTTTTCTGGTAGCTGTCGGCACATCGACGTTATCTACGCCGACACCGGCTCGCGCAATAGCTTTCAATTTGCCGGGATTGGCCAGCACTTTCGCGGTGACTTTAGTAGCGCTGCGGATAATTAAGCCGTCATATTCGCCGATAATTTTCGCAAGCTCATCTTCGCTGATGTCGGTTTTAACGACGGCTTCAACGCCATCCATCGAATTCAACAAATCAATTCCTTCCTGCGCGAGTTTATCCGTGACCAAGAACCCTAATCATTGTGGAACTCCCAAAGACCGCTCCCTTTACTTACTCTTGGGTTGCCGCCAATGCCCGGGCCAACGTTATGGCCCAGCCGGCAGCAATAATTACCACCAGAGCAACAATCACGTACCTAATCTTGACTTCACTGAAAAGACGGTCGAACAAACTGAAATATATCCCGAAGACAGCTACAAAAAAACATAAAAACGCTGCGACCACCATAAGAGAACACAGAAAAGCGGCGGCTGGCTGAATGTAAAACGCCTCCAAAATCTTGCCTTGCGAGAATGCAAGGGTCGCGGTAGTCATTCCGCAGGTTGGGCACGGCAGGCCATATCTTTGCTTGAACCCGCAGTAGCCCAGCCACCGGCCCATATCGACTTGGTATTGCCCTGCCAGGCCGAACCCTGCGAATGATCCAAATACCGCAAGCGAAATAAGCGCGGCAATAGCCCGCTGCCGAGGCGATGCTCTGCGGATAGTTTCTACTTTTTTTGCCTGTTGGCTTACTCGCATTGAACTAAAGATAGGCAAATGTTCCATCTCTGTCAAGAGCCGGAAAGAGCATATCGGCCTACCTAACAAACGGCGCTACTAATCTGGTTGGCTTTTTGACCTTGTAATGCTTTCTTACATGACTATAATGCCTGTATGAAATTTACACAGTATTTCTTGGCTATACGTGAACGGAAAGATAGGGCAGCTATCCAATAGAGGTGATAACCGATGAACCATTAAATACTTTCAGGATACAGACACGCTTCTGGTTACGTTCACTAATAACTATGTTGTTAAGACTCGAGACATAAGCGAAAATGTTTTGTTGGATTTGGACGAGAACGGTAGCATTGTAAGCATGACTATCGAGCATGCCAAGGAACAGGCCACTATGGATGAGTTTTCCTTTCAGCGGGTTCAGGGCGCCGTCAGCAAGGCCGTTTAACTCAGGTAAAAGCAATAAAGATATGATATTAGAGCAGAGAACTTGAGCCGGATGCTGGAAACCGCAATTGTGGCGGCCCGGCTTGCCGGTCAGCGGGCAATGGAAGAAATCGACTTTGTAAAAGCCGTGCAGAAGAAAAATCAAGAGGAGCTGGTTACTCAAACCGATAGGCGGTGCCAGGAGATAATCATCAGTCGAATCAAAGAGACGTATCCGGATCACGGCTTTGTCGCGGAAGAAGGCGACCAGGGCAAGTTCTTTAAGCAGACACCGAGGGGGGCTGAGCGTATATGGTGGGCTATCGACCCGATAGACGGAACAAACAATTTTGCATACAGAATACCTCTGTTCACCATCAGCATAGCGGCAATGCTCGAAGGTGAGCCGATTGCAGGTGTCGTTTTTGAGCCGGCCACAGAGTCGATGTACACTGCTGTCAAAGCAGGCGAGGCACAGCTAAATGGAAGGCGGATAGTCGCCGGCGAGCGGGCGATGGATGAGTTTTCCAGTGTCGGTCTTGACAGCCATTTTGGAAGTCCGGTGCCGGCCTGGGCCGGCCAAATTATGACGCAGACGAGATTTCGCTGTTTAGGCTCAACTGCCCTACAATTGGCGTATGTGGCTAAGGGCAGTTTCGTTGCCACCATTCACACCGACCCCATCA
>CAWFCJ010000004.1:0-8154 GCA_963814265.1 Sedimentisphaerales bacterium | reverse complement strand
TATGTGGTGGCGCCTGACTAGACTACGTATTGCTGGGCAACCCCAGACAAGCTGGGGCAAGACATCATTGGGTACTTTTTTGCAGTTTGTACTCAACGGAATCGACCAGAGCTTGCCAGGAGGCTTCAACGATGTTCTCGGAGCAGCCAACCGTGCCCCAGATGGAGGTTTTGTCGCGGGACTCAATTATTACCCGCACACGGGCAGCGGTTCCGGCTCCGGCATTAACCACCCTTACCTTGTAATCAATCAAATGAACATCTTTGATGCCGGGATAGAAATTCTCCAGCGATTTACGCAAAGCAGCATCAAGTGCATTGACCGGGCCGTCACCCTCTCCCACAACATGCTCTACCGTGTCGCCAACTTTGAGTTTGACGGTGGCCTCGGTGACAAGCTCGCCGGTTCTGCGCTTCTCGACCACAACATGGTACTCTATCAGGTCAAAGGACGGCTTGTATGTGCCCATAACCTTCTTGACCAACAGGTCAAAGCTGGCGTTGGCGGCCTCAAACTGATAGCCTTCGTTCTCAAGCTCGCGGACACGCCGAAGTATCTTCTCGGCCAATTTTTTGTCCTGGGCAACCTTCGCCTTTTCCAGCCCTGCCAGGACGTTGGACTTGCCGCTCAGCTCGGATATGAGGAACCGGCGTTCATTGCCCACCAGCTCCGGATCAATGTGCTCGTATGTGCGTTTGTTTTTGCGCAGGGCGTCCACATGCAGGCCGCCTTTGTGCGCGAAAGCGCTCTCGCCGACATACGGCATATTCATCACCGGCGGCAGATTTCCTATCTCAAATATGAACCGCGATACCTCTGTTAGTGTCTTGATCTTTTCCGGACTAAGCACATCAAAGCCCATTTTGAATACGAGGTTAGGTATGACCGTACATAGATTGGCATTGCCGCATCGTTCACCAAGTCCGTTCATCGTTCCCTGAACATGCCGTGCTCCCGCTCGAACGGCGGCCAAACAATTGGCTGTGGCACAGTCGGTATCATTATGTGTGTGAATGCCAATTGCAATGCTTCCAAACCGCTCGTAGACGACCTTTGTAATTGCGTGCACATCTTCCGGCAAAGAACCACCATTAGTATCACAAAGCACAAGGACATCTGCACCAGCCTCGGCTGCGGCCTGCAGAACCTTGATCGCATACTCGGGATTATTCTTGTAGCCGTCATAAAAATGCTCGGCGTCAAAGATTGTCTGCATGCCGTGACTTTTTAGATACCGGACCGACTCAGCACAAATGGCTAGGTTGTCATCTAACGAGCAGCCGAGCACTTCCGTGACGTGCATGTCCCAGCTTTTGCCAACCAATGTGCCGGCGGGAGTTTTGCAGGCAAGTATTGTGTTGAGCGAAGTATCGTCCGTGACTTTGCAGTCGGCCCGGCGTGTGCTGCCGAACGCCGCAATTTTCGAGTTCTTCAAACCGAACTTCGCTACTTGCTGAAAGAACTGCATTTCTTTGGGGTTGGACGCGGCGTATCCGCCTTCGATATAGTCCAAGCCAAAGTTGTCAAGATACCTTGCGATGGCAAGCTTATCCTCCAAAGAGAAGCTGATGCCCTCGGCCTGCATACCATCGCGAAGGGTCGTGTCATAAATCTGTATCTTTTCCACAATTGGTCCCGTATCCTGGCTACCGACAATCGTCAATTTGGAAGTTACCATACTCGGCGCGTATGCGGATTTCCTTTTGCATTTTACAGGCCTACCGGAGGGTTGTAAAGTGCAAAACGATGGACCAGAAACCGCATGAAATCAGAATTTGTTGAAAACCTGTTGCAGGCACGGGCGCTGGCAAATATAATATAGGGTTTGTGTTGACTGTCCGCAGACTGGTAACGTGTTCGATTGGGTTGAGATGGTTCTTACGCAAATATTGCAGCCGACGTGCATCAAAGTTCCGCTGAAAGGCAAAGACAAAACCTCCGTAATCTCGGAACTGATTGACCTACTGGATGCCAACAGACTACTGCTCGACAAAAAGAACGCTGCCGAGGCAGTTTTCATGCGGGAGCAAACGCACAGCACCGGAATCGGCTCTGGCATTGCCATCCCCCACGGCAAATGCAGGGGCGTCCGCGAACTTGTTATGGCACTCGGCATCGCTCACGAGCCGATCGACTTCGAAAGCGTGGATGGAAAGCCGGCATCAATTATCATTTTGCTCGTCTCGCCCGCCAACCAGACTGGGCCACACATCCAGGCCCTTGCCAAAATAAGCAAACTAATGCTGGATGAGCAATTCAGGCAGACCCTCGCAAACGCCCGCACCGCCGATGAGGTGTACCAACTGTTGAGCAACAAGGAGAATCAGTAGACTGTATTCGGTCTGCTGCGAGAGATACTTCGCGGCCGTCATATAGCAGGTGATGGCTGGTCAGCAGGTTATTCGCCTTGCTTTACAGGGACGGTTTCCCACAGGACCAAGCCGAGCTCATACTTGTTGGCCAGGTCGGACCGCTGGGGCAAAATCCTCACCGCGACACCATGTCGGCCTGTTGTCCTGCAGAACATCAAGCCGGTGAACCAATGTTCGCCGTTCTGTCCGTCTGTCTGTACGTGATCCATTTTAAGAGCCGAGCCGGCGGTGATATTTCCGCCGCCATCGACAGGACCGTGATAAAGCTCGACTGAGATGTCGCCCGGCCTGATATTTCCAAGTTTGACCAGCGCGCTAACGCTGATCTCAGAGCCGACTTTAAGCCTTGGTTGCCTGGGGTTGAGCGGCTCGTAGCCCTGGCCATTCCTGACTTCTACTTTCACATCTTTAAGCGCCAGTTCACACCAGGCCCTTTTCACATGTGCCTTCCAAGCGGCAAATTCTCTGGCCTTGGCCATGGCCTCGGCAGTTAGATACTGCTGCCGCGCCGCAGCCGGATTGTAGAACCTCCGCGTGTACTCGGCGACCATCCTGTGAGTGTTGAAACGAGGTGCAATGTACTTGATCGAGTTCTTAATCTGGCGAATCCAGGCCCGAGGTAAATTGTCCGCACACCGCGTGTAGTATAGAGGCACTGCCTCATTCTCCAGTATGTTATAAAGGGCGTGCGACTCCACCTGATCCTGATACTCGTGGTCGTCGTAATCTTCGCCGGCACCGATAGCCCATCCTCCCTGAGCGGAATAGCCTTCGCACCACCATCCGTCCAAAGTGCTTATGTTCAACACACCGTTGAGCGCAGCTTTCATGCCGCTGGTGCCGCTGGCCTCCATCGGCCTACGCGGGTTGCTGAGCCAGACATCGACTCCACGGAACATAACCCTGGCCACGTCAATATCATAGTCTTCGAGAAACACTATGCGCCGTCTGACATCCTGCTGGCTAGCGAAGTGAATAACCTGCCTTATGATGTCTTTGCCTTCGGTGTCTTTGGGGTGAGCCTTGCCCGCAAAAATAATCTGGACGGGCCGCTGCTGACTTGTAAGAAGCTTCACGAGGCGTTCCGGCTCTTTGAGCAAGAGATTCGCCCTTTTATAGCCCACAAATCTTCTGGCAAAGCCAATAGTAAATGCCTCAGGGTCGAGAACCTCTTCAGCCCAGTTCAATTCGGTATGATAAGTACCTCTGCGTTTCATCTGATCTTTCAGGCGGTTACGCGTGAAGACCAGCAACTGCTCCTTACAACGTTGATGCACCCGCCAAAGCTGCTCGTCTGGAATGTCATCGACGCTATTCCAGGCCGTGTTGTTGAGCGTCTCGTCCGCCCAACCCGGGCTCAAGATACCTGTCATAGAGAGAACCAATCTCCTCTGACAGCCAGCTTCTGATGTGGACGCCGTTGGTTATCGATATGATCGGCACTTCCTTCTCGGGGATGCCGGGCCACAGGCTGCCCCACACCTGACGCGATATCTGCCCATGCAGTTGCTGACGCCATTTATGTAGCTGCTGAGTTTTATCGCCAGTACCGGCATTTTGAATGGCTCATTGTCATCATCAGGAAGCATTCTACCCAGGGATAAGAACTGGTTTCGATTTATTCCCAGATTAGGAAAGTAACTGCCGAAGTATTTGTCCATCAGCGCACACTGGAAACTCATCCAGGCCGGCTTTTACCAGAGTATGCATGGTAAAGACGTTGCTCGAGCTTGTCGCCTCCACGGCCTCCTCGAAAGTCATATTCTTCGCGCTTCGCAGTTGCCGGATCCGCTCCAGCGCCATAAAAGCAGCGTGCCCTTCGTTCATATGGCAGACATGTGGGCGTAATTTCCATTGCCGCCAGAGCTCTTAGGCCGCCAATACCCAGCATAATCTCCTGACGAATTCGCAGCTCGACGTCGCCACCGTAAAGAGAGGCGGTGATCATACGATCCGCTGATGAATTGACGGGAATATTGGTATCGAGCAGATATAACTTCACCCTGCCGATGGAGACACACCACACTTGAGCTGAGATACACCTACCCGGATATTCAACGCTGATGGTCAAGGCCCGGCCATCGCTTTTTCGGACCAGTTCGATTGGCATAGTGTCGAAATTATTGTCTACATACAACTCTTGCTGCCAGCCATCAACGTTCAGGTACTGGCGAAAGTAGCCCTTCTGATAAAGAAGACCAACGCCAACTAACGGAATACCAAGGTCCGAAGCGCTTTTCAGATGGTCCCCGGCCAGAATCCCCAGACCGCCCGCATAAATGGGCAAGCATTCGTGAATTCCAAATTCGGCGCTGAAATACGCGATCAACAGGCTTTGCGGATTCTGCTGCCACTCTGTCAAACCAGGATGGTCCATTGAGATATGACTTCAGCTTCTCAGCCGCCTGGTTCAATCCGATCAGAAAGGTCTCGTTCTTGCTGAGAAACTCAAGTCTGGCTTGAGAAACACTACCAAGAAGTTTGACCGGATTATGACCACAAGCCGTCCATAAATTACTGTCAATACGCTGGAATAGCTCGGCAAACTCGGCGTTCCACGACCAGAACATATTCTTGGCGATCAGCTCAAGGTCTTTTAGGGAATCCGGAAGGGCCGGCAAAACCGTGAAAGCTGCGCACACTCGGCATTCTTACCTCCTGTAACGTAATCTCTTTAATAACATAGACTAACAATTTAGAGCGAAACCCAAGTCTCCACTGTTTTTATAATCGGCAAATACTTCTTTGGCTTAAGTGTAAAAAAAGAACAGATGCCGGGTAAGAGGACTGCGATGTGTCCGATATTTGAGCCGCTTTTGAATTGACAGTAGAACTAAAAAAGGCCTGTTAACAAATCAGGCCTTTTATTAACTGCCAAGCCTTCCTCCACAGGTGCCGTAAGAAAAGGATTTTGAAGAGAACCCATTACTTCCAGGTGGGTAATCGTTGCTTGCGTCCGAAAGTCCTATCGTGTAGGCATTTCCGGCCCGTCAAGGCCTGATTTCCCTCAGTACGGGTATCGGTTCTTTCAAATACACACTTTCTTAACGAACACCGCAGGGGTCCGCCTGCACTGTCTCTTTTATCAAATCCCGAAACAGAAGTCAAACAAAATACCAGCAAATTCCGGCTATCGATCCCTGTGTAGTCAAAACCACAAATGTTGATTTGGGTCTCGCTGATTGTTTAGCCGTCGCCGGTACGGCGACACCCGCGCGACCTGTCGCCGGTGTTCTGCATACGTTTGTGCCCCCAGCTCACCTACACCGTTCTCAACTCTGCGCCAAGTGCTTCGGCCAGGCGCTGCACAATGTCCGCCTGGAAATGATCGACAATCTCGTGGGTCAACGTGCCCTGCTCGTCTCTAAAACACACAGACAGCGTAACGCTTTTTTTGCCCGGCACGATACCTTTGCCGCGATATATATCAACAAAACGGATGCCCTGCAGCTCAGCAGGAGCATTGTGCGTAACCATCCGGACTACATCGTCCCAGCGCACCTGCTCATCGACAATAATCGACAGGTCCCGCTCTATGGCTGGAAATCGCGGGATGGGCCTTACCTTTGCGGGCCTGGCCTTTAGAGCAGCAAGGTGCGCAAAGTCCAGCTCCGCACCGACTGGTGCGAGGTCAGTTAAGTCAAATTTCCGCCTTACTGCTTGTGAAAAAATTCCTGCCGTTCCGATGGTCTTGCCATCCACGGCGATCTCAGCCGCAGCTTCCGCCCAGACCAGCTCCGCAGGTCTAAACTCAATACGCACATCTCTATCCATACTCTTTATCAGGCCCTCGATCGCACCCCGTAGCTCTCTGAAGTCACCGTCACAAACCATTGCCAGCTTGGCCTGTTCGATGGGCAGGCTGCCCTTTTTGCCCGTCGGGACGAAGGTATCGGCTATCTCGTATATCTTGCACGGCAGATTCCCAGCGTTTACGTTCGTCTTCAGAACATCCAATAAAGAACCCAAAAGAGTCTGGCGAAGCAGGTTCATGCTCTTCCTGGAATCATCCCGCACGCTCATATAATTGCTGCCGCCGGGCGTAAAAAGCTCCGCAACAGAACTGTCAACAAATCCAACATTAATCGTTTGGTAAAAGCCGCAGGCGTTCAGGTGCGTCCGCAGTGACTCAGCCAATTTCTGATGTGGATCAACCGGCACAGCTTCTATTTCAATCTTCCGCTCCGTGGGTATCTTGTTGTAGCCATAAACGCGGCGACCTCCTCAATTAAATCAACCTCGCGACAAACGTCACCACGCCATGAGGGCACCGAGCAGATGATCAAGTCTCTTTTCAGATTGGGCTTGAAACCTAGCGCAGCAAAAATTCTGGCCGCTTCTTCAGGCGGCACTTCAATACCAAGTAGCTTGTTCAAACGGCAAAGCCGCAGCGTTACTTGATTCTGAGCCTTCTTCCTGGGGTAAATATCCACCACACCTCCGGCTACTTTTCCGCCGGCTACTTCGGTAATCAATTGCGCAGTGCGTTTGGAGGCCCAATCTATCATCTCAATATCAACCGTCCGCTCGAATCTAAAAGCGGCTTCTGAAGCAAGACCGAGCCTGCGAGAAGTCCTGCGGATACTTACCGGATCAAAGTATGCATCTTCCAAAAGAATGGTCGCGGTGCTGCCGCCGACCTCTGTTTCCAACCCGCCCATGACTCCGGCTACCGCCACCGGCCCGCGTGGATCGGCGATAATCAGCATATCCGTGTCCAGACCACACTTTGTGCCGTCGATGCTGACGAGCCGCTCTCCGGCCACAGCTTTTCTGACGATTATTTTGCCCTGGGCTATTCTGTCGTAGTCAAAGGCGTGCGGCGGCTGACCGGTTCCAGCATTGCATAGTTGGTGGCGTCAACCACATTGTTGACGCTTCGCACGCCGACCGCTTCAAGCCGATTCTTTAGCCAGTCCGGCGAAGGACCGACCTTGACCCCCTCAATAGCGCGGGCCGTGTACCGGCCGCACAAAGCCGGCTCAAGAATCTCAACACCGGCAAATTGAGCAACATCTTTACCGGATTCGTTCACCTTGACTTGCGGCAGCGTCAACTCTTTGCCCGTCGCCGCAGCCAGCTCACGGGCAATGCCCATATAGCTCAGACAGTCGCCGCGATTACTGGTCACCTCTACGTCGATTACAGCATCGTCGCCGAGATATTCTATCCCCTCGCAGGGAAGTCCCACGTCGCTAAGAGTCTCGGCAATCTGCTCTGCAGAAAACCCGCCGGTTTCAACATAATCATTCAACCAACTAAGCAAAATCCTCATGGCAATACCCTAATCTTCGTCAATAACCGTGTCAACGATTTAGTTGCCAGAGGCTCGCCGGATAAATATACTTGGTATGAAAAGGGACTGCGAGTTGTGCCCCGCACATAGTCGCAGCGACACAAATCGTGTCATTTGGAAGGTATCTATTATGAAAAAACACATGGCAAACCACCGGAAAGCAGTCAGAATTCTGTATTCTGTATTCTGTATTCTGTATTCTGTCGTGTTTATCGCCGGCTGTGTGGAACGCAGATTAACAATCAATACCGAACCGCAGGCGGCTTTGGTCATTTTGAACGATGAGGAAATAGGCATCTCGCCCGTTTGCGTCACATTTCAGTGGTATGGAGATTACTGGGTGAGAATAAGCAAAGAAGGCTACGAAACGCGAAATACACACCGCAACTTAGAGGCCCCGTGGTACGACCACTTCCCATTCCATTTCTTCGCCCAAATACTTTATCCTGACAAGTATGACAATCAAACGAAGGACTACATAATAAT
>CAWFCJ010000003.1:0-33757 GCA_963814265.1 Sedimentisphaerales bacterium | reverse complement strand
ACGCCGCCGCCATTTTATGAAAGGCTCGCTGGCTGCAGGCATTTCTTTGGCGATGCCGTTTTCCCGCTCGCGGGGCTAACGACGATATTCGCGTTGCCGTAGTAGGAATTCGCAGCCAGGGCAGCAACCACATAAACTGGTTCCGCCAAATCCCCGGCGTCCGCGTGGTAGCAATCTGCGACGCTGACAGAGAATTTGTGGACCGCGAAGAGAAAAAATTCAAAGACCGCAACGAGAAGGTTGACACCTACGTCGACTATCGCAAATTGCTCGAAGACAAGAATATCGACGCAATCATCACTGCCACGCCCAATCACTGGCACGCCCTGGTGACAGTCTGGGCCTGCCAGGCCGGCAAAGATGTGTACGTTGAGAAGCCCGTTTCATACAATATCTGGGAAGGCAGGCAGATGGTGAAAGCTTCCCGCAAATACAACCGCATCGTCCAGGCCGGCACGCAACGCCGTTCCGATGAGGGACTGGACGAGGCCATCCGATACATCAACGAAGGAAATCTCGGCAGAGTCATAATTGTGCACGGCATCGTCTATGTTCGGCGTGACAGCATCGGAAAGGTTGATGGCCCACAGCCCATCCCGGAGACCGTCGATTACAATTTGTGGTGCGGCCCGGCTCCAGTGTCGCCCTTGATGCGGAAAAACCTCCATTACGATTGGCACTGGGTTTGGCCCACCGGCAACGGCGACTTCGGCAACAACGGAATCCACTATATAGACCTCTGCCGCTGGGTATTGGGCAAAAATGAGCTTGCACCCGGCGTAATGAGCATAGGCGGTCGATTTGGCTATATTGATGATGGAGAAACGCCTAATACCCAGATCGTTTTTCTGGACTACAAACCTGTGCCCATTATTTTTGAAGTTCGCGGCCTGCCGAGAGCCAAAGGTGATCCTGCGATGGACGCCTACCGGGACATTCGCGATGGCCTGATCATTCAATGCGAAAATGGGTATCTGACCTGGAGCGATGGCGGCTGGGCGCACGACAATGATGGCAAAAAGATAAAACAGTTCAAGGGAACCGGCGGCAGCGGACACCATGCTAACTTCATCAAGGCTGTTCGCAGCAGAAAAGTAAGTGACCTGAACGCCGATATTCTCGAAGGGCATCTTTCCAGCACCCTGTGCCACATGGGCAATACTTCTTACCGCGTCGGCAAAAAAACTCCGCCCGACGAGATTGCCGAACGCATCAAGGCAAACAAAGAGCTTACCGAATCCTTCGAGCGCTTTGGGCAGCACCTATCGGCTAATGCGGTTGATCTTGACCAGACTCCGATGATTCTCGGCCCGTGGCTGAAGATGGACGCGCAAAGCGAGAGATTCATCGCCGATTTTCAGCAAGAGGCGAACAAACTGGTAAGCCGCGAATATCGCCAGCCTTTCGTTGTCCCCGAGGAAGTATGATCACGCCCGTTTATTACACGGAGCTATCTTATGCCTGACGCGGCCCCGGCTTGCGAGCTCCAGCGTCGTCTCCCGTGGTGGCGTTCAATCGGGCCGGCGCTTATCACCGCCTGCGTAGTATTCGGGCCGGGCAGCATGTTAGTCAACGCCAACATCGGTGCAAAACACGGATACGAGCTGCTTTGGCTGCTGCTTTTGACCGGCGTCCTTATGGGCACGTATACGACTACCGCCGCTCGAATCGGTGTGGTCAGCGGCGCAACGCCCTGCACACTCATCGCCGGGCGCCTTGGTCGGCCTATCGCTGCCATAATCGGGATCAATCTGTGCCTTGTTTGTAGTGCGTTCCAATTCTCCAATAATCTTGCGGTTGCTGCCGCCGCGGGGACGCTCCTGCCGAAAGGCAACATCCATTTAGTCCTGCTGGGACTCAACGCTGCCATCATTGTTTTCCTATTTATAGCCAGGCAAACCTATCGCATCCTCGAACGGGCAATGAAGGTTATGGTCGGGCTGATGCTTCTGTGCTTTGCCATCAACGTAATCGTGGCCGGTCCCAGCCTGCTGGGCATAATCAAGGGCTTTATCCCGAGTTGGCCGCAAGGACTATCGCTGAGCCTGCCTAAGAAAATAGATAGAGACATCTACGACCCAATGCTGCTTGTCGCCTCACTGCTGGGCACGACCTTCTCAGTAGCCGCCGCATTTTACCAGGGCAATCTGGTGCGAGAAAAAAACTGGACGATCAAAGAATACACCCGCGGCATCGGCGACTCAATCGCCGGGGTGGCTTTGCTCACCAGCATCAGCGCAATCATTCTAATCACCACGGCGACAGTTATTCCCGGGAAGCCCGCTGAGGACATCGGCGTACTCGCTCAATCGCTGCGGCCACTGCTGGGCCCGGTCGCTGGTACGTTCTTCTGTATCGGCTTGCTTGCAGTGGCGATGAACCCGTTCGTTATCAACGCGATGATTGGCGGCAGCATCCTGGCCGACGGCATCGGCCTATCAGCTAGATTAAGTGACCGCTGGCCCCGGCGATTCACGGTCGTTGTGTTATTGATCGGCATGGTCATAGCGATGCTGGTGCTAAGGACAGGCCAGAAACCAGTTTCACTTATCATTTTCGCACAGGCACTAACCATACTGGGCAATCCGCTGATGGCCGCTGCGATTCTTTGGCTGGCAAACCAAAAGGACATCATGGGCGACCGGCGTAACTCGGTCGTGCTGAACATCCTTGGCGGCCTGGGCCTATTGGTTGTCGTGCTTATGGGAATGCGCGTTCTATTTCTTATAATACTGCGATTAAGCTAATGGTCGATATAACAACACTCGATGAAGCCGGCCTGGAAGATATTCTCAGCCAGGCCACTGAGGGGACAAGAAAAGCCGTCGCCGGTCTGGATGGTGACATCGTCGTATTAGGCGCAGGCGGCAAGATGGGGCCCACACTGGCGATGATGCTCACGAAAGCATCCGCAGGCAAAAAAACCATTTATGCCGTCTCGCGATTCAGCAACCAGGCGATAAAAAACAGGATGCAGCAGGCAGGGATTGAAACCATCGAAGCAGACCTGCTGGATGATTCGGTATATGCACGATTGCCTCACGTTGAAAATGTATTCTATATGGTGGGCATGAAGTTCGGCGCCACGGACAATCAGCCGCTAACGTGGGCACTGAACACGTTCGTGCCGACTCTGGTGGCACGACACTACAAAAACGCCCGAATTGTGGTGTTCTCCACAGGGAACGTTTATCCCCTCGTCGCCGCAGGCAGCGGCGGCGCACGTGAAGAAACCACGCCCGACCCGATAGGTGAATACGCCCAATCGTGCCTGGGCAGAGAGCGGATGTTTCAGTATTTTTCACAAGTCTATAATACGCCCGTGACCCTGGTCAGACTAAATTACGCCAATGAGCCTCGATACGGCATTATTGTGGACCTCACGCTGAAGATACTCAAGGACGAACCTATCGACCTGACAATGGGTGCGGTCAATCTCATCTGGCAGAGGGACGCCAATGACTACATCCTTCAGGCAATCGCTCTGGCTAAATCGCCGCCGGCTATTCTCAATGTCACCGGGCCGGGCGCCATCTCGATCCGGCAATTAGCCGAGCAGATAGGTAATCAGCTCGGAAGAAAGCCCAAGTTTGCGGCCCAGGAGGCAGAGACAGCTCTGCTTTCAGACGCGGCCAGGTGCTTTAGCTTGTTTGGCTATCCGAAAACTACACTTAACGAAATGGTTTCTTTTATCGTCAAATGGATTGCTTCCGGCAAAACGCTCTTGGACAAACCGACCAAATACGATAAACGCAACGGTAAATTCTAACGGGATTGCAAATGCTTGATCCGCAAATCACTAAGAAACTTCGCTCCGGCGGTGTTATTCCTGCCCACCCTCTGGCTTTGCGCGGGCAATAAACTTGATGAGCGCCATCAAAGGGCGCTGACCCGATACTATCTGACTGCCGGCGCGGCAGGCCTCGCGGTAGGCGTTCACACGACCCAGTTTGCCATCCACGAACCTAAAGTGGGTCTGTATAAGCCCGTATTGGAATTAGCCAAAGAGACCGTCCGGCAATTTGTCACCTCGACCGGCGCAAGCGAGCCGATTATGATCGCAGGCCTTGTGGGCAACACCAATCAGGCTGTCAAAGAGGCTGAACTGGCCCGCAGCCTGGGCTATCACCTCGGATTGCTCTCGCTCACCACGTTAAAAGGCAGAACGATTGACGAATTGATAGATCACAGCCGGCAGGTGGCAAAAACTATGCCCATTATGGGCTTTTATCTGCAAGAAGCGATAAGCCAGATGGCGCTGCCGGCCGAGTTCTGGCGAAAGTTTGTCGAGATACCAAACGTACTTGCCATAAAAATCGCGCCATTTAATCGGTATCAGACGCTTGACGTGCTCGAAGCAGTCGTCTATTCGGGCAGGTGTCACGATATAGCACTATATACGGGCAACGATGACAACATAATTTCGGACCTGCTCAGCACATACGAATTTAACGTCAACGGCCAGCCGGTGTCCCTTCAGATTGTAGGCGGCTTGCTGGGGCATTGGGCCTGCTGGACAAAACGAGCAGTCGAATACTTTGCTGCCATCCAAAAGATTCGCCAAACCAAATCGAGTATCCCGCGCGAGATGCTGACATCGGCCGGCCAGGTTACGCTGGCCAATAAGGCCATTTTTGATGCCGACAACAATTTCGCCGGCTGTATACCGGGCATATCTTATGCACTGAAAAAGCAAGGTCTTCTGGAAGAAATCAGAACGCTGAATCCCAATGAACGATTGTCGCCAGGCCAAGCAGATAAAATAGATGACATAATACGTAAATATCCGCATCTTACGGATGACGATTTTGTTCGAGAAAATCTTCATAAATGGCTTCGATTGTGAGGCTAAAATGGTTGAACAAGATGGAATTCGTCGGGCTTGCTGTGCACGCGGTCGGCGGTGGGCGGAGCCCACCCTACGGTTTTCTGTCTTCTGTCTTCTGTATTCTGTGTTCTGTGCGCTTGCGTGGCGTCGCAGCAACAAGCGGTCCGGGTGGGGCCCGCCCAGAGGTACAAGATGCCCAGCCAGGCAGCAGAAGTTGCCGGTGATCGGGCCATCATCGAGATTGACGCAGGTGTGTACAAAGGCGACGTGTGCGTCTGGCGGCAAAACGACCTGACAATTCGCGGCATCGGCGGCTACGCACACCTCAAGGCCGATGGTCATTCCGCAGAACAAAAGGCCATCTGGGTGATCAAGGGCCGCAATTGTACGGTCGAGAGTATCGAGTTCTCAGGCGCTGCCGTTCCCGACAGAAATGGGGCTGGGGTCAGAATCGAAGGCCCTGGTCTGACCATAAGGCGCTGCTATTTCCACGACAATGAGATGGGCGTCCTCGGCGGTAGCGGTGACAGCAACATCGTTATTGAGTTCTCGGAGTTTGCACGCTGCGGACACGGCGACGGCTACTCACACAACATTTACATCGGGCATGCAAAAAGCCTGACGGTGCAGTACTGCTATTCCCATCATGCTCGCATCGGCCACAATCTCAAGAGCCGCGCCCACAACAATTACATCCTCTATAACCGCATAATGGATGAAAAGGACGGCAGCTCAAGCTACGCGGTTGATCTGCCCAACGGCGGCAGGTCTTTCCTCGTGGGCAACATAATTCAGCAGGGACCGAACACCGACAATTCAACAATCGTTTCATACGGCGCCGAGGGCCTGAGCAACCCGAATCCAGAGCTTTACATGGTCAATAATACACTCGTGAATGACCACGATACTGGAACCTTTGTATTTATCCGCGAGGGCGCAGCGGCAAAGCTGATCAACAATCTGTTCGCGGGCAAAGGCACAGTCGTCAGAGGCCGGGCCGAGCAAATCAGCAACCTGCAAACCGACGAACCCGGCCTTGCCGACAGAGCCGCTTTCGATTACCGCCTTACTGCGTCTTCGCCGGCCATCAATGCCGGCAGCAATCCAGGCGTAGGGTGGGCTTTAGCCCACCAACAAGATGATGGTGGGGCAAGCCCCACCCTACCAGAGCTAAAACCGTTATATGAGTATCTGCACCCTGTTAGTCGGCAGCCGCGGCCTGCACACGGGGCTATCGACATTGGCGCCTACGAATTCGAGGGAAGGTGAATCCCGATGAAATCGGGACAGGAGGTCAATATGAAAGTGCGACGAACAATCATACTTGCCTTTTGGACTTGCTTATTATGTAAATGTGCGGCCGCATCTGACGCGGAGCTGCGCGTCCTGCCTGATGCGAACGATAGCATCAAAACCAGTGATATGATGCAGCGGTATCTGGCCAAGCAGACCCAGGTACACTTGGACAGTTGGAAGCAGGAATATGAAGGCAGAAAAACACCACAGCAGATAGCTGACTACCAGAAGCGCCTTCGCGAAAAATTTATTGAAGCTATCGGCGGGCTGCCAGAACGAACGCCGCTCAACCCGCAGGTTACGGGCGTCGTTTTGCGCGCCGGCTATCGCGTGGAGAAGGTCATCTTCGAGAGTCAGCCAAAGCACTACGTCACCGCGGCATTGTTTCTGCCCGACGCCCAAAAACACAAGCCCCCATATCCAGGCGTGCTCGTACCCTGCGGGCACAGCGCCAACGCCAAGGCGTACGAGTCCTATCAGACTATGGGGGCGCTACTGGCGATTAACGGTATGGCGGCGCTTGTATTCGACCCCATCGACCAGGGCGAGCGCAGCCAAATGCCCAGCCGGCTGCCTGAGCTGTGGGGTACGAAGGCTCACACAATGCTCGGAATCGGCAGTATTTTGCTCGGTCGCAACACCGCTCGCTTTGAGATATGGGACGCAATGCGCTGCATAGACTATCTGCAATCACGCCCGGAGATAGACCCGAATCGCATCGGCTGCACCGGTAACAGCGGCGGCGGAACACAGACATCATATCTAATGGCGTTGGATGACCGCATCATCGCGGCGGCGCCGAGCTGTTATATTACAAGTTTCGAGCGTCTCTTGTCGACAATCGGTCCGCAGGATGCGGAGCAGAACATTCACGGGCAGTTAGCCTTCGGTATGGACCACGCCGACTACTTATTGATGCGAGCACCAAAACCCACACTGATTTGTGCGGCGACAAAAGATTTCTTTGACATCGAAGGGACGTGGGCGACGTTTCGCTACGCCAAACGGCTTTATACCAGAATGGGATTTGCCGAGCGAGTCGAGCTGATAGAAAACGACGCCCCTCACAACTATAATGAGCTTCAGCGGCAAAGCGTGGTCCGGTGGATGGCCCGATGGCTGCTGAATAGGGATGAGCCGAAACAAGAGCCGAAGATAGAGCTGCTCAGTGAAAAAGAGATTCAATGCACACCGCAAGGCCAGGTGATGCTATTGGAGGCAGCCAGGTCAACCTACGACCTGAATCGAGACTTTGAAAGGGAGTTTGCGGAACGACGCCGGAACCTATGGAAAAACAGAGATCAAAAAGAGCTGATAGATGACGTGCGTGAAATGGCGGGCATCCGCAAATTAGCGGAACTGCCTGAGCCGACCGCGCAGCAGATTGGCCTTATTCAGCGCGACGGCTATCGGATTGAAAAGATGATTCTTGAGCCTGAAGAAGGCATTTGTCTGCCGGCGCTATTGTTTGTGCCCGAACTGAAATCGCCCGAAGGCTCGGTGCTGTACATCCACGAAGATGGCAAACGGGCAGATGCATCACGGGGTGGACCAATGGAAGAACTGGTCAAGGCCGGTCGGCTCGTGTTGGCCGTAGACCTGCGCGGCACGGGCGAAACACAAACAAAGCAAAACAAGGATATTCTTACAGCCTACCTGCTTCGGCGCTCGTACGTGGGTATGCGAGCCGAAGATGTCCTGGTATGTGCTCGCTTTTTACAAGAGAAGCAAGAAAAGCCGGCGGATTTAATCGCGGTTGGCCATGTCGGCGTTCCGGCTCTTCACGCTGCCGCTCTGGAGCCTGAGCTGTTCGCCAAGATCAGGCTGGTTCGGGCGCTGACTTGCTGGTCGAACATAATCGAACTGGGCGTGTCTGACAATCAGTTGGTCAACGTCGTGCACGGGGCACTGACGTTGTATGACCTGCCGGACCTGGCCGCGACCCTCGGCGACAAATTGACTGTCGAACAGCCGCTGGATGCAATGGGCGAACCGATAAGCAGGTGAGTTACTTAAGGTCTATTTTAACCAGCCGATCTCTCAGACGGCGCGGGCATCGGTGCGGAATATTTCTATCTTGGTGGGCAGCAGAACGCCGTTCTTTTGCACATCTCCCTCGGCTTGGCTCGGGACAGGCTTGTAGTCGTAGCCGCGAACGGCTAAGAACTTCCCTTGATCAACATCGGCAAGCCAAAGCAGGTCAACTAATGACGTATCCCTGTTTTGATGGTAAACCACCTTAGACCAATACGGCTTTACAGCCGCTCCCTCGCGGTCGCGGCGTTTAACCCCGGCGCTAGCGCCGGGGGTAGCCCCTGCCCCCAGGAGCAGGGCTAATCGCTCAATAGGATCATACCATAGCCCTTCCATCTTGACAGGAGCAGGCCCCCTGACAAAAGTAGCGCCAGCCTGCAGGAATTGCACCGGCGCCGTAGTTATCTTCAGTATTGCCTCTGCATAGTCACGGCAAGATACGCCCATCGCAGAGACACTGGCTCGCTCATCGGCCGGCAATAATCTGAACTGCTCATCCGAAAGCTGCCAGGCAATTGCACCCAAAGGCTCACGGCCTGTGACCTCGATAGAATTGGACCACGGGTAGATATAAAAACGGTGCTCGGTCAAGTAGAAACTGCCGTCCGGCTGATAAAAGGTGACTACACAGTCAAGCTGCACCTTCTGGATTTTTGCCCAATGCTGTAGTCCGCCGGTCGCTTTAATCGCGGCATCAGCGTAATCGCCCGGAACAACGAGCTTCTCAAAATCGGGCCCGCGGTCCAGCACATCGGCATTTTTCTTACGCTGCTGGGCACAGCCCCCAACAATAAAAACCGCTGCAATGAGCAGACAAAACGAACTGAATGGCTGCTTAATCATGTCACTTACCTATCGTCTGTTTCTGGTATTCTTCGGTTGGCTCCTGGTCCGCTGCCTCACGGTCACGGTTCTGCGGGCACGGTAACTTTGCCAGTTGCTCCATCAGGGCGTATCTCTGCGCCACATCACTGCTGGCGAGCTTCAGCAACTGTGCCGCAACCTCCGGCTTAGACTGCTTCAACACTCGGTAACGGTTTTCGCCGTAGGCATACTCTTCGAAGGTAACTGTAGGTGTCTTTGAATCAAGCTGCAACGGATTTTTGCCCTGGTCTTTGAGTCTCGGATCGAATCTGTACAACGGCCAGTGACCGCAGGCAACGGCTTTCTTTTGCTCCTGATAGCCGGTAGTCATGTCAATTCCGTGCGCAATACAATGGGCGTAGGCAATTATCAGCGAAGGCCCCGGATACGCTTCAGCCTCGACAAACGCCTTGACCGTCTGATTGGGGTTTGCGCCCATCGCCACCTTGGCGACATAGATATTGCCGTAGGTCATAGCCAGAAGTCCGAGGTCCTTCTTTGGCGCGGTTTTTCCTGCCGCTGCGAACTTTGCCACCGCCGCCCTCGGCGTAGATTTTGACATCTGCCCACCTGTATTGGAATATACCTCGGTGTCCAAGACCAGCACATTGACGTCGGCACCGCTAGCCAAGACGTGGTCCAGGCCGCCATAGCCGATATCGTAAGCCCATCCGTCGCCGCCCAGCGCCCACACAGACTTGCGAACAAGGTAATCCGCAACACTGAGCAACTGCTTGCAATACGGGCAATCGCTCTTTCTACACTGCTGCTTAAGACTCTCAACTCGTACCCTCTGCTGCTCAATGGTCTTTGCTCAGGATTGTTAGCCAACGCGGCTGCTCGTATTTCCTCTGCCAGCTGTTGTTCGACACAGCCTTTGGTCGGCAGCCTCGCCCAACAGATACAGTGCACGCTCTTTGAATTTATCGACCGTCAGCCGCATTCCCATCGCAAACTCAGCTGCATCCTCAAACAGGCTGTTGCTCCAGGTTGGCCCACTGCCGTCTGCGCGCTTGGTGTAAGGCGTGGTTGGCAGATTGCCGCCGTAAATCGATGAGCAGCCGGTCGCATTACCGATGTAAGGCTCTGTCGCCGAAAAGCTGCGTCAGCAGCTTGACGTAAGCCGTCTCGCCGCAGCCGGCACAGGCGCCTGAATACTCAAACAAAGGCTCAATCAACTGGCTGCCCTTAACGCTGCCAGTCTTGAATAACTTCGGGTCTGTATTTGGAATCGACAGAAAATACGCGTAATTCTCGACGCTCCTGCTCACGAAGCGGCTCCTGCAGGGCCATATTTATCGCCTTACGTCCGGTCGGCTGCTTGTTCTGCGTCCTTTTCCTGTGCCGGACAGGCCTGCACACAAGCGCCGCAGCCGGTGCAGTCTTCCGGAGCCACCTGAACGGTAAACTTCATGCCGGCAAATTCCTTGCCTTTCGCATCGGCACTCTTGAATGTCTCCGGTGCATCTTCCAGATACTTCTGGATCATAGGCCTTTATCCTTATCGTTGCATGCGGACACACGAACGAGCACGTCCCACACTGAATACAAACCTTCGGCTCCCACTGTGGAATATCGACAGCGATGTTGCGCTTCTCATATTTTGTTGTGCCGGTCGGAAATTTGCCGTCGTCCGGCATCTTGCTGACCGGCAACTTATCGCCATGAAACGCCATAAGCTCCGCCGTAACTTCTTGACAAACTCGGGAGCATTCTCCGGCACGGCCTGCCGCATCTTTATCTTGCTGGTTACTTTGCTCAGGAACCTTTACCTCGTAGACCTTGTCCAGGGCCGCATCAACGGCGGCATTATTCATCTGGACAACCTTTTCGCCCTTTTTGCCGTAGGTCTTTTTGATTGCGTCCTTGATAGCCCTGACAGCAATTTCAAGCGGAATGATATTACTGATCTTGAAAAACGCCGTCTGCATAATCACGTTAATCTCGGCCGCCAAGACCAAGCTCCTGGGCAATCGAGATCGCATCAATAACGATAGAATTTCAGCTTTTTGTCGATTATCTGCTTCTGCACCTCCCGCGGCAAAGTGTCCCAGACCTTGTCTTTGCCGGACTGCGTGGTCATCAAGAAAGTCGCCCCCTGCCGAGCCGATCGAAAGCATATCATATTTCTCCAGGAAGCTGGGATTATGACACGCAATAAAATCAGCTTCAGTTATAAGATAAGGCCGTCGAATCAGCTTCTTTCCGAAACGCAGGTGCGATACAGTAACGGCGCCGGCTTTTTTCGAGTCATAGACAAAATAAGCCTGGGCATAATTGTCTGTCTCTTCGCCGATTATCTTTATCGAGTTATGGTTCGCACCGACCGTTCCATCCGAGCCAAGCCCGATAGAACATCGCGCGGAAAAGCCCTTCAGCCGGAATCTCGAAAGACTCATCAACTTCCAGGCTGGTATTAGTTACATCATCAATAATACCGACGGTGAACCCATTTTTTGGCTTTGCCGCATCCAGATTGTCAAATACCGCTTTGACCATAGCGGGCGTAAACTCCTTCGATCCCAGCCCGTATCGTCCGCCGACAATTACAGGGTACTTCTTAAAAGGCGCATCGACCTTCGCGCCATTGCCTCGCCGATGGCGGTTCGGACATCCAGATACAACGGCTCACCAAGCGAGCCTGGCTCTTTCGTCCTATCCAGCACGGCTATTTTTTTGTCGCTCTTCGGCAGGGCATTTACGAAATCCTTACTGCTGAACGGCCGGTAAAGCCGAACCTTTACCACGACCGACTTTTTCGCCTTTAGATGCCAGGTACTCGACCGTCTCATGGACCGTATCCGCCCCTGAGCCCATAATAACGATGACTTTCTCTGCGTTCTTTGCGCCCAACGTAATCGAATAAATGGTACTGCCGTCCCACTATCTTGGCGAATTTATCCATCGTCTCCTGAACAATCTTCGGCGTAGCCAGATAATACTTGTTCACCGTTTCTCTGCCCTGGAAGTAAACGTCGGGATTCTGGGCGGTGCCGCTGATCATTGGTCTATCCGGCGTAAGCGCCCTGGCCCTGTGCTGGGCAACAAGCTTATCGTCAATCATCGCACGCATATCATCAAACGTCAGCTCTTCAACCTTTTGAATCTCGTGGCTGGTTCTGAAACCATCAAAGAAATGCAGGAAAGGCACGCGGGAGGCCAGTGTCGCCTGCTGGGCAATAAGCGCAAAATCCATGACTTCCTGAACGTTGCACGAAGCAGAGCATGGCAAAACCTGTCTCGCGGCAGGTCATCACGTCGGAATGGTCGCCAAATATCGAAAGTGCCTGGCAGGCAATCGAACGAGCCGAAATATGAAAGACGGTCGGCAGCAGCTCACCGGCTATTTTATACATATTTGGAATCATTAGCAATAGTCCCTGAGAAGCCGTGAAAGTTGTCGTCAGAGCGCCGGCAGCCAATGCACCATGCACGGCACCGGCCGCACCGGCTTCGGACTGCATCTCCGTAACCGAAGGAACCGTGCCCCAGATATTGGCCTCGCCTTTGGCGGTTTTGTCATCGGCAATTTCCCCCATCGGTGAGCTTGGAGTAATTGGGTATATTGCAATAACTTCATTTGTAGCGTGAGCCACGTATGCTGCCGCTTCATTGCCGTCAATCGTAACCATTCTACGCTTCATCTTTTTCTCCATTTTTTTGCCACAGACGCCGTCCACCTGAAAAGGATTCTTATACAACTTTTTTGAGCATAAAGCAATGCGCGAACCTCGGAAAAAAGATTTTTGTTTTTTCCAGAATTCAGCCGATATTCCAATAGTGAAGTCTCGGTGACCGATCAACGCAGGCGCCGACTCTGCCATCCATCCAAAAACAGTTAGTAGAGGGCTAAATCAATCATGGAAAAACGTTATTCGGCAAGGGCGGCTATATTGCTGGGCCTCTTGGCGGCGTGTTTAGCTAACACGGTTTTCGCTGAAGACAGGCCCCTAGCGCAAAGAGTATTGATCGGTTTCAAAGATGGGCTGGGGCAGCAGGCCGCCGAAAACCACAGAATCTGGGTGCGCGACCTCGGCGGCGAAGTCCACTATTCCTTCCGGTTCTTGCCGCTGGTATCAGCCGGATTGCCGGAACACCTGATCGCCAAACTGAAGGACCGCCCGGAAATCGCCTACATCGAAAATGACATTACGATGCACGCCATCGGGCAGGAAATCGCCTGGGGCGTTCAGCGCATAGGCGCAGACCACGTATGGAGCACAAATACAGGCAAAGGCGTGAACGTGGCAATCCTGGACACAGGTGTGGACTACGACCATCCGGACCTGGCGGGCAACATTGCCGGCGGTATAAATTACGCCGGCTCGTGGTGGAAGGATGGCAGCACAAACAAACTCTACTGGGACGACAAATATGGGCACGGCTCGTACTGCGCCGGAATAGTCGCAGCGTTAAACAACAACATCGGAGTCGTGGGCGTCGCACCTGGAGCAAGACTCTGGGTAGTTAAGGTTCTTGGCGATGACGGCTACGGCTACATAAGTGACATCATCCAAGGGCTTGAGTGGTGTGTGGACAACGCAGTAGACATCGCTTCAATGAGCTTTGGCGCAGCCGAGTACAGCGAATCGCTGGCGAATGCCTGCAATGCAGCCTACGATGCGGGCGTGTTATTAGTTGCAGCAGCGGGCAACGAGAAAGGCGGCCCTGTGATTTACCCGGCCGCGTATGGGTCGGTCATTGCCGTTTCTGCGACAAACACCAACGATGTAATCGCAGATTTCTCAAGCATCGGCCCAGAAGTTGAGCTGGCAGCACCAGGCGTAAGCATTAAGTCCACGTACAGAAGCGGCGGATACGCTATCGGCAGCGGCACTTCGATGGCCTGCCCACACGTGGCAGGAGCAGCAGCCCTGGCCTGGGCCGCCGACCCGAGTTTGACAGCCGGGCAGCTCCGCATCAGGCTCCGACAAACCGCAGAGGACCTTGGCGCTGCGGGACGAGACAATCTGTACGGATATGGACTGGTCAATGCCTCGGCAGCATCGCAGGCAGCGGACATACACGATGTAGCAGTCACGGCTATTGCCGCTCCGAGCTCGGCTTTTGCCGGAGACACAGTTGCGATTGACGTGACCGTGCAGAACGAGGGTACGTTCAGTGAAGCCTTCGGCGTAGTCCTGACCGACAACACGGACGCTGTGACTATAGGAACACGGTCTGTGAGTCTGGCAGCGAGCACTTCTACGACGGTTAGCTTCTCGTGGGATACGACCGATGCTGCGGCCAGCAGCCATACGCTAACAGCAAGAGCCGGACCCGTAGCTAACGAGACGGATACTGTGGATAACTCCAGGAGCACCACGGTCGCCGTGGAAAGGCCCACAACGGATATCGCCGTTACGGCCGTAACCGCCCCCAGTAGCGTAGTCCAGAGCGACCTGGTCAGCGTGGGCGTCACCATAAAAAATGCAGGCAACCAGGACGTGACATCCAATATAACTGTTGCGCTTAGCGATGATACCGATGGTATCACTATCGGCACTCAGACAATCACCGGCGGTCTGGCTGCGGGCGATTCTTCAACTATCAATTTCCCCTGGAACACCAGCGGGGCAAGCATCGGCAACCATACACTGACTGCCCACCACGACTTTGCCGACGATGGTGGCGTCAACAATTCCACGAGCACAACAGTTACCATGCAGGAAAAACCAGCCGTTCCCATAGCACACCTGGATGTTGACGTGTCAAAGCAAACCTTCTGGACGCTGTGGCGCAGCAGCAACGGTCACCCTTACAGATGGTGCGGCAGTCATCAACGGAGCAACCGTGCAGGGCCGCTGGAGTGGTGCTTACAGGGCGAATGTCTCGGGTACTACGCAAAATGGCCAGGCGAGCTTCAGCACGAGCTGGATTCTGACGGCAGGTACAGCCACGTTCACCGTAGAGAGCGTCGTCAAAAACAGCCAGAGCTATGTATTGTATGGAGAAACCAGCGACTCAATAAGTCATTAATTCAAACTGACCGGTTCGCCGTGTCATTCCTGCGAAAGCAGGAATCCATTAACATATCGCTTGAGTGGATTCCCGCTTGCGCGGGAATGACAAAAAACAAATAACATTGTTCATTCTGTTATAGGCTCTAAGAATATGAGCCCGCGATAAACTTGTCCCTATTGCTCGATGCCGAAAAATTCGAGCCACAGTTTGGTTTCACTCTCGGTAAGTCCCTGGCGTTTCTCTGGAGGCTCTTTGGCGGCCTTTTTTCGGCTCAGTTGCTTGGCAACATCATTCCAGAAAACCTCAGATTTCACGGCTGCTGCTTT
This sequence comes from Sedimentisphaerales bacterium, assembly GCA_963814265.1. Classification (GTDB taxonomy): domain Bacteria; phylum Planctomycetota; class Phycisphaerae; order Sedimentisphaerales; family Anaerobacaceae; genus JAFNGF01. The sequence continues at coordinate 18,445 of CAWFCJ010000003.1, read as the reverse complement.
TCGTGCCCGGGCTGCATTTCGCAGCCGGCGGTCGCTGCTTACGACGGTCAGTCTTCTGGGCGCGGTGGATACCTCTATCTTCTGCTCGATTACCGAGTCAGCATCGGTGGCTCGGCCCACAAACAGGACTTGCAGATTAGCTATGTTATCGAATTGGCTTTTGTCTATCGGGCCAGTCCCGTCGAAAATTATCTCGCCGCTTTCGCCGGTCAGTTTAAGATACCTGCCGATGATACAGCACAATTGAACATCGCTAATCGACTCATCGCCCTCGCCGGACCCGAACGGCTTCTGCACCGCCCATAACAGATTGTGACCATCAATAATTAAGGGCATTTATCATTAACCGGCTTGGAACCTTATCTCGCCCTGCACGAGCGTTTTTTCGACCTTGCCTTTGACTTTCCAGCCGTGATAGGGGCAGTTCCTGCTCTTGGAGCGAAACTTATTCACATCAATTTCGTACTCGGCGTTCGGGTCAATAATAGTGACATCAGCTTGCTTGCCTTTGCCGAGCGTACCCTTATCAATGCCAATAATCTTGGCGGGATTTGCAGTCATAAGTCGAATCAAGCCAGGCCAATCGAGAATGCCCGGCTCAATAAGGGCTTTAACATACAGACCCAGAGCGCACTCTAAACCGGCAATGCCGAACGGCGCCGCGAGAAACTCCAACTCTTTTTCACTCTGCAAGTGCGGGGCGTGATCTGTTACCAGAGCGTCAATCAGTCCTTCCGCAATCGCCTCCTTCAATGCCTCGATGTCTCTGGCTGTTCGCAACGGCGGATTGACCTTATAGTTCGTATCGTAGTCGGCGCAACGCTCCTCGGTGAAAAACAAATGATGCGGCGTTACTTCACAAGTAATGGGCAGAGAATCCTTTTTGGCGGCCCTTATCAAATTCGACCGACCCCGCCGTTGATATGTGCTGGGCGTGGTAGCGGACTTTGGTCTTTTTGACCAGTTGTATATCCCGCCAGAGCATGGCTTGCTTCCGCTAATGCATCCATCCCCGGTAGGCCGAGTATTGTCGAATAAAAGCCAGCGTTCATTACGCCGTCGCCAGCAAAGCTATCATCCTGACAGTGCTGAGCTACAACTACGTCAAACATTGCCAGCGTATTTCAGAGCCCGCAGCATAACCGACGGATTTTGAACGCCGTTGCCATCATCGGTGAAGCCAACCGCGCCCGCCTCAGCCATAAATCCCATCTCTGCCAGCTCAACGCCCTGCCGGCCCTTCGTGATTGCGCCCATCGTATAGACGTGGGTTTTGCGGGCTTGCCTGCCTTTGCGGTGGATATACTCGACATCGGTTTCATTTTCGATGGCAGGGTTGGTGTTGGGCATACACACCACGGAAGTAAAGCCAGCCGCCACCGCCGCCGCTGAGCCGCTCGCTATGGTCTCTTCCTCTTCATCGCCCGGCTCACGGAAATGGACGTGAATATCAATCAGACCCGGCGTCACTAACTTGCCCGTAGCATCAATAACCGTCAATGAGTTTTTAGTTTTGAGTTTTGAGTTTTGAGTTAAATCGCCAACCTCTGCAATCGTGCCGTCCACGATAAGGACGTCACATTGTTTATCAATGCCGTTTGCAGGGTCAATCACCCGCCCATTTTTTATCAGAAGCTCATCAGGCATAGCATTTCACGCTCCACTTGGCGGATCCAGTTTTATGTCTTTCGCTTCGGACTTTCCGCTACTGGTTAAGCACTTTTACCAGAAATGACAGAGAATTGAAAGAAGATTTTCAAGCCTGAGAAGTTTAGAATGGGAATTCAGGAGTCAGAATTCAGGTCCGGTCGCTCACGCTCCCTGCTCTGCACCTACGCAATGCCAAGCCGGCCAAGCCAAGGAGCAGGACTGTCGCGGGTTCTGGAATAAAGTAAGGATCACTGACGGCCACGATTTGGCCGAGGTCGTTAATACCGACTGCGCTTGTCAGTTTGTAGCTAAGTTCAGACGATAGCAGCGCGTTTCAGGTCGGTCATGACGCCGTTTTGCCATACGAAGGCATGGACTTTCCAGTTTTCGCCGATGGGAAGAACACCAGAGGAACCAACTACCGTGCCCAAGTTGTTGATCCCGTAGGCGTCTGCCTCTCCGCCCAGCGAACCGATATCCTGCCTTCCGTCCTGTGCCAACCAAATAAATGCCCTGTCGCCCAAACCGCCAGTTACACTGCGAGACCACCCAACGACTTGGCCAAGATCATTTATGCCCGTCCCGTAAGAAGACGCATCCGTAGGCGACAATTTGCCTATATCGAGCATGCCGGTCTTTTCACTCCACACAAAGGCATGGTTGGAACCGTCAGCCGCTGAACTTGTGCCCACGACCTCGTTTGAGTTATTAAGGTCTCGCGCCACGTTGTAGTCGCCTTGTCCTCCGAGAGAGCCGAGCCACCGCATTCCCTCGCTCTCAGTCCATATAAAGGGCTCCAAGTGGGCGGAATTCGACAGCCTGCTTGTCCCGGCTAATGCTCCACCATTATTTATGCTGTGAGCGCTTGCACCGCTGCCGCCAAGTGTCCGCAGGTCCTGCATACCCTCAGCCGAGCTCCAGAGAAAGGCACGCCCTAAGCTATATGGCTCAGGGAAACTCTCCCCCACTACCCGACCAATATCGTTAATGCCATAGGCTATTGATGCAGGGTCGGTCTCGTAGGTTCCAAGCAGTTGAACTCCGCTTGATTCCGCCCATAAAAATGCCCGATATGGATTCGTGTGGGTGTATCCAACAACCTGTCCGTGGATACTTACTGCCGTCGGGACTAAGTCCCGCCCAATTTCAGTAACAACGTATCGACCACCACCATCCGGAGTGAGGAGAACTCCTTGTACTGCCCGCTCTGCCGGACTGCGTGACGTCAAGCCCAACAAGACGGCACAGAAACCGGACAATGTCCACAAAAGAGTCGGGTGCGTTCTCATTTTATCCGCCTCCTTTTCGAGCATTCGCCTACCTTGGCTAATCACAGGCCGGATCAAAGGGATTTGCGCATTTGAGCCAATCGCCCGCTAATATCGCCAGGTCTAAAGCGTCAACGTAGCAATCGCCGTTCAGGTCGCCGCTAAGGTGTCGGCGGCACTGAAATATCGTAAAGACAGAATCGCTTGTGTCGGCGATAGTCGGATTGTGCAGATCACTTATCCGCAGCAGACACCGGTCAGAATCCACCGCCGGGGTCTTCCACTGGTACGAACCAGTGTTTTCAGATACATCAATTTCTTTCCAGCTCAAGGCATTGTCACAGGAGTATTCGATCAGCACGTGATCTATCTCGGCGCCTTCAAGCGTCTTCCAGGTGATAGTGTAATCATTTTCCGCCGCCAGGTTCTCGCCGCCATTTGGTGACAGCACAACCGGTTTCGACATAACCGTGTAAGTCCACACGTCGGCAGGCTCATAGACACCATCCATACTCAGATCATTTGTATTGCGCTGCATCCAGGTCAGGGTTACGTCCAGGTCATTTACATCGACCAGAACGTAGCCGTACCGCTGCGCGTGGTGCACTTGCTCGACAATATAGTCGCTGTTATTGCCGTCGTATGGCGGCGACCACGTATAAAGGGAGGCTCCAGCGGTTCCGATGGTGTACTGGTGGATGTCATTATCCGGCTTACCGTCGCCGTCATCAACGCGGGCGTGGTCGTAGAAGTGATCGTGGCCGCAGAGGTACGTTCGTGCCCCGGCATTTTTCAGGCTGGTCCAGAACGCATCACGATCAGCCGGATATTTATCTAGGCACTCACGCGGCAAAGCCCTGAAGGCAAGTTCGTGCCCAGCTACAAAAATGTGCGGTTTTGTGTTAGCCGCTAATTGAGCATCAAGCCAGGCCTGATTCACCTTATGGGCAAATTCGTGCCTGACGCCCGCATACTGATCGAGGCAAACAACGAAAACGTTTTTGTGAGTGACAGAATACGTCATATACTCTTCGCCGGCAGGCCCGTTGCCGGGCAGTTTCTGGTCGGGATGCAAGTCACCGCCGAAAACGTTGAGCCAGCGGTGCGCATAATTATCATTCGGGTTGGCGTTGTAACCGGAAGAAACGTACCAAAGGTCCGCAAGCTCGTGATTGCCGCGACCGACATACACACCGATGCCGGCATCGTAGACCGGCTTCATAAGGTCTACCCATTGATTCAATTGAGCCTCAAATTGGCTCGGGCCGGTGCTTGAATAGCCCGAAACGAGATCGCCCGGAAACAGGACAAAATCCACGCCCTGCCTTTTAATCTCGATAACAAGCTCGCCCAGAATGCGCTCGTTGATGCCGTTGTCGCTGCCGCGACTATCGCATAGGACGATAAACCTCCACGGCTGCTCTGCAAAAGAGGCCGAAGAAGAAACTATCAGCAGGAAAATCATGCCGACAAAGCTCATTACTTTGTCTCACTATCTTGCTTTGTGCGCCAATCGGCCCGGCGATTATTGTGGTCCACGAGGATTTGCAGGTCATCAGCGTCGATGACGCCGTCTGTATTGATGTCACCGAGCAGGTAACTTCCCGGAGACTTAACTCCAGCTATCCAGTTGTCCAGCAGAATGGCAAAGTCCAGCTCATTCACAACCCCGTCAGCATTGAGGTCGTGCCAAAAAATGCTATCGCTATCCGGGCTCTGGCCGACGGTCCATGCCAGACCATATCGCTGTGCTGCATCTGTGCCCAGCCGATTATCGAGGCTACTGTACGATACGACAATTTCATAACGGGTATAACCGGCCAGTGCCGGGCAGTAAATATGCTCCACATTGTCAACTGCGCTATCACTGTAATCCAGCAAGCGACTGTTGTTCGAATTCTCCGGGTCAATAGCCCAGAGTTCGAGCCTAAGATTGCTGTCCTCGGCTGTATCAGGCTCGAAAGGATAAGCCCTTTTGTAGTGCCTATTCCAAACAAGTGTGACGGTAATGAACTTGTCGGTCGCCTCACTATCGGTGAATTCATAAACATTCGTGGGGGCGTCGCGTTTATTCAGCCGGTTCAAATCCCAGCCGGTCGGCAGGACCTTACCCGCCTTATTTCGGCCGGCAACAAGATGCTGATAGGCGCCAACCGCATTCAGCATACCCGCCCCCTGGATGTAGTCCAGAGGAACGACGTGGTCATCGTCACTTGCCAGGCGTCCCTTATGCCAATAGGGCAATTTGGTTGCCGAGTTCATCAAGATGGCTTTCATAACGCAATTGCCACCATCCGGCGACACAGCCAGGCTCAGACTCGGCTGCTCTTTGGCTTTCTGGACGAGCAGGCCAATAGCTCCTGCCGCTATCGGGGTCGAGAAACTCGACCAGTTGCCCGTGAGCTCGTAGAGGTCGGAGGCGTTTGCACTGGCGGCTACGCAATTGCCCGGCGCAACAATATCCGGCTTGCACCGCCCATCCTTAGTCGGCCCACAACTGGAATGCTCCGGATAGGCCAGCGAGAAATACGCCAGATTCGTCGCCTGATTTTTGGTATTGACCGAGTCAATCACGCCTACGCCGATTACATTTGCCCCCCCGCCCGGATATAAAGGAGGATCACAAGCGTTTGAGCCATTGCCTATGCCGGCCACAACAATAAGTCCGTAATGTTCAGCCAGTGACTCGATCCCCCGTGTCCACCAGTCTTCGAATTGGCTGCCGATGCTGGCGCTGACAATGTCTGCATCGGGCGGCAACTGACTAAACACATTATTGATTAAGAAATACCAGAACTCATAGACAGCCGCCTTTGCCCCCGGCACAACACCTTGATAGTAGAACTTGCCCAAGTCCGGATCAAACGCGTCGGGTCCTGGCCAAATAGTATTGAGCAAATAGCCGTCCCATGCGGCGAAATGCCCGCCGGCACTTGTCCTAGGTCGTGGAAAATGAACCGCTGCGAGCTAAAGCATCTGTGCTGCACATTGGGGCGGTAGTCGTTCTGCGGCTCGCCATCGGTATAAGTGATGCTCCGGCAGACCAGGGCAAACCTGACGCCTGAGCCTGTCAAACCGGGCTCTATACCTCTCAAGGCATAAACGCCGGCGTGATTCAGGCTCTGCGGCTGCAGGACTCTATCAGTCTGCGGCTCTTGGCCTCTGGCAACCACGCTTGCAGAGCTCAGCAATGCTGCCAAACAAGCCAGGATAAGTGTGTCCTTAGCACCCTGCACCATTCTGTAACCCCGGAAATGGCGATAACGCCCCACTGAGAGAAACCTGTTCTGCTACTCTCGAACATCCCTGCCCCATAGTCTGCTGCCTCCAGATTCTTTTATAATATGATACCAGAAATCAACTTCATTTTCAAGTAGATTATCAGGCATGTTGCATAAAATAGCAGTTTTTAGCACTGAAAAGAGGGGTGTTCAAAAACTTCACGACGAAATCTTGCCCAATGCCCAAGGATAAACCACAGATTAACACGGATTAAAAAGTCAAAAAAAACAGTGAAATCTGTGAAATCTGTGGCTAAAATGATTGCAGTTATGAAGGTAATTTTGGATTCCAAGCAGATCGAGAAGGCGCTCAAAGAGCTGGCGGGCCGCATTGTCGCCGAAAACCCCAGGCAGGCGGATATCGCTGCAATCGGTATCCGCAGTAGAGGAGAAATCCTTGCCCAGCGGCTGTCCAGCCGGTTGTCGAAAGTGCTGGGCAAAGATGTTCCGTGCGGCACGTTAGATATAACGCTTTACCGCGACGACTTAAACTCGCCGCAGAGCGATGCTCAGCCGCAGGTTCGAACTACCGAGATAGGCTTCGATATAGACGACAAGATTATTATCCTGGTCGATGATGTGCTATATACCGGGCGGTCAACTCGCGCTGCTATGGACGCACTTATAGATTTAGGAAGGCCCAGGGCGATAAGATTGGCCGTCCTTGTCGAAAGAGCCGGCAGAGAATTCCCTATTCAAGCCGACTATGTCGGCTATAGGGCCGATGTTGAACCGGGCAAACTGGTCCAGGTCAATCTGATCGAGTCGGACGGAAAAGATGAAGTAGTTGTTGATTAGCGGATAGCGGTTAGCGGACAGCGTACAGGCAATTCTAAACGCTAAACGCTGCACGCTATACGCTAAAAGATGTTATGGCGTCTATAAGAAAAAATAAGCCATTCATCTGGCATCGCAAACACCTGCTTGGGCTGCGGGAGCTGAGCGCCGAAGAGATAACTTATATTCTTGACACCGCCAAGGGTTTTGAGCAGATAAGCACCAGGTCGGTTAAGAAAGCACCGCCGCTGCGAGGAAAGGTCGTGGTGAATCTGTTTTTCGAAGATAGCACCCGCACCCGCAACAGCTTTGCCCTTGCGGCAAGCCGACTAAGCGCCGACGTTATAGAGTTTACCGAGAAAGCCAGTTCCGTCAGTAAGGGCGAGACGCTATTGGATACAGCCAGAAATCTGGAGGCGATGGGCGTCGATATCGTCGTGATTCGGCATAGTGCCGCCGGTGCCCCGAAGTTTCTGAGCAGAAATATCAACGCCTGTGTCGTCAATGCCGGCGACGGCTATTGCGAGCACCCCACGCAGGGCCTTTTGGATGTCTATACCATTCGCAAAATTAAAGGAACACTGGAGGGTTTGCAGGTAGCCATTGTCGGTGACATAGCCCACTCTCGCGTGGCCCGCAGTGACATGTGGGCGATGACCAAGCTCGGCGCCGAAGTCACATTTGTTGGCCCGCCGACACTTATGCCGGCAGAAGTCAGACAACTGCCGGTCAAGGTGAGCTATTCGCTCGATGATGTAATTGACAAGGTTGACGTTGTAAACATGCTTCGCATCCAGTTTGAAAGGCTGGGCGGCAATCCGTTTCCTTCAATCCGGGAATACTCTCACTATTTTGGCCTGACCGTGGAGAGGATGAAAAGGGCCAAATCTGACATCCTGGTTATGCACCCAGGCCCAATCAATAGAGGCTTGGAGATGGAAAGCGAGGTCGCTGACGGCCGCAACAGCGTCATTCTGCAGCAAGTAACCAACGGCTTGGCCGTGCGCATGGCGGTACTGTTTCTGGTTAATCAGGCAGCGGCACAAGCACCATGATTCAAATGAAAGATCATATTCAGCGCCTCGCTTTAGGCAGCGTCCGCCAAAGGCGCATCAAGGTTCAAAATCCAATATGTGAATTCTGCTCAGCAATGTTCTTCGAGTAAATATGAAGCTGATCGTGAAAAAGTCCCGCCTAAAAGGCATGGTCATCATGCCCGCGTCCAAGTCCCATACCATCCGCGCTGTGGCGATCGGCTCTTTGGCTTCGGGCAAGAGCACCATTCGCAAGCCGCTTACTTCAGGCGACACACAAGCGGCGGTCAACTGCTATCGAGCACTTGGTGCTGAAATCAATGCTGCCGATCCGAACTTGTGGAAAGTAACCGGCACGGGCGGAAAAATCAAAATCCCACAAGAGGTTGTAGACGTCGGCAACTCCGGCACAACCCTAAATATCGCCATCGGCTCAGCATCGTTGGTGAAAAAAGGCCAGACTGTAACCTTCACAGGCGACCAGCAAACACAGAGCCGCCCTGTTGGCCCTCTGCTGAATTCGCTCAACGAGCTTGGAGCACATTGCCTTAGCGTCAAAAACAACGGCAAAGCCCCCGTAAAAATAACCGGACAAATCATAGGAGGTAAAACCGAAGTAGCCTGCTCAACCAGCCAGTATCTATCGAGCCTACTTTTGTGCAGTCCTTTGGCTGCTAACGATACGGATATAGATGTCACTCTGCTGAACGAGCCGGGCTACGTCCAGATGACGCTCGACTGGCTGGATAAACAAGGCATAAAATATGAACACCAGCAGATGCGAAGATTCAAAGTAAAGGGCAATCAAAACTACCGGGCCTTTGACGCAACCATACCCGCTGATTTCTCAAGCGCTACATTCTTCTCGTGCGGTGCTGCTCTTGTGGGAGACGAAGTGACCCTGCTGGGCCTTGATTTCAAAGATAGCCAGCCGGATAAGGCGGTAGTCGATTATCTCAAAGCGATGGGCGCCGATATCACTATCCAGCCAGACTCTATAACCGTCAAAGCTGCGCCACTGCACGGCGTTGAGATAGATATGAATAGGACGCCCGATGCCCTACCTGCTATGGCTGTTACTGCGGCGTTTGCTGAAGGGGAAACTCGCCTCGTCAATGTACCCCAGGCCCGCGGCAAAGAAACCGACCGGATTAAATGTATGGCTGAAGAGCTTAAAAAACTATCGGTGGATGTCGAAGAATTACCCGACGGCCTTATAATACGCGGCAGCATACGAGACACGAGGCACGAGCGACGAGGCACGGTTTATCTGGACGGTAGAAGCGACCACCGAATAGTAATGGCCCTATCGCTTGCAGGAGTGGCGATGGACGACGGATGTGTCATTGATACCGCCGAGGCGATGGCCGTCACGTTCCCAGACTATGTCGAGCTTATGACCTGTCTCGGCGCGAAAATGAAATTGCGCAACTGACACACTCTTCAAGCCCGTTTCAGGAAAACCGCGTCTCTTTTACGTGAAAAGGTGCTTTCGCCTCCTACAGTAAATGGCATTCGGAAGCAGCCAGACAAACCCACCGAGGGCAACAGCCCCTGTATAGGTTTCAATGTACTGTCCTCTCAAGCCAATTCAGAGCCAGCAAGCAAAATTCATATAGACTGATTACACAATCGTCATTTAGATCCAACTCAGCATTCTCATTACAGTCATTCATCAGCCAGATTTCGAAAAATCCAGGAAGATCGTCCATGCGGACCACACCGTCACCGGTAAAATCGCCGTATATCCACGGTACTACTCTTATGTCGGGGCGCGGTGGTGCTGCCATACCATCGCCCATATAAAAACCGGTCTGAGTAGGCTGATTATAGGCCACGTTCTGCCAGGCCACGCTCAGCCTGTAGGTCGGATCATGCATGAAAGTATAAAAACGGTTGTCGGCAGGTATTGTGGTCGTGAAGATACGCAGCTCTTTGTTGTCCCCTGTTCTCCAAATGACTTCCTCTCTCCAGTCACCCAGAATGTCAGCGGAGACACAAGGAGTGGCTTTGGTTCCATTGTTTGTTAAGCAGCCGGTAGCGGTCAAGAGCCTCGTGTCATTGCTTGTCCCATACTTGTCGATGAATGGGACATAATACGTGGACGATTTGCCGTCGAGCAACTCACGAACATGGTCACCATCCCACCAGATAACGAAATTGCATGACGAAGGAGTCCTACCAGCATATTGGTTCGTGCAGCTACGTAATCCGCTGGTTCCGCCCCAGCACTCCATTCCTTTATAGACCGCGGTAAGGTCAGCCGCAACGCCCCTTCCTACATCCCCAGGCCCTGTCCCCCAGATAATCTGTCCGGTTTCGGCATCCAGTAAAGCCGAGCCAACTTCGGCGTTTTCATGGATCTCCCACACTTCCAGACCAGGTCTTTCAGGATCGATATCGGAAACATGCATGGCATCTCCATGCCCCAAACCTGTTGTCCACAATCCAGTCCCATCGTCATCAATGGCACATGCCCCATAAATAATTTCATCTTTGCCCTCGCTGTCGACATCAGCGACGCTAAGATTATGATTGCCCTGGCCTTCATAGGCGAGGTTACCAGCAGTGCCATCACGGCTATTGAAGGTCCAGCGGTGTGTCAGTTGACCATTTCTCCAATCCCATGCCACCAACCACGTCCAGGTATAATAACCACGACACATCACGAGGCTGGGTCTTACGCCGTCAAGATACGCCACGCATGCCAAGAAGCGGTCAACTCTATTGCCGTAGCATCCGGGGTCGCCCCAGTCACAGACGTTGCCTCTGGGCGGTATATAATTGGTCGTAGCAAGTTCGGCGCCGGTCAAACCATCGAAAATAGTCAGATACTCCGGCCCATCCAGGATGCGGCCGGATGTATTGCGGTAATCCACATTGGTGTCCTCTCCTGGTAAGATGACATAATTGCCCTGTCCATCGACTGTCCCCGGGGCTGTTTTACAGGCAACCTCGGCTCTGCCATCACTATCAAGGTCATAGACCATAAATTGGGTATAGTGTGCACCTGCCCGGATGTTTATTCCTAAATTAATCCTCCACATAAATGTGCCATTCTGCTTGTAGGCATCAAGAAATACGTTGCCCGTGTATCCGTCTTGTGCATTATCCTTCGAATTGGATGGATCCCATTTCAGTATGATCTCATACTCGCCGTCACCATCAAGGTCCCCGACACTGCAATCATTTGCATTATATGTATATGTAACTCCGTCAGGTGTGGTCCCGCCGGATGGCACCTGAAGAGGAATTGAGATGTATTGTTTTACAGATGCGTTTGCCGGTAGCGTAAAGAGAGCACTTGGCGCCTGTTCCCTGCCATTGAGAACAGGCCGAACAAAATAGGAATTCGTCTGGCTCAGGTCAACAGCGTTATCAACCCAGTTCGTGCTTTGCGTGATGGGCTGGTCGTTCAGCTTGACCGGGCTTGCTCCGCCGGTGGAACGGTAGAGGTTGAAAGCGAGGTTGTGCGGATCGGTTCCAAGCATACGCCATCCGACATAGACCCTTCCGTCGCCCTGATTGATCGCGACCATCGCACGACCGAGCTTCTCCATATATCGCTGCGCGTGCATCGGGCCTGTCAAAAGCACTATCGTGCCAAGCACGATCCCGATGGCTGGTGCCGTTTTCTGCTTCACACTATGCCTAATCTTTAAGGTTTAGATTGAAGACTGCGTGCGGACATCGGCTTATAAAATTATACCACATTTTCCTTCTTCATTCAAATGCGACAATCCGATCTCTCGGTAATACGGTTGCGACAGTTTCTACTCTCGGGACAAAAACGCCCGCATCGAGAATTGAACGGAGGGCAAGAGCGGCCGATCTCGTAAAGCTCTTTGCAGGAAGCCGAGGAGCCGAAGATCGTACAACTTTTCTTTGTGTCCATATATTTAGAGAACATCTATTTCCGACGGTGTTTCTCGCCAACGAAGCTCCTCACGGACTCCCCGGATTCCGCGTGATTGGGAATCGCTACGGCCGCAGGAAGCTGTCTGATTGTCTCGGACAGCGGCAAGCAAAGCTCTGTCTTACGGCCGGATCTCATGAAGCGCACCGTTGAACGGATTGCCCCCCCTCGCTTAGCAAGCAAATACTAAGACCACCTCCGCATCAGAGGCAAACGAGCAAGCCCCCTGGCTGGCCATCTTACTCTTGAGGTGGGACTTTCTTGTCGTACCATCAAACGCCCAGCCACATGTGCCTACTCGCCGATCGGCGGCACACTATGCCCTCGGGCGTGGTGCCGCCGCTACGGGAGAAAACGAGTGTGCATTACTCTGGGTAGCCTTGGTCTGCCACAGCATCTGTGTGGCCGATCAGGTGTCTCTCTTGCCGATCGTGTCCCGCCGTTGACGGCTCAGACCAGCCCACTTTGCCGAGAGAGAAATACTGAGCTGGCCCTTCACACGTTCAAAACATGCCTACTTTCTACGCCCGCGTAACAGAACTACACTGCCCAGTCCCAGTAGAGCCAATGTTGCGGGTTCAGGAACCAGAGTTAGTGTAGGTGCCATGAACGTTTCGTGCTCTTTTGAGGCAATCTCACCCTCATTGTTGGTGCCGATAAATATAAATGTCACCAGCTTATTCGTATCAGCGCCCAGAAAGGTTGCCAGCGGAAGATCCGTTGGGCTCGAACTGAACCTGACAGGATATGGATCACCGACGGCAGGAATAGTAATTGTTCCCAACAATGTCACCTCGGTGAGGTCAAGGACATAGTTGCCGAGAGTAGCCGGCAGCATGCCGGGAGCAGTATTGTAGGTAATCGTGCTCTCATCCCACAAATCACCGTCTCCATCTATCAATCCATAGACCTCCACTGCTTTTGCCGAGCCCTTAAGGAAGGTCGCCTCAAATGTTAGATAGGAGCCTGTAAGGTCGGCTTCTGCCGCTCCGGTGAGGTCAAACCTAATGTAACCAGCCTTGGAGCGTGTGTTAGCCACTTGACGGAACGCTCTCATCCTTACTTCGGCGCTGGTGATCGTATCCGGGCCCTGTTGGCTGTCATTTGTAAGATACGTGTCAGCCCCATTGCCATCTTCCGTCGCGATGACCGTAAGTGCCTGCGCACCAACCTCCAGGAATGCCACTAAAACAATTGCGGCCAACAATATTTTCCAAATCATCGTTTACCTCCTCCAAAAAACAGAAAACATAATTCTGAAGTTGCTTTGAGATGATACCTAAGTAAATCACAAATGTCTTTTCACACGCACAGCCTTACTCAAAGAAAACACGAAATCCAAGAGTCCAAGTTACCTATTTATACCAAACCACCTATCTTTCCGTCAAGGAATTTCTTGTAGAGTTCTGCTAAATTTCCAGTGAAACCTGTAGTGAACGACATAACCCCAGTAAGTAACCGCTCTTACAAGCATTCCGTAGAAGAGAGTTCATCCTCACAACTGAATTAGGGCCCGCATCCTGGCCCTCTGCAGGCCAAGATCAGAATTCCGGCCAAGAGTGCGGTTACGGCTATACTACAGCAGTCAAATCGTGGCAAGCACTTCCGTTATCTGCGAATGCTGCAAGAATGCTCATTTCACAAGTTCTATGCATGCGTTATGTTAGGAAAAAGCCCAAATTCTGCACCGGCTTCAATGCAATTTCTGTTGTCCCCATAGCCAGTTGAAATTCCGCTTTCACCCTTCCGGCGGATCTGATATCCAGGCAATCCGTCGAGCAGATCTTCGACACAACCGAAATTCATTGCAATTTCACGACAGTTTACTATTCTATGGTGCAATCTGCCTTGGCCGCGCGGCCAATCGCTCGTGATAAGAATCTTGAGATAAGGAGACCAAGAAGAATGCTTGGTTGCCATCTTGGGCGTTGTTTTCAGGTAACGGTTGCGGGCGGCTCATATCAGGAAGGCCTCACATCTGTCATACAGGGCGTCCCGCCCGGAATGCTTCTGACCGAGCAGGAAATATACGGCGACCTGCTGCTGCGAAAACCAGGTGCGGATGAGCTATCCAGTCCGCGCAAAGAGCCGGACCTGCCGATCATCTACTCGGGCTTCAACGCCGCCGACACTATCGAAAATGCCGGCAACAGAAACCACACCAACGGCACGCCGTTGACGATCCTCATCCCCAACCTCGACCGGCATTTTGTTCACATCAAGCAGTACCAGGACACTAACCGCACGCCCCGGCCGGGCCATGCATCGTACGCTTCATTCATCAAGTACGGCCCGGACGACGATGCTATCGGCGCGGGCTTTTTCAGCGGACGGTACACCTCCACTATCGTAGCTGCCGGATATGTCGCTAAGAAAGTGCTCAAGAAATGCGGCATCGAAGTTTTCGCCTACGTGAAAGAAATTGCCGGCGTCCGCTGTCCGGACATTCCTCACGAGCAGGCGCTGGCATACGCCAACGACTATAAGAAGATGCGGCGCGACCTCGATCCGTTCTACCAGGAGATCTACGTAAAAGGCCGGGTCACAATGGAGATGCGGTTCCTGGAAAAAACCAGAGCCTTTGCTGAAATCGAAAAGCAGATCGACGCCATCCGCAACAAGGCGCCGAAGACCAAATCCGCCGAGATTCGGGATAAATATGGTGTGCACCAGGTACTCAACTGCCCCGACATCGATGCCGCCCAGGCGATGGTGGATGCCTGCAGCCGCATCTGTGCTGCGGGCGACTCAGCAGGCGGAGTAGTCGAAGTCATCGTCACCGGCGTGCCTGTGGGTCTGGGCGAGCCGGTCTTCTGCAAGCTCGACGCTGAGCTTGGCCGAATGCTCGGCATAGGCGCCGTCAAAGGTGTCGAGGTCGGGGCAGGCTTTGCAGTCAAAGATATGATGGGCAGCCAGGATAACGACCAGATGCAGGCTCAGAACGGCAAGGTTACGTTCCTGTCAAATAATGCGGGCGGCATCACGGGCGGCCTTACCACAGGCCAGCCCATCGTGGTCAGACTCGCTGTAAAGCCCACGCCGACAATTGACAAGCCGCAACAGACGATCGACAAGTACACGCTGGAAAACAAAGACTTGGCAGCCATCACCCGGCGCGACCCAACAATCGTGGCCCGTATCTGGCCGGTCGCCGAGAACTATACGGCCTTAGTGATACTCGACCATCTGCTGATGCACTACGGCTACCAGACGCTGAGGGAGAAGCTCGAGTTCTTCAGTGCCTATTAGCTCGGTTTAGGCACTTTACCTTTATGGCAAGGGCCGCATCCGAAGCTCTACAGACCAAGCGGTCTCGTTGCCGTAAAGGTCGCGAGCTCTGACCCGAAAACTAAAAGCTCGTCCCTTCTGGCCCACCAGCACGGTGTATGTATTAGCAGCTTGCCAGCCGCTGCTATAGCGCGAGTCAGAACACTCGAAGAAATACTGCACAAACCCGCTGGCGTCAGCGGCTACTACTGCTGTCATCTCGGCATAGTAATCCCACTGTCCAGCACCGCCATAGATTTCTGCCGGTGTGCCGTTCGGGATCCCACTGCATCGGGTTCGGCGTTGGCGGAGTCGTATCCGGCGGCAGAAAAGTAGTTGCACACGCCACCCTTGACCAGGCTGTTTCGTTGCGATTGAACGATTTATCTCTGGCTTTGACCCTGTAGCAGTATTCGCTATTCGGGTCAAGGTTGGTATCCGTGTAGCCGCGTTGATCCTGCCAGCCGCTATCATGCCCGCCGCCGGATACACTCTGGAAGTAATACTCAACGCCGCTATCGTCGAACACCGGCGTAGCTATCATTGCAATAGCATCATCCGACAGGGCGTAAGGTTCACGCTCCCAATCAGGCGCCGGCACCGGCGGCGTTCTGTCCTCTTCACCGGCATAACGGACGATCGACCATTCGGTTTCGTTGCCGATCTCGTCGCGGGCCTTTACCCTGTAGGCATATCGGGTGCCGGCGGTCAAGCCGGCGTCTGTATAGGTCGGGCTATCCCGCCAGCCGCTGTTGTGGCAATTGCCGTAGAAGCACTGGAAGAAGTACTGCACATTCCAGCCCCAGGCGTCAAACGCAAGCTCGGCGGCCATAGTGACTGAACTGGCCGACGACATATACGGCTCAACATCCCACAGCGATGGGTCGGGAATCGGAGGCTCGGTATCTCTGACTAGCCAGCAATCAGCCAAAAAGGCGATGTCTTCCATATTTAGAAGCGTGTCGAACGTAAGGTCTCTGCCCTGGCACCAGGCATTATTGTCGGAACAGCCTTTTGCCAGCCATTTCTCAGCAAGGATGGCAAAATCACGGAAGTTGATAATGCCATCGTAGACCAGGTCACAGAATCTGCACGGCTGTGCCGTCGGATGGTGATAGCCTATATCGACCGTGAGCGTATCAGCCATCTCATCGGTCCGGGTCGTATATCCAACCAGGCCGAGGTCGCTCGTATAGCTGCTGCCAGCGTTGACACAAGGACTCTGCCTGACCTGGCCGGCGGCAAGCTGGCTAAGATAGAAAGCGTCAAGTCTGCCGGTTACGAATACCGGATCGGTACTGATGTTGCCGGGGCCCCAGTTGAGCGTACAACCAGTGTCAACCTCGACCTCGCCTTTCCCAGCCTCGACGTCGCAGTATGAAACCGAAAGCGTCCCGTATCTTGGGTCGTACTCGAAGCCGGTTCCGACGGCTAACTCGTGCCCCCTCAGGGCGAAGTTCTTCCAGAAAATGCTGTCAGTCACGTTTGCCGAGGCGTGATACGAGCAGTACAAGCCGCCGCCGATGCCGGTTTTCTTTACGTCGCCGTACGTGCCTGGTGCGGCGTTACCCACGAACGTGCACGTTGAGATTGTCGGCCGGGCGTGCCAATTAACGGAGACGCCGCCGCCGTCTCTACCTGCAAAGTTGTAGACTATCAGACTGTTCTTAATAGCCGGAGAGTTTACGTCTCCGCCTACGTAAATGCCGCCGCCGGAGGTATTAGCGATGTTGTGCGTAATGATGCAGTCGCGGAATAGTCCTGCCGTGGCGAAGCAATATACTCCGCCACCCGCGCCAATTATTAGGGCGTTCGGATCCGTGGGATCGTTGGGGTCAAATAGCGGCCCAGCTCGGTTGTATCTGATCGTACAACCTGCGAGTGTCGTAGCCGGAGAATCATAACACCACAATCCACCGCCGCGAATGGCGAAGTTAGAAACAATCGTACTATCACTTATGGATACGTTCGCATGATATAAGTACACGGCACCACCATCGGCGCTGGCGGTGTTGTCGCTGAATATAAGTCTTGGCGACCGTCACCCAACAGTTCGGGTCGCAGTACAATCCGCCGCCGCGAATAGCGGAATTATCCGCAAAATTGCAATCCGCAATGGTAATGATACTATTCGGGTCGCAATATAGGCCGCCGCCATCTTGCGCCGCTGAGTTATTAGTGAATCTACATTCCAACACCTTCGATACGCAGTTGGCGTCGTAATAGAGGCCCGCGCCTAAATTCGCGGAGTTATCGCCGAACAGACAGTAACTGAATATCGGCGCACTATTGAAATCACAGAACGCCCCGCCGCCGGCATCGGCAGAGCAATTCGTTATTGTGCAGTTTATAAATGTCGGGCTGCTATTTGCATCAACGTATATGCCGCCGCCGTTAGCCTGCGCAGCGGAGCAGTTGTTGATGGTTACGTTCATGATGGTTGGGCCGCTATTAGGATCAATGTATATACCGCCTCCGCCCTGGCCGGTGACACTACCATTGACAATAGTAAAGCCATTTACGACGGTGTTGGCATCTTCGGCATTATTGAATATAAAACCTCGGCCGGTCTGCTGGCAGTCGATAATCGTGCTGCCAATTATGTTAGGATCATCGGGATTAGTGCAAACTACGGTAATATCTTTGCCGCGTAAGCTGATGTTGCCGTTGTAGGTTCCGGCTGCAACGACCAGCACGTCGCCGCTCTTAGCCTGGTCAATAGCAACTTGGACTGATCCTACTCTGGCTCGGCGTCTCGTTCCTCATAAGGGAGTATGGTTACGTAACTTGGGTTAGCTGGTGGGCATACTTCGTGCTGGGAGTCGGAGTGATACTGATCCTACGCGGCCTCATGGCTTACGTCAAGACGAGCAACTGGCACGTCTCATCGGGCTACTTCATAGGCGGCGCGATTCTGGCTCTCCTCGGCGCGGGCGAGATATTCAACATCAGGAACTGGTGGGCGGTGATCAGAATAGCTCTAGGCGTTTACATCATCCTCTCCGGCGTCATGCAGAGGGGCAGGAATCCGCGCCCCTAGAGGAACCAACGGTACAGCGTCCTGTACAGCAGGTGCTCTAGGACGACCTCGGGCCTGTCTCGTCCGAAGACCCTGAAGTAGTTCTTCCCCATTCCCTCGACGAGGTCAGCCAGCTCATACCTCGGTAGGATGCTTGTCGATACGATGAGCCGACCCCATTCGCCACGCTCCAACTCGTGAAGCATCTTGACGCCGTCCCCCGTCCTCACCTC
>CAWFCJ010000002.1:0-44104 GCA_963814265.1 Sedimentisphaerales bacterium | reverse complement strand
GAAAAAGATAACTTTAGATAAAATCAGGAATATCGGAATTATCGCCCATATTGATGCGGGCAAGACCACCACTACCGAACGCATCCTTTTTTATACGGGTAAAACCCATAAAATCGGCGAGGTAGATGATGGTACGGCTACGATGGACTGGATGGTTCAAGAGCAGGAAAGGGGCATTACCATTACTGCCGCCGCACTACCTGCTACTGGAATGATTTCAGGATCAATATCATTGATACCCCTGGGCATGTAGATTTTACCGTAGAGGTAGAAAGGTCTTTAAAGGTTCTCGACGGAGCAGTGGTTGTTTTTTGCGGCGTAGGCGGCGTTGAGCCGCAGTCAGAAACAGTATGGCGCCAGGCCGACCGTTATAATGTCCCGAGAATTGCTTTTGTAAATAAGATGGATAGGGTTGGCAGTAATTTTTTCGATACCATGGATCAGATGCATAAAAAATTAGGGGCAAATGCCGCTGCGATACAATTGCCTTTCGGTAAAGAAGATGATTTTAACGGTATAATTGATTTGATTGAGAAAAAAACTGGTCTCTACAAAGATGAATCAGGTAAAGAATTATGAAATTCTAGATATACCTGCGGATTCCTTGGAGAGGGCTAATAAATACCGCAATGTATTATTGGAGAGGCTTGCGGAATTAGATGAAAAATAATGGATAAATTTGTGCATGGTAAAGAAATAGCTATTAGCGAAATAAAAGAGACAATCAGAAAGAATACTATTAAGAATAAGTTTGTTCCGGTTTTATGCGGGGCATCAATTAAGGAATAAAGGCATACAGTTGCTTCTTGATGCTATCTGCGATTATCTGCCTTCTCCTATTGATTTGCCGCCGATAAAAGGCATGGAGCCGGAAACCGGCGAATACGAAGAGAGATAAAGCTTCGCGATGAGGCGCCTTTCTGCGCATTATGTTTTAAGGTGTCGACAGACCCTTATGTAGGAAGGATTAATTATCTTCAGGGTTTATTCCGGAACTTTAAACACAGGTCAATAGTCTATAATGCCTCACGAGGATCAAGGAACGGGTTACAAAATTAGTGCAGATGCATGCTAACCGCCAGGAGATTATTGAGAGGATTTCTACCGGAGATATTGCTGCAGCAGTAGGGTTAAAAGAAACTAAGACCGGCGATACGCTTTGCGATGAATCTAACCCCTATTTTAATTGAAGCAATGCATTTTCCTGAACCAGTAATTCAGCAGGCAATCGAACCAAAGACTAAACAGGACCAGGAAAAATTAGGTTTGGCTTTACATAAATTAGAAGAAGAGGACCCTTCATTTCGCGTGACTTATAATCAGGAAACCGGCCAGACTATTATTTCGGGAATGGGCCAGTTGCATTTAGAGATAATTATTGACCGGATGTTGCGGGAATTTAATGTAGAGGCGCAAGTGGGTTCGCCGCAGGTTGCTTATCGGGAAACTATTACCAAAAAAATTATTTCTACGGGAAAACAAAATCCCTAACGTTGCCGAAGCCAACCAGTACCTACGGAGAAAATACCGCCAGCGCTGGGAAGCAAAGGGCCTAAGCTGAGTCTTGATACAAAATCCAAGAACAAGAACCAGGAAATCATGCGATGAAAGCCTTGGTCAAAAAAGAGCCGAGAGTCGGTATCTGGCTGGAAGACATTCCAGTACCGAAGATCGGACTTAATGATGTCTTGATCAGAATTCAAAAAACCGCGATATGCGGCACAGACATCCACATATTCAATTGGGACGATTGGGCTGCCCGTACGATTAAGCCGCCCATGACAATCGGGCACGAATTTGTCGGCGTTGTCGAGAAAATCGGTAAGAACGTCCACGATTTCAAGCCCGGCGACCTGGTCAGCGGCGAAGGACACGTGGTCTGCGGGCGATGTCGGAACTGCCTTGCGGGACGCAGACACCTTTGTAAGGACCCCAAGAGTGTCGGCGTTAACCGGGATGGAGCCTTCACCGAGTATCTTGCCATACCCGTTACGAATGTCTGGTATTGTGACCCGAACATTCCGATGGATGTGCTGAGCTGTTTCGACCCTCTTGGCAACGCCGCGCACACGGCTTTGAGTTTCGATCTGGTCGGTGAGGATGTTCTGATAACCGGAGCAGGTCCAATCGGCTGTATGGCGGTGGCGGTGGCCGGGCACGCCGGCGCCCGTCATGTCGTTATTACCGACGTGAATCCTTATCGGTTAAAACTGGCCAAGAAGATGGGGGCAACCAGAGCTGTCGATGTCCGCCATGAAAGCATAGAGAACGTAGTCAAAGAACTGCAAATGAAAGAGGGATTCGATGTCGGGCTTGAAATGTCCGGCAATCCCGACGCATTTAGAAGTATGCTGGCCAATATGTGTCACGGCGGCAAAATCGCTCTGCTAGGCATCTTGCCCCAGATGTCGATCAACTGGGACTATATCGTGTTCAACGGGCTGATGATCAAGGGAATATACGGCAGAGAAATGTATGAAACCTGGTACAAGGTAACGATGCTCATTCAATGCGGAATGGATATCTCGCCGCTTATTACGCATCGTTTCCACTATACCGAGTATATGAAGGGATTTGAAGTGATGCGGTCCGGCCAGTCTGGAAAAGTAATCCTTGACTGGACTGATTAGTCCCCTATCAATGAAATTGTGCGTAAGATGGTCAAAAAATTGAATTTGGACATACATTATTTGAGCAAATCCTTCGCTATGTTTGCTCAAATAATAAAGGACATTATCCAGAACTTGCCTCTGATGGTTTGAAACGCAAAAAGGCTGACGCATTTTTGCTTTTCAAAGTATGCCCAGCTTCGATTTTTTCCAGAACTCATCATATAGTTATCTAGTTCCGGCTCGTCCGGATTAGGAGCTAATCATGTTTGGGGCGATAAAATCTCACGTGGTAAGTGAGCTCGAACAAATCAAAGAAGCAGGTCTGTATAAATCCGAACGAATAATCGTCGGTCAGCAAGACGCCAGTATCAGCGTGCAAGCACCCTCTGGGGGCGGTCGAAGGGTTCTAAATCTGTGCGCGAACAATTATTTAGGGCTGGCAAATCACCCGCAAGTTATCAAAGCTGCCAAAGATAGCTATGACAAATGGGGCTACGGCTTGTCGTCGGTGCGTTTTATCTGCGGGACTCAAGATATTCACAAGCAGTTGGAGAAAAGAATATCTGAGTTTCTGGGCACAGAAGACACGATCCTTTATTCTTGCTGTTTCGACGCCAACACCGGACTATTTGAGACGCTGCTGACCGCGGAAGATGCGATAATAAGTGATAGCCTTAACCACGCCAGCGTTATTGACGGAATCCGCCTGTGCAAGGCTCAGCGGCTGCGGTTTGAAAACTGCAACATGGTCGACCTGGAAGAGAAACTAAAACAGGCCCAGTCCGCCAGGTTCCGTCTGATTGCGACCGATGGCGTTTTTTCTATGGACGGCACCATTGCGAAGCTTCGGGAAATCTGCGACCTGGCGGATAAATATGATGCGCTGGTGATGATAGATGATTCTCACGGCGTCGGCGTCCTGGGTAGATATGGCCGGGGCACACACGAGCATTGCCAGGTTATGGGCCGGGTGGATATTATCACGGGAACGCTGGGCAAGGCCCTGGGAGGCGCCAGCGGCGGCTACACTAGTGGGCGGAAAGAGATTATTGAAATACTTCGCCAGCGTTCAGAGACCGTATCTATTCTCCAACACGCTGGCGCCGAGTATTGTCGCCGCTTCGCTGAAGGTGCTGGAGTTACTATCCGCATCAACGGAGCTGCGGGACAGACTTCACGAAAACACCCGCTATTTTCGAGAGAAGATGACCTATGCCGGGTTCAATATTACTCCAGGAGAGCATCCTATTGTGCCGATTATGTTGGGCGACGCGGTCCTTGCTCATCGAATGGCAGAAATGTTGCTGGAAGAAGGCGTTTACGTGATCGGGTTTTCGTATCCGGTCGTGCCGCACGGTGCAGCTCGAATCCGCACTCAAATCTCCGCGGCCCATACTAAAGAAGACATAGACTTTGCCGTCCAGAAGATGGCCAAGGTCAAAAACGCCCTTACTATCTGAGGGCCTTTGAAGGCTGCCAAATTGGCACAAGCCGCAAAAGTGACTAAAATCTCAAGTGCCAAAAGTAGTGAGTAGGGTATGCTTTGCATACCGCAAAACCTCCAGAAGCAGGTATGCAGAAGCCTGCATACCCTACGGGTGTATTTCGGGCACGCCATTTGCACACAATAGTCAAATGGTTAGACATTTATCGGCACGTAAAAGGCTTATGCTATGAAATTCGATAAATTTACACTGAAAGCTCAGGAAGCAATAGCGACTGCTCAGCAGATTGGCGATGGCCAAATCGCATACGATTGTGTCGCCCTTGCATCTCTTGAGCGCTCTTTGCAGCGATGAGCAGGGCGTGGCGATTATGCTCCTGAAGAAAATCGGTGCAAACGTCTCCCGGATGAAGGACATGATAGAAAGCGAGCTTAAGCGGCTGCCGCAGGGCCAAAGCAGTGCCCAGCTTATGCCGGACCCTGCCTTCAATCAAGTCGTTCTGGATGCCCAGAACAGGGCCGACGCAATGGGCGATGAATATCTGAGCGTCGAGCATCTTTTACTTTCGCTTGCCTTCGTAAAAAGCGACGCAAAGGAGATCTTAAGCCTTAATTCGATTACCGCTGAGCAAATTGAAGAGGCGATAAAAGAAATTCGCGGCGGCGAAAAAATAACCGACCAGAACGCCGGAAGATAAATACAAGGCGCTGGAGCGTTACGGCATCGACCTTTTGGAGATGGCCCGCAAAGGAAAGCTCGACCCGGTTATCGGCAGAGACGAAGAAATCCGCCGATGTATGCAGGTACTTAACCGCCGAACGAAAAATAATCCTGTGCTGATTGGCGAGCCGGGCGTGGGTAAAACCGCGATTGTCGAGGGCCTTGCCCAGCGAATAGTCGCAGGCGATGTCCCCGCAGGTCTAAAGAATAAGAGGATTATTGCCCTTGATATGGGTGCGCTGATAGCCGGGACAAAATTCAGAGGCGAATTTGAAGATCGGCTTAAAGGCTGTGCTCAAAGAGGTTATTCGCGCCGAAGGGCAGATAATTCTCTTTATTGACGAATTGCATACCGTTGTTGGTGCGGGCAAAGCCGAAGGCGCGGTCGATGCCGGAAACCTACTCAAACCATCGCTTGCCCGCGGCGAGCTACGCTGCATCGGTGCTACGACAATTGACGAGTATCGAAAGTACGTCGAAAAAGATGCGGCACTGGAGAGGCGTTTTCAGCCCATTCTGATTGACCCGCCAAGCGTCGAGGAGACCATAGCGATTCTTCGCGGGCTGAAAGACCGCTATGACACTCACCATGGCGTGCGGATTACCGATTCGGCGCTTGTTGCCGCCGCGACCTTATCGAACCGGTACATCACCGACCGATGGCTGCCGGATAAGGCGATAGACCTGATTGATGAGGCTGCCTCAAAACTGCGGATTGAGAACGATTCGCTGCCCGCTGAGCTGGACACCATCCGCAGAAAAATCGTTCAACTGCAAATCGAGCGAGAGGCGCTGAAAAAAGAAACTGACGAGGCGAGCAAAGAGCGGCTGAAAAACACCGAAAAGCAATTGGCGAAATTGCAGGAGCAAGATAAAGAGCTTGCCGGACGGTGGGAAAGCGAAAAGCGCGAAATCGACCAGATAAAACAATTGAAGCAGGAAATAGAAAACGCTCAGAATCAGTTTGAGCAGGCCCAGCGCAAAGGCGACCTTGAAACCGCTGCACGCCTGAAATACGAAACCATTGCGAATTTGAAAAAAGAGCTTCAAGCGAAGGAATCTCAGCTTGCCAAGTCCAATGGGGCCAAAATAATTCGCAACGAGGTGACCGATGAGCATGTCGCTGAGGTGGTATGCAAGTGGACCGGGATACCGATTGCCCGACTGTTAAGCGGCGAACGCGAGCGACTAATGAAGATGGAGGAGCTGATTCGCCGGCGGGTCGTTGGGCAGGATGAGGCGGTCGGCGCTTTGTGCAACGCCGTCCGCAGGAACCGGGCGGGCCTGGGTGATCCGCATCGTCCGATAGGGACATTCCTGTTTCTTGGGCCGACCGGAGTGGGCAAAACCGAGCTTTCCAAAGCGCTGGCGGAGTTTCTATTTAACGACCCAAACGCAATGGTCCGGATCGATATGAGTGAGTTTATGGAGCAGCACTCCGTCGCTCGGCTTATCGGTGCGCCGCCCGGCTACGTGGGCTACGAGGAAGGCGGCCGATTGACGGAGGCCGTGCGACGTAAGCCCTATTCGGTAATTCTGCTGGATGAGATTGAAAAGGCCCATCGAGACGTCTTTAATGTGCTGCTGCAGGTTTTTGACGACGGCCGCTTGACGGACGGAAAAGGCCGAACCGTGGATTTCAAAAACACCGTTATCATTATGACCAGCAACATCGCCAGCCAGCAGATTCAGCAGGTCACCGAAGAGTCCGGCAGCGATTGGGAAATCGAGGCCCACGTCAAAGATGCGCTAAAGCAAATTTTTAAGCCCGAATTCTTGAATCGCGTCGATGAGATAATCGTCTTTCACATGCTCACGAAAGACAACTTGACAAAGATTGTCGATATTCAGCTAAATTACTTAGCCCAGCGCGTAAATGCGCGCAATCTTGCGGTCGAATTTACCGACCGTGCCCGCAAGCAGATTATGGAGGAGGGCTACGACCCAGCGTACGGTGCAAGGCCTTTGAAGCGAACGATTCAGCAGCGAATAGAGAACCCTCTGGCTGCCGAGATTTTGGCCGGCAAATTCGCTGAGGGTGACAAAATAAAAATTGACGCCGGCCAGCACAAGTTCACCTTCCAAAAAGTCTAGTCTACTCCGCCGTAGCGGCTGCGAAGGCCGGAAATGTACATCGAGGAGTTTTGACTCTGCTGTACTTTTTGGCAAAATGTATCTTGCCGATTATGAGTATCGGTCATAGGATTGTATGGTATGGGACATTCGTGGGTTAGCATCGAAATTAGTGATTTGGAAAGAAAACACACTAAGAAAGCCAGGGCTTTGGTAGATACCGGAGCAACTCTAACAACTCTGCCCAAAAAACTGGCGGATGAACTTGGAATTAAATCCACCAGGGCCGAGCAGGTTTCTACAGGAGCAGGAATTATAAAGCTGTCGAGAGGCGAAGCCTGGATTAAGGTTAACGGTAAGGAAGGTCCATTTAGTGTTTGGATTTCCGATATAATAGATAAAGTCTTGCTCGGTGTAGTTGTTCTGGAATCGCTTGGCTTTAAGGTCGACCCGACAAGCGGTACATTAGAAGAAAAGCCGTTGCTATAGTACTGACAGTTCAAGCTGAATTTTCGAGATTTATCTTGCAGTTTTCATCCCGTCGCTGACAATAATTCGATGGCATACGTGCAATTTAATCCGCCAATCGTGTAGCGGATAAATCCGCCGGAAAGGATACAGATGGAATCTAAGAAGGTTTTAGAGCGGGCTGAACAAGACAAAATAGAGTTTATCACTCTGCAATTTACGGACCTGCTGGGCCTTATAAAGGAGGTCATTATACCCCTCGAAAAACTGAACGATGCCCTAACCGACGGGGCGTGGTTTGATGGCTCATCAATCGAGGGCTTTGCCAGGATACAAGAAAGCGATTTGTTCTTAAAGCCGGTGCCCGAAACATACGCAGAAGTTCCCTGGCTGACCGAGGACGGCAAAACAGCAAGGCTCATCTGTGACATCTACCGCGCAGACGGCAAACCGTTCGAAGGAGACCCCAGATATATTCTCAAACAGGCGGCAGCAAAAGCGGCAAAGCAGGGTTATCAGTACAATGTCGGGCCGGAGCCGGAATTCTATTTATTCACCGCTGACGGCCAAAAAAGGACTACGCCTATCGACTACGACAGCTACTTCGACCTTTCATCCCACGAAGGTTATAAAACCATAAAGCGGATAATCGCAGCACTGGAGAGTCTTGGAATCAATGTGGAAGCCTCGCATCACGAAGTCGGGTTCGGCCAGTACGAGATAGATTTCCGCTATGGGCATTGCCTGGACATAGCCGACAAAGTTGTCACGCTAAAGTACACCGCCAAGAAAGTCGCTCAGATGCACAATCTGCGTGCCACTTTTATGCCCAAGCCAATCATGGATAAGCCGGGCTCTGGAATGCACGTCCACCAGAGCTTGTTTAACATCCAGACAAAAACAAATGCCTTTTATGACAAGGACGACAAGTACAATCTGTCCCGAATTGCGTACAATTTCATTGCCGGGCAAATAAAGCACATAAATGCGCTGTGCGCGGTCCTCTGCCCGACAGTCAACTCGTACAAAAGGCTGGTTTCAGGGTTCGAGGCGCCGGTGTACATCACCTGGGCCGCAATGAATCGCTCGGCTTTGGTGAGGGTGCCCAAGTGGTTCCGACAAAAAAAAGAAGCTGCCAGAATCGAGTTGAGGTGTCCCGACCCTTGCTGCAACCCGTATCTAGCGTTTGCGGTCATGCTGCAGGCGGGCATGGACGGGATCAAGAACAACTTAACGCCGGCTGAGCCGGTCGAAGAAAATGTCTATCAGCTTGACGGCGAAAGCCTGGCCAAGAAAAACATCAGGGTTTTGCCAACCTCATTACAGGAGGCCTTGGATGAGTTAAAAAAAGACAAGCTCATTCGAGACGTTCTGGGAGAACATTTGTTTGAAAAGTATCTGGATATAAAAACAAAAGAATGTGATGAATTCAGAAAACAAGTTACCAACTGGGAAATTGAAACGTATCTGGACATCTTTTAGAATAAAAAATGTGTGGCATAGTCGCTTATCTGGGTAAGAAACCTGCACAGCCGATCCTCTTAGAAGGGCTGAAGCGCCTGGAGTATCGAGGCTATGACTCGGCTGGCATAGCATTACTGGGAAGCGATGGAATCCAGGTCAAGAAAACCAGCGGTAGAATCAGCGCCCTGGAAGAGATTTTGGGCGAGGTTAACATGGCAGAAACGCTCGGCCTCGGCCATACACGCTGGGCTACGCACGGAGAACCGAGCACTATTAACGCACACCCGCATCTGGACTGTTCCGGCAAAATCGCGATTGTCCATAACGGCATTATCGAAAACTACGAAACGCTGAAGATCTGGCTACAAAACGAGGGCAGCCAGTTTGCAAGCCAAACCGATACCGAGGTGATAGCAAATTTGATCGGCTACTTCTATGCCAAAGCAGACCAAGAGTGCCAGTCCGCTCAGCAGAATAAATTTGAATGGGCGGTTCAGAAAGCCCTGCGCGAGCTGCACGGTACGTATGGGCTGGGAATTCTCTGCTGCGATTTTCCCAATATGCTCATCGGGGCCAAAAAAGGAAGCCCATTGATCTTAGGTGTCGGAGATAACGAATATATCCTGGCTTCGGATGCCGCCGCCATCGTCGAGCATACCACACAGGCGATTTACCTTGCAGACAACGAAATAGTAACCGTCCGCCGGGACGGGTTCCATACTAAAACAATCGACAATGTGCCTGTTACCAAAGACCTCACGCAAATTGAGTTCTCACTGGACCAGATCGAGCTTGGCGGCTTCGCACATTATATGCTCAAGGAGATTTTTGAGCAGCCCAAGGCCCTAAGCACCTGTTTGGGCGGCAGAATCGACCGGCAAAATGGCCGAATCAAGCTCGGCGGCATAGCAGACTACCTGCGTGAGCTGACCCGCGCCAAACATATTATTCTGACCGGCTGCGGCACAGCATTCCACGCGGCTCTGGTCGGCGAGTTTCTGTTTGAGCATTTGGCGCGAATCCCCACAGAAACGGAATATGCCAGTGAATTTCGATATCGCAACCCCGTCATCGAGGATGGCACTGTGGTCATAGCCATAAGCCAATCGGGCGAAACCGCCGACACCTTCGCAGCGGTAGAGCAAGCCAAAGAAAGAGGCGCCACCGTGCTGGGCATCGTTAACGTAGTGGGTTCTTCCATCGCGCGAGCTACCGACGCCGGCGTGTATTTGCACGTTGGCCCTGAGATCGGCGTTGCCAGCACAAAGGCGTTTACCGCCCAGGTGGCCGTGCTGACAATGCTGGCAATCGAGCTGGGAAGAAGAAAACACATCAGCAGCACCGAGGCCGCCAGTTGTATCGACGAACTTTCTGCGATACCAGCCAAAGTGAGCCGCGTACTTGAACAGTCTGACCACATTAAGCAAATTGCGGCAGCGAATATTGATAAGGGCAACTGGCTCTTCCTGGGCAGAGGCTTCAATTACCCGGTCGCTCTTGAAGGGGCGTTGAAACTGAAAGAGATAAGCTACATTCACGCGGAGGGTCTGCCAGCCGCGGAGATGAAGCACGGCCCGATCGCCTTGATTGCTGATGGTATGCCTGCGGTTTTCATCGCTACTTCCGGGCCGCAATACGACAAGATTATGGGCAATATCGCCGAGGTCAAGGCTCGCAGCGGAAAAATTATCGTTGTCGCCACGCAGGGCGATGAAAATATCAAGCAGCACGCCGACCATCTAATCAGTATTCCGCATGCGCCGGAGATCCTGCAGCCGATTCTGACCGTTGTGCCGCTGCAACTTTTGGCTTACCATGCCGCCGTGCTGCGCGGACACGACGTTGACAAGCCGCGAAACCTGGCAAAAAGTGTCACCGTCGAGTAGAACGATGGACGAAGGACGAACGACGAGGGACGAGTCCGCCGGAAGTGGGGCCTTTAGTCTGGTGGAACTGCTTGTCGTTATCGCCATTATTAGCCTTTTGCTCTCTATCCTTACACCGTCGCTCGTCAGGGCCAGGTCCGCAGCGAGACGTCTAGCATGTGCGCACAACCTGAGGCAGATTGATTTGGCGATGAGCTTATACCTGAGTACGAACGACAACACATATCCGTGCGCCAGGACCCATTGTCCGCGGGCTACTGGCTGTGGATGGGCCGAGGCTGGCGAAGCATTATCGAGCCGTATCTGGGTGACAATATCGACGCCAACAATCCTTCAGTCTTGTTCTGTCCGCAAGACCGCATCGCCAGAGACAGATATGAGTCCACAAGTTACGCCTACTCGATGGCCTTTTACCATAGCCCTGAACAGATAGACGCGATGAGTGACAAAAGTGCCACCTACACGTACCCACAGCCATCGATACCACAGCGAAGTTTCGATGTAGCTAAACCATCCGGCAAGATTCTCATCGGAGAATGGCTCAGCAATCATTTGCTTGTTGATGATGATAAAGGCTGGTGGTGCTGGCAGGGCAGCCGAAACTTTCTATTTGCTGACGGACAGGTTCGCTTACTCAAGGCCGCCGATATTCGCCCCGCCCGCGATGGCCTACCGGACGCAAATGTTACGGTTCACGGCATCAAAGGAGTAAACTGGCCCGCCAGACGTATGGCTGGCTGGCCCGCGGGCGATTGAAAATTCTCAACTATCAATGCCCAAAACATCGGCCATTGAGTAAAGGCCTGGTTTTTTTCCGACAAGCCATTCTGCTGCCCGAAGCGCCCCCGCGCGAAGGTGTCTCTACTGTGAGCGCTATGGCTGAGAGTAACTGTTTCACCGAGCGTGCTAAAAATAACTTCGTGTTCGCCGGTGATATCGCCTGCCCGGATCGCATGCACACCAATAGTGCCTTTTTGCCGCAAGGCATCCTTGCCACTTCTGCCGTGCGTAAGAGCATCTGGAAAATCTCTGCCGGTCGCTCTGCAGATACTCTCAGCTAACGTAAAGGCGCTGCCGCTTGGAGCATCTTTTTTGAACCGATGGTGCTGCTCGATGATTTCTATATCGTATTCCTCACCGAGCATGGTGGCGACCTTTCCTGCCAGAAAAAATAGGACATTCATGCCCACACTCATGTTGGTTGCATAAATAATGGGGACCTTTCCAGAGGCAGTTTTAAGTATTTCCCGCTGTTGACTGCTCAAGCCGGTCGTGCCTAAAACCAAAGCAACACCGGTTTCCGCACAGTAATCGAGAGTTCTGTTGGCCGCTTCCGGCTGGCTAAAGTCCACTGCTACGTCAGCCCCAGACGGAAACTGAGTGCCCAAATCGAGATCCATTGCCCCGGCGGCGGCGACCAGGCCAGCGTCTTTACCGATGTCGGGATGCCCCGGCCTTTCGATTGCCGCAACGATATTGAACCGGTCCGATTCTTTAGCCAACGCAAGAATACGCCTGCCCATTCGACCGGCAGCCCCAACAACCACAAGTTTGGGTTTCATTTCTGCCCCGTGTTGCAGAGGCACAAAGGCACAGAGTTACTTTGTGCCTTTGCCACTTTGTCCCTTTGTGCCTTCTCGGCTATTTCTTGGTGCTCAGGTAGATTGCAAGGCCCATCTGCTCGATCTGGTCCCGCTGCTCCTCAATCTCATCGACATGCTTATCTTCATCGCCGAGGATACTGTCGAGAATCTCTTTGGTGGCGTTGTCGCCCACGTCAGTGGCGAGCTTGATGGCAGCATTGTACCCTTTGACGGCTGTCATTTCGGCAGCCAGATCGTTTACCATCATCTTGGGCACATCATCGCCGACGTGAATGTCGTTGAGCTTGCTGAGAACGGGCTTGCCCTCAAGAAACAGGATTCGCCCAATCAGCTTCTCAGCATGTTTCATCTCGGTGATGGCACGAGCCTGGATGAGTTCATGCAGTTTCGAGTAGCCCCAGCTTTCACACATCTCGGCATGGACCATGTACTGGTTAATTGCGGTTAGCTCATCAGCCAGCAGCCCGTTGAGTGTTTTGAGTAGCTTTTCATTTCCTTTCATTGGACGCTCCTTCCAAAACAAAAATTCAAAATGCAAAGTGCAAAAGTTATGAGTTCATAGTTCATTGTTCATCGATGAACGACGAACAACGAGCAATGAACAACGAACAATAGATTATAGGGATAATTTCTCAATCATCAACAACTTCCTTCCGCATCTCTTTCAGAAACTTTCGCTCTTGGTCATCCAACTGCTCGAAAAGGCGTCTTTGTCGCATATCGAACGATCTGTGTGGATTGCCGCCCGGAACGTTTCGCTGACCACCGTTGTGGAAGCACCAACCGGCCGCTCCACCCGCAATTGCCTGCCTCAGGTCTGTCAGGAAAGCCTCGGCGGGCGGCTCCCAGTGCTCCGGCTGATACCCGCGTCGAAATGGCTCTTGATAATGCACGGGCACGATGCGCCCGATGTCTTTTATCCACGCCAGATATTTCTGTGTTTTCACTTGGGTTTGCTTGGGCGAATCGGCATCACGCGGCCGGTGCGGGCACACAAAGTCCAGCCGCACCGTCAGCAGATACTCTCGCAGCTCGTCAAGGCTAATGTCGCCGCCTTGTGAGGCGGTTACGAGGCGCTTTGGATCCAATCGCCTGACCGTGTCTCGAAGGGCTTGGAGTTCCTTGAAATCAACAAACCGGGCATCTCGGATATTCCGCTCGTTGGCCAGGTCCAGATACCAGTTACGATGCAGCTTCAGGTGCGTCACGAGCCTCCACCGCCCGACGGTGAGCCTCGAACGATTCCACGAGTCCAGACAAGCCCCGCGAGAGTGTGACGTCCACTACCATGCCGCGGCGATCACATTCCGCCACCAGCCACTTTAGTTTATCCCAGTAAGGCTGCTGGGGCTGGCCTTTTTTGTCCACCGCCGTGATACCATCTCCCCACGTTGCCCAGACGCGTAGCCAATTTAATCCGCAGGATTCCATATCATCCAGGTCCTGTTTTATGGATTCCTGCGGCGCTCCCAACGCCCCATAGTAGCTGATGCCAAGCAGAAATTTAGGCTTGCCGTTCAACGTAAACTGGGTGTCTTTGACGCCCAACTCGGTCGCTGCGTTTGCTGCGACTACGATGTAAGGCAATAATATAATGATGGTGCTCCATTGACGCACGATTTCAACACCTCCGTATGGAGACGATTCTCCTAACCGCTGTTTTTTTTCGTAGAACTCTGTGTGCTCTACGGCCCTTTACTCGCTCATTTTCAATTTGGGCGTCAGACTCTCCGAAGCATTATAGCCGCCAAGGTGCCCGCAGGCTACGTGAGAGCATACTGTTGGCTGCCGAATCGCCAATAAAGCGTTCCTTCACCGGGTCCCACTTCAATTTTCGGCCCAGCAGCATTGCGATGTTGCCAAGATGACACAGCGTAGCTGAGCGGTGCCCTATCTCTGCGCTGGCGATTGGGTCCTTTCGGCTCTTGATACTATCCAAGAAATTCTGCTTATGGTCCCGGCTCTGATACAGGTGGATTTCATCAGGGCCTATGATTTCCTTTTTCAGCGATTCGGGCTGTGTTTTTAGATCGCCGCGACTGACGTCCACCCAGCCATCGGCGCCCTCGAACCGCGTGTTTGAGCCGCCCGTCTGGCAGATTAGCTTGGCGCCGTCGGCATACATAGCCTCAAAATACACTTTCGTGGCGGTGGTGAATAGCCCCGTGGTCGGAAATTCGCCCTTGCCCACGATCTCAACCGGCCCGGAGTTATCCATCCCGAGGCCCCACTGGGCGATATCCAGGTGGTGGGCGCCCCAGTTTGTTGGCTGCCCGCCCGAATAGTCCAACATAAAGCGGAATTCATAATGACATCGCTGGCGATGGTACGGCGCCCAGAGGGCAGGTCCCAGCCATAAGTCATAATCGAAGCCTTCCGGCACCGGCTCAGGCATCCAAGTCGGCTCACAGGTTCTATTATTGCCGGGGATGCCCACGCGGACTGTGTGTACTTTGCTGATTCTGCCGTTGCGGACCAGCTCACAAGCAAAGCGAAAATTATCGGAAGAGCGCTGCTGCGAGCCGGTCTGGAGGACTCGTCTGTACCGCCTCACCTCATCGACAAGAGCACGCCCCTCCGCGATGGTCAGGGTCAGCGGTTTTTCGCAATAGACGTCCTTGCCCGCTCGCACTGCGGCGATTGAAATCGGGACGTGCCAGTGGTCGGGTGTGGCAACCACTACCGCGTCAATATCATCCCGCACTAACAGCTCGCGGAAATCATTGTAAGAGGACTTTGGGTCAAGACCGGCTACCTTGCAGGCTTCTCTTCTATGGCCGGCGTCAACGTCACATACGGCCACTACCTCAGCATCAGGATTGCCTTTGAATCCTTTCATATCGCTTGTGCCCATTCCGCCGAGGCCGATGCTGCCGATGGTGATGTGGTTACTTGGTGCATTGGCGCCAAAAACCGAAGAAGGAACAATTATCGGAGCAAAAGCCACCGCCGTCGCAGCAACTGAAGAACCCTTCAAGAATTCCCGCCGGCTTATGCTTCTGGCTTTTCGAGGTCTTACGCTTGTCATTGTGTTCCCCTGCCTTGCCCTGCATCAGTAAACGTTCGACAATTGACAATTGTAGATGATACCGCATACAGTTGACGCTGGCAATAATTTTGCTTGAACGTCCGCCATGCGGCCACTAAAATAACTACCCTGTTTGGTGGCGATGATGAATAGACTTATTGCAGGAGGCAAAATTATGAAGATGCGCTTTTTGGCAGCAGGCCTCATTAGCCTGCTATTTGTAGGCTTGGGGGCGGTGATAGCTGCAGCAGAGGAACCCGGAGGTAAGCCAGACCGTGAAATCGTTGCGGCGTTTGAGTACCCGGGCAAGGTCATTGAAGAAACTGACAGGGTAAGCCTTGAGCTGATTATCAAAAATAATGGCCGAAAGGACGAAACAGTCTTCCTGGCGGTCGAAAGCAAACCTACCAATTGGGATGTCAAAATAGAGAAGTATGGAAATGTCGTCACTGGCGTGTTTGTGCCCTCCGGCGAAAAGACATCGCTGACCTTTTCGGCAGACCAGCAGGATAAAAAAGAGGATAAATTAACGCAGGGCGAGTACTCTTTTGAAGTTAAGGCCTCAACCGCCGACGGAAAACTAACAACAACGGCGGCGGCGAAAATCACCGTGGCGGAAAAGAAGAAGAAAGGAGCTGGAGAAGAAGAAAAAAAGCCCGTAAGAATGACCACCTCGTATCCGGTCCTTCGGGCGCTTCCGACAGCGATTTTGAATTCTCGGTTGATATACATAACGATACCGAAAAGGATGGCATGTTCAGTCTTCGGGCGGAAAAGCCCAAAGGCTGGGAGGTTTCTTTCAAACCCAGCTATGAGAACAAGTATATCGGCTCGCTGCAGATAAAGAGCAACTTAAGCCAGTCGGTGGACGTGAAGGTAACGCCCGCCCCCCGAGCGGAGGTCTGGAGAGCACAAAATACAGGTCTTTGCCGAATCGCCGCAAGGCGATGCGGAAATAGAGCTGAAGGTAATCCTGACCGGAACTCACAAAATCATGTGCAGAAGCCTCAAAGGGACCTTTGTCTCTTACTGCGCAAAAGGGTAAGGATGCCAATATATCGATGTATGTCATTAACGAGGGTTCTGCTCCACAAAAACAGATTTCGTTCACGTCGTTTAAGCCTGAAAACTGGGAAGTGAAGTTTGAGCCTGAGAAGATTGAGATGCTTGAGCCTGGCGACATGAAACAGGTGGAAGTGACAATTACTCCTGCCAATGAAGCGTTGGTGGGCGATTACTCCATTGCCGCCAGCGCTCGAGGCGAGGATGCCAGCGACGACATAGAATTTCGGGTCACGGTCAGAGCCGCCTCCACCTGGGGCTGGATCGGCGTAGGGATAATTATTGTTGTTATCGTCGGACTGTCGATCACATTTAGGCGTCTGGGAAGGCGATGAGATGGCTGCGGTCATTGAAACCCATGAATTGACTAAGATTTACGGCAGGCAAAAAGCGGTCGATCACCTGACCTTTGAGGTCAGACAGGGCGAGATTTTCGGCTTTCTCGGGCCTAACGGCGCCGGCAAAACCACAACGATTCTGATGCTTTTGGGTTTGAGTGAGCCTACCAGCGGCAGCTCGCATGTGCTGGGATTTGATCCTGTGCGCGAGCCTTTGAAAGTCAAAGAACGTGTAGGTTTTATGCCCGAAAATGTTGGGTTTTACGATGATATGACCGCACGGCAGAATCTGCGATACGTTGCCCGTTTGAATTCATTGCCGGACAGGGAAGCAAAAAAGCGGATTGATGATGCACTTGAAAAAGTAAAATTGGCTAACGAGGCGAATAAACTGGTTGGAGCTTACTCGCGAGGAATGCGGCAGCGTTTGGGTATAGCCGAAGTGCTGATCAAGAACCCGCAACTCATAATCCTCGATGAACCCACTATGGGCCTTGATCCCGAAGGTATCAACTCTGTGCTGGACTTGATCAAGTCGCTGAGTGTTGAAGAAGGCATATCGGTTCTATTATGTTCGCATCTTTTGCACCAGACACAAAAAGTATGCGACCGGGTGGGAATTCTCAACCGGGGCAGCCTCGTAGCCAAAGGCACTATTGAAGAGCTCGCACGCGAGGGAATCCAGGCTGAAGGGACTACGTTAAGCCTGGAGGATGTCTATATGCGCTATTTCCAGGAGGAATAAGATGTTTACCATCTTCCGTAAAGAGATAGCCGACCACTTTAACTCCACGCGATTTTTGATACTCTTCTGCCTGGTCGTATGCGTGGCGTTACTGACGACTTATACGGTAAGTATGAATTTGAGGTCGGAGATAAGCGGCGGCGCTAAGATCGAATACCTATTCCTGATGTTGTTCACTACCAGCGGACAGTTTTTCTCGCTGACTCAGTTTATAGCTTTCTTCGGGCCTCTAATCGGTATTATTATGGGATTCGACGCCATTAACAGGGAGCGCACCGCCGGCACACTCTCCAAGCTGCTTTCTCAGCCCGTGTACCGAGATGCAATCATCAATGCGAAGTTTTTAGCCGGGATCGTCACCATCGCCATTATGTTTGTCAGCCTGGTTTTGCTCCTGTCAGGCCTGGGTATGGTGGCAATTGGAGTAGTGCCCAGTGGCCAGGAGGTAGCCAGGCTCGCAGTCTATATGGTAATTAGCATCGCGTACGTTGGATTCTGGCTGGGTATGGCGATTCTGTTCTCGATAATACTGCGGTCCATAGGCACAGCGGCTCTGGCGTCCGTAGCGTTGTGGATATTTGTGTCCTTTTTTGTTGGTTTTGGTTCCGGCCTTATCGCCGATGTGATTGCACCGGCTGACCAGAACAACCCTGAGCTGATGCTCAAGAACGCCCGTATAGCGGCAGCTATTGGCCGGGTCTCGCCGGTAAATCTATACTCCGATGCCACTTCTACCATAATGGACCCATACCGCAAAACAACGAAAAGTTTTGTGCTGGTGGGGCCCATGGAAAAGATTTCGATGAGTCGTTTCGATAACCCCCTTTCCCTTTTGCAGTCGATACTTGTCGTAGCCCCCTATCTGACGACTCTGGTGGCTCTTACAGCGGTGTGTTTTGCCGTCTCATATCTGGTCTTTATGCGGCAGGAGGTTCGGTCAATTTGATAGGTCTTATTGGAGAGTAACTATGAAAACTCACCAGAAGCGTACTAAAGATCAAAATGGAAGCATCTCGCGGCGTAGTTTTATGCGCGGCGTAGCTACGACGGCGGCGCTGGCCATTGTCCCGCAACACGTTTCGGCGGCTCAAAGGAAATCCACGCCGGGCGAAAAACTCAATATAGCCTGTATCGGCGTTGGCGACCAGGGCACACGCGATATGCAAACCTTTCTGGGCAAGCCCGACGCGCAAATAGTTGCCATCTGCGATGTGGACAGCGACAATCGCGAAAAAGCCAGGCACATCGTCAACAACAAATACGGCAATCAGGATTGCGCCGTCTACAAAGATTTCCGCGAAATGCTGGAGCGGCAGAAAAACATCGATGCGGTGCTGGTCGTTACGCCCGACCACTCTCATGCTCTGGTTTCAGCGACAGCGATGCAGATGGGAAAGCACGTCTACTGCCAGAAGCCTCTGACGCACACCGTATTCGAGGCTCGCAAACTCGCTGAAACCGCGCAAAATGCAAGGTCGCCACGCAGCTTGGAACGGTCAATCAGGCATCAGAGGATTCCCGCGTGCTGCGCGAATGGATATGGGATGGGGCAATCGGGCCGGTGCGAGAGGTTCACAACTGGTCCAATAGGCCAATCTGGCCTCAAGGCATTGATCGGCCACAGGAAAAGCCGCCGGTGCCGCCTACGCTGGACTGGGATTTATGGCTTGGCCCTGCCCCCTACCGTCCTTATCATCCGGCTTATCTGCCATTGGTCTGGCGCGGCTGGTGGGACTTCGGAAATGGTGCACTCGGTGATATGGGCTGCTACAGTTTCGATACAATCTTCCGCGTTTTGAAGCTGGGGCATCCCAAGAGTGTCGAGGCCAGTTGTTCAGCATACGCGCCCAAAATGTGGGCGCCGTTGGAGTTGAACAAGGAGACTTATCCGAGGGCTTCGCTTATTCGTTGGGAATTCGATGCCCGGCCAGATATGCCTCCGGTCCCGATCAGGGATGGCCGAGCCATTACAATTACCTGGTACGATGGAGGCCTGCTGCCTCCAAAGCCGGATGAGCTTGGCCAGGAAAACTTGGGCATCGAAGGCCTGCTTTTTGTAGGCGATAAAGGGAAAATCCTATGCGATTTTTCCGGGGCCAGCCGAGGCTGATACCAGAACCAAAAATGAGGGCGTACAAACGTCCGGCGAAAACCATCGCCCGCTCAATCGGGCATCACGAAGAGTGGCTTGCGGCCTGTAAGGGCGGTGAACCTGCTGGAGCCAATTTCGAGTTCTCCGGCCCGGTGACTGAATCGCTTCTATTGGGCAATGTCGCTCTTCGCATCCGCAAAAAGCTGTTCTGGGATGCGCCGAATATGAAGGTCGTCAACGTTCCAGAAGCCAACCAGTATCTTCACTTTCAGTACCGTAGCCCCTGGTCGTTGTAAGACAGATAACAAAAAGAGCCACAGAGAACACAGAGATAAAAAAATTATTTCCTCTGAGTTCTCTGTGACCTCTGTGGCAAAAATTAAAAGCGCTGTGAAAAGATTGATTGCCACTATCCTGTGGTTGACCTTGCCCGGCGTATGCGATGGGTATGCCCTTGTAAGGTTAAGTCCGCACGTCTCGGTCTGCCAGGCTTGCCCTGAGCCTGCCGAACGGGACACGGTCAACGGCGTCTTTGTTGAAGACGCTGGCCGAACGCTTGTGATTTATGGCGATCCTGCCGGCTCTCTTGAAAAAGCAGATATGGTGCTTTTCACACACAGTAGACGCGACGTCGTCTGGGCCGGGCGTAAACTTATACAAGGCGGGGCCGAGTCAATCGTACCGCGGGCTGAAGCAGACAACTTTACGAAAGTCAATGACTTCTGGTTGTCATTCGTTAATCGCCGGTTCCACGACTCCGAGCAGCAGACCACTAAAATACTAGCCGAGCCTTTGAAAGTCGGTCGTGCTGTAGCCGGCGGAGAGCAAATTAGCTGGCAGGGTACGCTCATACGGGTGCTGGACACGCCTGGATATACAAGAGGCGCCGTCTCATATTTTATTAACGTTGACGGGCTGACTTACGGCCTTGTCGGAGATCTCATCTATGGTGACGGGCATCTAATGGATTTGTACAGCCTGCAAGATGGCGTCGCTGAAGCAGGAATTGGCGGCTACCACGGATACGCCGGCAGACTCGGTGAACTAATAATGAGCCTGCGCAAAGTAACCAACCAAGACCCGGATATTCTCGTTCCGGCACATGGTCCGGTTATTCGTAATCCAAAGCAGGCCATCGAACGTTTGATTCAAAGACTGCAGGCAGCATACGCAAACTATTTGTCAATTAACGCCGGGCACTGGTACTTCAAAGAGCGCTATGAAGTCCTTGCCAAAAGAGTCCTGGGCACAGGCTTTCGTGTTGATTGGATGCCATACGCGGAGGTGATAGAAAAGGCCCCGCCCGGTTGGATTATTCCGATCCATAATTCGCGGCTTCTGCTGTCGCAGGACAAATCCGGTTTTCTGATTGACTGCGGCTCCGATGCCATCATCGGCGAGGTGACCAAGCTCAAAGCAGAGGAACGCCTGTCCAGACTCGACGGCGTGTTCATCACCCATTATCACGATGATCATACGGACAAAGTCTCAGAGCTGGTCAAGAAGTTTGGCTGCCCCGTGTATGCCTCACAACAATCAGCAGATGTCCTTGCGCATCCTGCGGCCTATCGTCTGCCCTGCCTGACGTCAAATGCAATTTCCAATCTTACTGCCGTGCCGGACGGCCATAAAATGCGCTGGAAGGAATTCGACATAACCTTCTACTATTTCCCCGGACAAACCTTGTACCACGACGCGCTACTTGTGGAAAAAGCTTGTGGTGAGCTTGTCGAATCCAATGGCGGAGAGAAAATATTTTTCATAGGCGACTTTTTCACGCCCTCCGGCATAGATGATTATTGCCTGCAAAACCGCAACTTCCTGCGTCACGGGATGGGCTACTTTTACTGTCTGGATTTGCTGCGGAAGATGCCGGCCAACTGCCTGCTTATCAACCAGCACGTTTTGGAGCCATTTCGTTACAGCAAAGATCAGCTTGAGCACCTGACACAAGTATTAGAAAAACGTAGGCAGATATTGGCTGATTTATTTCCGTGGGACGAGCCAAACTATGGCATCGATGAACAGTGGGCGAGGATTTATCCGTATGGTCAGCAGGCAAAAGCCGGACAACGTGTCGATGTCACCGTGAAAATTCTGAATCACTTAAGCTCGGCGCAAGTCTATACAGTTAGTTTGAACGTCCCTGAGGGTTTTGAATCAGAACCTAAAAACGCAAGCGTTCGCATAGAGCCGCGAGAAGAAACCCAGGTCCACGTCAAAATTACCGTGCCGGAAACGCTATCGAACAAGCTGTACGTAATCACCTGTGACGTGGGATTTGACAAATGGCACCTGCGTAATTGGTGTGAGTCTTTGATAGAGATTATCGCTAATTCACCATAAAACCCGCAATACATCAGTGCTTTGACCCGTCTATATAGGGAAAAACCACAGATTTCACAGATAACAGTGTGAATCCGTGTAAATTCGTGTCTGAATTTGGAAAGGGGCGTCAAATGTTGAAGAAGATTATGCTGGTCAGTCTGGCGACGGTTTTAGTGTTAGCAATAGTTCAGAGCCTAACGGCTCAGCCACCGGAGGGCAGAGGTCCCGGCGGTAGGCGGGGTATGGGCAGGTCGCCTGCTCAGAGCAGCCTCCTGTACCGGCTAATGAGGACGAGAAAAAGATTCTGAACATACTTGAGGATATGAACGCCAACCAGAGCGGAGGGATGATGAACGTGCCGCCGGTAGACGGCAGGTTGTTGCGACTATTCACAGAGGCCGCCGGCGCCAAACACGTTGTCGAAATCGGCACCTCTAACGGCTATTCGGGTATATGGTTTTGCCTTGCCCTGCGAACTACAGGCGGTAAACTAACCACCCATGAAATCGACGCCGGCCGAGCCTCGCTTGCCCGCGAGAATTTCAAACGAGCCGGCGTCGATAAGCTCGTTACGCTTGTTGAGGGCGACGCCCATGAGAAGGTCAAGAATTTGAAGGACCCGATCGACATCTTGTTCCTCGACGCGGATAAGGAAGGTTACATCGACTATCTCAATAAGCTACTGCCGTTAGTGCGTCCGGGCGGACTTATCCTTGCCCACAATGTTGACTCGGACAGGGCCGGACTTCATCAAGGCCATTACTACCGACCCCAACCTGGAGACGGTTTTGCGCAGGTCCAGGGTCTTAGCGTTACGCTTAAGAAACGACGAACGCAACTGATAAACGAATAACGGTCACTTTGCTCATTTTAGGCACTTGCTTGGAAGGGATTCTTTATGCCTGTAGCTCCGAAGAAAGAGCTGTCGCTATTTGACTCAACATGCATCATTGTCGGCATCATCATCGGCGCCGGCATCTACCAGATGGCCCCGGCAATTGCCAGCGGTGCCGACTCCTGGTGGGGCGTCCTGGCAATATGGACCGTCGGAGGCCTGCTTTCCTTGTTTGGAGCGCTGGGTTATGCCGAGCTTGCCACGGCGTATCCGCTAGAAGGTGGCGACTATGTTTATCTTAGTCGCGCGTACGGTCCGTGGGCGGGCTTTTTGTTCGGCTGGGGCCAGCTTGCGATTATCCGGCCAGGCGACATCGCGGTGATGGCATTTGCGTTTGCCACGTACGCCCGAACAATCTACGACCCGCTTGCCGCTTATCCCGAATACAGCCAGCGAGTCTTCGCCGCCGCTGCTGTGGTCAGTTCTGACAGTGATAAACATCCTCGGCGTCAAGGAGGGCAAGTGGACCCAAAACCTCCTGACGACCGTCAAGGCGCTGGGACTGCTGGCCATTGTCGGCGTGGCAGTAGCCGCACCGCACGGTACAAAAAGCACGGCATCTGTCCAGGCGTTGCCTCTGAGCCTGGCTCTGATCTTTGTGCTGTTCACTTATGGCGGATGGAACGAGATGGCTTATGTGGCCGCCGAGGTCAAAAACCCCCGCCGCAATATCGTTCGGGCACTTGTGCTCGGCGCAGCGGTGGTGACGGTGCTGTATCTGCTGGTCAACGGAGCCTTTCTCTATACGTTAGGCTATCGCGGCCTGGCCACTTCCAAGGCGGTTGCCGCTGACAGCATCTCGACCGTATTTCCCAATATCGGCGGCAGGCTTATCAGCGCACTGGTCTGCATCTCCGCGTTGGGCGCGGTCAGCGGCCTGATTTTCACCGGCGCACGTATCTCATACGCCCTGGGCGCCGAACATCGCATCTTCGGGCTTTTGGGCAAATGGCACGCCCGAACCGGCACGCCCGTCTGGGCACTTTTAGTACAGGCAGCTATCGCAGTCGGGCTGATCGCGGTTCTGGGATCATTCGTCGATACACTTCTTTATACCGCTGCGCCGGTCTATGCGTTTTATCTGGCCACAAGCCTCTCGGTTATTGTCCTGCGATTCAAAGAGCCAAAGGTCGAACGGCCCTATCGCGTTACAGGCTATCCCTTGACCACGCTTGTTTTCTGTGCGGTGTGCGCGTTTCTAATCTATAGTACCGTCTCATACGCCTGGAACGTAAAGATCAAGAGCCTGTGTGTCCTGGAGGGCGTTCTTTTGGCCGGGATGGTTATCTATTGCATAACCGACGTCCGCGACTTGGCTGCGGCGTCAACCACATCCCCGCGTGCGCGGGACCAGCCTTAAAGCCCGACTGTTCAAGTGCCTAAAGTTACAATTTTAGGCACTTTAGCTCATTTTAGGCATCTTAGTCACTTTGCTCAATTCTCACTTCTGGCTGGCGTTCTCTGCGGTTAGATTTTTGTTATTTTGTTGCACTATCCCGCCTTTCTGTTACCCTATCAGTCGAAAAGGAGAACGGAACTATGCGAAAAAGCAAGATGTAAACCCCTGTGCGGCAAGCCAATAACAGAGTGACACGCCGTCAGTTTTTGAAAGGCTCGATGGGAGCGGCTGCGGCTTTGACTATTGTGCCGAGGCACGTTTTGGGCGGTGCCGGCCAGACGCCACCCAGTGAGACCGTTGGCGCTGCCCTGATCGGCTGTGGCGGTCGCGGCCCCGGAACGTTTAGCGATTTGAATCGCGAGCACAAGCTTAATGTCACGATGCTTGCCCAGTGCGACGTGAGGTTCCGCGACCGGGCAGACAATAAGACCATCTACACAGATTTCCGCCGGGTGCTGGAGCGCAAGGACATCGAGGTGGTCGCCATCGCCACGCCTCCGCACTGGCACGCCCTTATTTCGATAGCGGCTATGGAAGCAGGCAAGGATGTGCTTTGCGAAAAGCCGATGACTAGATTTATTGCCGAAGGCCGAGCGGTCGTCGAGGCACAGAGACGTTACAAACGCATATTCCAGATCGGCACCTACGGGCGATTCGGCGCAAGTCAGAGCCGGGCAAATATCGAGACCCATAAGATTATGGAGAGCGGCCTCTTAAAACCCTGCAAGGCGGTGTACATCAACCGGGGTGGATTCAAGGTCAAGGAATGGAGCGGCAAGGTGAATTTACGGCCAGAGCCTGTGCCGAGTAATCTTGACTGGGATATGTACGTTGGCCCCTCCCCGATGAAGCCGTATAACCCGCACCGCACGGGCGGAACGCACCGCTGCTACTGGGACTACGAAGGCGGCGGACTGTCGGATATGGGCCAGCACTTTTTTGACCCCTTCCAGTGGATTTATGCCAAGGACGGTACCAGCCCGGTCGAAATCGAGGCCTACGCCCCGCCGGCACATCCTGAAGCCTGCGGCATGTGGGGCTGGGTTGAAATGAAATACGCCGACGGTTTTACTCTGGTGCTGGATAGCG
Source organism: Sedimentisphaerales bacterium (assembly GCA_963814265.1). GTDB lineage: Bacteria > Planctomycetota > Phycisphaerae > Sedimentisphaerales > Anaerobacaceae > JAFNGF01. The sequence continues at coordinate 18,856 of CAWFCJ010000002.1, read as the reverse complement.
GCGAGTGGGGACAGCCGTATAACCGCCAGGAGCCTCGCGGCGTCAGCATGGGCAACCTTGACGAGGAAAGCCGCAGATCGGTCGTTGCCATGCCTGATCCGGAGCCGCTACGTCGGCTTTGGCGAGGCGGTCAAGACTCGCAAACGCCCCGGCGGTCATGCTGAGGCGGCTCACCGCTGCGCGACGCTGCTGCATCTGGCAAATATCGCCATACGGACCGGGCGAAAAATCAGGTACGACCCGGTCAAAGAGCAGATCATCGGCGACGAAGAGGCCAATAGGCTGGTTAACCAGCCGATGCGGGCGCCGTGGCACCTGTAGGCAAGGCAAACATAAAACTGAAAGCTAAAAACTCAAAACTTTTGAGTTTTACATTTTAACTTTTAAGTTTCTGTGAGGATTATGTCCATGGGAAATACGTCGGTATCCGTTGCTGAGCTCGTAAGCAAGCTGCCCGACCCTGATGAGAACGGCTTGCTCAGCAGTATTGACAAAGAATCAGTCGAGAATATCATTGCCGAGATACACAAGATAGGGCGTGACGGTATCGTTGGTCTTATTGACATGCTTGTTGAGCCTGGTAAGGCAGATGATGTCAAGCCGCGATACGCGCTTCACTGCTTGGCACTTTACGTATGCAAGGTAAACGACAAGAAACATCGGCGTGCCTTCGCTGAGATATTAGCGTCACAGCTTGACCGAGGACAACCCTTCGACAGGCTCAGGGCAGGCTCTAAGCAAATAAAGGGCTACTTAATCCGGCAGTTGCAGGTGGCCGGCGGCAAAGAAGTCGCCGGTGCGCTGGGCAAGTTTCTGCTCGATGAAGAACTGTGCGAATATGCCGCCCAGGCGCTGGTAGCTATTAGAGATGGCGCAGCCGAGCAGCTCCGAGACGCCCTTGCCGGGGCCAAGGGCAAATGTCGCCTGACTGTGATACAGAATCTTGGTGTGATCCGCGACCGCAAGTCAGTTGATGCGCTAAAGCAGGCGCTCGGTGATGAGGATAGGGACATCCGATTGGCAGCCGCCTGGGGACTGGCAAACATCGGCGACCCAGGCTCGGTGGACGTAGTGCTGATGGCGGCGGATGTCCAAGATCCATACGAGAGAATCAAGGCCGCCCAGGCTTGTTTGCTGCTGGCAGAGAATCTCGTTGCGGTGGGCAGAAAAAAGGATGCGATGAAGATTTACGCCCACTTGCGAGATACTCGAACGGACGCAGCCGAGCGGTATCTGCGAGAGGTAGCTGAAGGCGCACCGGCAGCAAAAGAATAGCACTTTAGCAACGAAATTGTACGCAGGAGATTACTATGAGACGCTATTTGGTTCTACTTCTGATTGTGTCATTCGGCCTGATCTGTCCCGACCATGTAGGGGCTGATATAAAGAAGGGTACGACTGACCTTGCAATCTTCGGCAACTGGAGCGGTATCAAATTCCAAAAGGGCGCTGCCGGAGATGCTGACTACGAGGATTTCGGCACTTTAGCTGTCGGGCTGGGCTATTTTCACACCCGCGAAATCGAGTTTGGCGTTCACGGTATAGGAACTTGGTCGAAGGACCTTGACCTGTATAGTTTCGGCGGGAACGTCAAATACCATTTTACGCCCGACTTGACGACTGTTCCCTATGTGGGCGCTCAGCTTAACTATGCGGTTTACGATTCTTACGCAGAGGACGGAGAAGGTATGATGTATGGCCCACTGGCCGGGATCAAGTACTTTGTCAGCAGGTCGGTCAGCATATTCTTCGAATACCAGTACCAGATATATGACGGCGATGTTCACGACATCGTCGACAACACTCACAGCATATTTGTCGGCATTATCTTCAAGATAGAATGATCCCGACTTATCGGGATTCGAAGATGAAGAGTCTGCTGCCTATTACGTTGATAATCGGCATGGCCTGCTCGGCGGGTGCGGCTCAAACGCAGAACATGGTTATGAACGGAGGATTTGAGCAGGATGGCGATGGCGATGGAATGGCGGACAACTGGCAATTCGCCGGCGACAAGGGCGTAACCGCCGCCTGGGGTCGGGACGTGGGATTCGCAGGCCCATTTAGTCAAAGACTCACCTGTACACAATTCACTAATTTTTCCTCGGCAAGCCACGCGATGCTTTGCCAGCTCGATACTCTGAAACTCCAGAAGGGCAACTGGTACAAGATTTCTTTTGCCGCCAAACAACAGCGTATCCCTGGTCAGGTCGTATACGTGGGCATATCGGATACCAAATCCTGGTACGACACTGGTCTGCGAGAATCCTATCGGGTGGCAATCAAATGGAAGGAATTTGAGTTTGCTTTTCAGGCCACGCAGACAATCACAGAGCACATCCGCCTGCAATTCTGGTACACCTCAACAGGGACCCTCTGGCTAGACAACGTTCGCTTAGAGCCCTGCGAGCCAATTAGAAGAAGGTTCACTGATGCGATTCCACCTGCCGCCGCTGTAAATCTTCTGCCCAATAGCAGTTTCGAGTGTGGCACAGCCGGCTGGGGAAGTATTGCCGATCTGCCTGGCTGGGGAGGCAATCTGAATCAGCTTGTCGGCGACGTGGACGATGCCGACGCGAAATTCCACAAGTCAAGTTTCAAAATCGCTCTGACGCCGGATAACATTCCCTTGTTTTACTTCGATTATTTTCAGCTCTACCGTATTCCGGTCAAATCGCCGTTGCTTGCCAATATGGGCTGGATTTCCGTAGAGCCGGGTGCGCAGTACACACTGTCTGCATATCTGAAAGCCAATTCCGAAGGGCTGGTTGGCGTGCTGTCGATAAGACAGGCGTCAGGGCAGTTTTTTTCGCCGGCAGGTGCAGCTCAGAACTGATTGGCAGCGCCACTTTTTCACCTTCCGACCGCAGGCTGAACAGATTTTCGTCGCCTTTGGCCTGGATTTGGAGGCATCGAGAAAGCAAGCGGGCACATTGTGGATTGACGCCGTGCAGTTAGAGAAGGGTATACAGGCAACCGCCTACCAACCGAGAGCAGCAGTAGAAGTCGGGCTTGCAACGGATCGCTTGGGAAATCTCTTTTCCTACGGCGATAAGCCCAAAATGACCGCTACGATTTTCAACGCGGGAGAATATGCCCAGTCCGTTAAACTCCACGCCCATACGACCGATTTTGACGACGCTATTGTTTATGAAGCTGCCGTGCCGGTTGATGTTCGCCCCGGGCAGACGGCAAGAGTGAGCATCGCCACCGGCGTACAGCGAAAGGGCGCCTACCGCCTGCACCTACGCGCCGAAGGTGCAGAAGTTGTACTTACCAGGGCGATGCGATTCGCGATCATTGAGCCTTACACCGGCTCGGATAGTCTGTTCGGAATGAATCATGCCTACCCTTGGCCCCATCTGTTGGAACTTTCAAAATCAATCGGGCTTTGCTGGTTCCGCGACTGGTCGCTGAAATGGCACGATGTAGAGCCGGAAAAAGGCACGTTTGACTTCAGCCAATGCGACTACCAAATCGACCGGGTCTTGCGGCGAGGCTTGAAGGTGCTGCCGCTTCTGCCTTTTCCTTCGAGCAACTGGTCATCCAGCGCCCCGGCACAGAGATCAAAATGACGGATGATTATCCCGCCAGCAGAGAGCGGATATCCTGTATGCCGCGGGACGTAAATGATTTTGCCGCCTACGTGCGTGGGACGGTTGGGCATTATAAAGAGCGGCTCGGCGTATGGGAGATTCTGAACGAACCCATTTACACCTCTTACGCTCTGCCACGCTCGAAGGGCTACCAGGTCAAAGACTATGTTCAACTATTGCGGGCGGCCTACCAGGCGGTCAAGACAGTTGACCCTGATGCGCTGGTTATCGGAGGCATTGCCGGCCATCCGACCACGTACACCAAAGAGTTTATAGAAATCGGCGGCTTGCGATGGGCAGATGTTCTCAATTTGCACGCTTATCCCGGCTTGACATCGCCGGAGGCCTACGAAGAACCATTGCGGCTTCTGCAAGAGCAAATGCGTTCTGCAGGCGCCGACAAGCCTATCTGGTTTACCGAAGGCGCATATTATGCAGATGATGATAAGCCGATTGAGCCTTACGATAACACATGGCTCAAGACGGTCGATTCTGAGATAGAAGCTGCCGAATGTCAGGTCAAATTCAACACGCTGCTATTGGCTTATGGAGCTGAGAAGATCATTTACCATTCCGGCACGCCCGGCAGCCTGAACAACGAGGAGCTGTCGGGCATATTCTTCGAGTGGGCAGGGGCTCCCCGAAAAATGTTAGTCACACAGGCTGCTATGGCAAACTTACTTTCGCCTCCGATAAAGCGCCTTGGTTCGCTGCCAGGCCCTGAAAAGGTTAAGGCCTATGGCTTTACCACTGGTGGCCGAACAGTAATTGTCGCCTGGGCGGAAGAAAGTACCAAGCCCAGGCCGATATATCTCGCCGGAAAACCGTGGCGAGCGGTAGACTTGCAGGGCAATGAATTGAAACTTGACAGTGTAGCGCTGACGGGACGCCCCATCTATTTTGTCGCAGAGGGAACGTTGCTCCAGAATCTTCCGTGGCAGGTAATCTCAGGGTTGTACCTTTGTTACAGCCGTCTTCTTAGCAAGTGGTTTCTTTATATCCACTATGTCTACTGTTGACTTTGGAGGAGTCATCGCTGGACATTGGCCGGTCCAGCAGTATAGACACAGCTTATCATTAGGCCTGCCAATAGCCTTGACCATATCGTCCACAGTCTGGTATCTAAGGGTCGTGACTCCTAAGTCTTTGGCAATCCAGTCCACCATTCTTTTGTATTTTTTGGAGTTGTGATTTATATATTGCGAAACATCTTTCAGGTCGTGACCTTCCAGGCTGCGAATTGCTTTGCGGGCCGCCAGTTCATGGATCGAACGCGTGGAAAAATTGAACTTGCATGGAAACATTAGGGGCGGACAGGCTGGTCTTATGTGGACCTGTCTGGCACCGCAATCCCAGAGTTTCTTAATAGTGAAATTGCGAAGCTGCGTTCCCCGCACGATAGAATCCTCGCACACCACAATGCTGTTGCCCTCGATTATCTCCTTTATGGGTATGAGTTTCATCTTTGCGATAAGGTCTCGCGTCTGCTTGGCAAGGCGGGGTATAACTTCTGCCGTATCCGGGCGTGTATTTAACAAGCGGCCGCCTGAAGGGCTTGCCCGATTCCATTGCATATCCTAATCCGTGGGCACATCCGGAGTCAGGAACCCGCAGACAAGATCAACCTCAATATCGTCATCGCGTTTTGCAAGGAACCGGCCGCATCTTTCCCTGACTATTTCCACGTTTATTCCTTCGTAGCTTGATGCAGGAAAGCCGGTATATATCCAGAGAAATGCACAAATCTGGTTGCATGTTTCCTCCGCCCGGGCTTTTTGCACGATACCATCCTCATTTATGAGGATTATTTCTCCCGGCTCAATGTGTTTTGTGACCTCAAATCCGTATTTGGCAAAGGCAGTGGTCTCACTTGTTACCGCCCAGGCATTGCCTCGATGGAGTTTACCCTGAGCGCAGCCGAAGGGCTCGGGACAGGCTTCTCGCTTGCCGACGATAAGAGGCGTGTATCCGAATCTGTCTCTTGCCGCATATATTCCATCTTTATTTAGCAGCAATAGTGAGCAGGAGCCCTCGATGGCCTCAAACATCTTCTCTATGCCATCTACCAGGTTGTTTCCCTGGTTGATCAGCTTTGCTATCAGCTCAGTGGCATTAACGGTTCTTTGGCTGACCTCGCTGAAGGATACTCCCTTTTCTAACATTTCGGCTGTTAATTTTTCGGCGTTTTCAACAAATCCGCTGGTCACAATGCAAAATGGCCCGAATTTTGACTTCAGATAGATAGGCTGTTCATCATAGTCGCTGATGACGCCGATGCCCTTGTTGCCGTTTATAGTTTTGTAATCATCGTAGAATTTTGACTTGAACTGGCTCTGGCTCAAATTGTGTATTTGGCGGGTGAACTCTTCGCCCAGTACGGCTATGCCCCCATATTCAGTTCCCAGATGCGAATGGTAATCTGTGCCGTAGAAAAGCGTCTCTACGCAGTCCCAACCTGTCGAGACCACCCCAAAAATACCGCTCATTCCCGATCTCCCTTAACCCCGGACGAGCCGAGACCAAATAATATGTGTCCAACGTCAATTTTTTGACCACCTTGCACACAATTTCACGGCTCAGGAATTAAAGGTACACAGAAAGGATTCACAAGGCAAGAAAAATAACTAACAAAAGGATGTCACTCCGCGCAACATCGCACAGCCGACTAGGCTGCCGTTAGGAAGAAGTATCTCCTCTACCCTGCACAGGTCGGAGAATGATTAGGCTTCGTCTCAGCAAGTAACATCAGTTTCGTCTGGCACATTGCCGCCACGCAGAGTTATCAACGCAGAGGATTTGTCGTCAGCAAATTTGAACAATGTCTCAAAACCCAGCCGAATAAACATACACATAATTCGAATGGGAACGCTGCATAAGACAAGCTGATGCCTGCGTGCACTTAGAAACTTTTCCAATAGCGTAAGATTACAGATGCTCGCCGAAGTCAGTATCTCAACTCCGGAGAAATCAATAATTACATCGCGGTCGCAGGCGTCACTAGCCATTTCATTCACGTTTTCAAGCTCGTTGCTCAAATGGGGTCTTTTGGGCAAGGTGACGAAAAGGACATCGCCAGAAAAATTTGCAATCGACATTTTAGCTCCTCCGTTTTCACTCATACATTTTCCGCAGTTTCAGTTTCCGGATGTGGTAAAAGGCTGCGAGCAAAATGCTCGCAGCCTTTTACCACTCTATGCTTTGATAGCTTAGGCTGTTCTTCGCCTTGAAAGGAAAGCCAACCCGCCAAGGCCAAGCATGCATATAGTAGCCGGCTCAGGAACCTTCCCATCGATTTCATCCCAGACAAGGTTCTTGCCAATCTTGTTGGGCGAATCGTGTATAAGCGGAATAGCCAGACTGCCAAAGCCTTTGTTGCCAAACACGCTGCCCTTGACCTGAAACTCGTAGGTCACCTCAAATACCCAGCCTGGGAACTTGGGATTTGGGGTGTAAGCCGCGTCTGTGGCAGGTGAGTCTTGGGTCAATACGTGACCCAGAGTATTGAAATTGTAGTCGAGACTTGTGCCCCAGTCTATGAGGCTGCCCGCGGAACCGCTGATCACTTTGCCCTCGCCTCCTGTAACGCCCAGTGATGCGTACCCGCTTGGGGCTTGCTTAGACGCTGTTATGTAATCCAGCATAAAGTCCAACACCACCTTACCGCTGCCGTCGGTAATCGTAAACTGAGCCTTGTCCGAACCCACCAGGTCGTCGAATTTATGGCTCTTGCCGCTTGGAGCTGCACTTCCCCAGCCGATGGAATTCTTGCCGTAGGTATTGTCCACGAGCGTTAGGGGCTGGAAAAATGCGACATACAGGTCTTTGGTTGTGCCATCCTGGTAGTACCACAACTGGCCTTGGTCCGGAATTTTGCCTACACCGTCAACCGTGAGGTTAACATAGTAACCCTCTGTGTAGCCCTCGCTCGGGTTGAAGCGACCGTCAATCGACCGGCGTAGCTTTGGCCAAAGTCACCAAACCACCAAGGACAGCCATTACACAGATAATCGTTGCTACCTTTACTCTTTTCATCTTCTTCTTCCCCCAAATATTGTCCACCAATTCCACCTTTGCTGTGGACCGCCCACAGATAGCGATTGATCTTTCCCGACTCTGGGTTTGGGTTAGATCCGCTTGACGTTGCTTCGTACTGTGCAAAGCGACCGCTCGCGGAACACACCCATCGTTTTGGAACTATACCACCGAGTAAACAACCGGTTGGTTAATTCGACAGAGGAAAACTTATACCCCCACTACGACTTTGACCTCCCGAATACTGTGCACATACTTTCAGGTCAGATGACAAAAGTCAAGAGTTTCTCAGCTACGTCATCTGGGAATTCACCTGATTTTTTGGACAAACCAGATAGGCAGGCCAGAACCAAATCCTTTTAGGACCAACCGGTAATGAAGTTGCATCTATTTCCATTTTTTTCTGAGAGCCGCATGTTTCAAGGGTACCGTTGATCAACGTTGTGAACCACGGTCAGCAGTAATTGTGCAGCGTTGGCACGGCATCAGAAGGTGGTCGATGAGCCAACTTCATGGCCAGCCTTGCAAAGGGGCACGCATTCACAAAATCACTAGCTGCCATTTGTAAATCGTGATTATTTCGTTATATTTTAGATAAAGGCTTGAGCGCGCTTGGCCTATCAGCCTCTTGTTTCACGTAAAAGGAGTCAGCAACGTTAACGCTCAGCATGAGAAGGGAGGCAGACATTATGACCAGAAGGTGTAAGGCGGTCAAGCTGACAAAGCAAGGCTTCCTGACGGATGAAAAAGGCAGTCCTCTTATCTGTCCGGTACGTCAAGGAAACTGTAGTGTTAAGTGCGCCTGGCTTTCCGTTGAAGGCAAGGCCTTTCGCTGCCAGGATACGGTTATTGGTGCCGTTAGGACAGACCAAGTACGGTCTTCCCGGCTTTACGTGGGACCTGATGTCTACGACCTGGAGGAGTTGTTGGTGAATTATGAAGCGGACAGTTGGGCGTCCGGTCCTGACGAACCTCTGATTTCGTCTGAACGTGCCGAAACTCCGTGCGCAGCAAAGACAGAGTAAATAGCCACGAAACATGCCAGTCGTGGGGGTGCGTAAATCTATCCAGACATTTCATGGTTTTCCATTATCCCCTCAACGAGTGAAAGCACGACCATTTGTTTATAGCAAGGAAACTCAGAAGTCGGGGCGTGAAATTGCAGAGGAGACAGGTGAAAACCACGAAAAGAAAAACATATCCGCAAGAAAATAACCGGCCCCGAGCTTCGGCATCTATCGCCGGTGTCACAATCGTAGAGGTCATGGCAACTCTGACTACGATCCCAGTGATCCCAATGACTATAACCCCAATGAAGTCGAACCTGTGGATTTCGGATGAGGAATAAGAACCTACTTTAATGCTCCCGGGCCTCCTGTCGCTGATGGGTTTAGTGCGCTGGACGCAAGCTGTAATCCAAATTATAGATTTGTGATTGATAGCGTGAATTACTATGTGACTTTGTCGTATAAAGATGAATCGGGTAGGCCGAGATTACTGAATGTCCGCGTTGCATGGATGGACGACTACGAATTATGGGATGATTCGGCACCTTATCAATCCATCAACTTGTCTATGTATGGGAACGATTGATTCTAAGGTTTCTGCAAAATTGCAGGTTAGGCATACTTTGACAGGAAAAAACGGTTTTTGTTTTTTCCTTGTCAAACAGTAAGCTGTTCTCTGACAAATAGTTAGGCGATTATTTAAGAAAATCAAAACCGGATTTCCTTAAATAATATATGCCTAACCTGCAATTTTGCAGAACTCATATTGATTCTACCAAAGGAACTAATAAGCGGCGAATGCCTATGAGACCGAGGACAGTTGGGAATCAGCGAGGATTTACCCTAATCGAGTTATGTGTTGCTATGTCAGTCGCGTTTATCGTGATACTTGGCATAGGGGCCGTATTGGCAGACAGCCAGAGAGGTTGGAACAGGGCGTACGACCGTACTCTTGGCAGCCTGGTAGCCGATGCTGACGTAGCCATTGGAACCTTCGATAGGGTGGTTCGGAGGTCAACCATAAGTTGGGAACATCTTCACGACGATGAGATTGAGGTTCACTACGCTGGGAATCCTGACACCCCTACTCAGCTTGATAGTTATGCCCGTTTCTACCTGGCACGCACAGAAAGGTTCATGGTCGATTATGGAGAATTGGATGCAAAGGGGCACGCACAAGGTGATCCCCATACCGTCTGTCTGGCACACGACGTGAAAGACGCGCACTTTTCTGCACTCGGCAGTTGCGTGAGATTAACGTTGGAGCTGGACAACGGTTCCCAGAGGCTTACGGTAATGTCAGGGGCTGTCAGACACAACTAATGCCGTGGATAACCCGGCCAATGTGCCGCAAATATCAAGCGTTCTGTCGGATGTTGGGAGCAAGAAAGATGGAAACCACCGCGAAACGATCGAGAAGATACAGAAGAGGTTTTACGCTACCGGTTACCACAGTAATGCTTGTGGTCTTGCTTTTGGTTGGCTTTGGCTTTCTGAGATTGGGTTTTACGGCCCAACTGAAGGCTATACGCACCGTAGAAGCACTATCCGCACGGGCTGCTGCCGATTCCGGGCTCACAAAGGCCCTATTTGACATGAATAACAGTCTTGATGTCGAATCCGAGAAATTGAAGAATCTACCTTCCTCAGGCAACGGCAATTTGCTAAACACAAGCGCCAATTATGCCTATGAAGTGGACGAGGTTGTAAAAGATTCGGAATATAGAATAGTCTCAACCGGCTCTTGCGGTAGAACACACAAGATGGTCTCTGCGATTGTAAAAAGGCAGGGGTATTTTGACTAGGCGATGTTTGCAACCGGTTATGCACACCCGAAGCATCCTAAGGACATACCCAACCTTCACAAGCCCCCAGATAAGGGTGGCAAGCTGGAAATAGATGGTTATAACGTGGATGGTTATAGCTCGAATCCCCAAATAGCCTCTACCGGCAGCTCTCTGCTGCGAACCAACAGTAGCCACAAGGAACCCGTCAGACTCAAAAAGAACATAGTTATCGATGGGGATATAGTTATTGGCCCGGGGGGCAGACCTGACAAAGTTATCAAAAAAGATCCGGGTGTTGTGGTAACGGGTAAGGAATATGCCGCGCCGGAGCAGCTCACGCTTTTGCCTGTGACCGTGCCGCAGGGCTTAGATAACCGGGCAGCGCAGAAATACGCGTACAAAGCCGGTAAGCCGATAAGCGGAACCGTCAAATATACAGACCTCAAAATACCAAAGGATAAGACCCAAGAGATCAAGGGCGACTGTACAATTTATGTTGAGCACGAATTCAAAATTGAAGAGGGTGCTAAGCTAATCATACCGGAGGATTCTTCTCTGACACTTTATGTTGACGGCAAGATCGACGTGAAAAAGGACGACCATGGCGAAGAAGAGGGCTTAGGGATGGGAGGGCTTGTCAACCAAACCGAGGATGCGACAAAACTTACGATATTTGGGACCGATACTTGCAGTAAGATAAAGATCGAGACCAATGAGAACGATTTCTATGGGGCGATTTATGCTCCATACACAAAGTTGGAATTCAAAGGCAGCGCAGACGTATACGGTGCACTCGTGGGGTGGGACGTGAAACTACGAAAGAAGGGAAACGGACAGAACCCCACATTTTACTATGACGAGGCACTGATGACGGAGGGTACTGTGCGCTTTGTCGTAGTAGGCTGGCGCGATGAATAAGGGCGCAGCAATTTCTATCTGTGTAGAACCTCGATCATTGCAGCGATGTTTTCCGGCTTGGCATCGGCAGGAATATCGTGCGCGGGCGATGCGATGTATCCGCCATTTTCGCCCACGACATCGATAAGACGGTCGACCTCGTCTTTAACCTCAGCGACCGTTCCATAGGGCAGCGTTCGCTGTGTGCTGATTCCGCCGTAGAAACAAAGCCGGTCTCCGTAGCGATTCTTCATTTCAAACACATCCATGACTTCCGGCTGGAAGGGATTGAAAATATCCAGCCCACATTCGATCAGATCCGGAAAGAGTTCATCGACTTTGCCGCAACAGTGAATCATTACATATTTGCCCTTTGATTTTACCAAGCGATACATCTCTTTGATCCTGGGCTTAATGAACTGCCGCCACAAATCAATGCCCATGATCACTCCCCGCTGATGTCCCCAGTCATCTCCGAAACGAAATATGTCGATATCCAGCGAACAGGAATGCTCGATAATACCGAGGTTATATTCAAGAATCTTATCAAGCAAAAGATTGACGAAATGCGGCTCGGTCAGCATGTACATTAACAGGTTTTCCATTCCGACCAGGGTCCAGGCCCGCTCAAAAAGCGCAAAACCCAGGCTCACCAAAGTAACGCTGTCTCGGGTTTTTTTGATAGCCTCCTTAATGAAATCGTACCGCGTCGGATCACTGGGGTTCGGCCATGCAAACTCATTGATATTTTGCGGCGTTACGAGTTGATTGCACGGAACGCCGATGTCTTTGTCGATAGCGCGGTTCCACCACACGCCGAACTCGTCCTGCCAGATATCAGTGCCAACCACACGATAGCGCACGTTGCGCGGGTAAGGTCGGAACCAGGTGAAACAATTTCCCAGCTTCGAGTCGAAGTCCGGGTCGCCGTAGTACTTGGCCATTTTAGCGTGTGCCTTTTGCGTGAACCGGATGTCATAAGGCACTTTGTCGGGCTGCTGATGGTTCAGTGCGGCCAGGACTCGCTGCCGGCTATTCATCTATTCTGTTTCCTATGCAGTAGAGGGCGTCCTCTGACCGGATAAATATATGCTTCTGCGAAATGGCAGGACTCGCGCAGCACTTTTCTTGAAGCTCATTCTGGGCGACAACCTTGAACTCACGTCCCGCCTCGACAATGGTGGTCCTGCCCTGTTCCGACAGAAAGTAGATTTTCCCATCGGCACATATCGGCGAGGCGGAGTACCTTCCCTCCAGGCGATTTCTCCAGAAGACCTCGCCTGTCGCCGCGACCAGGCACTTGGCGACGCCGCCCTCCGTGATCAAGAAAAGATAGGGCTTAACGTAAAGCATCGAGGGGACCATCGGAACATCATCGCCAGATTCCCACGCAATATGGCTCTGTGTGACATCGCCTTTGCCGCCGGTACGAATGGCACGGATTGTAGGCCGGCCAAACCCAGATGTTGTGAAGATTAGCCCGTCGCCGATGACAATTGAAGGTACGACGCCTTCGCCGGTGCTTGTGACCGTCCACAACTTTTCCCCGGTTTTGAGGTCGAATCCCTGAACAACGTCACCTGCGGAGCTGACAAGCTGGTCCTGACCGTCTTGGCTGAGAATCTGCGGTGTGATGTGAGCGATACGAGAGCTGCCGCGACAAGCCTTCCAGCGGACCTTGCCCGTCTTTTTATCAAGGGCAATTATGACGGCCTGGTCCCACGGTTTTTGCCAGCCGAGGGCTTTATCCGGGCCGGAACTGCTGCCATCAAACGGGGCTATTAGCAGCTCCTGGTATAGAATCAGCGAAACTGCCAGCCCGTGTTCACTGTAGAAGTGGAAATCACGATTGGTCCAGACCACGCCCCCTTCCATCGAAACCGCCGCAAAACTGCCGTCAAATGCCAGCACATAAATGCGCTGCCCATCGGTTACTGGCGTGGATGAGGCATAAGAATTCTGCGGCGATTTGTGCCCAGGCTCTTGCTGGAGAACCTCCTTGTTCCAGAGGATCTTTCCCGTCCGCCGATCAAGGCACACCAGCCGAAAAGAGACACCTTCCTGGCTCGCTGTGGTCACAAACAAACGATCGCCAGACACAATGGGCGACGACCAACCGTTGCCCGGCACCGGCGTCCTCCAGAGGATGTTCGCTGAGCGGCTCCATTCGGTTGGGACATCCTTTTCCTGGGATATGCCTTGTCGCGTTGGCCCTCGAAAGCCAGGCCAGTTCTCGGCCCACAACAGGTTGGCTGACATCAGAACAAAAGCTAGCGGCCAATATGCCCGCGCCAATTCATCCTTCATAAACACGATCTTCCCTGCGGTCTCTGCGAACCCTGCCTGGCGGCAGGCAGGTCGGCGGTAAGAATTGTCCACTTTCAATTCGCAATTGTCAATTGGCAAGGCCGTGTTTACTAGCCAGACTGGTCATTTCAGCGGGACCCATTTGGCCGGCCCAGTGAAGGGGCGTCTGGCCGCTAATATTCTTAGCGTTGACGTTGGCGCCTTTGGCAATCAGTAGACTGACCACATCCTTGTGGCCCATACCAGCCGCCCAGTGTAACGGGGTTTCACCGCTACTTTCGGGGGCGTTCACATCGGAGCCTTTATCAATTAGAAGTGCGACTAAATCCCGGTGACCTCCGAGAGCCGCACAGTGTAGGGCAGTCCAGCCTCCGTTGTCTTTCACGTCTACCGCCGCTCCTCTGGTAATCAGTAGCTCTGCAACATCCTTGCGTCCCTTCAGGGCCGCCAGGTGTAGCGCCGTCTGGCCGTAGCCATTTTTCTCGCCCACAGTCGCCCCCTTAGACATCAACTGCTCCACCAAATCCTTGTGGCCGTTAAGACAGGCGATGTGAAGAACCGTCTGGCCGAAACTGTCTTTGGCGTTGACTTCCGCCGCTTTGGCAATTAATAGCTCTACGACCTGGCCTCGGGTTGCCAGCGTTGCCCTGTGCAAAGCACTCTGGCCATTGTTGTCTTTGGCGTTGACGTTGGCTCCCTTATTAATTAGCAAATCTACGACCGGCACCTGGCCGGCCAGTGCAGCTATATGCAGGGCAGTCTGTCCGCTGAGATCCTGGACATTTATGTCGGTTCCCTTAGCGACAAGCAAATCTACCACATCTGCGTGTCCCATACCTGCCGCTTTGTGCAGGGCCGTTTCGCCGCCGTCCTCTTTGGCGTTCACGTTAGCTCCAGCGGCGATCAACACCGCTGCGACATCCTTGTACCCGTAGATGGAGGCTACGTACAAGGGCGTCTGCCCGTGTTTGCCTCTGGCATCAACCTGGGCGCCCTTGCCAATCAATAGACGGGCAACCTGTTCGTGGCCTCTGGCAGCCGCTTTGTGCATGGGCGTTTCGCCGTCGCTATCTTGTATATTGAAGTCGGCTCCGTGCCCAAGCAGAAGTTCGACAATGTCGGAATTGCCGGCAAAAGCTGCGCAATGCAGGGCAGTCCAGCCCTTGTTGTCGTTCGCGTCTACGCGTGCTCCTTTAGCAAGCAGAGAACTGGCTACGTCTTTGTGGTTGCCAATGGCCGCCAGATGCAATGCTGTTCTGCCTTCGCTGTTTTTCTCGCCAAGCTCGGCTCCTTTAGCCAACAAAAGAGCTGCCGTTTCCTGCCGGCCCTGCGACGCTGCACAATGTACGGCCGTCCAGCCCTGGTTATCCTTGGCGTTTATGTTCGCTCCTCTACCTATAAGTGCGTCTGCAACAGCGGTCTGGCCTCTCATTGCCGAGATATGCAGGGCGCTTATGCCGTCCTTGTCAACCACACTGACGTTAGAGCCTCTGTCAAGCAGAAGCTCGACTACGTCACGATGGCCCGCAGCAGCGGCGTAATGCAGCGCGGTCCAGCCATCGTTGTCGTTCGCGTCCACTTGGGCTCCTTTAGTGATAAGCATCTCCACGATATTCCTGCCGCCCTCCATAGCCGCTACGTGCAGCGGTGTCCTGCCGTAGTTGTTCTTAGCACCCACATCCGCTCCCTCAGCAAGCAGCAGCCCAACTACATCTTTGTGGGTTTCCGAGACCTGCTGTGTGCCGGATGTCTGAGTATCTGCACTCCATCCGGGCATCATCCACGCTAACAGAATTGTCAGCGCGACAACAAAATACTTGATATTTCTCATGGCTAGCCTCCTCCATTTCAGATTATCTTATTACCCGACGACAAGGTCGGTGAAGTTTCCTCCGCCGGAAGGCGTCCTGCGGAGAACAGACCTAACTAATTTATTATAGCAAGAATAACCTGAAATACAAGCAATTTTTTTAGGACGTGCTATGCCGCACCAATTGTCCGGCAGCCCCTTGACGTATCACAGGCGGCGGCTTTAATTGTTGGAATAGTGCCTAACTGCAAATCGGGACAATTCGAGATTCTTGGGAGCCGAACAAAATGACCCGAAGCAAACTGTGGCTGCTGGTTCTGATATTAACGTGCATTTGTGTGGGCTGCGCGAAAAGACCGGCAAAATCGCTACACGAGGCTGCGGCTGACGGCGACATGCGGCAAGTCAAATTGCAACTTGCCCAAGGCGGCGCTGTTAACGCAAAAAACCAGGATGGCCAAACGCCCTTGCATTGGGCGGCGGCCAGAGGCCGCAAGGATGTGGCTGAACTACTTGTTCGCAGCGGCGCCGATGTAAACGCCAAAGATAATTACGGCAACAGCCCTTTGCACTTCGCCGCCCGTGCGGACTGCCGAGACCTTGCCGAAATTCTTCTTGGCAAAGGCGCCGATATCGGCGCAGAAGACAGAACCGGCAAGACGGCTCTTCATTCCGCGGCCTGCTACGGACACAAGGATATGGCTGAGCTCCTGCTTTCTAAGGGCGCCGACGCCCACGCAAAGGACAAATACGGTCGAACGCCCTTGCACTGGGCGGCGATGCAGGGGCACAAGGAAGTGGTCGAGTCCCTAATCGCTAAAGGCGCTGATGTCCAGCAACCGGATAAGCTCGGCAAAAAACCCTTGTCACTGGCTGTAGGAGCAGGGCATTACGAAGTCGTTGACCTGCTGCGCCGGGTATGGAGCCAACGAGGATAGTCCAGAGGGCGAAAAAATCAAGGATATTAGGTAGGGTGGGCTTTAGCCCACCGATAAGTCTATGAGAAATATCCGTGTTGCTTCTGTTCAATTTGAGCATGTGGCCGGCGACAAGAAGGCTAACTTAGCCAAAATCAGTCATTTTGCAGGGCGCGCTGCCAGGCAAAACGTTGAATTGATCGCTTTTGCGGAATGTTGCATCACCGGCTATTGGTTTCTCCGAAAGCTCTCACGCGGCGAGTTAGAGACTCTGGCCGAGCCAGTTCCTGAGGGACCTTCGTCACAAGCTCTTATGAGTTTGCCCGGCAATATAATATGACGGTCGCAGCAGGACTGGTGGAAACCACCGCCGATAAGATAATGTTCAACACATACGTCATCGCGATGCCGGACGGAGGATTTCAACGGCACCGTAAGATACACTGTTTTGTTAGCGAGCATCTGTCGTCTGGATCCGAGTTTACGGTGTTTGACACGCCTCTGGGCTGCCGCGTGGGCGTGCTAACCTGTTATGATAACAACATTGGTGAGAATGTTCGTATCACGGCGCTGAAAGGAGCGGAGATTCTGCTTGCGCCCATCAAACCGGCGGATGCAAAACGCCCAGTCCTTGCTGCATGGGACCGATTGAAAGAGCGCTGTGGGACAATCGAAAAGAAAACCCTGCCGCCATAGAGGCTGAATTTAGAGGACCAAAGGGCCGAGAGTGGCTTATGACCTGGCTGCCCGCCCGCGCTCACGACAATGGGTTGTTCTTAATCTTCAGCAACGGCGTTGGCATCGATGACAACGAGATCAGAACCGGTAACGCGATGATTCTGGACCCTTATGGCCGAGTCATAACCGAGACATGCAAGGCAGATGATGACATGGTTATTGCCGACCTGGATGCGTCACTGCGCGACAATTGCACGGGCGTCAGATGGATTAAGACACGTCGACCGGAGTTGTATAAACCGCTGACGGTTCGTACCGGCCTGGAAGAGGACATTCGCAGTGTCAGGTTTGGAAAGCAAAAATGAACAGAAGACCATGCCCCCGAAGGAGTATCGAATATTGAATTATGAATCCCCGCTCTTGCGGGGACAAGTTTACCCCTGCGAAAGCAGGGGAACTTTGAAGTTCCTTGTTCGATATTCGATATTCTCAGTGGCCGTGCTGCTTTGGGGGCCGAACGCCGCTGAGTCCATCGCCCCGAGCACAATACATCCCGTCCCTAAAGAGCATCCCCGGATTCTGGGCTTCCGCCAAGACTTGCAGAAACTGCCCCCGCTTTCGCGGGGGGAGACTTACAAACGCGTGGTCCAGGTTGCACGGCAGCTCGATGCGGACGATCACTCGAAAATTATCTCGATAGCGTTGGTCTGTGCCATAGACCAAGATAAGCAGCTTGGCAAACAAGCGGTGCAGATGGCTATGAAGTACATAAACGGTCCTATCCGAAAGGGTCACGTCCCTTTTGCGCACGACCTTGCCCTCTGCGCCATCGCGTACGATTTGTGCCATGAATATTGGACCGACCAAGAACGCGCCAAGTTCCACGAGTATATGAATAAGACTGTGGACGCCAACATCGACTCTGAAACCCATGTTTTTCATAACGGCTGGTACGGTTACAAGAACTGGGGCATCGGATTGGCTTGTTACGCAACCTATTATGAGAATCCCCGTGCTCCAGAGATTCTGGAAGCTCTGCATCGTGAGTGGCGTACTCGCGCCGCGCCGGCACTGGATATGGCCGGCGACGGCGGAGGGTGGGCCGAAGGCTATTACATAAACTATTGGCTGTATGAATGGCTTTTCTTCTGTGAGGTTGCTCGCCGATGCGAAGGTATCGACTATTACGCGATGGCGCCAAAGTTCTTCCAGAATCGGGCCGTCGCGAGCATGTTCGAAGCATACCCCGGCATCGGAATATACAACTCGCGTCGGCCTATCCCAATAGGCGACAGCGGAGGCCGGGTCTTCGGCGGAGACCGCGATAAGGCGCTGGCGGCCAGAAGAATTCTGGTGAATTACTTCCGCCAAGACCCGAACCATCAGGTTGTGCACGCCTTCAATGAGACCACGCCGCGATCAAGCGTCGGCGTCTACGCATACAAGGATTTTCTCTGGCGAGATACTACCGTCGAAAAAGGCGATCCAAAAAACTTCAGGCTCTCGCACATCAGCCCAGGGCCCGGCTATGTCTACGCCCGCAGTTCCTGGGACGAAGATGCCACGCACTTCTTCTTCAAGTGCGGAGATCGCTTCACCGCGCACCAGCATCTGGATGTGGGACATTTTCTGATTTACAAATACGAGGAGCTTGCCGGCGACGGCGGCCACTACGACTCGTTCGGTTCAAGTCACGATGTCAACTATCACCTGCGGACTATTGCGCATAACACGATACTGGTCCACGACCCCTGCGAGGTTTGGCCGCGATGCGTGCTGGACCGGTCTCGGGCAACGACGGCGGCCAGCGCCACCACTGGCCTCA
>CAWFCJ010000001.1:0-11284 GCA_963814265.1 Sedimentisphaerales bacterium | reverse complement strand
AGATTGATGACCTCAAAAGACAGTTGGAGCATTTTCAGCAGGAAAAAGAAAGGGTCAGGGCGATAGTAGGCAAGATTGGAGGCGTGCCCAAATTTCGCACCAAACTCGCCAACGCCATATTTATAATAGTCGTGGCTGCCTCCGTCGCCGTATCTGTATTCAGCGGGGAGAAATGGCGACTTTTGATGATTGAGGTGGCACTGGTGGCACTATCGCTCAAAATCATTTATCTGATACATTGCATGATGCGCATAAATCATTTCAAGTTCTGGATACTCTCATCGATCGAATGGCGCATCAACGAAATGATGACGTATATAAAACAAAGGAGGCAACCATGAACAGAATGAAACATGCAATCGAGCTTTGGGCACTTGTGTTTGTGGGGCTGAGCTGTCTACTGTGCAGCGCGGCCAAGGCCGACGATCCCTGGGTTGTATTCCAGGGCGGCAACGGTCCGGGCCGAGGGTAAGCACATTGTTTTTGTCACCGGCGATGAGGAGTACCGCTCGGAAGAATCTATGCCCCAGTTGGCTAAGATTTTGGCTGTCCACCACGGCTTCAAGTGCACGGTGCTTTTTGCCATCAACAAAGAAACGGGCGAAATCGACCCTGTTACGATCGACAACATCCCCGGTCTGGAAGCTCTCAAAACCGCGGACCTGATGGTGCTCTTTCTTCGCTTCCGTGAGCTGCCCGATGAGCAGATGAAATATATTATTGATTACACCAATTCAGGTAAGCCTATCTTGGGACTGCGAACATCGACGCACCCATTCTATTACCGCAAGCACAAAGACAGTCCCTATGCCAGATATAGTTTTGACAATAAGGACTTTAGCGGCGGCTACGGACGCCAGGTTTTGGGTGAGACGTGGATCAACCACTATGGGCAGCACCAAAAGGAAAGTACACGTGGGCTCATCGCCAAAGGTATGGAGAACCATCCGATTGTCAAAGGCGTCCAGGATATCTGGGGGCCTTCCGATGTCTATGCCATAACAACGCTAAGCGGGGACAGTAAGCCCCTAATCATGGGACAGGTGCTCAAGGGCATGAATCCACAGGATGAACCCAATCCGGATAAAAAACTGGTGCCCGTAGTCTGGACCAAGACCTACACAGCCGAACAAGGCAAAACTGCACGAGTTTTCGCTACGACTATGGGGCACGCAGGGGATTTAGCCAACGAAGGCTTTCGCCGCCTTCTTGTAAATGCCTGCTACTGGTGCATGGGTATGGAAGATAAGATTCCGGCTAAGAGCACGGTTACTCTGGTTGGTCAGTATAATCCCAGTCCCATCGGGTTCGGTGGCCACAAGAAAGGTGTGAAACCGTCGGACCACAAGCTCGGACATTAGAGAGGTCTAACTGAGGCACTGAAATGGCTTCCATAATAATAACGTCTGGAGAACAGAAGGGCGACTATTATCCGCTTGGCCATCGGACAAATGTGATTGGCCGAGACGAGGCGCTTCTGATCCAGGTATTAGACGACATGGTTCCGCGTAAGCACATGCAGATCCGCTTTGATAAAGAAACAGGCCGGTATTACGCGCTGGATATGAAGAGCAAACATGGGGTCTTTATCAACGGCAGGAGAATCAGCCAGCAGACGGTTCTTGCTGAGGCGGACCAAATCTTGATCGGGCAGACTACCCTTTTATTTACCGACCATGACTTCGACAGCCGGGAAAGTGCCCTGTCCCATTTCAAGAAAGTCGGCGAACGGATGCGCCCCACGCAGATTGACCAGCAGTAGCGAAATCTAAAATTACGCCTATATTTTACGGGCTGAATTACTTACCTTCATCGGGTAGTGCAATGCGCAGATCAAAAGGCTTGTATCGGATGAAATCAAGCACCTGCACCTCGCTTACGGTGATGATGCGTTCGGGCGTAATCCGGAGTCGGACGTAGCGGGCTCGCACCGGCATCGCAGAAACAAGGTCGTAAGTAAACCCGGTTGCAGTTTCATCGTCGGGCATCATGTGGTTGATGGGGATGTCTTTGGATCTCAAATTCAGGCTGAAAAAACGTTGACTGGCGAAGCTACTGCCGTCGATAGAGGTCAGCACTTCAACCTTGTCCCGGACCTGTCCTTTCATTGCATCCCACCAAGGCCAGCCTGCGCTAAGATGGATTCTGAAGCGCCGCACAACTCCGGCCGGCCCAGGTCCAGGTCCAGGTCCAGGTCGATTACAGGCTCATCGCCCTTTTGCCAGCACAAGGCGTACATCGGGCCAATTCCGCCGGCGTATGGCGGTCCCATTACGCCGTCGGTCAGCTTCGTACCGTTCGGATCGCCGGCCTCCCAATTGGTCCTGGACGGCACCGAGACCGTGTATTTCTTGCCTTCAGCCAGATTCCTGCCGTACGAGACCCAGCGACCAACGTATTTTTCGCCCTCCACATCGGCGCTGTCAGAGTAGCCGGACTTCACACCGCTCACTGCCCCTGCCAGATTTACCCTCAGCCAGTTCATCTGTGGGTGGTCGCAGCCGCCAATATTGATCGAGTACTTCAAAGGCAGACTTGTAACCAATTGCGTGTGCGTTCGCTCGACCAGAGAATAATCCTGTTGTACCTCGCTCCAGTTGAAGGCGACCTCAACGGGCGTAAATGTCGTATCCTCCGGCGTGTAATTAGCCTCCATTCGCACGGCGTAGATGCTGCAGGCATCTGTGCCGGCCGCAGAACCGTTCAGCAAGTACTTAAATAGTATAGACCTGCAGCCGGCAGGGATATCCTCGATGCTTTCGTAGTGAATCACATCCCACGGCGGCGAAGTTTCGGTCAATGACCAGCTTTTAGTCCACGTTTTTCCGCCGTCGAAAGAGTGCAGCAGGTCGATGTGTGAGCGGGGTGCCCGATTATAGAACCTACCGCCGTAGTTGACGCGAGTGATGTCGCCCGGCGTATCCATTTTGAACACGACGTACGCATCCTCGTTGGCTCTAACTGCGTGCATAACTCCCTGATAGCCGGGATGCTCGGCCCGCGAAACGATGTTCTTCTGCTCAATAACATAGGGCTTGTAGTTCTCACTTTGCAGGTCCGGCCAGAATACGACGGTTTCCGTCTGGTCGCCCAGTCCGACATAGACCGTGTTTCTGCCCAGCAGCAACTTCGGCTGAGTCTTACGGTTGAGCATAGTAATTGTCTTGAATTCGATGCGTTCCAGACAACTGTCGCGGGGGTCGTCCTTACCCAGCAGGCTCACACGAACCAGGACTTCGTACGCTCCACTGACTTCATCTACCAGCTCCAAATTCACAGCAGATTCTCCCAGCTTCGGATTAGTCCAGACCTCTTTCCAGACCAGGCCGTTTGTCGTGCTGATAGATATTGTGTTTAGGTCGGCATCTATCGTCCTTCGGAATGCGGCCTGAATGGACATTGAGGCGATTACATTTGCAGCCTGGACCTTGAAGATAACCTGTCCGGTGCTGCCAGCCTTTGTCGGAACCACTCCGGAAGGCTCGACAGCCATACAATCGGAGATGCTATGAGCGGTTCGCAACCCATCGGCACTCAGCACAGGACGGAACGTCCAGACGCCGTTGCCGCGTATTCCGTAGCGGGGATTGGCCGCTTCGGGGTCCTTGCCCTGGCTGGGAACATAGTATGAGCCGGAGCTTCCGAGACTTCGGTAGTGCCTGGTGTAGGTCTCGTTCGGGCGTAAATTCAAGATGTAACGATGTCCGCGGTCCCAATTGTAATAGTAATACCGGTACTTCAAGCCGTTAGGGTTGAAACAACGGTATTCCTGGTCCAGACTGCGTGCACAGTCCGCCCCTGTAAGAAAGCCATTGTGGCTGTTGGCGGTAAGACAGTGGTATCTGGCGATGTGGCCGGGCTCAACTCGGCCTGCGGATACGGCACAACCACCTTCTTTGCCTATGTCCTCGACGCCGGCGATAGTAACTCCGTCGCAAAGCGTGTATAGTGCCGACATGCTGTTATCGTACATGTGCCACCGCCCGTCAAATTTGACCTCCGGCACCGTGTGCAGTGTTACATCCCAGAACTTCACCGGGTATCCCATAGCGTCCCAGATCGCGCAATTGACCCCGGCGATGGTACTGCACATCGTATAGCCGTAGTCGTTGAATTGCCGAATCGGGTCGGCGCACTCAAGGCCGTGCACTATCATAGGATTGGTCTGTCTGCGAGCGATGTGGTTCCAGTAGAACATCGCCCAGCATTTCTCGGCGGGCGTGTTCCACTTTGCAGTTATGCTGTGGATTAGGCTTTCTATATCGTGATAGTCGGGCGATGCATCGGTGACAACCTTCAGATTGTAGACACCAGCCGACAGCGGCACAGCACATACAGCAATGATGCTCATAACTGCTAACCGATGTCTAAAGTCAATCTCGGCCATAGAGTTCCACCATTTTTCTCATTCGCCGGGCGACGCCGGCTCGCCGGGACAGGCGCTGCGGGGCAGCCGCCACAACCAATTGCCTTTTGACTTGGCTGGATGATTCATACGAGATTCTGCACCCAATCCTAAAACATCCTGCATCGGAATTATGGCTATTTTTGCCGGCGATGCCATAGCCAAACGTATCATTTCCCAATGCACATTTTCTGCCGAGACCTTTCGCCCACAATAGTCGGAGAACCTGCTTTTCTGCCCGTCCGTAGCATCATTTCGGAACCAACCTCTGGTGGTATTGTTGTCGTGGGTGCCGGTATAAACCAGACAGTTCTCGATTATGTTAGCAGGATGGTGCGGATTGCTTGGCGGGTCGCCGCCAAAACCGAACTGCAAGACCCTCGTGCCGGGGATGTTGTACTTGTCCATAACCTCTCTGACATCAGGTGTGATATGGCCCAAATCTTCGGCAAAAATCTGCGCAGAGGGGATTTGCCTAAAGAGCGCTGCGAAGAACTTATCTTTAGGCGTTTTCACCCACTTGCCGCCGATAGCAGTTTTGCTGCCCGCCGGCACCTGCCAGTACGCGCAAAGGCCACGGAAGTGATCTATCCGGACAAGGTCATACAATCGCAGATTATGCCTTATGCGGTCCATCCACCAGGCGAAATCCGTATCCTCTAAATACTTCCAATTGTAGACCGGATTACCCCACAACTGCCCGGTCCTGCTGAAATAGTCCGGCGGCACGCCCGCTGCGTATTTGGGCTTTTTGGCCCTATCCAACTTAAAGACCTCCGGATGCGCCCATACATCCGCGCTATCATAAGCCACGTAAATAGGTATATCTCCGATGACCTTTATCCCCCGTTGTCGGCAATAACTCTTTAAGTCAAAGTATTGCTTGTAAAATACATATTGAAGGAAGCATTCGCGCTCGAAATCGTGCCCCTTCGCCGGTGCTCCGTGACCCGAGCCATCCCCGCTTTCGCGGGGACAGGCTTGCCTCTGCGGAAGCAGGGGGACGAGCGACGAGGGGTGCGCTATCGCCATGAGGGTCGCAAAATCCTCCAGCCAGAATTTATTATTCTCGCAAAACTTTTCGAAGTCGTGACCCGTCGCCCGTGACCCGTGACCCGAGCCGCGAAGAGCGGTGAACCGCTCAAACGCCAAACTCAACAACCGGGATTTGTACGAAGATGCCCGTGCGTAGTCTACGGCCGTCTGTGGAAAAACAGACACAGGCCTAATCTGGTTTTCGCGAAGCAGGCCGTCACGATACAGCAGGTCCGGGCTTATTAGTAGCGGGTTGCCCGCGAAGGCAGAGGCACAATTGTACGGCGAGTAGTCGGGTTTTTGCTGTTGTGTAGTTCAGCGGCAGAATCTGCCAGAAGCTCTGGCCGGCATCCTTCAAAAAATCCGCAAACTCGTATGCGGCAGGTCCAAAGTCGCCGATGCCGTACTTCGATGGCAGCGAGGTGATGTGCATCAATATGCCGCTTGCTCTTTTTCTGAGCATTTTGGAATTTTCGATTGTCAATTTGCAATTGTCAATTGAAAATGTCGTAAGGCGTCCGCCGCCGGCGGACTGCAGGGACAGCCGATGAGACTTGCAGAACTAACACTCGCAGTCGCCATAGCCATACCGCACTTGACAGGCAAGCCGGTCACGACGGGCCTCGATAATATCGGCGAGTATAATCAATTGTTTGCCGCCAATCGCGTTGGAATCATTACCAACCATACCGCTTACAGTAGCGGCGGACAATACATAGTAGATGTATTCCGCAACATCGAAAATACAAGGCTCACGGCACTTTTTAGCCCGGAACACGGCATCGAAGGTGACGAGGAGGCTGGAAAGACAGTCGAAGGCCGGATAGATGCTCGCTACAATCTGCCTATCTACAGTCTGTATGGAAAAACCAATAAGCCTACCGCAGAAATGTTGAAGAATATCGATGTCTTTGTCTTTAATATCCAGGATATAGGCGCTCGCTTTTATACTTATATTTCTACCATGTCTTTAGCAATGGAGGCGGCGGCTGAATGTGGCAAACGTTTTGTTGTTCTGGACCGCCCAAATCCCATAAATGGCCTTAAAGTTGAAGGTAATATCCTTGAGCCGCAGTTTGCCAGCTTTGTGGGAATGCATCCCGTTCCAGTAAGACACGGCATGACAGTGGCAGAGTTGGCAACGATGTTTAACCAACAAGGTTGGCTGAAAAATGCAGCCAGGGCGGACCTATCCGTTGTGCCTATGAAGGGTTGGCGCCGCCGGATGTGGTACGATCAGACAGGCCTTACATTCATCAAGCCTTCTCCGAATATTCCCGACCTGCAAACGGCTGCCCTTTATCCAGGCTTATGTCTGCTGGAGGGCACAAATGTCTCTGAGGGCCGAGGCACAGAAATGCCATTTGGACAGTTTGGCGCACCCTGGATCGATTCAAAAAGCCTCGCCGGGCGGCTTAATCGGCTAAATCTGCCGGGATTGCGATTTGAGCCGACCGACTTCACGCCCACCAGTTCGAAGTACCAAGGCCAGAAATGTCCCGGTGCTAAGGTCGTCATAACCAATAGAGAACTGCTGGAACCATATTACAGCGGCATTATGATCGTCAATGAACTTTTCAGGATGTATCCTGAGGCCTTACGATGGAACGCGGAGCACTTCGATCGTCTATGTGGGACGTCATCGGTTCGCCAAGCCATTACTGCCCAGTCATCGCTCGAAGAACTCAAAAAAAGCTGGCAGCCAGAACTCAAATCATTTCTGGAGGTCCGAAAGAAGTATCTGACGTATCCGGATTGACCTACCGTCCCTTGCAGCAGTGACTAAAATTGCAAGTGCCTAAAGTGCCTAAAAATCTGACTTCAGACACTTTTAGTTCACTTTAGCTCACTTTAGGCACTATAGACTCTGTAGCCTCTGTGGCTTTTTTCAAGGTGAGGCCCTCAAATAGGAGATAGCCATTAGTGTGGCCGTTGCGGGCCTGCTGAACACCCAGCCGCTCCTCGGCTGCCGTCAGGACGGCACCGAGCATCTGCGGATAAGACATGGCGGCAGCCTTGGCCATTTTTGCCAGGTGGCCATCCCAGCACCAGCCTGGATTGGGGTTGACCTCCAATATCTTAGGTTCGCCCTTAGCGCTGACACGCCAGTCAAAACGACAGTAATCCCTGCATTCGAGTCGCTCAAAAAGCTTTAAGCAGCACTCAATAACGAACTTCTCCATATCGTCAGGCAGATCAGCCGCGGTCGACTTTATGCTCCAATATGGTGAATCAGGCAGCCACTTGGCTTCATAGCCGCATATTCTCGGAAGCTCCGAGGGCAGCGATGAATAGTCCTCTTCGATAATGGGCAGAACCGTGTAGGCATCCGGAAGGTTCCCGATGATTCCCACGGTAAAATCCCTGCCGGAGAGAAACTCCTCAACCAAGATTGGTTTCTCATAGCCAAACTTTTCTCTTATATCCGAGATGGCGTTGACGACTTCTTCAGCGGTGTTGGCGACGCTTCGTTGCGTTATGCCGAAGCTCGAATCGCCGAAGTTTGGCTTTACCAGGACCGGGAATCCGAACGGAAGCTCGAAAGTATCATCCTGTGGCTTAATGAAAACTGCTTCAGGAACGGGTATTTGTATCTCTTTGGCGACACCCCGTACGAGCGACTTGTCATAACAGAAGGCCAGGCACTGCGGCCCGCTGCCGGTATATGGAAAGCCGAGCACCTCCAGCAGAGAAGGTATGTGCAGCTCCTTTCGGGCATCATTACAGTAGCCTTCGTCACAGAGGTTAAATGCCAGGTCAACCTTACCCTTGAGTTTCAATAGGTCATTGTACAAGGTGTCGTGGTTGTCCAGATAAGTGATATTGTACCTGTCCAGCTCCCGCAACGCGTCTTTTAGTTGGTCGATCGTGTAGAAATCATCATCATCAAAGATACGCAACGGCTTGAGGACGTCCGGCTTGGTGGGATCGCCGAGAATAACAACAAGGTCGCCGTTCATCTGCTTTCTTCTTCTAATAGGCGTCCAGTCTTTTCTAACACTGGCCGTCACAATGATGCGCTTTTCCATCATTCCCAGGTCCTGATTGCGACGGGAGTCGGGCGACATCTCGCATTGAAGGGTCACGTCGCTGAAACCGGCCTTGCTCAACAGCTCCTTCATGTTCTGGCCCGTATAAAGGCGCTCGGCGTAGAATTGGTCGGCAACCACCCCTTTTTGCACGTGAGTGATAACCTCTCGGGAGATCAAACGATTTTTGTCCAGCGAGAGACAACGCTCCCTGCAGACAAAATAGTTCTTGTCGACCCATTCCCAGGACCTCGGCTGGAAACGCCTGCGCAAATGTTCGCCGTCAGCCGCATCAATAAGGAGTTTCCCCCAAGGCTTGAGCACCCGCAGAACTTCTTTCAAAACTCTGACATCATCCTGTGGCGTTTCGAAATAGCCGAAGCTGTTGCCCGCAATCATTACGACATCGAACGTATCCGCCTGGTACGGCAGCTTTCGAGCGTCCCCTTCTTTGAATTTAATGCTCAAACCTTCTTTCTTACTTTGGGTCTTGGCTTTTTGAATCAAGTAGCGAGAGCGGTCGAGGCCTTCAACGCCGGTAAATCCCCTTCGCGCCAGTTCAAGACAGATGCGTCCCTGTCCACAGCACAAGTCCAGAACTTTATCGTTCGGCGTTAGGCCGAGCATCTCGGAGAAAAGGTCAACTTCTCTGACGGTAATCTCTGGGTCGTCTACAACGTCGCCGTCGGTTTTAAGATAAAGCGCGTTAAAAATGGACCGCCACCAATCGGGTTGGACGTGCTCCTCCAGGTTGGGAACTGGCCCCAGTGTTCTGACATATCCGAGGGTGCTTTTGGTCTTTTGGGGCGGTTTATCCGCCATACGTTGGGCGGATTTATGGTTCGTTTCCGTCTTCATCTTAGCAACTCCAAACTTAAAAGTTAAAGTGTAAAATTGCGGAATTCCATACTTTTTAGTTTTAAGTTTTCAGTTTTGAGTTGTGGTGTCTGGCCCCCGCATACACGGGGAGACACCAATAGTAGGGGTCTTAAACTCTTGCTTACTGCGGTAGCCCAGCCACTCAGCAGTCCGGCTGATAGCTTCACTAACGCGGCAGAGTAAAGGTATGCTTGCTATCGTGGCGCCGCTGTCCCGCTCCGGCTCGCTTCGCCGAGACGAGTCCAGCAGATCAATCCGCATTGTGGCCCGCGGATTAGGCCGGCAGCGCTTATGTGGGTCTCCAGCTTCGTCTTTCAATGCTTCCACTTACTCAGTCGCCTTTACCCCCGCGAAGGCGGGGGTTTACCCTCGGCATCCTTCGACCCGGCTCAGGACGGGCCTGTGGCCGAGCCAGCCCCCGCCACAGAGCCTGCCCTGAACTCGTCTAAGGGTGCGGGGGCTAATCTTCGACACCTATCCCAGATAGATGTACGAATGTAGAGTCCTAAACACCAAAGTCAATACCCTGCATAGATTTTTCAGCAAAATTTTTTTCTCGATGAAACTCAGCAGGCTCAGCAATGTATAATGAGCGGAGTAAAAAAGGCTTCACTGGTCTCGGCAGCGTGCCAACCCGCAGCCGGAAGAACTAACAGGGCAAGGTGAGCTTATGGGAGTAGAATATGCGCAGGCGAATCACACGTCGCAGTTTCCTTAGGCAAGCCGTAGCCAGCAGTATCGCTGTGCCTATCATCCTGCCCAGGTTGAGCATAGCTCGGTCGCCCAGCAGCAGACTGCAACACGCGGCTATCGGCGTTGGCGGTATGATGGGTGGCTCAGATTTGCAGTCAATTCTTAGCACAGGAAAGGTTGACGTCGTGGCAATCTGCGATATCGACGAAAATTATCTCAATCAGGCAGCTGAGAAGCTGCCCAACGCCCGAAAGTACCGTGACTGGCGAGAACTCCTGGATAAAGAACAAAAGAACATTGATTCGGTCAATGTGACCACGCCTGACCACATGCATGCGCCGATTGCCATATCTGCTATTGATAAGGGTAAGCACGTGTATTGCCAGAAGCCCTTAACCCATGAGGTCTGCGAGGCCAGACAGTTGACGCTGGCTGCCCGCAAAGCCGGCGTCGTGACCCAGATGGGCGTTCAAATTCATTCGCATCCGGCCTATCGCGGCGGTACAGATGCTCCAGGAAGGCGCTATCGGCAAAGTCAAAGAGTGGCATTCCTGGCAAGGCTCTTCACCCTGGTCATTAAATGGACGGCCCCAAGGCAGCGACCCAGTTCCTGCACACGTTGATTGGGATTTATGGATCGGCGTCGCTCCATTTCGGCCCTATAAGGCGGATATTTATCATCCAATCAAGTGGAGGTGCTGGCAGGATTTTGGCTCAGGCGTGCTCGGCGATTTTGGCTGCCACATCTTTGATCCCGTCTTTACCGCGCTGGAACTGGGGCCTCCGATTAGTCTCTACGCTGAGGCTGCCCAGAATAATAACCAAAATTGGCCCGCCTGGCAGGTTGTGCACTACGAATTTGCCGCCACCAGGCTGACTGTCGGCGGTACTATTACGGGCGCCTGGTACGATGGGGGCAAGCTGCCGCCGCGCGAACTGGCTGCCATCCCGAAGGAGCGTAACTTACCAGGCTCAGGCTCGTTGATTATCGGGCAAGATGGGGCGATGCTTCTTCCTCATTGGTCAGAGCCGCAGCTTCTGCCCGAGGAGAAATTCAAGAACTACCCGCGTCCTAAGCTCCAAGACCTCGATCACTACGGGCAATGGGTGGATGCCTGTCTTGGGCAAGGCAAGACCACTACCGGTTTTGATTATTCAGGCCCGCTTGCTGAGGCCGTGCTCTTAGGTAATGTCGCCGTCCGCGTGCCCGGCAAAAAACTGCTGTGGGACGCCGTGAATATCA